>CAWGHP010000002.1:0-749860 GCA_963822465.1 uncultured Gammaproteobacteria bacterium | reverse complement strand
GGCGCGGCTTAACTCGTGTTCGCGCCCCACAGGTTCTAGGTCGAGTTTGGCTTGGCGCGGGCTCACGCAATTCGCCTTGCCCATGCGCTGTGGGCAAGGTTGCTGGCATCAGCGGCGAGGTCGCATCTCGCAATGGTGTAGGTCAAAGCGCGCAGCGCGCATTCAAAGCCGTCTTTCGCAGCCTGCGCATCCGGCTCGCCAGGTCATCGTCACAACGCAACGGTTACAGGCTTCCACAGTGCATCGCTTCGGTGTAACTTCGGCACAACTAGTCAATCAAGCCGACCGCTAACGCGGCGGCTTATTTCCGGTGTTAGAACCCAAGGGCGTCATGGTCGCAATCGTTATACTTCCTGGCATGGACGGAACCGGCGCACTACTCGCCGAGTTCATCAACGCGCTAGGCACCAAATTTTCGGTTACTGTCGTCACCTACCCGACCAATCGCCCGCTTGGGTATCAAGACTTAGAGTCGATTGCGCGCGCCGCACTTCCCACCGAACGCTCTTTTGTTCTAATCGGCGAGTCCTTTTCCGGCCCCATCGCAATATCCATTGCCGCGAGTAGCCCGCCTGGGCTATTGGGCTTGGTTCTTTGCGCATCTTTCGCTCGCAATCCTTTGCCACACTTGCGGGCGTTTGCTCAACTCACCAAGTTCGCACCAGTCAGTGTGGTTCCTACACTTTTGCTTTCGTGGCTACTTCTGGGGCGCTGGTCAACTCCCCGGCTGCAAAAGGCTCTTCAATCGGCTATTTCTCACGTCACGCCGGCGGTTTTGCGAGCCCGCGCAGCAGCTGCGCTACGGGTCAACTTCACGGCTCGCCTCGCATCAGTCCGAGTTCCAACCCTTTATATTCGGGCATCAAACGATCGGCTCATTCCATCATCAGTTGCACGACATGTGCAGCAAACCCTTTCTTCAGCAATAGTGTCTGAGGTCACAGGGCCACACTTTCTATTTCAGGTCGCACCGCAAGCATGCGCTCGTATCGTGCAACAATTTGTCGGCATTCTGGCGTAGGCTTCTAACTTTTCAATCAAGCCGACCGCTGACGCGGCGGCTTATTTCCGGTGTTAGGCCGGTCAATACATTTGGGTCAAAGGTCGTTCGGCGCCAGGTTTCGCATGGCGCTTCGTTCACAGGCCGTGGGCCAGCCCAGGGGCATCAGCGGCGCGCTCGTTCTTCGCAACAGTCGCGCTCGTCGCGCGCCATCCCCATTCAAAGCCGTCTATCGCAGCGTGCCGGCATCGGCTCGCCCACGCATCGTCACAACTACAAGGTGCAAGGCTTCCACAGTGCCTCACTTCGGTGTAGGTTCCGCCTAACTGGGCGTTCAACGCGACCGCTGTGTGTTGCCGCCAAAATCGTGCGTCCATGTGCGGCGCGTTAACTTCGGTGTTAGCCCGGCTATAGCTTTCAGGTCTTTGGTATGGGCTTTGCTGCAGGCTCCACGCGGTTCAGCTTTCGGCCGCATGCGTCCGTGGCAACGGATTGCGGGCATCAGCAGCGCAGTCGCGCCTCGCTGCTTGATCGACGTCCTGATCGCCGGCGCGGTCGCTCCCGGAGCCACGGCCCATCGGCTGTGGTTCGCCGCCGTCGCGCTTCGCACCATGTGGTCTCGCGGCGCTGGTCGTTGCCAAAGCAGCGGTCGCGCTGCCCTCGCTCCGGTGCGCTCAAGCGCCTATTGCCTGTCGCTCCCAAAGTGCACCGCTATCGCAGTAGCGTCGCTCTAACTAGTCGTCAACCCGCCGCCGACGCCGCGGCTTAGCTCCGGTGTTGGATACAAGCACATACCTATGCCCGCGATACCCGAAGAAATTGGCCGCGAACTATCTGCAGAAGAGCAGATCAATTGGTCTGGTCAACCCCGCCAGGGACTTGTCGTCCGTGGCACGGATGCATTCCTAATTCCATTCAGCTTGCTCTGGTGCGGATTCGCAATTTTCTGGGAAATCAATGTTATCAATGCACCCAATGCGCCCATCATCTTTACGCTTTGGGCGTTCCGTTCGTGCTTGTCGGAATTTACTTTGTCGTCGGTCGATCATAACCGACGCCGTGCAGCGCTCGCGTACCTTCTATGCTGTCACAACTGATCGCATTCTAATCATTTCGGGTCTATTCAATCGCAAGATTAAGTCACTCGATCTTCGAACCCTCGCGGAAATTTCGCTTGAAGAACGATATCGCGGGGAGGCACCATTTCGTTCGGTAGCGGTTCAACGAACGGTGGATTCGCCGCGTGGCCCGGCATGGGGGCGCATGTCGCTCCTTGCTGCGATCTAGTTGCCGAGGCAAAGTCGGTTTTCGAAGTCATTCGTGATGTCGCAACGCAAATCCGCATAGACAGGCATCTAACTAGTCAATCAAGCCGACCGCTAACGCGGCGGCTTATTTCCGGTGTTAGCCCGCATGGCTAGTTCGAGTTCAGTCGGCGCGGGCTTCAGCGCTTCGCTTGTCCAGCCGCTGTGGCGTCAAGGTTGCTGGCATCAGCGGCGAGGTCATCAGCAGCGCAATCGTGCTTCGCCTGCTTCAAGGTTCGTCGCAGCGTTGGTCGCTTCATAGCCGAGTTCGCAGCGTTCGCGGCATTCGGCTTGGCCAGCGCTCAAGCTCCAACGCAACGTTATCGGTGCTTCCAAAGTGCAACGCTTCGGCGTAACCTTGGGCTAACTAGTCAATCAAGCCGACCGCTGACGCGGCGGCTTAATTCTGGTGTTGAAGCTGTAGAAAAACCCCTTTTCGATCATCACAATCCGCCGCGCTGGCGGATTTTGTTTTTTGGTGTCTCCCATCACTTCGCGATCGTCGGCCGATCACTCTATCGATCGAGCACGGTTGTAGGGATTTTCACTGCCGATATCCCCGTTTGTGGCATGTTTTTCGGGCGCGATTCCGCTTACGCGGCGATCTTTCCGTAGACCTGCAGTTTCGCCACGTTGTGGACGATGCAGAACAGCTTCCATTGCGTGTCCACTTTGGCCTGGCCTCGCAGCGTGAATCGGCGCAGGCCGCGTTGCTGGGTGTGGCCGAACACCGGCTCGATCAATCCCATGCGATGGGCGTAGATCGCACGCCCCTTGTCGCTGTCGATCTTCTCGCGCATGGCGCGGCAGTGCGGGTTGGGTTGCTTGCTTTGAACGGCACCTTCGAAGAAGGCCACTTGTCGTACTGCGGTGATCTCGGGCTTGCGCAGGCACTGGCTGCGTAGCGGGCAGGCCGCACAGGTGGCGGCGGTGCCTTTGAACACGGTGGCCTTGCGCCCGTTGATGATCGCGTTGGTGCTGTTGAGCTTGAGTGTCTTTCCGGCCGGACATACGCAGGTGCCGTTCTTTCCATCGAAGGTGAAGTCCCTGGGCAGGAAGGTCTTCGCCTGGCTCGGCCGTTTGTGCGTTCGGACCTCGGCGTAACGCGGGTCGCGCTTGCGCATGTTCCCATCCGCGACATAGCCGTCGATGCTGTCCTCGGCCAACGCTTTCAGGCCGCGTTCGCTGTGGTAACCGGCGTCCGCCAGGTAGGCCGCGTCATCGGCGCCGCCGTCTTCCCCGATGGCCGCGAAGTGTCCCCGTACACCATCGATCATCGGCTTGAGCAGGTCGTGTTCCTGTGGGGTGCCGTGCGCTTGCGCTTCGACGATCACCTGATGCGCGCCATCGACTGCGGCGACACCGATATAGCCTTGCACGACGCCGTGACCACTTTTGAGCGTGGCGCTTTCGGCATCGGTCAGGTTGCGCTTGATCGGCTTGCCCTGGGCGCCGATACGCTCGCTCGTGGCGGCCAGCGCCGAGCGCAGCTTGCCGGCATTCCTGCGCAAGGTGGCGAGGGTGCGTTCTTCGTGTTCGCGCTGGTGGTCCTGGTTGGGATCGAGCGCCTCGCGGGCATCCTGCTCGGCGTGCGTCTTGATCAGATGGCCGATGGCACGCTCCATCTTTGCCGCTTTGCGCTCGAAGTCGGCTCGCGTGCCGCTCCATTCCTTGGAGGCGTTCGAGGGCAGTTTGCAGCCATCGATGGCGAACAGATTCTTGCCGATCAAGCCTTGCGCGTTGCAGACCATCAGCACGTCGCGAAACACCGCCTCGACTTCCTTGCCCAAGGTCGCCACGAAGTGCGCCAGCGTGCTGAAGTGCGGCTGCTGGTCACACGCCAGGGCAATGAAGATCACATTCTCAACGCACGCGCGCGCCATCGTGCGCGAGGAGGTGATGCCGCGCGAATAGGCGAACAACACCACCTTGAGCAACACCGCCGGATCGTAAGCCGGTGCGCCGGTCTCATCGTTCTTGAATCGTGCAGCAAAACGCCCGAGGTCGATCTCGTTATCGATCAGGTAGCTCAGCGCGTGCTCGAAGGTTCCGGGCAGCAATTGACGACCGTAAGACACCGCGATCATCTTGGTCTGCTGGGGGTCGTAGTGCCGGTATCGCGCCATCGTCGCCTCGCCTCATTTTCCGCTTTGTTGCGGGCATGGCGAATGATAGGCTGCGGATGGGTTTTTCTACAGCTACGTTGGGCTCTATGGACAATCGTGCAAAGTTGCTTACGAAAATATTCGAGCAGGGATTTAGAACGCCCGACTGGCGCCATGAACAGCCTCCACCCGTAGTAACTCTAGAAGAGTTCTTTGAGGGCAATCCGGACCCCTATTCCATCGCAGTGAATTTAGCCGATCATCCCGGACTTCTTTTTTTTTACGAACGGCTTAAGGCTATTCGAGCGAGAGAAGATGTCCAAGATGTCTTCGTGAACATCTACGACCTTTCGGATATCATTTTCAATCGGGAGGGCGGTTGGCCTTATTCTGAAAATACGCACATTCTTACGTCTGCACCGGAAGAAGCGGTGCAGAGGTGGGCTGAGGAACTTCTTTCAGATGGTGCTGGGGAGGGCTGGCCATATGGCGAATCATCAATTGTCCCGGTGCCAAAGCCAGGCTTCAAATGGTGGTGGCTATCATGGGACTAGGCGCGCCCAACTTTTCATTCGAGCCGGCGTGCTAACGCACGCGGCTCAATTCTGGCGTTAGACCTCGCAGGAACCAGCGATGCGATACCTCATTTCCACAATGCTCCTGGTTACCGCCGTCATTCACCTGCTACCGGCGTCTGGCGTCCTCGGAGCCTCCCGGCTCCTGTTGCTTTACGGCATCTCGTTCGACGAGCCGAACCTCGCGATCCTCATGCGCCATCGCGCAGTGCTTTTCGGTCTACTTGGCGTCTTTCTCGCGTTCGCAGCTTTCCGACCTTCGCTCCAACCACTGGCCTTCCTCGCTGGGTTCGTAAGCGTGCTGTCCTTCCTCTACTTAGCTTGGTCTGTCGGCGGGTACAACCCCCAGATCGGGCGCGTCTTCGCTGCCGACGTTGTCGCCCTCGTCTGCCTAGTTATTGGCGCCACAGCCTATGCGCTCAATTCGCGCGAGGTCTAAGTATATGTTCAAGCCGTGCTAACGCACGCGGCTCAATTCTGGTGTCAGGCCGAACAGAGCGGGCACCACCGCAAGAACTGGAAAAGACCATGCAGGCATCTCACGGATTACTCCTTGTCGGACGGCTGATAATTTATGCGCTCGCTGGCCTCCTAATTTTCTACCACACATACACTCTCTACGACTTGTATCTTGGCTCCGGTACAGATATCTACGATGTTGGTAATGCCAATACTTATGATCTATATCGGCACATACAATCCATCCTTCGTGTCTTTATCATCAGCAGCCTGGTTCTAGTGGTCTTGAATAAACGACCAGCCCTGTATGGCATGTGGATTGCCATCGCTACTCTTGTAGCAACGCACTATTGGGCGTATTTCTTCCACCTTCCATTCCGTTTCCTGGAAGGCACGCATCCGCTTTCATATCTGAAGGGGTTCATCATACCTACGGTAATTACTGTTCTTTTCTTAGCTATTGATTCACGCCGTGTTTCTGGCAAACGTGCCGCCTAATAATTCGTCCTAGCCGACGCGATAGTTCCTACGCTTCAGTGGACACCCTGAACCAACTTTCAGGCGTTGCGCAGACATGAGTCGATCGATTCTCTTGGCACTAATCGTCGTAGCTTTCCTTGGCTCGTGCGCGCGAACGGCAAGGGAGAGTTTTGGGCCCATCTGCCCGGCCCAGGGTTGGGCGCAGAAACTGGCGGGCGACAACCATGTCGATTGCGGAGCAAATCATTACGGAGCTTCCGATCGGCAGTTGCAAACCCTGGGCGAGTGCATTGCACGGGGCATGACGAGCAAACGCACCGTCGTCTTTGGCTATATGGCAAGCACTCCTGACTCGGGGTTTTGCGCATTCGCAATCCTCTCCGCTGAATCACCAGCGATCGTTGCGAGGTATGGCTACGACTATTCTGCCGCCGACGGTGATGTTGAGCGTGGGCCCCAGGCGTTTCTTGGTGAGTGCCAAAGCGTACTCGTCAAGAAGAAGAGCGCGGATCCTGGCCTGCCGTTCGAGGCGGATGGTTGCGAATTTGACAAGGCGGCATATGACCGGGTCGTGGGCAAGTAGGCGCAGCTTTCCCGACCATTCATTCGGCGGCTCAACCCTGGTGTTGGCCGCTACGAGGAATTCGCAGTCATGGGACTTTTGACTTTCAGCATCAACGTCACCCTCGACGGTTGCGTCGACCATCGGGAGGGGATCGCCGACGACGAGACTCATGGCTTCTTCACCCATCTCATGGACGAAGGTGGGGCGATGCTGTGGGGCCGCGTTACCTACGAGATGATGGAGCGCTACTGGCCGGCAGTCGCCCGAGGCGAAGTGGAGGCTCCACCGGCGATCCGCGAGTGGGCGGTCAAGCTGGAGACCAAGCCGAAGTACGTGTTGTCGTCGACGCGAAAGGACTTTCGGTGGAACAATACGCACCTCATCACGGGCGATATTCGCACGGAGGTGCAGAAGCTGAAGGACGCGACACCGGCCGGTGTGCTCCTTGGTAGCGGGAAACTCGCGACCGAGCTGGATCGGCTGGATTTGATCGACGAGTACATGTTCCTCGTCCACCCCAGGATCGCCGGGCACGGCCCGACCCTGTACGACAGTGGGCTGCCTGGTACGCGACGGCTCGATCTGGTTTCCGCGAAGCCGCTCCGCAGCGGCGCGGTCGCCATGCACTACCGCCGCGAGCGCGGGTAACTATCCCCCGGCTTTGCCGGGGGATAGTTACTCCTCCTGCCGGGTCTTGGCATCGCGATCGCGTTCGTAGCGCCTCTTGAGCGGAAACGGCGGCAGCCAGGATTCGCGGCGGTCGATCCAGATTTCGTAGGTCGGCATCAACTGGTCCGGGGCATCGAGGGATCCCAGGTTCACTTCGATTTCGTCACCGCTGCGTGCGAACACGGACGAGCCGCAGCGGGGACAGAAGAACCGGCCCGCGTAGTCGCGCGTCTCGCCCCGGATCGCCACGGCGTCCCCGGGGAAGATCGCGGACGCGTGGAACAGGGCGCCGTGGTGCTTGCGGCAGTCGAGGCAGTGGCACAGGCCGACCCGGTATGGACGTCCGTTCGCCTCGATTCGCACGTCGCCGCACAGGCAACCACCGGTGTATCGCTGCATGCCAGTTCTCCTCTGCAGTCCGGACTGCGCAAGGTCTACACGCGGCGCACGACCAATGCAATCGCGGGCTCCGCGGGCAGCACCCGGCAGCGCATGCCGTGCCGGCGGGCCAGGTCGATGCCAGGCCCGGGAAACGGCGTTTTTCACGGTGTCGCGCAGCGTCTCCCGCGCACGGCGCTGAGCGCACTATGATAGGCGGGCGGCCGCTGTACCTGAGCCGGCCGGCCAGCCCGTGCGGCGCGCTCCGGGCACAGGGCTTCCTTGCGCGATGGGCCTGAACTGCGGTCCCGGTCCGGGACTTACTGGGGAGGTCGGACATGCGACTGCTTATCTTCGGCGCCAGCGGCGCGACCGGCCGGCATCTTGTGCGACTGGCGCTGTCCCAGGGTCACGGCGTGACCGCTTTCGTGCGCGATCCCGCGCGCCTGCCGGCGATGGACGAACGGCTCGACCGTGTCGTCGGCGACGTCATGCAGCCGGCGTCCGTCGAGGCAGCCTTTGACCACCACGATGCGGTGCTGTGCGCGCTCGGCACGATGCCCGAGGCGGGCGCCGACCGTTCGCGCCGCCAACCCGCGGTCCCGGTGTGTTCCGTCGGTACCCGCCACATCCTCGATGCGATGGCGAAGCACGCATGCCGCCGGATCGTCGTGGAGAGTTCGATCAGCGTGGGCGAAAGCCGGCACACGGGCAGGCTCGGCGCCGCGCGGGTCGTGCGCGCGCTGCTTGGCAAGGTGATGGAGGACAAGGAACTGCAGGAATCCGCTGTGCGCGCCAGTTCGGCCGACTGGACGATCGTCCGCCCGGCCAAGCTGACCGACGGGCCGGCGCGCGGACGGTTCCAGGCGGGCGAAGACCTGCGCTGGAATCTTTTCTCGAGGATTCCGCGTGCCGACGTGGCGGCGTTCATGCTCGCGGCGCTCGTGGACCCGGCTACATCGCACAAGGCATTGACGATCAAGTAGCGAGCATCCCGAACAATGGGACGGACACGCTCGGGCCGGGCGCCGGCGCGGCTGGCGGAGCCGGGCGAGTGTTCGAGCAGCGGTACCGGCGGGCGGCGCCTGGCCACGTATTCAGGCATATTCGCACTGCCCGGCGCGTGACGGCTTGTCGGTGCCGGCAAACCACCGCGATCGAAGCGGCTGCGGGCCCGGGTTCCACTGTTGTGCTGGAGACGCAGCGATATGGAAGCAATCAGCGATCTCGATACCCTGCTGTCCGGCATGCGGCCGGTGCTCAATCCGGGCCGCTTTGCATTCGTGTCGCTGCCTGCTGGCGCCGGCTTCGATCCGGCCGTCGCGATTGCGACCATGCGCGAGCCCGAAGGCCTGTCCGTGGTGCTTCCGGAGCAGGCGGCCCTCGAGCGGGGCTGGACCGTTGCATTCAGCGCCGCCTGGATTACCCTCACCGTGCATTCGGACCTTGCGGCGGTCGGCCTGACCGCCGCGTTCTCCGCTGCGCTGGCCCGGGCCGGCATCAGTTGCAACGTGGTCGCGGGCGTGCATCACGACCACCTTTTCGTGCCGTTCGAGCAGGCGCGCCTGGCGATGGATGTGCTCGATGCGTTGCAGCGGTCCGCAACATGACCCTCCGCTTGATCCATGACGGCGTGGGCCGGCGCGATCGTGCCTTTCCGTGCGGTGCCCGTGAAGGTTTGCAGGACAGTTGAGCGCTGTCGCGGGAACCAGGCCGATCGGCAGTTTCGAGGATGACGACATGAAGAAACCGGACGCGGGCGCGGAACAGTCGGCATCCGCGCTGATCTCGAAACGGATCGCGGAGCTTGGCGACTGGCGCGGGGAAATGCTGGCGCGGATGCGCGCGCTGATCCGCGCAGCGGATCCCGGGGTCGTCGAGGAATGGAAGTGGATGGGCACGCCGGTGTGGTCGCACGACGGCATCCTCTGCACGGGCGAGTCGTACAAGGCCGTGGTCAAGCTGACTTTCGCGAAAGGCGCGTCGCTCGAGGACCCGGCGGGCCTGTTCAACGCGAGCCTCGATGGCAAGGTACGCCGCGCCATCGACATCCGCGAAGGCGAGGAAGTCGATGCGACCGCATTCAAGGCGCTGGTGCGCGCGGCGGTCGCGCTGAATGGCGCCGGGCGCACGGCGTCGAAACCGCGCAAGACGCGGTGAGGCCGGCGCGCCGCGGGATGGTGACGCCGGCCGGCAATAGCCATAAGGTGCAACTCCACGGCGCAGGCATCGCGTCCGTCATTCGCCATTCCGGGTTTCCTTCGAAAGGACTGCAGGCGCCGCCATGCTCAATTCGCTGACCGACTTCGGGGACGTCGCCCACGCCATCCAGCTCGCGCTGGCGCCGGTTTTCCTGCTGACCGGAATCGGCGCGCTGCTCAATGTCATGGCCGGCCGCCTCGCGCGCATCATCGACCGCGGCCGCCAGCTCACCGAGCACCCGGTCTCCGCCGACCTCCAGGCCGACGAGACGCTGCTGCTCGAACTGCGCAGCCTCGAACGCCGGCGCCACCTGACCAGCGTCGCGATTACCGCGTCGACCCTGTCGGCGCTGCTCGTCTGCCTGGTGGTTGGCACCCTTTTCCTCGAGGCCCTGCTGCAGGCCGAACTGAAATGGCTGGTCGGCACGCTGTTCACGGGATCGGCGGGGGCGATGGTGGTGGGCCTGACCTTCTTCCTGCGCGAGGTCCACCTGGCCATGCGCACGGTGCGCATCCCGGCGTCGATCCGCTCGCCGCTGAAGGCCGAGCACCCGGAGAGGGACTGATCAAAGCCTACCCCGGTGGGCTCGGGCTACACTTTTCCCTGCGTTTTCCGACATGTCGGCACGTTTCGAACGGTTGATTCCTCTGTCCTTTTTTTCCCAACACTGCAGGAGATTGCGATGATCGGTTATGTGGTTCTCGGCACCAACGACGTAGCCCGCGCGACGGCCTTCTATGACAGCCTGCTGGCCGAGATGGGGGCCAAGCGCATGATGGAATTCGGCCCGCGCGGCTACGCCTGGGGCACGGCCATGGACAAGCCCATGCTGTGCCTCATGACGCCGTTCGACGGCCGGCCGGCCACGGTGGGCAATGGCGTGATGGCCGGCATTGGCGTCGATTCGCGTGACCTGGTCGATCGCATGCACCGCAAGGCGCTCGAACTCGGCGGCAGCGACGAGGGTGCGCCCGGCTTGCGCAAGGAGGGCGGCGAAGGCTTCTACGCAGCCTATTTCCGCGATCCCGACGGCAACAAGCTCGACGTGTTCTGCTACGGCTGAGCAGGCCGGCGGCGATGAACGGTCCGCTGCGGGCAAGTGCGCTGCACTTGTCCGCCGCGCGGCGGCGTCGCAGAATCGGCTTCGCCCGCAGACAGGACGGCGCGGTTGCGCCGCGGCGGCGAGTGAGGGTCCGCATGAAGACCGGACGATCCGGCGTTCTCGAAGACGGCGCATGGTGCAAGGTGGTCGCTGGCACGCATGCCGGCAAGTACGGCTCGGCCACGGATATCCATACCAGCAAGACCGGTCGCGTCACGCTTACCGTGGTGCAGAAGGACGGCGTGCGATTCAAGACGCTGGCCAGGAATGTCGCCGTACAGGGCAGCGCCTGAGTGCATCCGGGCAGCGCGGCGGGCCGGCGTCCCGCTTTCGGAACGCGACTTTTCGCGATTGCTGGTTGCCATTGGAAACAGACGGACCGGACCATGACCTCGCCCGACAAGGACCACGCATTCGCAGGCTCCATCCCGCAGCTCTACGAACGTTGCCTCGTGCCGCTCATCTTCGCACCCTACGCCGCCGACATGGCCGCGCGCGCGCTGCGGAAGGCGCCCTCGCGCGTGCTCGAAGTCGCCGCCGGAAGCGGGGCCGTCACCCGCGCGCTGGCCAGCACGCTGCCGCGACATGTCCCGATCATCGCCACCGACCTCAACCAGCCGATGCTCGACCACGCGATGGCGGTCGGCACGTCGCGACCGGTGGAGTGGCGCCAGGCCGATGCGCTGCAGTTGCCGTTTGCCGATGAATCCTTCGATCTGGTCGTCTGCCAGTTCGGTGCCATGTTCTTCCCGGACAAGGCGCGTGCCTTTGCCGAGGCGCGCCGCGTACTGCGTCCCGGCGGCAGTTTCCTGTTCAGCGTCTGGGATCGTATCGAGGACAACGAATTCGCCGACGTCGTGACCGGGGCGCTGGCCACGCTGTTTGCCGACGACCCGCCGCGCTTCCTGGCGAGGATTCCGCATGGCTACCATGATCGCGCGACGATAGCGGTGGACCTGGCGGCAGCCGGATTCGCCGGCAAGCCCGGGTTCTCCACCGTCACCGAGTGCAGCCGTGCGGATTCGGCACGCCTCGTGGGCTTCGCCTATTGCCAGGGCACGCCGCTGCGCAACGAAATCGAAAGCCGCGATGGCGCGCGGCTGGAAGAAGCCACCGCCGTCGCCACCGCGGCCCTCGAACGTCGCTTCGGACAGTCGGACATCAGCGGCAGGATCCAGGCCCACGTCATCGCCGCGGACCGCTAGGGCACCGTCTTGCCGGTTGCCAGGTGCGCGGGGCGCACCCGCGGGAACGTCAGACCATCGGCGCTGCGCGGCTTGGGCTTGAACCCCACGCAGCGCCTATACTCCGAACCGGCCTTCCTGATCGTGGTGGTCGCCGATGACATTCTCCCCATGGCCTGTCCTTCGTCGACTGACGAAACCTGCTGGCGCCGGCCGCCGGATGCAGCATTCCCTTCTGTTCTGCATGGCGCTGGCCGTGCCGGTCGCCTGCACCCAATGGGTCGAACCGATGGACTCGTCGCGACTGACCGCCATGGCCACCCGCTACGCCGCCGCCTGGAGCAGCCAGGATCCGCAACGCCTGGCCTTGTTCTATGCGAAGAACGGAACGCTCGTGGTCAATGCCGGCACACCGGCGATTGGCCGCGCGGCGATCGCGCGCAAGGCCCGCGAATTCATGACGGCGTTCCCGGACATGGTCGTGACGATGGATTCGGTGAGCCTTGACGGCAACCGCGCGACCTTCCACTGGACCTGGACCGGAACCAACAGCGGCCCGGGCGGCACCGGTCGCGCCGTGGACATGCGCGGCTACGAGGAGTGGACGCTGGCCGCGAATGGACTGATCCTCGAGTCGCGCGGGCATTACGACGAAGCGGAATACCAGCGTCAGATCGGCGGTGGTGGCGAATGAGCGTGCCGCGAGCGATGGACAGGAGCGTCGCATGAGTCCACAAATGATCCTGGTCGCGGGCCCGTATCGATCCGGCACCGATGATGATCCGCTGCGGATCGCGGCCAATGTCGCGGCGATGACCGAAGCCTCGCTGCGGCTCTTTCGCGCGGGCCACTTGCCGGTGATGGGCGAGTGGTATGCACTGCCCCTGATCGAACATGCGGGATCGGCGGGAATCGGCGATGCCGTGTTCAACGAGATCTTCCATCCGGTTTCGCGCCGCCTGGTCGCCAAGTGTGATGGCTGCCTGCGCATCGGCGGCGCATCGGCGGGCGCCGACGAAATGGTCGAGCTGGCCAGGCGGCATGGCAAGCCGGTGTACTTCTCGCTCGAGGAAATCGCCGATGCGTGCTGACCACGGGGAGAGCCCGATGTCGGCAACTGCGGCAGCGCGGCCTGCGATGAGCCAGGGCAAAGGGAACGCCGCGAGAATTCCCTGCGCGAGGAGCGCAGGATGAACGACGAGGCCACGCTGCATTTCTTCTGCGGCAAGATGGCGGCGGGCAAGTCGACGCTGGCCCGGCGCCTGGCCGAACGCCATGGCGCGGTCCTGCTCGAGGAAGACCACTTCCTCGCGCGGCTGTTTCCCGGGCAGGTCCGCAGCATTGCCGACTATGTCGCCCTGTCGGCCCGCATCAAGGACGCGCTGTCCGCGCCGATCGTGCAGTTGCTCGCCAACGGCAGTTCCGTGGTCCTCGATTTTCCCGGCAACACGCGCACCCAGCGGGCATGGTTCCGGCAGCTTCTTGAACAATCCGGCGCCGCGCATGCGCTGCACTTCCTCGACGTGGCGGACGCGGTCTGCAAGCGCCAGCTCAGGCAACGCAGCGACGGACTTGCGGACGGCGCGCCGTTCACGACCGAGGCCGAGTTCGACGCCCTCAGCCGCTATTTCGAGGCGCCCGCCGATGACGAGTGCTTCGTGGTGACCCGGCACGTCGGGTAGTGCGCTGAAGGGTGGCGGAGGATTCGTCCGGATCGTCGTGCGGGCAACCGGCGCGTTGGAAGCGGATAATTCCTCCTTCTCCTTTTGTTGATGAGGAAGACGTGATCCGACTGCGTGAAATCGATCATCTGGTGCTGCGCGTGCGCGACGTCGACGCGATGCTGCGTTTCTATTGCGACGTGCTTGGCTGCACGCTGGAGAGACGCAAGGATGACATCGGCCTGATCCAGCTGCGCGCCGGGCGCAGCCTGATCGACCTGGTGCCGGTGGACGGCGCGCCGGGCAGCGACGGCGCCAAGAAGTCGCAAGCCGGGGCGCGCAATCTCGATCACTTCTGCCTGCGCGTGGAGCCGTTCGATGAAGCGGAGATCCGTGCGCACCTGCGCGATTTCGGCATCGAGGCCGGCGCGCTCGCCTCGCGCTACGGCGCGGAAGGCTTCGGTCCTTCCTTGTATCTCGATGACCCGGAGGGCAATGTGGTCGAACTGAAGGGCCCGCCTGCGGGCGAGCCCTGCTGATGGAACACGGCGCGGAGAGATCATGAAGGCGATCTGGAATGGCCAGGTGCTGGCGAGCAGCGATGACACGGTTGTAGTCGAGAACAACCACTATTTCCCAGCCGATTCGCTCAATCGCGAATTTTTCATCGAGAGCGCCACGCGCACGCATTGTCCATGGAAAGGCGAAGCGCACTACTACTCGCTGCGCGTCCACGGCAAGGAGAACCGCGACGCCGCGTGGTTCTACCCGTCGCCCAAGGATGCGGCGAAGAATATCGCCGGGCGCGTCGCATTCTGGAAGGGCGTTTCGATTGAAAACCCCTAGCGGATTCGGCATTCGGGATGAACAGCTTCCCGGCGGTTCATCGCGCATATCCAATCCCCGGTTGCGCACCGTTCGCCGCGCGGCCGATTGCGGGCTGCGCTGAGATGCGGCGTCTCGAAATAGTTGGGTACGGCGCGATCGCGGATGTCGTGCGCATCGCGGTGGTGGCGAAGCCGGCGGTCGGCGACGCCGACGTGCTGATCCGCGTCGATGCGGCCTCGATCAATCCGATCGACACCAAATTCATCCACGGCGACCTGCGCCGGATCATGGCGCCCGGGTTGCCGGCTGCAATTGGCTTCGATGCCTGCGGCGAAATCGAATCGGTCGGCCGAAAGGTCGACGGATTTGCCGCGGGCGACCGCGTCTATGTGCGCGCACCGCGACAGAAGATGGGCAGCTTCGCCGAGTACCTTGCGCTGGATGCGCGCTTCGTCGCCATCGCGCCCGCCAACCTGTCGGCCGCCGAGGCCGCATCGATTCCGCTGGTCGCGCTGACCACCCTGCAGGGTCTCGTTGATCGCGCCCACGCACGGGCCGGTCAGCATGTCCTGATCCACGCCGGCTCCGGCGGCCTCGGTTCGTTCGCCGTGCAGTTTGCAAAGCATGTGCTCGGCCTGCGCGTGACGACGACGGCGAGCAGCCGCAACAGCGCCTGGGTGCAGGTGCTCGGCGCCGACGAGGTGATCGCCTACGACCGCGAGGACTACCGCGGCCGCGATACGCGCTACGACATCGTCTTCGACACCCTGGGCGGCGGGACGACCGCGGATTCGTTCGGCCTGCTCAGGCGCGACGGCTGCGTGCTCAGCGTGGCCGGCCCGCCGGACTGGCGGTTCGCGCGGCAGATCGGTGCCGGGCCGCTCAAATCGGCCCTGCTCTGGCTGCTCGCCCTGCCGATGGAGTGGCGCGCGCGCCGCCACGGGGCGCGCTACTTCCGCTACCTGACCGAATCGGATGGCGCGCAACTGGCCGCGATCGCCGGAGTCATCGCCGAGGGCAAGGTGCGGCCCGTGATCGACACGATCTACGCGTTCGAGGATTACCGCGCCGCGCTCGCGCACATGGATGGCGGCCACGCCCGCGGCAAGCTGGTGATCGCGATGCGCCCCGCGGATGCGCCCGGCCAAGGCGACAGCTGAACGTCGCCGCGCCAACGACAATGACCAATGGGCCTGTCGCCAGGCGCCGGCACGGCGTCTGATGGGGCCAACCGGGAGGGCCCGCCGATGATCCGCATCCTGCTCTGCGCCGCGCTGCTGCTCGTCCAGCCTGCCATCACGGCAACTGCCGCCAGCGAAGAAAACCCCGCGCTGCAACGCTCGATCGAACAGCTGCGCCAGTCGATCGGCCGCTGGGACGTGGTCACCGAATTCCTCGATGAGGACGGCTCGGTGGCGAAATCCGTCGACGGATCCTACGAGTTCGCCTGGGTGGTGCCGGATCGCGTGGTTTCCGGGCGCAGCGACATTCCGGCGATGAAACAGAGCGCCGGCATCCTCTTTTACGTCAATGAAAAGAAGGGCGAGATCGAAATGGTTTCGGTCGGCGCCGACGGCCGGCTGTGGATCATGACCGGGCCGCTCGGCGGCGAAGTGCGCACGACCGCGGCGTACGCGACCTCCGAAGGCGGCAGCGGCCAGCTGCGCTTCACGCGCTACAACGTGGCCGCGGATAAATTCGAATCGCGCATGGAATACTCGCAGGATGGCGGCAAGACCTGGAAGCCGGGTAACCACCAGACATTCCGGCGGGCCAGGCCGCGCTGATCCGGATCGGGCAAACTGGCGGCCAGTCCCGGAGCATCCACGGAGCAGGGGTCATGAGCGCGAACGACGACTACCCGATCGAGGGCGGCTGTGATTGCCGCGCGATCCGCTACCAACTGCTGTCCGCACCCTTGTTCGTGCATTGCTGTCATTGCCGCTGGTGCCAGCGCGAATCGGGTTCGGCCTTTGCGCTGAACGCGATGATCGA
Source organism: uncultured Gammaproteobacteria bacterium (assembly GCA_963822465.1). Classification (GTDB taxonomy): domain Bacteria; phylum Pseudomonadota; class Gammaproteobacteria; order Xanthomonadales; family Rhodanobacteraceae; genus Dokdonella. The sequence continues at coordinate 733,353 of CAWGHP010000002.1, read as the reverse complement.
GGCCGACCGGGTCAGCCTGCTGCAGGGCGAACCCGAACTGGTCGAAACGCCGTCGGCCAGCGGCAAGGGCCAGCGCATCGCGCGCTGCCCGACCTGCCGGGTTGCGCTGTGGAGCCACTATGCCGGCGCCGGCTCGACGCTCTGTTTCGTCCGCGTCGGCAGCCTCGACGATCCGGACCGCCTGCCGCCCGATATCCACATCTTCACTTCGACCAAGCAGCCCTGGGTCGCATTGCCCGCCGACAAGCCGAGTTGCCCGGAATACTACGATCGCAAGGCGCAGTGGCCGCCGGCCAGCCTCGAGCGCCTCGAGGCGCTGCGCGCCCGCGGTGCGGCGCGTAATCGCGGATAGCCGCGAATCCGGCGATACTGGCCCGCGATACTGCCGCTTCGCGCAGAGGAGCAGAACGCTTGCAAGAGATCAACCTGACTGGCGACGGCGCCAGCCGCGACAGGACGAAGAGCGCATCCATCGCCAATGCGATGGTGACGACGGCGCTGGAACTTCCCGGCTACCGCATCACGCGCAGCCTCGGCGTGGTCAGGGGGCTGACCGTGCGTTCGCGCTCGATCGTCGGCAACCTTGTCGGCGGACTGCACGCGCTGTTCGGCGGCAACATCGCGGTCTACACGACGCTGTGCGAGCAGACCCGTGCCGAGACCTACCAGCTCATGCTGCGCCAGGCGCGCATGCTCGGCGCCAATGCGATCGTCGGCATGCGCTATGACGCGACCGAGCTGATGCCGGGCATGGCCGAGGTGCTTTGCTATGGCACGGCGGTGGTGGTTGAATCGGACTAGATCCGGGGAGAATGCGATGACCGACCTGCAGAAGGCCTACGCGACACAACTGGCGAACATCGAGAAGCGCAGCGGCAAGTCCCTTGCGCAACTGTGCAAGTTGCTCGACGCCAGTGGACTGGAAAAGTTCGGCGAGAAACGCGATTACCTGAAGAAGGAACTCGGCATGGGCCATGGCGATGCCAATGCCGTGGTCACCTTTGCAAAGGACGCCGGCAAGGCGCCGGCCGGCGCGGACGCGGGCGATCCGCTCGACGCGATCTACGCGGGCAAGAAGGCGGCGCTGCGCCCGGTCCACGAAGCCCTGGTGCGCAAGATCGATACCTTCGGCGCATTCGAGATCGCGCCGAAGAAGGGCTATGTCAGCCTGCGCCGCAGCAAGCAGTTCGCGACGGTCGGCCCGGCCACGCAGACGCGAGTCGATGTGGGCCTCAACATGAAGGGTGTCGCCGCAACCACGCGGCTGGTCGCCGAACCCGCCGGCAGGATGTGCAACTACAAGGTCGGCCTGTCGAGCGTGAAGGAAGTCGATGCCCAGCTGCTCGGCTGGATCCGGCAGGCCTACGACAGCGCCGGCTGACCAGGGCGGTACCTGCGTGGACAACGCCGCAACGGGGATTGCGTTCTTGCTATCGTGGGCGCGGGATTGATGCCCTGCAGGCAGGAGGCGACCGTCGTGCGAGCCGGATTGCAATACCCGGGATCTGCCATCGCCCGGCATGGCGTGGGCGCGGCAGCGCGTCGTGCGCTGCCGATATGCGTGGCCGCGCGCACGCCTGACATCGGCCAGGGCATGGCATGAACGGCCAGCAGCTGATCATCATTGGCGTCCTGCTGCTGACCGTAGCCCTGTTTCTCTGGGGCCGCTGGCGCCATGACCTGGTCGCGATGGCGGCATTGCTGGCCAGCGTGATGGCGGGCGCGGTGCCGGTCCGCGAGGCATTCTCCGGGTTCGGCCATCCGGCCGTGATCACGGTGGCCTGCGTGCTGATTCTCGGCCATGGCCTGCAGGCGACCGGTGCCGTGCAGGTGCTGGCCAAGCACCTCCTGCCCAGCCGTGGCGGTCCGACCCTCGGCATCCTTGCCCTTGTCAGCCTGGCGGCGCTGCTGTCGGGATTCATGAACAACGTCGGCGCGCTGGCGATGCTGATGCCGGTCGCGATCCAGATGGCCGCGCGGCATGGATTGCCGGCCGGCAAGGTCCTGATGCCACTGGCGTTCGGCTCGATCCTCGGCGGCATGACGACCCTGATCGGCACGCCGCCCAACCTGATCGTCGCCGACTACCGCACGACCACCGGCATGGGCTCGTTCGCCATGTTCGATTTCGCGCCGGTAGGCGTGGCCGTGGCCGCCGTCGGCCTGCTCTTCGTCGCCTTCGTCGGCTGGCGCCTGGTGCCGACACGCAAGCAGGCGACCACGGGCAGCTTCGACACCGGGGCCTATCTGAGCGAAGTTCGCGTGACCGAAGGCAGCAAGACAGTCAACCGCAGCGTGCGCGAAGTCGAGCAGATCCTCGACGCGGCCGACGCCCAGATCATCGCCCTGATCCGCGGCGACATGCGCCTTTCCGCACCGAGTCCGCGACGGACCCTGCGCAGCGGCGACATCCTCGTGATCGAGGTCGAGCCGGACTCGCTCTCGCTGGTCCTGTCGAACCTGGGCCTGAAGCTGGAGGAGGATGTGCCTTCCGACGGCAACAAGGCGGAAGTCGCGGATGCGGGCACGGCTTCGGTCGAGGGCAACGACGCGGCGCCGGCGGCGACGGACGACGCGTCGAAGCAGGCCGGATCGCCGGACAAGTCGCGCCCGGGCGAAGTGGTGGTCCAGGAGTTCGTGGTCGGACCCTATTCCGAGCTGGTCCAGCGCTCGGCCACCGATGCCCAGCTGCGCACGCGCTTCGGCATCAGCCTGCTGGCCATCTCGCGGCAGGGGCAGCGCTCGATCCGGCGCCTGCGCGCGACGCGGATCCTCGCCGGCGACGTCCTGCTGATGCAGGGCACCAGCGAGGCCCTGGCCGGTTTCGCCAGCCAGTTCGGTTGCCTGCCGCTGGCCGCGCGCGACATCCGCGTACCCAAGAAGGGCCAGGCCCTGAAGGCCACCCTGGTCATGGGGCTGGCGGTGGCGGCGACCAGCCTCGGCCTGCTGCCGGCAGCCGTCGCCTTCGCGGCTGCGGCGCTGGTCTTCGTCCTGCTCGCCCTGGTCCCGCTGCGATCGATGTATGGCGCGATCGACTGGCCGGTCATCGTCCTGCTCGGCGCGATGATCCCGGTCGCCGATGCGATGGGATCGACGGGGGCTGCCGACCTCGTCGCGCAATTCCTGCTCGATCATGTCAGCCAGGGGCACGTGGTCGCGAGCCTGGCCATCCTGCTGGTGGTCACGATGTTCCTTTCGGACCTGATGAACAATGCGGCCACGGCGGCCGTGATGTGCCCGATCGCGATCAGCAGCGCCGGGCAACTCGGCGTCTCCGCCGATGCGTTCCTGATGGCGGTGGCGATCGGTTCGTCCTGCGCCTTCCTTACCCCGATCGGACACCAGAACAACACGCTGATCCTCGGCCCCGGCGGTTTCCATTTCGGCGACTACTGGCGCCTGGGCCTGGCCGTGGAGGTGCTGGTCGTGGCCGTCGGCCTGCCGATGATCCTGTGGGTGTGGCCGCTGTGAGGCGCGCCATCCCGAAACCAGGCGCCTGGGTGCGGCGAAGCCGGCGCCGCCAGCGGCCAGCGCGGAGGGATTCCTGATGGACAACGACAAGCTGCTTTCCCTGCTCGTCGAAATGCGCGATGCGCAACTGCGCTTCAATGACGAGTACCGGCGCATCGCCAGCGAGGCGCTGGCGATCCAGAAGCAGTCGTTCGAGCTGCAGCGAAGTGCGATTGCGCAACAGACCGTGGCGGTCGAGGCACAGACCCGGCATCTGCGCCTGTACCGCCGCGTCCTTGCGGTCAGCGCGGTCGTCGTCTTCGCGGTCGTGGTCGCGTTGGTGCTGCTGATCGCACTGCGCTGAGCGCGGGCGCGCTCAGCCGAAGAATTGCGCGAACACCTCGATCGCGCGATCGATGCCGGCGTCGTCGATATCCAGATGCGTTACCAGGCGCACGCTGGGCAGGTAGCCGATGCTGGCGCGCACGCCGGCCGCCAGCAGATGCGCATCGAGCGCGCGCAGGCGCCCGGCCGGCACGTCGATAAAGACCATGTTGGTGAAGCAGCCCTGCAGCTGGATGGCGTCGATGGCCTTGAGCCCTGCGGCGAGGCGTTCGGCGCGGGCGTGGTCCTCGGCCAGCCGGGCGACATTGTGGTCGAGCGCATGCAGGCCGGCGGCAGCGAGGATGCCGGACTGGCGCATGCCGCCACCGAGCATCTTGCGCCAGCGCCGGGCCCTGGCGATCAACGCGTCGGAGCCGAGCAGGACCGAACCGACCGGCGCACCGAGCCCCTTGGACAGGCAGATCGATACCGTATCGAACGGCGCGGCCAGTTCGCGCGGCGCCAGCCCGGTGGCGATCGCGGCATTGAACAGGCGCGCGCCATCCAGATGAATGCCCAGTCCGCGCGATCGCGCCCAGTCGGTCGCGCGCACGACGTAGTCCTGCGGCAGGACGCGCCCGTGCCAGGTGTTCTCCAGCGCAAGCAGGCGCGTGCGTGCGAAGTGCTGGTCGTCGGGCTTGACCGATTTTTCGAGCAGGTCGAGCGGCAGGCTGCCGTCCGCTGCATTGACGACCGGTTGCGGCTGGATCGAGCCGAGCACGGCCGCACCACCGGATTCGTACTTGTAGGTGTGCGCTTCCATGCCGACCAGGTATTCATCGCCGCGCTGGCAGTGCGCGAGCAGGGCGGCGAGGTTGGCCTGGGTGCCGCTCGGCACGAACAGGCCGCGCTCGAAACCGAGATCGGCGGCGAGGCGCTCTTCGAGCGCGCGGACGGTCGGGTCTTCGCCGTAGACGTCATCGCCCACGACCGCGGCCGCCATGGCCGCGCGCATGGCCGGGGTCGGCTGGGTGACGGTGTCGCTGCGCAGATCGATCATGGCCTTGCGGGCGTTCGTGGAGGGACAGGGATGGTAGCGCGCACACGCGAATCCGCGCGACTGCCCTGCCGGTCATTCGCGCGGTGGGCTAAACTGGCGCGATGAAACTGGCTACCTGGAACGTCAATTCGCTGAACGTGCGCCTGCCGCATGTCGAGCAGTGGTGCGCGAGCGCGCAACCGGACCTGCTCGGCATCCAGGAAACCAAGATGGAGGATGCGAAGTTCCCGCGCGCGGCGATCGAGGCGCTCGGCTACGAGGTCGCGTTCTCCGGACAGAAGACCTACAACGGCGTGGCCCTGCTCGCCCGCCAGCCGATCCTCGATGTCGTCACCGATGTTCCGGGTCTCGAGGATCCGCAGCGGCGCATCCTCGTGGCCACGGTCGGCGACCTGCGCGTCGCCAACCTCTATGTGGTCAACGGCCAGGCCGTCGGCAGCGAGAAATACGCCTACAAGCTCGACTGGCTGGACAAGGTCACGCGCTTCCTCGAGGGCGAACTGCGCAACGACCCGCGCCTGGTCGTGATGGGCGATTTCAACATCGCCCCGGAGGATCGCGACGTCTACGATCCGGTCGCCTGGAACGAGCAGATCCTGTGCTCGACGCCGGAACGCGAGGCGCTGCGGCGCATGCTCGATCTCGGCCTCGTCGACAGCTTCCGGCGCTTCGACGAGTCGGCCGGGAAATACAGCTGGTGGGACTACCGCCAGGCCGGATTCCGCCGCGACCTCGGCTTGCGCATCGACCTCGTGTTGGGCAGCGCGAAGGTCATGGAGCGCGCGCAGGCGGCCAGCATCGATCGCGAGCCGCGCACCTGGGAGCGTCCCTCCGACCACACCCCGGCGCTGCTGGAGCTGGCCGATGTCTGAGTCCGACTGGCCTGCCTCGCTGGCCGACAGCGAGCTCGAGGAGCTTGACCAGTACCTGCGCGCGCATCCGGGCGAGGACCACCTCTTGCTCGACGGCGTGCATGGCCTGCTGACCTCGCTGGCGATCGGGCCATCGCCGGCGACGCCCGAGGAATGGCTGCCCGAGGTGCTGCACGAACCGTTCGCCGACGTCGAGGAGGGCGAGCGCATCCTGACCCTGCTGGCGCGGCTCAACGATTCGGTCACGCTCGAAATCGAGACCGGCGCCTACGAGCCGATCCTCGGCGAGGTCGATACCGACGATGGCAGCACGACCTTCACCGCACGCGGCTGGTGCGAGGGCTTCAGCCGCGGCATCGACATGCGCGCGGCGGCCTGGGAATCGCGCCTCGGCCAGGATTCCGACCTCATGCAATACCTCGGTCCGATCATCGCCCTGTCGATCGAGGACGAGGTCTTCGACAGCGATGCGGAATTCGCCGCGCTGACCGACGAGGAATACGACGAGTGCCTGGCGCGCATTCCCGAGTCGGTCGATGCGGTGGCGACCTACTGGCACGAGAATCCGGCCAGCGAAGAGGATCATGCGCGCCACCACGAGGGCGATCCGCCGCGCCCGCCGCGCCGCCGTGGCGGGCGCTGGGTGCACTGATCAGCCACGCGGCGGGCTCGCCTTCTTGATGCCAGTCGCCATCGGCTGCCGCACGCCACCGTTCGCAATGAGCCCGCTGCGGCATTTCCTTGCGGACGGTTCCGGCAGCGGGATGCGCAATGAAGCGGTTTTCGAGGACTTGGGCGGCGGTGGCCTTGCCGGCGTGGCCCGGCCATGGCCGGCGCTGGCCGGTGGATGGCCGGCGCCGATCTGGCGCTAGAATGCGCATGCCGCACTCCGGGATTGCGCCGCCCATGTCTGATGCGACTCACGGCCAGCACACGACCGCCTGGTTGCTCGAGCGCATCCGCGTTGGCGACATGCAGGCGCGCAGCGACCTGGTCGCCCGCGTCGAACCGCTGCTGCGCCGCTTTGCGCGCGGGCGCCTGCCGGCACAGCTGCGCTGCCAGGAAGACACCGCCGACCTGGTCCAGCTGACCTGGCTCAAGGTGCTCGACAAACTCGACACGATCGAGGCGCGCGAGCCCGGTGCCTTCTTCGCCTACCTGCGCGCGATGCTGATCAACGCCTTGCGCGAATCGCTGCGCCGCGACTCGCGCTCGCCACTGCGGCATGGGCTGGACGTCGATCTCGTCGCCAGCGATGTCGACATGGACGACTGGCTGGCCTGGGAACAGGCGCTGGAGCGACTCTCGCCCGAACATCGCGGCCTCGTGCTGATGCGTTTCGAGTTCGGCATGAGCTTCGTGGAGATCGCCGACGAACTTGGCGAAAGCAGCGACGGCGTGCGCATGAAGGTCAACCGCGCGCTGGCGCGCATGGCCGGAGCGACCGATGAACGGGCCGGCTGAGGATGCGCTGCAGGCGCTGATCGCGCGCATCGGCGCCGGCGAGGCGATCGATGCCGAATCGATCCCGAAAGAGCTGCGCGCGGACCCGACCCTGCAACGCCTGCTGGCGCTGTCCCGCGTCGCCCATGGCTTCGACCGCCGCTTCACGGAGGAGCCCGAGGCGGAACCCGTCAATCCCGGCCAGCTCGGACCGTGGCGCCTGCTGCGCCTGCTCGGCCGCGGCGGCATGGGCGAAGTCTGGCTTGGCGAGCGCAGCGACGACGTGGTCGAGCAGCGCGTTGCCATCAAGCGCGTGCGCGTGCAATCACGCGATGTCCGCGAGCGCCTGTTCAGCGAACGACGCCTGCTCGCCCGGCTCGAGCATCCGAACATCGCGCGCTTCATCGATGCCGGCGTGGACGAAAGCGGCTCGCCCTGGCTGGTGCTCGAGTATGTCGAGGGCGTGCCGATCACGGCCTGGTGCGAACAGCAGGCGCTGTCGCTGCGCGCGCGCCTGCAGCTGTTCGCCAAGGTATGCGCGGCGGTCGAGCACGCGCATCGCCACCTGATCGTGCATCGCGACCTCAAACCCGCGAACATCCTGGTCAATGCCGACGGCGAGCCCAAGCTGCTCGATTTCGGCATCGCCAAGCTGCTCGACGACTCCGCGCAAGGCGATACCGTCGCCGCGCTGACGCCTTCCTACGCCGCCCCGGAGCAACTTCGCGGCGAAGCCGTGTCGACGGCGACGGATGTCTACGCACTCGGCCTGCTCCTGTATCGCCTGCTGGCCGGGGCGTTGCCGGAAACGCGACGCGGTGGCAACGCAGCCGCCGTGCTCGCCCGCATCGACGATGAGGAAACGCAGCGTCCGAGCGTCACCGCGGCGGAGATCCCGCCGAGCCTGCCGTATCCGCCCGGCGCGTTGCGCGGGGATCTCGATGCGATCGTCGCCCAGGCGATCCGCGCCCGCCCGCAGGATCGCTATGGTTCGGTGGCCGAGCTCTCCGCCGATCTCGAACGCGCCCTGCAATCGCGCCCCGTGCTCGCGCGCGCGCCGACCCGACGCTACCGTTTCGGACGCTTCGCCCGACGCAACCGGCTGGCGCTCGGCCTCGGCATGTTTGCCGTCGCCGTACTCATCGCCGGAACGGTGGTGTCCCTGCAACAGGCCCGACGTGCCGAGCTTTCCGCGCAATCGGCGCAGCGCGAACTCGCGCGCGCCGAACAGATATCGGACTTCCTCGGTTCGCTCTATCGTGAGCAGGATCCGCTCAGCCGCACCGGCGGCACGCTCGGCGGCGCGCAGCGGGTCCTCGCCGATGCCGTGCTGCGCGTCGGACGCGAACTGGGTAGCGACGCAGCCTCGGCGGCGCGCCTGCTGCGCGTGCTCGGCGAAGCCCAGCTCAACCTCGGCGAACTGGTGCCCGCGCGCGCCACGCTCGACCAGGCCGCCGCGCGTGCGCAGGCGGCGGACGATCCGCTGCTCGGCGCCGACATCGACGCCCTGCGGGCCGCCCTGGCCCTGCGCGAGCTGCATCAGGACGAGGCCGAAGCGCTGTTTGCCAGCGCCCTCGAAACCGCAGTGCGCCTGCGCGGCGCGGACAGCCTCGAGGCCGCGCGCATCGAGGCGCGCCAGGCGCTGAGCCTGGTCGCGCTGGGCCGCTTCAAGGAGGCTCGTGGCGCGGCCGACCATGCCCAGCGCGTGCTTGCCGGGCAGCTCGGCGCCGAGCACCGCGAAAGTATCGGCGCGCTGGTCACGCTCGGCATCATCGAGGAACAACTGCGTGACGATGCGGCGGCAAGGCAAACCCTGGAAGCGGCGATCGCCCGGATCGAGGCCGGCTTCGGCGCCGACGACGCGCGCCTGGTCGCACCGCTGCAGACCCTCGGTGAAGTCCTGCGCCGCGCGCGCGATTTCGAACGGGCACGTGCGCTGCTGCAGCGTGGCACCGCGATCGCGCGCGCCCAGTTCGGCGAGCGCAATGCGCAGGTATCCAGCATCCTCGTGCGGCTCGCCGGGGTCGAGCGCGACGCCGGCCAGATGCAACGCGCCATCGGCGTGCTCGATGAAGCCGAAGCGGCCTTGGCGGCCGGCGAGGATGAGGCGGCGCACGCGCAGATCCTCAATACGCGCGGCAGCATCTGGATCGAGCTCGGCGACGGCGCGCGCGCCGAGGCCGATTACCGCAAGGCCCTCGAACGGCGGCGCACGGCCGGCGATTTGCGCAGCGGACTGACCTGGTTTTCCCAGGCCCAGGTCGGCACCGCGGTGGCCATGCAGGGCCGCTATGCCGAAGCGCATCGCCTGCTCGCCGAATCGGCGGCGGAGATTCGCAAGCTGCTCGGTCCGGATGCCTACCAGAACGCGATGATTGCGATGCGTCAGGCCAATGCGTACATGTTGCAAAAGGACTTCCAGGGCGCCGTCGCGTTCTGGCGCGAAGCCGTGCGCCTGATCGAGAAGACCTACGGACAGGATCACTACGGGCATTTCGACTGGAGTTTCCAGCTCGCCAGCGCGCTCGCGGAGTCCGCAACCGGGCGCAAGGAAGCCGCCGCCATCACCGACGACCTGCTCACGCGCTGGACCGGCAAGCCGCAGATCGCCGAGCGCTACGCATCGCTGGTGTTGCTGCGGTGTCGCCTGCATGCAGATGCCGCGGAAGCACCAGCGGCGCGTGTACTCGCACGATCGACCCTGCAGCGCAGCGACCTGGTCGCGACCGCGGCCGAACGCGCGGAACTGGAGCGTTACGCCCGCGAGTAGGCGCTGCCGCTTCGCCTGGCCCCGGCTCGGTATCCGGCAACAGCAACGCACCAGCGCCGCTGCGTTCGCTTGTTGCCCTTGCCGGCATTTCCTCCGATGGAACGGGGTTCGCTTTCTGGGCGAATCGTCATCGAGGACATGCCGATGGTCACGGGATTTCGATTTGGAAAATGCAACGTGCTTGCCGGCAAGGGCTGCCTGGGCCTGCTGCTCGGAGCGCTGTCGGCGCTTTGCCTGCAGGCAGCCGCCGCGCGCGCGCAGGTCATCACCGAATTCAGCAACGGCATCACACCGGGCGTAACGCTGTTCGGGATCACCCGTGGCCCCGACAACAACCTCTGGTTCACCGAGGCCCAGGCCTTTGGCGCGATCGGGCGGATGACGACGCAGGGCCTGGCGAATGAGTTCAGCGCGGGCGGGCGGGCCCTCAAGATCACGGCCGGGCCGGACGGCAACCTCTGGTTCACGCAGGAAAGTCCGGGTGCGATCGGCAGGATCACGCCATTGGGTGTCATTACCGAAGTAGCCACCGAGCTGGAGACCGGCATCCGGCCGCAAGGCATCGCGCTGGGCGCGGACGGCAACCTCTGGTTCACGCAACCGGCGCGCGACCGGATCGGCAGGATCTCGACGGGTGGTTTCCTCACCGAATTCGTATTCGGCATCAGCGTCGATGCGCAACCGCGGGATATCACGGCAGGACCCGATGGCAACCTCTGGTTCACCGAGGACAACGGCAACCGCATCGGCCGCATCACGCTGCTCGGCGAGGTCACCGAATTCAGTGTCGGCATCAGTCCGGGTGCGCGACCGCACGGCATCACCGCCGGGCCTGACGGCAACCTTTGGTTCACAGAACTGTTCGGCAGCCGGATCGGGCGCATCACGCCCGCCGGCGCCGTCACCGAGTTCAGTGCCGGCATCGACAGCCTCGCCCGGCCGAGCTACATCACCGCGGGGCCCGACGGCAACCTCTGGTTCACCGAAACCTTCGCCAACCGCATCGGCAGGATCACGCCGCTCGGCGTGGTCACCGAATTCAGCGACGGACTCAGCCAGGGCGCCGAACCGCTCGACATCGTCGCCGGCGCGGACGGCAACCTGTGGTTCACCGAGAACAGCCGCAGCCAGATCGGCCGCATCACCACCGGCGATCGCATTTTTGCCAATGGCTTTGACTCCCCATCGGGAGCGCCGTGCGCGCCGCAGGACCAGCGGTTGACGTCACCGCGCCGGCTCGACCGGATCCGTTGTCCAGAATGACTTGTCGGACGCAGTATCGAGCGCTCACGGATCGACGCCGTCTTCGCCAATTTGTTCGCTTGAAGACAAATGCCTGCAACGACGGCGTTCGCTTTGCGCATTCCAAACCATTCTCCAAGTCAATACGCGCCGACCTGGCGCGAACCTCGGGGTACCCACATGGATCTGATCCGTTGTCTTCTGATGACAAGTGCAATTCTCTTCATCCCCACTGGCGCCAAGGCGGCGACGTTCTGCGTCGGCACCAGTGCCGGTCTGGTCAGCGCGCTCGGCACCGCTTCGGCGAATGGCGAGGACGACACGATCAAGATCCGTAGCGGGACATACGTTTCGACCGGCTCCGTTGCCTTTCCCTACTACACCAGCGAGAACTTCAATCTGGCCATAGCCGGCGGCTTCGTCACTCTTGCCGGCAATCCCTGTGTGTTCCAACTTGGCGGCGCCACCCAGACCGTACTCAGCGGTTCGGGCGCACGTCAGGTCATGAGGCTGCAGGGTGCGCCGGGCACGAGCGGCGCGATCAGCATTTCAAACCTGACCATCCGCGACGGCTTCTCGGCGCAACAAGGTGCGGGGCTTGGCCTGGATGGCGCTGCCGGCTTCGTCGGTGACCTCAGCGTCAGCAGGGTCATCTTCGACAATAACGTCAGTACCACCTTTGGTGGTGGTCTGGCCCTTTCCGCGGACGGCGGCATCGGGCGCGTATCCAACAGCCTGTTTGTCAGCAACCGCTGTACCTCGAACTACTGTGCCGCCGTACTGACGATCAACGCGGCCAGCGCAGCGGACTATCGGGCGTTCTTTGATTTCAACACCGTCGTCGCCAACACCTGCTCGAACGGCGCGCCAGCGGGCTGCAGTGCCGGTGGCGTGCGCATCGGCGGCTCGGCGCGCGCATTGTTCAACAGCAACGCTTTCGCATTCAACAGCGGCACTGATCTCTTTTTGCAGAATTCAACCAGCGATGTTCGCCACAATAACGTAGTGACCCTCAGCGGAACGCCGGCCAATAAGTCGGGCAATCTGGCCCTGGTCAATCCTCTGTTCGTCGACCCGCTCGGCAGCGATTTCCGCCTGAGCTTTGCATCGCCGCTGGTCAATAGCGGCCTCGGCGTCGGCCTGGCGACGGTCGATCTCGACGGCAAACCCCGCGTCAATGACTATTTTGTCGATATCGGCGCCTACGAAAACCAGAATCGCGTCTTCAAGGGTGATTTTGAACAGCTATTCTAGGTACGCGGTGTCCGGGCTGTTGATGGCCCTGACGAGATCGTCTCGACCGCCGATGCGAATGGACCGCCATCGAAAGTGCAGCAGGAGGATGAAGCAGTGCAGAAGAGATTTGGCAAGAGAGTCATCCGTACTGGCCTGCGTGGACGCCTATCGCGCCAGGACGTCGTTGGGCTTTTCATGGCGACGTCACTGATGTTTTCCGTCAGCCCGGTTTTGTCCAGCCCTGAGTTGGGCGCCAAGGCGCAGGTGTTGCGCTGCACGAATCCTGTCGAAGTCCGTATTCTTGATTCTCGCGTGGAGCACGAGGCGCCCATTCTCAGTCGCCAGACCTGTGCCAACGGCGGGCCGGGAGACCCGACGGAAGACGAGCCTTCCGAGGCGCTTGAGGCTTTTCCGCAGCTGGCGTTTCGCACGTCAACCGAGGGCGCGCTGGACATTGATCTGGTACGCCTGGTAGATGGCAGCAGCCACAAGTATCGTGCCCGAGGCGTACGGCCATCGACCGAAATGGCGCGGATGAGCGCGCTTGATGACAATGGCGCGCCACCATTGTTCGTGCTTTCGTCGCCGATTCTCGGAGGCGATTGGATAGGATTGAAGGCCACCAACGTATCGGCACAGGGATTGGCCCTTAGCCTTCAAGAGAGCGTCGGAATTCGCGTCGAAGGGTTTGAACAGATCTGCGAAGAGCGCTTCACCTTGAATGCGGAGATTATCGACATCCGCACAGCATTCTTGCTCGTTGGTGATCTCTGCGATCTGGTTTCGCAACGACGCGGGGCGAACGCCTACCGCCTCGGCGCAAAGAGAGATTCCGGGAAACTTGGTCGACTCCAGCGTCAGCTGCTGGACGGTGACAAAGATGCGAGCCCTGAAGAAAAGCGCAAGCTGGCAACACGCTTGCTTGAACTTGCCTTGCCCGACGATGAAACCGACATGGAATTGCTTTTGCGAGATGTGTTCGAGGTTCTGATTCAGGCCGACACGGATCTGGCCCAACTTGATCGCGCCGAGGTCGATGCGCTTGAATATCTCAGGCGTTGTAATCGCGTGGAGAACAGCACGAACTCGGATTTCTGTGTGCCGGCGATGAACACCCTCTCGAGGATCCTTCGTCTGCGCGGAAAGACGCTGGATGCCGTAATGGTTGACGAGAGAGTCGTGCCGATCCTTGAAATCAACCGGGGCGCGAACGATCTCACGCTGGCCTTGGTCTGGAATCGTCTGGGTCGTGACTACCTCGCGCTGGGTCGGGTAAAGAATGCTCGGCGTGCACTCGAGCGCGGCATTGAGGCACTTGATCGTGGTTTTTGGCGGGTCGGCAGTGAGAGCAAACTGGCTTCTGTCCAAGCTTCGATGTTGGCTACGCTGGGCGAGATGGACAGGGTTGAGAAGCGAGATGACATGGCTGTGGAGCATTTCGAACGAGCGGTTCAGATCGCATCGCGAGAAACGGAGAATCCTGATGCTTCCCTTTTCAGCATGGTCATCCAGTTGGCCCTGAGCCGAGAGGGATTGCATGAGCTCGAGGCGGCCAAGTCCGGCTTGCAGGACTTTATGGCTCTTCACCCGAAATCGGCAACGAACACAGGGGAGTACGAGTCAACCACCAATCACTTGTTGCTGGCCCTGTTCCGCATTCAGGTTCGGCAGGCTGATTTTCCCGGCGCGCTGGCAACCTGGAAGCGTCTGCCGCAATGGCAGGGATCGCTCGATGACAAGATCGTGCCAACTCGTTCGCAAGCGCGGCAAATACTCCGAATATTGAACCGCATGGCCGATCCGCCGATTGGCGATCCAACCGATCTGTCGTCCTTGGCGCCGGCTTTGGATAAAGATTCGATAGTCGGTGGCTCTGCAAGGCAAAGCGACCAGGAGCCCTGGGACTACGGCGGCTACGACCTCATGGAGTTGATTTTCTTTCCGGCTCGTCGCGAACTGACATGGCAAGAGCAAAACAAGAATCTCTTTGACCGGTCTACGGCCATGTTGTCTCTCGCCCTGGCCGAATATCAGATCGAATCCGGTCGTCCCGCTTCGGCGATCGAGGATCTACAGCTCGCGTTCGAGTTTCATCTGAAAAGTGACGGATCGAAGCACGTGAGGACTCGTTATCTGGGACGCCGACTGATGGCCGTCTACGAGGCTCGTCAGGACGCATCGTCGGTTGCACGAGTGCGAAGGCAGCTGGAATAAGCCAGCCATCCGCAAATGCCGTGTTGCGGGTGTCCGGCTAGTCCGGCGCGCGGTAACCGTCGCCGCCGCGGCCCTTGACCTCGTAGAGCAGGCAATCGGTGTCGCTGTACCAGATCGCCCAGTCGGTGGCCTCGGTGCACAGGCGCGCACCGATGCTGACGCTGACCCTGAGACCATCGCAGCCAGGGAAACGCAGGGCGCGTATCGCGTTGATGATCTGCGTGGCGCGCGCGGTCAGTTCTTCGGCGCCGGTGACCTGGGTCAGCAGGGCGAATTCGTCGCCGCCGAGCCGGCACGGCAGGTCGCAGGGCGACGCGGCACCCTGCACTTCTTCGGCGATCGCGCGCAGCACCTGGTCGCCGACCAGGTGGCCGCAGCGGTCGTTGATCTGCTTGAAGCGGTCGATGTCGATCAGCAGCAGGCCGAGCTCGGTGCCCTGCAGGCGCGAATCGGCGAGGTGCTCGAGGAACATGTAGAGGCCGCGACGGTTGCACAGGCCGGTCAGTTCGTCGGTCTGCACGAGGCGTTGCGCGGTGCTCAGCTGGGTCTGGGTCTGGCGCAGCGAATCGAGGGTGACCATGAGGTCCTCGTTGCGTCGCTTCAGGCTCGAGATCAGCTGTTGTTCGCTGGCCACCAGGTAGGAGAACGAGCGGCGCATGAACTGGGCAAGCAGGCGCGGCTCGCTGTCGAGGAGCTGGTCGAAGGACTGCTGCTCGATGACGTGCATCACCGAAGCCGTGGTCGCCACGGCATTGGCCACGCGCGTGTGGTCGCCGATGAACAGGGTCAGTTCGCCGAAAAATTCCCGCGGGCCGATCAGCTTGTCCGGCATGCCGTCGCCGAACTCGAGGCGGATCTGTCCGCTCTCGACGATGAACATGCTGCGACCGAGCTCGCCGCGGCGGAAGATCATTTCGCCAGGCTTGACCTCGCGCCGGTCGCTGGCGGTGACGAAAAGGGCCAGTTCGCGGTCGGAAAGCTCGCGCGGCAGCAACGGCGCGCGGACACGCGTGACGAAACCGGCGATCGGCGTGACGTTGCTGCTGGACTGCTTGTTCGACACGGCTTGCCTCCCTTGCAACCCCTTATCCTAACCCAACGGGCGCTGCAGGACGTGAAGCGGGTAGTGACTTTCGTCACGTGTAACCGTTTACCGGGAGTGAGATGCTGGGTTGCCGGCCAGCCCCTCTGGATCGGCACCTGGGTATCGGGCCTTGCCCCGATTCCCGCGCAGCGCCGACATCGGAACTTCCGGCCCGGCCTCCCACCGGGCCCACCCCAAACCCCACAGTTCCGTTGTCGGCGTCTTGCGCACCCGGCCGGTTCCCGTCGCCTCCTTGCGTTTGCCCGGCCTCAGGCCGCCTTGTGCTTGCCTTCGAACTGCTCTTCCTCGGTGGAGCCCTTCAGGGCGGTGGTCGAGGACTGGCCCTGCTGGATGGCCTGGGTGACCTGGTCGAAGTAGCCGGTGCCGACCTCGGTCTGGTGCTTGACCGCGGTAAAACCGCGATCGGCGGCGGCGAACTCGGCTTCCTGCAGCTCGACGAAGGCGCTCATCTGGTTGCGCGCGTAGCCGTGGGCGAGGTTGAACATCGAGTAGTTCAGCGCGTGGAACCCGGCCAGGGTGATGAACTGGAACTTGTAGCCGTAGCCGGCGATTTCCTTCTGGAACTTGGCGATGGTCGCGTCGTCGAGGTTCTTCTTCCAGTTGAACGAGGGCGAACAGTTGTAGGCGAGCAGCTTGCCGGGGAATTTTGCATGGATCGCCTCGGCGAACTTGCGCGCGAACTCCAGGTCGGGCTTGCCGGTTTCGCACCAGACCAGGTCGGCATAGGGCGCATAGGCCAGGCCGCGGCTGATCGCCTGGTCGATGCCGTTGCGCGTCTTGTAGAAGCCTTCGACGGTACGCTCGCCGGTGGCGAAGGCGGTGTCGTTGGGATCGATGTCGCTGGTCAGCAGGTCGGCCGCTTCGGCATCGGTGCGTGCGATCAGCAGGGTCGGCACGCCGAGGACATCGGCGGCGAGGCGCGCGGCGTTGAGCTTTTCGACCGCTTCGCGGGTCGGCACGAGGACCTTGCCGCCCATGTGGCCGCACTTCTTGACCGAGGCCAGCTGGTCCTCGAAGTGCACGCCGGCCGCGCCGGCCTCGATCATCGCCTTCATCAGCTCGAAGGCGTTGAGCACGCCGCCGAAGCCGGCTTCGGCATCGGCCACGATCGGCTGCAGGTAGTCGACGGAATCGTTGCCCTCGGCGTGGTTGAGCTGGTCGGCGCGCAACAGGCAGTTGTTGATGCGCTTGACCACGGCGGGCACCGAATCGGCCGGATACAGGGACTGGTCCGGGTACATCTGGCCGGCCAGGTTGGCGTCGGCGGCCACCTGCCAGCCCGAGAGATAGATCGCCTTGAGGCCGGCCTTGACCTGCTGCATGGCCTGGTTGCCGGTCAGCGCGCCGAGCGCGTTGACGAAGGGTTCGCTGTGCAGCGTGCTCCAGAGCTTCTCCGCGCCGAGGCGGGCGAGCGAATGTTCGACGTGGACGGTACCGCGCAGGCGCACGACGTCCTCGGCCGAATAGTTGCGCTGGATGCCGGCCCAGCGTGGATTGCTGGTCCAGTCCTTCTTGATCTCGGCGGCGCTGGGCATCGTGGACTTGTTCATGGGGTGCTCCTGGGGAATCGGGTTGCGGATGACGTGGTGGATGTCTTGCTATCGGCGTGCTGGCGGCGCGGTGTCAGGGAAGTCGTTCGTAGGCGGGCAAGGTCAGGAATTCCTCGAGACTGTCGGCGCGGGTCAGCTGGTCGAGCAGCGCGGTCGCCTCGGCGATGCGCGACTGGCCCGGCAGTCCGCTTTGCGGCAGTCGCGACGGCGTCCCCGCCAGCGCCTTGCCGAACAGGGCAAAGTCGATCGGGCGGCCGTCTTCGAGATGCAGGCCGTCGTGATGCAGCCACTGCCAGAGCTGCGCGCGCGAGATTTCCGCGGTGGCGGCGTCCTCCATCAGGTGATGGATCGGCACGCAGCCGAGGCCGTCGAGCCAGGCCGCCAGGTAGCGCACGCAGATGTCGATGTTGTTCTCGAAGCCGGTGGCCGTGATCGTTCCGGCGGGCGTGGCGAGCAGGTCCGCACGGCCGACATGGACATCCTCGCGGCGCTTTTCGAGCTGGTTGGGGCCGCTCAGGACCTTGTCGAATTCGGCGAGCGCAATCGGGATCAGTCCCGGATGGGCGACCCAGGTGCCGTCGTGGCCGGCCTTCGCTTCGCGTTGCTTGTCCACGCGCACGCGCTCGAGCGCGGCGTCGTTGGCGGCGCTGTCGTTGTTGATCGGGATCTGCGCAGCCATGCCGCCCATGGCGAAGGCGCCGCGCCGATGGCAGGTCTTGATCAGCAGTTCGCTGTAGGCCTTGAGGAACGGAACGCCCATGCCGACCTGGCCGCGCTCGGGCAGGACATGGTCGCGGTGCGCGCGCAGGGTCTTGATGTAGGAAAAGATGTAGTCCCAGCGTCCGCAGTTGAGGCCGACGATGCGGCTGCGCAGCGCCCAGAGGATTTCATCCATCTCGAACGCGGCGGGCAGGGTTTCGATCAGTACGGTGACCTTGATCGAACCGGGCGCCAGATCGAGCTCGTGCTCGGCGTGGGCGAGTACGTCGTCCCACAGGGCCGCCTCCTGGTGGCTCTGCAGTTTCGGCAGGTAAAGGTACGGGCCGCGGTCCCTGGCTTGCAGGGCCTTGCCGTTGTGGAAGGCGAACAGGCCGAAGTCGAACAGCGATCCACTGAGCTTGCTGCCGTCCACATGCACGTGCTTCTCGTCGAGATGCCAGCCGCGCGGGCGAACGATGAGCACGGCCGGGTCGGGATTGAGGGTGTAGTGGCGGCCATCGGGCGAGGTGAAGTCGATGTTGCCGGCCACCGCGTCGGCCAGGTTGTTCTGTCCTTCGATCAGGTTGTTCCAGCTCGGTGCGGTCGAATCCTCGAAATCGGCCATGAAGACCCTGGCGCCCGAGTTGAGCGCGTTGATGATCATCTTGCGATCGACCGGGCCGGTAATTTCGACGCGGCGGTCGAGCAGGGCGGCGGGGATCGGCGCGACCTGCCAGTCCGACTCACGGATCGATCGGGTCTCGGCGAGGAAGTCGGGGACTTCGCCGGCATCGAAGCGGGCCTGGCGCTGGGTCCGGGCGAGCAGCAGTTCGCGCCGCCGGGATTCGAAGCGTCGATGCAGGCCGGCGAGGAAATCCATGGCCGGCGGCGTCAGGATGCGGGCGTCGGTCGGCGCGAGAAGGGCGATCTGGCCGGACTGCTTGGCGTCCGGCCTGGCGGTCGATGGGGATGCTGGCATGTCGGGTTCGCCGTATATGGGGTTCCAGACTACGCCTCGGGGTTTACGTTTGACAAAACAAATGTTTCAATGCAACACATTAACGCTGTTAATTGAACGCTCAAAGTGTTGCCACTGCTGGCCTGCAGCCGGGCCGACCGGAGTCTTTCATGTTGCGTCGCGACAAGACCATCCCGAAAAGAAAGGCCGCAAAGTCGTCTTCCGCAGGCGTGAAGGCGCCGCGCTACTACTACAAGGGCAGTCGCCTCAAGCAACTCCGCGCATTCTGCTACACGGTCAAGTTCGGCACCCTGACCCGCGCCGCGGAGGCTTTGTTCCTTTCCCAGCCTTCCGTCAGCCTGCAGCTGGGCGCCCTCGAGGCCGAGCTCGGCGTTGCCCTGATCGAGCGCCGCCGGCGTCGCGTCACGCTGACCCACGAGGGCCAGATCCTCTACGAGCTGGCGCGACCGCTGGTCGAAGGACTCGAGGCCCTCGATGAGCAGTTCCTGGCCCAGAGCCGCGGTGGCGGCCGGGCCACGCTCGACATTGCCTGTGGCAATTCGACGATCCAGTACCTGCTGCCCGACATGGTCGCGGCCTTCCGCCGCCGGCATGCCGAAGTGCATCTGAACCTGCACAACGTCACCGGTACCGACGGACTCGCGCTGTTGCGTTCCGACGAGGTCGATTTCGCCGTCGGCTCGATGCTCGACGTGCCGCACGACCTGTCCTACGAGGCACTGCATCACTTCGATCCGCTGCTGATCACGCCACTCGATCATCCGCTGGCCGCGAAACCCGAGATCTCGCTCGAGGATCTTTCGCCGTTCGGCCTGATCCTGCCGCCCAAGCGCCTGACCACCTACCGCCTCGTCGACCTCGTCTTCCAGAAGCGCAAGGTTCCCTACCACGTGGCCATCGAGGTCGGTGGCTGGGAAGTGATCAAGCAGTACGTGGCGATGGGTCTCGGCATTTCGATCGTCACCGGCATGTGCATCCGCGATGCCGATCGCGAGCGCCTGGCCGTGCGCAACCTGCGCTCGTACTTCCCGCAACGCAGCTACGGCGTGGTCGTGCGCAAGGGCAAGGTGCTCAGTGCCGATGCGCGCGCCTTCATCGATCTGATCCAGCCGGGATTGTTCGCCCGCCAGGACTGGTTCGAGTCCGGCCACTCCGAGCGCTGAGCGCGGCGCCACCCGGCGCCCGTCGAGGGTGCGCGCGGACCAGGGACCCGCATGGCTCCGCGAGCACCCGCATTGCGCCCTGGCCCGCGGGATTTCCCGGTCAAACCGCATGCGGCCGGCTCGCGACCGAACTGCCGGCACCTTTCGCCCGATCGGCGGCCTGCCGGACCGAGCGCGGTTTCTGGTAATTTTGGCCCACCGGCAAGACGGTGCGGTATTGCGCCGCGCGGCCGCCAACATCGGGGACAGGCATGACACGCTGGATCATGATCGCAATGACCGTGCTCGGACTGATCATCGCCTTCATCACCCGCAGCCCGGGCGTGCTCGGCCTCGCGATCCTCATGGTGCTCATCGGCATGTTCGGCACGGTGATGTCGCTGGCTGCCGAGCGTGTATCGGCGAAGGCCCGCCCGGACGCCACCATGCTGCCGCCTGAAGTGCTGCACGCCATCGGCGAAAAGGCGCGGGCCAAGGCAGGGCAAGCGGCGAATCCGCCACGCGGGCCGGAGCAACACGCCGCACGCGCCGCAGGCGCCCAGCAATCCTGAACCCGGCGGCGGCGGCCTCCCGACGGGGTCGAGGCGTGCCGCAGGCTGCCAATTGGCGCACTATGCGGGTGTCGCGACAGGCGACTTGCATGGGGTGAAGCGCGTGACCATCGAATCGCTGCTTGTCTTTCTACTGGTCGGCGCCATCGCCGGATGGCTGGCCGGGCTGGTCGTCAAGGGTCGTGGATTGGGCCTCGTCGGCAATATCGTGATCGGTATCCTGGGCGCCTTCATCGCCGGCTGGCTGCTGCCCCAACTGGGGGTCTCCATCGGCGCTGGCCTGGTCGGCGCCATACTCAGCGCGATGATCGGCGCGATCATCCTGCTGGTCGTGGTCATGGCCATCCGCCGGGCCTGAGCAGGCCGGTGCCGGCCCGACGGCCCGCCTTTCCGGACGAGCCGCCTCACATCGCCACTTCGCGACCTTCCGCACGTTCCGCGTTGATGCTGTCGTTCATTCTCGCTATCGTCGGCAGGCAGGTGTTTTATCGGCAGGCTGCCTGCCGAAAACGAGGACGCGCTCGGCGATGAGACTGCGCAATGTTCTTCTGGTGTCGATCGTGGCACTGGCTGGCGGAGCCTTGGCGATGGAATTCGCCGCGCGCTCGGCCGCAGTGCGCGTTGCGCGGGCACTCGAGCCGGTCGCGTCGCTGACCTACGAAAGCGCTGGCATCACGTGGGATGGCAGCATCCGCCTGCGCGCACCGCGCCTGGTCGTCGAGCACGGCATCTGGCGAGGATCGATGCGCGCACGCCTGGCCGACCTGCGCGGCTCCAGCCGCTTCTGGCTGATCGGCCAGGCCCTGCTCGGTGGCTCCGCGTTGCCGGACAGCATCACGCTGACGGTCCACGGCCTGAACCTCGACGGCAGCGCTTCGGAGTCGACGGCGCTCGGCTGGCTGGGCACGCCGGATCTCGCCCTGTTCGAAAACCAGGGCTGCGGCAGCGATGCACTGAGCGACAAGGACCGCCAGCGCATGGGTGTCGCGGCGACGGAAAGAGTGGACAGTTTCGAGTTCCACCATGATCGCCTGGACAAGAGCATCGCCATGGCGGTGGATCTGGACAGCGCCAACATCGCCAATTGGCAGGGATACGCCGAGTTCGGCGGGTTCGATCCGGAGCGATGGTCCGAGCATGCCGCGCAGCAGTCGCTGCGGCTGGTGCGCGCCGGGCTCAGCTATCGGGATCCCGGCTACCTTGCCCGGCGCAACAAGTTCTGCGCGCAATGGCTGGGGGTGTCCAACAACGAATTCATCGATCGCCATGTCGAGGCGGTCAGGTCGTTTCTCGCCTCGCGTGGCATCAATCCGAGCGAGGACGTGCTGTCCCTGTATCGGCGACTCGTCACCCGCGGCGGATCGCTGAACCTGGCGAGTCTGCCGGATGCCAGCTGGGTGCCCGCCGAGTTCGAGGCCTACCCGCGCCAGGTCCTGCTGCGCCAGCTCAATATCACGGCGCGCCTGGACGATGCGCCGCCGATCATGTTGCGCCTCGGATTCTCGGAGCCGGAGACGCCGATCTATGTGGTCAGGCCGAAACCGGCAGAGGCGGTCGCGCAGCCAATGGCCCTTGCCGAGGGACCGCCGCCGATTGCGCCCGGCGTGCCGGAGGCCGCGCCGCCAGCGCCGCGCGCCGAGGAAGTCGCGCCAGCGCCGCCGGAAACCGCGCCAGCCCCTGCCCTGCCCGCACCTTCCTTGCCGGC
Source organism: uncultured Gammaproteobacteria bacterium (assembly GCA_963822465.1). Lineage (GTDB taxonomy): Bacteria > Pseudomonadota > Gammaproteobacteria > Xanthomonadales > Rhodanobacteraceae > Dokdonella. Next base: position 710,990 of record CAWGHP010000002.1, on the reverse strand, counting down.
CGCAACCCCCAGCGAGAAACCCGCGGTGACCGCGGCACAGGAAGACGCGCCACCGTCGGTGGATCCCGGGCGGGTGCCGGCGATGCTGATCAAGGACGGCAAGGTCGTCGCCAGCGCGCCGCCGCCGCCGCCGAATTCCACCCTGGCCCTGGTCTGGGAGCCCGGCGTGATCGAACGGCTCCCGGCCCAGCAGCCCAAGGATCGCGACTACGACGTGATACCCGCCAATAGCCTGGGTCAGCGGATCGGCCGTCGTGTCCAGCTGGTCACGATCGGAGGCAAGCGCGTGGATGGCGAGGTCCAGGCCGTGGATTCGGGCAATCTCGTGCTGCTCGTCCAGGTTGGACGTGGCAAGGCGAAGTTGAACGTGCCGCTGTCCAACATCCGCGAGGCGCGCCTGTTTCGGTCGCGCCCTCCATCCTCCTGACCGACGAGCCCTTCGTTCCATGCCGCTGCAACGAATTCCCGCCCTGCGCCGTCCTTGGCTGCATGGGCGCAGACGGTCTTGCACAACGTGTGAGTAGCGGATTCGGGCTCACGCTGGACGACCGGGTGCTGCAGCGGGCGCGGCGTGGCGAGAACGACGCGCATGCGGTGATCTACGGGATGTTCTCGCGCGCATGCTACAACCTGGCGCTGCGCATCCTCGGAGAACCTGCCGCTGCCGAGGATGTCGTGCAGGACGTGTTCCTGCGCATGATGGACACGGTCCGCGGCTTCCGTGGCGATGCGCCGTTCGGCGCCTGGCTGAAACGCATGACCGCCAATGCAACGATCGACGTCATCAGGCGTCAGCGGCGTTTCGCCGGCGAGGATGCGGAGGACTGGATGTCCCATGCGCAGGCTGCCGACGTTCCGGCGGAGACCTCCACCGACGCCTGGTCGTTGTTGATGCAGCTGAGCCCGCGTTCGCGCGCAGTGGTCCTGCTGCACGAGATGGAGGGCTATACGCACAAGGAGCTGGCGGAGCTTTTCGGCCAGAGTGAGAGTTATTCGAAATCGGTGCTGGCGCGGGCGCTGCGGCGGCTCGACCTGCTGGCCCACGGCGGCATTGGAAGTGAAGAGGTGAAATGATGTCGAGTACGGAGAATTGGGGCGTGCCTGCCAGACTCTCATCGCTGCTGGACCGCTTGCCCGAGCATGAGCCGGATCCGGCCCTGTGGACGCGCATCCAGTCAGTCCAGGCAGGACGCCAGCGTTTGCGCCGCAGGCGACGGCGGGCCTGGCTCGGCGGCGGACTGGCCGCCGCGGCGGTGCTCTGCATTGCGGTCTTTTCCCGCTATCCTCTGTCCGCAGGGCAGGCCGACGACCTGGCCAGCTGGCGTGAGCACTCGCAGTCGCTCGAGGCGCAGTGGCACGGCATGACGGGAAGTCCCGTGGATCCGCGCTCGCGCGCCGAGTTGCGCCTGATCGATTCGGAGTTGCAGTCCGCCTATGACCGCGGCGCGACCGATAGCGAACTTATTCCGTTGTGGAAAATGCGAAGCGCGGCCTTGCAGGACCTGATCCGGCATGACAGTGATCGCGTGCAGGCAGTTACACGTATCTAGTGCTTCCTGGAGATGGACATGAGATTTGAGGTTCAACGGTTCGGCCTGGGCTTCGTGGCCTTCGCGATGTTCGGCTTGCTGGCATCGTCCGCGGCCGCCGCAGCGGGTTCCGCCGATTCGGTGCCGGGCCAGGTTGCGCCAATGGCCGCCCAGGCCAGGACTTCGCTGGGAATCAGCCCCGAGCAGAGGCTGCGCGAGGAATTGCGCGCCCTGCTCCTGGACATGATCGAGTCGGGTGCTTTCGGGAAGACGCCGGCGGAGCAGATATCGCTCTCCATCGATGAGCCGGCGCAGAGAACGAGCGGCCTCGGCGTGCTTGTCGACAGCAGCAGCGCTGCCCGCGCGGTGGACGGGCTGCATGTTCTCGGAACCACGCCGGGCAGCACTGCCAGTCGCATGGGCTTGCGCAGCGGCGATGTCATCCGGTCGATCAACGGCATTTCGCTATCGGGTCTGGGCGCGGATTCATCGGGGCGGGCGCGTGCCGCGCAGCTGCTGCGCGAGCGGGTCGAAAGCTTGGACGATGGCGCTGCCATTGCCTTCGAGGTCTCGCGCGACGGGCGGCTGACAACAGTGTCCGGAACCATGACTTCTGCCTGGATTCCGGCCATGCATCTTACCGTTGGCGACCGCCTGGCCATGGCTTCGCCTTCCGCTGGATCGGACGGGTCGCAGGCGGCAACCGGGGGTTGTGGTCGCATCAGCATTTTCGATGTGGCTCCTCGTCAGCGCGAATTGCACGCGGCCGCGCTGATCAGCATCGACGGCAAGCGTTCGCCGTTCGGGGGACAAACGACTTTCCGCGTATCGACCGGCGAGCATGTGCTGACGGTCTCCGAACAAATCGAGAGCCGCTACCTGGGTTTCAACGACCGCTTGCGCAACAGCGATCCGTCCAGTCGCTACAAGACCCTGACCGTGAACGTGGCGCCGAACACGACCTACCTGCTTGCCGCACAACTGAACAAGGACAGGCGCAATGAATGGCGCGACGGAGCGTACTGGGATCCGGTGATCTGGAGCGAGACGAGCGAGGATTGCCCTTAGGCGAGCGCTCCGCGGCGAGTGCGGATGCGGCGCGGTCGGCTACACTTGGATTTTCCCGAAGCGGACCGCCGGTGACCCTGCTCAGCGTCAATGTCAACAAGGTGGCGGTGCTGCGCAACTCGCGCGGTGGTGACATGCCGGATCCAATCGAGGCCGCCCGGTGCGCCCTCGCTGCCGGCTGCCATGGCATCACCGTTCACCCGCGACCCGACCAGCGGCATATCCGCGGCGACGATGTCGCGCGCCTGCCGCGCATACTCGGCGCCGCCGAGTTCAATATCGAAGGCAATCCTTTCGCTCCGGCCCGCGAGGGCTATCCGGGCCTGCTCGAGCTCGTGCACGGCGCGCAGCCCGCCCAGGTCACCCTGGTTCCCGACGGCGACGGCCAGCTGACCTCGGACCACGGCTTCGACCTGGCAGCGGATCTTGATGCGCTCAAGGCGATCGTTGGCCGATTCAAGGGCGAAGGTTGCCGGGTGAGCCTGTTTGTCGACGCCGGAGTCGATGGCGTGGAGCGGGTTGCCGAATGCGGCGCCGATCGCATCGAGATCTATACCGGGCCGTTTGCCGAAGCGTTTGCGGCAGGCGATCCTCAAGCCGAACTGGAAAAGTGCGTGGCCACCGCAACGCGAGCCCGCGCCGCCGGTCTCGGCGTCAATGCCGGCCACGACCTGAGCCAGGACAACCTCGCATGCCTGCTGCGCGCGGTACCCTGGATCGACGAAGTCTCGATAGGCCACGCGCTGTTCGCCGAGGCCCTGTATGCGGGCCTCGATGCGACCGTCAGGCGCTATCTCGACATCCTCCGCGACGTGGCCGGCGGTCCCGGCTGATCCATCCCGGCGCTGCCTCCCGCCAGCCTGCGGCTACCCGCGCGGCGTCGGCCTAGTCGCGGGCCGCGCCCATGACGCGCAGGTCGCGAACGCCGTTGCCTTGCGCGATGGCGAGGACATTGGCGAGGTTGTCGTAGGAGGAGTGCGCCTCTGGCCTGATCTCGAGCTGCAGTGGCAGGCCTCTTGCCGCAGCGACCCGCAGGCTCTGGCCCAGTGCCGCGCGGCTGGTGGGCTGTCCTTCGAGCATCAACTCGCCGGTATCGCGAATCGAGATGCCGAGGACCAGGGGTTCGACCGCCTTTCCATCGGCTCCGCCGCGCAGGGGCAGGACGATGCGCTGGGTCAGCAGGGGAGTCGTGATCATGAAGATGATCAGGACGGTGAGCAGGACATCGACCAGCGGGGTGATGTTGATTTCGGACATGGCCCTCGCATTCGAGGGGCGCTCGCTTGCGTACGACATGGTGCACCTCCGTTCGACCGCATGACGGAATACCGGGTTGGCGCCTTTGGCATCCGTGCGGATCCTCGAGGTCCTGCAGCGGGTGCACGCTGTGGAGCTTACTGCAAAGTGCGGCGGTCCGGCAGCAGTCGAAAAAAAAGGCGCCGCAGATGCGACGCCTTTTCCGGTACGACTCTCTGGCGGTCTTGCGCGATCAGCGATCCATCTGCGCCGTGATGAATCCGATCTTGACCATGCCCGCGCTCTTCGCGTTGGCCATGACCGTTGCAATGAGCTGGTACTGGGTCGTCTTTTCCGCGCGAATCTGCAGCTCGGGCTGCGGATTCTTCTGCGCCGCGACGCGCAGCTGGGCGGCAAGCATCGCTTCGGTGATCAGCTCGTCGTTCCAATACAGGTCGCCACTTTCCTTGACTGCCAGATCGATCGGATCGGGCGGCGTGGTTTCCTGCGTGTTCGGATTGGCTTGCGGCAGATCGATGCGGATCTTGTGGGTCATCAGCGGCGCGGTGATCATGAAGATGATCAGCAGCACCAACATCACGTCCACGAGGGGCGTGACGTTGATTTCCGCCATCGGGCCGCCGCCCGAATTGGATGAGAATGCCATGGCTTACTTCCTCGCGGCTGCGGGCGCCTGAGCTGCTGCACCACCTTCAACGCGGGAACCGATGGCGAAGAAGTCATGCAGATCGTGTGCGAACTCGTCGAAACGTGCGTAGATCAGGCGGTTGCTGCGTACGTAGAAGTTGTAGGCGAGCACGGCCGGGATGGCAACGAACAGACCGACGGCGGTCATGATCAGCGCCTCGCCGACGGGGCCGGCGACGGCTTCCATCGAGGCCGATCCGGTCGATGCGATCTTGATCAGGGCGTGGTAGATGCCCCAGACCGTACCGAGCAGGCCGACGAACGGCGCCGTCGATCCGACCGTGGCGAGGACGGTCAGGCCACCCTCGAGGCGCATGCTTTCGCGGGCAACGCCCTGGCGCAGTGCGCGGTCGATGAACTCGGAGCGGTTCAGGGCCTCGACCAGGCGGCTGCCTTCGTGGCGCGTGTGGTGCTGCGCCGCGGTGGCTGCCTCCAGTGCGATCTTGGAGAACGGCTCGGACTTGGGCTGCTCCTCGAGGAAGCGGATGGCTTCCTGCGCCGAAGGCGTTTCCCAGAACGTGTGGATCACCCGGTCCATGCGCGAGCGCACCATCGTGTTGCGAATGAAGTTCGCAATGATGAAGTAGACCGACAACACCGACATGGTGATCAGGGTGATGAAGACTACCCAGCCGACCAGGTCGAAGTTGTGGATAAGATGATCAAAGCCCATCTGCGACATCGCTTGGGCATTGTTGCCACCGCCTGGAATCGGTGGGGGCATGGCACCTGACTGATCCGCAGGCGAGGTCGAAGAAGCATCTTGCTGCATGGCGCTACCTTAGATGATTGCTACTGGTTGAGGTTGAACTCGATGGGTACCAAAGCGTAACCGCGACTTGCGGCCCCGTTTTTCATACCGGCGTTGAAGACCCAGGTCTTCACGGCCGCGATTGCTGCCTGATCGAGAACGCGGTATCCGCTGGTCTTCTCTACTGTGATTTCCTCCGGCTTGCCGTCAAGGCCAACCAGTACCTTCAGAACGACCTTGCCTTCCATGCGCTGGCGGACAGCCTGCGGCGGGTATTTCGGCGGTCGAAGCCTACGGTAACTGATATTTTCGCTCGGTGCGATATCCACGGGCGGCGCCGGGGGTGCCGGCGGTGCGGGTGGTGGCGCAGGAACGGACATCGGCGAGGCTTCCTCGACGATGACTGGCGGTGGCGGCTCCGGTGGCGGAGTCGGTGGCGGCTTGATCTTTTCGATCACCTTCGGAGGCGGCTTCTTGGGCGGCTCCGGCGGCGGCGGCGGGGGTGGCGGTGGCGGCGGTGGCGGCTCGATGAACTCGACCGTCACCTTGTTGTCGATTTTCTTCTCGGGCGCTTCTGGCGGCGACGCCGGCGTAGCCAGCAGCGCCAGGGCGAATACATGCACGGTGAACGCGCCGGACAGGGCCGAGACGCGGCGCCAGTTGAATGTATCGCGTTCGGGTTGGTAGACGTCAGCCATCGGTGTTGACCAAACAGTTGTTGTTCTTACGAACGATCCGCCGGAATCCCCGCGGTCGTGGCAGGCGCCAGTCACGCAAAGCGTAGCCCGGCACGGTACAACACCCGCCTGCTATCCGACAAGGGTCGGAAGCGCGCAGGTTGAGGCCTTCGGATGCATCCGCTTGCGTATGTGTTGCCATCGAACTCATTTTTTTCCGGTCCGCTTGAGCTTGACGCCCGACTGCACGGCCTTGATGCGTTGCGCGGCCATGGTCTTGGTGCTCGGAAAAGTTTCCGCCTTGCGCCAAGCGGCAAGCGCGGCGGCGTCGTTGTTGGCGTAGCTTTCAATGTCGCCGAGCAGTACGTAGGCCTCGCCTTCCTGGCGCAATCCGCCCTTCTGGAGCGCCCGGGTCAGGGCTTCCTTGGCTTCCGGTCCGCGCTCGGAATAGAACAGCATGTAGCCGAGCTGGTAGTCGACATTGCCGTCGGTCGACTGCGCCGAGGCCTTGCCGTAGGCGTCGATCGCGCAGGCGTCGTCCTCGGCCTGGCTGCAGACGTCGCCGAGCAGCTTGTTGTTGTCGTAGCTGGGCTGGACGATGCCCTTTTCCATGCCCTCCCTGAGGGTCGCGGCCGCTTCCTTGGGCTTGTCCGCGTTGGCGTACAGCTTGGCCAGCTGGACGTAATCCTCGGCGCTCGCGATCAGGCCCTCGTTCTTCGCCTTGCTGAGCACTTCGATCGCTTGCGGATACTGGTCGTTGTTGACGTAGATCGTGGCCAGCTGCTTGAGCAGCTTGATGTCCTTCGGATTCTTTACCAGCTGTTCCTTGACGACCTTGGCGGCCTCATCGTACTGGTCGAGCTCGAACAGGCTGGCCATCAGGATCTGGTTCCAGCTTTCCTTGGGCTCGTCGCTGGCCGCAATCGCGCGCTTCATCGTGTCGGCCGCCTCCTGGTACTTGTCGAGGCGGTAGTAGATGTTGCCGAGCAGGGCGAGCTGGTCGGCCGTCTCGCTGCCGGTTTCCTTCTTGAAACGGGCGAGGGTCGCCAGCGCATCCTGGTACTTTTCGGTCTGCACCTGGAACTGCGCGAGCTGGTACATGAGGCCGAAATGCGCGTTGTTGGGCAGCGAGTCGAGCTCGATGGCGCGGGCGGTCGCGGTGATCGCCTGGTCTTCCTTTTCCTGGTCCCAGTAGATGCGGGCCAGCAGCTGCTGGGCGAATGCTTCGGCATAGGGGCCGATCTTCTTGTTGTCGAGCGCCTTCTCGATCAACGGCAGGGCTTCGTCGTTCTTGCCGTCGTTGACGAGGTCGGTGGCCTTGCTCAGGTCGCGCTGTTCGCGCGAGCTCATGCTGGCCTTCGGCTCGACGCGGGTGGCGTTCGGATATTCGTTCTCGACTTTGTCCTTCTTTGCGGCCAGAACCGCTGTGGACGAGAACAGCAGCACGGTTGCGCACAGCGCTATGCGTGCAAGCTTCAGAAACTTCATGATCGTTCCTCGACTGGATGCATTGGGGCGCGGTCGGCCCCGTGGACGGATGATTCCTGTTGCTCCGAGCGTACCGCTGCCGCGCTCGGCTGTACAGGCGTGCGCAAGCAATAGTTTCTAGTCACATTACCGCTGGAAAGCTGAAACGCGGCACAGCGTCGGGCGGGGTTGCGCACCGTGTTCAGCCGGGGTTCGCTGTATATAAATGTATTAAGTGCGGCTTCCCCCGGGGTGGTCCCGGGGCATCCGCTGGCAATCAGATATCGAGATTGCTGACCCGCAGGGCATTCTGCTCGATGAACTCCCGGCGCGGCTCGACCACGTCGCCCATCAGGGTCGAGAAGATCTGGTCCGCGGCCACGGCATCCTCGATGCTGACCTGCAGTAGCCGCCGCGTTTCCGGATTGACCGTGGTCTCCCAGAGCTGCTCGGGATTCATTTCGCCAAGACCCTTGAAGCGCTGGATCGTGCGCCCGCGCTTGGCTTCTTCCATGAGCCAGGCCTGGGCCTGGGCGATGCCGTCGGTCAGGACCTGGCGCTTGTTCGCCCGGCTGACGCTGGCACCCGGCTGGATCAACCCGACCAGCTGGCGCGATGCTTCGGCGATGGCGCGGAATTCGCCGCCGACGAAGAAGTTCGATGGCAGGATCTGGGTCGTCTCGGTGCCATGCTGCTCGCGGCGCACGAGCAGGGCCGCCGGATGCTCGCCGGTCGCCGGCCGGATCGAGAAGTGGTAGCGCGGCCGACCGGAGCCGATCCGGTTCATCAGTCGCGACAGCTCGCCCATCCACGCGGTGAGGAATGCCTCGTCGTGCCACTGCTCGCCTGTCGGCGGCGCGGCACTGAGAAAGGCGCGCAGCATGTCGGTGTCGTGGCGCGCCCCGAGCCGCTCGATCTGGTCGAGGGCGGCCTGGTAATCGATCAGCAGCTTTTCCAGGCCCGCTCCGCTCAATGCCGGCGCGTCCGGGTTGTAGACCAGTTCCGCATTGTCGACGGCGTTCGAGATCAGGTAGCTGTTGAGGGCTGCATCGTCCTTGAGGTAGAGCTCCTGCTTGCCCTGCTTGAGCTTGTACAGCGGCGGCTGGCCGATATAGATGTGGCCCCGTTCGATCAGCTCGGGCATCTGCCGGTAGAAGAAGGTCAGCAGCAGGGTGCGGATGTGCGAGCCGTCGACATCGGCATCGGTCATGATGATGATGCGGTGGTAACGCAGCTTGTCGATGTTGTACTCGTCCTTGCCGATGCCGGTACCCAGGGCCGTGATCAGGGTGCCGATTTCAGCCGATCCGAGCATGCGGTCGAAGCGCGCCCGCTCGACATTGAGGATCTTGCCCTTCAGCGGCAGGATGGCCTGGGTCTTGCGGTTCCTGCCCTGCTTGGCCGAACCGCCGGCGGAATCGCCCTCGACGATGAACAGCTCGCTGAGCGCGGGATCCTTCTCCTGGCAATCGGCCAGCTTGCCTGGCAATCCGGCGATGTCGAGGGCGCCCTTGCGCCGGGTCATCTCGCGGGCCTTGCGCGCGGCCTCGCGCGCACGCGCCGCATCGACCACCTTGGCCGCGATGGCGCGCGCCTCGTTCGGGTTTTCGAGCAGGAATTCCTCGAGTTTCTGGTTGACCGCCGATTCGACGATGCCCTTGATCTCGCTGGATACCAGCTTGTCCTTGGTCTGCGAGGAGAATTTCGGATCCGGCATCTTGACCGAGAGCACGACGATCAGGCCTTCGCGCATGTCGTCGCCGGAGAATCCGACCTTGGCGGTCTTCTGGATGCCGGCCTTGTCGATGTAGCTGGTCAGGGTGCGGGTCAGGCCCGCGCGCAGGCCGGCGAGATGGGTTCCGCCGTCCTTCTGCGGGATATTGTTGGTGTAGCAGAAGCACGTTTCCTGGTAGGAATCGGTCCATTGCATGGCCGCATCCACCGTGATCGCGTCGTTCTTCAGCGAGAAATAGATGACCTTCGGGTGCAAGGGCGTCTTCAGGTGGGCCAGATGCTCGACAAACGAGCGGATGCCGCCGGCGTACTCGAAGACATCATGGCGCTCGCTGCGCTCGTCGGTGAGTTCGATGCGAACGCCGGAATTGAGGAAGGACAGTTCGCGCAGGCGCTTGGCCAGGATGTCGTAGTGGAATTCGACATCGGAAAAGATCGTCCTGCTTGGCAGGAAGCGCACGGTGGTTCCGCGCCGGCTCGACGGCCCGACCACCTTGAGCGGATATTGCGGCTCGCCCAGGCGGTATTCCTGGTGGTGCTCATGGCCTTCACGATAGATGGTCAGCCAGAGGTGCTCGGACAGGGCGTTGACCACGGAAACACCGACACCATGCAGGCCGCCGGAAACCTTGTAGCTGTTGTCGTCGAACTTGCCGCCGGCATGGAGGACGGTCATGACGACCTCGGCCGAGGACCGTCCTTCCTCGTGCATGCCCACCGGAATGCCGCGGCCGTTGTCGACGACACTGACCGAGCCGTCGGTGTGGATGGTCACCGAGACCGCGTCGGCGTGGCCGGCCAGGGCTTCGTCGATCGAGTTGTCGACCACCTCGAAGACCATGTGGTGGAGGCCGGAACCATCATCGGTATCGCCGATATACATGCCGGGGCGCTTGCGCACGGCTTCAAGGCCCTTCAGAACCTTGATTCTGCTTGAATCGTATTGCTCGCTCATGGGACTCCGCGGTCGTCAGGTTCCGGTTTGGCGCAGGCTGCGTCCTGTCCGGTAGACAAGTCCTTGATTATAGCAGTCAGGAGCGGATTCGGCCCTGTTCCACGTGGAACAATCGGAGCTCCGCGAGCCCCGGATCCAGGGTCCTGGGGAACTCCGTGCCGCTGAGCAGTACCTGGGCGCCACTGGTGCGCGCCAGCTCGATGACCCGTTCCTGATGCGCGAGGTCGAGTTCCGAGGCGAGGTCGTCGAGGCACAGCAGCGGACTCTCCCCGCACTGCCCGGCATACAGGCGCGCCTGGGCCAGTACCAGGGCCAGCGCACACAGCTTTTCCTGGCCACGCGAGAGATGCTCGCGACGCGGCGCCCGCGCGAATCCGATCGACCAGTCGGCCCGATGCGGACCCCTGCCCGTGAAGCCGCGTTCCTGGTCGCGTCCACGACCCTCGACCAGTGCCTCGAAAAGGCCGAGTCCCTCCTTCCAGCCCTGTTCCAGCGTCAGGATCGGCGTGCCGAGTTCCTGCAGGAATCCGCCAAGGACCTCGTGCAGGACAGGTCGCAGGCGCTCCACATACGACTCACGCATGGCGCTGAGCAACGAACCGGAATCGCCCATCTCGATTTCCCAGGGCTCCAGGCTGCTCCCGCCTGCGCCATCCCGCAGCGCACTGTTGCGCTGGCGCAGCGCCCGCTGGTAGCGCCGCCACTGCTCCAGGAAGCCCTGTTCCACGTGGAACACACCCCAGTCGAGAAAGCGTCGTCGCGCCTCCGCCACGCCGTTGATCAGTTCGTGCGAACCCGGCTCGAAGCACACCACCGCACAAGTCCGCACCAGCCCTGCGATCCCGGACACTTCGCCGTCCACGCGCGTTTCGAGCTTGCCGGCCACGCGCGCCAGGCCGAGACGGCGCCGCACGCCATCATCGCGTTCGAGCACGCCAAACACCGAAAAGCCGCTACTCCCGAGCTGGCTCAGGGTGTCGCGCGAACCACCACGAAACGAGCGGCCATGTGAAAGCATGAACGCCGCTTCGAGAATGCTGGTCTTGCCGGCACCGTTGCCACCGACGAAAACGTTCCAGGCGGGCGACAGCTCAAGGCTGACCTCGTCGAGCAGCCGCAGCTTCTGGATACGCAGTTCAGTCAGGTGCATGCAATCGGTCGTCCCGCAAATGAAAAGGCCCGCGCATCCTCGGACGCGCGGGCCTCGATGGGCACATGGACCCCGCCCGTCAGAGCCGCAACGGCATGACCACATGCCGCGTATCGTCGGAATCCACCTTGCGCAGCAGGCAGCTTGATTGCGCATCGCGCAGGCTGAGCACGATTTCCTCGCCACTCAGTGCAGCCAGCGCGTCCATCAGGTAATTGACGTTGAAGCCGACCGACAGATCGGAAACCGTCGTCTGCACCTCGAGTTCCTCGACCGCTTCTTCCTGCTCGGGATTGTGCGCCACGATGCGCATCCGGTTCGGATTGACCTCGAGCTTGACCCCACGGTATTTCTCGTTGGACAGGATCGCCGCGCGCTGCAAGGCGAACCGCAACTCCTCGCGGCCGACGCGCACGTCCTTGTCGGCACCGATCGGGATGACCGCCTCGTAATCCGGAAAGCGGCCGTCGATCAGCTTCGACGTGAATACCACGTTGCCCCGGCGCACACGCAGGTGGTTGCGACCGAGTTCCAGCTCGACAAGGCCCTCTCCGGCCTCGAAAAGCCCCTGCAACTCGAGCACGCCCTTGCGCGGAATGATGATCTGCCGGCGCGAGGAGATCTCCGAGCTCAGCTTTGTTTCGGCCAGGGCCAGGCGATGACCGTCGGTAGCCACGCAACGCAGGGTCTCGTCGCGCACATCGAGCAGCAGGCCATTGAGGTAATAACGCACGTCCTGATGCGCCATCGCAAACGCGGTGCGCCCGATCAGATCCTTGAGCGTTGCTTCAGGCAGGCTGATCCGTTCGACCAGATCGATGTTGTCGATCACCGGAAATTCCGTCGCCGGCAGGGTCGTCAGGGTGAACCGGCTGCGTCCGGCGCTGACCGAGACACGCTCGCCGTTCTGCTCGATCTTGACCTTGGCACCATCCGGCAATGCGCGACAGATATCGAACAGCTTGCGTGCCGGGATCGTTACCTCGCCCTCGACCAGGTCTTCCGCAGCCGTCCGCGCGATCATCTCGACCTCGAGATCGGTTCCGGTGAACGAGACGTCCTCGGCACCCACGCTGACCAGCAGGTTCGACAGTACGGGAAGTGTCTGCCGGCGTTCGACAACACCTACGACCTGCTGCAGCGGTTTCAGCAAGGCTTCGCGAGGAAGAATGAAGCGCATGATTGGTCCCTTCCTGTATCTGGCTTTTTGATTTAAAGAAGATGGTAGTGGTAGCAGGCCTTGGGGATAAGCGCCTTTCACGCAATATAATCAATCTTATCAATGACTTGGAAGGAAATCTCCCGCGGGAGAACCGCCTTCCTCGCATGTGCACGAACTGTGGATAATTCTAACCCCTTAATCCCCCCACAGTTTATCCACAGCTCGCTCACCCCGTCAGTATGCGCACCAGCTTGTCCCAGTCCTGGTTGAGCTTGCCGTCGGTCTCGCGCAGGTTGCGGATGGTCCGGCAGGCATGCAGGACCGTCGTATGGTCGCGTCCGCCGAAGGCATCGCCGATCTCCGGCAGGCTGTGCTCGGTCATTTCCTTGGCCAGCGCCATCGCCATCTGGCGGGGCCGCGCGACCGACCGGCTGCGCCGCTTCGACAACAGGTCGACCATGCGCAACTGGTAGTACTCGGCGACCACCTTCTGGATGTTGCCGATGGTAATGGCTTGCGCGTGCACGGTGAGAAGATCGCGCAGGGTTTCCTGGGCGAAGGCGACATCGACCTTGCGGCCGCCGAAATGCGAGCGCGCGATCAGCGTATTCAATGCGCCTTCGAGATCACGCACGTTAGAGCGCATGCGCTTGGCGATCAGGAATGCCACATCCTCCGGCAGGTCGACCCCCTTGCTGGCCGCCTTGCTGAGCAGGATGGCCGCGCGGGTTTCGAAATCCGGCGGCTCGATGGCCACCGACAGGCCCCAGCCAAGGCGCGATTTCAGCCGCGGTTCGAGGTTCTCGACTTCTTTCGGGAAGCGGTCGCAGGTCAGGATGATCTGCTGCTTGCCGTCGAACAGCGCATTGAAGGTATGGAAGAACTCTTCCTGGGTCGTGTTCTTCCCGGCAAAGAACTGGATATCGTCGATCAGCAGCGCATCGACGCTGCGGAAGCGGCGCTTGAACTCATCCATGTTCTTCGTGCGCAGCGCGTCGATCATGCTGCCGACGAACTGCTCGGAACGCAGGTAGAGCACCTTGCAGGATCCATTGTGTTGCCGCATCAGGTTGCCGGCGGCATGCATGAGGTGGGTCTTGCCGAGACCGGTCCCGCCATACAGCAGCAGCGGGTTGAAGGCGCGGCCCGGGTTCGTCGCGACCTGGATGGCGGCCGCCTTGCCGAGCTCGTTGGTCTTGCCCTCGACGAAACTCTCGAAGGTGTAGTTCGGATCAAGGTTGTGCGAACTGTCGGCCTGTCCGTTCTTCTTCGACGCCGCTACCGCAGCGCGCCTGGGCGGCGCCTTGCGCCCGCCGAGGGTGCCGACCTCGAGGTTGATCGCCACCGCCGAGCCATGCTGGTACTCGATGACCGCGCGGATGCGGGCCAGGAAGCGCTCGCGAACGACTTCGAGGGTGTAGTCGTTGGGGGCCAGCAGTCGCAGGCCCTGTTCGCCCTCGCTGGCCTGCAGGGGCTTCAGGTAGGTCTGCACGTCTTCGGCGCCGAACTCCGTTTCCAGACGCTCGATGCAGCGTCGCCAAAGATCGCTCATGATTCCTCGTTATTGATGGGGACCGATGACTCGGGCGCGCGGACAGCCCGGCGCGAACAGTGCAGTCTACTCGCGCGCGCCGGAGTCGCGCCAGAGCCGCAGCTTGACGCGGCAACGGGCTGACCTCTATGATTCGCGCCCTTTTCCCCAAGCCTGGCGCCGACTCATGGCCACCAAACGTACCTATCAGCCGAGCAACCTCAAGCGCGCCCGCACCCACGGGTTCCGCGCACGCATGAAGACCCGTGGTGGTCGCGCCGTCATCAATGCGCGCCGGGCCAAGGGACGCAAGCGTCTCGCCGTCTGACCAGCGAACCTGCGCCAGCGTGCGGCAGTTCAGCCTGCCGCGCGCCGCGCGTCTGCTCAAGGCCGGTGATTTCGCCGCGCTGCGTGGCAACTCCAGACGCTTGAGCGTCCGCCACTTCCTCGCCGAGTACTCCCCGAACGACCAGTCGACCTGCCGCCTCGGCCAGGCCGTGTCGCGTCGCGTCTCCAAGCGGGCTGTCGACCGCAACCGCATCAAGCGCCTGGTGCGCGAAAGCTACCGCCTTGTCCGCCGCGAGCTGCCGAACCTCGATATCCTCCTGATCGCGCGCTCGAGCGCGGTAAAAACCCCGAGTGCCGAGTTGCGCGAAGATCTCGCCGCGCTCTGGAAAAAGCTGTCGGCATTGAAGGCGGCTGCCGGCACCGGCACAATGCGCGGCTGATTGCGCCGCGCGACCGGTCCCATCCGGGCCCACCATCCGCGCGCACCCTTGCCTCCTTTCCCTGTGGCCGGTCCCCGGCGACCTCGTCCAAGAACCCGATGCCGTCATGAATAATCCTCGTACCTTCCTGCTGGTCGCCCTGTTCGCCCTGGCCTACCTGATCTGGTCGCAATGGCAGCTCGATTACGCCCCGCAGGAGCCCATGACGGCCGCCGAGGTGGTCGCACCGGCCGCCGGCACCGGCGCGACCGCCACGCCAGCGGCCACCTCGGCCGAGATTCCGCAGGCCGGCCCGGTCAAGAGCACTGCCGCCCCCGCAGCGCCGGCAGTCAGCGGCGACACGCCGGCGCCGGTCGATCCGATCGTCGTCACCACCGACCTGCTGCGCGTTGAGATCGATCCGCGCGGCGGCAACGTGGTCAGCTCCGAACTGCTGGCCTATCCCGAGCAACCCAAGCAACCGGAGCGCGTGCACCTGCTCGATACCGACCCGGCGCACTTCTTCGTCGCCCAGAGCGGACTGGTCAGCACCGACAGCCCCGCCCCGGACCATCAGGCCATGTTCGAGGCCGCGAGCCGCAGTTACACCCTGGGCGAAGGCCAGACCCGCCTCGAAGTGCCCCTGGTATGGCGCGACGCGTCGGGCATCACGGTGACCAAGACCTTCACCTTCGAGCGCGCCAGCTATGTCATCGGCCAGCGCCAGCAAGTCGACAACCAGAGCGCGAAGGCCTGGACCGGCAATGCCTATCGGCAACTGCAACGCGTTCCGCTGGTCCTCGATACCTCGGGCATCAAGGGCTACACGAATACCTCCCGCTACAGCTTCATGGGCGCCGCCTGGTACAGCCCGGAAGAGAAATTCCAGAAGCTCGCCTTCGACAAGTTCGCCAAGGAACCCCTGGACAGGAAGGTCAGCGGCGGCTGGATCGCGCTGCTGCAGCACTACTTCTTCGCCGCCTGGATTCCGCCGGCGGACGAAGCCGACCAGTTCAGCAGCGCGGAAGTGAAAAGCAACGGCACGACGCGCTATCTGGTGCGCAGCGTATCGCCCGGCATCAGCATCGCTCCCGGCGCAACCGGTGATTTCAGCGCCCGCCTCTATGTCGGACCGAAACTGCAGAGCACGCTCGACGATCTTGCCCCGGGCCTGGCCAAGACGGCCGACTACGGCATCTTCACCGTCATCTCCGAGCCGCTGCACTGGCTGCTATCGCAGTTCCACAAGCTGACCGGCAACTGGGGCTTCGCCATCATCCTGCTCGTGTTGCTGATCAAGGCGGTGTTCTTCAAGCTCTCCGAGGCGCAATACCGCTCGATGGCGAAGATGCGCAAGATGCAGCCGCGCGTCGCCGCGCTGAAGGAACGTTACGGCGACGATCGCCAGAAGATGAACCAGGCGATGCTGGAACTGTACCAGAAGGAAAAAATAAACCCGCTCGGCGGTTGCCTGCCGATGCTCGTGCAGATCCCGGTCTTCCTCGGCCTCTACTGGGTGCTGCTGGAAAGCGTCGAGCTGCGCCAGGCGCCGTTCATCCTGTGGATCCACAACCTGACCGCGCCGGATCCGTACTACGTGTTGCCCGTGCTCAATGCGGCGACCATGCTGGCCACGCAGTGGCTGACGCCGATGACCGGCATGGATCCCCTGCAGGCGAAGATGATGAAGTTCATGCCGGTGATCTTCTCGGTGCTGTTCGCCTTCTTCCCCGCCGGCCTCGTGCTGTACTGGACGGTCAACGGCGCGCTCGGCCTGCTCCAGCAGTGGATCATCACCAAGCGCATCGAGGGCGGCAGCAAGGCGGTCGTGCCGGCCGCCGGCAAGTAAGCCGCGGCAGCCGCGTCTCGCCACGCACGCGGACATGAAAATCGACGGCGAAACCATAGCCGCGATCGCCACCGCAGCGGGACCGGGGGGCATCGGCGTGATCCGCCTGAGCGGTGCGCGCAGCGCGGCGATCGCCGCCGAGCTTCTCGGTCGCACACCGACAGCGCGCCATGCCCACTACCGTGCATTCGTCGACGCCGACGGCGCGATCCTCGATCGCGGCCTGTTGCTGTTCTTCCCGGCGCCGAATTCCTTCACCGGCGAGGACGTGCTCGAGCTGCAGGTGCATGGCAGCCCGGTCATGCTGCGCTGCCTGCTCGAACGCTGCGTCGCGCTTGGCGCGCGCCACGCCCGGCCCGGTGAATTTTCCGAACGGGCGTTCCTCAACGGCAAGCTCGACCTCGCCCAGGCCGAGGCCATCGCCGATCTGATCGCCAGCGGTTCGCAAGCCGCCGCGCGCGCCGCCGTGCGCAGCCTGGAAGGCGACTTTTCGCGCCAGGTGAACGCCCTGACCGAATCCGTGGTGCGCTTGCGCATCTGGATCGAGGCAGCGATCGACTTTCCCGAAGAAGAGATCGACTTCCTCGCCACGCCGACCCTGCTCGAGGACCTGGCCAGGCTGCGCATGCAACTGGATGCCATCCTCGCCGCGACCCGGCGCGGCGTGCGCCTGCTCGACGGCCTGCATGTCGTCATCGTCGGTCGACCCAACGCCGGCAAGTCGAGCCTGCTCAACGCATTGGCCGCGAGCGAGCGGGCCATCGTCACCGATGTACCGGGAACGACCCGCGACGTGCTGCGCGAGACCATCGAACTCGATGGCATCGCCCTGACCCTGGTCGACACCGCGGGCTTGCGCGACACCGCCGACGTCGTCGAGATGGAGGGAATGCGGCGCGCACGCACCGAACTCGAGCGCGCCGACCTGGCCGTGCTGGTTACCGACGACGCACATGCAGACGAAGACCAGGCCCTGCTCTCGGTACTGCCCGAATCCAGTCGACGCCTCATCGTGCACAACAAGATCGATCTGGATGGCCAGCCGTCCCGAGTCGAGCAGGTCGGTGGCGATACCCACCTGTGGCTCTCGGCGCGCAGCGGCGACGGCCTTGATCTGCTGACCGGGGAACTCAAGGCCGCGGCCGGGCATGGCGACACGGCCGAGGGGGCCTTCAGCGCACGCACGCGGCATGTCGCAGCGCTCGAACGTGCCAGCGAACACCTGCAGCGGGCCGCCGGCGCACTGACCGACCAGCGCGCCGGCGAACTCGCCGCCGAAGAGTTGCGTTGCGTGCAGCAGGAACTCGGCGAGATCACCGGCGAGTTCAGCAGCGACGACCTGCTCGGGCGCATCTTTTCCGACTTCTGCATCGGAAAATGATCCGGGACCCACGGGTGTTGGCGCGGGAGCTTCAGCTGAGACCCCAAGCGGCCCGACGCATCCGAACGCTATCGGCAGGGTGGGAACTTCCCTGCGGGCGACTACCGGTAAACTGCCACGTTTCCGCTCTTCCGTTCATCCTTCGACAGGACGAACGGAGGCCAGAATCTGCGGGAACGATGCCGCAGGCGCTATCAATCGAGCCGCTTCGCTGCGATGAACGGGAGGCCTATTCCCGGTTGCTTCGCAGCTAGGCCATCGCACTTTCCCAGAGCCTCCGTCACCGGATACCGTTCGTCCCCGGATCGGGTCCGGGACAGGCTCCGGGCCTGTCGAACGATGAATGGTATCGGCTGGATGTGGCGGGCCACGGGGAGTCGTCGACTTCCCCGCCGGCACGTGAACTTCCACGGCGCTACCATGGAGCGCTACCGGAGGTTTCCATGTCCAGCCATGATCCGCGCATCGATGCCTATATCGAGCGTTCCGCCGATTTCGCACGACCCGTCCTCGTTCACCTGCGCGCGCTCGTCCATGCGACCTGCCCGGATGTCGAGGAAACGATCAAGTGGGGGTTTCCACATTTTGTCTACGCCGACGGCGTGCTCTGCAGCATGGCGGCATTCAAGGAACATGCCGTGTTTGGATTCTGGAAAGGGGAGCTGATCGAAGGGGTCGATGCGGCGGCAAAAAATGAACGAGCCATGGGCCATTTCGGCCGATTGACCCGCATCGCCGACTTGCCTGCCCGGCGCACGCTGCAGCGAATGTTGCGCCAGGCCATCAAGCTAAACGAAGAAGGGGTCAAAGTCCCGAGGGACGCGCGCAAGACAAAGCCGGCAGCGGCGATTCCGGCAGAACTGGCCGCCGCTCTCAAGCGTAACGCGCGGGCCCGCGACACCTACGAAGGCTTTCCGCCCGGCGAACAACGTGAATACCGGGACTGGATAGCCGAAGCAAAACGCGCAGAGACGCGCGAGCGGCGCGTCGCCCAGGCTGTCGAGTGGCTCGCAGAAGGCAAGCGACGCAACTGGAAATACACGGCGAAGCGTTGAGTGCCAATCGCGGCTGGCAGCACGAGCATGGCGACATCATGCGTACGTGCGCCGACCCGAACGAGGTTGCTGGCCCTCGCCGCGGTTTCATTCACCGGCGCCCACCGGGATAATCGCCGGATTCCAAGGAGGATCGAATGCGTGCCCTGTTTCTTGCCCTGTTGTTGCTGTCGGCGTGCGAAGTGATGGCCGAACCACTCACGATCGAGAGCATTTTCGCCGGCGGTGGACTTGACGGCCCGGTGCCGCAGAACCTCAAGATCTCGCCCGATGGCCAGCGCGTGACGTTCCTGCGTGGTCGCGCGAATGACAGCAGCCGGCTTGATCTCTGGGAGTACCACCTCAAGGACAAGGCCACGCGCAGGCTCGTCGACGCCGACACGCTCGACAGCGGCGACGAACTCAGCGATGCCGAGAAGGCGCGTCGCGAACGCGCCCGCCAGGCCGGCCTCAGCGGCATCATCAACTACCAGTGGTCGCCGGACGGCCGCGCGCTGCTGTTCCCGCTTGGCGGAAAACTCTATCTGTATACGCTTGCGGCGACCGGCAAGGCCGTGCGCGAGTTGCCCACCGGCGGCGCGTTCATCGATGCCAGGGTTTCGCCGAAGGGCGGCTACGTGTCGTTCGTACGCGAACAGAACCTCTGGGTCATCGACCTCGCCAGCAACGAAACCAGGGCACTGACCCGCGACGGCGGCGGAACGATCCACAACGGCGAGGCCGAATTCGTCGCCCAGGAAGAGATGGCGCGCGACAAGGGCTACTGGTGGGCACCGGACGACTCGGCCATCGCCTTCGAGCGCTACGACGAATCCGGCGTCGAGATCGTCAAGCGCAGCGAGGTCTACGCCGGGCACACCGAAGTCATCGAACAGCGCTATCCGGCCGCCGGAACGGCGAATGTCGCGGTCAAGCTGGGCCTGGTCGCGCCGACCGGCGGCGATGTCCGCTGGATCGATCTTGGCGTCAATCCTGACATCTACCTGGCCCGGGTCGACTGGTTGCCCGACGCAGCGCACCTGTCCTTCCAGATCGAACCGCGCAACCAGCAACGGCTCGAGTTCAATGTCGTCGACGTGGCCAGCCTCGAGCAACGCACCGTGCTGACCGAAAGCAGCGCGACCTGGATCAACCTCAACGACGACCTGCGTTTCCTCAAGGACGGCAAGCGCTTCATCTGGGCCAGCGAGCGCAGCGGATACAACCACCTCTATCTCTACGGCCTCGATGGCAAGTTGCAGCACGCCATCAGCAGCGGCGACTGGAACATCGACAAGCTGCTCGCCGTCGACGAGAAAGCCGGGCTGGTCTACGTGCAGTCGAATCGCGACTTCGTGCCCGACACGCAGGTCTACGCGCTCAGGCTGGACGGCAGCCGGGCGGACAAGCCCGAGCGCGTCAGCCAGCCGGATGGCACGCATATGGCGACTTTCGCCGATGACGCGTCGTTCTACCTCGATACGTTCAGCGATCCGCGGACGCCGCCCCAGGTCAGCGTGCGCAAAACCGATGGCAGCTTCCTCGCCTGGATCGAGCAGAATCCGCTCGACGACAAGCATCCCTATGCGCCCTATCGCGCGGACCGCATCCTGCCGGAGTTCGGCACGCTCACCGCCGATGACGGGCAGACCCTGCACTACCGGCTGTACAAGCCGGCCGGCTTCGATCCGGCCAGGCGCTACCCGGTATTCAACTTCTTCTACGGCGGCCCCGGCGTGCAGAAGGTCGTGCGCGCCTGGGGCGACGGCGGTTCGGCGCATGCCGCCCAGCAGGTGCACTTCCTCGAGTACATGGCGCAGAACGGCTATGTCGTCTTCACCCTGGACAACCGCGGCATGGCGCGGCGCGGGCGCAAGTTCTCCGATGTCATCTACCGCCAGCTCGGCAACGCGGAAGTGCTCGACCAGCTCGCCGGCGTGCGTTGGCTCAAGCAGCAGCCATGGGTCGACGGCGGCCATATCGGCACCTTCGGCTGGAGCTACGGCGGCTTCATGACGACCATGCTGCTGGGCAAGGCGTCCGCGGACCTCGCCGGTGGCATCGCGGTCGCCCCGGTCACCGACTGGTCGCTGTATGACACCCACTACACCGAGCGCTACCTGTCCACGCCGCAGGACAATCCGGCCGGCTACATCCGCAGCGCGCCGTTCGCCTGGCTGGACGGCCTGACCTCGCCGCTGTTCCTCGTCCACGGCATGGCCGACGACAACGTGCTGTTCGACAATTCGACCAAGCTCATGGCCGAGCTGCAGCTGCGCGGCATCCAGTTCGACCTCATGACCTACCCGGGCGGCAAGCATGCACTGGCGGCGACGAGCATGCGCCTGCACGTCTATCACGCCATCGCGAACTGGTTCGATCGCCACATCAAGCCACCGGCTGCGCAAGCGGCCGACCCGGCATCCACGCAGGCACAATAGGGCGGCAAGCTCCTGGGGAGGAAGGCCATGCTCACCGCAGCCATCGTCGTTGTCGCCGTTCTGCT
This sequence comes from uncultured Gammaproteobacteria bacterium, assembly GCA_963822465.1. GTDB lineage: Bacteria > Pseudomonadota > Gammaproteobacteria > Xanthomonadales > Rhodanobacteraceae > Dokdonella. Next base: position 689,545 of record CAWGHP010000002.1, on the reverse strand, counting down.
GCTTGGCGGCATCCTGATGTTCAATCGCCTGGTCGCCGACCGCAACCAGATGCGCGCCGCCTGGAGCGACATCGACGTGCAGCTGCTGCGCCGGCACGACCTGACTCCGCAACTGGTCACGGCGGTGAAGGCCTACGCCGCCCACGAGCGCGCCACGCTGACCACGGTCACCGAGTTGCGCGAACGCGCCAAGTCGGCGGCCGCGATGGCCGACCGTGCCCGCCTCGAAGACGAGCTCGGTAGCCAGATCGAACGCCTGCTGGCCCTGCAGGAAAGCTATCCGGACCTCAAGGCCAGCGAGAACTTCATGCAGCTGCAGCGCGACCTGGTCGCCATCGAGGACCACCTGCAGTACGCGCGACGCTACTACAACGGCGCGGTGCGCCAGCTCAATACGCGCATCGAGCACTTTCCGGACCTGATCGTGGCCCGTCTCGCCGGCTTCCAACGTGGTGAGTTCTTCGAGGCCAACGCAAACCAGAGGAACGCACCGTGAGCCGAATCGCCACCCTGATCCTGGGCCTGCTGCTGTGCCTTTGCGCACAGGCCGACGAGCGCATCCTTTCATTCCACAGCGACATCGCCATCGCCGCCGACTCGAGCATGACGGTCAGCGAGACGATCCGCGTGCGCGCCGAAGGCAACCGCATCCGCCGCGGCATCTACCGCGATTTCCCGACCCAGTATCGCGACCGCTACGGCAACCGCGTGCACGTGCTGTTCGAGCCGGTCGACGTGAGTCGCGATGGCCAGCCGGAGAAATGGCACACCGAAGGCCTGTCCAACGGCGTGCGCGTCTACTTCGGCGACGCCGACGTCTACCTGGGCAACGGCGAATTCACCTATGTCTTCCGCTATCGAACAGCGCGCCAGCTCGGCTATTTCGACGACCACGACGAGCTCTACTGGAACGTGACCGGCAACGGCTGGGACTTCACCATCGACGAGGCCAGCGCGAACGTGCGCGTGCCCGGCAATCCACCCGTCGACGCGCTGACCGTCGAAGGCTATACCGGAGCGCAGGGATCCAGGGCGCAGGACTACCGCGCGACGAAGGACTCGGGCGGCCGCGCCCGCATCGTCGCCACGCGGCCCTTGCCGCCGCAGAACGGCCTGACGGTCGTCGTCGGCTTCCCCAAGGGACTCGTCGCGCAACCGGACCTCAACCAGAGCCTGCGCTGGTTTGCCGCCGACAACCGGCGCGAAGCCGTGCTCGCGCTCGGCCTGATCGTGCTGACCGGCTTCCTGTACCTGCAGTGGCGCCGGGTCGGCCGCGACCCGAAGGGCGGCGTGATCATTCCCGAATACGATCCGCCGCCCGGCGTTTCGCCGGCCGCCGCCCGCTACATACGGCGCATGGCCTACGACGATCGCTGCTTTGCGTCCGACATGGTCGAGCTCGGCGTGTGCGGGTCGCTGGCCATCAGCAACAGCGGCAAGTCGGACTACTCGATCACGCGGGCCGGCGCGCCGGACGCACGCGTGCCCGAGTCCGCGCGCACGCTCTACGACGGTCTGCTCGGCGCGCAATCCTCGCTCGAGTTCAAGAACGAGAACCACGCCATCATCGGCGCCGCGCGCAGGTCCCACGAAAGCTTCCTCAAGTCGACCTACGCGAAGGCCAACTTCCGGCGCAACGACGGCATCGGCTGCCTCGGCTTCCTGATCGGCCTGGCCGCGATCGTCTCCGCGTTCCTGATCGACAGCCTGTCGCAGGTCCCGCAGATCATCATCCCGACCGTGGCCACGGTAATCCTCAGCGGCATCGCGACCAACATCGTGGTCGCCTGGTTCACCGCCCGCGCCGACGGCAAGCTGGCCTTCGGACTGCTCGTCGGCGCGCTTGTCGCCCTGGCTGTCGACGGCGTGGCGATCGCCTTCCTCGCCTACACGACGAGCATGCTGTTCGCCGCCCTGGTGGCCCTGATCAGCGCCGTGCAGGTCCCGTTCGCGCACTGGATGAAGGCACCGACCGTGGACGGACGGAAATTGCTCGATCGCATCGAGGGCCTGCGTCACTACCTCAGCGTCGCCGAACGCGATGACCTGGCCCGGGCCAAGGCGCCGCCGATGAACGTGGACGAATACCAGCGCCTGCTGCCCTACGCGCTCGCGCTCGATGTCGAGAAGACCTGGGGCGACCGCCTGGCCGCGGCGATCGGGCCGGCGGCGATGGCGGCAGCGGCCGGCGGCATGGCCTGGTACCACGCAAGCGGCAACCGCGGTTTCGATGCGAGCAGCTTCGGATCGTCGCTGGGCTCCAGCCTGAGCAGCGCGATCAGCTCATCGGCCAGCCCGCCGGGTTCATCGTCGGGCGGTGGCGGTGGCGGCTCGTCCGGTGGCGGCGGCGGTGGCGGCGGCGGGGGTGGGTGGTAGCTTTGGCGGGAATAGGGAATGGAGAATAGGGAATGGGAGAAGCGAAACACTGAGACCGGTGCCATTGGCCTGGCCCACTCTCCATTCCCTACTCCCCATTCCCGGCGCCATCAGGCGCCTCGCGACTTCCCTGCCGCTTCGAGGGCTTCGAGATAGGCTTGCCAGTTCGGCGTGTGGTCGCGGCCGAGTTCGTAGAGGGTGTCCCAGGCGAAGATGCCGGTCTGGTGGCCATCGCTGAACTTGAGCAGCACGGCGTAGTTGCCGACCGGCACGATCTCGTCGATGTTGACGTCCTTCTTGCCGGCGACGAGCACCTTCTGCCCCGGGCCATGCCCCTGCACTTCCGCGCTCGGTGAATTCACGCGCAGGTATTCCGCCGACAGCCGAAACACACGCCCGTCATCGAAACCGACTTCGAGATCGTGCGAGGCACGGTGCAGGGTGATCTGGATGGGGGTGGGCATGGTGGGGGCCGGATTCGGGATTGGGGATTCGGGATTCGTCAAAGCGAAGCCGGATTTCGCGCACCCAGGCTCTTCCGAATCCCGAATCTCGAATCCCCAATCCCGGCTTTCAATGCACCGAATCCGACACCGGCATGCGCGGGCTCATCGGGTCGGTCGGCGCGCCGGCGACCAGCCAGAGCGCTTCTAGGTAGCCGGTGCCGAATCCGATCGAGGCGATCTCGTCGAAGCCGTAGTCGCCGGCATCCGCATGCCAGTGTGCGTTCGGATCCACCTCGCGCAGCAACAGGGCGTCGCTCTCCATGCCGGCGAGCTGGCCGATGTAGCTGACTTCGCCGTCCTCGTCCTCGATCACGTTGACGGAAAGCAACGGTGCGAAACGCATCGCTGCCTCGGCAATGACGGCCCAGTTGTCGAGCGGGAAATCGGCCGGGATCGCCAGCGGTTCGTTGCGCAGGGCGAGCGCCTTCTCGACGAATTCGCGCGACGGATCTTCCTCGACCTGGGTCAGGTCGGCGATCAGCAGCACGACATAGCCGTCGAAGCGCATTGCATCGCCGACTTCGGCGACCAGGCAGAATTCGCGGGACAGGCCGACGACATAGCCATGGATCCAGCCCGGCTGCACGCGCTCGCGGGCGAAACGCATCGGTATGTGCAATTCATGCGCTTCGCGCAGCAACGCACGCACACCCCTGGATTTGAACGGAACAACGGTACTCATGGGCGCTATGGTCGGATGATTAGGGGGCAGGTGCAAGGGCGGGATTCGAAATTCGGGATTGGGGATTCGTCAAAGCGAAGCCCGAACACGCGCGACATTGGCATTTGCGAATCCCGAATCCCAAATCCCGCGCCTACAAGATATAACGCGACAGGTCCTCGTCCTTGACCAGTTCGCCGAGGTGCTCGTCGACATAGGCGGCGTCGATCGTGAACGAACCGCCATCGTGGTCGGAGGCGCTGAAGGAGATCTCGTCGAGCAGGCGTTCGAGCACCGTGTGCAGCCGTCGCGCGCCGATGTTCTCGGTGCGTTCGTTGACCTGGAAGGCGACTTCGGCGAGGCGCTTGATGCCCTCGTCGGTGAACGCGAGCCTGACCCCCTCGGTGGCCAGCAGGGCCGTGTACTGCTTGGTCAGGGCGTGCTGGGGCTCGCTGAGGATGCGGCGGAAATCATCGGCTGTCAGCGCACCGAGCTCGACCCGGATCGGGAAGCGGCCCTGCAGCTCCGGGATCAGGTCGGACGGCTTGGCCAGCGAAAACGCGCCGGACGCGATGAACAGGATGTGGTCGGTCTTGACGATGCCGTGCTTGGTCGACACGGCCGAGCCCTCGACCAGCGGCAGCAGGTCGCGTTGCACGCCCTCGCGGCTGACGCCGGCGCCGCTGAATTCACCGCGCTGGGCCACCTTGTCGATCTCGTCGATGAAGACGATGCCGTTCTGTTCGCAGTTGTCGATCGCCTGCTGCTTGATTTCCTCGTCGTTGACCAGCTTGCCGGCCTCCTCCTCGACCAGCAGCGGGCGTGCCTGGGCGACGCGCAGCTTGCGCTTCTGCGAACGCGAGCCGGACAGCGACTGGAACATGCCGTGCAGCTGGTTGGTCATTTCCTCCATGCCCGGCGGCGCCATGATCTCGACGCCGATGTTGAGCGCCACTTCGATCTCGATCTCGCGCTCATCGAGCTTGCCTTCGCGATACTGCTTGAGCAGCTTCTGCCGGGTGTCGGCGGCGCGCTCGTCGGCCTGTTCCGGCTCGTTGGCAAAACCCACGGATTGCCGGCGCGGCAACAGCGCATCGAGGATGCGATCCTCGGCGCGATCCTCGGCCTGGCTGCGCACGCGCGCCTTGGCCTGCTCGCGCGCCATCTTCACCGACGCTTCGGCGAGATCACGGATGATCTGCTCGACGTCCTTGCCGACATAGCCGACCTCGGTGAACTTGGTCGCCTCGACCTTGATGAACGGCGCATTCGCCAGTGCCGCCAGGCGCCGCGCGATTTCGGTCTTGCCGACACCGGTCGGGCCGATCATCAGGATGTTCTTCGGCGTCACCTCGTCGCGCAACTCCTTGTCGAGCTGCATGCGGCGCCAGCGGTTGCGCAAGGCGATCGAAACCGCACGCTTGGCCGCATTCTGGCCAATGATGAAGCGGTCGAGTTCGTGGACGATTTCGCGGGGGGTCATTTCCTGCATGGGGGTACCGGTGCTGGTGTGGCTTCAAGAATCGGGATGAATGGGGGTCTCGTGACGTCTGTGGTGCCGGGATTCGGGATTCGGGATTCGGCACAGCATGTCCTGCGATCTCCCTTGCTCTTGCAAATCCCGAATCCCGAATCCCGAATCCCGCTCCTACAGCTCCTCGACCGTCACATTGCCATTCGTATAAATACAGATGTCGGCGGCGATCTTCAGCGCCTGTTCGACGATGGTGCGGGCGTCGAGTTCGGTGTTCTCCATCAGCGCCCTGGCCGCGGCCTGGGCGAATGGCCCGCCGGAGCCGATCGCGATCAGGCCGTTCTCCGGTTCGACGACGTCGCCGTTTCCGGAAATGAGCAGGGACGCATCCTTGTCGGCGACGGCGAGCATCGCTTCCAGACGACCGAGGCGGCGATCGGTGCGCCAGTCCTTGGCCATTTCGACGGCGGCGCGCGTGAGGTTGCCGCTGAAGCGCTCGAGCTTCTGTTCGAACAGTTCGAACAGGGTGAAGGCATCGGCGGTGGCGCCGGCGAAGCCGGCCAGCACGTCGCCCTTGCCGAGGCGGCGCAACTTGCGCGCATTGGCCTTCATGATGGTGTTGCCGAGCGTGACCTGGCCATCGCCGCCGATGACGACCCGGCCATTGCGGCGCACGGAGACAATGGTGGTGGCGTGGAAGGATTCCATCGGGGGTCCGCGAGCGGTTGGGACCGCTTTATCTGGGGGCCCGGCGACTCATTCCAAGGGGCGGGCTCGTTGCCCCGCGCCCGGCAAGGCCTGCCGGGTGGCGGGCGAGCGTGATGCGCTTCGGCACGGTGTCTTGCGCGAGAAAAAGCCGGGCCGGCGAAGCGCCGGCCCGAGTGCGCGAGAATCGGCGCCGATCAGCCCTGGTACCAGGTACCCACGCTGCTGGCGAACGACGGATCCGCGAAGTTCGGCCAGTTGTCCTTGTCGAAGCCGGGCGCGTCCTTGAGGCGGTCCTTGCTTACATTGAGCACGAGCTTGTGGTTGTCGTGATCGATGCTGAAGGCGCTCCACGGTACCGCGAACAGCTTGTCGCCCATGCCGAGGATGCCGCCGTAGGACACGACCGCATAGGCGATCTTGCCGCTGGACGTATCCATCATGATTTCCTTGAGGTCCCCCAGCGTTTCGTTCTGGGGATTGCGGATGCCGTCGCCGATCAACGTGGTCGCCGACATGAACTTTGCAGTGTTCGTCATGGGTCATTCTCCTTGGTTTCCGCGGCAAGCGGGGGGCCATGCCGCGCAGTGACCCCAGCCTGCAGGCACGATGCTGAATCCGTGCAATCCCCGGATTTCCCCGTTCATTCGGTCGTCAGAAAAGAAGCGCCCAGCATGGGCCGCACGACAACCCCGGCGAGGGCCGCAGCCGAAGGCTACTTGCGCCGGGCCCGCGGGTGCGCGGCGTCGTAGACCTTGGCCAGGTGCTGGAAGTCGAGGTGCGTGTAGATCTGCGTGGTGCCGATGTCGGCATGGCCGAGCAGTTCCTGCACGGCGCGCAGGTCGCCGGAGGATTCGAGCAGGTGGCTGGCGCAGGAGTGGCGCAACAGATGCGGATAGACGCGCTGCCAGACGCCCTGGTCGCGGGCGCGGCGCTTGAGTCGGGTACGCACGCCGTTGGTACTCAGGGGACGGCCGTTGCGACCGCGCAGGATGAGATCGTCGTCGCCGCCCCGATCCTGCGCGCGCAGGGCAGCGAGGGCCGCCATGGCCTGGCGTCCGACCGGCACGACGCGCGTCTTGGAACCCTTGCCGGTCACCCGCAGCATGCCCTCGCGCACGTCGAGGTCGCGCCAGCGCAGGCTGACGATCTCGGCCACGCGCAGACCGCTCGAATAGAGCAGTTCGAGCATGGCGCGGTCGTGCACGGCCTCGGCGTCGTCGGTCGGAAACTCGAGCAGCGCGCTCATTTCGTCGGCGTCGAGCACCTTGGGCAATTTGCGCGGGATCTTCGGCGAACGCACGCCGACCGCCGGATTCAGTTTCAGCTCGCCATCGCGGGCGAGGAAACGGAAGAAGCTGCGGCAGGTCGACAGGAACAGGCCGAGGCTGGCCGGGGCCAGGCCGCTGCGGTGCTGTTCGGCGACCAGGCCCTGGATCTGTGCGCTGCGCAGTTCGTCCCAGCGCGTCACGCCGAGGCGTTCGGCGTGCGCATGCAGCTTGCGCAGGGCGCGCGCGTAGTTGTCGAGCGTGGAAGCCGCGTAGCGTCGCTCGACGCGCAGATAACCGAGATAGCGGTCGATCGCGCTGGCCAGCGACGCCGCCATCTCAGCCGCTGTCCGCGTAGCGGCCGACGGCGGCGGATACCGCTTCGGCGATCAGGCGCAGGAACACCGTGCCCATGCCCGGATGGAAGCGGTTGGCATCGAGGCTGCCGATGGCGAGCATGCCGACATCGCCGATGGCGAGCAGGACGGCCGACTGCACGTCGGCGGCGCGCGAACCGAACAGGGCGTCGAGCTTGTCCTGCTGCAGGCGACCGCACAGCGGTTCGCCACGCTTGAGGAATTCCGTGAATGCCGGCATCGACGCCGGGCCGTCGGCCTCGACCAGCAGCCAGTCCGCCACCGGCAAGGCCGGATCGCTGTTGTACAGCACGACGCGGACCAGGTCGGTGTGGAAGTCCTCGGTCAGGCTGGCGACCACGCGGGTCACCGTGTCGGCCAGGCTGTTGGCGCGCATCAGGGCCAGGGTCAGCGTATGCACGCGCACCATCAGGGTCTCGTTTTCGTGCGCGATCTCGATGAGATCGTGCAGGCGACGCGAGAACTCGTTGTTCTTGTCGCGCAGGACCTCGAGCTGGTAGCTGGCCAGCGACGCCGCCGGCCCCTGCTCGCGCGGCAGGCGCAGGAGCATGGCGATATCGGGAAATTCCTTGAGGAAATCCGAATGGCGGCGCAGGTAACTGGCCACCTCCATTGCCGTCAGACCGTCCTTCACGCTCAACTCACTCATGCCAGACCCCTTCGAATGCGAATGTTGCCGGACCGGTCATCCACAGGCTGTGGCCCGGACCCTGCCATTGTATTTCCAGCGTGCCCCCGGGCAGGCGAACGTCCACCCCGTCGGCAACCTGATCGCGCCGGCGCAGCACGGCGACCGCCGCGCACGCTCCGCTGCCGCAGGCCAGCGTCTCGCCGACGCCGCGCTCCCAGACGCGCAGCGCGACAGCCGAGCGCGACAGCACCTGGGCGAAGCCGACGTTGCAACCGCGCGGGAATGCACCGGCATGCTCGACCTGCGGACCGAGCACGTCGACCGGCGCGTCGGCAATATCATCCACCTCGATCACGGCATGCGGATTGCCCATCGAAACCGCGCCGATCTCGACGCTGTGGCCGACCACCTCGATCGCGTAGCGATCACGCTCGTGCGGCGCGTCGAACGGCAGCGCGGACGGCGCAAATCGCGGTTCGCCCATGTCGACGCGGATGCGCGCATCGGGCAGCAGTTCAACCCGGACCGGACCGGACGGGCTCATCAGGCGCACCAGGCCCTCGTCGAGCGCGCCTTCGCGGGCCAGCCAGGCGGCCACGCAACGCACGCCATTGCCGCATTGCCCCGAACGTGAGCCGTCGCTGTTCCACACGCCGTAGGCAAAGGCGCAATCGGCGTCGCGGCTCGGTTCGATGCTGAGCAACTGGTCGAAGCCGACGCCGAAATGGCGATCGCCGAGCCGGCGGATCGCCGCGGTATCCAGCGCCATCGGCGATTCGCGGCAATCGAGCAGGACGAAGTCGTTGCCGATGCCGTGCATCTTGCTGAACGGAAGTGCCATCGTGCCGGGCCGGCTCAGCCCTGCGTCGTCGGCGTCTTGGCCGGCTCGGCCGGCGGCGTCGGCCTGACCAGGTCGCCCTTGTTGCCGCAGGCGGCGAGCAACGCGATGACGAGCACGAAGAGCAGCAAACGGGGAAGTCGGGACATGCGCGGAAACTCGAGGCGGCGGAAAACGGCGACGAGTATAGCGCCCGCACCCGCCAGGCATGGCCGGGCCGAGGCGCGACCGGCCCGCGGATCGCGGTATCCTTCGTGCCATGCCGCTGACCCCGATCCTCATCGCCTTCTTCATTTTCGCTGGCTTCTGCGCGCTGTTTGCCCTGCTCAACGGATTAGGCGCGCGGCGGCGCTGGCGCGACCGGCGCCGGCTTTCGGCCTGCCACAGCAGCCTGTGGGCGCTGGTGTTCGTATTGCTGGCCGCGCTCGGCGCGTTCTCCGGCTCTGCCCTGCTCGGCTACCGCCGCCTGACCACGGAAACCACCCTCGCCCTGCTCGATGTGCGCAAGATCGCGCCGCAGCGATTTGCCGTGCGTATCGAATTCCCTGATGGAAGCCATCGCGGCGTCGAACTCGCCGGCGACCAGTGGCAGCTCGATGCGCGCGTCATCAAGTGGAGTCCGCGCGCGGTCATGTGGGGCGCGCCGCCCTTGTACCGTCTCGATCGGGTCAGCGGCCGCTATGCCGACGCGGCCCAGGAATCCGAGCGCGAGCGCAGCGTGGTGGCCCTTGACCGGTCCAATCCGTTCGACCTGCTCGATCTCAAGCGCCGCTTTCCGCAATGGCTGCCATGGGTGGATGCCAATTACGGCAGTGCCGCCTACCTGCCGCTGCTCGATGGCGGCCAGTACCGGGTGAGCCTCGCCCCGGCCGGCGGGCTGGTCGCGCGTGCAGCCAACGCGCAGACCGGGCAGATGCTGAAGGATGCCGGCTGGTAGGTCGCCGGCTGCGGCGCGGCCACGGCACGGGGACGTTGCGTGCGCGCGCGCAGGTTCTTCAGTCCTGCCCCAGGGTCTTCTCGAAACGCAGCGCGTCCTCGCCGTCTTCATAGTAGGCCGCCCGCTCGCCGATCAGGCGGTAGCCGCGCCGCTCATACAGGCGCTGCGCCGGGCCATTGTCACGGCGCACTTCGAGCCGCAGCCGTGCGCAACCACGCTGGCGGGCGGTCAGCTCGCCCGCCTCCAGCAGCGAATTGCCGATGCCGAGCCCGCGTGAATCGGCCGCGATGGCCAACGAGTAGAGGCGCGCGACGTTGCTGCCGCGGCGCATGAAAAGCACGATGGCGCCGATCAAGCGGCGTCCCGCCGAGGCGATCAGGACGCGCGCGGTATCACTGTCCAGGTGACGCGCCCACTGGCGCGCGCTGAGGCGGTCGCCACGGAATGTCTCGTTTTCGAGAGCCACCAGGCCGGGCAGGTCGGTCTCGACCGCACGGCGGACACTCAGTGCCTTGGCCGGCAGCGGCATGGCGTAACGGCTGGATCGCGGATTCTGCATCGCGAGAGCCTAAGGACACGCCCGTCGGGACGCAATGGGAAATTGCGCAAGTCGGCCCGAACGCGGCATTCCCGGCCCCCGCGCCCTGCACCGTCGGCCATGCCTATGGCAAACTCGCCGCCGCGTCGCCGCCATTCGCCCATCGATATCAGCACGCTGCGGTCAGCGCTCCGGATCTCCGCGTCACGCCCACTCCACGCACAGGAACCGCATGAGTCGTCTCGTCATCGTTGTTGAAAAGACCTCGGACTGGGGTTCCTACTACCCGTCCGACAACGTCGTTTCTGCCCAGGATTACCTCAAGCAGCCGCTCAGCGACGACGACGAACGCACCCAGGTCATCAATCTCTGCCGCAGCTACAAGTACCTGGGCACCGGCTACTACGTCTCCCTGCTGGCCGAGGCGCGCGGGCACAAGGTCATTCCTTCGGTGCGCACGATCAACGACCTGCGCCGGCGTTCGCTGTATGGCCTGGACATCGAAGACCTGAGCAGCCGGCTCGGCAAGTTCCTGCCGGCGGGCGGGCGCGACACCACCGATTTCGGCATCCTCGTCTATTTCGGCGAGACCTCGCATCCCGCGCTGGAGGATCTCGCCCGCCAGGTGTTCGATGCCTTTCCGAGCCCGATCCTGCGCATCGAGTTCGAGCGTGACCGCATCTGGCAGATCTCCGCGATCAAGCCGACCGGGCTGCAATCGCTGTCCGATGAGCAGGAAGATGCCTTCGCCCAGATCCTCGACGGTTTTTCCAAGAAGCTGTGGCGCAAGCCCCGCGCGAAGCGCAAGTTCCGTTTCGACCTGGCCATGCTGGTCGATCCGAACGAGGCCATGCCGCCATCGAACAAGAAGGCGCTCAAGCATTTCATCGAAGCCGGCAGCGAGCTCGGCATCGAAGTCGATCCGATCGGGCGCAACGACTACCAGCGACTGGCCGAATACGATGGCCTGTTCATCCGCGAAACCACGGTGATCGACAACCACACCTACCGCTTCGCCAACAAGGCGGAAAAGGAAGACATGGTCGTCATCGACGATCCCGAGTCGATCCTCAAGTGCACCAACAAGATCTACATGCACGACCTCATGCTGTCGCGCAAGCTGCCGATCCCGCGCACCGAGATCCTCTACAAGGACGATGCGAAAAAGCTCGATGAGAGCGCCGAGCGGCTCGGCTTCCCGCTGGTCCTCAAGATCCCGGACGGTTCGTTCTCGCGCGGCATCGTCAAGGTCGAAAGCGCCGACAAGCTCAAGGAAGCCGCCGATGCACTGTTCCAGCACACGGCGCTGATCCTCGCCCAGGAATTCATGTTCACCGAATTCGACTGGCGCATCGGCGTGCTCAACCGTGAACCCTTGTATGCCTGCAAGTACTACATGTCGCGCGGCCACTGGCAGATCTACAACCACGGCGCGAAAGGCACCAGCAAGTCCGGTGGCTTCGAAACCCTGGCGGTGCGCGAAGCGCCGGCCGACGTGGTCAAGCTTGCACTCAAGGCGACCGCGCCGATCGGCGATGGTCTTTACGGCGTCGACATCAAGAAGGATGGCGATCGCCTGGCCATGATCGAGGTCAACGACAATCCGTCGATCGATGCCGGCGTCGAGGATGCCTATCTCGGCGCCGATCTGTACCGGCGGATCATGGAGGAGTTCCTGCGCCGCATGGAGCGCAAGCGCCTGGGCACCCGGGTCTGACCGGCTTCGCAAGTTTGCGCACGATCGCGAACAGACCTAGCGGCGCAACGAGGAAAGCCAGCGCGAGCGGGTCAGCCAGAGGATGTTGGAAAGCGGCGCCCCAAGCAGCCAGAACGGCAGCGTCAGGCCACCGAACTCGCCGCCGCGCAGGGCGGGAACGCAGGCCAGTGCGAGGGCACCGATCCCGGCCCAGGCCAGCAGCCAGGCGGGTACGACCGGCGAATCGCCGCGCCTGGCGCGGAGCGGATGCAACGGGTGCTCGATCGAAGCAAACGGGGCAAGCAGCATGGGTCACCTCCTCTTTTCCCGACCATGGCCCGCGCGCGTCTCAGCGCCTGAGAAGGCAGATGATGCCCGTCCCATTGCCGTAGGCCGGGACGCCAGGCATCGGCATGGATGTCCCGTGCGCAACATGAAAGCGCCCTGACCCGGGTCCGCCAGCGGCGCGGCCCGGATGCTGCCCCATGCAATAATTCGCCACCCCTTCCGGAGTGACGCGTGGAAACGAGCAGCTTCATGCAATATGCCGTCGTCCTGCTGCTCGCGGCGGTCATCGCGGTTCCGCTGGCGAAGCGCTCGCGGCTCGGCGCCGTGCTCGGCTATCTGGTCGCCGGCGCGCTGATCGGGCCTTCGGCCCTGAACCTGGTCGGCAACGCCGAGGAAATCGCGCACATCTCCGAGCTCGGCATCGTGCTGATGCTGTTCGTGATCGGCCTTGAACTCTCGCCGCAGCGGCTCTGGGTCATGCGTCGCCTCGTGTTCGGGTTGGGCAGCGTGCAGCTGGCGGTCAGCGCCCTGGCCATCTTCGCCATCTGCACGGCGCTGGGCCTGGGCTGGAAGGCCGCCCTCGTGGTCGGCCTCGGCCTGGCCCTGTCGTCGACGGCCATCGGCTTGCAGATCCTCGGTGAACGCAAGGAATTGCAGAGTCCGCATGGCCGGCTCGGCTTTGCCATCCTGCTCCTGCAGGACGTTGCGGCCATTCCGATTCTTGCCCTGGTGCCCCTGCTGACCGCGACCCAACAGGCCGGCAGCGCAATACCCGATGCACCTGGCGTACTGCGCGTGATCCTGACGATAGCGGCGGTGATCGTCGGCGGACGCCTGCTGATGCGGCCCTTGTTCCGCATCGCCGCGCGCACGCAGATGCCCGAGGTGTTCACCGCCAGCACGTTGCTGGTGGTACTGGGCACGGCCTGGCTGGTGCACCAGGCCGGCATTTCGATGTCGCTCGGCGCCTTCCTCGCCGGCGTGCTGCTGGCCGATTCGGAATACCGCCACGAAATCGAGGCCCGGGTCGATCCGTTCAAGGGCCTGCTGCTCGGCCTGTTCTTCATCAGCGTCGGCATGACCGCAGACGCCCATCTCGTCGTCGCCGAGCCGGTCCTTGTCGGCGCACTGCTGGTCGGACTGATCGCGGTCAAGGGTGCGATCCTGTTTGGCGTCGGCCGCCTCGCGCGCGAGGACAGCACAACGTCGCTCAAACTGGCGGGCGTGCTCGCGCAAGGCGGCGAATTCGCCTTCGTCGTCTTCACCCTGGCCGCACAGAGCCGCCTGATCGACGCCCATCTGCGCGACGTCCTGATCGTCGTGATCACGCTGTCGATGGCGCTGACGCCGGTGCTGGTCGTGCTGTTCTCGCGCCTGAGTCCCAAAGTGGTTGCCGCGCAACCGGTCTACGACCAGATCGACGATGCCGAGGCGCCGCGCGTGATCATCGCCGGCTTCGGTCGCGTCGGCCAGATCGTCGCGCGCATCCTGCGCGCCAACCACATCCGCTTCACCGCGATCGAGAGTTCGATCGAGCAGGTGGAGATATCGCGCCGCTTCGGCAACCAGATCTACTACGGCGATCCTTCGCGCGGCGACCTGCTGCGGTCCGCGCACGCCGACAAGGCCGAGATCTTCATCGTCGCCACCGACGATCCGGATACCAACATCCGCACCGCGCGCCTCGTGCGGCGCATGTATCCGCACCTGAAGGTGTTCGCGCGCGCACGCAACCGCCAGCACGCATTCCGCCTGATGGACCTCGGCGCGCAGGTCGTGCGCGAGACCTTCCATTCGAGCCTGGTCATGTCGCGGCGGGTACTCGAGCAACTCGGACTCGATCCCGCGCTGGCCGCGCAGCGGGTCGACCGTTTCCGCGAGTTCGACGAGAAACTGCTCGCCGAGCAGCACCTGTTCTATGACGACGATTCGGCGATCGTGCAGAACGCGCGCGAGGCCCAGCACGACCTCGACCGCCTGTTCGAGGCCGATATCGCCCAGGAAAAGGAAAACGGAACGTGAGTTCCACACGCGGGTTCGCCCTTGCCCGTACCGAGCTGAGCAGCTTCGATCGGGGCTACACGGCGCAATGCCACGTGCAGCGGCCCGACCGCTACCGCCTGCTCGAGGCCCTGCCCGGCGACGTGCAGCGCATCGCGCGCGGGGCCGGGGTGTCCTACGTCGGCGCGAGCTTTGGCGAGGATTGCGTGGTCCAGGATCTTGCCTGCTTCGACCGCCTGCTCGAGTTCGATCCCGAGCGCGGACTGCTCACCGTCGAGGCCGGCGCGCGCATCGGCGATGTCGTGCGCTTCGCCCTCGCGCGCGGCTGGTTGCTGCCGGTGGCGCCCGGCCATCCGCAGGCGACCATAGGCGGCTGCATCGCGGCCGATGTGCATGGCAAGAATCCGGCCCGCGATGGCACGTTCCGCCGCCACGTCGAGGCCATCGAACTGTTCGATCCGGTCGACGGCTGGATGGCCCTCGACGCGAACGAGAACGCCGCGCGCTTCGCCGCCTGCTTCGCCGGCTTCGGCATTCCGGGCCTGATCGGCAGCGCGACCCTGCGCCTGGTACCGGCGCCTGCGGCCTATTCGCTGCGCAACATCGCCGTCGCCAACCTTCTCGAAGCGGCCGAAGTACTGAAGGCCCACGCCGGGGCGCCGCTCCTGTATGGCTGGCACGATGGCCGGGCGGGCCGTTTCGGCCGCGGTTTCATCCGCTACGGCCTCGAATCCCAGGAAGCGCAGCGGGCGACGCGGCGAGCGGCTGCCGACCTGCCGGCATCGATCGAGCCGTGGCCGCTGTGTGCCTGGCACCGGCCCGGCATCGCCGCGATGAATGCCTGGATCCGCAACCAGTACCGTCGCCATGGCAGCACGCATGTCGCCGTCGGCAAGGCCCTGTTTCCGCTCAACGACGCGCACGCCTATTTCGCCGGCTTCGGGGCGCAGGGCTTCCTCGAGGCGCAATGGCTGGTCGGACACGCGCGCTATGCCGACTTCGTCGCCGCGCTTGAGGCCGAGGTGGCGCGCCGGCGACCGCGCATCAGCCTGATCGCGAGCAAGCTGTTCGATGGCAGCGCCGAAGGATTCGGTTTCGATGGCAAGGGCATCGCGCTGGCGATCCAGTTGCCCCAACCGCGCACGAGTGCACAGGCCAGCTTCATCGAAGCGCTGACCGAACTCGCGCTCGAGCACGGCGGGCGGCCCAACCTGATCAAGGATTCCAGCTTGCAGGCTGCCGCCGCGCGCCGCGGCATCGCCGATTTCGACCTGCAGCGCGATCGCCTGCGCGGCTTCGATCCGCGTGGCCTGCAGCGCTCCGAACTGACCCGCAGGCTGGACCTGTGACGGCCGTCGTCGTCGGTGCTTCGAGCGGACTCGGCCGCGCGCTCGCGGTCGAGCTGGCGCGGGCTGGCCATCCGCTGCTGCTGGTTGCCTCCGATGCGCGCGACCTGGCCGCCATGGCGGCCGACCTGCAACTGCGCCACGACGCGCAGGTGGCGACGGTTGCCATCGACCTGGCCAGCGTCGCGAATCCGGGCGCACGCCTGGTCGAGGCCCTTGCCGACCTGCCGCCCGTTTCGATGCTGTTGCTGCCGGTCGGCATGTCGCGCAGTGATGACGACAGCACGCTCGGCGCCGCGGCCATCGGCCAGCTGCTGGCGATCAACCTGCATGCGCCGCTGGCCATCGCCCACGCCCTGCTGCCGGCCCTGCTCGCATCGCGTGGAGCGATCGTCGGCTTCGGCAGCATCGCCGCGGTGCGCGGGCGCGGGCGCAATGTCGTCTATGCCGCGGCCAAGCGTGGCCTGGAAACCTTCTTTGAAAGCCTGCGCCATCGCCACCTTCCGGGCGCCTTGCGCGTGCAGTTCTACCGGCTCGGTTTCCTGCGCAGCAACCTCACGCATGGCATGAAACTGCCGCTGCCCGCCGCCGAGCCGGCGGCGGTCGCGCACAAGGTGGTGCGCAATCTTCCGCGTGGCTCGTTCGACCGCCATGAACCACGCTGGTGGGGCCTGGTCGCGCTGCTTGTCCGCATCCTGCCGTGGCCCGTATTCCGGCGCATGAAGGACTGACGGCCGGTACCCCGGCTTACGGGCTCGTCCTTCGAGCGGCGCCGCGCTTTCGCCATTCGTGCAGGGTGCGGCGGACAAGCATTTTCAGAATGCGCCACTCTGGAAATCGCGGATCGCCTCGACGATCTGTTGCGGCGTGTTCATCACGAACGGTCCGTACTTGGCGACAGGCTCGTTGAGCGGCTTGCCGGCGATGACGAGCAGGCGCGTTGCCTGCGCACCGGCGGCGACCCGGACATGGCTGCCCTCGCCAAGCACTCCAAGTTCACCGTGCTGCACGATCTCGGCGGCGTCCTCGCTGCCGATCGCGGCCATGCCGTCATAGACGTAGGCAAATGCACTGTGCCCGGGCGGTAGCGGCACGTCGAAGCGCGCACCTGCAGCGAGTGCCAGGTCGAAGTACACGGGCGCCGTCGGCACGGCGCTGACCGGCCCGTGCACGCCGCCGAGGGCGCCAGCGATTACGCGCACTTCGACGCCGCGTGCAGGCTTCACCAGCGGAATTTCCTGCGGGGAAATCTCCTGGTAACGCGGCGCCGTCATCTTGTCGCGCGCCGGCAGATTGACCCAGAGCTGGAAACCCCACATCAGCCCGTCCTGCTGCTCGGGCATTTCCGAATGCACGATGCCGCGGCCGGCGGTCATCCACTGCACGCTGCCCGGCGTCAGCACGCCGCTGTTGCCCTGGTTGTCGCCATGGCGCATGCGCCCGGCGAGCATGTAGGTGACGGTCTCGAAGCCGCGATGCGGATGCTCGGGAAAGCCCGCCAGGTAGTCGTTGGCCTTGTCGGAGCGGAATTCGTCGAGCATCAGGAATGGATCGAGCATGTCGAAGTCGCGCTGGCCGATGATCCGGTTCAGCTTGACCCCGGCGCCATCGCTGACCGGCTGTCCGCGCACGAGGCGGGTCAGCCGTCGCGATCCGCTGCGTGCGGTGGATGGGTTTGTCGGGCGCTCCTGCAGCTTCATTGCGGATTTCCAGCGTTCATTGTGGGCGGCGGTTGCCACCGTGAATCATCGGGGCGCAGGCCGAATCCGCCCTCGCGCCAGGACCGGCGCTCGAACCGCCCGATGACCCCTGGTACTTCAGGGACGGCCCATGCCGCCGTTTGGTTGCAAGTTGGGTGCAAGAATTGCGCCGTCTGCCGACATCTACAAGGTTGCGGGCCGGAATGCCTTGTTGCCGGACGGCGAACAATGCCCATGCGGCGCAGCAGAAACGCCAGACTGGAAATTGTGCACTCCGCGGCGCAAAATGGCCGACTCCTGCCTTTCGGAACAGGGAGTTGTCGTGAACGCAGGTGCCGCCACCCTTGTCGATCCGCAGTCCAGCGCCAGCTCGATGCTGCGCACGCTGGTACTCTGCGACCTGGTCGACTCGACGGCGCTGGTCGAGCGGCTCGGCGATCGCGAGGCGGCGGAACTGATCCGCAAGCACGATCGCCTGGCGCGGACCCTGGCCGACCGCCACGGCGGCCGCGAGATCGACAAGACCGACGGCTTCATGATGATGTTCGACCGCCCGGTGCAGGCGGTGGCCTATGCGCTGGACTACCAGCGCGGCCTGCGCCAGCTCAATGCCGCCGAGAAGACGAGCCTGAGCGCGCGGGTCGGCATCCACGTCGGCGACGTGGTGGTCTGGGACAACAGCAGCGAGGACATTGCCAAGGGCGCCAAGCCGGTCGAGGTGGAAGGCCTGGTCAAGCCGATCACCTCGCGCCTGATGAGCCTGGCCCTGCCCGGGCAGATCCTGCTCTCGAATATTGCCTACGACCTGGCCCATCGCGCCCAGGGCGAGCTCGGCGACCAGCTCGCGAGCGTGCGCTGGCGCACGCATGGACGCTACCGCTTCCGTGGCGTCCCTGACCCGGTCGCGGTGTTCGAGGTGGGCGAGGAAGGGCTGGCGCCGCTGAAGGCGCCGCCCTGGTCGAGCAAGGCGCATCGGGAAGTGCCGTTCTGGCGGCGCCCGGCGACGGTGGTGATCGAAGCGCTGGTGGTGGTCGCGCTGATCGCCGTGCCGATCGTGATGTTCCTGCGCCCGGACCCGGCGATCGCGTTCGCCAGCCGCGACTGGGTGGTGGTCGGCAGCCTGCACAACCTGACCGGCGAGACGGTGTTCGACGACGCGCTGGAAAGCGCGTTGCGCATCGGCCTGGAGCAGTCGCGCTACGTCAACGTGCTGCCGGACCTGAAGGTGCGCGACACGATCACGCGCATGCAGCGCGATCCGGACAAGACCGAGGTCGACCGCGCGGTGGGCTCGGAAGTGGCGATCCGCGACGGCGCGCGGGCGCTGATCCTGCCGACGATCGCCGAGATCGGCGGTCGGGTGCGCATCACCGCCGAGGTGATCGACCCGCAGACGCAGACCACGGTGTATTCGGAGACGGCGGACGGCATCGGCAAGGAATCGATCCTGCCCTCGCTGGACACGATCAACAGCCGCCTGCGCGTGCGCCTGGGCGAGGCGCTGGCGACGGTGTCGAATGAGTCCAGGCCGCTGGAGAAAGTCGCAACCAGCAACCTCGACGCATTGCGCGCCTATACCCTGGGCGCCGCGGCCTACGATGGCGCGCGCGACGAAGAAGCCGTGCGCTTCTTCCGACAGGCATTGACGCTCGACCCGGAATTCGCGCTGGCCCGGGTCGGACTCGCCAAGATATTCCTGAACGAAGGCAAGAATTCCAGGGCGATAGACGAACTGACCGCAGCAAGCGCTTCTCGCGAACGGATGTCCCAGCGCGACAGCCTCTATGTCAGTGCGTTGCTTTCCACGGCCAATGGGAAGTCGCAGGTTGAAGCGATCGAAAACTGGAAAACGCTGGCTGGAACCTACCCCGATTTTTTCAGCGGCCAGGCGCTTCGGGCCTATTACCTCTGGTGGTATGGGAACCGGATCAAGGAAGCCATGGAGCCGGCGGGCAAGGCCGTTTCACGCAAGAATGCCACGCCGGCAAACAGCCAGCTCCTGCTCGGAATGCTCTATCTGGGCAGCGAGAGATACGACGATTCGCTCGAGCAGCTCCGCGCGGCGAACGCGGTACAGTCCGCGGGCCTGGGCTGGACCATGGCCACGGCACACGCAGCCGCGCTGAAGTTCGAGGCTGCCGAAGCGGACCTTTCCGCCAGTTCCTCGGGCTCATCCGCCAACGAAGATGAAAGCTCGATGATTGCAAGAGCAGCCATCATGCTGGATGGCGGCGACTGGAATGGCGCGGCCGCGGCACTTGCCGAGGCTGCCCAATCCGGCGCGTCGAACGACAGTTCCAACGAAGCGGAATTGTCCCTGCTGGGCATCAACAGTCTGCCCGTTCGAGAAAACGCGGGCGCCGAAGCGCTTGAACGCTACCTGTCGAAATTGAAGCCGGAATTGAAGGAGGCGGCGCTGGCGGACCGCTACAGGTTGCGATTGCGGCTTCTGTTCGCCGCCTACCTCTCGGCCCGCGAGCGATCCGTGAAAAACGCGGAAAGCGCCATCAAGGCGGTTGGGCTTGGTACGAATGCCAATCAATATCCAATACTTGCGAACCTGCTCGCCGTCGTCGAGGCCGAAATTTTCCTCGCCAAAGCCCGGCCAGGGGATGCGCTGAAAAGATTGAAAGGCGTCGTCGACGGCAATGAAATTTTCGCCACCCATGTAGCCCTGATGGAAATCCACGCATCCAGCGGCGATTTCAAATCGGCGAAGGCAGAAGCCGACTGGCTATCAAGCCATAGGGGTCGAGCGTATGCGGAACTGAATGTTCAGGGCGCGGTTCCCTTCAACATCGCCGTATCGGACCTGGCATTGTTGAATGCGGCGGAGTACGCCATCCGGCTCGACGACCTGGATTCATCGCGCCGCTCGCTGGAACAATTCAAGTCACGCTGGCCGGCAGCGATGGAAAACCCGGTGCTCGGAGACCGGATCAGGAAGCTGCAAATGACATTGAGCCCGCAGAATCCTTAGAAGCCGTGCCCACGTCGCTCAGTTTCACGGTCGGCACGCGCAGGCACAGGTGGACATTGGCCGACTCGCTGCGCACCTGTTGAAGTGCCGTTGCGAAGGCTTCTTTGGAATTGAGCTTGTGAGGAGCCAGATTCGCCTTGGGCAAGCCCTTGATCACCTCAGGCGGAATGCCGCCGGCCTGAAGCGCGTCGCCCGGTGATTTCTCGTAGCTTGCACGGAACGTGTCGTCAGTCGAAAGCTTGTGCAGCAAGGCAATAGCCTGTTCTTTGCTGAGAATCGTATCGGTCATCTGGCTTTCCCCTGAAAGTCGGTTGAAACGATTTGCCGGAGTGCGTCACTCTCCAATTGTTCAATGCACCCTGTTGGCCGTTCCGGAAACAATGGCGCAGCGAGTCTAGCGCCGGCCTGATGGCAAAGCGAGAGGCTAAATTTGGCAAGCGTCCACGGCGCAGCGCAGAATGGCGCGGATAGCCGCGAGTTCCAGCGAGGTTCCCAAGATCGTGAGTGTTGCCGCAACCCTGGATACCGAATCCGAAAACAGGACCAGTTCGCTGTTGCGCACCCTGCTGCTCTGCGACCTGGTCGACTCGACGGCGCTGGTCGAGCGGCTCGGCGATCGCGAGGCGGCGGAACTGATCCGCAAGCACGATCGCCTGGCGCGGACCCTGGCCGACCGCCACGGCGGCCGCGAGATCGACAAGACCGACGGCTTCATGATGATGTTCGACCGCCCGGTGCAGGCGGTGGCCTATGCGCTGGACTACCAGCGCGGCCTGCGCCAGCTCAATGCCGCCGAGAAGACGAGCCTGAGCGCGCGGGTCGGCATCCACGTCGGCGACGTGGTGGTCTGGGACAACAGCAGCGAGGACATTGCCAAGGGCGCCAAGCCGGTCGAGGTGGAAGGCCTGGTCAAGCCGATCACCTCGCGCCTGATGAGCCTGGCCCTGCCCGGGCAGATCCTGCTCTCGAATATTGCCTACGACCTGGCCCATCGCGCCCAGGGCGAGCTCGGCGACCAGCTCGCGAGCGTGCGCTGGCGCACGCATGGGCGCTACCGCTTCCGTGGCGTCCCTGACCCGGTCGCGGTGTTCGAGGTGGGCGAGGAAGGGCTGGCGCCGCTGAAGGCGCCGCCCTGGTCGAGCAAGGCGCATCGGGAAGTGCCGTTCTGGCGGCGCCCGGCGACGGTGGTGATCGAAGCGCTGGTGGTGGTCGCGCTGATCGCCGTGCCGATCGTGATGTTCCTGCGCCCGGACCCGGCGATCGCGTTCGCCAGCCGCGACTGGGTGGTGGTCGGCAGCCTGCACAACCTGACCGGCGAGACGGTGTTCGACGACGCGCTGGAAAGTGCCTTGCGCATCGGCCTGGAGCAGTCGCGCTACGTCAACGTGCTGCCGGACCTGAAGGTGCGCGACACGATCACGCGCATGCAGCGCGATCCGGACAAGACCGAGGTCGACCGCGCGGTGGGCTCGGAAGTGGCGATCCGCGACGGCGCGCGGGCGCTGATCCTGCCGACGATCGCCGAGATCGGCGGTCGGGTGCGCATCACCGCCGAGGTGATCGACCCGCAGACGCAGACCACGGTGTATTCGGAGACGGCGGACGGCATCGGCAAGGAATCGATCCTGCCCTCGCTGGACACGATCAACAGCCGCCTGCGCGTGCGCCTGGGCGAGGCGCTGGCGACGGTGTCGAATGAGTCCAGGCCGCTGGAGAAGGTGGCGACGAAGAACCTCGATGCGCTCAAGGCCTATTCGCTGGGCGTGCAGAAGGGAGCGCGCGGCCAATTCGCAGAATCCCTGGCCATGCTCGAGCAGGCATTGAAGATCGACCCGCAGTTCGCGTCCGCCAGCATGCGAATTGGTGCCATCCAGTACAGTGCCGGACACACTGCCGAAGCGCGCGATGCATTCCAGCGGGCGCTGGGCAACCAGGAGAGACTCTCGGCGCGCGACATCCTCTATGCGGAAAGTTTCATCGCGACCATGGACCAATCGGCAGACGCCATCGGCAAATGGCAGGTCATGGTCGAAACCTATCCCGATTTCTTCGCGGCCACCGGTGGATTCGCCTACATCGGATGGCGCGATGCGAATCGCTTTGATGCAAAGAACATTTCCCTGGCGCTGTCCTCGGCATCCGCAAAGAATCCGACCCCGATTCCCTCCAGGCACCTGCTCGGAATCCTTTATCTGGGCAACGAACGCTATGTGGATGCGGAACAGGCGTTCAAGGATATTGAATCCGAGGGTTTCCGCTTCACGCATTACCATGCCGCTGCTGAAGCGGCCCAACGCAAGTTCGAAGCCGCGACGAAGACCCTGGCCCGCATGCCGGCGATTACGATGACGGAAAACCCGGTCGCCAGCAGCACGCGAACCGTGCTGGAGGCTGCATTCCTCGTCGATCAGGGCAATTTCGTCGACGCTGACGGCGCCCTGGCGAAGGCGACAGGCGAACTGCCGGAGGGCAACGATTTCCGCAATCAGTTTGAGGTCATCGGAATCAGCATACGCTCCGCAGTCGAACCCGGCGGCACCGACTCGCACCCGGTGGCACTGGCTTCCGCAATCGACGAAACGAAGATCCTGCGCACCAAGGCAGGGCCGGCGGAGCGCGGAGCCCTCGACACGCGGCAATCGATGCTCGCCTACATCGCCGCAAGTGTCGGCAATGCAGGGTTGGCGAAAAAGGCACTGGCATCATTGGGAGCCGAGACGCATCCGGCGCACACCGCGGCCTACAAGCTGCGCAAGGTGGCCGAGGCCGAGATCGCCAGGACATCGGGGAACACCCAGGCGGCGATCGAACAGCTGGAAAAGCTGGTCGATGGCAGTGAGCTCTATGTTACGCATGCCGCCCTGCTGCGCGCCTATGCGCAAGCCGGGAAGAGGGAAAATGACGCCCTGCGGGAATCACGCTGGCTCGCCGCACATCGTGGCCGTGCCTACGCCGAGGGCAGTGCCGGGAACCTCTTGACGCCCTACAACGCGCTGCAATCAGACCTGGCGCTGCTGAGCGGCGCCGAGCTGGCACTCAAGGCAAATGACAGTTCCGGCGCACGAACAATGCTGGAGCAATTCCGCGAGGCATGGCCGCAAGCATCACGCGCACCGCCGTTTGCGGTGCGCGTGAAGAAGGTGCAGGACAGCCTTCCGGCTGCGCAACCCGCTAGTTGATTCGCATGAAGGGAACGACGAGACAGACATGTTCGCTGGTGTTGGCGTCAGACAACTGCGCGTGGGCACCGGCGATTGCGCTCTTGTCGGCCAGCTTCCCGGATTTCAGGTTGTCCGCCGGCAGCGCGCTGATGGCTGCGTCCGGAACGCCGATTTCCTTCAAGGCATCGGTCGGGCTCTTCTCGAAACGAGCGCGATAGGCATCGTCGGTCGACAGTTTCTTCAACAGGTTGAGTTCGTGTTCTTTCGGCAGTCGTGCCTTGCTCATCGAGCGCTCCCCTTGGGTTGATGGATTCTATGGGCCTTCATGGCACAGGTCCGGCGCGCCATTTGCGGATGCGCCGCGACCACAGCAGGATGACGGCATCGCATCGGACGAACCGATGCCCTTGTTGCGCAAGCCCCGCCCTGCGTAGGCTAGCAGAACTCTTCTGTCGGGAAAGACCCCATGCAAGTACGCCGCTGCGCCGTGGTCCACGTCGAACCGCGCGAACGACTGGATTTCGATCTCGGTCGACTTGTCGCGGGCGGCACGGGAGTGGACACGGTCCGCGAATGGATCGCCCTGGCTGCACACCTCGACGCCGAAATCCTGCTCGATGGCGAGGAGCTTGGTGCGCTCGGGGCGTTGTCGCCGGAACAGTGGACCGATCTTGATGATCTGGCAGCCACGCTGCCGCGTGCGGTGCTCCAAAGCCTCATCGCCAAGGGCCTGCTGATCAGCGCTGATGGAGGCATGTCGGCCGTGCGCGACAGCGACGAACAGGTACGCGCCAGTCACTGGCGCGGACTGTCGGCAACGTTGCACCGGCACACGCGCTGGCAGGGCATCGACACGCTGGAGGCGGAACGCCGCTTTGTCAACGAGACCGACCGACCCTTCCTTGACCGCCTCGGTCCACCGGAGGCGCCGGTGCGCGAGCGTGTCGAACCGGACCGGCGCATCGCCCTCGGAAAACCGGCCGACAGCGCGCTGGAAGCGCTGATCCGCCAGCGCGTGACCTGCCGCAACTGGGATGTTGCGCGCCCGCTTCCGGCCGGGGATTTCGCGAACACCTTGTACCGCACCTTCGCCGCGCGTGCGGTCAGTGACGAGCCGGGCATCACGGTGATGAAGCGCGCCGTGCCATCGGCCGGCGGTTTACATCCGACCGAAGCCTACCTGCTCGTGCAGAACGTCGAAGGCATCAAGCCGGGTCTCTACCACTACCACCCGATCGACCATGCACTCGAGCCGCTCGGCGAGCTTGCCCCGGAGGACAGTCAAGCCCTGGCCCTGCGTATCGTGGCCGGCCAGCGCCATTTCATGAATGCGCACGTAGTGATCGTGCTGGCCAGTCGCTTCCGGCGCACGTTCTGGAAATACCGCAATCACGCCAAGGCGTATCGCGCGGTGATCCTCGACGCGGGGCATCTTTCACAGACGCTCTATCTCGCCGCCGCCGAGCGGGGCCTCGCCGCATTCATCACCGCTGCGGTCAATGAACGCGATATCGAGGAAATTTTCGGACTCGAGCCGATGCTCGAAGGCGTGCTGGCAGTGAGCGGATTCGGCTGGCGCGGTGAGCTGGTCGACGAAGTCGAGTTTGATCCGCTGGGGAGCGTGTGGCCGAACGGGCATGGGATGAGCAAGGTTGAGTAGTGGAGAATTTCGTGGGCGTGGCGAAGAGCATCGGGCATGAATGCCTCCTGCAAAAGCAGACGAAGGGCTTCTCGGATTCCGATAGCTCTTCCCGCGTTTCCGCCTTGTTGTTGGGCATGAATGCCTCTCCTACAGAGTGCATGCGAATCGCGGCGCGGAATTCGATGGCATGCGATCGGGAATGTGGAGCTTGACGATCAGGCTGGCCGGGGCGAGTCCGGTTTTTCGAGATCGCCGGGGCGGTCGATATCGCGTTCGAGTTGTGGTGCGTTGACGACACGCACCTGGCTGGCGCGTGCGCGCAACAACTCGCGGGCGCCGCTATCGCCCGAGGCCATGGCCAACTCCTTGAACCAGGCACGCGGCAACAGCGCCGGCACGCCCACGGTATCGGCGTAGCCACTGGCCGCCGCGCCAGCGGCTTGAACGGCCCAGGCATCGCGCAGGGCCAACAAGTGCACGGCGTCCAGGTCCGGCTGATCGGTCAACAGGATCAGTGCGCCGGCGCAGGCCGCATCGAGCTCGGCGAGGCCACAGCGCAGCGACGCGGACAATCCGCGCTCCGCGTCCGCGCAGGCAACGCAACGACAGGCCAGGTCGGCAACCGCCTGCGCAAGCAGGCCGGGATCCGGTCCGCAGACCACGACACAATCCGCCGGTTCGGTTTGCAGAGCGAGGCGCACGCAGCGATGGATCATCGTCTCATCGTCGATGACCAGCAGTTGCTTGGCTTGACCCAATCGCCGCGAGCGGCCGGCGGCCAGCACGATCACGCCGTGCCGGGGGACCGCCGGATCAGGCATGCACGTCGTGGGCGAGGTAGTACTGCAGCTGGGCGATGATCGCCAGTGCGGTGGCTTCCGGGCCTTCGCCGCCAAGGCGCAGGCCGACTGGCGCGTACAGGCGCGGTTCGAGCTGGGTGGCGATGATGTCGCCGAGGCGACCGAGCAGCGCATCGCGGCGCTCCGGCGGGCCGAGCAGGCCGACGTAGCCTATGCCGGACGCGCCAAGATGGCGCAGATGCCGCACATCGATGTCGAAGTCGTGGCCGCCGACCACGGCGGCATCGAAATGTCGTTCGGCGAGCAGGGTCGGCAGGGTTTCCGGGGCGATTGCATGCAGGCGGTCGGCACTGTCCTGCCCGACATAGGCAGCACTGCCCGGACGCTGGTCGACCACCTCGACATACCAGCCCAGCAGGTGGGACATGCGGATCAACGCAGCCGACTCCGGTCCCGCGCCGAGCAGGACGAGGCGGGGCGGTGGCGCGAAACTGAGACTGCAGTGGCGCACGAATTCGCTCGGCCCGGCACAGGTCGCCCCGCGGCTGTCGAACACGAACAGGTCCGGGCCGGTGCGCGCTTCGCCAAAGCCCAGGTCGCTGCGCGCCGCCTTGTCGCTGCCGAGGTCCAGGCGCAGGCGCAACCATGCGCTGCCGGCGCAGGCACTGATGATGGCATCGCGAAGTGGCGAGCTTCGGGCCGGCATCGGCAACAGCAGGAGCTGCATCGCGCCCAAGCGCTCGCCCGGCAACCCCGAGGCATGGCTGCTGTCGTCGCTGGCGTCGATTTGCAGCGACTGCGCCTGTCCGCTGGCGAGGACCGCGCGTGCCGCCTCGAGCAGCTGCAGCTCCAGGCGTCCGCCACTCAGCGAACCCGTGCGCACGCCATCCGCGTCGATGATCGCCAGCGCGCCGCGCGGGCGCGCGGCTGAGCCCGTGCTCTCGACCACCACCGCCAGCACCGCGTCGACGGAATGGATGGCCAGCGCGTTTGCGGTTTCTGCCAATCCACGCATGCCACCCCCGACCGGCGCAGGGGCGGGGAGTCCGACAGGCGACGCGGCGACGGGGACGGGACTGGGCATGAGGCTCGGAGTGTACAAGGGACGCGGGCGCGTTTGCAGCGAAAGGTCCCGCGGCGTGTGCGCCCTGCGAACGGCGGATGATGCGACGGCTCAGGGTCGGGCGAGGTCGAATCGACGGTACTGGATGGCTTCGGAGAGGTGGCTGTCGTCGATGCGCGGGCTGCCGGCGAGATCGGCAATGCTGCGGGCGACCCGCATCACCCGGTGATAGGCACGCGCCGACAGGCCCAGCCGTTCGACAGCGCGGTCGAGCAGCGCATGTTCGTGTCCGCCGAGCGCGCAATCGCGCTCGGTTTCCCGATTGTTGAGCCAGGCGTTCGGCTTGCCCGAGCGCGCCAGTTGCCGTTCACGCGCGGCGCACACGCGCGCCCTGACGGTCGCAGAGGCCTCGCCCGCGGTGGATTCGCGCAATTCCGCATGATGGACGCGGGGGACTTCCAGCTTGAGATCGATGCGGTCGAGCAGGGGGCCGGAGATTCGCGCGCGGTACCGGGTCACCTGGTCCGGGGTGCAGCGGCAACGACCGCCCGGGTCGCCGGCATGCCCGCAGGGGCATGGATTCATCGCCGCCACCAGCTGGAAGCGGGCCGGGAATTCGGCCTGGCGCGCGGCCCGGGAGATCGTGATGTGGCCCGACTCGATAGGCTCGCGCAGCACTTCGAGGACGCGGCGGTCGTACTCCGGCAGTTCGTCGAGAAAGAGGACGCCATGATGGGCCAGCGACACCTCGCCGGGGCGAGGCACCGAGCCACCGCCAACCAGGGCGACTGCCGAGGCCGTGTGATGCGGGGCGCGGAATGCCCGGCGCATCCAGTCGTCCATGCCGGTGCCATGCCCGGCGACCGAGCGCACGGCCGCCAGTTCGAGCGCCTCGTGTTCGGCCAGCGGCGGCAGGATGCCGGGCAGGCGGCAGGCGAGCATGGTCTTGCCGGTACCGGGCGGCCCCACCAGCAACAGGTTGTGCGCGCCGGCCGCGGCGATTTCGAGGGCCCGGCGGGCATGCGGTTGGCCGCGGACCTCGGCAAGATCGGGTTCCTGGCTGCGCGGCTCGGGCGGCGTGCCGCGCTCGGCGACCGGCAGCTCGGCGCGTCCGCAAAGATGCGCACACACCTCGAGCAGGCTGGACGCGCTGCGCACATCGACGCCGCTGACCAGGGCCGCTTCGGCGGCGTTCTCGCGCGGCACGATCACGCTGCGCCCGGTTCGCGCAGCGCGCATCACCGCAGGCAGCACGCCATTCACGGCGCGCACTTCGCCGGACAGGGCCAGCTCGCCGAGGAATTCGAAACGCTCAAGGGCATCGCACGGAATGCTGCCGTTCGCCGCCAGGATGCCGAGTGCAATCGGCAAGTCGAAGCGACCGCCGTCCTTGGGCAGGTCGGCCGGCGCCAGTCCGACGGTTACCTTGCGCTGCGGGTAGTCGAGCTGGCAATTGAGGATGGCGGCGCGGACCCTGTCGCGGGCCTCGCGGACCGCCGTTTCCGGCAGGCCGACGATCGAGGTGCTGGGCAGGCCCCCGGAAAGATGGACCTCGCAGATCACCAGGGGCGCACTGACGCCGTCCTGGGCGCGGCTGTAGACAACGGCGAGGCTCATGGTCGTGGGGGCGAATCGCTGGGTCGGAATCGAGGATGCGGCCGATGACCGGTCGGCCGCCGTGATCAGTGTCGCGGTTGCGCGGACAGTGCCGTCTCGAGAGCCGAGACCTGGCGCTCGAGCTGCTCGATCTTCTCGCGTGTGCGCAGCAACACGCAGCGCTGCACGTCGAATTCCTCGCGGGTGACCAGGTCGAGGCTGTTCAGGCCCGACTGCAGGATGGCGCGGAAGTTGGCGCCGAGGTCCTCGCGCGCCTCCCTGAGGCCGGACGGCACGATGGCGGCAAGGCGTTCGGCAATTTCATCGATGTTGCTGGCATGGATCATGGAAAACCTCGATACAGGCGGAATAGTCGAATGGTACTCGCCGGCCGGCTCTTGGGCGGCCCGGGGCGAGCATGGCGCGGTGGTGACCCTGCACGTTCCGTGTCGGACCGCGGATGGTCCCGGCCGCGATGACTCGACGTCACCGCGGCCGGGTGCAGATCCCTGCGCGCATCCCTGCCTGCTTCCCTGCTCGCATCCCAGCGCCTGCGTCAGCGGTCTTGCCGACGAGCTATCCCTTGGCGACAAAGTCTAGGCAGGGGGTCACCATTGCGCAGTGGGCGATTTCGGATTTTCGTGTAGGAAATTTCCTACAAGGCCGCCGATCGCGCGATTCGGCTATAGTCGCCAGCGTCGTTACGGAATGGACAGGACGCGCTCATGAAAATGGTGATGGCGATCATCAAGCCCTTCAAGCTCGACGATGTGCGCGAGGCACTGGCCGGGATCGGCGTACAGGGCATCACGGTCAGCGAGGTCAAGGGATTCGGCCGGCAGAAGGGCCATACGGAGCTCTATCGCGGCGCCGAATACGTGGTCGATTTCCTGCCCAAGATCAAGATCGAGATCGCCGTCGCCGAGGACCAGCTCGAGCGCGTGGTCGAGACCCTGCGCGAAAGCGCCAATACCGACAAGATCGGCGACGGCAAGATCTTCGTCTGGCAGCTCGACCAGGTCATGCGTATCCGCACCGGCGAACTCGACGACGACGCCCTCTAGGCGCGAAGTCTCGCGGAGTTTGTCGCGCGGGCGTCGGCCATTTCGTTCGTCGTGCGCACTACCCTCCGTCGTCCCTGCGGATGCAGCGCGTCATCCAGTTCCTCGCTACTTCATGTTCTTTGCGTCGATCCGCTGCGCATTTTTTGGAGCAAAGCTTTCACTCGCCTTCGGCGAGCGAAAGCTCTTTGGAAATCTCGTGCCGTGAGGACGCGCAAGAATCAAGTACATGCATTCCACGAGTCCTTTGATTCTTGCCAGGGCGAGCCTTGCGCCCAAGATTCCCGCTCGTCCTATCGAACCGCGATCCAGATCGCCAGCGCCACGAACAGCAGCGCCGCGCCGATTCGCGCAGCCCGCAATGGCAGCCGGTCGGCGAAGCGGGCGCCGAGCCAGACCACGGGTACGTTGGCCAGCAGCATGCCGATCGTCGTGCCGGCAATCACTTGCCAGAGTGGCGAATACTGCGCGGCCAGCACGACCGTGGCGACCTGGGTCTTGTCGCCCATCTCGGCGAGGAAGAAGGCGATGACGGTCGCCGGCAACACGCCGCGCACGACCGGCTTTGCCGCGGCGTCGTCGAGCTTGTCGGGAATCAGCGTCCACAGGCCGATGGCGAGGAACGACAGCGCCACGGCCCACTTGAGGACGGTCGGTGTGAGCCATGCGGCAACGGTGGCGCCGAGCAGTCCGGCCAGCGCGTGGTTGAGCAGGGTTGCGATCAGGATGCCGATGCAGATCGGCAACGGCCGACGGTATTTCGCGGCGAGTATGAGCGAGAGCAGCTGGGTCTTGTCGCCGATCTCGGCGATGGCGACGGCGGTGGCGGATACCAGCAGGGTTTGCACGATGACTCCGGCGGGCGGGGCAGACCAGGACGCGATGATCCACAGGCGCGGCCCCGGCCCGGGATCAGCGCGTGCGAACCAGCGGTCTTGCCGGAATCCGTGCAGCGAAGTGCTGCGGCCGGAATCGTGCGCGCCATGGCGTGGTCGCCAAGTGTGTTGACGCGAACCCCGCAGCGTTTCACCGCGGTCGACTACTCCCCGATGGAGCGGCGCGCATTCTAGCACCGGCCCAATCGCGCGCGAAAACCGGTTCGCCCGGCGGCGCCGACCGCTTGCCGCGTCAGTACCACTCGATCAGCGAAACACCGATGCCGGCGTACCAGGCGCGATGGTTGTAGTCGATCAGGCTTTCGCCGTAGCCATTGAAGACCTGCACGTGGCCGCGCAGCGGCGCTGCGATCGGGAAGGCATAGTCGAACTGCAGCGCGCCATGGCTGCGATCGCCGCCGCGCAGCGAATGGCGCAGCATGAGGGCGAACTGGTGTTCGCCCTTGTCGTCGACGTGGACAAGTTCAATGTTGCCGCGTCCCATGTAGTCGCTGATATCCGGGTTGTTGTCGTCGCCGAATTCGAGCACGCGCCACCACGGGCGCACGATGACGGTCCAGTTGTCGCGTTCCAGGCCGAGCATGGCGGTGGCGCGATTCCAGCTGCGCGATAGCGGATCGCTGCGGCCGTTGGACTGGTGGACGAGGCCAAAGCCGAACATGCGTGGCGTCCAGCCGAGCAGATCGCCTTCATGGCTGGTCCGGAACACGAGGTTCGCATCGGGCTCGTAGTTGGTTTCGCGGAACGGCCGCGAGCGTTCCGCGTTGTAGATCTGCCAGTGCGAGACCTGGGTGTAGCCCATCCACAGGTCGCCGTTGTCGCCGAAGATGTTCGGCCAGACCTTGGTCTTCAGGCTGAGCTGGTACTTGACCTCGCTGTGGTTGATCTTTTCCGGATCGGTCACCGTGTTGTTCGGCGAGGGCGAGCTTGGCGTCGGATTGGTCCTGCTGGTGAAGAACACCGGCATCAGGTAGACCGGCCGGTAGGCGCGGATGCAGTAGGCCGGCGGCTTCCTGCCGCTGACGCGGCCCGGGTCGAGTTCCCAGCGCGAATCGAGCAGCGAATCCGGCAGCTCCTTGTCGCAGCGGCTGTCGAAACCGCCATGCGAACTCGAGAACACATCCGCGGTCGTCGCCATTTGTTCCGGCTGTGGCTCCGGCACGCGCACCGGCGTGGAATCGCGCCCCACGGCGCGGTCATAGCATTCGAGTCGGCGGTCCGGATCCGGCTCGCTGGCGCAGGCCCGCGCATCCTGCCGCGCATCGGCAGCGTGGACGCGATCCGCAGCCACGCCGGTGGCGAGGAATGCCAGGGAACAGGCCAGGGTGCGCAACATGAATGTCATCCTCAACATGCAATGGCCGGCATGCTAGCGGAATTGGCGCCTGCCTGGCGGCAGGACCCTGCCGAAACCGGGCTTCAGCGCCGCACGCGTCGCGAGCCGCGCAGCTGGTCGATCGGGAAGCTGGCGATGGCACCTTCGGCCGAACGGCGCGGTTGCCCTGCCTTCGGGGCCCAGGCCTGTGCGTAAACCACTTCATAGGTGGCCGGCAGGCGCCCTTCGTGGCGACAGGTTTCGTAGGCTTCGATGACGCGCTGCAGGTGCGCCTTGCCGGTCAGTCCGCGCGCGCGGCCGGCATCGGCATTGGTCGCGCCGAGGGCGCGCAGCTCGCGCATCAGGTCGAGCACGTCGGCATAGGTCAGGGTGAAGACATCGCGTTCGAGCACCGGATCGCGGAACCCGGCCGCGAGCAGGGCATCGCCGATCTGGTGGATATCGAGAAAACGACTGACGTGCGGCGATGCATCGACTTCGGCGAAGGCGGCGCGCAGCTCGGCCAGGGTCTGTGGCCCGAACGTGCTGAACAGGACCAGGCCCTCGGGCCGCAGGACGCGGCGGAACTCGTCGAACACGCGGTCGAGCTGGCCGCACCACTGCAGGCACAGGCTCGAGTGCAGCAGATCGATGCTGGCCTCGGCAAACGGCAGCGCTTCGGCATCGGCACAGACGCGGGCGAACGGGCGCAGCCAGCCGCGGTGCCTGCGCGCCGCGCGCAGCATCGGCATGGCCAGGTCCAGGGCGGTGCCATGCGCCTGCGGATAGCGCTTGCGCAGCGCGGCCGTTCCGCGCGCGGTGCCGCTGCCGACATCGAGGATGCGCAGCGGCTTGATCGGCAGGTCGTCCAGGCGCTCCTGCAGGCGCGCGCGGACTTCGTCCTGCAACGCGGCATGGGCGTCATAGCTTTCCGCGGCGCGGCCGAACGCGCGACGCACATGGGTAGTGTCGAAAATCCCGCTCATGCCGGCCTTGTCCCCTCGGCGAACGAAAAGAGGGCGTCGGCGACCTCGGCGGCGTGACTGAGGAATGGCGCGTGGCCGGCGGAAAGCTCCAGGTAGGTGCCTTGTGCGCACTGGTCCGCTGCCCAGCGCATCGCGTCGGGCGGCACGATGCGGTCGCGGCGCCCGGCTATCCACAGGCCAGGCATGTCGAGCTCGCCGAGCCGCCCGCGAAAATCGCATTGGTCGAGCAGGGCCAGGCCTTCCTGCAGCGCCGGTTCGGACGGCTCGCCGCGCTCGAAGACGTGCTCGCCTGAGTTCGCGCAGCTCCTCCTGCGCATGCGCCGAGCCGAGCGTCTCCAGGGCAAGGAAACGTTCGATGGCGGGACGAAACCCGGTGACCAGCGCTGATCCGAACTCGCGGAAGATCGTCGCCGGCACCGCATGCGGCCAATCCGCGGCTCGCACGAAACGCGGACTCGACGCGATCTCGACCAGCCCATTCACTTGCCCGGGCAGATCGAGCGCCGCCTGCAGCGCCACCAGGCCGCCGAGCGACCAGCCCAGCCAGATCGCCGGAGGCGTCGCTGCAGCGATCGCTTGCGCCAGCCGGCGGGGATCCAGCGAGCCGGCGCGGTAATCCCGACTGTGGCCGTGGCCGGGCAGATCGACCAGGTGCAGGCGGAAACGTCCGCGCAGGCGCCGCGTCAACGGCGCGAAAATGCCGCCATGCATGGCCCAGCCGTGGATGAGGACAAGGTCGATGCCTTGCCCGCTGGTTTCGATCGACAACTTCATGCGGCCAGGGCGTCCCCGTACAGGTCGCCTGGCGGATGGATGTCGCCTGGCGGACGGATTTGAAGCCCGGGTCGACAACCAATGGGTCCGGCGTTTCGCAACGCGCAAGGATCAGCTCGCATCGGAGTCATGCCGGGGCACGCCGGGCCACGGCCAGGGCGTCGAGCAATGACTCGACGTCGGATTCCGAATGCGCAGCCGAAAGCGTGATGCGCAGCCGCGCGGAATTCTCCGCCACGGTCGGCGGGCGGACCGCGGGGACGAAAAAGCCGGCTGTTTCGAGCAGGGCCGAGACGCGCGTGGTCGCCTCGCTGGATCCGACCATGACCGGCTGGATCGGAGAGCGCGACGCGGTCAGCTCGATCCCGCGCAGCGCCGCACCGTCGCGAAAGAGGGAGATCAACTGGCCCAGCTTCTCGCGTCGCCAGGTCTGCTCACGCGCGATGCGCACGGCGATGCGCGTCGCCGCCGCCAGTGCCGGCGGCATGGCCGTGGTGTAGATCTGGGTTCGGGCAAATTGCAGGAGTCCCTCGACGAGGTCATTCGAACCGGCGACGAAGGCACCGGCGACGCCGATGGCCTTGCCGAGCGTCGCCATCAGCACCGGAACTTCGTCCTGGCCCAGGCCCGCTTCGGCCACGCTGCCGGCGCCATTGGTACCCAGTACGCCGAATCCGTGCGCATCGTCGACGACAAAGGTGGCCTGCTGTTCGCGGCAAAGATTGGCCAGCTCGAGCAGCGGCGCGACATCGCCGTCCATGCTGAACACCCCGTCCGTGGCGACCATGGCGGCCGCGCCGGGATCCGAATCCAGCTGTCGGCGCGCACTGTCGACATCGGCATGCACGTAGCGGCGCAGGCGTGCGCCGGAAAGACGCGCGCCATCGATCAGGCAGACGTGGTTGTACTTGTCCTGCACGCAGACGGCGCGCGGTTCGAGCAGCGCCTGCATGAGGCCGAGGTTGGCCATGTAGCCGGTCGAGAACAGGATCGCGCGATCGCGCCGGCACCACACGGCGAGTTCCGCCTGCAGGCGTTCATGCTCCTCGCGGTGCCCGCCGAGGAGATGGGCGGCCGACGCGCCGACGCCCCAGTGCCGGGCCGCAACCGTGAGCGCCGCGACCAGCGCCGGATGCTGGGCGAGGCCCAGGTAGTCGTTGCTGGCGAAGTTGGTGAGCCGCTTGCCGTCGATGACGACATGCGGTCCGTCGACCTCGGTGATCGTGCGCAACTTGCGCA
Organism: uncultured Gammaproteobacteria bacterium; assembly: GCA_963822465.1. Taxonomy (GTDB): domain Bacteria; phylum Pseudomonadota; class Gammaproteobacteria; order Xanthomonadales; family Rhodanobacteraceae; genus Dokdonella. Next base: position 654,690 of record CAWGHP010000002.1, on the reverse strand, counting down.
GCAGCGCGCTCTGGGCGCGTTCTTCACAGGCCTTCGCCAGGCGTGCCTGCAGCTGCGGGCGGCTCATGCCATATCCGCGAACGCGGGCTGGCACGCGACGGTGGCCCTTGCCACGGGATGCATGCCGATTGGCATTAGAATCCGCGACACTCGGTTCGACCGGAGAGGCCTTGCGTGCACTACGAGATCGTCATCATGGGCGGCGGCGCGGGCGGTCTCGAGCTGGCCGCGCGCCTCGGCCGCCGACTCGGCAGCAGGCACGGGCCGCAGAAGATCCTGCTGATCGACCGCGCGCTCACCCACATCTGGAAACCGACGCTTCACGAAGTGGCCGCGGGGACGCTCGATGCACATCAGGAAGGCCTCTCGTACGTGATCCTCGCGCGTCGCAACCATTTCAGTTTTTCGTTCGGCGACATCGTCGACGTCGATGCAAACGGCAGGTCGGTCAGCCTTGCCGAGATTGTCGATGACACCGGCGCGACGATCGTACCCGCACGCCGGGTCAGTTTCACCTGTGCCGTGCTGGCGACCGGCAGCGGCTCGAACTTCTTCGGCACCCCCGGTGCAGGGCATGCCCGGGTCCTCGAGAAGGCCAGCGATGCCGAACGCTTCCAGCGCGAGCTGCTCGAAGCCTTCACGCGAACCGCCTTCTCCACGAGGCGCCAGCTCGCCATTGCCATCGTCGGCGGCGGCGCCACCGGCGTCGAGCTGGCGGCCGAACTGCTCGAGGCGCACCAGTTGATGCAGCAGGCCCTTGCCCCCGAGCAGCACTTTCGCCTCGACATCAGCGTGGTCGAAGCCGGACCGCGCATCCTCGCCGGCCTGCCCGAACGGATCTCCGCCAGGGCCCAGGCGGCGCTGGAAGCCAGGGGCGTGCAGGTACTGGTGGATTCCCCGGTCAGCGCATTGCTGGAGGACCGGCTGGTCATCGGCGACAGGGAAATCGGCGCCGACATCATGGTCTGGGCGGCCGGCATCAAGGCCGCGGACAGAAATGCCGGCTTTGGCCTTGCGACCAACCGTGCCAACCAGTTCGTCGTCAATGCGCAGCTGGAAACCTCGGTGGCCAACATCTTCGCGCTCGGTGACTGCGCAGCCTGCGCCTGGGGCGACCTGCAGGTTCCCGCACGCGCCCAGGCAGCGCATCAGCAGGCCACGTATCTCGCCGACCTGCTGCTTGCGCGCCTGCGCGGTCGTCCGTTTGCGCGGACGTTCGTCTACCGCGACTTCGGCTCGCTGGTTTCGCTTGGCGAGAAGAACGGCCTGGGCAGCCTCATGGGCGTCCTTGGCGGACGCAACTTCTTCGTCGAAGGACTGCTCGCCAAGGGCATGTACATGGCCTTGCACCTCGGTCATCACCGCGCCATCCTCGGTACCGCCAACACCATCGTGCTGGCGCTTGCGCGCCTGCTGCAGCGGCGTGTCTCGGGGCGGCTCAAGCTGCACTGAGGACCTGCCGCGCCGGGTACGCGGCCGGAGCCGGGCACGTGGCGGCGCACGGCTGGTTCCGATCGTCCAGGCTCAGGCCGCTGCAATGTCGTGGGTGCGGGTGTCGACGCTGGTGGAAATTCCGGCATGGGCGGTACGCGTCCTGGCGCCGGCCTGCGCGGCATCGAGCTGCAGCGCGTGAATGCCCAGACGCGCGAACAATGCCTGATCCGCGGCGACATCCGGATTGCCGGTGGTCAGCAGCTTCTCGCCATGGAAGATGGAGTTCGCCCCGGCGAAGAAGCACAGGGCCTGCAGCTCGTCGCTCATTTCCGCGCGACCGGCGGAAAGGCGCACCATCGATGCCGGCATGGTGATGCGCGCGGTCGCGATCGTGCGCACGAACTCGAACGGATCGAGCAACGCCGTGCCCGCCAGCGGCGTGCCCTCGACCTGGACGAGGCGATTGATCGGCACCGATTGCGGGTGCTCGGGCAGGGTCGCCAGCGTGTGCAGCAAACCGGCGCGCTGATCGCGCGATTCGCCCATGCCGACGATGCCGCCGCAGCAGGTCTTCATGCCGGAATCGCGCACGTGGCCGAGCGTTTCAAGGCGATCCTGGTATTCGCGGGTCCTGATCACGTCGCCGTAGAAATCCGGCGCCGTATCGACGTTGTGGTTGTAGTAGTCGAGCCCGGCCGCCTGCAGGTCGCGCGCCTGCCCGGCGGACAGCATGCCGAGCGTGGCGCAGGTTTCCAGGCCCAGATCGCGCACGGCGCGGATCATCGCCGCGACCTTGGGCACATCGCGGTCCTTCGGCGAACGCCAGGCCGCGCCCATGCAGAAACGCGTCGCGCCGGCGGCCTTGGCCTGCTTCGCGCGTTCGACGACCGTCTCCAGCGGCAGCAGCTTCTCGGCCTTGACCCCGGTCGAATAGCGAGCCGCTTGCGGGCAGTAGGCGCAATCCTCGGGACATCCGCCGGTCTTGATCGAGAGCAGGGTCGAGACCTGCACGGCATTGGCATCGTGGTGGGTGCGATGCACGGCGTGGGCGCGCTGGAGCAGATCGGCGAACGGCAGGCCGAGGATCGCAAGGACCTCGTCGCGGGACCAGTCATGGCGGATGGCGGACATCGGGAATCCCGGTTTTCGGTAAAGTGCGGCGGGGAGTCTGGATTTGCCATGGGGGGCTGTCAACCTGGAATGGAAGCGCAAAGTTGACGGGTTCGGGCGCCGCCTCGTGGCGGCCCTGCTGCCGCCGCGCTGCCTGCTATGCGGTGGCGCGGGCTGGCAAGGGCGCGACCTGTGCGCCGGTTGCCACGCCGACCTGCCGCGAAACAACTGCTGCTGCGCCCGTTGCGCCCTGCCCCTGGAACATGCGGCGGCGCAGTGCGGCGCCTGCCTGCAGCGCGAGCCGGCCTTTGCCAGCGCCTGGGCGCCGTTTCGCTATGCCCATCCACTGGACCTGCTCGAGGCGCGCTTCAAGTTCCGCCGCGACCTGGCGGCCGGGCGCGTGCTGGCCGACCTGCTGATCGACGCCGCAAGGCTGCAGTTGTGCGGGCCGCTGCCGGAGCGCCTGCTGTGCGTCCCGCTGCACGCCGATCGATTGCGCGAGCGCGGCTTCAACCAGGCCCTCGAACTGGCCAGGCCGCTGGCGCGGGCGCTGGCCATTCCGCTCGATGCCCATTCGCTCGTGCGCACCCGGCATACCCGCGCACAGACCGGGCTCGATGCCAGGGAGCGCCGGCAAAACCTGCGCAAGGCGTTCGAGTTCCGGGCGGGAGAAGCACCTCCGCGGCACGTAGCCCTGCTCGATGACGTGATGACGACCGGATCGACCCTGCGCGAATGCGCCCGCGTGATGCGCCGGGCCGGCGTCGAGCGGGTCGACGTCTGGGCGCTGGCGCGGGCCCCGGCGCGACGCTGAATTGCTGCGCCGCGGCATTGCAAGTGTGATGTAAATCACACTTTATCGTTGTATTCTTCGCAGCCGGGTAATCCGATCCGCCACTCGTGGAATGGGATGCGGGATGACGCAACGTCAGCCAGCTTCGGAGTTCCGCTACTGGGCCTTCATCAGCTACAGCCACAGGGACAAGGCCTGGGGCCGCTGGCTGCACAAGGCCCTGGAGACCTATCGCGTCCCGAAACGGCTGGTCGGCATGCCCACCGCGGCCGGAAAAATTCCGTCCCGGCTGTCGCCGGTCTTCCGCGATCGAGACGAACTGCCGACCACGAGCGACCTCGGCAGCGCCATCGAGGAAGCCCTGCGCCAGTCCCGGTGCCTGATCGTCATCTGCTCGCCGGAGGCGGCGCAGTCGCGCTGGGTCAACGAGGAGGTGCTCGCCTTCCAGCGCCTCGGACGCGGCGACCGCATCCACTGCCTGATCGTCGACTCGGGTAATGATGCGGCCGCGCCGCTGGTGTTTCCGCCGGCGCTAGGCAGTCGCCCGGACATCGATGGAGGCCGCGTCGGCGAGCCGGTCGCCGCCGACGCGCGACGCTTCGGTGATGGCCGTTCCGCCGCCAAGCTCAAGCTGATCGCCGGCATCCTCGGCATCGGCTACGACACCCTGGTGCAGCGCGAACACCAGCGCCGCCACCGCAACCTGTTCTACGTGACCTGCGCGTCACTGGCCCTGGTCATCGTGCTCGCCGTTTCCACCCTCGTCGCGATCACCTCGCGACGTGACGCGGTCGACCAGCGCAGCCACGCCGAGAGCCTGGTCGAATTCATGATCGGCGACCTGCGCAAGAAACTCGAACCCGACGGCAGGCTCGCCACCCTCGACGCGGTCGGCAAGGAAGCCCTCGCCTACTACGCCTCGCAGCGCTCCGAGGATCTCGACGCCGAGGGCCTCGCCCGCCGCGCCCGCGCCCTGCACATGATCGGCGAGGTCTACGACCTGCGCGGCGAACTCGACGAAGCGCTCAAGGTGTTCGAACAGGCCGCCGACAGCACCGCCGAACTGCGTCGCGCGCGAACCCGGCAATGGACAGCGCATCTTCGATCATGCGCAGAGTGTGTATTGGGTGGGCTACATCGCCTACCAACGCGGCAATGCCGATATCGCCGAACCGGCGTTCCAGGAATACAAGCGGCTTGGCTGAGCGGCTGGTGGCGATCGATCCGGGAAATGAGGACTGGCAGGCCGAGTTGGGATACGCCAACAGCAATCTGGGGACGTTGCTCTACGACCAAGGCCGCCCGGCAGAAGCGGAGGTCGTCTTTGAACAGGAGCTGGATGCCGCGAAGCAGGCGAGCGTCCAGGCGCCGGAGAATTATGCACGTCAACTTCGCACAGCGCAGGCGCATGCCTGGCTCAGCAGCGCCCAGTACAGGCTTGGGAAATTCGACTCCGCAATTTCGCAACGGAACTCCGAAATTTCGATTTACCGGAACGCTTTGTCAATCAATCCCAGAAATCGCGATGCCCAGGATGGCTTGGCGGTTTCCTACAGAGCGCTCTCGGACACCTACAGATGCCAGGGGAACGTCAACGCGGCCCTGGCTGCGATCCGCGAATCGGAAGTCCAGGTCACCGACTTGATCCAGGCAGACCCGGAGAACACGCGTTCAATGGATCAGGCAAGCGCAACGCTCGCAGCGTTTGCCTACCTCCTCAATGCAAGCGGTGACAGGGACGGCGCCATGCGCACGAACAGCAAGGCACGGAAGTTTGCCGCTGACCTGCTCGTCAAGGATTCGAGCGTCCTCATGTGGCAGTTGCGGTCAATCGAGAGTCAGTTGGTCTCCGCCCATATCGCATCGAGAGCCGAAGAACATGCAGAGGCTCTCGAGATCGCCAACGCTGCGCTCCTTCTGATCGAGAAGGTTCCGGTGACTCCATTGAGATCCAGTGATCGCATAGAGCCGCTCTTGAGTGCGCTGCGACTTGTTGCAGAGGAAAGCGCGGTCCTTGGCAGAACCGCCGAAGCGCAGGATGCCTGGCGCCGCATGACTGCCACAGTCGGAACGGCGGAGGCTGGATTTTTCGGGCCGGAAGCACGCTCGAACCTTGTGCTTGCCTTCCGTCAACTGGGTGACAAAGATCAAGCGGAAACCTTGGCCGCGGGTCTCCGCGAAATCGGCTACCAGGAACCCGAGTTCATGCAAAGACTGAGGGCGGCCGATGCAACCGAAACAGCAGCCGCCAGCAGAAACAAGCAGGATCCGGCCTCTGCCACCGCATCGCCGAGGATGGATTGAGAGCGGTCGAAGCAACGCCGGTCAAACATGCCACAGAGGAGGATAAATCGACATGAACAACGCGATCGATGTTGTTGTTCTAATCAAACTGGAAGTCAATCCAGCGATGGCTGGCCCCGAACAGCAGGGAGCCCTGTTGTTCTCGTACTGCCTGGAGCCTGGCAACAGTTCCGGCGCTGACGTCCAGGCGAACGGAGACATCTGCCTGGAACGCGTCAAAGGTGAGGCGAAAATCAAGTTCGTGCTCATGAATCGTGAGCCGCTCACCTGGGCTGACGGGAGAACTTTCAGGGCATGCATCAAGGAAGGAAGCGCCACGAACCCCAGGGACTCACTTTGGCTTGCCAAAGGAGGAAAGCCAACCGGTCCATTTCCAATGACGATGGGCAAGAACGAGTTCGATTACTTCCAGTTCTCGGCCTGGGACGCGACCAGCATGGGGGTATGGACGAGAAATACCGATAACACACAGCCCTACTACTACTGTCTTGCGGTCAAACTGGTGGAGATGGGAGCCGGCAACGGGGCGACCCTCGTGTACCGAGACGATCCGCAGATCCGCAATGGCGGCAACTCGATAACCGTTCGCTACGCCGGATTATTTACTATCGGAGTGTCCCTGGCCGTGGGAGCGATGATCGGTTGGCTGGGCACGGATCTCGCCCGCTTCATCGGGGCATGCATCGGCTAATAGCCGGCCCGTCGCCTCGCCAGGTTACGGCGACCACGATGATCCGCGGCGCCAGCACATGACCTGGCTGGCGATGCGATCAACGCAAGCCTCCGACCGACGGAATCCGGGCGTGCGCGCTCTGGCCCGGGCATTTCGCACCTGGGCAAATGCGGTTTCCCTAGACTCCGGGCATCATGGGGCCGGCAGCAACCGGCCAATCGCCCGCGCCGATTTGCCCGACCGCTACTTCGGTAGCCGTGGCAATGGCCTGCTACCAGGCGTCAGCGGATCGCCAGCGCGAGCAACAAGCCTACCCACAAGACACAACCCACCCAGTTGTTGTTGCGGAACGCGGCGAAGCAGGCTTCGCGTTCGCGATTGCGGATCAGCCATTGCTGCCAGGCGAACAGGCCGGCGGCGATGGCCAGGCCGGCGTAGTAAGGCCAGACCAGCTGCGCGCGCGTGCCGGCGAGCAGCATCGCGAACAGGAAGGTGGCCATCAGGATGCCGATGATCGGGCGGTCGGCGTCGCCGAACAGGATGGCGGTCGACTTGGCGCCGACGCGGATGTCGTCTTCGCGGTCGACCATGGCGTATTCGGTGTCGTAGAGCGTCGAGAACAGCACGTTGGCAAGGAACAGCAGCCAGGCCAGCACCGGCACCTCGCCGGTCACCGCGGCGAAAGCCATCGGGATCGACCAGCCGAAGGCGGCGCCGAGCACGACCTGGGCGAGGTGCGTGTAGCGCTTGCAGAACGGATAGACCGCCGCCAGTGCGGCGCCGGCGACCGACAGCTTGATCGTCAGCGGGTTGGTGAACAGCACGAGCACGAAAGCAAAGGCGAGCAGGCCGACGAACAGCAGGATGGCCTCGCGCTTCGACACGCGCCCGGACGCCATCGGCCGGCCGCGCGTGCGCTCGACGTGGGCATCGAGCCAGCCATGGTCGGCATAGTCGTTGATCACGCAACCGGCCGAGCGCATGACGAAGACGCCGATGGTGAAGATCAGCAGCGGACCCATCGGCGGGAAATCATTGGCCGCGAACCAGAGGCCCCACCAGGTCGGCCAGAGCAGCAGCAGGGCGCCGACCGGTCGGTCCATGCGCATCAGCACGAGGTAAAGACGGATGCGTTCGCGCCACGGATCGCGCAGGCGCGCCGTGAGCAGCTCGATAACACGCATCGAGCGGGTTGAAGCGTCGGCCGGATGCGCCGACCTGGCGTTCGCGGCCGGCCTTGCCGACGCCTTGCCGGCGACAGCGGGTGACCGGCACCGACGCCGGCGCCCAGGGAGGTGCCGGCTCGCCCGCATCGGCGGGTAGCCGCCGCGGCCGGCGTGCCGCTTCGTGGGCTGGCCGGCTGGTCCGGCCGTTGGGCCGGGCGCTCTTCCGCGGCTGCGGTCGCACGACGCGGCGCGGTCGTCCTGGCCGCCGCTTTCCTGGCGGGCGCAGCGTCGGGCGCCGATTCGCGGACGTTGCGCGGAGAAGCTGGCCGGGCCGCACTGGCGCGGGGCCGTGCCGGCGCGGCCGGCTTGGCGGTTGCGCTTTCGGCCGCAGGCTTGCGCGCAACCGGTTTGGGCGGAGCCGCACGTCCCGGCGTGCCCTCGGCCGAAGCCGGCGGTCGCGCGCGACGGCGCGGGGGATCCTTGGGAGGGGGAACGTCGTTCATGCGTCGCAGTGTAGTGTGCGTCGTCGTGTTCGACGACTCTCCGCCGCTACTGGCGCGCGCGTCGGGCCAGGCCCGGCCGCCACAGCAGCGCGAAGATGATGCCGAGCAGGAATCCCGCGATATGCGTCCACCAGGCCACCGCACCGAAGGCCGGACCGACATAGGTGAACAGGATCTGCAGGATCGCCCAGAAACCGATCAGCAGCGAGGCCGGCACGCGCACGAACTCGAGGAAGAAGCCGAGCGGCAGGACCAGGCCGAGGCGCGCGCGCGGGTAGAGCGCGAGATAGGCGCCGACCACGCTCGAAACCGCGCCACTGGAGCCGATGATCGGCGAATTGGTCGCCGCCAGGGTCAGCGCGCCGGCCAGGTTGGCCAGGGCGCCGCCGAGCACGAACAGCAGCAGGAACCGGCCGGCCCCGAGCGCACGCTCGCTGGGTACGCCGAAGATGATCAGGAACAGCAGGTTGGTGGTCAGGTGGATCCAGTCGGCGTGGATGAACAGCGCCGTGACCAGGCGGGCGAAACGCAGCTCCGCGATCTGGATGGCCCAGGGCGCGGCAGTGTCGAGCAGGGTCGTCGGCACCGTTCCCCAGACCGTCAGCAGGCGCGCGCGCGCACTGACCGGCTCGCTGGCGATCCACAGGAACATGGCCACGCAGGCGCCGACCAGCAGCATCGTGGCCCAGGGCGGTCGTGGCCGGCGCCGGCTTTCAAGCTGGACGAACATGCCGGCCGACCGCGCGGTCAGCGACCACCGCGCGGATAGAGGAAGCGCACGCCCTCGCGCTCGAAGACGACGCCGTCGCTGCGGATCTCGACCAGCTTCAGGCCTTCGACGTCGTCGCCTTGGACGCGGCGGGCATCATTGATGATGACGAAGCGTTGCGCCGGATCGCTGGCGAATACATGCATGGTCAGGCGGATTTCCGGCAATTCGCGCCGCGTCGCATAGGGCAGTTCCCACATCAGCTTGATCGAATCGCCCGCAGTGCTGTTGTCGCTGGCCGCGGGTGGCGGCACGGCAACCGAGGTGGCCGGCGTCGCTGCCGGTTCGGCTGCGGATGCCGCGCTGCGCGCGGGCGGGCTGGCTGCCGGGGGTTTCATCGTGTCGCCGGGCTTCGGCGCTGCCGGCGCTGCAGCAGGAGCCGGATTCGCCGGTGCGGGCGGCAGTGCAGCCGCGGAGGCCGCCACCGCTTCGGTTTCCCTCACCGTGACCGGTTCGCCGGGTTTCAACAACTGCGGATTGGCGACCGCCAGCTCGCCGCTCTCGACCTTTTCGCGCAGGCTGCCCGGTGGTCGCGCCGGCCGGCGCCTTGCTGCGCGGGAGACGCGTGGCGGCGCTGCTTTGCGCGACCTCCGCGCGCGTGTCCGCATTCGCCGGCTGGCCGTCGAAAGTCGTGGCGTCGGGCGTCGCGGGCGCCGTCGCAGCTCTTGTCGCAGTCGCAGCGGAGTCGATGCGGTCGCTGGCGCCTGGGTCGCTGTCGCGGGTGCGGGCGTGGCGTCCGGTGCGTGCTCGCGGCGCAGCCACCAGAGCGCGACGAGGCCGATCGCGATCAGGCCGACCAGGAAAGGCAACAGGTTGCGCCGACGCCGCACCGCCATGATCGGCGAGCCGATCGACGGCGACTCGCCAAGGCGGCGCTCGCGCTCGGATTTCTTCAGGGCTTCAAGGATCAGCGACATGATGCGGTTGGACTTATTCGATGTTGCGGGTGAGGTGCGGGCCTGTTTCTTCGAGCGCGGACAGGGCGAAAAGGGTCTCCGGGCCGATGATGCCATCGGCCTGGATGCCGTAGGCGAGCTGCAGCTTGCGCACGCGCTCCTCCATGTCGGCATCGAAGTATGCGGGGCCGCGCTCAGCCCCGGCGCCGCCGTCGAGACGGTGCAGGTTTTCCTTGGCCCAGGCCACGCCGGGCCCGGCGTCGCCGCGCCGCATCGCACCGCTGATGGTGGCCGGCACGCGCCAGATCGCGATGAAGTCGCCGGTCCAGAACCGCGCCAGCTCGCTGCGCGGCAGTTCGATGCCTTCGCCCGCCAGGTCGAGCCGTACATTCTGGTTTCCGGCGCCCTGCAGCAGGGCGTGCCGGGCGTAGTCGTCCTGGCCAAGCACGAGTATCAGCGGACGATCGAAGCGCAGGACCTGTTCAAGCGTGCCGCGACCGCGCAGGCAGTACAGGCCCGGCGCGATGGAGGGTGGACAGCGCGTCGCCGCGCGCACCGAGGCTTCGGCCGAACCGACCTGCCAGCGCGAAAGCAACTGGGTGACGGCATACAGTTCGGTCGCGGGCAGCCCGGACAGGCGTGCCTCGAGGCGTGCCGCGCCGCTTTCGGCGCAACCGCCGGCGTGGCCGGCTGCGCGGCTTGCGGCGCCGACGCCGGCGGGTTCCCGGTTGGCGCGTGAAGCAGGCCCGCGGTGAGCGCGGCGACCAGCAACAGCGCCGCCAGCACCCAGCGCGCGTAACGGCGCACCCAGTAACGCGCATGGCCGGGAAGGGTCTCGTCGGCCGAGCGGTCGACCAGGCGTTCGCCGATGGTCTGCTGTTCGCGCGCGTAGCCGGCCATCAGCGCACGGTCGGCGATCACGTTGATCAGGCGCGGGATGCCGGTCGAGCGCTGGTACAGCGCGCGCAGGCCAAGCCGCGAGAACGGGATGTGCTGGCATCCGGCGACGGCCATGCGATGTTTCACATAGGCCTCGGTCTCGGCCGAATCGAGCGGCGTCAGGTGATAGCGCGCCGTGATGCGCTGGGCCAGCTGGCGCAGCTCGGGCCGGGCCAGCATGTCGCGCAGTTCGGGCTGGCCGAGCAGGATGATCTGCAGCAGCTTCTGCGTCGGCGTTTCCAGGTTGGTCAGCAGGCGCACCTGCTCGAGCGCGTCGAGCGAGAGGTTCTGCGCCTCGTCGACGATCAGGACCACGCGCAGGCCCTGTGCGTAGGCATCGAGCAGATAGGCGTTGAGCGTGTCGGTCAGGCCCTTGAGGCTGCCGCGCTTGCCGGCGATATCGAGCTTGAGCTCCTCGCAGACGGTCTCGACCATCTCGATCGGCGACAGCTTCGGATTGAGCAGCAGGGCGACCTGGGTGTTCTCCGGCAGCTGCTCGAGGAGCAGGCGGCTCAGCGTGGTCTTGCCGGTGCCGACCTCGCCGGTCAGTTGCACGAAGCCGCCGCTGCCGCCCTTGCCGACCCCGTAGAGCAGGTGCGCGAGCGCGTCCCGGTGCCTTTCGGACAGGAAGACATAGCGCGGGTCCGGCGTTATCGAAAACGGGGCCTCGCGCAGGCCGTAATACTCAAGATACATGTGCCTACTCTACCCGACCCTATGGGGCCCACGCCCGCAATACGGTGGCGACGGCCTGAAAATGCGCTGCAGCCCGGTCCGGCAACAGGCGCCGGCCCTGGCATGGACCACGGCCGGCGGCGCGCGGTTCATGGCGCCGGCGCGCTGGGCTACTGGCGGCCCGCCTCGAGGCCGGCTCGCACCGGGGCCTGCCGGAGGCGACGGATCCACTCCTCGTTCAGCCGCCGCGACCCGGCCGGCATGTGCCTGATGTGGCGCAGCGACTCCTCGACCAGCGCCGCCGCTGCCGCATCCTCGCCCCAGCTGCGCAGGACCTCGACGTAGCGGGCGCGCGGTTCGATACCGGCAAAATAGCCGATCAGGGATTCGAACTCCTCGCGCGCCCTGGCCCGATCGCCACTGGCCGCCACGGCGCGGGCGTAGACCAGGTGCCCCTCGGGGGACTTGAAGTTCGGCTGCTGCGCGATCACCGATTCGAGCAGCTCGCGCGCCTGGGCGGGTTGCGCATTGTCGAGCAGGGCCCGGGCCAGCTTGACCTGGATGTCCGCATCGTCGCTGTGCACGCCGTGCAGGGCTTCCTGGTAGGCCGCTATGGCTTCCTCGAAACGCCCCGTGCCGTGCAGCGCATCGGCCACGCGGATCCGGTTGGCGATCGTCGCGGAGTGTTCGAACGCAGCCTGAGCCTCGCGCAGCTCGCGACCCGGATCGAGCGTGTCGCGGATTCCGCGGACGACGCGGCGGCCGCCGCGCGAAGCCGACAACGCAGGCAGGAACACGACCAGCGCATAGGCAAGACTGCCGAGCAGCGGGAACATGAACAGGACCAGCAGCCAGTAGCGCTCCTGTCCGGTGCGCAGCACGTGCACGGCGAACAGGATGGCGATGAAAACATGGAGTCCCAGACCCAGAATCGGCACGCACTACGCTCCGCTGGAAAATGCCGCGGCAGTCTGCGGTGGCAAGCCGGCGCTGTCCAATGCCCGATCAGGCATTCCAGGCGAACAGGCGGATCTCGTCCTTGTCTCCGGCCATGCGGACCATGCGCTCGAAGCGCAGGCCGATCTTTTCCAGCAACAGCGCCGAGGCGGTGTTCGCCGGGGCCGTGATCGCGACGATGCGGCGGAGCCCGTACACCTCGCGCGCCAGCTTCATGACGGCCTGCGTGGACTCCAGTGCATAGCCTTGCGAGCGGTAGTCGGGCAGGAACGCGAACCCCACGTCGACATCGCCGAGCGCGTCGCGCCGGGCCAGGCCGCTGATGCCGATCGCCTCGCCGGTCGCGCGAAGCACCACGCACCAGAAGCCGAATCCGTGCTGGCGATAGCTCGTCATCGGCCCATTGACGATGTAGGCCCGCGCCTCGTCGAGCGTCCGCACGCCGCGGTCGCCGATGAACTTGAGGAATGCCGCGTCATTGAGCAGGCCGAGCATGAACGCGGCATCGTCGCCATCGAGCCGGCGCAGGACCAGGCGCTCGGTCTCGGCGACACACGGTGAAACATCGATCGGGTCCGCGGACATGCGCGGCATCGTTCAATAATCGAGCCGGACGGTCAAGCCTGCCAGGCCGCGCAATGCGCCGCTCAGACGGCGACGCCGTAGCTGCGCAACAAGGCATCCGGCGTCGGTTCCCGACCGCGGAACTCGACGAAGGATTCCAGCGCCGGCCGCGAGCCGCCGACGGCGAGGATCGCCTTGCGCCAGGCTTCGCCGACCTCGCGGTTGAACACGCCTTCCTGCTCGAAGCGGTCAAACGCATCGGCGGACAGCACTTCGGCCCAAAGATAGCTGTAGTAACCGGCGCCATAGCCACCGGCGAAGATGTGCGTGAACGCGTGCGGAAAGCGGTGCCACTCCGGCGGCAGCAGCACGGACACTTCACGGCGCACCTCGTCGAGCAGCTCGAGCGTGCGCGCGCCACGCTGCGGATCGAATTCCAGGTGCAGGCGGAAATCGAACAGGCCGAACTCGAGCTGGCGCACGAGGAACATGCCGGACTGGAAGTTGCGCGCCGCCTGCATGCGCCCGAACAGCGCATCGGGCAGGCGCTCGCCGGACTGCCAGTGGCGCGCGATCAGGTCGAGGCCCTCGCGCTTCCAGGCGAAGTTCTCCATGAACTGGCTGGGCAGCTCGACCGCGTCCCATTCGACGCCGCTGATGCCGGATACGCCGGAATGGTCGATCTCGGTCAGCATGTGGTGCAGGCCGTGGCCGAATTCGTGGAACAGCGTGATCACGTCGTCGTGGGTCAGCAGGGACGGCGTGTTTTCGGTAGGCGGGGCGAAATTGCAGGTCAGGAAGGCGACCGGCAACTGCAGCGAGGCGCCGTCGCGCAGGCGCGACGTACAGACGTCCATCCAGGCGCCGCCGCGCTTGCCGGTGCGCGCGTAGAGGTCGATGTAGGCGCCGGCGAAAACCTTGCCCGAACCATCGACGAGATCGTAGTAGCGGGCATCCGCATGCCAGACGTCGACACCGTCGCGGGCGCGCACGCTGACGCCGAGGACCTGTTTCAGCACCGCAAACAGGCCATCGAGCACGGCATCCAGCGGGAAGTAGGGCTTCAGCTCCTCCTCGCTGAGGGCGTATTTCTTCTCGCGCAGCTTCTCCGCGGCGTAGCCGGCATCCCAGGGCTGCAGTTCGTCGATGTGCAGTTGCGTTCGCGCGAATTCGCGCAGCTCGGCAAGGTCGGCCTCGGCCATTGGCCGCGCCTTGGCGACGAAGTCGCGCAGGAAGGCGATGACCTGGTCGGGCGATTCGGCCATCTTGGTCGCCAGCGATTCTTCGGCGGTATTGGCGAAACCGAGCAACTGCGCCGATTCGTGGCGCAGGGCCATGATCTTCTCGATGCGCGCGCTATTGTCGAATTTCCCTTCATTGGCGTTTTCCGAGGCACGCGTTCCATAGGCGCGATAGACGCGCGCGCGCAGTTCGCGATCATCGGCATAGGTCAGCACCGCCTGCACGCTGGGTTGCTTGAGGGTGACCAGCCAGCCTTCGAGGTCCTTTTCCCGGGCATAGGCGCGCAGCACGGCGCGGCCCGATTCGGGAATGCCCGCCAGCGCGGCTTCATCGGTGATGTGCTCGCTCCAGGCATCGGTCGCGTCGAGCACGGCTTCCTCGAATTCCGTCGACAGCTTCGCCAGTTCGCTGGAGATCTCGCGGAAGCGCGAACGCGCGGGCTCTTCGAGGGCGACGCCGGCCAGCTCGAAATCGCGCAGTTCATGCTCGACCAGGGTCCGCGACGCGCGCGGCAGGTCGGCGAATCCGGGCGATTCGCCGACCGCCTTGACCGCCGCGTACAGCTCCCGGTTCTGGCCGAGCGCGGTGTGGAAGGCGACGATCTTGTCCTGCGCCGCGGCATAGGCTTCGCGCAGGGCCTCGGAATCCTTCACCCCGTGCAGGTGGCCGACCGGCGCCCAGGCGCGCGACAGGCGGTCGTCGAGACGTTCGCAAGGCAGCATGACGCTGTCGAACGTGCGTGGCTCTTTAGAGGCCAGCAGGGCGTCGATGCCGGCCTGGTACTCGGCCAGGATGGCATCGATGGCCGGTTCGACGTGGGCAGGCTCGATCTGGCTGAATCGGGGCAGTTCGGAGTTGGCGAGCAACGGGTTGGTCATGGGCGGTTCCCTGGCGAGACCGGTGAACTTGGAGCGTGGATAGCGCAAAATCAAGCGCAACCCCGATGCCGGCCCGATCTGCATGGACAGCGTGGACTCCAGCCAGACCCGCGAAATCCTGCGTGCCCTCCCGCTGTTCCGTCATCTTGATGACGCCGCGCTGGCCGAACTGGGCCGCGAACTGCAGTGGTTTGCGCTGCCCGGCGGCGCCTCGCTGTTCGAGCAGGGCGACACCAGCGACGCCTTCTACGTGCTCAAGAGCGGCAGCGTCGGTGCCTTTCGCGACGACGCCAACGGCCAGCCGCGCCTGGTCGGCGTGGTCGCTGCCGGCGAGACCGTCGGCGAGGTCGGCATGATCGTCGACATGCCGCGCAATGCCAGCGTGCGCGCGCTGCGCGATTCCGAACTGTTGCGGCTTTCGCGCGAGGATTTCGACAAGCTCGTCAATCACCATCCGAAGGCCATGCTGGCCATGGCGCGACTGGCCGTGCGCCGCCTGTCCGCGCGCGACGAGGACGGCGCCGGCTCGGCGCCGCGCACATTCGCCGTCCTGCGCCACGATGCGGGGGTCGATGCGCGGGGATTCGCCGAGGAACTCGTCGCGATGCTCGGCGCATTCGGCGAATGCGCGATGATCGACAAGGCGCGGGGCCACGGCCACCTGAGCAGCTGGTTCAACGATCTCGAAGCGCGCACGCGCTTCGTCGTCTACGTCGCCGACGCCGACGACGAGTGGCAGGCGCTGTGCGTGCGCCAGGCGGATTGCCTGCTGTTGCTGGCGAATGCCGCCGAAACACCGGAGGCCTGGCCGCCCAGTGCCTGTGCGGACGCCTCCAGTGCCCTTTCACGGCCGCGCCACCTGATCCTGCTGCACCCGGGCCACCTCGTCGATGGTGCGGCACGGCGCTGGCTGACGAAGACGCCGCTGGTGCCGCATCATCATGTCCGCGACGCGCACGACATCAGGCGCATCGCGCGCCTGCTGACCGGTCGCAGCATGAGCCTGGTCCTGTCCGGAGGCGGTGCGCGCGGCTTCACCCAGATCGGCATCGTCCGCGCGCTGCGCGAAGCCGGACTCGAGATCGACTGCGTGGGTGGCAGCAGCATCGGCGGCATCATCGGCGCCGGCGTCGCCCTCGAGTGGTCGGACGAGGAGATGTTCGAAAACTACCGGCACAGTTTCGTCGCCGGTCGCCCCCTCAGCGACTACACCCTGCCGCTGGTCGCCCTGACCCGCGGCCGCCGCGTCGCCCGGCTGCTGCGCCAGCAGTTCGGTGCGCGCGACATCACCGACCTGCCGCTGCCCTTCTTCTGCTGTTCGTCGAACCTGAGCACCGGCCAGCTCGAGACCCACCGCGATGGCCCGCTCTGGCTATGGCTGCGCGCCTCCTGCGCGATCCCCGGCGTGTTGCCGCCAGTCTGCCATCGCGGCCAGGTGTACGTTGACGGCGCGGTGATCAACAACCTGCCGACCGACATCATGCGCGCGCAGCAGCCAGGCGCGATCGCCGCCGTCGACATCGGCGCCGACGATGCACTGCACGCAACCCTTGAGGAGTACCACACGCCTTCGGTCTGGAAACTGCTGTTCGAGTTCGGTCGTGGCCAGCGCCCCGGCATCTTCGACATCCTGATCCGCTCCGGCATGGTCAACGCGGAAATGGCCAGCGCCGAACGCCGGCAACTGGCCAGCCTGCTGCTCGAACCCCCGGTCAGCGACATCGGCCTGCTCGACTGGAAGACCTACGAGCGGGCGGTGGAAGCGGGCTATCAATACGCCGTGCGCGCGATCGGCGGGCGCGTCGACCGGCTCCACGAACAGGTGCCGCTGCGCGTGTGAAGGGCGCCGGCTGGCGACCGGCGCGTCAGGATCCCTGGGCCGGCAACGCCGTGAGCTTGCCGAAATCGACGCGCTTGAGCAGGCGCGCTTCGCCGATGCGCTTGCCCTGCACGTAGTCGACGCCGGTGTCGCGCACGGCGAGCAGGGTGGCGGTGTCGTTGACCTCGCCGGCAATGGCGCGCATGTCCAGTGCCCGCGCGTCGTTGGCCATCGAGATGAGCTGTCGGCGCGCGCCATCGTCGAGCGCGGCACTGGTGACCACGTCGCGGTCGATGCGCACGAAGTCGCCGGGGCGGTGCTGCGAATGCAGGAACGGCAACAGTCCGGCGTCGGCAACGGTGCCGTTGAGCACGAAACGGCAGCCGATGGCGCGCAGGCGCGCGATGAAGTGCAAGGCCGCAGGCAAATTGGCCAGCTCAGGGCTGTCGCTGATCTCGAGGATCAGGCGTTCGGCCGGGACGCCGGTGGCGACGATGGCCTTCTCGATGGTTTCCAGCGAATCCGGATCCGCCACCGTGGCCGGCGAGAGGCGCGCGATCAGGCCGACCGGCGCATGCCGGGCGCGTTCGTTGGCCAGGTGCATGAGCAGTCCGTTGACCACCCAGAGGTCGATGCGCTGGATCATGCCGACGCGCTCGGCCAACGGAACGAAGGCGCGCGGCAGGATCAGCTGGCCGTCCTTGCCGACCATGCGCAGCTGGACCGCAAACAACGGGTCGCCGTCGCCCTTGCCGAACTGCCAGCCGATGTCTTCGCTGATGTCGGCGCTGGCGGACGACAGTGCCGCGACGGCCACCAGCGGTTGCACGAGGATGACGAAGCGCGCCTGTTCCAGGGCCAGGCGCAGGCGTTCGCTGGGGGCGCTGACCGGCGCCGGCGCGCGTGTCGCCTGGCGCTCGATTTCATCCGCCTCGACGCTGGCCTGGTCATGGCCCTGGCCGGCGGCAGCGCGGGCGCTGGCCAGCGCGTCGTCGGCGGTGACCGTGCGCGGACTGAGCAGCTCGGCGCCGATGCGCGCATGCACCTTGTGCTGGATGTCGCCGACCGTGTATTCGCGCTCGGCAAGCAGGCGCCGGAAGCTTTCGGCGAGAACCTCGATGTTGTCGACCTGGACCGTGCTCAACAGGAGCAGGAAGCTGTCGCCATCGCCGCGCGCCAGCACGTCGTCTTCGCGCAGGCGATGGGCCAGTGCATGCGCAACCGTGCGCAACAGCTCATCGCCGCGTGGCGGGGTATGTTCGCTGTCGCGATCGATCTCGATGTGGATCAGCGCCGAATAGCCACCGCGGTCGCGCAGGCGGGCGAGTTCGGCGATCAGGCGCTGGCGAAGGTGGCGGGCGTTCGGCAGGCCGGTCAGCGGGTCGTGGCTCAGTTCCCAGCGCAGGCGCTCGGCGGTGCGCCGTTCGGCGATGTCGCGGAACACCACGACCGCGCCCTGGCCGCGACCGGGTGCGGCCAGCGGCAGCACGGTGTACTCGACCGGGACGCCGCTGCCGTCGCGGCGCCGGAACATGGTCTCGATGTGGCGCACGGCATGGCCTTCGGTATAGGCGCGGGCCAGGGGCGAGTTGCGCGCGGCATCCTGCGGATGGACCGCCGCCTGCGCCAGCAGTCCGATCAGGTCGGCGTCGTCGCCATAGCCGAGCAGGCGCAGGCCGGTCGGATTGACGAAGCTGATGCGGCCATCGCCGTCGACACCGAACACGCCATCGCCGACCGAACCGAGGATGCCATCGAGCTGTTCGCGACCGACTTCGGCGGAGCGATGCATCTCGATGTTGCGCGCCAGCGTGCGCACGCGGGCGAGGAACAGCTCGCGCGCCTCGTTCTTGAACATGCATTCGCTGGCGCCGGCCTGCAGGCAACGGCGGATGATGTCTTCCCGGTAGCTGCCGGTGATGACGGCGAGGATGGGCGGACTGGCGCGCTCGCTGAGGCGGCGGCAGAGCTCGTCGCCGCTGCCGTCGGGCAGGAAGTAGTCGACGATGACGAGATCATAGGAATTGTTCGCAGACAGGTGATCGGCCTCGGCGATCGACGCGGCCACGTCCACCGCATAGCCCTGTCGGCCGAGCATGTCGCTGTAGGCCTGGCAGACGCTTTTCGAATCATCGACGAAGAGGATGCGCACGCGTTCGCCGGTCGCCGGCGGCAGGATATCGTCGACGCTCTCCTCGGGGGCCAGCTCGCCAACGCAGGCTGGGATGCGGCTGAACTGCGACCAGAGCAGCAGCCGGCCGCGCATCGTCGCCGACGCCCAGGTGCGGATTTCCGCCGTCTCCTCGTGCGCCATGAGCAGGGTCGCCGGCGCGTCCGGGGCGTTGCGCGCGTATTCGAGCAGCGCCCGGTATTCGCGCGTGGCGCGCGCCGGCGCGCCGATGATCGCCAGCGAGTAGGGCGGTTCGTCGGAATTCGGCCTGCCGATGCGGCGCAGGTGATCGTGTGCCTCGAGATAGTTGCCGATCTCGGCACGCACCGGCAGCGAGGCGGCCGCCAGCGTGCGCCGCAGCAGGTGGGCCAGCGTGGTGGATCGTTCGACTATCAGGATTCCGCTCAAGGGGGCCTCGATGGCAATCAGACAGACAAATGATGCGCTCCGGGAGCGCAGGCGGCAGCGCCGGAATACCGGACCCTGCCGCCCGGGCCTTCGGGCGCTCCGAACCACCAGTGCGGTCGTGGCCGCGGCATTCCTCGCCGCAGTCATCCCCCTCCGCGGACGCCATGCCATCAGACCAGCACGCGTTTCGCTTTGCAAGACCGGCCGGCGCCCGCCCGGCCGGTGCATGCGTCCCGTGCGCACGGCGCTGGCTGGGACAATAAACCACTTCGGCATGGGCCGCAGTTTCATTACACTGGCCGCTGGCTTTCAGTGAGCTGACCATGAGCTATCCGCATACCCGCATGCGTCGGATGCGCCGCGATGCCTTTTCGCGCGCGCTGATGCGCGAAACCCGCCTCGATGCGACAGACCTGATCATGGTCGCGTTCGTCATCGACGGCGAAGACCGTCGCGAATCGGTGCCTTCGATGCCGGGCGTGGAACGCCTCTCGATCGACCACCTGCTGCTCCTCGCCGACCAGTGCGTCGAACTCGGCATCCCGGCGCTCGCCCTTTTTCCTTCCGTGGATGCGCAGCACAAGAGCGAGGATGCCAGCGAGGCATGGAATCCGGCCGGCTTGTTCCAGCGCGCCGCGCGCGCCCTCAAGGCGCGCCATCCGCAACTCGGGCTGATCGGTGATGTCGCCCTCGATCCCTACACCACGCATGGCCAGGACGGCCTGATTGATGCGCAGGGCTATGTGCTCAACGACGCCACCATCGAGGCCCTGATCCGCATGGCCCTGGCCCAGGCCGAAGCCGGCTTCGACATCGTCGCGCCTTCGGACATGATGGACGGCCGCATCGGTGCGATCCGCACGGCGCTGGAGGAGGCCGGGCAGGTCAATACGCGCATCCTCGCCTATTCGGCGAAATATGCGTCCGCGTTCTATGGCCCGTTCCGCGACGCGGTCGGCTCTTCGGCCAGCCTCGGCAAGGGCGACAAGCACACTTACCAGATGGATGTCGGCAACAGCGACGAAGCCCTGCGCGAAGTCGAACTCGACATCGGCGAAGGCGCCGACATGGTCATGGTCAAGCCGGGCCTGCCCTACCTGGACGTGCTGCGCCGGGTCAAGGACCACTTCGGCATGCCGACCTTCGTCTACCAGGTCAGCGGCGAGTACGCGATGCTCAAGGCGGCGGCGCAGAATGGCTGGCTTGACGAGCGCGCGGTCGTTCTCGAGGCGCTGGTGGCGATGAAGCGCGCGGGCGCCGATGCGATCCTGACCTACTATGCCATTGAAGCCGCGCGCTGGTTGCGTGCAGACTAGAAAGGCGCCGAAGCCCGCCGTCGTGGTCGATTGCGCCGCCGGTGGTCTGCTGGCAAGGGGCGATGCCTCGCCGCCCTGCATGCATGGCCTCTCGCCCGTAGAACGCGACGGCATGCGAGGATTGGACGGCAACAACCCAGTTTGATCGACACTTTCGGAGCCCGGACATGCAGTTGATCGAAGAAGAATCCAGCACGATAGCCAGTTCGAACAAGGGACCCGGGCGCTACGCGGTGTTCGGCAAGCCGATCGCCCATTCGCTGTCGCCGCGCATCCAAGCCGCGTTCGCGCGACAGTTGTCGATCGCGCATGACTATCGGGCGATCGAAGCATCGGCCGAGGAATTCATCGGCGCCCTGGCGGCCTTCGCCGACAGCGGCGGACTCGGTGCCAACGTCACCCTGCCCCTCAAGCAGCATGCCGCGCGCCTGTGCCTGTCGGTCAGCGAGAACGCGCGCCAGGCCGACAGCGTCAACACGCTGATCCGCCGTGGCGAAGGCTGGCACGGCGAAAGCACCGATGGCGCCGGCCTGATCCGCGACATCACCGGACGCCAGCGCCTCTATGTGCGCGGTCGCCGCACCCTCCTGCTCGGTGCCGGCGGCGCCGCCCGCGCGGTCGCCTTTTCCCTTCTCGATGCCGGCATCGACGAATTGACCATTGCCAACCGTACGGCGGAGCGAGCCGACGCGCTGGCCGACGCGATCGGCCAGCCCGAGCGCGTGCACACGCGCTACTGGAACGATCTCGGACACTGGGGCGGATTCGACCTCGTCATCAATGCGACCTCGGCCGGGCACAGCAACATGTCGCTGGCGCTGCCGTCATCGCTGCTCGCCTCGCGCGCGATCTGCTACGACCTTTCCTACGGCAAGGCCTCGTTTGGCTTCCTCGCCTGGGCACGCAGCGCGGGCGCGGGTCATGCCATCGACGGTCTCGGCATGCTCGTCGAGCAGGCCGCCGAATCGTTCGAACTCTGGCACGGCAAGCGTCCGGATACCGATGCGATCTATGCCGAACTGCGCGCCTACCTGCCGGGCGACGCCGAGGATTGAGCGTGTTCTCCTGCCGGACCGGCTGCGGTGCGTGCTGCATCGCGCCTTCGATTTCCTCGCCGATTCCCGGCATGCCGCAGGGCAAGCCGGCCGGCGTGCGCTGCGTCCAACTCACCTCCGCAAACGCCTGCGCCCTGTTCGGCCGGCCCGAGCGTCCGCTGGTCTGTCGCCAGCTGCGTCCCGAGCCGGCGATGTGCGGTGCCGACGCCGCGGCAGCCCTGCGCTATCTCGGCGAGCTCGAGTGGCAGACGGCGCCGGCCTGAGTCGCGCGGTCAGAGGTCGGCGGGTGGCAGGGTCAGCAGATACATCGCGACGATGCCCCAGCCGATGTTGATCGTGCTGAATGCCGACAGGGCCAGTGCGTAGAGTCGGCTGGCCCGCTGCCAGTGCGCACCCACGTTGCCGATGCGCGCGACCACGGCGAGGCCGCCGCCGAGCAGGCCCGCGCCGAGCCACCAACCCTGGATGGCGAGGAATTGCCGGGTCAGGGCAGGCAGCGCAGCGCGCTCGCCGGTGTCGAAAACCCGATCGAAGACCAGCCAGCAGACTGCAGCGAAAACCAGCGCCGTCGTCGCCGCGAGAAACTCCAGGCGCGCGCCGGATCCGTGCGCTTGCGGGGTCATGACGCCTCAGCTTCCGACCGCGCCGAGGTATCGGTTCTTCAGCTGCACGTATTGCTTCGCCGAGTAGTAGAGCTTTTCGATTTCGGTGTCGCTGAGCTTGCGCACGCAACGCGCCGGATGGCCAAGCCAGAGTTCGCCTTCGCCGACCTGCTTGCCCGGGCTGAGCATGGCGCCGGCACCGATCATGCTGTGCCTGCCGACGCGCACGCCGTCGAGCAGGGTCGCATGCATGCCGATCAGGCAGGCATCCCCGACCGTGCAGGCATGGACAATGGCGCCATGGCCGATGGTGACGTCGGCGCCGATCAGCAACGGGAACCCGCCGGGCGTGTAGGGACCATCGTGGGTCACATGCAGCACGGCGCCATCCTGGACATTGCTGCGCGCGCCGATGCGGATGTGGTGCACATCGCCGCGCACCACCGCGCATGGCCAGATCGAGGCGTCCTCGCCGAGTTCGACATCGCCGATGACCACGGCATCGGGGTCGACATAGGCGTTGGCGCCGAGACGTGGACTGATGCCGCTGAAAACGCGAATACCCATCGATCAATTTCGCCACGATGAAAACCGGAATCTAACACGCAGCCTGCCTTTCGCAGGACTTCGCCCCCCCCTGCGCGCACGGCGCAGGGGGTCGAGGTGCCGGGCGTCGGCCAAGGGGAGTTAGACTGGTTCCATGCAGACCCCTGATGCGAAAGAACTGAATGCCCTGCTCGAGCGCCAACGTGCCGCCTGGCGGGCGAACGTGCCGACGCCGGCCCAGCGCCTGCGCGACCTTGGCGCCCTGCGCGAAGTCCTGCGCCGGCGCTTCGCCGAGCTGAGTGCCGCGATGAGTGCCGATTTCGGCCGCCGTTCGGCGCACGAGAGCCTGCTCACCGACGGCATGACGGTGCTTCACGAAATCGACGGCATGCGCAGGCACCTGACGCGCTGGACGCGGTCGCGCCACCGCCTGGCCGACTGGCTGTTCTGGCCGGCGCGCACCGAGGTCCAGTACCGGCCACTCGGCGTGGTCGGCGTCATCTCGCCGTGGAACTATCCGGTCAACCTGGCCCTGATACCGCTGGTATCGGCGATTGCCGCGGGCAACCACGTCATGCTCAAGCCCTCCGAGCACACGCCGCGCACCTCGGCGCTGCTGCGCGACCTGCTTGCCGAAGTGTTCCCCGAGGAGCGCGTCGCCACGGTCATCGGCGATGCCGGCGTCGCCGCCGATTTCGCCAGCCTGCCGTTCGATCACCTGTTCTTCACCGGATCCACCGCGGTCGGTCGCAAGGTCATGGCGGCCGCCGCGCCGAACCTGACCCCGGTGACCCTCGAGCTGGGCGGGAAATCGCCGGCCATCATCGCCCCGGACTACCCGATCGAAACCGCAGCCGCACGCATCGCCGCCGGCAAGTTCCTCAATGCCGGGCAAACCTGCATCGCGCCGGACTATGTCCTGCTGCCGAGGGCCCGGATGGCTCCCTTTGTCGACGCACTCGGCGCCTACGTTGCGCGCCACTATCCGGGGCTACGCGAGTCGCCGGACTATTCGAGCATCGTCAATGACAGCCACTACCAGCGCCTGCAGGCACTGGTCGAGCAGGCGCGCGCCGCCGGTGTCGATGTCCGGGCCTTTCCGGATGCTGCGGCGCACGACCCGGAGCGGCGAATTTTCGCGCCCACTGTCATTGTTGATCCTCCAGCGCACCTGAATGTCATGCAGGAGGAAATCTTCGGGCCGGTGCTCCCGGTCATCGGCTACGACCGCATCGAGGAAGCGATCGCATTCGTCAATGCGCGGCCGCGGCCGCTGGCCTTCTATCATTTCGACCGCGATCGCACGCGCACGCGCGGCGTACTCGCCGCCACGCTGGCCGGCGGCGTCACCGTCAACGACTGCGTGCTGCACATCGCCCAGGGCAACCTGCCGTTCGGCGGGGTCGGCCCTTCGGGCATGGGCCACTATCACGGCCACGCCGGCTTCCTCACGTTCTCCAAGCAGATGCCGGTGATGTACCAGTCGCGCTGGTCGTCGATGGCGCTGATGCGCCCGCCCTACGGCAAGCTGGCTGATTTCCTTACAAAATTCCTGACCCGCTGAAGCGGATGCGCCGGCCCGGACTGGCGCGCTTCAGGACGCGGCCCTTAAGCTCGGCGGCCTGTCCCTGCTGTGCTGGCGTCATGCTTGCATGCCAAAAGCGTCGTCGCTCGCAGCGCCAACCGACCCCATGTCCCAGATCATGAAGAAGAAATCCGAATACATCCCGGCCGTGCGCAATGCGCCCGAGTCGGAGTCCGACCTGGCCAGCCGGATCAGCCGGCACCTGCTCGACCTCATCGGGCACGTCCCGCAAACCGCGGAGAAACGTGCTGACAACGCCAATGCACGCGTCCGTGCACTGACCAGTGCCGCCGCGAACAAGGCTGCCCTCGCCGCCGGCACGCTCGCCTTGCCGCCGGGCCCGCTCGGCTGGCTGACCATCGTCCCGGAGCTGGTCGCGATCTGGCGCATCCAGGCGCAGCTGGTGGCCGACCTTTCCGGCGTGTTCGGCGTCAGCGCGCGGCTGAGCCGCGAGCAGATGATGTACTGCCTGTTCCGCCACGCCGCCGCCCAGGCCGTGCGCGATCTCGTCGTGCAGATCGGTGGACGGCTGATCGCCCAGGACGTGCCCGCGCGCATCATCGAGCGCGTGGCGAAGGCGATCGGCATGCGCGTGACCCGGCGCCTGGTCGGTGGCGGCGTTTCGCGCTGGCTGCCGGTAATCGGCGCAGTCGGCGTCGGTGCCTATGCCTGGTATGACACGCGCCAGGTCGCACGCACGGCGATCAGCCTGTTCGGCGGCGGACCGACCACGGTCGACGTCTATCTTGCCGCGATGGACGCCGAGGACGCGCTGGCCACGGACCAGACGGAAGCGGGCGAGCCGGATCGCAAGCGCGCCTGAATTCGCCTGAAAGCGTGACGAGCCGCGTTGCCGCGGCAGGCCGCGCTTTTCCCGATACGCAAGCCCCAAAACACAAAATAATCCGTTGACTCGACCGGGCAATCACAATAGCTTGTGTCCCGTCGGTGCCCGCTTCCCCCTGCGTCCAGCAGGGTGAGGCCGGGTTAAAAGGGAATCCGGTGCGAATCCGGAGCTGCCCCGCAGCGGTAAGCGGAAACGAAACCCGTACCAGGCACTGGAACTCGCGTTCCGGGAAGCCACGGGGACTAGGTGGATCGAACGATCCGCGTCCGCAAGCCCGAAAACCTGCCGGCACGCCGGGCCCTGGCCCGCCGGTCGCGTCTGCTGAGACGCGGGCGGCGGATCGTCGGGCACCCGGTGCAGGTGGCCGTTTCCGCGGGGGAACGCGTCGCAGGACGAATGCATCCGTGTTCGTGCCCGTGGCGAATCCCGTGGATCGGTTCCGAACAGCCCTGCGCTCGGGAGCAGGTCATCGGTACGACCGGGAGAACACCATGCCGCCACTCGATCCCCGCGCCATCGGCGCCGCGGAATCCGATTCAACCACCAGCAGTGAAACCATCATGAATTCCAGTGCACCCGTCGCCGCCGCGACGGCTCGATCATCCATTCCCGCGTCGGCAGCGGACCAGGCGTTCGCGCTGACCGCGCCGCACAGCCCGACCCAGATGCGCGTGACCAAGCGCAACGGCAGCAGCGAAAGCGTCGACCTCGGCAAGATCGTGCGCGCCGTCACGCGCAGCGCCGAGGGCCTGCATGCGGTCGATCCGATGCGGGTCGCGCTGAAGACGATCGGCGGCATCTTCGACGGCGCGACCACGCGCGAGCTCGACGAGCTTTCGATCCGCACCGCTGCGGCGCTCACTTCCGAAGAGCCCGAATACGGTTTCCTCGCCGCGCGCCTGCTCTCCTCGTACATCGACAAGGAAGTTTCCGGCCAGGAAATCCAGTCGTTCTCGCAATCCGTCGCGCGCGGCGCCGAAGTCGGCATCGTCAACGAGCGCCTGCGTGATTTCGTCGCCCTCAATGCACGCAAGCTCAACGATGCCATCGATGCCGCTGCGTCGCGCCGCTTCGAGTATTTCGGCCTGCGTACCGTCTACGACCGCTACCTGCTGCGCCATCCGGAACAACGCAAGGTGATCGAGACGCCGCAGTACTTCTTCATGCGCGTGGCCTGCGCACTCGGCGGCAACGCGCTGGGCGAAACCCTGGAGCTGTACCGCCTGCTGTCCTCGCTCGAGTACATCCCGAGCTCGCCATCGCTGTTCAACTCGGGCACCACCCACGAGCAACTGTCCTCGTGCTTCCTGCTCGACTCGCCGCTCGACTCGCTGGAGAGCATCTACGACAAGTACGCCGACGTCGCCAAGCTCAGCAAGTTCGCCGGCGGCATCGGCCTGTCGTATTCGCGCGTGCGTTCGCGCGGCTCGCTGATCAAGGGCACGAACGGGCACTCGAACGGACTCGTGCCATGGCTGAAGACGCTCGATGCCTCGGTCGCCGCGGTCAACCAGGGCGGCAAGCGGAAGGGCGCGGCCGCCGTCTACCTGGAAACCTGGCATGCCGACATCGAGGAATTCCTCGAACTGCGCGACAACACCGGCGACGACTCGCGGCGCACGCACAACCTCAACCTGGCCAACTGGATTCCCGACGAATTCATGCGTCGCGTCGAGGCCGACGGCGACTGGTCGCTGTTCGATCCGAAGCGCGTGCCGCAACTGGTCGATCTGTGGGGCGAAGCCTTCGAACGTGCCTACGCCCAGGCCGAGGCCGACGGCCTCGCCGCCGGCACGATCAAGGCGCGCGAACTCTATTCGCGCATGCTGCGCACGCTGGCGCAGACCGGCAATGGCTGGATGACCTTCAAGGACCGCTGCAATGCGACCTCGAACCAGACCGCGCGCGCGGAGAACGTCGTGCACTTGTCCAACCTGTGCACCGAGATCCTCGAAGTCACCTCGGAGCGCGAGACGGCCGTGTGCAACCTCGGCTCGATCAACCTGTCACGTCATGTCAGCGAAGGTGCCTTTGATTTCGACAAGCTCGCCGACACGGTGGCCATCGCCGTGCGCCAGCTCGACCGCGTCATCGACCTCAACTTCTACCCGATCGCCACCGCCGCAACGGCGAACCGCAAATGGCGCCCGGTCGGTCTCGGCGTGATGGGCCTGCAGGACGTATTCTTCCAGCTGCGCCTGGCCTTCGATTCCAAGGAAGCCGAGGCGCTCTCGGCACGGATCGCCGAGCACATCTATTTCCATGCCCTGGACCAGTCCTGCGATCTCGCCGACGCGCTCGGCGCACACCCGGGTTTCGCCGAGACCCGTGCCGCCAGCGGCGGGTTGCAGTTCGACCACTGGCCGCAAGCGAAACAGTCCATCGCACCGGAACGCTGGAATGCGCTGCGCGAGCGCGTCATGAAATCGGGCCTGCGCAACTCGCTGCTGATCGCGATCGCGCCGACCGCGACGATCGCCTCGATCGCCGGTTGCTACGAATGCATCGAGCCGCAGGTATCGAACCTGTTCAAGCGCGAAACCCTGTCCGGCGATTTCCTCGTCATCAACCGCTACCTGGTCGAGGAACTGAAGACGCTCGGGCTGTGGACGGAAGGCGTGCGCGATGCGATCAAGCTCGCCGAAGGTTCGATCCAGGGCATCGAGGCGATTCCCGCACGCCTGCGCGAGATCTACCGCACGGTCTGGGAACTGCCACAGAAGGCGCTGATCGATCATGCCGCCGCACGCGGCGCCTACATCGACCAGAGCCAGTCGCTCAACCTGTTCCAGGAAAACCCGAACATCGGCCGCCTCTCGTCGATGTACATGTACGCGTGGAAAGCCGGCATCAAGACCACCTACTACCTGCGCTCGCGACCGGCCACGCGCATCGCCAAGACGACGATCGGCGCGGGCGCCACGCAGGCGCCGGCGCCTGCGGCGCCTGCGCCCGGAGAAGCCAGCAGCGCCGTGGTCTGCTCGCTGGAGAATCCGGAGTATTGCGAGGCTTGCCAGTAGGTTGTTCATTGCGCTGAGGCACTGGGTCCCGGCCTGCGCCGGGACGACGCGATTGAAGTTTTCCGGTGCGAATGACTGCGGAATCTCAGGACTCGTCGTCCCGGCGCAGGCCGGGACCCAGCGACTCCAGATCAGACTATTTCAGGAAACAAATCGCGCCAGTACGGATTCATCTCTTCGATCAGTCTGATTTTCCAAGCCCGCCTCCACTCCTTGATCGCCTTCTCCCGCCCTATCGCCGATTCCATCGTTTCATGGACCTCGAACCAGACCAGATCATGCACGCGGTAACGACTCGTGAAGCCTTCGACGGCATCGTTGCGATGCCGCCAGACGCGCGCCGGCAGATCGGAGGTCACGCCGACATACAGCGTGCCGTTGCGACGACTGGCGAGGATGTAGACGCAAGGCTGGCGAGCTTCCATGCAATACGCTCCATCGACTTACCAAACCAACATACAACAGGCCGTCGTCCCGGCGCAGGCCGGGACCCAGCGACTCAGGAATACTGGCGAAGATGCCAAGACACTGGGTCCCGGCCTGCGCCGGGACGACGACAAGCAATATTCGATTATTCGGCAAACACACATATGGCCCGCCAGCCCGAATCCACTTGAACGTCATCCCGGCGAAAGCCGGGATCCAGCTTTTTCCGGAAAACCGGATACCCAAACAATCTCGAGAACCAGGAACATGTCCGCACAGCCCCCCTTCAACAAGCAGCATCTCCTCGACCCCGGCTTCGAGCTGACCTTGCGGCCGATGCGCTATCCGGCGTTCTACGAGATGTACCGCGCGGCGATCCGCAACACCTGGACGGTCGAGGAAGTCGATTTCGCGCCGGACGTCAACGACCTCAAGGCGAAGATGTCGCCGGCCGAGCGTCATCTCGTGCACCGCCTGATCGCCTTCTTCGCGACCGGCGACTCGATCGTCTCGAACAACCTCGTGCTCAATCTCTACACGCACATCAACGCGCCCGAAGCGCGCATGTACCTGTCGCGCCAGCTCTACGAGGAAGCGCTGCACGTGCAGTTCTACCTGACCCTGCTCGACACCTACCTGCCTGATCCGGACGAGCGCAACAAGGCGTTCGCGGCGATCGAGAACATCCCCTCGATCCGGCGCAAGGCCGCCTTCTGCTTCAAGTGGATCGATTCGATCCAGCAGATCCCGCGCCTCGAGACGCGCGCGCAGCGCCGCCAGTTCCTGCTCAACCTGATCTGCTTCGCCGCCTGCATCGAGGGCCTGTTCTTCTTCGCCGCGTTCGCCTATGTCTACTTCCTGCGCTCGCGCGGCCTGCTGCACGGCCTTGCCTCGGGAACCAACTGGGTGTTCCGCGACGAAAGCTGCCACATGGCATTCGCCTTCGAGGCGATCCGCACGGTGCGCGAGGAAGAGCCCGAGCTGTTCGATGCCGGCATGCAGGCCGAGGTCGTCGACATGCTCGAAGAGGCGATCCAGTGCGAAACGGCGTTCGCCGAGGATGTGCTCGGCGGCGGCGTGGCCGGGATCTCGCCAAAGGAGATGCGCCAGTACCTCGAGTACTGCGCCGACCAGCGCTTCGCCCAGCTCGGCATGCCGCGCCACTACGGCGCAAGCAATCCGTTCGACTTCATGCAGCTGCAGGATGTTCAGGAAGTGACCAACTTCTTCGAGCGCCGCGTCTCGGCCTACCAGATCGGCGTACAGGGCGAGGTCGGCTTCGACGAAGCGTTCTGAGCGGCGCATGGCGCGCACACGGGCTATGCTTGGCCGATGCAGGCACCGGCCCTCCAGGATTTCGTCGACCGCCACGAGCGCCTGTTCGTCCTGACCGGTGCCGGTTGCAGCACCGATTCGGGCATCCCCGATTACCGCGATGCCGATGGCGGCTGGAAGCGTTCGCCGCCGGTAACGCTGCAGGCATTCCTCGCCGACGCGGCGACGCGCCAACGCTACTGGGCACGCAGCCTGCTCGGCTGGCGCCGCTTCGGCCATGCGCAACCGAATGCCGTGCACCGCGCCCTGGCCATGCTGGAGACACTTGGTCGCCAGCAGGTGTTGCTGACCCAGAACGTCGATCGCCTGCACCAGCGCGCCGGCAGCCGCAACGTGATCGACCTGCACGGGCGCATGGACATCGTGTGTTGCCTGGCCTGCGGCGAGCGCAGTGATCGCGACAAGCTGCAGGAGGACTTGCTGGCGCGCAATCCGGGCTGGATCGACGTCGCGTCGCGCCCGGCGCCGGATGGCGATGCCGATCTCGCGGCCGCCGATTTCTCCGCATTCGACGTGCCGGAATGTGGGCGCTGCGGTGGCTTGCTCAAGCCCGATGTCGTGTTCTTCGGCGAGAACGTGCCGCGCGAGCGCGTCGAGAGTGCGCTCGAGCACCTTGCGCGGGCGGATGCGCTGCTCGTGGTCGGATCCTCGCTGATGGTCTATTCGGGTTTCCGCTTCGCGCGCATCGCCGCGCAGCTCGGCAAGCCGATCGCCGCCGTGAATCTCGGCCGCACGCGCGCCGACGACCTGCTTTCGCTGAAGATAGATCGCTCGTGCGCCGACGCGCTGGCCTTCCTGCTGCGACCGGTTGCAAGCGCGGATGCCGAACCGGCGCACGGAACTGCGCAGACGGCTGCCTGAGAATACCGGGCACGGGCGTGCGTCGACGCCGCCGCAAGGCACAAGAGGAACCCGCCATGATTGCCTCAATCCATCGAATCGTCCTGCTCGTGGCCTGCCTGCTCGCCGGACCGGGGCTTGCAGGGGCGGCGACCATCGAGATCACGCCGGCCGACAACTATCGCAGCGCGATGCAGAACCTGGTCGCCGGCGACACCCTGATCCTGCACGGCGGCACGTATCCGCTGTCGAGCCTGTTCATCCTCACCCTGGTCGGCACGGCGCAGCAGCCGATCACGATCCGCGCGGCAAGCGGCGAACAGCCGCACATCACCTATGTCAACGCAGGGCAGAACATCGTCAACATCGCTAACTCGGCCTTCCTCGTCTTCGACGGCATCGAGTTCAGCGGTGGCTCGCGCGGCATCCGCCTGACCGCTTCGTCCGATATCACGATCCGCAATTGCCATGTCCACCACACCGCGGCCAACGCGATCAGCGCCAACGACACCGGCAGCGTCTACGCGCGGCTGAGCATCGTGCACAACGAGATCGATCACGCTGGCGGAACGGCCGAGGGCCTGTATCTGGGATGCAACAACGACGCCTGCCGCATCCACGATTCGCTGATCGCCAACAATTACATCCATCACCTGAACGATCCGGGCGTAACCCAGGGCGATGGCATCGAGATCAAGGCCGGCAGCTACGCCAACATCGTGCGCGACAACGTGATCCACGATACGGCCTATCCCGGCATCACGCTTTACCACACCAATGGCAACGGCGCGCCAAACCTGATCGAACGCAACGTGGTCTGGGCCAGCGGCGACAACGGCATCCAGGTCACCGCCGATGCAACGTTGCGCAACAACATCGTGCTCGGCGCCGTTGCCCACGGCATCGGCATCCATGCCTCGCAGGGCGGTGCAGTGGGCAATCTGGTCATCGTCAACAACACCGTGCTCAAGGCGACTGGCGATGCGCTGCACATCAACGACGTCAGCGGCAGCGTGCTGGTGGCCAACAATGCGTTGTACGCGCCGGGCGGCCGCGCCGTCTACGCCGACGGCACGACCGCCCAGGTCAGCATGCTGGCGAACTTCGGCAGCGGCACCCTGAGCGGCGTCAGTACCGGATTCAATGGCAGCGGCAACATCGCCGCCGATTTTGCGTCGGCGAATTATTCCGGAAGGCCGCCGATGGATCTCGTGCCACGCACGGGCCTGCTCGTGGGCAGCGCCGATGCGGCAAGCCTGGCCGTCGACGACTTCAATGGCGTGCAACGCACCCCGCAGCGCGATGTCGGCGCCTATCGCGCTGATCCATCGGGCAATACCGGATGGGCGCTGCAGGAAGGCTTCAAGGTGCAGCCACTGATCTTTGCCGACGGATTCGATGGCCTGGCCGCAAACCTGAACAATCCTTGATCCAGATTGCAACAAAACGAAAACAGCGCGCTGCCTGACGAACGGGCCGAATGCGACCGTGCGCGCAGCCCGGAGGCGGCGCAGGCGCCGGTTGTCGCGCATCCTGCGTCGCGCCAGTGCTGTGGCGATGAAGCCTGATCGCCGGACACGGCATCCCGAAGCATGGCCGCGACAGGGTGCATACCTTTGCACTTGCGTGCATGATGGACGACCCGCTGCATGGCAAGCGGGGTTCCCCCAGACAACCGCCGACGGAGAATGTTCAGCAAGCCTACAAGACGCGTGGTGTTGATCGTTGGTGTCCTCGGCATCGCCGTGCCGGTGCTGGCTGCGCTCTATCTCGCCCAACGCCAGAGCATGGAAGACGAGACTCGTCTTGCCCGTGTCATGGCCGGCGAAGTACTGCGCCGGGCCGAAGCGGCCGGCGACCAGGCCGCGGCAGCCAATCGCAGGCTCAGTGAATTCGTCGATGCCGACCCCTGCTCCGATGCACGCATCGCACTGATGCGTGACATCGGCATGTCATCCAGCTACCTGCAGACAGTCGGGTACGTGGAGGACGGCCGGCTGCTGTGCTCATCGCTCGGCCGGCATGGCGCGGGCATTCCATTGGGACCGGTCGCCTATGTCGGCACGCGCGGCGCGAGCATCCGCACGTCGGTCGATCTCGGCATCGGCAACGGCAAGCGCTTCCTGATGCTGAGCCGCGGAAACTGTGCCGCGGCGATCCATCCGGAGTCGCTGGTCGACGTCTACGTCGAACGCGGCGATGTCTCGCTCGGCGTCCTCGGCCATGACGGCAGGCAAACAATGAGCCGGCGCGGTTCATTCGACCAGAAATGGATGAGCGAGCTGGTGGCACAGAATGGGGGCGCCGTATTCGATGGCGACTTCCTGATCGCCGAGCAGAAATCGGAAAGGTACGACATGCTCGCCTACGTCGCGGTGCCCGCGTCCTATCTGCGCTCGCGGCTCTATTCGTTCGCGATCGTGCTCGTGCCGCTGGCCATTGTGCTTGGCGGCGCGTCGACCATGGGCATCTTGAAGCTCGCGCGCCAGCGGACCTCGTTGCCGACCGAGCTGCGCGCGGCGCTCAGGCGCCGCGATTTCGTCCTCCACTACCAGCCCATCGTCGACCTGGCCAACGACACCATCGTCGGCGTCGAAGCGCTGCTGCGCTGGCCAACCCGCGAAGGGCTTGGCATGGGACCCGACCTCTTCATTCCGGTCGCCGAAGCAAGCGGGATGATCCGCCAGCTGACCGAGTATGTTCTCGAGCGCCTCGCGCAGGATGTGCCCCGGCTGCTCGCCCGGCACCCCGACTACTACGTCAGCGTCAACCTGTCCGCCGCGGATCTCCACGCCGAAGCCATCGTCGGCTCGCTGCACAGGCTCGTGCAGACGCCGGGAATCAGTCCGGCCAACATCATCGTCGAGGCCACCGAGCACTCCTTCGTCGATGCCCGCATCGCCAAGCACATCGTCAAGGAGATCCGCGCCCTCGGAATCCGCGTGGCGATCGACGATTTCGGCACGGGATTCTCCAGCCTTTCGCACCTGACGACACTGAAGACCGACTACCTGAAGATCGACAAGGTCTTCATCGAGACCGCGGGCACCGATTCGGTCACCAGCCAGGTCGCCCTGCACATCATCAACCTGGGCGGATCGATGGGCATGAAGATCATCGGCGAGGGCGTCGAAACCGAAGTGCAGGCCGAGTTCCTGCGCAGACACGGCGTGCAGTTCGCCCAGGGCTGGCTGTTCCACAAGGCGATGCCGCTGGACGAGTTGCTGCAGCTGGACACGCCCGAAACGCGCAAGACCGACGCTGCCTGAGCGCGGACGGACGATCAGCCAGGCGCTGCGGCTGAGCTGGCGTCGCCTGCCCTGCGCACGCAATTGCGGCCCTCGTGCTTGGCCCGATACAGCGCCATGTCGGTATCGCGCAGCAGGTCGGCCGCGTGATCGCCGGGCGCCGGTATCCGGCTCATGACGCCGGCGCTGATGGTGAGGGTCTGCGAGCGGTTGCCCAGCGTCCGCGGTGGCAGCGCCTCGACCAGGGCACGCATGCGCTCGGCGCAACGGGCGACGACCTCGATGTCGGCATCGATCATCAGGCAGGCGAATTCCTCGCCGCCGAAGCGCGCGACCAGGTCCTGTTCACGGGTGGCGCTCTCCAGCGCCTGGGCGACGGCGCGCAGGGCCACGTCGCCGGCCAGGTGGCCGTGCTGGTCGTTGTAGCTCTTGAAGTGGTCGACGTCGATCACGATCAGGCCGATCGGCAGCGCGCGCGCCACGGCGCGTTCGATGGCGGCATCGAGCGCTTCCATCAGGCGGCGCCGGTTGGCAAGTCCGGTCAGCGGATCCTGGTAGGACAACTCGGTCAGGCGCTGGTTGGCGGCGCGGATTTCCAGCGTGCGTCGGGCGACTTCGCGCTTCAGGCTGCGCTGGCGCGCACGCAGGCCGCGGTTGTAGATCATGAACATGCCGACGACCAGGGCCATCAGCAGGACGACGAAAAAGGCGCGCACGAGCGGCCGCTCCCACCACGAGGATTCGATCGCGAAGCGCAGCGTGGCCGGTGTGCTCGCCGTCCCGGCGAAGTCGCGCGCTTCGACCTTAAGCTCATACGTTCCGGGCGGCAGGCCGGTGAAGCGGCGCATGTGTTCGCTGGTCCAGGCGCTGGCTTCAGGGTCGAAGCCGACCAGCTGGCTGCGATAGGTGGATTCCTGTTCGCGCAGGCCTGCAAGCACCGTGTACTCGATGTGCAGCTCGCGGGTTCCGGCCGGCAGGCTTTGCACGCCGGGGCCTTCCGTATCCAGCGCCGCGCCGTCGGCCACCCAGGTGGTGAAGCGCAGCGGTTTCGGCCGGGTATCGCGCGAGGCCGCGCGGATCGCCGGGTCGTAAACGCTGAGCCCGCCCAGCGTGCCGACCCAGTAGCGATCGGCGGCGTCGACGGCCTGCGCATTGGTATTGCATTCGTCGTGGACCAGGCCGTCGCGGCGCAGGAAGACACGCTCGGCGTAGCGGCCATCGCCCATGGGCGTCAGTTGCTGGACGCCATTGTTGGTGCAGACATAGATGCGACCCTGGCTGTCGGGCAGGATGCTGTAGACGGTCGGATCGGGCGGCGCCGGCACCTTGTCGTCGATCAGCGCCTGCGGATTCAGCGGATCGTCGACATCAAGGCGCACGACGCCGGTGCGGTTGCTGCTCGCCCACAGGATTGTCCGGGATTCGTTGCGGATGACGCTGACGCTGCGGAAGCCGTCTTCCGGCACGCCGTTGCCGGATGGCAGCAGTTGCCATTGCTCGCCGTCGAAGCGCGCCAGGCCCTGGCTGCTCGCCGCCCAGAGCCAGGAACGCCCATTCGCATCGACTTGCCCGGCGAGGCCGAGCACCGGGCCGAACTGGCCGGCAACGGGGTTGGGGTATTGCGTCCACTGTCCATCGCGCAGCCGATGGATGCCGCTGCGCAGGGTCGCGAACCAGAGCTCGTGGCGATCCGCAACCGACCTGGCCAGCGCATAGGTGGCCGCCTCTTCCGGGCGCAAGGGCCACGGTACGGGCATTGATGTGAAGGCGAGTGCATCGTCGATGCGCAGCAATTGACCGCCATTCAGGCTCGCCAGCCGCAGGCGACTGCCATCCGCGGCAGGCAGGTTCCAGATCTGGCGAACACCATCGACGGGCAGCTTGCCATTGGCTTGCGAGAAGGTGGTCCATTCGCCCGATTGCAACAGGCCGAGTCCTTCCTTGCTGGTGCCGACCCAGACGCGCTGGCCGCCCTTGCCGTCGGATTCCGGCAGCACCGCGAAAATGCCGTTCTCGCGTGCCCCCATCAGGGTCACGGTCTGCCACTGGCTGGCGGCCAGCGAGGCGCGCGCGATGCCGCCCTCGGTGGCCAGCCAGAGCAGGTCGGTGCCATCCAGGCTGCGTTGCAGCTTGATGCCGCGTACCGCATCCGAAGGCAGGCCGTGGCGTCGGTCGAACACCGTGACCTTGTCTTCCACGATGCGCAGCAGGCCGGCCCGCGAGGCCAGCCAGAGCGACTGCCTGCCAGCCGGTGAGTAGGTGGCCACCGCCGAATAGATCGCTTCCGTCGGCAACTCGCCCGTCGCTGCGCGCCAGATCCGGATGCCATCGTTGCGGATGCGGGCCACGCCGTCGCCATAGCTGAGGAGCCACAGCTCCTCGCGGCCATCATTGTGCGTCCGGCGCAGGTCGGTGGCATGCCAGGCGCTGAAGCGGGGATCCTCGAAACGCTTCCAGGCAACTGGCGTGCGCGGATCTCCCAGTTCCCGGTACCAGAGGCCATCGGTGGCCGTCGCCAGCCATTGGCGCGGCTCGCCGAACAGGGTTTCCGTCTGCTCGATGCCGATCACCGGACCGACCTGTACCGTCGCATTTCCGGCGTCCGCCAGCCAGTCGCCCTTTTCCAGGCGCCACAATCCATCGTCGAGGCTGACCCAGAACTCGGGCGTTCCGTCGCCGCGCCGGGTGTCGGAGAAGCGCTGGTGGAACCTGCTCGCGGACGGGTACAGGGACCAGTTCCGGCCGTCGTAGCGGGCGAGTCCCTCGCGCTCGAAGATCGCCCAGAGCTTGCCTTCGGAGTCCGATTGCATGTCGCGCACCAGGCTGCGCGCTGCGGGAAACGGCCAGGGCGTCCAGTGGTAACCATCGAATCGCGCAAGCGCCGAAGCCGAACCGGCCCAGACGAAGCCGCGCGAATCCAACCCGATCGTGCTCCAGATTTCATCGGACAGGCCTTCGCGCGAGGCGTACACCGTGAACGAAGGCGCAGCTTCGTCCGCGCCACCGGGCGCAGGAGCAATGGCGTCGTCGGCGCTCGCCGCCAGGGCAAGCGCGAGGCCCAGCAAAAGGGTGAAGAATTCCGCTCGCATGCCGAACTGACGGTCCTGCCTTGGTGCCTCAGCCCGCAACCGGCGGCTGAATCGTGTAGATGGAAGTTGCCCTGCACTATCCCACACTGCGCGCCGCGCAGGCAGGCTCCGTGCGTGCAACGCAACCGGGCGCAATACCGGCAAGTGAATGCGTGCGGGCGAATACCGGTTGTCGGCCGGAACTGTGCGCGTGGTCACGCCGCTGCCGCTGCAGGCTGCGGACACTGGCGGTTCGTGCAGATGTCGCGGGCAGTTGCAGTGCAAGTCGGGTACGGTGCGTATGCCCCGCGTGCAGAATCCTCAGCGCGCGAGCCATGCCATCCGCTGCGGGCCTGCCCGTGGCGAAACCGCGCTTGCGGCAGAGCAACCGCCAGGCTTCACAGTGCGCCGCTCGCGCTCCAGCAGCCGTCAACCCGGCAGGGGTCAATGATCATGCGCATCCTCGGTCTGCTTGTCGTACTCGGGTTCCTCGGCGCCTCCGTTGCGCTCGCGCAGTCGCCTCGCGATTACGACATCGTCTACGTGCGCCAGGTGCGCTTTGGCGACAACCAGAATACGGTCTGGCCCGAGGTCTTCCATCCGGCGCGACTCGATCCGGGCGCCGACCTCATGCTGCTGCACCCGGACGGCAGCGAGGAAGTGCTGGTTGCCGGCGGCAACGGCGGCATCACCGATCCGTTCGTGTCCTTCGACGCGCAGTGGGTTTATTACGCGCGCTTTCCGGATCTTCGCCCGCAGTCACTCAACACCCAGCGGGGTGATCTGCCTTACCAGGGCGCGGACATCTACCGGATCCGCCTGGCCACGCGACAGATCGAGCAACTGACCCACGGCGAGTTCACGCCGAACACCGGTGCGGGTCATTGGGACGAAACCAATCCGCTCAATCCACCCGCGCAATTCGACCGGCTCGGCTACGGCATCCTCAATCTCGCCCCGTGTCCGCTGCCGGGCGGGCGTATCGCCTTCGTCAGCAACCGCAATGGCTTCGAGCCGCCGAAGGGCTACACCAATCCGACCCTGCAACTGTTCGTCATGGATGGTGACGGCCAGAACGTTACCCAGATCGCGCCGATGAATATTTCCAGCGCGCTGCACCCGACCATCCTGCGTGATGGCCGCCTGCTGTTTTCATCGCATGAAGACCAGGGCCTGCGTGATACGCGCATGTGGGGCGTGTGGGCGATCTGGCCGGACGGGCGCCTGTGGGAGCCCGTGCTCAGCGCCTTCCGCGAGGGCCAGGCCTTCCATTTCATGACCCAGCTTTCCGGCGGCGACCTGGTCATCGAGGACTACTACAACCTCAACAACAACGGCTTCGGCACGCTCTACCGCACGCCGGCGCGTGCACCGGCCGGCCAGCCAGCGTTTTTCAGTGCGTTCGGCAATGACAATCCACCGATCGAGCGCACGGTCGGCGCGGGTTTCCCGTATCCCTACACGATCCCGTTCACGCCGCGCGGTGGCCTCGTTTCGCTGGCGCCGTTCACGCATGGCGACGACGAAGCCGCACCGGTCGGCAGCAATGGCCAGCGCGTCGGCAAGTTCACCCATCCCTCGGCGGCACCCAATGGCGACCTGCTCGTGGTCTGGACGCCAGGACCGGCCAATGACCTGAACCGGCCGACGCCGACGCCCTACTACGACGCCGGCCTGTACATGATGGCGGGCGGCAACGTGATCCATTCGCCGCAGGAACTCGTGCTGATCAAGAACGATCCGGCCTGGAACGAAGCCTGGCCGCGCGCCGTCGTGCCGTACAACCGCATCCATGGCGTTGCCGAACCCGATGACCTGGGCTGGCTGCCGAACGATGGCAGCGTGCATGCGCAGTTGCCCGCCGGCACGCCGTTCGGCCTGGTCGGCAGCTCGAGCCTGTACAAGCGCGAGAGTTTTCCGGGTCATGTCACCTCGTGGTCGGACGACTTCGACGGGCTCGATGCCTTCAACACCGGCGAGAACGGACAATCGAGCAACTGGTTCAGCCAGGGCAGCGATGCCGGCAAGGTCGCCAACAGCGACATCTGGGCGGTGCGCATACTCGCCATGGAGCCGCACTCGCATCGCAGCTACGGTCCGAATATCGGGCGCAAGTTCACCAGCCATGCCGAAGAGCGCTTGCGCGTGCTCGGTGAAATCCCGCTGCGCAAATTCGCAGCCGGCGGTGCGCCCGTGCTCGATCTCGAAGGCAATCCCGACACGAGCTTCCTGGCGAAAATCGTCGCCGATACGCCATTCACGTTCCAGATGCTCGACCGCAACGGCATGGTCCTGAGCATGGCGCAGACCTGGCACCAGGTGCGCCCCGGCGAAATGCGCGCCGACTGCGGCGGCTGCCACGCGCACAGCCAGCAACCGCTTGCGTTCGGCAGCACGGCGGCTGCGCAGTCAAACTATTCCGTTCCTGATTTGTCCACGACGACGCCGTTGTTGACCCTCGACGCCGGTGGCCAGCCCGGCTTGCGCATCGAGAATACGCGCCAGGTCAGCGTCGAGTTCCTGCGCGACATCCGACCGCTGTTGCAGCAGCGCTGCGTCGGCTGCCATCAGGGATCGAATGCGCCGGGCAATCTGGATCTCGCCGACACCAGCCTCGTCAACGGACTGCCCGGCGACTATCGTCGACTGGCCGCCGATTCCGCCGCGCAGTTCGGCTACGCGCCGGTGATCGCGAACGGCACGTGGCGCCAGACCAATGCGAGCCGCTACGTGCGCATGTTCCAGAGCCGGCGCAGCCTGCTGGTCTGGAAACTGTTCGGTCAGCGCCTCGATGGCTGGAACAACGCCGATCATCCGACCGAGAGCGTGCCCGGCAACGCCGCCACCCTGCCGCCCGGGGCGGACGCGAACGCAGCCGACCTCGACTACACGGGAACCATGATGCCGCCACCGGGCAGCCCGGTCGCGCCACTCACGGCCGACGAAAAACTCATGTTCGTGCGCTGGATCGATCTCGGCGCGCCGATCGATACCGGTGATCCACGCTATGGCTGGTTCATGGATGACCTCAAGCCGACGCTTGCCGTAAGCCTTCCGCGCGCGGGCGCGAATGCCGCGCCGCTCGGCCAGATCCGCTTCGGCCTGGCCGATGCCGACAGCGGCATTGATCCGGCAAGCCTCGGCGTGAGCGCCGATTTCATCGTCAACGGGCGCGCGCCAGGGGCCGAGCTGGCCGACCTTGCGCAAGCGGCCGGCGACGGCATCTGGACCATCGCTTTGACACCGCCGCTGGCCGCGGGCTGGAATCGCCACGTCCGGCTCGGCGTGCGCGACAACCAGGGCAACATCACGCGCGTCGATCGCGCCTTCTTCATCGGTGTTGGCGACACGATCTTTCGCGATGGGTACGATTAGAAGGACAAGCGACAGCCATCGTCCGCGACCAGCGCCATGCAGCTACCCGGACCTGCCAAAGAGGAATCGATTTCCGTGGACATCGACAAGCTGGCCTGGATCCATGTCCGCGAACGCCGGCTGCTCGGTGCGCGATCGCGCGGCAAGCAGGCGATCTACCTGCCCGGCGGCAAGCGCGACCCCGGCGAAAGCGATCATGCCGCGCTGATTCGCGAGATTCGCGAAGAGCTGTCGATCGTGCTGCGCCCCGATTCGATCACGCCGGCCGGGCAATTCCGCGCCCAGGCCGATGGCAAGCCGATCGGCGTCATGGTGCGCATTACCTGCTACGAAAGTGCATTCGACGGCAACCTGGCGCCGGCATCGGAAATCGAGGAAATCATCTGGCTGCGCCATGCCGATCGCGATCGCTGCTCAGCGGCCGGCCAGCTCGTACTCGATCACCTCAGGCAGGCCGGTCGCATCGACTAGCACGCCGCCGTCGCGCTACGCGATGCGCCGCGAATCCTACTCCGCGACATAGCGCCAGGGCTGACCGGCCGCGGCGCGGCGCCAGATCGTGAAGAACGGAATCGGCGCGCGTTCGCTGCCGTCCTCGGCCGGCTGGTTGAAGCGGATATGACCGATGCTGAGGCCGAGGTCGCCACTGCCGGCGACCACGACACGCTCGTCGGCGGCCCATGACAGGCGGCTGCCTTTTTCCGGTTCGCCCTGGCCGACCAGGCGGGCGATCGCCTGCGCGCCGTAGACGAATCCGGCGTCGTCCGGGCCACCGAGATTCATCGACTCCGGCGTGCCGAAGCGGGCGAACGCCGCTGCCAGCCCGATCGTCTGCGCGGCATCGGAAAAATCGCGCTCGGCCTGCGCCAGCGTGCCTGCATGATCCTCGGCACCTGCTGCAGCCGGCGATGCGGGCGGTCCCGGCAGCACCGGCGTGCGCAGCGCAGCACCGACCGGGCCCGGCGCGCGCCGGGCGCGCTTGTAGGCGATCACGCGCCAGCCGTCGGCGTCGTGCCGCCAGTAGGCCAGGTACTTGAGTGGCGTCTGCTTGCCATCGGCGCCGTGCTCGATCATCAGGCCGAAGGTGAAGCCCTGGCTGCCGTCAGCGGATACGCCGACCCCCGCGGGCGCCCATTCGACACGGGCTGCGGCCGTGTCCAGGCTGGCCCGGAGCGCCTCGATGGCCGCGGCCTTGCCACGGGCGAAATCCTTGCCGCGCACCGGCATGATGACGTCGCCGGCGAACTGCGCGGCAAGTGCGTCCGGCGCAGCCGACTTCGCGGCGGCCAGGGCAAAGGCGCGATCGCTGGCGAGCAGTGACTCGGCCTGCGTTGATGCCGTGGCGGCCGGCATGTCAGGCTCGCTGGCCGTGACGTGGAAACTTGCGCCCAACAAGAGCGCGGAAGCGAACAGGCGCAGGTTCATGCGAGATTCCCCGATCCATGATGCGCGCAGCGTGCCGGCGCGCCGGCGCATCCAGAAGTGTCGCAAGTCACGCCGCGCGGCGGCGCACTCCGGGCGGGTGGTCAGCGGCGCAGGCGCACATGGCGCAGTGCGGCGTACAGCGCCACGAGCGCGACCAGGGCCACGCCGATGGCCGTCCATTCGGCGCGCGTCAGGGTGAGCAGGATGGCCAGCATGGACAGCGAGGCGATGGCCGGGATCAAGGCCCCGCCGGGCAGCACGAACGGCGCGCCGCCGCTGCGCAGGTCGCGCTTCTGGGCAAACCAGGTGGCCATGCTGACGGCGAGATAGAGCAGGCAGATCGCGCCACCCGAGATCAACGCGAGCTTTTCGAAATTGCCGACGATGGCAAGCCCGCAGCCGACCAGGCCATGGCTGGCAATGGCAAGCAGCGGCACGCGGTAGTGCGCGGTGACGCGACCATAGGCCGAAGGCAGGTAGCCATCCCGGCCGAGCGCGTAAAGCAGCCGCGAGGAGGCCAGCAGGTTGCCCATCAGGAAGCCGGTCATGGACACGCCGGCGGTGACCAGCAGGAGGACGAATCCGGGCGACCAGATCGTGCCCGCGGTGTCGGCGATCGGCGCCGTGCTCGCATTGATCGCGTTGCCGAGCACGCCCTGGGTGACGATCTGGATGCCCATGTAGAGCAGCACCACCACGAGCACCGCGGCCAGCGTCGCGCGCGGCACGCTGTGCGAGGCGTCGCGCAGCTCGCCGGACGGGATCAGGGCCGTTTCCATGCCCGAATAGGCGAACATGACGAGCACCATCGATGCGCCCAGGGTCGGCCACGACGGAATCGTGATCCAGCTGACCTGGGTCCAGTCGACGAACAGCAGGCCGAGGCTGGCGAGGATCAGGAGCGGCGTCAGCTTGAGCGCCGCGAGAACGGTGATCGCGCGCGCGCCGAGTTTCACGCCGAAGGCATTCAGTGCGATCAGGATCGAATAGACCACGACAAGGAAGGCCGTGCGCAGGCCCGGTTCGTCGAATTGCGGCCAGGCCCGCGCGACCTGCGAAACGAGGGCCGAAGCCACGCCGCCGCTCGAGGCGACATTGCAGATCCACATCAGCGCGCCGGCGATGAACCCCGAGAACGGACCGAACGCGGCGCTGACATAGGTGTAGGGCCCGCCGGTGGTCGCCGTGCGGCTGCCAACGGCGGCGAAGCACAGGGCGATCGGAACGATGACCAGGGCGCCGGCGAGAAAGGCGATCGGTGCCGACGCGCCCATGCGTGCCGCGAGCAGGGCGGGCAACATGAAAATGCCGGCACCGACGATGATGTTGATGATGGCGGCGCCGAGCGCCAGCCCGCCGACCGCCCGGATCAGGGCGGATTCGCCCTCCAGCGTCGCGGCAACGGGCGGCTGCCCTGGAATGGAATTCATGCCTGTGCTGCCGTTCCGGACGTAGGATCGGGCAAGCGTGCCACAGATCAGGGCGCACGCTAAGCCTCGGGGCGCGGCCGCACCCCAGCTGCCGGCAGCCGGTCACGCCGTGCCGGCAGCGCCTGTGCTCCCGGCCAGGCCACGGATGTGCGGAAAAGTCGACCGGCAGGGCTTGATAGAGCGCTGCTGCAACGGCATGTGGTCGGGTTGGGTACTTCGTGGGAGGACAGGCGGGCATGCAACGACGACGCATCGGCAGCGGCGGTCCCGAGGTTTCGGCGATCGGACTCGGCTGCATGGGCATGAGCGAGTTCTATGGTCCGCGCGACGACGCGGAATCGACGGCGACGATCCGGCACGCGCTCGATCGCGGCGTCAACCTGCTCGATACGGCCGACATGTACGGCCCCTACATCAACGAGGAGCTGGTCGGAAGGGCCATCCGCGGGCGCCGCGACGAAGCGGTGC
Organism: uncultured Gammaproteobacteria bacterium; assembly: GCA_963822465.1. Taxonomy (GTDB): domain Bacteria; phylum Pseudomonadota; class Gammaproteobacteria; order Xanthomonadales; family Rhodanobacteraceae; genus Dokdonella. The sequence goes on along the minus strand of CAWGHP010000002.1, from coordinate 610,804 downwards.
TGGCGACCAAGTTCGGCTTCGTGCGCGATCCGGCCGATGCCGACAGGCGCGTCATCGACGGCAGCCCTGCGCACGTGCGCGAAGCCTGCGAGGCGAGCCTGCGCCGCCTCGGCGTCGACACGATCGACCTTTATTACCTGCATCGCGTCGATGCGCGCGTGCCGGTCGAGGAGACGGTTGGCGCGATGGCCGGGCTGGTCGCCGCCGGCAAGGTGCGCTGGCTCGGCCTGTCCGAAGTCAGCGCGCAGACGCTCAGGCGCGCCCACGCCGTGCACCCGATCAGCGCGCTGCAGAGTGAATACTCGCTGTGGACGCGAGATCCCGAAGGCGCCGTGCTTGCGGCGTGCCGCGAGCTCGGTGTCGGCCTGGTCGCCTACAGCCCGCTCGGGCGCGGCTTCCTGAGCGGCGAGATCCGTTCGTTCGACGATTTCGCCAGCGACGACTACCGGCGCAAGCAGCCGCGTTTCCAGGGCGAAAACTTCGCCAGGAACCTCGCCCTCGTCGACATCGTGCGTCGTCTCGCCGAGGCGAAGGGCATTGCGCCGGCGCAACTGGCGCTGGCCTGGGTGCTGGCCCAGGGGCCGGACATCGTGCCGATACCCGGAACCAAGCGGCGCAGTTATCTCGAGCAGAATATCGCTGCCCTCGAAGTCGTCTTCGATGCCGGCGAGCTGGCGGCGATCGACAGGGCGTTTCCGTCCGACGCAGTCACCGGGGAGCGATATCCGGCCGGCATGATGGACCTGGTCAACCGCTGAATGCCGCGATCCGCCCGGCGCAATGACTTCCGGGGCTTGTGACCGGGGCGCGTGGCGAACAAGGTGTCGAATCGGGCCGCTCTTTTACGTCTTCTCGACAACGCTTGCCTGAAAGGCGGCTCATCCTTAATAATGTACTGCTAAGTTTTGTATTTCCGGGTTCCCGCAATGAATGCAGTCTATCCCCGCCAAGCCGCTTGGTGGTTACCCCGCGGCACGGCCAGCGGTTTCCCGTGGTCGCCCGCCGTGCTGGCCCTCGCGCTGGCCGGTGCGCTCGGCGGCTGCGCCGTTGGTCCGGATTTCCGCGCGCCGACGCTGGCTGCCGATGCCGGATACCGCAGCGATGCCATGCCCGCTTCGACCGTCGCGGCCGGGTCGCCGACCGGTGACGCGCAGCGTTTTCTCGAGGGCACCGACGTGTCGGCACGCTGGTGGACCGGATTCGGCAGCGAGGAGCTGGACCGGCGTGTTGATCTGGCCCTGGCCAACAGCCCGAGCATCGCGTCGGCGCAGGCTGCGCTGCGCAAGGCCGAGGCCGAGACACGCTCCGCGCGCGGCGGCCTGTTGCCTTCGGTCGATGCCAGCCTCGGCGCCAACCGGCAGAAGAGTCCGGCAACGATCAGCACGTTTTCCTCGTCGGCCTACACGATCCACAACGCGTCCGTCGATGTCGGCTACACGCTCGACCTGTTCGGCGGCGTGCGTCGCGGCATCGAGGCGCAGTCGGCGATCACCGACGCCCGGCGCTACCTGCTCGAAGGCACCTACCTGAGCCTGGCCAGCAACGTCGTCACCACCAGCATCCGCGAAGCCTCGCTGCGCGGGCAGATCCGCGCCACCGAGGAAATCGCCGCGCTCTATCAGGAGCAGCTCGACCTGGTCGACCGCCAGTACCAGTCTGGCGCGAAATCGCAGGGTGACGTGCTGGTTGCGCGCAGCCAGGTGGCCACCGCGACGGCCCAGTTGCCGGCCTTGCGCAAGGCGCTGGCGCAGACCCAGACCCAGCTCGCGGTCTATCTGGGCCAGTTCCCTTCGCAGATGGAATTCGCTGCGCTCGATCTCGACGCGCTGACGCTGCCGCAGGAGATCCCGCTCAGCCTGCCATCGACCCTGGTGCGCGCGCGCCCCGACGTGCGCGTCGCGGAAGCGCAGCTGCACGAAGCCAGCGCACGCGTCGGCATCGCCACCGCCAACCTGTTCCCGAACATCAGCCTGTCGGCATCCTATGGATCGCAGGCGCTGGAGAGCGGCGACCTGTTCGGCAGCGGCAGTGCCGCCTGGAGCCTCGGCCTCAACCTGCTCCAGCCGATCTTCCGTGGCGGCAGCCTGCGCGCGCAGAAGCGCGCCGCCGAGGCCGGCCTCGACCAGGCCGCGGCGGACTACCGCACGACCGTGTTGACGGCATTCCAGAACGTCGCCGACAGCCTGCGCGCGATCGAGCTCGATGCCGAAGACCTCGCCTCGCAGGCGGCCGCCGAGCAGGCCACGGCGAGCAGCCTCGACCTGACCCGCCGGCAGTACGACGACGGCGCCGTCGCCTACCTGCAGGTGCTCGATGCGACGCGCCTGTACCAGCAGGCGCGGCTCGGCGTGATCGAGGCGCGCGCCAACCGCCTGGCCGATACTGCGGCGTTGTATGCCGCGCTGGGCGGCGGCTTCGGCGAGGATGCGTCGCCGTCGCCGCTCGAGACCCCGGCGCAATAGTGTCGCGAGCAAGCTGAAACCCAATCCGTCGCCGTTGCGCCGCTTGCCGCGCAACGGAATCGATCCAGTACCGTTGAACTAAAGAGGAATGCGCATGAATCCGCGCAGAGATCGCAAACCCAGTACGACCAAGCGCATGATCATCATGGTTCTCGCCGTCGGCTTGTTTCTTGCCGCGCTGATTGGCTGGAACATCATGGGAAAGATCATGGGCCAGCAGGCCGCCGCCAACATGCCGGTGCCGCCGCAGACCGTGACCTCGATGAAGGCGGTCATGGACCTCTGGCAGCCCGAGCAGGGCAGCGTTGGCTCGCTGCGCGCGGCCAAGGGCGCGGACCTGGCCTTCGATGTCAGCGGCCTGGTCAGCGCGATCCGGGTCAAGTCGGGCGATGAGGTCAGGCAGGGCCAGCTGCTGGTCGAGCTCAATGCCGACGACATCATCGCCCAGCGCCGCCAGCTCGAGGCGAACGCCGCCCTGCTCAAGACCAACCTCGAGCGCGCACGCCAGCAGCTGTCCTACAAGGGCATCAGCCAGGCCGATTTCGACAGTGCGGAAGCGAGCTACAAGGCCGCCCAGGCCGGCGTCAACCAGCAGCAGGCGCTGATCGACAAGCGTCGCCTGCTGGCACCGTTCAGCGGGCGCGTCGGCATCGTCAGCCTCAATCCGGGCAGCTACGTGAATGCCGGCGATGTCATCCTCACCCTGCAGCAGCTCGACCCGGTCTTCGTCGACCTCAACGTGCCGCAGGGCAGCCTCGGCCAGGTCAAGGTCGGCCAGACCGTGGTCCTCTCGCTCGATGCCTTCGCCGACCACCCGTTCCTTGGCGAGATCACCGCGATCAGCCCGAAGCTCGATGCGGCGACGCGCAATGCGCAGGTCGAGGCGCGTGTTCCGAACAAGGACAAGCTGCTGACGCCGGGCATGTTCGCCAACGTGGCGATCCAGGTCGGCGAGCAGAAGAATTACCTGACCCTTCCGCAGACCGCGATCACCTTCAACCCGTACGGAGAGACCGTCTTCATGGTCAGGCATTCGGGCAAGAAGGACGCCAAGGGCAAGCCCGAGATGCCGACCGCGCAATCGGTGTTCGTCACCACGGGCCCGAAGCGCGGCGACCAGATCGCCGTGCTGAGCGGCATCAAGGAAGGCGACGAGGTCGTTACCAGCGGACAACTGAAGATCAAGAACGGCACGCCACTGATCATCGACAACAGCACCAGGCCGCCCAACGACGCCGCGCCGACTCCGCAGGAGCAGTGATGCCGACAGCGGGATCGACCGGTTCATTCCATCCCGGTGCAAGGCCACGGTCCCCGTGGCCCATCAACGCGGCATGAGCGCAAGCAAGGCAAAACGTCATGAAATTCACTGATGCATTCATCAACAAGCCGGTCTGGGCGATCGTGGTCAGCCTGATCATCCTCGTGCTCGGCCTGCGCTCGGTCATCGACATGACCGTGCGCCAGTTCCCGAAGACCGAGAACGCCGTGGTCAGCGTGACCACGGTCTATTACGGCGCCGACGCCGAGACCGTGGCCGGCTTCATCACCCAGCCGCTGGAATCGGCGATCGCCCAGGCCCAGGGCATCGACTACCTGTCCTCGTCGAGCACCAGCGGCGTGTCGTCGATCACGGCCACGCTCAAGCTCAACTACGATTCCAACCGCGCGCTCACGGAAATCCAGACCCAGGTCAGTTCGGTCAGCAACCAGCTGCCCGCGCAGGCGCAGCAGCCGGTCATCTCGGTCCAGGTCGGCGAAACCACGGCCACGATGTACCTCGGCTTCTACAGCGACACCCTGCCGACCAACAACATCACCGACTACATGCTGCGCGTGATCAAGCCGCAGCTCGATTCGATCGAGGGCGTGCAGACGGCCGAAGTCATCGGCGGTCGCCAGTTCGCCCTGCGCGCCTGGCTCGATCCGGTGCGCATGGCCGCCCAGGGCGTGACCGCCGCCGACGTCTCGCAGGCGCTGGCGTCGAACAACTACCTGACCGCGGTCGGCGCGACCAAGGGCAATGCCGTCACCGTCGCCCTGACCGCCGCCACCGACCTGCACTCGGTCGATGAATTCCGCAAGCTCGCGGTGAAATCCATGGACGGCGCGATCGTGCGCCTCGAAGATGTCGCCAATGTCGTGCTCGGCGCCGAGGACTACGATTCCTTCGTCGCCTTCGACGGCAACCAGTCGGTATTCGTCGGCATCAAGACCGCGCCGGACGCCAACGTGCTCGACGTCGCCGAGCGTGTGCGCAATGTATTTCCCGACATCCAGGCGCAATTGCCGACCGGGCTGACCGCGAACATCGCCTACGACGCGACCCAGTTCATCAACACCTCGATCGAGGAAGTGATCAAGACCCTGGTCGAGGCGCTGCTCATCGTCACCCTGGTCATCTTCCTGTTCATGGGCAGCGTGCGCGCCGTGATGATCCCGGTCATCGCCATGCCGCTGTCCCTGATCGGGGCGTTCTTCATCATGCTCGTGCTCGGCTACACGATCAACCTGATCACCCTGCTCGCACTCGTGCTCGCCATCGGACTGGTCGTCGACGACGCGATCATCGTCGTCGAGAACGTCGATCGCCACATCACCGAGGAGGGCAAGACGCCGTTCGAGGCGGCCCTGGTCGCCGCACGCGAGCTGACCGGGCCGATCTTCGCCATGACCGTCGTGCTGATCGCGGTCTTCGTGCCGATCGGCTTCCAGGGCGGCCTGACCGGTGCGCTGTTCACCGAATTCGCCTTCACCCTGGCTGGCGCCGTCACTGTCTCGGCGATCATCGCGCTCGCCCTGAGCCCGATGATGTGTTCGCGTTTCCTCAAGAGCAGCCATGAAGGCAGCCGCTTCGTGCAGTTCATCGACCGCCAGTTCGAACGCCTGCACGGAAGCTACCAGCGCCGCCTGCACGGCACGCTCGATACCTGGATCGTGCCCGTGGTGATGGGCCTGATGCTGCTCGGCGGCACCGTGTTCCTGTTCATGAACTCGCACACCGAGCTGGCCCCGCAGGAGGACCAGGGTTTTGTCGTCGGCATCGCCAATGGCGCGCCCAACGCGGCACCGGCGCAGGTGAAAGCCTACATGGAGGAAATGCAGGCGATCACCAGGAAGATTCCCGAAGTCGCGCAGACCTTCCAGCTCAGCGGCATCGCCGGCCCGTCGTCGATATTGACCGGCGCCAAGCTGGTCGACTGGAGCAAACGCAGCCGCAGCGCGACCGAAATCCAGAACGAACTGCAGGGCAAGTGGGGCGCGATGGCGGCGACCAACGCGTTTGCCTTCCAGTTCCCGTCCCTGCCCGGCGCCCAGGGCCAGCCGGTCGAGGTCGTCATGTCGACGACCGAACCGTTCCAGAACCTCTACGAGGTTGCACAGAACGTGCTCGGCAAGTTGCAGACCAGCGGCAAGTTCTGGTTCGTCGACATGAACCTCAAGATCGACAAGCCGCAGAGCACGCTGAACGTCGATCGCGACATGATCACCGCGCTTGGGCTGACCCAAGCCGATGTCGGCGCCTCGCTCGGCGCCGCGATGGGCGGCGGCTACGTCAATTATTTCTCGATCGCGGGCCGCTCCTACCGGGTCATCCCGCAGGTATTGCAGAAGGACCGGCTCAATCCGGACCAGGTGCTCGATTTCTACATCCGCGCCGGCGACGGCTCGCTGGTGCAGGCCTCGACGGTCGCAAGCATCTCCGATTCGGTCGTGCCGCAATCGCTGACCCGCTTCCAGCAGCTCAACGCGGTGACTTTTTCCGGCGTGCCGAGCGTGACCCAGGGCGAGGCGCTGGCCCTGGTCAAGGACACGATCCGCGAGCTGGCCCCGTCCGGCTACCAGATCGATTATTCGGGACAGGCGCGCCAGTTCATCAACGAATCGGGCGGATTCGCGCTGACCATGCTGTTTGCCCTGATCATCGTGTACCTCGCGCTCGCCGCGCAGTTCAACAGCCTGCGCGATCCGATCGTGATCCTCGTTTCGGTGCCGATGGCCATGTTCGGCGCGATGATCTTCATCAACCTGCTGCCCGGATTCGTCGGCATGGGCGCGCTGTCGCCACGCTGGGCGACTTCGCTCAACATCTACACCCAGGTCGGCCTGGTCACTTTGATGGGGCTCATTTCCAAGCACGGCATCCTCATCGTCGAGTTCGCCAACGAACTGCAGCGCGCTGGCAGGACCAAGCGCGAGGCGATCGAGCAGGCGGCGGCCACGCGACTTCGCCCCATCCTGATGACCACCGCGGCGATGGTGCTCGGCGTCATGCCGCTGGTCATCGCCAGCGGCGCCGGTGCGGCGGGCCGCTACAACATGGGCCTGGTCATCACCACCGGGCTGACCATCGGCACGCTGTTCACCCTGTTCGTGGTGCCGGCGTTCTACATGATGCTGGCCCAGGACCATCACGGCGAAGCAGCCAAGCGGCTGGCCGATGACGAAGCCGAGGGCCTGCCTGCGCACGCGTGAGGCGTGATGGGAGAATCGCGGCACGCACCAGTGCCGCGATTCCTGGTGCTGTTGTAGGAAGCGGCTTCAGCCGCGATGCTCTTCTGCAGGCTGATCGAAAAGCATCGCGCCTGAAGGCGCTTCCTACGTAGAGCCTTGCGAAAAATATCGCCAGGAATAGCGGCCCCGAGCCAGTTCGGGGAACTCCTTCCTGCCCCGCGCCGGTAGAATCGGCGCATGACCAAGACCGCCCATGATTCCCCGCTCGGCAGGCAGGTTGCCGGCAGCGCGCACTACGACGCCGGCCTGCTGTTTCCGATCGCGCGTGCCGGCAAGCGCGCCGAGCTCGGCATCGGCACGTCCCTGCCATTCCATGGCGTCGATATCTGGAACGCCTGGGAATTGTCCTGGCTCGACGCGCGCGGCAAGCCGCGGGTCGCCATCGGCGAGTTCCGCTTCCCCGCCGCATCGCCGAACCTGATCGAGTCGAAATCGCTCAAGCTCTACCTCAACAGCTTCAACCAGCACCGCTGCGACACACGCGACGACTTCCAGGCGATGCTGGTGCGCGACCTGTCGGCGGCAGCCGGCAGCGATGTCGAGGTTGCCTTGCACGATCCCGGCGACACCGCGGCCAGTCCGCTGACCAATATCGAAGGCCGCTGCATCGATGGCCTCGACATCGAAGTCGACTGCTACGGCCCGCCGGATCCCGGCCTGCTCGGCCTGGTGCCAGGCGACGGCGAGGTCGAGGAACGGCTTGTTTCGCACCTGCTCAAGTCGAACTGCCCGGTCACCGGCCAGCCGGACTGGGCAAGCGTCCAGGTGCATTACGCCGGGACCAAGCTCGATGACGCCGGCCTGCTGCGCTATCTGCTTTCCTTCCGCCTGCACGACGATTTCCACGAGCAGTGCGTGGAACGCATCTTCAGCGACATCCAGCGCCGTTGCGCGCCGCGCAAGCTGACCGTGCAGGCGCGCTATACGCGGCGCGGTGGCCTCGACATCAACCCGTGGCGCAGCAACTTCGACAACGGGCGTCCTGCCAATCCGCGCCTGCCGCGCCAATAGCCGGCGATGTGAACCGGGCCGTAATGGTCCATGCCGGGCGCAGCTCCGCACATGGTTTCTTAACGTGGCTCCGGTGTACCGTGGTTGCTTGCTTCCACGCGGAGATTCCCGACCATGGCCAGCCATTCCGACAAGCCGGACTTCTCGAACGTCAAGAGTGGCAGCGACTCGAGTGCCGCGCCGGCCGCGGCAAAACCCGACTTCGGCAACGTGAAAAGCGGTGTCGCCACGACCGCCGCGCCGGCTGCCAGCACGCTGCAGACCTACACCGTGGCCAAGGGCGACAGCCTGTCGAAGATCGCCAGGAAGTTCTATGGCAACGCCAACGAGTGGCGCGTGATCTTCGAAGCCAATCGCGAACGCATCAGCAACCCGGATCTGATCCAGATCGGCCAGGTCCTCAAGATCCCGGCTGCCAAGTCCTGACCCAAGGAGGAACCCGACATGCCCATTTCCCATCTCCGTCCGCTTGCCGTGACTCTCGCCCTCGCCGTGGCGCTCGCCGCCTGCGGCAAGAAGGAAGAAGCGCCCGCACCGGTCGTCGAACCCGCGCCGCCGCCAGCCGCTGAAGTGGCGCCGCCGGCCGCACCCGAAGGCGTCCAGTTCGCCGGTCTGACGCTCGGCAATGCCGTGGCTGCCGACCAGACCATCGCAACGCCGATGGAACAGTTCGCGCCGACCGACACGATCTACGCCGCGGTCGCCACCACGGGTGCCGCGCCGAATGCGGCGATCGTCGCGCGCTGGACCTTTGGCGATGGCCAGCTGGTCGACGAGAGCAGCCAGTCGATTATTCCGACCGGCCCGGCCACGACCACCTTCCATGTCTCCAAGCCCGACGGCTGGCCGGCCGGAAAGTACGAAGTGCAGATCACCATCGACGGCAACCCGGTGGCGAACAAGAGTTTCAGCGTCCAGTAACCCCGGGGTTCCCGGCACGCCAAGCCAGGCGCGGAGCCAACCGCGCCTGGCTTGCACGCGCAGGCCGTGCGCCTGGCATTGGCACAGGCGACGCATTCCGGAGACAATAGGCCCGAACCGCGCCACGCCGCCGCTCGCCGACGGCCCTCCTGCGCATCCATCCTCTCAGCGGAGACCTTCATGGCCGACAGCAAACTCACGCCGCCCGCCGGTGGCGGGAAAATCACCATCGCCAGCGGCAAGCTGACCGTTCCCGACCAGCCGATCATCCCGTTCATCGAAGGCGACGGCACCGGTCCGGACATCTGGGCCGCCTCGGTGCGCGTTTTCGATGCGGTGGTCGCCAAGACCTACGGCGGCAAGCGCAAGATCCACTGGATGGAAGTCCTCGCCGGGGAAAAGGCCTTCAACGAAACCGGCAACTGGCTGCCCGATGAAACGGTCGCCGCCTGCCGCGAGTACCTGGTCTCGATCAAGGGCCCGCTGACCACGCCGGTTGGCGGCGGCATCCGCTCGCTCAACGTCGCCCTGCGCCAGATGCTCGACCTGTACGCCTGCGTGCGTCCGGTGCGCTGGTTCACCGGCGTGCCCTCGCCGGTCAAGGATCCCGGCAAGGTCAACATGACGATCTATCGCGAGAACACCGAAGACATCTACGCCGGCATCGAATTCCAGCAAGGCACCGACGATGCGAGGAAGTTCGCCGCGCTGATCAAGGAGCACTTCCCGGACCGCTACAAGAAGATCCGTTTTCCGGACAGCTCGGGCTTCGGCATCAAGCCGGTCTCCAAGGATGGCACCGAACGCCTCGTGCGCGCGGCGATCCTCTACGCCATCGACAACGACAGCGACTCGGTGACCCTGGTGCACAAGGGCAACATCATGAAGTTCACCGAGGGTGGCTTCCGCGACTGGGGCTACGCGCTGGCGCACACCGAGTTCGGCGCGGTCGAGATCGACGGCGGCCCCTGGAGCAAGTTCAAGAACCCGAAGACCGGCAAGGAAATCATCGTCAAGGATGCGATCGCCGATGCGTTCCTGCAGCAGATCCTGCTGCGTCCGGCCGAGTACGATGTCGTCGCCACGCTCAACCTCAATGGCGACTATCTTTCCGACGCCCTTGCGGCGCAGGTCGGCGGCATCGGCATCGCCCCGGGCGGCAACATCAACTACGTCACCGGCCATGCCGTGTTCGAGGCCACCCACGGCACCGCGCCCAAGTACGCCGGCCTCGACAAGGTCAATCCCGGATCGGTGATCCTCTCCGGCGAGATGATGCTGCGCTACATGGGCTGGCACGAAGCCGCCGACGCGATCATCGCGGCGATGGACAAGGCCATCGGCCAGAAGCAGGTCACCTACGACTTCGCCCGCCTGATGGAAGGCGCCACCGAAGTGAAGTGTTCCGAGTTCGCCGACCGGCTGATCGCGGCGATGTGATTGGAGGCGACGGGATTCGGGATTCGGGATTCGAGATTCGGAAGGCGACCTTGATGCCAAATGCAGGTCTTCAATTCCTCCGACACATACCGATAAGCGGTGCATTCCACATTGCCGCTCCCGCACTCCGAATCCCGAATCCCGAATCCCGAATCCCGGCCGTCACACCGTGACGGCCACCATCCAGTCCCGCGCGGCGGCGTTGATCCTCGACGCCTTCCTCGATTACAACGCGCGCTTCTCCGACATCACGCGGCGCGCCAAGCGCCGCTTCGAGCGGCGCGACTGGAAGTACGTGCGCATCGATGCCAACGCGCGCATCGACCTCTACGACGTCTGCCTGCGCGAGACCCTGGGCCGGCTCGAGCTGCTGCTCGAGGAACGCGTCCGCTCGCGGCAGATCTGGGCGTCGATACGCGGCGAGTTCGAGACACTGGTCGCTCCCCTGCTTGATCGCGAGCTGCCCAAGACCTTCTTCAATTCGCTCTCGCGCCGCTACTTCCACACCTCCGGGGTCGCCGCCGACATCGAGTTCGTCGCCCTCGACAGCGAGCCGACTGCCGGCATCGAGGATGCCACCGACCTGCATCGCTACGCGGCCGCAGACGGCCTTGCCGCGGTCTGCGGGCGCATCCTCGCCGACTATCCGTTCGCCAATGGCTATGCCGACATCGCCCGCTGCGTGAAGTCGATCTCGCGCACGCTCGGCCAGCGCATGCGCGCGCGCGGCGGCACGCGGCCGCATACGATCGAACTGATCAAGACCGCGTTCTTCCGCGAACGCCGCGCCTACCTGGTCGGCCGCGCGGTCGGCGCGAGCGGCGTCACGCCGCTGGTGATCGCCCTGGTCAGCACCGAGGAAGGCGTGCGCGCCGATGCCGTGATCACCGAGGTCGACCAGGTCTCGCTGCTGTTCAGCTATACGCGCAGCTATTTCCATGTCGACCTGCCGACGGTGGGCGACATCGTCGTGTTCCTCGGCGGCCTGCTGCCACACAAGCCGATCGAGGAACTCTACACCGTGCTCGGCCGGGCCAAGCAGGGCAAGACCGAACGCTACCGGCACCTGTTCCGCCATCTCGATGCGCATCCCGACGAGCGCCTCGTGCGCGCCGATGGCGAGCGCGGCATGGTCATGGCGGTGTTCACGCCGAAGGACTATCCGCTGGTGTTCAAGGTGATCCGCGACCAGTTCGCCTACCCGAAGGACATCGCCCGGCGCCAGGTCGAGGAGAAATACCGGCTGGTGTTCCGCTACGATCGCATCGGTCGACTGGTCGACGCCCAGGAATACCGCCACCTGCGCTTCCCGCGGCGCCAGTTCGAGGAAAGCATGCTCGAGGAACTGCTCGGCCAGTGCGCGGAGACCGTGTCGCTGGAAGGCGAGCACGTGCTGGTCCGCCATTGCTACGTGGAACGGCGCCTGCGGCCGATGAACCTGTACGTGCGCGAGGCGGAACCCGAAGCCGCCGTGCGCGCCATGCTCGATTACGGCCAGTCGATCAAGGACCTCGCGCGCAGCAACATCTTCCCCGGCGACCTGCTGCTGAAGAACTTCGGCATGACCCGCGGCGGGCGCGCGATCTTCTACGACTACGATGAACTCTGCCTGCTCGAGACCTGCTGCTTCCGCCACCTGCCGGAAGCGCGCTTCGAGGACGAGACGCGCCCGCTCGAGGAATGGTTGACGGTGCGCGAAGGCGACGTGTTCCCGGAGATGTTCCCGCGTTTCCTCGGCGTTCCGGCGAAGCTGCGCGCGGCGCTCATCGAGCGCCATGGGGAAATCTTCGATGCCGCATGGTGGCGCGGCGTGCAGGAAGGACTCGCGCGCGGCGACTACAGCGACATTCCGCCCTATCCGCAATCGGTGCGCCTGCCGGACTGAGCGGGCAAAAAAAACCGGCCCGCGAGGCGGGCCGGTTATTCACGCGGAGAGCGTTGCGTACCGTGGCGTCAGAGCCTGCGGCGACCGAACACCAGCGACACGATGAACAGCACGAGGAATACGAGGAACAGGATCTTGGCGATGCCAGCCGAGGCACCGGCGATGCCGCCAAAGCCGAGCACGGCGGCGATCAGGGCGATGACGAGAAAGACAATGGCGTAGTGCAACATGACGAACCTCCTGGGTGTTTGCTGGTGATTTGCGGGGTTCGAACTCGCGCCCCTGCTTTGCGGTTCCCAAGCTAAGCGCTGGCGCATGAATTGGGCGTAAGGCGCAGCCGACTGCCGCATGAACAAGGGGTTGCCGTTCATCTTGGCGGGCCTGCGGACATCCCCGGTAGAGCCCGGGCGGGCGGCGAAACTGCCCGTATCGGCGGCTGTGCTAGGCTTTCCGGCCCCCTGCCGCTTCGCCGGTACCGATTTGGAGTCGACCATGAAACAGCTCTCCCTCAGTCTCGCCCTGAGCCTTGCCCTGGCCGCTTGCGGGCCGGCCGCCGAGCAGGCGCCCGCGCCACAAGCCGCATCCGACCAGCCCGCCGAGACCGTGGCGCCCCAGGCCGTCGAAACGGCCCCGGACAGCCACATTGACGAAATCCTCGCCGGCGCCTGGCGCTCCGACGAGAACAAGGCCCGCGACGTCTACCGCCACCCCGCGCAGACCCTCGAGTTCTTCGGCGTCAAGCCGGGCCAGACGGTCATCGAGATCACTCCGGGAGCCGGCTGGTACACCGAGATCCTGGCGCCGCTGCTGAAGGGCAGTGGCACCTACATCGCCGCATTCCCGGGTGACGCGTCTTCGGACTACGCCAAGCGCAGCAACGAGAAATTCCGCGCCAAGCTCACCTCCGACCCGGATCATCTCGGCGATGCGAAAACCATCGAATACGATCCAAAGTCGCCCAGCCTCGGACCCGATGGTTCGGCCGACGTGGTGCTGACCTTCCGCAACGTGCACAACTGGGGCGACAGCGCCCCGGCCATGTTCAAGGCGTTCTACGCCGTGCTCAAGCCGGGCGGCACGCTCGGCGCGGTCGATCATCGCGCCAACGAAGGCACCGCCCCGGAGAAGCTGAAGAACTCCGGCTATACGCTGACCAGTGCGGTCATCAAGCTGGCCAAGGATGCCGGGTTCGAACTCGTCGAGCAGAGCGAGATCAACGCCAATCCGAAGGACACCAAGGATTACGAGAAAGGCGTCTGGACCCTGCCGCCGGTGCTCACCCTCGGCGACGTCGACCGCGACAAGTACCTGGCCATCGGCGAGTCCGACCGCATGACGCTGAAATTCATGAAGCCCAAGGGCGACCAGATCTTCGAGCAGGGCACCGACAAGGGCGCCCAGGCACCGGCCAAGAACTGAGCCACCCCGCCAGGCGAAGGGCCTCCAGCACGGCCCTTCGCCGACCGACCGGCCATGCTGATCCTGTTCAACAAGCCGTTCGGGGTGCTGTGCCAGTTCACCGATCGCGAGGGAAGGCCGACGCTCGCCGACTTCGTCCGGCAAAAGGACGTCTATGCGGCCGGACGCCTCGACCAGGATTCCGAAGGCCTGCTCCTGCTCACCGATGACGGCGCGCTGGCCCACCGCATCACCGATCCGCGCCACCGCCAGCCCAAGACCTACCTGGTCCAGGTCGAGGGAGTAGCGGATCCCGTTGCGCTCGATGTCCTGCGCAGCGGCGTCGTGCTCAAGGATGGACCGACGCTGCCGGCGCAGGTGCGCGCGCTTGCGGGCGAGCCCGACTGGCTGTGGCCACGCGACCCCCCCGTGCGCTTCCGCAAGACCGTGCCGACCAGCTGGCTGGAACTGACCATCCGCGAGGGCCGCAACCGCCAGGTGCGCCGGATGACGGCCGCGGTGGGCCTGCCCACGCTGCGACTTGTGCGCACGCGCGCAGGCGATCACGATCTGGGCGACCTCAAGCCCGGCGGGTTAAGGCTCGCCTCCACGTCCTGAGCAGGATCCCCGGATGAACTTCAAGGATCATTTTTCCGCCCACGCCGCGATCTATCGCGAGGCCCGCCCCGACTATCCGGCGGCGCTGTACGACTTCCTTGCGGCCCAGGCGCCGGGTCGCGAACTGGCCTGGGATGCCGGTTGCGGCAATGGCCAGGCCAGCGTCGACCTGGCCAGGCATTTCCAGCAGGTCGTCGCCACCGATCCGAGCGCCGAACAGATCGGCAACGCGGCGATGCGCGACAACATCGACTACCGGGTCGAACCGGCCGAACAGTCGACGCTGGCCGCGGCGAGTGTCGACCTCGTCTGCGTGGCCCAGGCCCTGCACTGGTTCGACCTCGGGCGCTTCCACGCCGAAGTCCGCCGCGTACTCAAGCCGGGCGGTGTCGTCGCCTTCTGGACCTATGCCGATTGCCGCGTCGATGCGGCGGTGGACGCGCAGAAGAACCGCCTCTACGTCGACCTGACCGGCCCGTATTGGCCTGCGGAGCGCGCCCTCGTCGAGAGTGGCTACGCGAGCCTGCCATTTCCGTTCGCACGCATCGCCACGCCGGCGTTCGAGCTGTGCATGGAATGGGACGTCGAGCGCTTCCTCGCCTACCTGCGTTCGTGGTCGGGAACGCAGCGCTACCTGCGCGCCCGCGGGCACGACCCGGTCGCGCTCGTCGAGGCCGAACTGCGCTCGGCCTGGGGCGCCGCGCACCGGGTGCGCCCGGTGCGTTGGGACTTCCACCTGCACTGCGGGCGGGTCTGAGCGTCCCTTCCGCGTCCGCCGCATCAGTGGCGGACCGACCGCGTCGAGGATTCGCGCAGACGCGCCTGGAGGCGCGCGAACAGGTACGCGCCCCCGGGCTATTTGTCGCGTTTCGACCGTTCCACCATCAGCGCCACGATCGGCAAGCCCGCGTAGGCTTCGGCCGGCGGATCCTGGTTGGACAACACCACCACCGTGTACGGCGAATCCTGCACCATGAACAGATGGGTGCTGACGCCCGGGAATCCTCCGTTGTGGCCGACCACGGTCCTGCCGAAAATGTCGCGGATTCCGATAGCGTAGCCATAGTCCCCGCCTTCCCCGGGCGGGCCATGCGGCGTGACCATGTCCGCAAACCAGGCCTTGCTGACCAGCTTGCCGCTGCGCAACGCGTGGGCGAAGCGAACGAGGTCATCGGCGGTCGAGATCGCGCCGCCGGCCGGACTGCCGATATCGCCTTCGGCGACCTGCCACGCGGACGATGGCCCGCGTGTGTACGGCGTGACCAGGCCGGCGTCCGCACGCGGAACGTTGTTCGCCGAACTGTGTTTCATGCCGGCAGGCTCGAACACATGCTTGCGAAGATAATCCGGATAGCTCTCGCCCGAGACCTTCTCGATGATGGCGCCGGCGAGCGCGAGGCCCGCGTTGCTGTAGGAGCGGTCGCTTCCCGGTACGAACTGCGGCTCGTCGCCGTCATAAAGCGGCATGAATTCCGCGGCGCGCCGGACGCCCTCCTTCATCATCGCCGGCGTGCGCTTGTCGAGGAAATCGCCCATGCCCGAGGTGTGCGACAGCAGCATCGCGATAGTGACCTTGTCGCGCACCGTCCTGTTCGGATAGTCCGGGAAGAACTTGCCGACCGTGTCGTCCGTCGCGAGCTTCTTCTGGTCCACGAGCTGGCCGATGGCGACCGCGGTGAACATCTTGCCCATCGATGCCAGGGTGAAGCGGCTCGCTCCGGTGATCGGCGTCTTCTGCGCCCGGTTGGCGTAGCCGCCGCTGGCGCTGGCAATGATCCCGGTGCCGCGCGCCACGGTGACGATGCCGGAAAAGAGGCCGGCCTTCGACAGGCGCTCCACGGTCTGCCTGACCTCCTTCGCGATGACCTCGTCGGTGAGGCTGGCGGGCAGGGATGATTCCTCGGGCAGGGCCGGCATGATGCCGCTCCGATCGAGCTCGCCGGATTCGTTCGTGATCAACAGCACCTCGAACCAGCCGCCAGTCTCGTGGCCCCTCATTTTCAGCGCGATCGACATCGGATCGGAGTTCGCCACCGCGACGGCATCCAATCCACCGTTGGAAGTGCATGCCTGCACCATGTCGGCGGCGCGCTCAGCCGCCGGCATGCGCCCGGCGCCGGCTTTCGAGAGGTGCGCGGCCACCCATTCCGTCATCCGCGCAAGGTCGGGTCTCGCGCAAAGATCCGCCCATTCCTGCATCAGCCGCGCCGCCGCGGTATCCGGCAACTTCAGGCCCTGGACCCGGGGTGGCGATTCGGCTGCGTTCGACGTGGCTGCCGCAACGAGCAGGCCTGCCGCAAGGAAGGTGCGCTGGAAAAGGTGTGGAATTCGCATGATCGGTCGGCTCCTCGCTGTTGGGAAGTGACTGGGCAAGATGCGCGAAAGGCGGGCATGGTTGCACGGCGCGCGGCCCACCCGGCGCCGGGTCGAAAGGCCTCGAGCGTCGCGGCCGCGGTCACTCAGCGGTTGGTCAGCTGCAATTCGATGCGCCGGTTCTTCGCATAGGCCTCGGGCGTGTCGGCCGCGTCGAGCGGCTGGAACTGGCCGAAGCCGTTCGCCGACAGGCGGTTGGCCGGGATGCCCTGCACGACCAGGTACTTGACGATCGCCACCGCGCGCGCCGTCGACAGCTCCCAGTTCGACGGGAAACGGTCGGTATGGATCGGGCGCCGGTCGGTATGGCCGTCGATGCGCAGGACCCAGTCGATCGAGGACGGAATCTCGGCGGACACCTCGCGCACGGTGGAGGCCAGGGAATCAAGGCGATCCTGCGCGGCGGGGCCGAGTTCGGCCGAGCCCGAATCGAACAGGATGTCGGTCGGCACGATGAAGCGGTCGCCGACCACCTGCACGTCGCTGCGGTCGCCGAGCGCCTCGCGCAGCTTGCCGAAGAATTCCGAACGGTAGCGTTCGAGTTCGCCGACGCGATTGGCCAGCGCGATGTTCAGCTGCCGGCCGAGGTCGGCGATCTTCGCGTCCTTCGCCGTGATGTCCTTGTTGGCGATGCCGAGGGCTGCCTCGAGCTTGCCGAGCTGCTCACGGATCGCCGCCATCTGGCGATTCAGCAGTTCGACCTGCGCGGTCGCCGCATTGCCAAGTTCGGTCTGCTTGACGAGGTCGCTCTGCGTCGTGTCGAGTTGCGTGGTCAGGCTGGCGACTTCGGCTTCGAGCTGGTGCTTGAGCGCGGTCAGCGCTGCGATATCGGCGCTGAGGCTGGCCGCCTGCGTGTTGGCCGCGCTGAGCTCGCTGCCGAGGCGGTCGCGTTCGGCCTGCGTGCTGCCGAGAGTGGCGCTCAGCTCGGCCACGCGCGCATCGAGCGCGAGCTTCTGGTCCTCGCTGAGCGAAAGCGTGCGCGCGAGCTCGGCGACCTGCGCGTTCAATGCATCGAGTGCCTTGTTCTTCCCGGCCAGGGTGTCGGACAGCACGAACTGGCCGATCGCGAAGATCAGCAGGACGAAGATCATGACCATGATCAGCGAGGTCAGCGCATCGACGAAGCCAGGCCAGATGTCGAAGGCGCGCCGGCGGCGACGGATCAGTGCACTCATGCGCGCGGCTCGCGAGCGGCTCCGACCGAGGCGGCGATCGTGCGCGAGAGCAGGCGCAGTTCGCTGCGCAGCTCGTCGGACAGGCGCGATTCGGAGGGCGGATGGCTGGCGATCTGGCGCAGCACGGTCTTCAGTTCGTCCTGCACCTGGGCCGCACCCTGGCGCTCGCGCGCGTCGCGCGAGAGCAGTTCGTTGAGTCTGCCGAGCTGGTTGGAGATCTCGGCGAACTGTTCATTGCTGCCGCGTCGCTCGCGCTCGTTCTCGACGATCGCGCGCTGCATGCGTTCGAGGCCGTCGGCGGTCTGTTCGAGCAGGGCCTGCACATAGGCCGGCACCGAGGTATCGCCTTCGAGCGCGCTGCCCGAGGACAGATGGGTCATGCCCGAGAGCCACTCCTCGAGATCGTTGTAGAAGCGGTTCTGCGCGTGGCCTGCCTGCAGGTCGAGGAAGCCGATCACCAGCGAACTGGCGAGGCCGAACAGCGAGGTCGAAAAACTCGTCGACATGCCGGCTAGCGGCTCCTTGAGATTCTCCTTGAGCGCGCTGAACATGGTCAGCGCATCGTTGCCGACGTTGAGCGTGCCGATCGTTTCGGACACCGAACGGATCGTCACCAGCAGGCCCCAGAAGGTGCCGAGCAGGCCGAGGAAGATGGCCAGGCCGATCAGGTAGCGCGAGAGGTCGCGTGATTCCTCGAGGCGTGATTGCACGCTGTCGAGGATCGTGCGCATCGACGGCGCCGACAGCGCCGCCTTGCCGCGCTCGCGGTTGCCGAGCATGCGCGCCATCGGCGCGAGCAGGCGCGGCCGGCCCTCGGCGGCGCGTTCGGGATTGGAGCGCCGGAACGACTCGATCCAGCGCGACTCGTTGCCGAGCATGACGACCTGGCGCAGGTTGACCACGATGCCGGCGACCAGCACGGTCAGGATCACGCCATTGAAAAACGGGTTGGCGCCGAAGATCTCGAGCAGGCGCGCGCCGACGAGGCTGGCGAGCACGGCGACGAGAACAAGGAAGGCGGACATCCACAGCAGGGCGCGGTTGAATCGGGACATGGGTGCCTCGGGTTGCGAAAGGGATCAGGAGTTCAGATGCGCCAGGGCCGGCAGGCGTTGTGCGCGATCGGTGCGCCGCTACCATGCCACGGCCGCGACGCGCGATTCACGCGCCGATGGCGCTTCGACCGCTTCCGTTGAGGTTTGGTTCAGCGTCGCGGCTTGGCCCGGTGCGTGGCGACGGCGGTCCATGGATCGTCGGGCCAGGGGTGTTTCGGGTAGCGGCCCTTCAGTTCCTTCTTCACTTCCGGATAGGTGCGTTCCCAGAATCCGCGCAGGTCCTGGGTGACCTGGATGGGCCTCCCGGCTGGCGACAGCAGGTGCAGGGTCAGGCCGACGCGGCCGTTGGCGATGCGCGGGGTGTCGGCGAGGCCGAACAGTTCCTGCAGCTTGACCGCGAGCACGGGCGCGGCATCGGTCGCATAGGCGATGCGCCGCTGCATGCCGCTCGGCACGCCGATCGCCACCGGCGCCTGTTCGTCGAGTGCGCGGCGCAACGGGTAGTCGAGTTGCGCCGCCAGCGCGTCGGACAGTTCCTCGGCACGCAATGCATCAAGGCGCCGCTTGCCGGTGAGGGCCGGAGCCAGCCACTGATCGAGCGTGGCGAGCAGGCGCGCGTCGGAGAAATCAGGCAGGCCGAGCTCGGGCGACGCCTTGCGCAGGAACTCGACGCGCTGGCGCAGTTCAACTGCGTGGTCGCTCCACGGCAAGGCTTCGAGTCCCAGTTCGCGCACGGCGGCGAGCAGGGCCGGCACGGCGTCTTCGGGGCGCGCCGGCACGCTGCGCCGTTCGAGCACGATCGCAGCGAAGCAGCGCTCCTCGGTGACCTCGACCGCGCGCGTATCGCGGTTCCAGCGCACGTTGCGCCGATCCCTGAACTGCTGCGGGAATTCGCTATCGAGGGTGGCTGGGTCGAACGGCGCGGCGGCGAGGATCAGGCTGTCGCGCTCCTCGTAGCGCAGGTCGATGACGACCAGCCACGGCTCGCCGAACAGGCTGCTTTCATCGAGCAGGCGTGCGCCACGTCCGTTGGCCAGCTGGTAGCGGCGCGGGTTGCCGGGGTCCTGGCGTGCGATGCGGTCCGGAAACGCGTGCATGAGGATATCGCCGGCTGCGGTCGGTCCGGCTGCGTCAGACGCAATATTGCGAATGCCGGCCCGGCGCCGCCAGGCGTCGGCGGATTGCACGAGCGCGGCGAGGGCGCCGCGGTCCGCGCCGAGTTCGCGTGTCGTCTCCGCGTCGCGGGCGCGCCACGCGGCCAGCGCGTTCGCGCGCACGCGAAAATCATCATTGCGCGAACCCTCGCCGCGCAGCGGATTGCGTGCCTCGACCAGGGCGACCAGGTCGCAAGCCAGCGCCTGTTGTTGCGCCGGTGCGCGCAGCACCGCCGCCGCGAGTCGTGGGTGCGCGCCGAATGCGAGCAACTTTCGTCCAAACGAATTGATCGAGGCATCGGCCTCGAGCGCACCGAGCGCGATCAGCAGATCAAGAGCCTGCGCCGACGCTCCGGCCGGCGGTGCGTCGAGCCAGGCAATCGCATCGGACCCCCAGGCTTTCAGTTCGAGCATCAGCTGCGACAACTCGACCTGCGCGATTTCCGGTGTGCGCGAGGCATCGAGACGTCGACTCTGCGGCCAGAGCCGGTAGGCTACGCCGGGCCCGAGCCGCCCCGCGCGTCCGGCGCGCTGGTCGGCCGAAGCCTGCGAAATGTTCACGGTCTGCAATCGCGAGAAGCCCGAGTTCGCATCGAAGCGCGGTTCGCGGGCAAGTCCCGTGTCGACGACGGCGCGAATGCCGGGCAGGGTCAGGCTCGACTCGGCGACATTGGTGGCGAGCACGACACGGCGCGTCCCCGGCGCGGCCGCTGCCAGCGCGGCATGCTGCTCGGCAAGGGCAAGTTCGCCGTGCAGCGGAACGATCTCGACGCCGACATCGGCGAGCACGCCGCGCGCGCGGTCGATTTCGCGCCGGCCGGGCAGGAACACGAGCACGTCGCCGTCCGCCTCGGCGAGCGCCTGTTCGATCGCACGACGCAGGTGCGTGGTCCAGCCGCGATCGGGCCAGCTCTCGCCGCTGCGCGCGGGCGGGTATTCGATGCGCACCGGGAAACTGCGCCCGGCGCTGCCCAGGCGCGGCGCATCGAACCAGCGCGCGACGCGTTCGCCATCGAGCGTCGCCGACATGATCACGAGGCGCAGGTCCGGGCGAAGATTGGCCTGCACGTCGAGGGCAAGCGCCGCGCCGAGATCGCCATGCAGATGGCGCTCGTGGAACTCGTCGAACAGGATCGCGCCAATGCCGGGCAGTTCCGGATCGTCCTGCAGCATTCGCGTGAGGATGCCTTCGGTGATGACCTCGATGCGCGTCGCCGCCGACACCTTCGAATCGTGGCGAATGCGATAGCCGACCGTCTCGCCGACGCGTTCGCCGCGTGCTGCCGCCATGAACTCGGCCGCCGCGCGCGCGGCGATGCGGCGCGGCTCGAGCATGAGGATGCGTCGGTTGGCCAGCCAGGCCTCGTCGAGCAGCGCCGGCGGCACCTGGGTGGTCTTGCCCGCCCCGGGCGGCGCCTCGAGCACGAGCCGCGTGTTCGCCGCGAGCAGCGCGCGCAACTCGGGCAGGACCTCGTCGATCGGAAATTGCGGTGTGCCCAAGGCGATTCGGCGTGACGGCGGATCACGCATTCTCGCTGATCGGACTCCCGATTGGGCTCCTGGCCAGCATGAAATCACCACACGGAATGCTTCTCCCTAAAGCGGGACAAGCATGCTTTCCGCAGATCCAATGCATGGCGCATGGTGCGTCGGCTGAACGAAGTGTCGCCATCGCGAAGTGAATTCTTCTCCCGCTGGCGGGAGAAGTCCCCGCAGGGGGATGAGGGTGATGCTCCGGCCTGGCGCATATTCACATGGCGCTTCGCAGGCCCACAGCCATCAGCCTGTCGGCAGGTGTACTCGCTGCTTCCATGGTGCCCTGTCTCTGCGGGCAGCATTCGCTGCGCAAAACGGAAGACTTGCCGATTGTCTCTCGTCAGCGCGAGAAGCATTCCTGCCGGGGCAGTTCATGGTGCGTGGCGTGTCAGCTAAACGAAGTGTCGCCATCGCGAAGTGGGTTCTTCTCCCGCTGGCGGGAGAAGTCCCCGCAGGGGGATGAGGGTGGTGTTCCGGCCTGGCGAATATTCACATGGCGCTTCGCAGGGCCCACAGCCATCAGCCTGTCCACAGGTGTGCTCGCTGCATCCATGGTGCTTTGTCTCTGCGGGCAGTTTTCGCTGCGCAAAACGGCGGTCCTGCTGTTTGTCTCTCGTCAGCGCGAGAAGCATTCCTGCCGGGGCAGTTCATGGTGCGTGGCTTGTCGGCGGCTTCCTGCGCCAGGGCACCGGAGCGAGGGAGCGGATTGGAAGCAAACTCGGCAATGGCCCGCGGGCCTCGCAGCTTGCCGTTTCGTTGGGGTTCGCTGGACTCACCCCAACCTGCGTTCGAGGCCGATTCCGGCGGGCAAAAGAAAACGGCGCGAATTGCTCGCGCCGTTCTCGGGAGTACACGCGGTTGTCAGGTCATTCGCAGGCGAGTGCGTTGACGTTGGCGATGCGCTGCCAGGTGCGTGTGCCGTTGCCTGTCGGAATACCGCTGGGCTGGCCCGGGTTCGAGGCGTAGCTCAGGATCATGCGGTTGCAATCCGGGAACGAGACCGTCGCCGTGCCCCAGGCGATCGGTGCGCCGGCCGAGCCGCCGTTGCCGCCGAGGCCGCCGCCGGTTCGATAGAACATCGTCGCGCTGGCCGTCTTGGCGCCGCGCGCAATCGTGGCCTGGCCGGAAAGCCAGAACGGAATCCCGCTCGGATCGTAGGCGGCCCAGGTGAATGACACGACGAGGTTCTGCGTGTCGCCGACCGGCTCGTAGATCTGCAGCACGATGCCCTCGCCATTGGCGGCCGGATCGAACCAGTTGGTGCTCATGTAGCCCGAGATCGGCAGGTTCTGGAAGGCTGCCGGGTAGGTGCCGCTGGTGGGGTTGTAGGCCGGTATGACGAGCCCGAAGCGATCGGTGATGCCGCCGGTGGCGAGGTTGTCGAAGCTCAGCGCAAATACTTCGTTGAAATTCCAGCGCACGGCCGTCGGCAGAGCAACGCCCTCGAGCACGTAGGTCTCGCTGAACCGGATCAACGTCCCGGGCCAGCTCCACGAAGAGACCGTATTGGGCTCTATCGCGGTACGTGGATAGCCGGCTCCGAAAAAAAACTCGTCTTGGCTGAAATCAAAGTCTACCGCGGCGGCCTCGACCAGCGGGAACAGCAGCAAGACATGTCCGGCATCCTCTGCCTCGGGCTGGCGCTGGATCCGCATCAGGGTTGCTGACGCGGGGAACGCGGAGCTGCTGCAGGCGACGCGCCAGACGAGGATCGTGACTTCCTCGAGCTGGTAGGTGTCGGCATCCCTGTCATAGGCCGAAAGGTTCACTGTCCTGCTGAAGGTCGGTCCACTCGGCGCGTCCGGCAGCGGGTAGCCCAGGCAGCTTGGCGGGTAGAGACGGTAAGGGTTCGCGCCAGGCGGCGCCGGTACTGCAGAGCCGGTCACGTTCGTCGACTTCGCATCGGCGCCAGAAGCGAAGGACTCAAGCCGACGCTGCGCGGCGAGGATGCGCGCCGACGGGTCTGAATCATTCGCCATGGCGGCCTGGGCCTGGGTGCCTTCGAAAACAGTCATGACGCCGAGTGCGGCAGCCAATAGCAGTCGTGAAATTGTGGGCATCGGGATCTCCAGGTTGGGCGGGGCGGCGCACACTCGTTGCGCGGGATATTGCAATTTCACGGTTGCACCGGGCGCGACTCGGGCGGCTTCGTCATGCACGCACGCGAATCAGGGAGGCGGAGCCGGCCCTTCCCGATCACGGGTTTGTCGGAACTCCGATTTCCCCAATGCGAGGTTGCGGGCCGTCGCCGATACCAGGCGCTGGGTTCGATTCGCCCCGGGGCTGAGTGGCGCTCGTGCCTTCCTCCCTTGCAGCGGACGATTGGATCAATGGCCATAAGCGAACGCCGACAGGCAAACGTCTATAGGTAAACGCGGAACCGTCCTGATCCCGGACATCGGGTCTGACGGAATGCGTCGAATCGCGAGGCAACTGGCGGAGTCGAGCGCGCCCGATGGCGTGTGCCGACGCCAGACACTGTTGCGAATGGCGACAGCACCACTGGAGCTCCTGCTGGCAGGGCTCGGAGTGCCGGAAAGCATCGCAACGATTCTTCTTGTGGTGCGTGAAGAGAAGTCGCCAGGGCATGACGGGGTGCGGAAAATCTGAGGCGCCGTCGAGCGGACGAAGCCGATCAGCGAATCGCCACCCACAATCCGCAAAAGAAAACGGCGCGAATTGCTCGCGCCGTTTTCGGGGTCCACGTGGATCTCAGGTCATTCGCAGGCGAGTGCGTTGACGTTGGCGATACGCTGCCAGGTGCGTGTGCCGTTGCCTGTCGGAATACCGCTGGGCTGGCCCGGGTTCGAGGCGTAGCTCAGGATCATGCGGTTGCAATCCGGGAACGAGACCGTCGCCGTGCCCCAGGCGATCGGTGCGCCGGCCGAGCCGCCGTTGCCGCCGAGGCCGCCGCCGGTTCGATAGAACATCGTCGCGCTGGCCGTCTTGGCGCCGCGCGCAATCGTGGCCTGGCCGGAAAGCCAGAACGGAATCCCGCTCGGATCGTAGGCGGCCCAGGTGAATGACACGACGAGGTTCTGCGTGTCGCCGACCGGCTCGTAGATCTGCAGCACGATGCCCTCGCCATTGGCGGTGGGATCGAACCAGTTGGTGCTCATGTAGCCCGAGATCGGCAGGTTCTGGAAGGCCGCCGGGTAGGTGCCGGCGGTCGGGCTGTAGGTCGGCACGTTGACGAAGAACTGGTTGCTGCTCGAGAAGAGGTTGTCAAAGCGCAGGCCGAAGGCGAGATTGAAATCGAAGTAGCCGGCACTCGGGCTGGCGTAGTTCTCGAGCACATAGGTCGTGCTGTAGATGATCGGCGTATCGATCAGGGTGTCGGCAATCACCGTGTTCGGCTCGGTCGGCACGCGAATCAGGTTGCCACCATCATTGTCGTTGTAACCCGCCGCGCCCTGACTGATGCGGATGGCCGGAAACAGCGGGTAGATGGCCGTATCGCCCTCGTACTGCGTCTGGCGCTTGATGCGCATCAGCGTGGCCGAGGTGTAGAACTGCGAGCTGCTGCAGACCACGCGCCAGATCGTGATGGTCACGCCTTCGATCGTGGTCTGGCCGTTACTGGTGTTGTAGGCGGCGAGATTGGCCGTGGTGCTGTAGGTCGGGCCGCTGCTCTGGTCGGGCAATGGATCGGCCAGGCAGCTCGGCGGATAGGCGCGGTAGGAGTTGGCAATCGGCTGCGGCGGCACGGAAACCGCCGGGGCGTTGGCCGCCTTTGGCGCAGCCTGGCTCGAACGCTCGACCTGCAGCTGGCGCTGCTGCGCCTGGGACTCGCTGACGCGCGCTGCGCGGCCCGGGTCATTGATTGCGGCAGTGCGCGTGTCCGCCAGGGCGGTGGCTGCCGCCGTGGCGAGGGCCAGGGCAAAAATCATTCGAAGGGTGACGGGCATTGCGGCGCTCCGGGTCGAGAGGGGGAAAGGGACCCGAGGATACTCGCAATCCCACGGTGAATCCGTTGTGAACTATGCCTGAAAGCGCGGCTTGGGCGGTCCGGCGCCGCCGACGCATAATGGATGTTTCATCCCTCTGCGACCCCGCATGCACCTGATCGACATTGGCGCCAACCTGACCCATGAATCGTTCCGGCCGGATCTGGACCGCGTGCTCGAGCGCGCGGCGGCCAACGGCATCGGCCAGATGGTCGTGACCGGCGCCAGTGCGGCCGGCAGCCGCATGGCGCTCGCGCTCGCGCAGGCGCATCCCGGTACCCTTCACGCTACCGCCGGCGTGCATCCGCACCATGCGGTCGACTACGACGACGCCACCGATGCGCTGTTGCGCGAACTGGTCAATGCCGCGGAAGTAAAGGCGGTCGGCGAAACCGGGCTTGACTACCATCGCAACTATTCGCCGCAGGCGGCCCAGATCGAGGCGTTCGAACGCCAGCTCGAGATCGCGGCTGGCTGCGCCAAGCCGCTGTTCCTGCACCAGCGCGACGCGCATGCCGATTTCATGGCGGTGATGCGAGCCTTCGAAGGCCGTCTCGGCAATGTCGTCGTGCACTGCTTCACCGGCACGCGCGAGGAGATGGTTGACTACCTCGATGCCGGCTGGCACATCGGCATCACCGGCTGGCTCTGCGACGAACGCCGCGGCACGCACCTGCGCGAACTCGTGCGAGATATCCCGTCCGACCGGCTGATGATCGAAACCGATTCGCCCTACCTGCTGCCGCGCACCGTGCAGCCGAAGCCTTCGCACCGGCGCAACGAGCCGATGTACCTCAGGCATATCGTCGAGGAACTGGCGCGCGATCGCGGCGAGCTGGTTGAAGTGACGGCGGCGAATGCCACGGCCACGAGCCGGGCGTTCTTTTCGATATAGACAAATTTCGCCGCATTGCCGCTTTGTAGGAAACGGCTTCAGCCGTGATGCCGTTCGTCAATTCAACCAGTCGTCGCTTTTTGCCGTCACCCGTGCGCAGGCAGGGGTGCGGTGCCTTGGGGCCGCCCAAGGGAGTCGCTGGGTCCCGGCCTGCGCCGGGACGACGGGAAGGGAACTGGAATTCAGCTGCGCAATCCAACGCCGCGCTTGAGCAACCACAGGCCAAGCGCGCCGAGGACGAGGACGAAGCCGATCATCAGGGCGAACGCGATGCCGACCGGGATGTCGCTGGTGCCGAGCAGGCCGTAGCGGAACGCGTTGACCATGTAGAACACCGGGTTGGCGTGGGTCATGGTCTGCGCCCAGTCGGGCAGCATCTTGACCGAATAGAACACGCCGCCGAGGTAGGTCAGCGGGGTCAGGATGAAGGTCGGCACGATGGCGACGTCGTCGAACTTCTTCGCATAGACCGCGTTGACGAAGCCGGCCAGCGAGAAGATCGTCGCGCCGAGCAGCACGGTGGCGATCGTGATGAAGCGGGTGCGGGATGCGCACGTGGGTGAACAGCATCGCGATGCACAGCACGATCACGCCGACCAGCAGGCCGCGCAGCACGGCGCCGGCCACATAGCCGCCGAGGATGACCCAGTTCGGCATCGGGCTGACCAGCATCTCCTCGATGTGGCGGCCGAACTTGGCGCCGAAGAAGCTCGAGCGAGATATTGCCGTAGCTGTTCTGGATGATCGACATCATGACCAGGCCGGGGACGATGAAGTCCATGTAGTCGTAGCCGCCCATGTCGCCGATGCGGCGGCCGATCAGGCTGCCGAAGATCAGGAAGTACAGCGTCATCGTGATCGCCGGCGGCACCAGGGTCTGGCCCCAGATGCGCAGGATGCGCATGACCTCGCGGCGCACGATGGTGAGCAGGGCGACGAGGTTCGGATGCAGGGATTCGCCGCTCATGCCGCGACCTCCTTGCCGCCGGTCAGGCGCACGAACAGTTCCTCGAGCCGGTTGGTCTTGGTGCGCATCGAGCGCACGCGGATGCCGGCCTGCGTCGAGACTGGCGAACACGCTGTTGAGGTTCATCGCGCGCGGCATTTCGAGATCGAGCGTGTGGCTGTCCTCGGCGCGAATCGTGACGCCCTCGATGTGCGGCAGTTCGGCGGGCAGGCCGCCGTCGATATCGAGCAGGAAACCCTCGACATCGAGCTTGGCCAGCAGGGTCTTCATCGGCCCGTTTTCGATGATGCGCCCGCCGTCGATGATGGCGAGGTTGCGGCACAGGTTCTCCGCTTCCTCGAGGTAGTGCGTGGTCAGGATCACCGTGGTGCCGGCGGCGTTGACTTCCTTCAGGATGCGCCACATGCCGCGGCGGATCTCGATGTCGACGCCGGCGGTGGGCTCGTCGAGGATCAGCAGGCGCGGCCGCGTCATCATCGCGCGGGCGATCATCAGGCGCCGCTTCATGCCGCCAGACAGCGTGCGCGCCATGGTGTGCGCCTTGTCCCAGAGCTGGGCGCGGCGCAGTTCTTCCTCGGCGCGCTTCTTTGCCTCCGCGCGCGGGATGCCATAGAAGCCGGCGTAGTTGCAGAGGATGTCGAAGGGCTTCTCGAAGAAGTTGAAATTGACTTCCTGCGGGACCAGGCCGAGCAGGCGCATCGCCGCTTCGCGATCCTGTTCGATATCGACGCCGAACACCTTGACCGAACCCGAACTGGCGTTGACCAGCGAGCTGACGATGCCGATCAGGGTCGACTTGCCGGCGCCGTTGGGGCCGAGCAGGGCGAAGAAGTCGCCGGGCTCGACGCAGAGCGAAACGCCCTTGAGCGCTTCGACGCCGGTTGCATAGATCTTGCGCAGCTCGTGGATTTCGAGCGCGGGGGCATTGCTCATGGAAGTTTCGGGGATGGGTTGGTGCAAAGAGGCCGTCATGGCCCTGATAGTATAGCGGGCTACTCCTTGACCAAGTATTTGCCGTGGCCGCACATTTTCCGCTCCGCCTCGCTTCCGCCCGCATGATTGCTCCGGCCGTGCGCCACATGGCCTTCGAGCGCGCCGATGGCGAACCGTTCGTGTTCATCCCGGGTCAGTTCATCCAGATCCATTTCCACTACGCCGACGGCAAGCCGACCAAGCGCAGTTATTCGGTGGCGCACGGTCGGACAGCGGCGATGCGACGCCGATCGAACGCATCGAGATCGCGGTCTCCTATGTCGAAGGCGGTGCGGCCACCGACCTGCTCGGCAATCTCGAAGTCGGAGCGAGCGTGGATGCGAGCGGTCCGTACGGGCGTTTCTGCCTGATGGATGCCGACTCCAATTCGCGCTACCTGCTGGTCGCCACCGGTACCGGCGTGACCCCGTACCGTGCGATGCTGCCGCTGATCACGAAGCTCACGCAAAGCCGCGGCTGCCGATTCGAACTGTCTACGGCGCGCGCAACGAGGCCGACCTGCTCTACGGCGAGGAATTCGCCGCGTTCGCCGAGGCGACGCCCGGCTTCGGCTTCCATCCCTGCTTCAGCCGCGAACCGCGCGCCGTGCCGCGCGCGGGCGACCGCAACGGCCGCGTGCAGGTTGCGCTCGAGGCGCTGAAGCCCGACGTCCGGCCGCCGACATCGTCTATCTGTGCGGCAATCCCGACATGGTCGACCAGAGCCTTCGCCCTGCTCAAGGATGCCGGCCTGCCGGTGCCGCACGTGCGCCGCGAGAAATACATCTCGTCGCGCTGAGCCGCGACCGGATGTAAAGGACGCTTGACACAGCGACGGGATGGCCGCTAGGCTATGTCAAGTTTCCTTGACACGGAATGTGCCATGTCCTCTACCCCAAGTCGTTCGCGCCGCCTTCGCGGCTGCGCCATCGCCACCCTCGCCTATCTGGCCACGACGGCGCTCAGCGTGTGGCTGCTCAAGGACCTGATTGCCGATGCGCCGACCAGCTTGCGCGCGATGGTCAGCCTGCTGCCGGTGATCCCGATCGCCTTCGCGATCCGCGAGGTGCTGCGCCTGGTCCGCGCCAGTGACGAGCTGCAACGGCGCATCGACCTCGAGGCGCTGGCGACTGCCGCCCTCGTGGTCGGACTGGCCGGCCTGAGCCTGGGCTTCCTCGTCTCCGCGCAGAGTCTTCGAGATCAAGGGCAGCACCGTCCTGGTCTGGATGTTCCCGGCGCTGTCGGTCACCTACGTGCTGGCGCGGATCCGCGCGCAAAGGCATTACCGGTGAACAACCGCGTGCGCGAGCTTCGTGGCGCCAGCGGCTGGTCGCAGGCCGAGCTGGCCGAACGCCTGGCCGTGTCGCGCCAGACCGTCAATGCCATCGAAACCGGCAAGTACGATCCGAGCCTGCCGCTCGCCTTCGCCATCGCGCGCCTGTTCGGCGAAGCGATCGAGGCGATCTTCACTCCCGAAGCCTGAGGTCAGGAAAAGATGACGAACGTTTGGAAACGCTATGCCATCGACATGGGACCGGTGACGCTGTTCTACGTCGCCAGCGTCATCGCCGCCGCCCTGTTGAGCAAGCGCATGGATCCCGGCGTCCTGCGCATTCTTGCTGCGCTGATTCCGCTGCCATCGATTGCCTGGATGGCGTACGCCGAAATGCGCCGCCTGCGCCGTCGCGATGAATTGCGCCAGCGCGTCGAGGTCGAGGCCATGACCATCGCCTTCTCGGTGTCGTTCTGCGTGATCGTGATGCTGACCTTCCTCGATCTGTTCGACGCGCTGAAGGTTTCGCTGCCGGTGGCCGCAATCGTCATGGCCGCCTGCTGGATTGCCGCCCAGCTATGGGTGCGACTGCGCTATCGCTACTGGGCATGAATCGGCCGTGCCGGCGCCGCCCGACAAACACGCAATGAAAAAGAACAGATCAATGAGGTTTTCATGAAGAAAAATACCAGGATAGCCATCATCGCCGCGCTGGTCGTGTGCGTATTCGGCTATTCGAAATTGCGTGAAAAGCCGGCCACGCCAGCGACCGCGAACACGACGCGTGGCAGCTACCTCGTTGCGGCCAACGCCGAGGCGTTTCGCTTCGGTACGCTCGATTTCAGCGCCTGCGAACTGGGCCGCAAGCACTCGGCGGCGACGACGTCGGCATTCTGTGCACCATTTGCAGTCGCCGAGGATCGCGCTGCGCCGACCGGCCGCAGGATCGACCTGAAGCTGGCCCTGATCCGCAGCAGCCAGGCCGCCGACGATGATTTCATCGTCTACCTGGCTGGTGGTCCCGGCCAGTCGGCGATCGATACCTGGCCGCAGATGGCGCCTGCGCTCGCCCCGGCGCGCAAGCATCGCCACGTGCTGCTGCTCGACCAGCGCGGCACCGGCGACTCCAATGCGCTCGACTGCGAGGCCATGGCCGCGCAGGACGAAGCGCTCGAATTCGACATCGAGCGGACCCGGGCGGCGACACGTGCCTGCCTCGAAGAAGTGGGCCGGCATGCCGACCCGCGTTTCTACACGACCACCGATGCGGTCGAGGACCTCGAAGCCCTGCGCCAGGCGCTCGGATCGCCGAAGTTCGACCTGGTCGGCGTTTCCTACGGCACGCGCGTGGCCCAGCAGTACCTCAAGCGACATCCCGAAGGCGTGCGCAGCCTGGTCCTCGACAGCGTCGCGCCGAACGAGCTGGTCCTCGGCGCCGAGTTCGCGCGCAACCTCGATGACGCGCTCAAGGCGCAGTTCGCCAACTGTGCGAAGGCACCGGCCTGTGCGCAGGCCTATCCCGATCCCTACGCCAGCCTGATGCGTCTGCGTGAGGTGCTGCGCAAGTCGCCCCGCGAAGTCCGCTTTCCCGATCCGGTCACCTTCAAGCCGCAGACCCGGCGCCTCGACGAATACGGCATGGCCGGCCTCGTGCGCATGTTCGCCTACTCACCGGAAACCGCCGCGCTGATTCCGCAGACCATTGCCCAGGCGTTGTCCGGCAACGACGCTCCATTGATGGGGCAGCTCGGCATCCTCAACGAGGGCCTCGAAGGAATCGCCGGCAGCGGCATGCAGCTCTCGGTGATCTGTGCCGAGGACGCCGATCGCCTGGGCGCCGATCCAACCGTGCGAACACCCTGCTCGGCAACCTGATGGTCGAGGGGATCCAGGCGCAGTGCGCGATCTGGCCGCGTGGCCAGCGACCGCCGGATTTCAATGAACCGGGCACGGGCGACGCGCCGGTTCTCGTCCTCGAGGGTGAACTCGATCCGGTGACGCCACCGCGCTACGGCGAGCAGGTCGTCAGGACGCTCGACAATGCCCGCCTGATCGTCGCCAAGGGCCAGGGCCACAACGTCATCGGTCGCGGCTGCCTGCCGAAACTGGTCGGCGCATTCATGGACACGCTCGACGCCGGCGGCACTCGATATCGGTTGTGTCGACGCGCTCGGACCGGTTCCCCATTTCATCGACTTCAACGGAGCGGCGCCATGATCGAACTGAAGGACCTGCACAAGGCATTCGGCACGGTCAAGGCGGTCGACGGCGTCTCGTTCACGGCGCGCGATGGCGAAATCACCGGGCTGCTCGGACCGAACGGTGCCGGCAAGACCACCACCCTGCGCATGCTCTACACGCTGATGAAACCCGATCGCGGCCAGGTCCTCGTCGACGGCATCGACGCCGCGGTCGATCCGATCGCCGTGCGCCGACGCCTTGGCGTGTTGCCCGACGCGCGCGGCCTGTACAAGCGCCTGACCTCGCGCGAGAACATCGAATACTTCGGTCGCCTGCAGGGCATGGACGAAGCGATGCATCCGCCAGCGCAGCGACGCACTGATCAAGGCGCTCGACATGGACGAGATCATCGACCGCCGCACCGACGGATTCTCGCAGGGCCAGCGCGTGAAGACGGCGATCGCGCGCGCGCTGATCCACGATCCGAAGAACTGCATCCTCGACGAACCGACCAACGGCCTCGACGTGATGGCGACGCGGGCGATGCGCGAGTTCCTGCGGCGGCTCAAGGCCGAAGGGCGCTGCGTGCTGTTCTCCAGCCACATCATGCAGGAGGTCGGCGCGCTGTGTGACCGCATCGTCGTCATCGCCCACGGACACGTCGTCGCCGACGCCTCGCCGGACGAGCTGCGCGAGCAGGCCGGCACCGCCAATCTCGAAGATGCCTTCGTCAAGGTCATCGGCTCCGCAGAAGGACTCGCCGCATGAAATCGATCCTCACCGTGTTCTGGAAAGAAGTGCGCGAGAACATCCGCGACCGCCGCACCGTCATGAACACCCTGTCTGACCGGCCCGCTGATGGCGCCGCTGATCTTCGTGCTGCTGATCAACGGCATCGTTTCGCGCGAACTCGACAGGGCCGAAAAGCCGCTTGCCGGTGCCGGTCATCGGCGCCGAACGCGCGCCGAACCTGGTCGAGGCGCTGAAGCAGAACGGCATCATCGTCAAGCAGGCCATCGCCGATCCCGAGCGCGCCGTGCGCGAACAGGAGGCCGACCTCGTCCTGCGCATTCCGGAAACCTATGTGGAATCCTGGAACAAGGGCGAGCCGGCCCAGGTCGAGCTGATCTACGACGAATCGCAACGCGATGCGCAGGGCTCGGTCAGCCGCCTGCGCGCGATCCTCGATGCCTATGCACAGCGCACCACGACGATGCGCGTGCTCGCACGCGGCCTCTCGCCGACGATCCTGCGACCGCTGGTGGTCGCCGATCGCGACCAGTCCACCGCGCAGGCGCGCGGCGGCATGATGTTCTCGATGCTGCCCTACTTCTTCATCCTCGGCGCCTTCGTCGGCGGCATGGCCCTGGCCATCGACACCACCGCCGGCGAACGCGAACGCCAGTCGCTCGAACCGCTGTTCGCCAATCCGGTGGCGCGTTCGAAGATCCTGCTCGGCAAGCTCGGCGCGACCGGCGCCTTCGCCCTGACCACGCTGCTGCTCAGCATCATCGCCTTCTCCTTCGCCGGCCAGTTCATGCCGACCGAGAAACTCGGCATGACGCTGTCGATCGGGCCGCACTTCGCCCTGCTGACCCTGGTCACGATGGTCCCGCTGGTATTCCTGATCAGCACGCTGCAGACCCTGGCCGCGGCCTTCGCCAGGACCTTCCGCGAAGCACAGACCTATCTTTCATTGCTCATGTTCGTGCCGGCCGTGCCGACCCTGCTGATGTCGGTATTCCCGTTCAAGACCGAAACCTGGATGTATGCCGTGCCGCTGGTCGGCCAGCAGGTGACGATCACCCGGCTGATGCGCGGCGAGATGGTCACGGGTAGCGAGATCGCCCTGTGCTTCGCGTCCACGTCGCTGGCAGCGGTGCTGGTGTATTTCGTGACGGCGCGGATTTACCAGGGCGAGCGGCTGGCCATATCGACCTGAGTTGTTTGTTGGTGGGGTGTGTTGTCGGAAAGCGGCAATCCACCCTTCGTCGTCCCGGCCCCCCTCGACAAGCTCAGGACAGGCCGGACTCTGTCCGGGCCGGGACCCAGTTCATCGCTTGTCCTTGGTCTATACGTAGATTCGCGGCGCGATCTTGTAGCAGAGCTTTCGCTCGCCTTCGGCGAGCGAGTCACTCCCGTTTCCACTGCAGGAGCGCCTTCAGGCGCGATGCTCTCGGACGGAAACTGACATCTCCACCCGTCGTCCCGGCGCAGGCCGGGACCCAGTTCCTCGCTTCTTCTTGGTCACTACGTCGCTTCGTGGCGTATCTATTGGAGCAGAGCTTTCACTCGCCTTCGGCGAGCGACCTACTTTCTCTTGCGTGGCCACTGCGCCGCAGGAGCGGCGCGAACAGCGCAGCTGGCCCGCAGGGCGGAGGGCAGGAGCCCGGAGTCAGAGAAAAGCAGGCACTGCGCTGCAGGAGTAGCGCGAACGGCGAAGCCGGCCCGCAGGGCGAAGGGCAGGAGCCCGGAGTCAAGAGAAGGCCACCCCAAAGCGGTGGTCTGCGGGCATCCTGCCCTCCGACTTCGCGACAGGGCTCCGGGGGTTCGCTGACAGCACCTCCGTGTGCTGGCAGCGAACTGGGCGCGATCCCTCGCGCCCACCCTGCGGGCCTTTCCTGCGCCCTGCCGCCACCGCTTACGGGACCCTGGTAGCGCGCATCCTGCGCGCCATGGCGAAGGGCAAAGCAAGAACCAAAGCCAAAGCCGCACCGTGCAGGAAACCGCTTCGTCTTGGCTGCGCAGGATGCGCAGTGAACGGGGCCCCTATGCAGTGGCGTAGCGGCGGAGAAAAGGCCCGCAGGGTGGCTCGCAGGGATGCGAGCCAGTTGGCTGCCAGTCCATGGATGGACTGTCAGCCAACCCCGGAGCCGCTGCGCGCAGTCGCAGGGCAGGATGCCCGGAGACCGCTGCATCGGGGTGGCCTTTCTCTTGGTTACTTCTCTTTGGCCACACAAAGAGAAGTGACTCGCTCGCCGAAGGCGAGTGAAAGCTCTGATTCAAAAGATGTGCCGTGGAGTGGCGTAAAGAACATGCAGAAGCGAGGAACTGGCTGACGCGCTGCATCCGCAGCTTGCCCTTCGGGCCATTCGCAGAGCGAATGTTCGCTCCGGCATCCTGCCTCCGCAGTCCGGCCTGCGCCGGGACGACGGCAAGAAATCCCGCTTCCGCGAAACCATGGGTCAGTCGAATACCTCCCCCCAATACCCCAACAACCATCCTCCGCTAAACTCGAAGCCGCAGGATTCGCGCCATCGAATCCCGATCCCGGCGGCAGCGGCCACTGAACTGCCGGTCAGTGCAGTCCCACCCGGCACAGGAGCACGCGCATGTCGACCATCACGATCAACGGCAAGGATCACGAGTTCGAAGGCGATCCGGCCATGCCCCTGCTCTGGTTCCTGCGCGATGTGCTCGGCCTGACCGGTACCAAGTACGGCTGCGGCATGGCGCTGTGCGGCACCTGCACGGTCCATCTCGATGGCAAGGCCGTGCGCGCCTGCGTGACGCCGATGTCGGCGCTGCAGGCGGGGACGAAGGTGACGACGATCGAGGGCCTCTCCGACGACGGCCGGCATCCGCTGCAACTGGCCTGGAAGGAACTCAATGTCGCCCAGTGCGGTTACTGCCAGGGCGGCCAGATCATGCAGGCGGCCTCCCTGCTGAAGTCCACGCCGAAGCCGAGTGATGCCGAGATCGACCAGGCCATGGCCGGCAACCTGTGTCGCTGCGGCACCTACACGCGAATCCGTTCGGCCATCCATCGGGCCGCCGGCAAGAACGGGGGTGCGGCATGAGCAGGATCCCGAACAATGCGCGCGATTCCGGGCCTGCCGGGAGCTCCCGCGGTGACGCGATCGAGAATGTCAGCCGGCGCGCCTTCCTGCTCGGCGTCGGCGCCGGTGCGCTGGTGCTCGCGGTCGGCATGCCCGCGCAGGCGGCGAAGCCCGCGGAAACGCGCAAGTACGGCGGCGAAGGCATGCCGGGCGGACTCAGGGACGATCCGCGCGTGTTCATCGCGATCGCGCCGGACGGCACGGTGACCGTGATCAACCATCGGGCCGAAATGGGCCAGGGCGTGCGCACGAGCATCCCGATGATCGTCGCCGATGAACTGGATGCCGACTGGACGATGGTGCGGGTCGAGCAGGCGCTGGGCGACCAGGCCAGGTACGGCAACCAGGACACCGATGGTTCGCGCAGCGTGCGCCAGTCGTTCATGGCCATGCGTCGGGCCGGCGCTGCAGCCAGGCAGATGCTCGAGCAGGCGGCCGCCACCGCCTGGGGCGTACCCGTGCGCCAGGTGAAGGCTGACTTCCACGAAGTGATCGACACCAAGAGCGGTCGTCGCGGCGGCTACGGGGAGTTCGCCGAGGCGGCTTCGATCCTTGCCGTGCCGAAGCACGAGGAACTCAGGCTGAAATCGCCGCGCGAGTTCCGTTACATCGGCAAGGACGGCATCGGCGTACTCGACAACGATGACATCGTCACCGGCAAGGCGCGCTACGGCACCGACACGCGCCTCGACGGCATGCTGCACGCGGTCGTCGAACGCCCGCCCGCACTTGGCGACAGGCTCAAGGCCTACAACTCGACCGAGGCACTCAAGGTGGCCGGGGTGATCAAGGTGATCGCGCTGGAGTCGCCGCCGATCCCCTCGGCCTTCCTGCCGCTCGGCGGCGTCGCCGTCATCGCCGGGAACACCTGGGCGGCCAACGAGGCGCGCAGGAAGCTCGTCATCGAATGGGAGGCCGGACCGAATGCCGGCTACGAATCGGGCGCCTACCGGAAAACCCTGGAAGCCGCTGCGCGCCAGCCGGCTCGGGAAGTGCGCAGCGTCGGCAACGTCTACCAGGCGCTCGAGATCGCCGATCGCAGGATCGCGGTCGAGTACTACCTGCCGCACCTGGCCCACGCCACGATGGAACCGCCGGCGGCGACCGTGCGCATCGTCGATGGCGTCTGCGAGGCCTGGGCCTGCGTCCAGGCGCCCGAGGCGACGCGCGACCTGCTCGCCGCCCTGCTCAAGCTGCCGAAGGACAAGGTGATCGTGCACCAGACCCTGCTTGGCGGTGGCTTCGGGCGCAAGTCCAAGCCCGACTTCGTCGGCGAGGCGGCCTTGCTGTCGCAGGCGATGGAAGGCAGGCCGGTCAAGGTCACCTGGATGCGCGAGGACGACATCGCCCACGATTATTTCCACACCGTTTCGCTCGAACGCATCGAGGCCGGCATCGACAAGGCCGGCAAGCCGGTGGCCTGGCTGCAGCGCACGACCGCGCCGACGATCAACGCCACCTTCGCGCCCGACCCGAAGCACGAGAGCGCCGGCGAACTGTCGATGGGCCTGACCGACCTCGCCTTCTTCGGCGTGCCGAACCTGCGCATCGAGAATCCCGAGGCGGCCGCGCATACGCGCATCGGCTGGTTCCGCTCCGTTTCGAACATCCCGCATGCCTTCGCCACCCAGGTCGCCGCCTGCGAACTGGCGCACCTGGCCGGGCGCGATCCGAAGGACTTCCTGCTCGAACTGATCGGGCCGCCGCGCGAGGTCGATCCGCGCACACTCGCCAACGACAGCAACTACGGCGAGGATCCAAAATTGTACCCGGTCGATGCAGGCCGCCTGCGCGGCGTCATCGAAGCGGTGGCGCGGGCGGCGAAATGGGGACGCAAGCTGCCCAAGGGCAGCGGCCTCGGCATCGCCGCGCATCGCAGCTTTGTCACCTACACGGCGGTAGTCTTCGAAGTCGCCGTGGCCGATGATGGAACGATCCGTATCCCGCGCGTCGACATCGCAGTCGATTGCGGACCCCAGGTCAATCCCGAACGCGTGCGCGCACAGATGGAAGGCGCGGTCATCCAGGGCATCAGCCTGGCCCTGTCGGGTGAAATCAGTTTCGTCGACGGCCATGCCGTGCAAAGCAACTTCCACGACTTCACCGTACTGCGCATCGGCGCGGCGCCACGCGAAATCCACGTGCATGCGGTCAACGCCGGGGATTTCTCGCTGCCGCCTGGCGGCGTCGGCGAACCGGGCCTGCCGCCGGTCGCGCCCGCCTTCGTCAACGCGATCTTCGCGGCCACCGGCAAGCAGATCCGCAGCCTGCCGATCCGCGACCAGCTGCGCCCGGCCTGAGGCCCGGGCGGGACGCTTTCGAGGACTCCAAAGTCGAAGATCAGCCTGGATAAATCGCGGAACTGCCGCCCATTTTCCGGCACGACCGCGATCGGAAGACATGGCGTGCCCCAGCGGTCATCCGCTTGCCCAGGAGCAACTGCGCAATCCGGAAAATCGACGCCGCGCTGCGGACTATGGCCCCGGTTCGAAGCCTGAAACAAAGATCACGTCCGGCGCAATGGTAAATTGATCGCCGTCGTGATCGGCCGTATCGGTCGAGGGATGGTTGGCTGCATCCTCGTCGGCGAGGCCGTCGCAGTCGTCATCGACGAGGTTGCCGACGATTTCGGCCGCGCCAGGATGGATGCCTGTCGCGTCATCGTTGCAATCCCCCATGGCGAGGCTGAAGCCATCGTTGTCGAAGTCGAGCGTGTCGCTGGACGGGTTGTTGTTCACGTCCTCGTCGGCGAGGCCGTCACAATCATCGTCATGGCCGTTGCCGACGATCTCGGGGTGGCCGGGATAGACCTGGGCATCGTTGTCGTTGCAGTCGTTGCCTCCGAGCAGTCCCACGATTTGCGGATCGGCAGGCCCGCCCCGATCCGGGAAACTGCCGTGGACCGGTTCGTCTCCGCTGCGAACGCTCCGGTCCGCACTCGCGTCGACCACTTCGCCAGTGTTCATGGGCCGATCGCTGCCAGGACTGGCGGCAGTTTCACCGACAAACATTCCAGTGGCGCCGTGCATGCCGTTGCCGCCAGCGGCAGGCTGGGTCGCGACTATCGCGCATGCGGCCGCAAAGACGTGGGAGAGCTTGATCACAGGCTGGCCTCGGCGGTTCAGCATCATGCGTTCGCCCATGTTACGGCTTTCCAGGCAGGAAGTGCAGGCCAGCGAGAGCGCCTACTGTCGACCCGCCGAGTCCCGGGGAAAACCGGGTTTCGCCAACATCCGGACAAGCACGCAAGACGAAAACCATGGGGGGAGCGGGCGGACCCACTTTCTACCCGTGACCCGGCGTGGACCAGCGACGACTTCGCCGGGCAAGTCGTCCCGCTCGTCGAGCGCGGAAAGGAGGGGCGCAAGCCGGGGCCACGCCGTCGCCCAAGACTGATGCAAAGTACCAGCGCGGCCTTCCGATCGCGCCATTTGGATCAGGTCTCGTCCGGCTCCTGCATGCCCTGGAGCACGGCTTCGAGTTCTTCGATGGTCTTTTCCAGCGCATCGTAGAACTGGCTCTGGCGGTTCATCAGGTCGTCGAACTTCTCGGTCTGCTTGAGCGCGGCGAGTTCGCCCTCGAACAGCAGCCACGAAGCGGTCAGGTGCTCGACGTTGGCCTTGGAGTAGTGGCGCATCTCCTTGAGCTGGGCCAGCGTGTCGGTCAGATGGTCTGCTGGCGTCTTGGCGGTTTCTTCCGACATCTCGGACTCCTTCTCGAACAGGGGATCCCGGGTCGGATCCCATCTGACGAGTATGCGAGGTCGATACTGAACCCCTGCGCCGGCGCTTGTCGCGCCCTTTTTCTCAGCGCCCGCCCCAGCGCCATTGCAGGCCCATGGTTGCGCTGCGGCCAATGGCCGGTTCGAAGTAGCGCCCGTTGCCGTCGTTGACGATGACCGAGCCGGCGTAGCGACGATCGAACAGGTTGTCGAGGGCGAGGAAGCCGCGCAACGTGCCGTTCGACAGCGGCACGGCATAGCCGATATCGATGCCGACCGTACTGTAGGCACCGGCCGCCTCGGTGTTGGCATCGTTGACCGGCACGGCGCCGACATGGTCCAGGCGTGTCGCGAAGCGCCAGCCGAGGTCGCCGCCGTGCACCAGTTGCGCGCGCAGGTTGATGCGCGGCACGCCGGGAATGCGCGCACCGGCGGCCACCGGTATCGATGGCGTGGTGCACGGAATGCCGGCGCAGGCGAGGAAGGCCGAACGGAAGCGTGCATCGAGCCAGGTGCCGGCCAGCTGCACGCGCCACGCTTCGCCGACCTGCGCCAGCAGCGAGGCTTCGAGGCCTTGCCGGCGGGCGCGGCCGACGTTGCGGAAGGTCGAGCGTCCGCCGGCATTGGTCGCCACGGCGATCTCGTCGTCGGTGTCGGCGCGGAACACGGTCAGGCTCGATTCGAGGCGCGGCGCGAACTGCAGCTTCGCGCCAAATTCACCACTGCGCGAACGCGCCGGGCGCAGGTCGAAATTGAAGCCGGCGCCGCCGTCGCTGCGATAGCCGAGCTCGGCCAGGGTCGGCGTCTCGAAGCCTTCGCCCCAGTTCGCGAACAGGCGCGTGCTTTCGGAGGAACGGTAGAGCAGGCCGGCGACGCGCGTCGTTGCCGAGTAGTCGCGGCGTCCGCTGTCGTCGGGATTGCTGGCCGTGACGTAGCGATCGATGGCGCGAAAGGCGATCGCACTGTGGCGCAGTCCCGCATGCAGCGACCAGTCCGGCGCGAGGTCCCAGCGCAATTGCGCGTACTGGTCGAAGTTCTGCACGCGGTTGGTTTCATCGCGACGCAGCACCCCGCGCACGCCGAGCATGTCGCCGCGGAAATTCTCGAAGCCGCGGCGCTGCTGGTCGAGGCCTTCGTGGTTGAGGCCCATCGCGATGCCGATCTGGCTGCCCTGCCAGGACACGCGCAGGTCGCCGCCGCCGTAGTCGCCGTCCAGATCAATGACGCCGCCGGCACTGAGCGGATTGGACTGCGCGCCGACCGGTATCGCCAGGAACTGGCCGACCTTGCGCTGCCCGGCATAGGCAAGTGCGCGCCATTCGAAGGGACCCGCGTCGCTGCTTTCCCAGACCGCGCCGGCCTGGGTCTGCTGCACGTTCTTGCGCGTGTCGAACAGGCTGGCGACGGCGGTCGCCTGGCGCGGGTCCTGTTCGAATTCCGCGCGGCTCAGGCCCAGCGGATCCTGCGCGCGCGGTATCGATACGCTGTTGGCGAGCAGGGTCAGGCTGGCGCCACCGACGGATGTCCAGCGCAATTTCGCATTGCCCGAGGTGCGTTCGGCCGCGCTGTGCTCGCGGTAGCCATCGGTGCGAAAGCGGGTCAGGTCGACATTGCCGTCGAGCGCCCCGCTTCGTGCCCGCAGGTTGCTACTGAGGCGCAGGCCACCGGTGCTGTCGCCGGCCATGCCGAGCCGCCATTCGGCCGGATCGGTCCCGTCCGCGCTGAACAACTGGATGACGCCGGCCGATGAGTTTCCGTAGAGCACCGAGAACGGACCGCGCAGCACTTCGATGCGTTCGCCCGAATCGAGATTGAAATGCGAAACCTGGCCGGCGCCGTCGGGCATGGTCGCCGGAATGCCGTCGACGAACAGGCGCAGGCCGCGTACGCCGAAGGTCGAGCGCGCGCCGAAGCCGCGGATCGAGACCTGCTCATCCTGCGCATGGTTCTGCCGGTTGCGCACGAGCACGCCGGGCACCCGTCCGAGCACTTCGGACAGATTGACGCCGAGTCCTTCGGCGCTGCTGCGGTCCAGGTCGACCGCATCGATCGCGGCCGGCACTTCGAAGGCCGGCTCGGCGCTGCGCGTCGCCGTCACGACCACCGCCGGCAGCGCGGGATCCGGCGCGACCGGCGTTTCCGCGCCTGTCGCAGGACCCGCCAACGCCATCGCTCCCATGCAGCACAGGCACCGCCGCGCCGGCGCGTTCGGCCAGCCCATCGGATCAGTGCGCGACCGGCGCGGATTCGGGCGCGGAAGCCGGGGCGTCCGCGGCGACGGTGTCCGCAGCGGCCTTGTCCGCGGCCGCGACGGGCGCGAGCACGCCATCGGGCCTGAGGTGCAGCGCCATGATCTCCCAGCCGCTCTTCGCCTGCGGTTCGGAATTGGAGGTGAACGGAACCAGGCGCTTCTTCGGGCTGATCGCGAACAGCGGAATGGCCAGTCCCTCGCTGCGCTTCTTCATGTCGTCGAGCGTGTAGTTGTCCCTGAGCTTGCTGGTCTTGATCACGGCGCCACTGTCGAGCGCCTTCTCCAGCGTGACATCGTCGATGCGGTCATCGAACAGCCACGGCATCTTGAGGCTGCCGGTCAACGTCATCTTGGCCTTGTCGTGGTCTTCGCTGGTACGCAGCGCGAACACGCCATCGGTGCCGAGCTCGGACCGGTAGTGCAGGCAGGCCAGGGTGTTCTGCGCAGGCCGGTTGCTCATCGCCAGCAGGCGCGCGACGCCGGTGAAGTCGAGGTGATGATCGGCGTGATCGGAAACGATGCTGCCGAAATAGGTCTTCAGCCCGGCCATGCGCGCGCGCCGCAGTGCATCCCAGTTGCTGTCGGCCAGGGTGACGACGAATCCGGCCTTCTGCAGCGCCTGGCCGATGGCGACCGGCACCGCGCCGGAACCGACGATGATGACGCCGAGTGGCTGCTCCTCGGCGAGCTTCCAGCGCAGCGCCAGGCGGCGCGCCGTGAAGCTCTGCACCAGCACGCTGGAGATGATGATGCTGAAGATCGCCGGCACCAGCAGCTCGCCGCCGGGCACGTGCTCGGCCTCCAGGCGCAGGGCGAACAGCGAAGCGACGGCGGCGGCGACGATGCCGCGCGGTCCGATCCAGGCGATCAGGCCGCGCTCGCGCATCGAGAGTTTCGAGCCGGTGGCGCTGGCGAACACGGCCATTGGGCGCGCGACCAGGAACACCGCGGCGAGGAACAGCGGGAAGCCCCAGCCGAGGCTCTCGAAGCTGCCCAGATCGAGGCGCGCGGCGAGGATGATGAAGAGCAGCGAGACGAGCAGGACGGTCAGGCTCTCCTTGAAGTTGAGCACGTCCTCCATGTCCAGATCGCGCGTATTGGCCAGCATGACGCCCATCACGGTGACCGCCAGCAGGCCGGCTTCGTGGGCGAGCATGTTGCTGGCCGTGAATGCGGTGAACAGCACGGCCAGGGTGACCACGTTGCGCAGGTACCACGGGATCAGGTGGCGCTTGAGCAGGCCGCCGAGGACCAGCGCGGCGAGTGCGCCGATCACGCTGCCCGAGAGCACCAGCTCGCCGAGCACCCACCAGGTGCCGGTGCTCTGGCCCTTCATCACGAACTCGAGCGCGATCACGGCCAGGATCGCGCCGATCGGATCGATGATGATGCCTTCCCAGCGCAACACCTTGTCGATCACCGGCGTCGGCCGGATCGCGCGCAGCATCGGCACGACGACGGTCGGTCCGGTCACGCTGGCGATCGCGCCGATCAGCAGGGCCACGCCGAACGGCGCCTTGAGGAAATACAGGGCGGCCGCGGTCAGCACGAAGATGTTGATCGCCGCGCCGAGGGTGACGAGGTTGAGGATCGGTCCGCGCAGTCCGTGGATCTCGCGGAAGCGCAGGGTCAGTGCGCCCTCGAACAGGATGATCGCCACCGCCAGCGAGGTCATCGGGAACAGCAGGTCGCCGAAGACCTTGTCCGGGTCGAGCAGGTGCAGCACCGGTCCGATGATGATGCCGACCGCGAGCAGCAGGACGATCGCCGGCAGGCGCACGCGCCAGGCGACCCACTGGGCGAGCACGCCGAGCACGACGATGCCGGTCAGGGCCAGGGGAATCGGGATTTCAGCGAACATGGCGGGGCATCTGCAGGCAATGGAGGGCAGGGCGCGATGATACGCAGTTGGTCCAGGCCGTGCCGCCACCCATCCTGCGGCGGCCGTTGCGCCGGTTTTCGCGCACCCCGCGCGATGCAGTGGCGACGGGATCCCGGCGCATCACGTGGCGGCGGACTTCACTTCTGCGTCGGCTCGGGCAGGTCGGTCAGGGCGTCGCGCAGGGCGTCGTTGCCGGACAGCTCGTCGCGCTCGCCTTCGCTGAGGACCTTTTCCGGTTTCTTCTTCTTCCTGCGTTCCTGCCGGCTGCCCTTCCACAGCTCCTGGGCCTCCCCTTCGCGGGCGCCGAACAGGCTGCGCACGTGCACGTCGCGCTGCGGGAACGGAATCTCGATGCCGTACTTGTCCAGCGCGTCCTCGAGTGCCCAGTAGTAGGCAGCCTGCACGGCACCGGGACGCTTCACTGCATCGGCGGTGAGCCAGACCACGAGCTCGAAATCGAGGCTGCTGTCGCCGAAGTTGACCAGCCAGACCTGCGAGCGCCGCGGCCCGCTGCTGGCAAAAGTGAACGGTACGGCGGCGGCGGCTTCGAGTGCGGCCTTCTTGACCAGTTCCTTGTCCGAGCCATAGGCGACGCCGAACTTCACCTTGATGCGACGCGCGGTTTCGCGCAGCGTCCAGCTCGTCACGCGCCCGTTCACGAATTCCGAATTGGGCACGAGGATGTCGATGTTGTCGTTGGTCGTCACGCGCGTGGCGCGGATGCTGATGTCGGTGACCTCGCCGGTGACGCCGGATTCGAGTTCGACGAAGTCGCCGATCTTCAGGCTGCGCTCGAACAGCAGGATCAGGCCGGAGAAGAAATTGTTGACCACGCCCTGCAGGCCGAAGCCGATGCCGACGCCGAGCGCGCTGGCGAAGAAGGCGATCTTGGTCAGGTCGAGTCCGATCGCCGACAGCGCGAAGCTGATGCCGATCGCGATCAGCAGGTAGTGCAGCACGCGACCGGCCGCGTACAGGGCAGGGCGACTGACGTCGGGACGCCGCTTGCCGTAACGCTCGAGGCCATGGCGCAGCCACTTCGACGCGAACCAGGCGGCAAGCAGTATGCCAAGTACGCGCAAGCGCGCCGCCGAGCGTGATCGATGCTTCGCCGACGTCGAACAGCGAATAGTTGAGCACTGCCGAACCACCGGAGCGCAATGAAAGCCAGGTGCTGCCGAGGTCGGCAAACAACCGCTTCAGCAATGGCGTCGTGGCTTCCCAGCGGCGTTGTTCGGCTTCGATCAGCCAGCGCAGCGCGGCATCTTCCTGGTCGATC
Organism: uncultured Gammaproteobacteria bacterium; assembly: GCA_963822465.1. Classification (GTDB taxonomy): domain Bacteria; phylum Pseudomonadota; class Gammaproteobacteria; order Xanthomonadales; family Rhodanobacteraceae; genus Dokdonella. Next base: position 566,055 of record CAWGHP010000002.1, on the reverse strand, counting down.
TTGCGCAATGAGGCGCGCAACTGGGGAAGCGCGGCGATGCCGGTCGTTGCATTGAAAGGGTCGACGTCGCCGGCGATGAGCGCGAGGCGTCGGTCGGTGCGCACGTAGGCACGCTCGAGTGCCTCCACGGCGGGTTCGATGCTGTCGATTTCCTCATGCCCGGCGACCGGATCCAGCGCCGCAGTTGGCAATGCGCAGGGAGACGGCGGCGATGTTCTGGCGCAGGCGCTGGCTGACTTTTTCGGCGGTGCGTTGCAGCTCCGGGACCGAACTCTGGCCCGGACCAGGCCTGCGCATCGAGGGCCTCCGGCGACTGCGCCTGCCAGCGAATTCCATTTCGCGACTTGTGCGCGGATCCGTCTCGAGCTCGCGCTGCCGCGGCATCGAGGAATGCCTGGTCCTGCCTGAGGGCCTGTTCGCCGCCCGTCCAGTTCCGCGCGAGCACGCTGCAGGTCGAGCCTGCGCTCGACCCGCGTGACGCGCTGCAGGGCATCGTCGATGGTCTGCGGCTCGCCATCGGAAAAACCGGAATCTGCCGGATGCGCGACTGGCATCGCGCAATACTTCGAGCTCGGCATTCAACATGCGCCGGTGTTCGACAACCCTGAGTGCATCGGGAATGCTGGCCGGGAGTGCCGGATACTCGCCGAAGGAGAAATCCTGGATCGGCGAATTGCGCCGTGTCACCAGGGCGTCGAGCGCTCCACGCAGCTTGCCGAGTTCGTCGGTGGGCGCCGAAGCGAAACGCTGCAGCAACTGTTCGCGCCAGGCGGAAACGGAGGCGACCGAATCGAGGATGCGCTCGGCGGCCGGGCGGTCGTCCTTTTCGGTGGCGGCCGCGGGCGTCAGCGCGTCGGTTTGTGCCGGGCAGGCGGACGGGAACGGCAGCGCCGAGAGCAGCAGTGCAGACAGCAGCAACGGGCGCAGGATCCGCATCAGGCAAGTATCTCCGCGACGGCCATCCAGGAGCCGGCTCTACAGGCATGCATCGCACTAGCCTACCCGATCGGCGGCCGTGCGGCGGAATCAGGCTGTCAGGTGCGCGCGGGCTCCGCGACGAAATCCATCGAGGCCGAATTCAGGCAGAAGCGCAGCCCGGTCGGCTTCGGGCCGTCCGGGAAGACGTGGCCGAGGTGGCGTCGCAACGTGCGCAGCGGATTTCGACGCGGATCATGCCGTGGCTGGTGTCGCGGATCTCGCGGACATGTTCCGGGTCGAATGGCGCGAAGAAGCTCGGCCAGCCGCTGCCCGACTCGAACTTGCTGTCGGAACGGAACAACGGCAGGGCGCAAAGCTTGCACACGTAGCTGCCGTCCTCGTGGTTGTCGAGCAGGCCGCCGCAGAACGGGTGCTCGGTGCCGTGGTCGAGCAGGATGCGGCGTTCCTCGGCGCTGAGTTTCTGCGCCAGCCGCTCGCGTTCCGCCGCGGCCAGCGGGGTGATGTCGTGGCCGGACGCGGAGGTGGTCATCGGCCCGTGCCCTTCAGCTTGTCGGCGAACTTCTGGCGCAGCTTGGCCACCTTCGGCGCGGCCACCGCCGCGATGTAGCCCTGCTCCGGGTGCAACTCGGCATAGTTGTGGTGATAGGCCTCGGCCTCGTGGAAGGATTCCAGCGGCACCACCTCGGTGACGATCGGCGCGTTGAATACACCGGCACCGTCGAGCTGGCGGATATAGGCCTCGGCCACTTCCTTCTGTGCCGCATCGACGAAGAAGATCGCCGACCGGTATTGCCTGCCGCGGTCATCGCCCTGGCGGTCCTTCTGGGTCGGATCATGGGCGACGGCGAAGTAGACCTTGAGCAGCTGGCCGAAGCTCGTGCGCTTCGGATCGAAGCGGATCGAGACGACTTCGGCATGGTTGGTGGTGCCGGTACAGACCGTCTTGTAGTCGGCGTTGTGGGCGCCGTCGCCGCTGTAGCCGGAGGTCACCGAGTTGACCCCGTCGATTTCCCTGAACACGGCTTCGACGCACCAGAAGCAGCCGCCGGCCAGCACGGCCTGCTGTTCGCCTGGGCGGATGCCGCATCGATGTCGCGTTCCGGGTTCGGAAAGTCGCCGCGTGCGATGGCCAGGTTGGCGCCGGGGATTTCACAGACGAGGTTCATCGGAATTCCTTGTGCTAAGGCCCCGGGAAATGCGACCGCGCGGCGCCTTTTTCAAGCGCCTGGCGCGGCGGTACGGGTGGGCAAGCCGGACCGCGGACGCTAGAGTAAAGGCGACGCCATTGCCACACGGCAAGGGCTTTCGTCGATTCCCGGAGATCCCCCAATGAAAACCAGAGCCGCCGTCGCCTGGGAAGCGGGCAAGCCGCTGTCGATCGAGCAGGTCGACCTCGAAGGCCCGCAGTCCGGCGAAGTGCTGGTGCGGATCGTCGCCACCGGCGTCTGCCATACCGATGCATTCACCTTGTCCGGCGCCGATCCGGAAGGGATGTTCCCGGTGATCCTCGGCCATGAGGGCGGCGGCGTCGTCGAAGAGGTCGGCGCGGGCGTGACCACGCTCAAGCCCGGCGACCACGTGATTCCGCTCTACACGCCCGAATGCGGCGCCTGCAAGTTCTGCCTGTCGGGCAAGACCAACCTGTGCCAGGCGATCCGCGCCACCCAGGGCCGCGGCCTGATGCCGGACGGCACCAGCCGCTTCTCGATGAACGGCAAGCCGATCCTGCATTACATGGGCTGCAGCACGTTTTCCGAATACACCGTGCTGCCCGAGATCGCGCTGGCCAGGGTCAACCCTGCGGCGCCGCTGGAAAAGGTCTGCCTGCTCGGTTGCGGCATCACCACCGGCATCGGCGCCGTGCTCAATACGGCAAAGGTCGAAGCCGGCGCCAGCGTCGCCGTGTTCGGCCTCGGCGGCATCGGCATGTCGGTCATCCAGGGCGCGGTGATGGCCAGGGCCGGGCGCATCATCGCGATCGACACCAATGCGGAAAAGGCGGTCATGGCCAGGGCGCTCGGCGCCACCGATTTCGTCAATCCGAAGGATTTTCCCGACACCCCGATCCAGCAGGTCATCGTCGACCTGACCGACGGCGGCGTCGACTATTCCTTCGAATGCATCGGCAACGTCAACGTCATGCGTTCCGCGCTGGAGTGCTGCCACAAGGGCTGGGGCGAATCGATCATCATCGGTGTCGCCGGCGCCGGCCAGGAAATCTCGACGCGTCCATTCCAGCTCGTCACCGGGCGGGTCTGGCGCGGTTCGGCGTTCGGCGGCGTCAAGGGCCGCAGCCAGTTGCCGGGCTACGTCGAGCGCTACCTGGCCGGTGAACTGAAGATCGACGAGTTCGTCAGCGCCGAGCTGCCGCTGGAGCAGATCAACCATGCCTTCGACCTCATGCACGAGGGCAAGGTGATCCGTTCGGTGATCCGCTACTGAGGCGGCTCGCCCGCTCAGACCAGCCAGGAATCGGCGGCGTCGCGGTCCGCCGAGATGCCGCCGACCACATCGTAATGGCGCACCAGCGGTTCCATCTCGAGCAGGTACTGGTCGTCCTCGGGGTAGTACACCGAACGATCCGGATTCTCGCCGGCGAATGCGCGCACCGCTTCCATCGAATCCCATAGCGAGACCAGCAGGATCTCGCAATGCTCGCCCTGGATGCGCCTGAGCACCTTGACCCCGCGGTTGCCGCGGGTCTTCGCGTAGTCGCGCAGGCCGGTTTCCCGCAGGTAGTCCAGGTAGGCGTCGGCCTTGTCGGCCATGGTGATGCCTCGCCAGATGCGTGCGATCATCGTCGCTCTCCGCCAGTCGGGCCCGAAATCATCGCACAACGGACCCGATCCGGTGACGCGCCCGCCGCAGCGTGCCGGAGGAGCAACGGGAGCCGTGCAGGCATGGACATCGTCTCCCTATACTGGCAACTGAAGGATGGGGCAGCGGGGGAAAGCTGATGTGGTCGGATTCCGGAAACATCCTGTTCGGGGCGCTGTTGCTGCTGCTGGGCACCGATTCCCTGGTCAATGGCGTGGCCGGAGTGGCCGCGCGCCGCCGCGGTGACAGCGGGTCGGTCGCGTTGGCCTCCGCTTTCTCGGCGGCCCTGATCCCTTCGCTTGCGCTGGGCGCCGCGGCCCTGCTTGCAAGGCAGACTGAACTGGCCATCGGCGGCATGGTGGGGGGCGCGATCGCGCAACTCGGCCTGCTGCTCGGTCTCGCCGCCCTGGTCGCGCCGCTGCGGGCACGCCTGAAAACGGTCAGTTGGGCCAATCCGTTGCTGCTCGGGGCGATCGCGCTGGCCGCAGCACTCGGCTTCGACCAGGTCCTCGGCCGCGTCGATGGCCTCATCCTGCTGGCGGCCTTCGTCATTTCGTCGGCTTTCCTGCTGCGCGCAGCAGCCGGCGAGCGCGAGGCGGCGAGTTCACTTCACGCTCAGCCACCGCCGGTATTCGGGCCGGCCCTGCTCGGCCTGCGGATGGTCGCCGGCCTGGTCCTGAGCGGCCTCGGTGCCTGGCGCCTGATCGTTGGTGCCCTTGGCCTGGCTGCGGATCTTGCCTTCAATCCGCTGATCATCGGACTGCTCGTGCTGGCGCCGGCTGGCGCCCTCGCCGGGATGCCGAACGCATCCAAGGCGGCCCGCCAGGGCCGCGGCGATTTCGCCCTCCTCCAGGGTCTCGGCGGAGCCCTGGCCAATGTGCTCCTGCTGCTGGGCGGCCTGGCGCTCTGGCAGGCCCCGGCGCTGCCGGCATCATTGGGGCGCCTGGAGTTTCCGCTGTTGTTCGCCCTGGCCCTGGCCATCCATCCGATGATGCGCAGCGACGGCGCCCTGTCGCGACGCGAAGGCGGCCTGCTGCTGGCCATCTATGCCCTGATCGTCATCTTCGAGGCCTGGCTGGTGTCGGCCTGATCCCCGCCGCAATCGGGCATCGCAGCGCCGCAAGCGCATGTTGACGGCGCTGGTACAGGCCCATCGCCGGCCTCACTGGCTATACTGCGGGCCGGGCAAGAAGAGGGTGGCCAGATGGTCTGGGCAAGCTGGGTGCTGGCGCTGTGCGCTGTCGGCGTCATCGGATACCTGTTGATGCGCCTGCATGACGAGCGCGCCACCACGCAGCGCCTGCGCAACGAGCGCATGCACCTTGCCGACGAGATCGACCAGCTCAGGCAGGCGAAGGCGCGGCTCATGCAGGCGCAGTCGATGTCGGTGGTCGGCCAGGTCGCCGCCGTTGTCGCGCGCGAAGTCGACGCGCCGCTCGGTTCCGCGCTGAGCCAGGTCGAGGGCATCGGCAAGGCGCTCGACGACTACCGGCAACTGGTCAAGAGCTACGACGCCGCCGTGCAGTACTGCCTGCAACCGGTCGAGATGATTTTCGGCGCCGACAAGGCTGCGCTTGACCAGCTGGTCCGTCATGTCGAGGAGGCGCGTCGACAGCTGTTCACGGCGCGCCGCGAACTGGAAAAGAGTTCGCTGCTCACCCATTCCAAGGATCGTCTCGCCGATGCGGCCCAGGAACTCGGCCGTTCGACGGCACTGATCGAAGGCCTGCGCGAGCTGACCCGTTTCGATGAAGGCAAGGCGCAGGCGGTCGACATCAACAAGAGCCTCGACGCCGCGCTCAACCTGGTCGCGCCGAGCTGGGGCGATCGCATCGTGATCGCCCGCGAGTACTCGAAGCTGCCCAGCGTCACCTGCATGCCGGCGCAGGTCTGTCGTGCATTCCTGCATATCCTCGACAATGCGGCGAAGGCCATCGACGGACGCGGCACGGTTTCCGTGCAGACGCGCGCCGGCGGTACGCGCAATGTCGAGATCCGCATCAGCGATACCGGGTCGGGCATCGAGGACTACGTGTTGCCGGAGATCTTCGAGCCATTCTATTCGACCCGCGCCAACGCGCTGGGCCTCGGGCTGAGCGATGCGCACGGCATCATCAAGGCCCACGGAGGCTCGATCAACGTGCGCACGACCCCGGGCAGCGGCACGACCATCGTGATCAGCCTGCCGATCGTCGCGGCGTCGGCGACGGGAAGCCCGCCCGTCGTCGCGATGCGCTGACTGACCCTGCCTCGCGATCGGTCCGGCCCGATGCCGCGAATGCTCGTGCTCGGAGCCAGTGGCCAGATCGGCCGGTTCCTGCTGCCACTTCTGCTCGACGAGGGCCATGAGGTGCTCGCCGTGAGTCGCTCGGAGCATGCGCCGACGCGGACCGGGCTGCGCTGGATACACGCTGATCTTTTTGCACAAATGCCACAGTTTCAGGAAGTCGATGCGATCCTCAGCCTGGGGCCGCTGAACGGATGCGCGGGATGGCTGGCGCGCGCACACGTTCCCGGTCGGCCGCGGGTCGTCGCCTTCAGTTCGATGAGCGTGGTCAGCAAGCGCGAATCCGATGACCCGGCCGAGCGCGCCCTGGCGCAGACGCTGCAGGCGGCCGAGGATCTGCTGATCCGCGTCGCCGAAGAGAAGGGACTCGGCTGGACCTTGCTGCGACCGACCCTGATCTACGGCGCCGGAATCGACCGCAGCCTGACGCCACTGGCCCGCCTCGGAAGGCGCGTGCGCCTGTTTCCCCGCCTCGCCCATGCCAGCGGATTGCGCCAACCCGTGCACGCCGCGGATCTCGCCGCGGCCTGCCTTGCCGCCATGCACGCGGAGGCCGCACGGGATCGCATCTTCGACCTCGGTGGCGGCGAACGCCTGGCCTTTTCGTTGATGCTCGAGCGCACGCGCCGGTCATTGCCCGGGCCGGTGCTGGGCGTGCCGCTACCGGCTGGCCTGGCGCGGACGGCTCTGCGCATCGCCCGCCTGTTGCCGCGCTGGCGCGCAATCCATGCGGGCACATTGTCGCGCCTGCAGGCCGATCTGCTGGCGAATGACGGGCCCGCGCGCGAGGCGCTGGGCTGGTCGCCGCGCGGATTCCAGCCCGATGCAACGACGTGGCGCATCCGGCCACTGAGCTGAGTACTGGTCAGTACACCATTCCCCTCCGTATGGTGCGCTGCAACATATTGTTGTGCCTCGTGATTTTCTGTTAAGAGGACGTTGCCAACGACCGTTTGAACGGCCTAAGATGAGATCGCAGAATTACCATCCAGAAGGGGATCCAAATGCAGGCCCGATTGATTGCGGCAGCGCTACTGCCGTCCCTGTTCCTCGCCGCATGCGGCGGCGGGAGCAATAGTCCCCGAGCGGTCGACACGCCGGTCGCCACCAACAACGACGGATCGCCGGTCACCGGCATCGTTACCGCACTGTTCAGTCCGTCCACCGGCGTCGTGCCCAATCCGACCAACCTGCTGCTGTCGGGCACCACGGATCTCACCGTCAACATCCCGGTGCCGAATCCGAACGATTACAGCAATCCGCGCGTCGCCATCAATGCGCTCGACGGCTTCAGCACCGCCTCGCCGATGTCGACCGGATTCTCGGTGCCGATCAAGCCGAGCAGCGTGGTTGCCGGCACCAGCGTGCGCGTGTTCCAGGTCACCCTGACCGGCCCGGGCGGCGGCGTCACCGGCATCACCAACGAGCTGCAGCCCAACGTCGAATACGTGGTTGCACTGCCGACTTCCGACGCGACCGGACGCACGCTCGCGATCGTGCCGACCAAGCCGCTCAAGCAGCTGACCTCGTACATGGTCGTGGTCACCAACGGCATCACCGACAATCGCGGCAATGACGCGACCCCCGACCAGACCTACTTCCTGACCAAGCGCACTTCGCCGCTCTGCACCGGCGGCGTGTCGACGGATCCGCTCCTGCCCAACGCCACCGCCTGCGCGCTCGAGCCGCTGCGCCAGCTGACCAACTCGCAGGAGTTCGCCGCCGCCGGTGCCGGCATCGCACCGAGCAAGATCGTGCTGTCGTGGGTGATGACGACGCAAGGCATCACGCCGGTGCTCGGCGCCGTGCAGTCGCGCACCGCGCAGACCGCGCCCGCGGCGACCCAGGTGGCGCCAACCGGGCTGAACCTGTCCCAGCTCAACCCGGCCCTGCCGCCGATCGCCGATGTCTACATCGGCACGATCGACCTGCCGTATTACCTGACCGCGCCGGCAACGGGCGACTGCACCGCGACGACGGCCTGCCCGCCGCTGACCGGCTTCTGGCGCGCCGCGCCGGGTGCCTACGTGCCGCCGTTCAACCAGTTCGGCCTGAGCCCCACCTCGACCTTCGTCACCTTCGCCAATCCGTTCCCGGTGGCGAACTCGACGCAGAAGGTGCCGCTCGTGCTGACCATCCCGAATGCCGCATCGGGCAAGGTCAAGCCGGCCGCCGGCTGGCCCGTGGTGATCTTCCAGCACGGCATCACGCGCAATCGCAGCGATGCGTTCGCAGTGGCCGGCACGCTCGCATCGCAGGGTTTCGCCGTGATCGCCATCGATGCGCCGCTGCACGGCATCACCGACCCGGCCAGTCCGCTCAACATCGCCAACTACGCCGTTCGCGGCGCTCGGCGCGCGTGAGCGCACGTTCAAGATCGACCTCGTCAACAACACCACCGGCGCGCCCGGTCCCGACGGCGTGGTCGACCCTTCCGGCAGCTACTTCATCAACCTGCCGAGCCTGCTGACCTCGCGCGACAACATCCGCCAGGCCGTGGCCGACCTGCTCGTGCTGGCCCGCGCCATCCCGTCGACGCACTACAGCGCCAGCGCCACCGATTTCGACGGCGCCCGCATCAGCTTCGTCGGCCAGTCGCTCGGCGGCATCATCGGCACCGTGTTCATGGGCGTCCAGCCCGATGTCCAGGTCGCCCTGCTGAACGTGCCGGGTGGCGGCATCCCGCGTCTGCTCGAGGCGTCGCCGTCCTTTGGTCCGCGCATCCGCGCCGGCCTCGCCGCCAGCGGCCTGTCGCCGGGCACGCCGGACTACGACGCCTTCTTCGGCGCAGCGCAGACCGTCATCGACTCGGCCGACCCGATCAACTGGGCGCTGCCGGCGAACAACAGCCTGCTCGCCTCCAAGCGCCTGCTCCTGCAGGAAGTCGTCGGTGGCGGCAGCGTGCTGCCCGACCAGGTCGTCCCGAATTCGGTGGCCGGTGCGCCGCTGTCCGGCACCGAACCGCTGATCCGCACGCTCGGCCTGAGCACGATCACGCAGACCACGCAGTCGGCCAGCGGCATCCGCGGCGTCGTGCGCTTCACCCAGGGCAACCACGGCTCGCTGCTTGATCCGACCGGATCACCGGCAGCGACGGCGGAAATGCAGGGTGAGATGGCCAGCCTCCTGTTCAGCCAGGGTGCGGCCGTACAGGTCAGCAACCCCTCCGTCATCCGCACGCAATAACCGACCAGGCACTGGAGTCCCACATGAAGACTTGCAAAACAATCCGGGCCGGTTCGCGCATGCGCAGTCCGGCACTGTCCACCCTCTCGATCGCCATGGCCCTGGCCCTGGCCGGCATTGCCAGCGAAGCGCAGGCGATCGAATTCGGCGAACAGGATGGATTCAACGGCGTCATCAACACGACGATCGGCTACGGCATCGGCTGGCGCACCCAGGACGCCTCCGACGACCTGATCGGCAAGGCCCAGTTCGATCCGCAGTCGTTCGCCCTCGGCCTCGGCAGCCCGGCCCAGCGTGCGGCCCGTGGTCGCTACTCGGTCAACGGCGACGACGGCAACCTCGCCTACGACAAGTGGGACCCGATCTCGAACGCGATCAATGCGACCGTCGAAGTCAGCCTGCGCTACGGCGCCGACTGGGGCGCCTTCGTCCGCGCCACCGGTTTCTACGATTTCGAAAACAACGACCGCAAGAACCTTTCCAATGCGGCCAAGACCCGCGTCGGCACGCAGTCGCGCATCCTCGATGCCTTCGTGTTCCACGACTTCCTGATCGCCGATCGCCAGGCCACCGTGCGCTTTGGTCGCCAGGTCGTCAGCTGGGGCGAGAGCACGTTCATCCAGGGCGGCATCAACTCGATCAATCCGGTCGACGTGTCCAAGCTGCGCGTTGCCGGTTCGGAACTGAAGCAGGCCTTCCTGCCGGTCAACATGATCTGGGGCTTCCTACAACTTCACCGACAATTTCTCGGGTGAGGCGTTCTACCTGCTCGACTTCCAGAAGACCGATCCCGACCCGGTCGGCACCTTCTTCTCGACCAACGATTTCGCCGTCATTGGCGGTCGCTACGTGATGCTGAACTTCGGCACGGTGCCGCAGCCGGTCATCAACACCGACCTGTTCAACGAGGTCTGCCTGCAGGGCAACTACTCGGCGAGCGATACCGGCCTGCCGACGACGCTGGTCGCCGCGGGCTGCAGCGCCGCGTTCCCGCGCACCAAGACGCGGCTGGCCAAGGACAATGGCCAGGGCGGTTTCGCCCTGCGTTACCTGGCCGAGGACCTGAACAACACCGAGTTCGCCTTCTACGCGCTGAACTACCACAGCCGCGTTCCGCTGATCAGTGGTGTCGCCGTGACCAACTCGTCGGTGACCTCGGGCTCCTACTTCACCGAGTACCCGGAAAACATCCACCTGTTCGGCGTCAGCTTCAACACCCAGCTCGAAGCCAGCGGCGTGGCCCTGCAGGGCGAGTTCAGCTATCGGCCGAACCAGCCGTTCCAGGTCGATGACGTCGAGCTGCTGTTTGCCGGCCTGTCGCCACTCAACGCGGTCATCCAGCAGCCCTACCTGCGCTTCGTCAGCCAGCTCGGCCAGTACGCGCCGGGTGAGGAAATCCGCGGCTACGAGCGGCACAAGATCGCCCAGTTGCAGTTCACCGCGACCAAGGTGTTCGGTCCGGGCAACTGGGTCGGCGCCAACCAGGTCGCCATGGTCGGCGAAGTCGGCTTCACCAACGTCGACCTTCCCGACAACCTGCGCTTCAACGGCGATGGCACCGACACCGGTGGTGGCGGCGACGTCACCAGCGGCGTCGGACGCAATCCGATCACCCAGGTCGGCGGATTCCCGACGCGTTTCTCCTGGGGCTATCGCATCGCCGCCCGCGCCGACTACAACAACGTATTCGGCACGGCGATCAACCTGTCGCCGCGCATCGCCTTCAACCACGATGTCAACGGCACCACCCCGGGACCGGGCGGCAGCTTCCTCGAGGGCCGCAAGTCGGTCACGATCGGTACCGAAGCGAACTACCTGAGCAACTGGGTGTTCGACATCGCCTACACCAGCTTCTTCGGTGGCGGCTCGTTCAATCTCATCCATGATCGCGACTTCGTCCAGGTCGCGGCCCGTTATTCGTTCTGAGGGGACGATCCATGACACTTATGAAGAAAGCAGGACTCGCCAGCCTCATCGCCGTCGCGATGATGGCGAATGTGGCCGTCGCCAAGGTCAGTGCGGCCGAGGCGGCAAAGCTCGGTGTCAGCGGAACGCCGCTCACCCCGCTTGGCGCCGAACGCGCCGGCAACGCAGACGGCACGATACCGGCATGGACCGGAGGCATCACGCAGCCGCCGGCGGGCTACAAGGTCGGCATGCACCACCCGGATCCGTATCCCGGCGACAAGCCCGCGTTCACGATCACGGCCAAGAACTACAAGGACTACGGCGACAAGATTTCGGTCGGCCAGAAAGCCATGTTCGAGAAGTATCCGGAATGGCGCATGGTGGTCTATCCGACCCGGCGTACGGCATCGAATCCGGCACGCACCTACGAGATGACCATGAAGAACGCGCTGACCGGCGAACTGGTCGGCGAGGGCGACGGCGTGGCCAAGGTCGCCGAGGGCATCCCGTTCCCGATCCTCGACAGCGATCCGGCCAAGGCCGGCGCGCAGGCGATCTGGAACCACAAGCTCAAGTACAAGGGCGTGTCGGCGCGTCGCTGGTCCGACCAGGCTCCGGTCACCGCGAGCGGTCGCTACGTCCTGGTCCGCATCAAGGAAGAGCTGCTCGGCCTCTACTACCGGCAGGGCGCGACGCTCGCCGAGATCAACAACATCCTGATCTACTTCTACCAGGAAGTCGTCTCGCCGCCGCGCCTGGCCGGCCAGGTCCTGCTCGTGCATGAAACCCTCAATTCCGAGATCGGCCAGCGCCAGGCATGGGTCTACAACCCCGGCCAGCGCCGCGTGCGCCGCGCACCGAACATCGCCTATGACAACCCGGGCACGGCGGCCGACAACCTGCGCACGACCGACATGACCGACATGTTCAACGGCGCGCTCGACCGCTTCAACTGGAAGCTCGTCGGCAAGCGCGAGATGTACGTGCCGTACAACTCGTACAAGGCCCATAGCGACAAGAGCAAGGTCGAGGACATGCTCAAGCCGGGCTACGTCGATCCCGACTATCTGCGCTACGAGCTGCACCGCGTCTACGTCGTCGAAGCCACGCTCAAGCCGGGCATGCGCCATATCAACCCGCGCCGGACCTTCTACCTCGACGAGGACAGCTGGCAGATCCTGACCACCGACCATTACGACAGCCAGGGCAACCTGTGGCGCTATTCCGAAGCGCCCAGCGTCAACTACTACGAGGTGCCGGTGTTCTGGTCGACGCTCGAGGATCATCACGACCTCAAGTCCGGCAGGTACATCGCGGTGGGCCTGGACAACCAGGAAGAGATGTACGACTTCTCGTTCCAGACCACGCCGGACATGTTCTCGCCGCAATCCCTGCGTCAGCGCGGCATCCAGTAAGGTCGGCCTTGATGCATTCGCCGTCGCCGCTCCTCCGCCACGCGGGGGACGGCGACATTCAGGAAGTCGTGGCGAGCTGAATCGTTCGCCAGCGAAGCTCAGGTAACCAGCATGTTGCGCTTTACCCCCCGAACCGCATCCCCGCTCCTGGCTTTCCTCCTCGTTTCCGCCCTTGGCCATGCGCAGCAATCGGGCACGCTGGCCCCTGCGCCCGCGGATCCGCTGAAGCGCACCGCCGAAGTGATGCCGCTGGCGGAGCACAGCCTGATCCTCGACATCGCGCGCAGCGGCAAGCGCATCATCGCCGTCGGCGAGCGCGGCCATGTCCTCTATTCGGATGACGAAGGCAACAGCTGGACGCAATCGGCCGGGGTGCCGTTGCGCAGCACCTTGACCGCCGTCGCTGCCGTGGGCAGCGACGCCTGGGCCGTCGGCCATGACGGCGTGATCCTGCACAGCGCCGACGCCGGTGAAACCTGGGAGATCCAGCGCCGCGACCCGCGTGGCCAGCCCGGTGAAGGCATCGCCGACGACATCCGCCAGGGGGCACCCTTTCTCGACGTGCTGTTCACCGATGCCAGCCACGGCATCGCCATCGGCGCCTACAGCCTGCTCCTCGAGACGACCGATGGCGGCAGGCACTGGAACGGCGCGCGCATGCAGATGCTGACCAATACCGACGCCGCTGCTGCCGACGCCGCGCTGGAAAAGGAACAGCAAGCGCATACCGACAACGACATGCAGAGTTCCGTGTTCAGCGCCGACGAACTGAAGATCGGCCAGGAAAGCGATCCGCACCTGAATGGCATCACACGGACCGGCAGCGGCGACTACGTGATCGTCGGCGAGCGCGGCGCAATTTTCCGCTCCACCGACGGCGGCAGGAACTGGCAACGCTCGCAGTTGCCCTACGATGGCTCGATGTTCGGCATCGTCGGATTCGAGGGCCAGCACGTGCTGGCTTTCGGCCTGCGCGGACACGTTTTCGAATCGACCGATCTCGGTGTCACCTGGAACGAGCTGCCGACCGGCAGCGAGCTGAGCCTGATGGGTGGCGTGGCGCTCGCCGATGGCGGTGCCGTGGTGGTCGGGGCAAATGGCATCGTGCTCTATCGTGCGCGCGCCTCCGACGAGCTGAAAACCTACACAGAATCCGCGGCCGGCGTCATCGCCGGCGTGCTGCCGCTCGGTTCCGACGGCGCATTGCTGATCGCCAGCGAAAACGGCCTCAGCCGCATCCAGCCCAAGTAACGGGGACGCAATGAGCGCAGCCAGTTCCAGCAGCAAGCCCGCCAATGCCTTTCATCGCTTCGCCGAGAAGCTGGTGTTCGGCAGCCGCCCGATCGTCCTCGTCCTGTTCGTCATAGCGACCATCGTATTCACGTATTTCGCCGCGCAACTGCGCGTCGATGCGGGGTTCAAGAAGCAGATCCCGCTCAAGCACGAATACATGCAGACCTTCATCGACTACGAACAGGAATTCGGCGGCGCGAACCGCGTCCTGATCGCGGTCATGGACAAGAACGGCGACATGTTCAACCTGCCGTTCTTCCAGACCATGGAGAAGATCACCCAGGACGCCAAGGCGATCGACAGCGTCGACGAAGCGCGGGTGCGCTCGATCTTCACGCCGAACGTCCGCTTCGTCGAAGTCGTCGAGGACGGATTCGCCGGCGGCAACGTGATCCCGCAGGATTTCACGCCCAATGTCGAGGGCTTCGAGGCCAGCAGGGAGCAGTTCGCCACGATCAAGGCGAACATGGAAAAGGCGAGCATCGTCGGCCGCCTGGTGGCGAAGGACTTTTCCGGCGCGATGGTCTGGGTCGACCTCGTTCCGGAAAACCCGGAGAAGGGCGTCAAGGTCGATTACAACAAGATCGCCGTCCAGCTCGACGAGATCCGCGCCAGGTACGAAAACGAACATACCACGGTGGCGATCATCGGATTCGCCAAGATGGTCGGCGACATCACCGCCGGCGCGCGCTCGGTGATCTGGTTCTTCGGCATGACCATCGCCTTCACCTGGTTGCTGCTGTTCATCTATTCCTCGTCGGTCAAGCTGGCCTCGCTGACCGTGCTCTGCGCGCTGATTTCGGTCGTGTGGATGCTCGGCGCACTGCGCCTGCTCGGCTTCGGCATCGATCCGATGAACATGCTGACGCCATTCCTGATCTTCGCCATCGCGGTCAGCCACGGCGAACAGATGATCAACCGATACCGTGGCGAGATATTCTTCGGCGGCCTCGAGGAAGGCACGCCGGAAGAGTTGGCCAAGCGCACCGGCATCGACCCGGAGACCGCCGCGCGCAATGCCTTCCGCGCGCTGCTCGTGCCCGGTTCGGTCGCCCTCGTGGCCGGTTGCATCGGCTTCGCCGCGATCCTCGTGATACCGATCCGCATCATCTTCGAGCTGGCGATCACCGCGACCATCGGCGTCGCCCTGACCGTGCTCACCGACCTGGTCCTGCTGCCGGTGCTGCTTTCCTACACGCGCCTGCGCAACCTGCCGCGCAAGCGCGCCTATCGCCTGCGCCAGCTGACCCAGTTCGACAAGATCTGGACGTTCCTGGCCCGCTTCAGCCATCCCAAGCCGGCGGCGATCATCCTCGTCGCCGGCGTGGCGATCTGGTTCGTCGCCGAGCGCTATGGCGAGCACGTGATGATCGGCGACGCACAGAAGGGTGTCGCCGAACTGCGCCCGGACGCGCGCTACAACCAGGATGCCGTGCTGATCAGCGACAAATTCGCCCTCGGCGTGGACATCCTCAACGTGATCGCCGAAGGCCCGCCCGTCCGCGTGCACGAACAGCTATCCGGCGATGGAGCTGATCGACCGCTTCGCCTGGCACCTGCGCAACGTCGAGGGTGTCGCCCAGGTGATCACCCTGCCGATGGCGGCAAAGGTCGTCAACGCGGGCTGGAACGAGGGCAATGTGCGCTGGCGCGTGCTGCCGCGCGATTCCGATACGTTGCGCCTGGCCACCCAGGGCTTCGAGACCGACACCGGCCTGCTCAACGCCGACTGCAGTGCGATGCCGATCATGGCCTTCCTGACCGACCATCGGGCGACCACGATCGATCGCGTCGTCGGCGCGGTCAAGCAGTTCCGCGTCGACAACAAGGCATGGGCCGGGCCGGACGTGAACCTGCGCGAGAAGCTGGCCGAACAGTCCGCCAGCGGCGACATCCCCGAGGATGGCCTCAACGAGGTCAACCTGCGCCTGGCCACCGGCAACGTCGGCGTGATGGCGGCCATCAACGACGAGGTGCGCGCGGTCAAGCGCCTGATCCTGTACATGCTTTATGGCGCGGTATTCCTGATGTGCCTGATCAGTTTCCGCAGTCCGCGCGCGGCGCTGTGCATCGTGCTGCCGCTGGTGCTGGTCACCGAGCTTGGCCACGCGCTGATGGTCTACCTCGACATCGGCATGAAGATCAACACGCTGACCGTGGTCGCGCTCGGCGTCGGCATCGGTGTCGACTACGGCATCTACATCTTCGCGCGCATGCGCGAGTCGCTGCTGGCCGGAAAGCCGCTGACCGAGGCCTACTTCGCGTCGCTGAAGACCACCGGCATCGCCATTTTCTACACCGCGCTGACCCTCGCGGTGGGCGTCGGTACCTGGGTGTTCTCGGACCTCAAGTTCCAGGCCGACATGGGCGTCATGCTGACCTTCATGTTCGTCGTCAACATGATCGCCGCGATCGTCTTCCTGCCGGCCCTGTGCCGCTGGCTGCTGCGACCGAACGAACGCACCAGCTGATCCCCGCGCGCGGCACGTGACAGCCGGCTGGCTGCCACGTGCCGATGCCCGCGGCATGACGGCGCGGGCATCGGCACGGAAGGGATGACGGAACGCTTCCGCCAGGCCAGCGGCCGGTTCAGCCCACGTGGGTGCCGAACAGGCTTCCGACCCAGGCCGTAGCGGCCATCGCGAGCGCGCTCCAGAAGACGACGCGCACGGCGCCGCGCAGCACAGGCGCACCACCAACCCGGGCCGCGGTGCCGCCGAGCAGGCCCAGGGCCAGCAACGAGCCCAGCATGATCCCGGTGACCACATGGCGCTCTGGCAGGACCATCGCCGTGACCAGGGGCAACGCGGCGCCGACGGCAAACGCCGCAGCCGAAGACAGCGCGGCCTGCAGCGGACGTGCACGAAACTGGTGGGTGATGCCGAGTTCGTCGCGCGCGTGCGCGGCGAGGGCGTCGTGCGCCGTCAGTTGCTCGGCGACCTGGCCGGCGAGGACGGGATCGAGACCGCGCTTGACGTAGATGCCGGCCAGTTCCTTGAGTTCGTGCTGCGGGTACTGTTCGAGCTCCTCGCGCTCGATGCGCAGGTCGGCGTGCTCGGCGTCGGCCTGCGAACTGACCGAAATGTACTCTCCCGCGGCCATCGACAGCGCGCCGCCGACGAGGCCGGCGGTACCGGCGAGCAGGATGCTGGCGGATGGCGCGCCGGCGGCGGCGACACCGACGAGCAGGCTGGCAGTCGAGACGATGCCGTCATTGGCGCCGAGGACGGCGGCACGCAACCAGCCGACCTTGCCCGAATTGTGGAATTCCCAATGATGCTTGCTCACGCGGTGATCTCCCTGGACGTTGGTGTGCCACTGTCAGGATGCCCGCCGCAGGAACGCAACGGCGCCGAAGGCGACACTCAGTAGGCGATGTTGAGGCGACGCAGGACCTTGCCCGCCAGCCATGCCGGCCCGATCAGCAGATAGGCCGCGTCGGTCAGGAACGAAGGGCGCGCACCTTCGATGGCATGGCCGATGAACTGGCCGATCCAGGCGACGACGAAGACGGCGGCGGCCGACCAGAGCAGCGTCGTCGGGCCGATCGTTCGATAGAGGAACTCGGTGAGCAGGCCTAACACGATGAACACCAGCAGCATGGCGATGCCAATGGGCTTCGACAACTTCCAGTAAAAGGCGAATGACGCGATCATTGCCAGGCCACACCAGAATCCCGGACGCCCCACCGACGCGGGCACCGGAATTGCCCACAGCGCGGCAATCACCGACCACAGGATGGCTGGCTCGCATATCCAGTGGATCAGCCGATTGACCGGATCCCGATGATCCTTGCTGTAGCTTGCGAACCACTCGTTGATCGCGCGCATCGATTTCCCCGGCTTCTCCCGGCACAAGGATAGCAGGCGCACTTGCGGCGCAGCCGGCCGGGCCGGCCAGCTGCGATGAAACGCCAGGCTTGCGTCGTGCGTGGGCGGCTCAGTCTTCCAGCCATTCCCGACCGTCGCGCGAAACCCGCAGAGGATGCAGCGGCGAGCTGTACCATTCGACCACCCTGCCCTTCCTGAAACGGATCCAGGAGGGGCCGTAGCTCCAGCGGTCTTCATCCCGCGAGAATGGTTCGCCGATTTCGCTGATCACGACCCGCTGCGGCATGCCGAGGCGCAGTCCTTCGCCCGCCGGTGAACGCGCAACGCCGACGGGCTGTCGATCGACAACGACGGCGGACGGATACGTCGGCGCAGGCTCGTCGCCGGGGAGCAACGCATACAACGCCCACAAACCGAGGCCGCCCGCCAGGACAAGCAGGTAGAGGCCGGATCGGCGGCGCGGTTTCGTGGCGCGTGGAGCGGGATCCTCGCGCGCAGCCTGCCGCCGCTCGACGCCAGGCAGCGGCATCGCGCCGGGCAGGCGCCCATGCTGGCGATGGAACTGGACGCCGGCTTCGTACAGCGTGGTCAAGACCTGCAGGTGCTCGGTCGCCAGGTGCTGCGAGATCGGATCCTTGGCGCTCAGGCGATCCGGATGGACCAGGGAGACGCGTCGACGATAGGCCTGCTTGAGGTCATCGATGCCCGCCCCGGGTTCGAGGTTGAACTCGCGGTACAGCCGCAAGAAATCGACGCCCTGAGCCATGCTTCAACCCGTTGCAAAGCGGTTCCGGTCCATCAAACAGCGAACGCGCGCTGCGCGCCATCCGGCGACCAGTATAGCGCCCGCGCCGAGACGTGGTTCCGGCGTACGGGCGCGCTTCAGTCCAGGCGGATGTCGGCCAGGCGCTCGAGCGCCTCGGCGTACTTGGATGCGGTCGTATCGATGATCCGTTGCGGGATGTGCGGGCCCGGCGCCTGCTTGTTCCAGTCCAGGGTCTCCAGGTAATCGCGCACGAACTGCTTGTCGAAACTCGGCGGACTGATGCCGACGCGATACTCGTCCGCCGGCCAGAAGCGCGACGAATCGGGGGTCAGCATCTCGTCCATCACATACAGCCTGCCATCGGCATCGGTGCCGAACTCGAGCTTGGTATCGGCGATCAGGATGCCGCGCGTCGCCGCATAGTCGACCGCGTGCCGGTAGATGGCGAGGGTCGCCGAACGTACCTGGTCGGCCAGTTCATGGCCCACCTGGCTGGCCACCGTGGCAAAACTGACGTTCTCGTCGTGGCCGCCGAGGGCCGCCTTGGTCGAGGGCGTGAAGATCGGCTCCGGCAGGCGCTCGGCCTGGCGCAGCCCGCGCGGCAGGGCGATGCCGCACAGGCTTCCGCTGGCCTGGTAATCCTTCCAGCCCGAACCGATCAGGAAGCCCCGCGCGATGGCCTCGAAGGGCACCGGCTTGAGGCGCTTGCTGATCACGCTGCGACGCGAGTAGAGATCCACGTCGACGCCCGCCGGCAGTACCGAAGCGACCGCGCGCCCGGTCAGGTGGTTCGGCATCAGCGACGCGGTCCGCGCGAACCAGAAATTCGACATCTCGGTGAGCATTTCGCCCTTGCCCGGGATCGGGTCGGGCAGCACCACGTCGAACGCGCTGAGCCGGTCGCTGGCGACGATCAGCAGTTCATCTTCGGACAGGGCGTAGACATCGCGAACCTTGCCGCGGTGGATCAGTTCCAGTCCGGGGAGGTTCGATTGGGACAGCGTCGTCGGCACGGGGTCGTTTCCGCGGCAGGGGGCAGGGCGCAGTTTAAGGCAACGCTGATCAAGTGGCGCAATCGTCACGACACCTGTCTGTGTGCAGATCGCGGCGCGCTGGCGCAGATGCACTGGCCGTGCTTCAAGCCGGCGCAACAAAGAGATGCGCGCAGACAGGTGTCGCCTGACCGACTGTTTCAATTGAAACAGGCGGCATTCAAAAGGCCCGCCAACCGCACCGCGCGTCTCGCTAAGGCAAGCAGCCTTCACTTCGCCACGCAGCACGGCTGGCGGGCCTTTTGAATGCCATGACGGTTGTGCCACTTGATCAGCGTTGCCTCAACCGCAGTGCATCCATCGGGACGTGTAAAATGCCCGGCCACGTTGTTTCCGGAACCCGCTGGATGCCCTGCAATTCCCGAGTCAAGCCATTCGAACCCGTCGCCGTCGCGCCCGCGCGATCGGCCGGTTCCGCAATCATGGAGCGGGTAGGCAGGTGAGCATCATCGGCAAGCTGGTCGGCGCCCTGCTCGGGTTGCTCGTGTTCCGCAACTTCGTCGGCGTCATGATCGGCGCCTTCGCCGGCCACATGTTCGACCTCAGTGTCAGCCAGGCGCGATCCAACGCGCGCGCATCGTCGTTCGTCGAGCCGCTGTTCGCCTTTGCCGGCGCCCTGGCCAAGTCGGATGGCCGCGTTTCCGAGCTCGAGATCCGCGCCGCCGAGGCCTTGATGAACCGCTTGCGCCTCGACCCGGACATGCGGCGCATGGCCATCGATCGCTTCAATGAAGGCAAGGCGCCGGGATTCGAGGTGCACGTGGCCGTCGGCGAACTCAAGGCGTGGACGCGCGGTCGCCGTGATCTCGCCTTCCTGCTGCTCGACATGCTGCTCGACCTGGTCCATGCCGAGGGGACGCCGGTCGCCAACAAGCTCGGCATGGTGCGCAAGCTGTGCTGGGCCCTCGGCGTCACCGATGCCGAACTCGATGCGGTCAGCGCGATGAAGGGCTACGGGCCGCGCTACCATGGCACGCAGGGCGCAAGGCCAGGCCAGCGCCCATCGCGCAATACGGCGTCTGCAGCCGATCCCTATGTCGTGCTCGGCATCACCCATGAAGCCGATCCGCGCGACATCAAGCGCGCCTATCGAAAGCTCATGAGCCAGCACCATCCGGACAAGCTCGGCAACGTGCCCGAGGAGCTCAAGCACCGGGCGGAATCCCGCGCGCGCGAGATCAACGCGGCCTATGAGCGGATCAAGTCCGAACGCGGCTTCACCTGACGCGCCCCGCCCGAAGCGGCGCTGAGACAAATGGGCGCCGTCTTGCGCCCTGACTCCGACGAAACCATCGATCGGAGAAGCATCCCATGCGCCCCAGGACGACACTGATCCTTGCCCTCGCCGCGGCGGCGGCATCGCCGGCGAGCCCCGCTCATGCCCAGCCCGACACCTGGCTCCCGCTCGAGCGGATCGACGTCCAGCCCGGCGGGGCGGGAACTGCCACCCGCTATGCACTTGCCGAGGCGTCGGTCAGCGACGATGGCCGCTGGATCGTGTTCTCGTCGCTGGCATCCGATCTCGTCGCGGGCGACAGCAATGCGCGATCGGACGTATTCGTGCGCGACCGCCGCAATGCAACCACGCGCCGGCTGAGCCTGCGTGCCGATGGATCGCAGGCCCTGCTGCCGAGCTTCAAGTCCCATGCCAGCGCCAGCGGCCGTTTCGTCACCTTCCTTTCCAACGACCGCCTGCTGGTCGGCAACGACCAGAACTCGGCGGCCGACCAGTTCCTGCTCGACCGCGACGCCGACGGCAACGGCGTCTTCGACGAGGCCGGCGGCACGAGCATGGAACTGGTCAGCCTGGACAACGCCGGCACGACCTTCTCCAATGGCGCTCGAAGCGCAATTGCCGCATTCGACCAGGGCGGTACCGCGGTCACTTTCGTCACCCTGCAATCACTGGCCGGCAACGACGGCAACGGGCAACCGGACATCTACATCCGCGACCGCGCGGCCACCGCGACGCGGCTGCTCAGCCAGTCCAGCGACGGAACGGTCGGCAACGACGAAAGCCCCGACTTCTTTTCGCCGCCGGTGGTCATGAGCGACAGTGGCAAGCTCGTTGCGTTCAGCTCCAATGCGACCAACCTCGACGCCGCCAGTCCCGGGGGTGGACTTGGCATCTTCCTGCGCGACCGCGACAGCGACGGCAACGGAATACCCGATGAGCCAGGCGGCACGACGACGCGACGCATCCGAATCGCCGGGCCGGGTGGGGCGGAACTGCCGATCGGTGCATTTGCCCAATTCGGCCTCAGTGGAGACGGGCGCTGGATGGCAATGGCCGCTTTCAACGTGGCGGGCCCCAATCCGTCGGGTTCGGACATATACCTGCACGATCTCGCGCTCGGCCTCGATACATCGATCCCGTTTGCCGCGGCAAGCTGGAGGAAGGGAAACTCCAGCTGCTGTGGAAACCAGAATCCGCTGATCGCGCGCCACGCCGAAGTCATCGCTTTCACGTCGAACCAGAATTACGCCTTCAACGGCGTCAGCACGGGACGCAGCGACGTCTTCGTCAAGGCCGGCGCCGGCGACCTGACCCGGATCACCGACTATCCGGTCCCGGCCAGTCAGGACGATGGCCGTGCCTACGGCGTCCTCGCGCTCTCGGCCAATGGCGCGTACATGGTCATTGCCGCGATCGGCGCGGGCGCGACGGCGCCTGCAGAGGAAGGCTACTTCGTCTATCAGCGCGACAGGATATTCGCCGACGGACTCGACGCCACGCCATGAAGCGCGGCGAGGCGGGCAGCGGAGCCGGGTCCGCCCGTCCCGCGCCCGGCCCGGCGAGACTACAATCCGACCCGAGAGGGGGGGTCGGATGGGCGACAGCGGCGCGATCACCGGTTTGCTCAGGCGCATGTCGGCGGGCGAGGCGAAAGCCGGGGCGGACCTGCTGCCGCTCGTCTATGCCGAGTTGCACGCGCTAGCCGCGCGCTACCTGCGCGGCGAACGCGCCGCGCACACCCTCTCGCCGACTGCGCTCGTCAACGAAGCCTGGCTGCGCCTTGCCAACGATGCCGGATTTTCGCCGGCAGACCGCCGCGAGTATTTCGCGATCGCGGCGCGCCGCATGCGCCAGGTGCTGGTCGACCACGCCCGCCATCGCGATGCCGCCAAGCGTGGCGGTGGCCAGCGCGAAGCCGCGGTCACGTTGTCGTCGCTGGCGAGCGAGCAGGGTGGAGGCGATGTCGATGCGCTGGCGCTCGACCAGGCGCTGACGCGACTCGAAGCCATGGACGAACGCAAGGCCCGCGTGGTCGAGTTGCGCTACTTCGCCGGCCTGGCCATGGATGAGGTTGCCGAGGTGCTCGACATTTCGCGGGCGACCGCGCAACGCGACTGGGAGGTTGCACGCACGTTCCTTTTCCAGGCATTGCGGTGAACACGGCCGCGTCGGACCCCGCGCTCGCCGCGGCCGCACTGTCGCTGTTCGAGCGCGCCCTCGACACGCGCACGGGCGAGCGCGAATCGTTCGTCGACGCCGCCGCCGGGGCGGATGCGCGGCTGCGGCTCGCCACGCTCGCCCTGCTCGAGGCGCACGCGGCCAGCGAGGGCTTCCTCGATCCGCAGCCGGCGATCGGCCCGCAACTCGGGGCCTATCGCCTGGTCAGCCCGCTCGGCGCCGGCGGCATGGGCCAGGTCTGGCTGGGTGAGCGCGTCGATGGCTCCTACCGGCAACGCGTGGCGATCAAGGTACTGGCCAGCGTGCTCGGCGATCCGGACGCGCTGCGTCGCGCCGAAGCGGAACGCCAGTTCCTTGCTTCGATCGACCATCCGAACATCGCCCACGTGCTCGATGGCGGCAGCACGGCGCAGGGCCAGCCCTACGTGGTGATGGAATTCGTCGATGGCGAGCCGATCGACCAGTGGTGTCGCCAGCACCAGCTTGACCCGGTGGCGCGCGTGCGGCTGTTCCTGCAGGTCCTCGGCGCGGTCGAGGCCGCGCACCGTTGCCTGATCATCCATCGCGACATCAAGCCGGCCAACGTCCTCGTCACCGCAGCGGGCGTGGTCAAGCTGCTCGATTTCGGCATCGCCAAGTCGCTCGACGCCGCCGTTGGCACGGCGACGCGCACCGGGTGGATGCCGATGACGCCACAGTATGCGAGTCCCGAGCAACTGGCCGGCAGGCCACTGACCACGGCCAGCGATGTCTACGCGCTCGGATTGCTCCTGCACGAACTGCTGGCCGGAGTCCCGGCCAATCCCGGAAACCGCCAGAGCATCTCGCAACTTGCCCAGTTCGTCTCGACCCACTCGCCCACGCGGCCGAGCCAGCGCATCGAGGCCGCCGCGCTCGGTATCGAGCCTCGCCTGGCCAGGGAATGGCACAGGCGAATTGCCGGCGACCTCGACCGCATCGCCATGAAGGCGCTCGCGCCGGAACTCTCGCGTCGCTACGGCAGTGCCCAGGCATTTGCCGAAGATCTTGTGCGCTGGCTCGACAAGCGGCCGGTCAGCGCGCGCCCGGGCGGACCGGCCTATCGCTTCGGCAAGTTCATCCAGCGCAACCGCATCAGTGCCGCGGCCTCTGCGGCGGCTTTGTGCGCGCTCGCTGTCGGCCTCGGCCTTGCCGCGGTCCAGCAGCGGCGCGCCGCCGCGGAAGGCGAGCGCGCACTGCGTGCGAACCGCTTCCTCACCGACATGATCGCGCGCGCCGATCCGTATGCCAGCGGCAAGCCGCCGACCCTGGTCGACGCCCTCGACCGTGCCGTTGTCGACATTCCGCAGCAGCTCAGTGGCCAGCCGTTGCTCGAGGCCGACGTGCGCCATGCCATCGGTCGCGCCTACCTCATGCTCGAACGCAACGAAGCGGCGCGAACCCAACTCGAGCGCGCCGCTGCGCTGCGCGCGGACACGGCAGGAACCGACTATGCCCGAGTACTCGATTCGCAGGCGATCCTGGAATGGCAAACCGGGCACTATGGCCGCGCCGAAGAAATGTTTCGCACGGCACTGGACCAGTGTGGGGAGGATGAGCGCGGGCGCGCGCAGCGCTCGGAATTGCTCAACGACTATTCTTCGTTGCTGTCCAGCCTCGGCCGCTATCCCGAGGCGCTGGCCGCGGCCGAAGAGGCGCGCGACATCAAGGAAAGCCTGCCCGAGGTCCCGCTACGCGACCGCGCGACCGTGCAGGCCAACATCGGCATGGCTCTGGATGGCCTCGGCCGCCTGGAAGAGTCGGTTGCTGCCTACCGCGATGCGCTGAAGATCTACGAGTCCCTGCCCTCGCCGCCGCTGCTCGACATGGCCATCAGTCTGAACAACCTCGCCTACGTGCAGCGCGAGATGGGCCATGTCGACGAGGCCGTGCGCCTGCAGGAGCGCGCCATCGCGCTAACCGTCAAGGTGATGGGCCCGGATTTTCCGCGCCTCGCGGTGCGCTACTCGAACCTGGCCCAGCAATATGCCGAGCTCGGCCGGCACGCCGACGCCGCCCGCGCCGCCGGCGAGGCCCTGCGCCTTGCGCCCGCGGCCTTCAGCGCGCACGACCAGGCCCTCGGCCACCTCTACGCCGCGGTGGCCGCGGTTGGCCTGGCTGGTGGCGACATGGCGCGGGCCGCCGACTTCGCACGCCGGTCGCTGGCGATCTACGACCAGGCGGAATCGGTGGAACCGGGGCGGCGCGACAAGGCCCGGGCGATACTCGACGCGGCAGTCGCGGGCGAGCCTCCCTAGACGCGGGTGCCGTGCCGCGCGAACGCCTTTCGCTCCAGCTTGTCCAACAGCCGTAAGGCCTGCGCCGCGCTCCGGCCGCGCCGGTCATTGTTTCGCCGGCGCGCGCCGCGCGAAGCCGCTGCTTCCATTCGAGATTGGCATGCTGATCATCACCTTCGCCTGCGTCGCGCTGATTGCACTGGCCACGGTCGTGCACTACGAGGTGCTGTCCGGGCTCAGCCGCTGGCTGCCCGGACTGCCGATGCGCAGCCGGGCCAAGCTGCTGGTCGTCGTCTTCCTCGTCTTCCTTGCCCACGTCGTCGAGATCGCGCTGTACGGCGGCGGCTTCCACCTGCTGGCCAACGCGCTCGGAATGGGCGGGTTCAACGGCCTTGCCAGCGCGACGCTGAGCAATTGCCTGTACTTTTCCGCCGAAACCTACAGCTCGCTCGGCTTCGGCGACCTCACCCCGAGCGGGCCGATCCGCCTGCTCGCCGGCATCGAGGCGCTGAACGGATTGCTGCTGATCGGCTGGTCGGCGTCCTACATCTACATTTCGATGGAGCGCTTCTGGTCCAACGGAAAACCCGCGAACTGATCAGGCGCTGCCGCTGCCGCGCGAACCGGCGCTACCGCTGCCAGCGGCAACTTGTTGCATGGCCACGGCACCACCACGATGTCGCGTGTGCGCTTCATTGCAACGCAGCGGAAGCCGCGGCCGATTCGATCGATCATCGCGAACTTGCTATGTTGGGGCTCGACCCATCCGCAGGAGCACCCATGCAGCCGATCGCGAGAAGCCCGATTGCAGCATCGCCCCATCATCTCTTGCTGCTTGCCGCGGCGCTTGTCCTTGCCGGCTCGATGGGATGCAGCAAGGCCGAAACGGAGGCTGCTTCCGGCACAGTCGCCAGGACGCGCGGGGAGTCCACGCAGGATCGCGGCAGCGCCTCCCTGCAGCTCGGCGATGCCATCTGGGAGGCACGCAGCGCGCGAGCGCGCCTGCGCAACGATACGCTGAGAATCTCGGCGAACAGGACCACGCGCAACGGCGATGCCGTGCAGAGCGAACGCCTGTCGCTGGCGATCCCCGCCTACAAGGGTCCCGGGCAGTACCGCGCCGCGGCGGGTTCGATGTTCGTGCGTGTCGGCATGGATATTCCGCAGGACGGCGAAGACAGCGAAGCGGCCGCGGGCAAGATCCTCGCGAACGCGATGAGCGGCGCGAACATGACCCGCCTGGCCGACGCCGAAATCGAAATCAGCGCGGTGTCGGACGGCTTTGTCGAAGGCCGCTTCGTGCAGGCTGGCAACGCCGGCGGATCCGCGACCGGACGCGTGCAGGGGGATTTCCGGGCCCGCCTGCGCGACTGAGCCGGCACCGTGCCGCCGCATCGGCACGGGATGCCCGCTCCCGCGCGTCGTGCCATGAGCGCACAAGGCTTGCCCTTGGGCCGCGTTTCCCCGACGATCCCCTGATTCCCGAGCAAACCAGCGGTTTCCCATGCCTCGTTCGTCGCCCGTCATTGCCCCCTCGATCCTCTCCGCCAACTTCGCCCGGCTCGGCGAGGAAGTGGATGCCGTCATCGCCGCCGGTGCGGAGTGGATCCATTTCGACGTCATGGACAACCACTACGTGCCGAACCTGACGATCGGTCCGCTGGTCTGCGAGGCGCTGCGCAAGCACGGCGTGACCGCGCCGATCGACGTGCACCTGATGGTCAAGCCGGTCGACCGCATCATCCCGGATTTCGCCAGCGCCGGCGCCAGCCTGATCAGCTTCCATCCGGAAGCCTCCGAACACATCGACCGCAGCATCCAGCTGATCCACGCCAGCGGCTGCAAGGCCGGCCTCGTATTCAATCCGGCGACTCCGCTGAACTATCTGGATCATGTGCTCGACAAGCTCGACCTGGTCCTGATCATGTCGGTCAATCCCGGATTCGGCGGGCAGTCGTTCCTGCCATCGGCGCTCGACAAGCTGCGCCGCGTGCGCGAACTGATCGATCGCAGTGGCCGCGCCATCCGCCTCGAGATCGACGGCGGGGTCAAGGTCGACAACATCGCCGAGATCGCCCGTGCCGGTGCCGATACCTTTGTCGCGGGTTCGGCGATCTTCGGACAGCCCGACTACGCCGGCGTCATCGCCGCGATGAAATCCGCCATCGCCGGGACCTGATTCCGGCGTCAACGGCGCGCTGCCGCGGTTGCTGCCGGCGCGCCATGCCTTTCGGCCCTCGGGAGCGGCCTCCACGGCCGTTACAATCGGGTCATTCGTGAAATTCTGGAGTTGCCGATGCGTCCATTTGTTCCCGCCACCGTACTCGCCATGTGCGCAAGTTCCCTGGTCCAGGCGATGCCGGCCGGCAACTCGCGCCTGCTGCGTTTTCCCGATATCTGCGGCGATGCGATCACCTTCGTGCAGGCCGGCGACATCTACACGGTCGCGGCCAGCGGCGGCACGGCGCTGCGCCTGACCTCGCATCCCGGCCAGGAGCTGTACCCGAAATTCTCCCCGGACTGCCGCTCGATCGCGTTCTCGGCCGAGTACGACGGCACGCGCCAGGTCTACGTCATCCCGGCCGGCGGTGGCGAACCGCGCCAGCTGACCTGGTACAACGACATCGGCGCGCAACCGGTGCGCGGCGGCACCGACTACCGCGTGCTCGACTGGACGCCGGACGGCAGGAACATCCTCGTGCGCGCCAATCGCGTGCCGACCGACGACCGCGGCGGGCGGCCGTACCTGGTGCCGGTCGACGGCGGCATGGAGACGCCGCTGGCCGTGCCGGAAACCGGCGGCGGCATGCTCTCGCCGGATGGCAGGACCTATGTCTACACGCCGATCGACCGCGAGTTCCGCAGCTGGAAGCGCTATCGCGGCGGCCGCGCCCAGGATGTCTGGACCTACGACCTCATCGACAACACCGCCAGGCGCCTGACCGACAACCCGGCCACCGACAACCAGCCGACCTGGGTCGGCGACACGATCTACTTCACCTCGGACCGCAACTACACGATGAACCTGTTCGCGATGCCGGCGCAGGGTGGGGAAGCGCGCCAGGTCACGCAATTCAGCGGCTTCGACGTGCTCTGGCCGAGTGCCGGCAAGGACGCCATCGTGTTCGAGAACGGCGGCGCGATCTGGCGCTTCGATCCGAAGTCCGAACAGGCGACCGAGGTGCCGATCCGCGTCACCGGCGATTTCCCGCAGACCGTGCCGGGCTGGAAGAACGTCGCCGGCCAGGTCGAATCCTTCGATCTCGGCGCGGATGGCCAGACCGTGGTGTTCGCTGCCCGTGGCGAGCTGTTCCGCCTGCACGGCGACGATGCGGATATCCGCAATCTCTCGCACACCCCCGATGCGCGCGAGCTCGGCGTAACCCTGTCGCCCGACGCCGCGACGGTGGCCTTCCTGTCCGACGCCAGTGGCGAGTACGAGATCTACCAGCAGCCGGTCGCCGGCGGCGCGGCGAAGCAGCTGACGCATGATGGCGGCATCTGGCGTTTCGCGCCGGTCTACTCGCCCGATGGCCGCCACCTCGCCTACGCCGACAAGCAGCAGCGCCTGCGCATCGTCGACGCGAAAACCGGCAGCACGCGCGAAGTCGACAGCAGTCGCCGCGACGACATCACCGAATACCGCTGGTCGCCGGATGGCCAGTGGCTCGCCTACACGCTCGACAACGACGCCGGACTCACCCAGGTCTGGCTGTACTCGCTCGCCGACGGAACGCGCACGGCAGTCACCGAGGCGACGTCCAGCGCCTTCAGTCCGGCCTTCGACCCGCAGGGCCGCTGGCTCTACTTCCTGTCCAACCGCGATTTCCAGTTGCAGTTCAGTGCCTACGAGCAGAACTACCTGTATGCCAATGCGACGCGCATCTACGCGGTCAGCCTCGCCGCCGACGGTCCGTTCCTCTATCGCGACGATGACGCGAAGGAGGCGGCCGACGACAAGGCCAAACCCGACAAGCGCGCCGAAAAGCTGCGCGTCGACGCCGAGGGCATGATCGGGCGCGAGCAGGTACTCAAGGCCGGCAATGGCAACTACCAGAAGCTGCAGGCCGGACCGAAAGCCGTGTTCTACGCGTCCGTGGCCAATGGCCGTGACGAAGGCGAGTTCGAGCTGCGCATGCTCGGCCTCGATGCCGACAAGGAGGCGACCATTGCGCGCGGCCTCGACGACTACCGCCTGGCCGCCGATGGCAAGCACGCGCTGGTGCGCTTCAGCGGCAAATTCGCCAGGCTCGAGACCAAGGCCGACCAGGATCCGGCCAAGAGCGCGCTCGACCTTTCGCGCATGAAGCTGCTCATCGATCCGCCGCGCGAGTGGCGCCAGGAGTTCGTCGACGGCTGGCGCATCCTGCGCGACTGGTTCTACGACCCGGGCATGCACGGTGGCATCGAGCGCTGGAACGCGGTGCGCGCGCGCTACGAGCCGCTGGTCGCCTACGTGGCCAGCCGCCAGGATCTCGACTACCTGTTCCAGGAACTGGTCGGCGAAGTGCAATCCGGCCACGTCTACGTGCAGAAGGGCGATGAACCGAAGATCGAACGCACGCCCGGCGGCCTGCTCGGTGCCGACATCGTTGCCGACGGCTCGGGCTATTTCCGCGTCGAACGGATCTTCCCGGGTTCGAGCTGGAACGAGCGCGAGCGTTCGCCGCTGGCCGAGCCGGGTGTAAATGTCCGCGCCGGTGATTTCATCCTTGCCGTCGACGGCGTCGATGCGCGCACGGTGAAAAACTTCTACCAGCTGATGCAGGACAAGGGCGACCAGAAAGTCAGCCTCAGGGTCAACCGGAAGCCCGAGCTCGCCGGCAGTCGCGAGGTACGCGTGAAGGCACTGACCTCCGAGCAGAACCTGCGCTACACCGACTGGGTCGAATCGCGGCGGGCCATGGTCGACCGCCTGTCCGGCGGGCGCATCGGCTACATCCACGTGCCGAACACCGCCACCGACGGCAACCGCGAGCTGTTCAAGGGCCTGCTCGCCTACTCCGACAAGGACGCGCTGATCATCGACGACCGCTACAACGGCGGCGGTTTCATCCCCGACCGCATGGCCGAGTGGCTGGCGCGCAAGCCGCTCAACTACTGGAAGCGGCGCGGACTCGATCCGCAAGCCACGCCGATGCTCTCGCACAATGGTCCGAAGGCCATGCTGATCAACGGCCTGTCCAGCTCGGGTGGCGATGCACTGCCGTACTATTTCAGGAAGCTCGGGCTCGGCAAGCTGATCGGCACGCGCACCTGGGGTGGCCTGATCGGGATTTCCGGCAATCCATCGCTGGCCGATGGCGGCATCTTGCTCGCGGCGACCTTCCGCTTCCTCGACACCGATGGCCACTGGGCGGTCGAGAACGTCGGCGTCAGCCCGGATATCGAAGTCGTCGACCGTCCCGAACTGGTCGCCGCCGGCAAGGATCCCAGTGTCGAGAAGGCTGTTGCGGAACTGCTGGGCGAACTGGCCGCGCATCCGCCAAGGAAAGTGGTCGCGCCACCGGCCCCGGTAGACTTCGGCGCGCCGGCAGCGCAATGAATGCATGGCGGGCTGCGCTATCCTGCGCAGCCCGTCGACATCATCCGGAGTGGCAGCCGATGCAGTGTTTCGTCTACAAGAGCTTGCGCAGGCCCGATACCTACGTGTACCTGCGCGAGGCAGACGGCTTCGAAGTCCTGCCCGGGCCGATCGCCGAACAGCTCGGCTCGCTCGGCTTCGTCATCGAGATCGAGCTCTCCGCGCAGCGCAAGCTGGCGCGCGAAAACGTCGATGTCGTCATGGTCAATCTGCAATCGCAGGGCTACCACCTGCAGTTTCCGCCGCCACCGGAAACCGGCGATCCTGCCTGAGCAGCCGCGACGCGGCGCAGGCATGAACGCAAGCATGGCCGTCGTCGATATACTGGGCGCATTGCGGTTGTTGCCGCGGCCTGGCTGACTTGCTGCACGAAATGCCGAACCCTGCCGCCCGTCCCCGTTCCCTGCTCGTTGCCCTGGCCCGTTTCGTTCCCGCGTTGCTGTTTTTTGCGGCGGCCCTGCCGGTCACGCAACCGCCAGTGCTGCTCCTGCTGCTTGCCGGCGATGCGCTGATGCTTACCGCGATCTGCGCCGGCATCGGATTCGACATGGAAGGCTCGTTCGTTCGCAGCGTCGCGCGCAGGGGCGTGGCTGGCTTCTTCCTGCTCGGGGCCTACCTGGTCGTCGTCGCAATGCTGCTGGCCGGCCCGGCCTGGTGGCTGTCGCGCGAGCCATCCTTGCCCGGCGCCCTTGCGTTGTCGGCGGCCCTGCTGGTCGCCTTGCTCTCGCTGTGGCGCCTGTGGCCGGCCTTCGTCCTGCCCTTCGTTGGCGAGGACATGCACGCCCGGGATGGGCAGCCATCGGGGCTCTGGTCCACCTTGCGCGCATCGGTGGCGTCCGCGCTGCGGCTGACCGGGGAGCACGAACTGTTCTTCAGCCATGGACTGCCGGCGGCGCTGGCCGCGCTGGCGGTCTGCATCGGCGCCCTGCTGCTGGCGATTCCGGGGGCCGGGCTGACCATCGAGCTGCGCATTTCGGCCGTCGTCCTCTACGCCCTGGTGGTCGTGCCACTGGCCTGCCTGACCCTGGCCACGCGCTGCGTCAACGCCACCCTGAGCGGGGATCGCTTGCGTCGATCCGCACGCGTGCGCGCCCGGCAAGAAGTCGCGGAAAGCTCCGAACCGGCCGAACTGCCAGCGGACATGGGCGTGTTCGATGCGAGCGCGACGCTGCTCGCAGCCGCGCGCTCCGGCCAGGTCGAGCTGGCCCTGGCCGCGCTCGAACGCGGTGCCAACCCCGACACCGTGCCGCTGGCAGGCGACCGCGACCAGCGCAGCGTGCTCGTGCATGCGGTGATCCTTCCCGACCTGCGCCTGCTGCGCGCACTCATCGAGCGCGGGGTCGATGTCAATCGCAGCCATGGCGGCATGGCGCCCCTGATCGCCGCGACGCGCGACAGTTTCCAGGGGCGCCCCGATGCGATCATGACCCTGCTCGCCAATGGCGCCCATCCCGGCGTCACCGATGCCGACGCCAACAGCGTGCTGCACCATGCCGCCCTGTGCGGCGAGCCGATCGTCGCCGCCCTGCTGCTCGACGCGGGCGTCGGCATCGACGCCGTGAACCGCGAAGGCATGACCGCGCTGGGCATCGCCTGCGCCAATGGCAACTGGACCCTGGCCACGTTCCTGCTTGATCGCGGCGCCAGCACCGAGGTCGAGAACTCGCAGCCGGCCCTGCTGCTTGCCGCTACGGTGGCCGAGGATGATCCAACCGGGGTGAAGCTTCTGCTCAGGCGCAAGGCGCGGGTCGACGCGCGCGGACTGCTCGATCGCTCGGCACTGATGGCGGCCGCCCTGGCCGGGCATTCGAAAATCGCCGAAGCGCTGCTCGCCGCCGGTGCCCAGGCGCAACTGCTCGACCGGAACGGCACGAATGCCCTCATGGAAGCGGCACGTTCCGGCGCGGTGGCGATCATCCACGCGCTCGGCAAGCACAAGGTCGACCCCGACCGCGTCGACTCGCTGGGGCGCACCGCGCTGATCATCGCCTGCGGCGCGCGCGCGGCCAGCGAGGAGGCCGTGGCTGCCCTGCTGGCGCTCGGCGCGGATCGCGGCATCGCGGCCGCGGACGGCCGCCGCGCCGTCGACCATGCCGCCGCCGCCGGGCGCTGGCCCATCGTGGCCCTGCTCGATCCGGCTTTCGTCCTGCCGAGCAATCTCGCCGCCGAGCCCGTTGCGGCCGACGAGGCGAGCACGTCCCATCTGCTCGATGCGTTGCGTTTCGGCCACTGGAACGTCGCCGCGGAAATGCGCGAAAGCGCGCAGGCAAGTCCGCCGGCGCAGTGGGCGCAGCTTTACCTGGCGCTGCCCGAACCCGAACATGCGCGCGCGCGCGACTGGATTTGCAATCTCGGCCTGCCGGCCGATGTGCGCCTCGACAACGGCGACCTGCTGGCCGATGCGTTGCTGGCCGGCCTGCCGGCGACCTGCCAGGCGCTTGCCGGCCTGGTCCGCCGCGGATTTCCGGTCGGCGGTGCGGCGCTGCTTGCGCGCGTGCTTTCTGCCGTTCCCGCGAGCGGTGACGACGCCGGCATGCGCACGCTGGCGCAGGAACTTCTCGAGCGCGGTGCCGATTGTTTTGGCCGGCTTGCCGGCGAAGTCAACGCCGTCCAGCTGGCCAGCGCGCTCGGCGAGGCAGGGCTGGTCGAAAGCCTGCTGGCGCGAGGTGGCGATCCGAATGCGCGCGACGCGCGCGGGCGCATGCCATTGCATTACGCGCTCAAGGCCAGCAGCGCAAAGGCCATTGCGGTCTCACGCGTCCTCATTCGCTACGGCGCCGACCCGGAGCGCGCCTCCTCCAGCGGCGAGACGCCACTCGGGCTCGCCCTGTCGCGTGCCGACCGCGACCTGGTCTACTGGCTGAACTGGCCGCGCTGGCGGCTGCCGGGCCGTGCCCTGCAGGGCTCCGACCTGCCGGTTGCCGCAGCCGCCGGAGACATCGACGCGGTCGACAAGTTGCTCGACCTCGGATTCGCCGTCGGCAGCACCGATGCGCAGGGCGCCACGGCGCTGATTCGCGCGGCCGGATCCGGGTACGCGGCGCTGGTCGTGCGCCTGCTTGATGTCGGGGCCGATCCGACGCAGGCCTCCTACTCGGGCGCAACCTGCCTGTCGGCTGCCGTCGCCGCGCGCCGCGAAGCCGTGGTGCGCACCCTGCTCCAGCACGGCGTGGATGCCGACCAGCGATTGCCCGGTGGCGGCACGCCGCTGATGATCGCCGCCGCGCTCGGCCTGCCGCGCCTGGCCGAGCCGCTGCTTGAACGCGGCGCCGATCCGAACGCCGCCGACGATCGCGGCAACACGGCCCTGCAGGCCGCCGCGCAGTTCGCCTTCGACACCCGCGACACCGCCGTCGCCAGCGAGTTGCTCGAACTGCTGCTCAATCATGGCGCGAGCAAGGACGCGCGCAACCAGAACGGCCAGGATGCCCTGCTCCTGCTGCTTGGCGCGCGCGCGGATCCCGGCACCGCCTGCGACGCGCAGCATCTCGGCCACCTCGCCGCGCTGCTCGTCGCCAGGGGCGTCGCCGTCGACACCCAGGACCAGCGCGGCGTCACCGCCCTGCACGCCTGCGCCATGCACGGCCTGCTCGGTGTCGCACGCCTGCTCAAGTCGCACGATGCGCCGATCGACAAGCGCGACAGCCTCGGCCGCAGCGCCGGCGAAATCGCCGCACTGCTCGGTTACGTCGACGTCGCCGCCGAACTCGGCGTCGTGCGCAGCCCGGTCCCCGGCGCCCGCCAGACCTTGCGCAAGCGGGTGGATTGATTGAACGGCCGGGATTCGGGATTGGGGATTCGGGATTCGCACAAGCAAGGCGCGGCTGACCCACCGAATCCCGAATCCCCAATCCCGAATCCCGGCTTTCAGCTACCATCCCCCCCCATGAGCAAGCCCAACACCACCCATTTCGGTTATCGCGAAGTCGGCGAGGACGACAAGGCGCGCCTCGTCGGCGAGGTGTTCAGCTCGGTGGCGCGCAAGTACGACATCATGAACGACCTCATGTCGTTCGGCGTGCACCGGCTGTGGAAGCGCCATTTCGTCGCCACCAGCGGCGTTCGTCCCGGTGATTGCGTACTCGACCTGGCCGGCGGCACGGGCGATATCGCCGCGTTGTTGCTGCCGCGCGTCGGCGACCGTGGCCATATTGTCGTCGGCGACATCAATGGCGACATGCTGCGCGTCGGCCGCGATCGCCTGACCGACCGCGGACTCCTGCGTGGCCTCGACTATGCCCAGCTCGACGCCGAAGCCCTGCCGTTCCCCGATCGCAGCTTCGATTGCGTGACGATGGCGTTCGGCCTGCGCAACGTCACGCGCAAGGAAAACGCGCTGGCCGAGATCCACCGCGTGCTCAAGGTCGGTGGGCGTGCGCTTGTTCTCGAGTTCTCGAGCGTGCGCGCGCCGCTGCTGAAGCCGCTCTACGACTTCCACTCGTTCTCGGTACTGCCGCGCATCGGCAAGCTGATCGCCGGCGACGACGCCAGCTACCGCTATCTGGCCGAATCGATCCGCAGGCATCCGGACCAGGCGACGTTGAAGGCGATGATGGAGGCGGCCGGCCTGGCCAGGGTCGACGTGCGCAACCTGTCGGCGGGCATCGTCGCGATCCATCGCGGTTACCGGCTCTAGGGATCATCCGCAAGTCGCGCGGAGCGTCGACCTGCGGTGCCGCCTGGCGTCGAAAAAAAAAGAAGCCGGACGAGAAGCGGAACGCATCCTGCGCACCGGTCTCCCCTCGTCCGGCTAGGGGGACTGTAGTGACGGCAATGCCGCTCACTGGCCCACAGGATGCCTTCGGAAACCGGTTAGCGATAGCTGTAAGTTCTTACAGCTTGACGAGGCGGGGGAGTGGTGCTAGGGGCGCTTGGCTAGACCGCGATCAGCTGCAGGCTCATGGCCTTGGCGATGGCCTGGCGGCGGCCAAGGACGCCGAGTTTGCGTGCCGCGTTCTGCAGGTGGAAAACCACGGTGCGTTCGCCGATGCTGAGCTGCTGGCCGATTTCCCAGCTGGTCTTGCCCTCGGCCGCCCAGCGCAGGCAATCCAGTTCGCGGGCGGTCAGGTGGATCTGCTCCTGCGCACAGGCACTGAGCAGGCTCTGTCCGGCCTCGTGGACGAATGAGGCGAGCAGGTGCAGTTCGCCGAGATGGCGCAGGTTCGCACGCGCATGCGAGGTGTCGTCGGTGGCTACCGAGATCATGCCGGATTGCCCGCCCGGGCCATGGATCGGCAGGGCGATTCCGGCGCGCAGCCCGTAGTCGGCGGCCTCGCTGAAGAATTCGGTCAGGTAGCCGGCGCGCCGGGCGAACGGATCGGCGGCCCACAGGCACGGCGTCGTATGGTGCCGGCAATGTTCGACCACCGGGTCCACTTCCAGGTACCCCTGGCGGCGGTAGTGCGCCATCCAGTCCGCCGGGTAGGCATTCAGCCAGAGCGGCAGGCCTTGCGCGGCGGAGCCGCTGGTATAGATCCAGTTCTCGAATCCCAGGCGCTCCAGCAAGCGTCCGGATTGCAGGCGCAGCTCGTCCGCCGAGCGGCACTCGAGCAACTGCTGCAGATTGTCCAACTGATCGTGCATCGAAACGCCCCCTGCCGGCAAATATACGCAATTTGGCTGCGCAAGTCCGCTCGCCCGTTCAACTCGGGTCCGGCGCATGCCATCCGTCATGAAGGCAGGCCGCCGGGGCAATGGCATACTTGACGGCTTGCCATGGAGGAATCATGAAAATCAGTCTCTTTTTCAGTGGTTTGCTGCTTGCGGCCTGCGCAGCCGCCGCGCACGCGGAAACCGATCCGCACAGCTACGCCGAACCGGCCAAGGTCAGCGTCACCGCCCTGGCCCTGGACCTGGCGGTCGATTTCGACAAGCAGGAGATGCGCGGCACGGCCGAACTTTCCATCGACTGGCACGATCCCGCGGCACGCACCCTGGTCCTCGACACCCGCGACCTCGCCATCGAGGCGATCGACGCAGTGGACGCCGGCGGCAACGCGCAGGCGGCCACCTACACGCTCGACAAGCGCGATCCGATCTTCGGCTCCGCCCTGCGCATCGAACTGAAGGAGGCGGTGCCGACCGTGCGCATCCGCTACCGCACCTCGCCGCAGGCATCCGGGCTGCAGTGGATGACGCCGGCGCAGACCGCGAGCCGGAAGCAGCCCTTCATGTTCTCGCAGTCGCAGGCGATCCATGCGCGCAGCTGGGTACCCCTGCAGGACACGCCCGCGGTGCGCTTCACCTACAGCGCGCATGTCAGCGCACCGAAAGCGCTGCGCGTGGTGATGAGCGCGGACAACGACGCCGGCCATGCGCTCGATGGCGACTACCGGTTTGTCATGAAGCAGGCCATCCCGTCCTACCTGCTCGCCATCGCCGTGGGCGAACTCGATGTCCGCGAAACCGGGCCGCGCACCGCCGTCTACGCCGAGCCGAGCCTTGTCGCCAAGGCGGCCCGCGAGTTCGAGGACACCGAGAAGATGATCGCGGCGACCGAGAAGCTCTACGGCCCGTATCGCTGGGATCGCTACGACATCCTCGTCCTGCCGGCCAGCTTCCCGTTTGGCGGCATGGAAAATCCGCGCCTGACCTTCGCCACGCCGACCGTGATCGCCGGCGACAAGAGCCTGGTCGGCCTGATCGCGCACGAGCTGGCGCATTCGTGGTCGGGCAACCTGGTGACCAACGCCAATGCCCAGCACATGTGGCTCAACGAGGGCTTCACCACCTATGTCGAGAACCGCATCATCGAAGCGGTCTACGGCAAGGAAGTCGCCACCATGCAGCTGGTCGTCGACGACCAGGAACTGCGCAGCGACCTCAAGGACATGAAGCCGGCCGACCAGCTGCTGGTCACCAGTCTCGAGGGCATCGATCCCGACGAGGCCCTCTCCGGCGTGCCATACGACAAGGGCCGCTGGTTCCTGCGCTTCCTCGAGTCGCGTTACGGACGCGATGTGTTCGATCCGTTCGTGCGCGCCTATTTCGACCACTTCGCGTTCCAGAGCATCACCACCCGCGATTTCCTCGAGTACTACAGCGAGAACCTCGAGAACAAGCATCTCGGCAAGGTCAGCTCGGCCGAAATCGACGAGTGGCTGCACCAGCCCGGCATTCCGGCGAATGCGCCAATCGCCCATTCCGCGCGCTTCGACGCGGTCGACAAGGCGGCTGCCGATTTCCTCGCCGGCACGCTGGCGGCGAGAGACATTCCGGCGAGGAACTGGGTGACATACGAGTGGCTGCGTTTCATCAACGCGCTGCCGGCGAAGCCGACCGTCGCGCAGATGAAGGCGCTGGACAAGGCCTGGCACCTGACCGGCAGCGGCAATGGCGAGATCGCCTTCCGCTGGTACGTGGCCACCGTGCGCGCCGGCTACACCGAGGCGCGCCCGGCGATCGCCGCGTTCATCGAACGCATCGGCCGGCGCAAGCTGATCGTGCCGATCTACGAGGAGCTGGCCAAGAGCGAAGACGGCAAGCAGTTCGCGATCGGCGTCTACGGGAAGGCGAAAGCCGGCTACCACCCGATGACCCGGGGCTCGGTGGAGAAAGTGCTCGGCCTCTAGTTTTCGCCGTCGCTCCCGGCCCCGGCCATGACGTTCCCGGCCAGGGCCGGGAACGCCTGCCGGCACGGGTTCCGGCACAACCGGTTGCCTGTCCGGCGCGGCGATGCGAGGCTGCGCAGGCACCCCCAAGCGATCGTGCCTGATGAAGAACCTGTTCCTGTGCGCCATCCTTCTTGCCATCGGCATGCCCGCCGCGGCGACTGAGATCCTGCCGCTGCGCGAGCAGGCGCGAGTGGTCGACGAGATCCTCGCCGAACGCCTCGACACGCTGTTGCCCACGCTCATGCGGCGCAACGGCATCGACATGTGGATCATCGTCTCGCGCGAGTACAACGAGGACCCGGTGCTGCGCACGATGCTGCCGGCGACCTGGCTCAATGCGCGCCGGCGCACGATCCTCGTCTTCCACGACGGCCCCGGCAAGCAGGGGTTCGAGAAGCTCGCGGTAGCGCGCTACAACGTCGGCGACCGCATCGCGGCGGCCTGGGACATGCAGCGCTTCCCGCAGCAATGGGATGCGCTGGCCGACATCGTGACAACGCGCGATCCGAAAAGGATCGCGATCAACCTGTCGAGCGACTTCGCCCATGCCGACGGTCTCGTCCACACCGACTACACCGAGTTGATGAAGGCCTTGCCCGAACGCTTTCGTTCGCGCGTGGTCCCCGCCGGGGCCCTGGCCGTCGGCTGGCTGGAGACGCGCAGCGTGCGCGAGATGCAGATCTACCCGCAACTCGCGCGCCTCACCCATTCGATCATCGCCGAGGCCTTTTCGGAACAGGTCATCACGCCGGGAATCACGACCAGCGACGACGTCGCCTGGTGGCTGCGCCAGCGCGTCGGCGACCTCGGCCTCGACACCTGGTTCCATCCGACCGTGTCGATCCAGCGCGCCGATGGCGAAGACTTCGATCACCTGAAGAGCTTCACCGACCACCCGCCCGGAGAGATCATCCGCGAGGGCGACCTGCTGCACGTCGATTTCGGCATCACCTACCTGCGCCTGAATACCGACGTGCAGGAGCATGCCTACGTGTTGCGCCCGGGTGAAACACAGGTGCCGCCCGGCATCGCCCGCGCCATGGCCACGGCCAATCGCCTGCAGGACATCCTGACCAGCGAGTTCGCCGTCGGCAGGACCGGCAACCAGATCCTCGCCGCGGCCCTGGCCGAGGCGCGCAAGCAGGGCATCAAGGCCACGATCTACACGCATCCACTCGGCAGCCACGGCCACGCCGCGGGACCCACCATCGGCATGTGGGACCAGCAGGACGGCGTGCCCGGCAGCGGCGACTACCCGATGCATGCCGACACGGTCTACTCGATCGAACTGAATGCGGCGTCCGGGATTCCCGAGTGGAAGAAGGAAATCCGCATCATGCTCGAGCAGGATGGCGGCTTCGACGGCAAGACTTTCCGCTACCTCGACGGCCGCCAGCGATCGATCCACCTGATTCCGCGGCAACGATCCGGCGACGCCTGAGTTTGCGCTTCAGACGGTTTTCGGCACCGCGAACAGGGGCACTACGCTGTCGCGGCCGAGGACCATGAAGGTGCATACGCCGAGCACGGTGCCGTAGGGAATGCCGAAACAGGAAATGGCGGCGACGACCAGGCAGAAGGTGCGTGACTTGCGCCGCCTTATCGACGAGGCCGCGATGAACTTGATGATGGCCAGGCCGATGGCGAACAGGAAGAAGACGAGTCCGAAGATGCCCAGCACGGCGCCGACCGATTCGGGCGGCAGCGTGTCGGCACGCGAGCCCGCCTTCGCCGCCGCGGAGAGGAACGTGCTCATGGCCAGGCCGATGACGGCATAGAGCAGGCCGAGCAGCGAGAAAAGCGCCGTCATCACGCCCGAGAAGAGATAGCCGTAGGAAAGCAGCCTGAGGTGCTCCTCGTCGACAACGGTCTGGCGGTAATCCGGATGGGTCATGGCGAGTCGCTCGTTGAACGCAGCAGGGCGGCGCGGCAACGGCGCACAGGCGCCGTCAGTTCGTGCGTGCAGGATAGGGCAACATCGGGTCCGATACCGCTGTCAATTGCCACGGACTGGCGCGAGAGGACTCCCGCGCGCGTCACTGCATGTCCCAACCCGGTTGCCCGCGCGGTGGAATAGGCTGCGGTGCGACCGGCCTGGGCGGTTCCCGGGCCAGCTTGTCCTCGAGCCAGGCGAGCGCCGCATCAAGCTGGGCGTCATTGCCCCTGTAGGTCGCCAGCGGCGCGTTGACCACGGCGATATCCGGGGAAACGCCGTGGCCCTCGATCAGCCAGCGTCCATTTTCAGCGCTGAACTGCGGGAACTCGGCGACGCGCGCAATGCCGCCGTCGACCAGCGGATTGCGACCGGACAGCCAGATGCCGGCACCGGCCGTGCGCTGGCCGATCAGAGGCGCCAGGCCGAGCGCCTTGATGCCGGCGGCGAATGTCTCGCCATCCGAATAGGTGCGTTCGTCGATCAGCACGACCAGTTGGCCGCGGAAACTCTGCTGCATGTTGAAGCCGGGCGGATTGTCCGGATAGGTCCAGAATGCCCAGGTCCGGCGCAGCAGTTTTTCGATGATCCAGCTGTCGATGTTGCCGCCGTTGTTGCGGCGGACGTCGATGATCAGCCCGTCGCGCCAGGCATTGGTGTAGAACTCGCGGGCGAAGTCGGCGACGTCGCCGCCGCCCATCGCGCGCAGGTGCAAATAGCCGA
Organism: uncultured Gammaproteobacteria bacterium; assembly: GCA_963822465.1. Lineage (GTDB taxonomy): Bacteria > Pseudomonadota > Gammaproteobacteria > Xanthomonadales > Rhodanobacteraceae > Dokdonella. The sequence goes on along the minus strand of CAWGHP010000002.1, from coordinate 525,039 downwards.
TGCGGCCCTTGCCGCGATCGGCCACGCGTTCGCGGCGGGACTGCTCCCAGTCGCCGTAGCGCAGCGCGGCTTCGCCGCGGCTGTCGATCGCCACCGCCACGGCCCGGTGCTGCACGCCGTTGCGGCGCAGGTCGAGCAGGACCTGCTTGCCGGCCTGGTTGGCCAGCGCGTCGGCGAGATCGGCGGCGCTGCGCAGCGGCTTGCCGTTGACCGCAGTCAGCACGTCACCCTCGCGCGCGTCGACCCCGGGCCTTGCCAGCGGCGCGCGCGATCCCGGCAATTCGGGATCGCTGCGATAGACATGCGCGATGCGCAGGCCGCCTTCGACCGCGACGAAGTCGGCGCCGAGCGCCGCCGCAGCGGCGACTTCGGCGTCCTTGCGCATTTCGCCACCGCGCACCTGCGAATGCAGGATGCCGAGCTCGGCGGTCATCTGGCCGATCAGGTCGTCGAGTTCGTAACGGTCGGCCACGCGCGCGAGCAGCGGCTCGTAGCGCGCGCGGACCTTGTCCCAGTCAACACCACGCATGGCCGGGTCGAACGAGAATTCGCGATGCATGCGCCAGGCATCGACGAACATCTGCTTCCATTCGGCGCGCGGATCGATCGCGAGGCGCCAGTCGGCAACCAGCACCTTCTGCTTGTCGGTTTTTTCCGGCGCCTTGGCCGCGGCGTCGACGACGAACATGTCTCCGACGCCCTTGTCCTTCCATTTGGCGAAGAGGATTTTCCTGCCGTCGGCGGACAGCTGGTAGGCGCGAATGTCCTTGACGAAGGTCTCGGCCTCATCGCCATCATTGCCGATGGCCAGGGTCATCAGGAACGGATGCGCATCCTCGCCGGCTTCCTGGTCGAGGAAGTACAGGCGCTTGTCGTCGCTGGCCAGCGCACTGTAGTTGCCCGGCCTGACCGGCACTTCGAACAGGCGCTGCGCCAGTCCATCCCAGGCCACCGCCGGCAACACGGGCGTCGCCGGCTTCTTCCCATCCTTGCCCTTGCCGTCCTTGCCGTCATCGGCTCCGTTCTTCTTGCCATCCTTGTCCGCAGGCGCCAGCTCGTCGGCCGGCTGGAACGGGAAGCGCGTATCCGCCTGCAGGGCCAGCGCGTAGATCTTCGTGCGCCGATCGAACATCGGCCCCATGTTGCGGTCGCCCCAGGGGCTGCCCGGGGTGGCGACGAATTCGCGGTTGGACAGGAAGTAGAGCCACTTGCCATCAGGCGAAAAGGTGGCCGAACCGCTCTCGTAGCGGTCGCTGGTCAGGACCGCCTTGCGCGAGCCGTCGCTGGCGATCAGCACGAGCTGCGCACGACCCTCGCGGCTGTCGGGCCGGGCCACGGCCAGATGGCGGCTGTCCGCCGACCAGCGCACCGAGGCATAGGTGTCGTCGCCGCCAAAGTGGCCTTCGTCGAGCTGGCGCAGCTTGCGCGTCGCCAGGTCGAGCACGAACAGGCGCGCCTTCTTGTCGTCGAAGGCCAGCGACTTGCCGTCCGGCGAGGGATACAGGTGCCAGCGGCGTGCGTCGGAATCGCGGGTCAGGGCTTCGCCCGGCCCGGAGCCGTCGGCCGGGAAGCGCCAGATCTCCTCGCGGCCGCCGATGTCGCTGATCGCAAACACCGACTTGCCATCCACGCCCGCCACGGCGGCGCGCGCGCGGGCACCGGCCGGCACGGCGAGTTCGATGCGCCGGCGTGCATCGGTCGCGGCGAGGGTCACGGCGCCGCGCGCGGTCAGCGCCACGCGGCTGCCGTCCGCGGCGAGGGCGAAATCCTCGAGGTAGTCGAGCGGCTTTTCGAGCCAGCGCGTGCGCCGCTGCTCGAAATCGCTGACCAGGTCGATCGGCACCACGCGGTCCTCGCCGCTGGCGAGGTCGATGCTGCGGATGTCGGCGCCGTACTGGTAGACGATGCGTCCGTTGTCGAGCTGCGGATCGATGACGTCGAATTCGACGTGCGTGGTCACCGCCCTGCGATCGCTGCCGTCGGCGCCCATGCTCCACAGGTTGTCGCTGCCGCTCTCGTCGCTCAGATGGTAGAGCCGGCCGTTCCACCACATCGGGCTGCGCAATGAGGCCTTGACCTGCGGCGCCAGCCGCGTGGCCTCGGCGCTGCCGTCCAGCGGCGCGCGCCAGAGCTGGGCCATCGCGCCACCCTGGTAGCCGCGCACGTGGTCGCCGGTGATCTGCAGGCCGAAGCGGGTGAAGAAGAGCGTGCCGCTGGCGGCATCGATGCTGGCCTGGTTGGCGTCGGCGAACGGCAGCGTGCGCTGCCCGAGCGTGCTCGGATTCACCGTGCGCAGGACCACGCTGCTGCCCGGCCCGGTCACCGCGGTGCTCGAATAGATGACCTCGCCGGCCGGCGTCCAGCCCTGCACCTCGACGCGCGCGCCGTCGAAGCTGAGCCGCTTCGGCGCGCCGCCGGCCAGCGCCATCACGTAGACCTCGGGGCTGGCATCGTAGCTGGCGACGAAGGCGACCTGGCGGCCGTCCGGCGAGAGCGCGGCGTCCGACTCCAGCGCCGCGTTGGTGGTCAGCCGCTGCGCGGTGCCGCCGGCCAGCGCCACCCGCCACAGATCGCCCTCTGCCGTGAACACCAGGGTATCGCCCCGCAGCGACGGTCCACGCGTGTAGGCGGGTTCCGCGCACGCCTGCGCGGCGCACAGGAGCAACGCAAGCACGCCAATCAAGCCAGTCTTCATCCGGCGAATCCTCAGGTGACGAAGCTGCATTGTGCACAGGGACAGCCTGCAGCACCCGGGCGATTGGTCATGGCCGTCAATCCGGCGCGGGAGTCGGCCGTGTCGCATCCGATAACGGCAGAGGTTGTGTCGATCCCGAGGTTCGCCTCGGCACTGCATGGAATGATGCAGGCGTCAGTGGCTGCGGACCTTCGGATTCAACCATGATGCCGTCGAACGCTCGTTCCCGTGCGCCGAATCGCGCGATCCCGATGCTGCCGGCGGGTCGCTGCATGGCCTGGAGAAACGCTCGCATGCGCGCAAGCGGCCAAGTTCCGGGAGCGAGTCCATTCTGACTGGAAGAACGCCCACGTGAAGGCCGGAGCATCACGGACCTGACCGGCGATGGACCGGCGAGTGCTCAGGCCCCGAGCAGCGGTTCAAACGCGGTAGCCGCCATCGTCGGCGTGAACCGGATCAGCGCATAGGTAGCGACTTCGTGGACCTGGAACGGGTCGGTGGCGAGCAGCGCACGCAATTCTTCTTCGGAAGCCGAGGCCGCCAGGATGATGCCGCCTTGGCGCGGTTCCCTGCGACCCGAGAGAAGGAATACGCCGGCCTCGTAGCCGCGCGACAGGAACGCCCTGTGCGCCTCCAGATGACGGTCCACGACGTCGAGCGGCTTGGTGTAGGTGAGCACAATGAGAAACATGGGCGAGCTCCGTGGGAAAAACGAGGGTTGTGGCCCGGACCGGCTTCGGGCAAACAGGGTTCATCCGACCAGCAGGACTTTTCCGCGCTGCGTGTTTTCCTGGACCACGCGAATCGCCTCGGCGACGTTTGCAAGGCTGAAGCTGCCGACCACCGGCAACAGGCCGGGCTCCTCGGCAAGGAGTGCCCAAAGACCGTGCTGTGCGCTTTCAAGTTGCCCGGCGCTGGCATGGTCGAGCCAGCCATCAATGCCGAAGCCCTGCCAGGTCACGTTGCCGAAGAGAATCTGCGAAGCCTTCAGCGTGATATCGCCGTCGTCGAGTATTCCGTAGGAAATCAGTCGCCCGCGCGGTTCCAGGGCATTGATCAGCGCGACGGTGGCGGGGCCGCCGACTGCGTCCAGGATGGCGTGGAAGCGGCCATTGCCGATGGCTCCTTCCAGGGTTTCGGAAAGCGTCGCCTGCTGGCTGATGGCACGCTGGGTGCGTGCATCCAGCGCGACGTAGCCGGCGCCGTCGCGCACGAGCAGGGTGACTTCCAGGCCCCTGAGCAGGGCCAGCCGGCTCAGGATACCCGCGACCTGCGAACGACCGGCAGTGACCAGGATGCGCGATGAACTCGCCAGATTGCATTCGGCAAGAAGTCCCCAGGCGGTAACAGGATTCAGCGAGAACTGGCAGGCCACCGGGTCGGCCACCGAGGGCGGCACGCGGTAGACCCGCGACGCCGCAGCCACGGCGTATTCCGCCCATGCTCCCGGGCTGCGGAAAGCGACCCGTTCGCCAGGTTCGAACCCGTCGACACCGGGACCGCAGGCGACGATCGTTCCAGAGCCCTCCAGCCCGGCCACCTGGGGTGACCCGGGCTTGATCCGGTAGCGCCCGCCAATGAAAAGGAAATCGGCCGGCTGGATCGGCCGCGCCACGACCCGCACGAGGACCTGGCCGGGCGCGGGCGCCGGCACGGGAACGTCGCGCACGCCGAGAACATCGGACGGATTTCCGGGCTGTTCGAAAACCACGGCTTGCATCGGGCTGGCATCCTCGGCGGCGGGCGCCGCGATCGAGGCGCGCCCAACGCTGCGCGATGATGGTGGCGCCAGCGGAAATTCCAAGGTCCGTGCGCAAGGCCCGGCGCAGGCGGAGGGCTCGCGTGCGCGAGCACGCCGACTTGCCCTGGTGGGGATCCCGGGCATCGCGGCCGCCCGGCTCGATCCAGGCCGCCTGCGCGGGCACCTCCGGATGTACGTCGCTGGCCCGATTCCTGTTGCGTCACAGACACTTGTGGGTAAATGGGCAGCAGCGTAGAAGGGGCGTTCCTTGCACGATCGCGGGGGTCCGACATGAACTGCATTCGCTGCGTGCTTCTGCTGCTGGCGGGTCTTGCATCAGTCGCCTGCAACCGCACGACCGAGGCGCCTGCGCCGACGACCGGCACGCCGCCCGTCGCGGCCAGCGCCGACGAGATTCCCGGTGCAACACTGATCCCGGGGCTGGGCAACTACCACTTTCCGATCAGCAGCACGAAGCCGGATGTGCAACGCTGGTTCGACCAGGGCCTGATGCTGACCTACGGGTTCAACCATGATGCCGCCGAGCGCTCGTTCCTGCGCGCCGCATCGCTCGATCCCGATTGTGCGATGTGCTGGTGGGGCGCGGCACTCGTGCTTGGCCCGCACGTCAACGCCGGCATGGATCCGAAGAACAACGGGAAGGCGTGGAAGCGCCTGCAGCGCGCGCGTGCGCTGGGCGCCGGCGCTACGCCACGCGAGCAGGCGTTCATCGAAGCGCTCGGCGCGCGTTACGCCGGGCAGCCACCCGAGAACCGCCGGCCACTCGACGAGGCCTATGCCGCATCGACGGGTGCGCTGGCGAAGGCGCGCCCCGACGACCTCGATGCCGCAGTGTTCCATGCCGAGGCGCTGATGGACCTGCAGCCGTGGGACTACTACGACGAGCAGCGCCAACCGAAGGGCAATACCGCCGAGATCGTGGCGGCGCTGGAATCGGTGATACAGCGCGATCCCGACCATGCCGGCGCCCTGCACCTGTACGTGCATGCGGTGGAAGCCTCCGCGCATCCCGAGCGTGGCGTCGCCGCCGCCGACCATCTGCGCACGCTGATTCCGGGTTCCGGCCATCTCGTGCACATGCCCGCGCACATCTATTCGCGCGTCGGTCGCTGGCACGATGCCGTGCTCGCCAACCAGGTCGCGATCGCGGCCGACGATGCCTACCTGACCCTCTGCCGCGGCAACACCGGTGGCGTCTATCCGCTCGGTTACGTGCCGCACAACCATCACTTCCTCTGGTTTGCCGCGAGCATGGAAGGCAACAGCGCGCTTGCCCGCGAGGCCGCCCTGCATACCGCGGAACGCACCGCCGACGCGAAGCTGATGCGCAGCGCGGGTTTCGAGGCCCTGCAGCATTACTGGATGACGCCGTGGTTCGACGATGTCCGCTTCGGGCGCTGGGAGGAAATCGCCAGCAAGCCCAATCCGGCGCCCGACCTGCCCTATGTCGGCGTGATCTGGCATTACGCCGAGGGCATGGCGGCGGCGCGCCAGGGCCGCAAGCAGGATGCCGTGCAACACCTCGAGGCCCTGCGGCCGCTGGCCGCTGCGCCCGAGTTGCGCAAGATCCTGGTCTGGGACCGTTATCCGCTCAGTCATGCCGCGGATATCGCCGAGCGCAGCCTTGCCGCCGAAGTGGCGCTGCTCGACAAGGACACCGACGCGGCCATCGCCGCGTTGCGCGAGGCAACGACGATCGAGGACAGCATTCCGTATGACGAACCGCCCGGCTGGCATTCGCCGACGCGGCATGCGCTCGGTGCCGTGCTGCTCGATGCCGGCAAGGCCGCCGATGCCGAGGCGGTCTACCGGGCGGAGCTCGAACGCAATCCGCAGAATGGCTGGTCGCTGGTCGGCCTGGCGAAGAGCCTGCGCGCGCAGAAGCGTGACGCGGAAGCAGCGAAGGTCGAGCAGGAATTCCGCCAGGTCTGGCAGAACGCCGACGTCAAACTCGAGTCGTCACGGATCTGACGGACGCCACGCTCACGCATCCACTCGCAAGCGTCGGCCCCGTCGATCCGGGGCCGGCAACGAAGTTGCGTTTGGCCCAGCTCGCCGGATCACTTGTTCCGTTTCTGCTCGGCTGCCTTGGCGTCGTCCTTCCTGTTCAATCTGCGGTACTCGATACCGGTCAGGATGATGCCGATCACCATCAGGCCGAACACGAGCACGGCGAAGTAGCCAATCATCGAAGTGGTCATGGCTTCCTCGCCATCAGGGACATGAGCTTGAAGTAGATGCCGAAGCACAGGATCGACGGCACCCAGAGCGCCTGAATGCACCTTCCTCGCGCTGTCCGCTGAACCAGAGGAATGCGGACAGCAGGAAGGAGATGGCTACGGCCAGAAGTATGAAGAAATCCGATTGCTTGATCATCGTCGTACTCTCAGGGTTAGGGCTTCGAGCGAGCCGATTGCCGCCATGAGACAGCCGGCGACGGCGAAGCTGCCGAGGCTGCGCATGCTGAATTGCAGGGCCCCGGGAGCATGTCGTTTGACAGCGCGCCGGACATCTCGCCAAACAACAGCACGAGGCTCGGCACGAGCAGGATCACGCCGGCGACCAGCAGGTGCGGCGATGCGCAATTTCGCGTTCGCGTTCATGCCCATGGTAACCCGATCAAGGCTGCACGCGCTGCGCCGCGCGGCGGACGTCGTGGCCGTCAATGCACGGGCTACTGCCCGGGTGCCGGCGGGCGGTAGCCGAGGATGCGCGCCGGCAGCAGGAAAATCGCCTTGACCAGGGCGAGGATGCCTTCCATGAGCGCGCCGACGATGCGGAACGGGATCGACAGCAGCCAGAGGAACGGCCACAGGATCAGCAGGACGAGGGCGACCGGCCAGCACAGCACGAGCAGGATGGCCCAGAGCAGCAGGACGAACAGTGCACGCATGAGCATCAACTCCCGTATTTGACCGAGCCGCCACGCGGCCCGGACTTGCTGGTATGGATTCGCCGGCCAGCCGCCTGCGACGACGCGCTGAAGATGGTGCCGCGAACGAGATGAAAGGGCGCTACGCTGGCCGTGCCGGCGACTCCGCGTCGGCAATCACGGACTTCCCGCTACATGGCGTCCGGCGCGTGGCAATCAAGCATCCGCTGGAGCATTTCCTGCGCCCGCGGTTGCGCAGGCCATCAACGCTACGCGAACCGGCCACATGGCGGGAGCGCCATTGGTCATTGGCGGCGTCCACGCCGCGAACCGAAGCCTCGTGCGCGCGGCCATGATCAAAGCGGGGCGAACAGCTCGGCGAGGTCTTCCTCGTCGAAGCGCAGCGCCTGGGTGCTGCCGCCGTCGAGCACCGCTTCGGCGAGTTCGGCCTTGCGTTCCTGCAGGGCGAGGATCTTTTCCTCGACCGTGCCGGTGCAGATCAGCTTGTAGACGAACACGGGCTTGTCCTGGCCGATGCGATGTGCGCGATCGGTGGCCTGCGCCTCGACGGCCGGGTTCCACCACGGGTCGTAATGGATCACGGTGTCGGCGGCGGTCAGGTTCAGGCCGACGCCGCCGGCCTTCAGGCTGATCAGGAAGATCGGCACCTCGCCGGCCTGGAAGCGCGCGACCAGTTCCGCGCGCTGGGTGCCGGGCGTCTGCCCGGTCAGCATCTGGTACTTGCGCTTGCGCAGGGTCAGCGCCTTGGCGATCAGGTCGAGCATTTCGGCGAACTGGCTGAAGACGAGGATGCGCCGACCCTCGTCGACCAGGCTGTCGGTGAGTTCGAGGAGCAGGTCGAGCTTGGCCGATTCCTTGATGCGCCTGGCGCCTTCGAGCTTGACCAGGCGTGGATCGCAGCAGGCCTGGCGCAGCTTGAGCAGCGCATCGAGGACGATGATGCCGCTCTGCGCGAGGCCGCGCTTCTGCACTTCGGCGAGCACGCGTTCGTGCTGGGCGAGGCGCAGGGTTTCGTAGAGTTCGCGCTGCGCGCCATCGAGTTCTATGTGGCGCGGGATGAAGGTCTTCTCGGGCAGGTCGGCGAGCACGTCCTCCTTGCGCCGCCGCAGCAGCAGCGGGGCGATGCGCCGGCTCAGGCGCTGGCGACGCTCGGCGTCGTCGTGCTTCTCGATCGGCGTGCGGTAGAAGCGGGTGAAGTGGCGATCGCTGCCGAGCAGCCCGGGCTCGACCGCGTCGAACTGCGCCCACAGTTCGCCGAGATGGTTCTCCAGCGGCGTGCCGGTCATGGCGAGGCGTCGCCGTGCCGGGATCTCGCGCACGATCTTCGCGGCCTGGCTCTTCGAGTTCTTCACCACCTGCGATTCGTCGAGCACGAGCAGGGCGTATTCATGGCCGAGCAGTTCTTCACGGTCGCGGGCGAGCAGCGGATAGGTGGTGATGACCAGGTCGTGGTGCGGGATCGCGTCGTGCAGTCCGCCACGGGCGGGGCCGTGCAGGACGAGCACGGAGAGATCCGGCGTGAAGCGCCTGGCCTCCTCGCGCCAGTTCGAGACGAGGCTGGTCGGCGCGACGATCAGGGCCGGAAGGTCGAGCTGGCCACGCTGCTTCTCGGCGAGCAGATGGGCGAGCACCTGCACGGTCTTGCCGAGACCCATGTCATCGGCGAGCACGCCACCGAGGCCGGCATCGGCGAGAAAGCCGAGCCAGGCCAGGCCATCGCGCTGGTAGGCGCGCAAGGTCGCATTGAATCCCGGTGGCTCGGTGGCCGGCGTGCGCGCGTCGCGCAGGCGTTCGAGATCCTTGCGCAGGCGTTCGCCACCACGCCAGGGCATCTCGCTCTTCGCCGCCAGCTCGTCGAGGACGGTCGCCTGCGAACGGCGCAGGCGCAGGCTGCCGCTGGCCATGTCGCGTTCGGGCATGTCCTGCAGCCACTCGAGCAACGGCGCCATCAGCTGGCGCAGGCGCGACAATGGCAGCGGCACGCGGCGCCGATCGTCGACCGGCACCAGCCAGAGCGCATCGGCTTCCTCGCCCTTGCGCGGTTGCAGCGGAAAACCCGGGTCGGCGAGCAGGCGGCGCAGGATGGGCAACAGGTCGACGCGTTCGCCGGCGATGTCGATGCCGAGGCTGAGGTCGAACCAGGCGTTGCCCGACTCCTCGACCTCGGCGAACCAGTCGTCGGGTTCGTCGAGCAGCTCGAACGGGAATCCGGCGTCGGTCTCGAGGCGGAAGCCGTGGTCGCGCAGGCGCGGCGCGAGCGCGAACAGGTGCTCGGCGGCGATCAGCTGGCCACGTCGCGGCTCGAGCACGAAATCGCCGTCGCTGAAGACGTCGCGTGGCAGGTTCGGCATGCGCGGCAGCAGGTCGATGTCGATCAGGCCGAGCGCTTCGAGCTGCTCGACGGCGGCGATCTCCGCCGAGCGATCGCGCACGATGTCGAGCAGGCGGCCCTCATGCAGGCGCCGTTCGCGCGGCTTCACCGGAGCAAACGGCAGGCGAGGTCCGTCGTAGTCGAAGCCCAGGCGTACGCATCCGGCCTGGTAACGATGCGGCATGCCGTTGTTGTAGGTGAGCACCGGGAACGCGCGCAAGGTCAGTACCGGCGTCGGCACGACCTGGTGGGGCTCCGGGGCCGACGCCCTGGACGGCTTGGGCAGGCTTTCGAGCTGGCTGTTCCTGTGCCAGTGCTCGACGACGAATTCGGCATGCTCGGGCATCAGGGCCGGCGCGCGCAGCGCCGCGTCGATGACCTGCGCGTCGCCCTCGACGCGGCCCAGTGCCGGGGTGGACGGATCGAAATACCAGATCTGCGCGATGCGCAGCAGGCGGGTCCGGGTGTCGGCCGCGGCAAGCTGCGGCACCAGCTTCTGGTTGCCGTCCTCGGACAGTTTCCAGCCCCAGTCGAGCGAACGCCTCTCGCCGAGGACGACGCGGCCGCGCGACGGTTTCTCGACGAAGCACGGGTACTCGTCGAGCAGGATCTCGAGCAGGGCCTCGTCGCGTTCGCCGCTGAGGGGATACCAGGCGCTGGAGGCATAGTGCGGACTGGCCATGCGCAGGCGCGCGACATGTTCGAACTGGTGCGGAGTCAGCCTTTGCCACGGATCGGCGCCGAACTGGAACTGTCCGACCGGCTGCGGGGAGCCGAGTCCGCCGCGCTTGTTGGGCTTCAGCCACACCGGCTGCGCCTGCATGCCGGGCAGGGTGCCGTCGCCGATGCGCAGGAGGATGCCGAAGACGAGTCCGGGATCGACCGGCGGCTTGCGCAGCGGCGGTTTCGGGCCGGCGCTCAGCGCATCGAACCAGGGCTTCCAGGCGCCGGCATCGGATCGGCCCTGGACCGCCGGCGCGGAATTCCCGAAGGCTTCGGCACGGGCGCCGAGCATTTTCAGCGCGATCGCCGCGACGTGCTTGCATTCGCCCTCGAGCGGACAGGTGCACTGGGTGTCGAACTTCGGCTTGCCGCCATTCAGTCCGATCAGGATGGCCGCGGTGTAGGGACTCGATTCGCGCCCCTGCACGGCGCCGAACAGGGTTCCCGCATCGTCCGCCTTTTCATACCAGATCTCGCGCACACGGCCGCGGCGCACGTAATCGGCACCCTTGGCCAGCGTGTGCTGGTCGAGCACCGCGTTGGCGCTGCGCGAGAGCAACTGGCGGAAAAACGACTCTTCCATGCGCTGCGGATCGTCCAATCGGCAAAAGCGAACAGACAATCGTGCCTGCAGCGGGCAGCTTCGTCCAGCGCCGCAGCCTGTTGCGTCCCTGCCGGGCCCGCCAGTCGCCGGCGTCCCGGCGACCGGCGAAGGCGTCCGGCCAGTAGCGCGGGTCCTAGCCGAAGAACCAGTAGCACACGGCGATCGAGGCCAGCACGCCGGCAAGCTCGGCGAACAGGGCGCAACCCACCGCATGGCGGGCGCGCTGGATGCCGACTGCACCGAAATAGACGGCCAGCACGTAGAAGGTGGTCTCGGTGCTGCCCTGCATGGTTGCCGCGAGCAGGGCCGGAAAGCTGTCGACGCCGTGCGTCGACATCGTCTCGATCAGCATGGCGCGTGCGGCGCTGCCGGACAGCGGCTTGACCAGTGCGGTCGGCAGCGCATCGACGAATCGCGTATCCCAGCCGGCCTCGACGACGAGCCAGCGGATGCCGTCGAGGGCGAGATCGAGCGCGCCGGAAGCGCGCAACACGCCGACCGCGCAGAGCATCGCCACCAGGTAGGGCAACAAGTCCTTCGCCACGTCGAAGCCCTGGCGCGCACCGGCGATGAAGCTTTCGTAGACCGGCACCTTGCGCACGGCGGCGACGACCAGGAACAGCATGATGATGCCGAACAGGATCAGGTTGCCGAGCAGCGAGGAAAGCGCGGCGAGTGCGCTGGCCGAGAGCGTGGCGAGGATCGCGACGAAGCCGCCGAACAGCAATGCGCCGGCGCCGAGGAAGGCGAGCACGACCGGGTCCCACAGCTTCAGGCGCTGGATGAAGGCGACGCTGAGCAGGCCGGCCAGCGAAGAGACGCTGGTCGCGAGCAGGATCGGCAGGAACACCAGGGTCGGATCCGGCGCGCCCTGCTGCACGCGGTACATGAAGATCGACACCGGCAGCAGGGTCAGCGACGACGCATTCAGCACGAGGAACAGGATCTGCGCATTGCTCGCCGATTCGGGGGTCGGATTGAGCGTCTGCAACTCGCGCATCGCGCGCAGGCCGATCGGCGTGGCGGCGTTGTCGAGGCCAAGTCCATTCGCGGCGAAGTTCAGCGTGATCAGGCCGATCGCCGGGTGGCCGCGCGGCACTTCCGGCATCAGGCGCGCGAACAGCGGTCCGAGCCAGCGCGCGAGAACCGCGATCAGGCCGGCCTGTTCGGCGATATGCAGGAATCCGAGCCACAGGCTCAGGGTGCCGAACAGCAGGACCATGACCTCGACCGACAGCCGCGCCATGTCGAACAGGCTGCCGACCATGGCCGCGAACACGGTCGCTTCGCCGCCCAGCAGCCAGCGCGACAGCGCGGCCACGGTTGCGGTCAGGAAGAAGCCGAGCCAGAGTTTGTTGAGCATGCCGTCAGCGTGGCCAGCGATGATTCAAGCATCGCACACTCGACTGCAGGGGCGCACCGGGCTGCGGCCGCGCTTGCGGCGCGCTGCGCCGTAGGCGATTCGTTGCGCTCAGCCTTCGCCGATCAGCGCTTCGACGTGGGCGCTGAATTCGGCGACGCGGCCCGCATCGACCGATTTCCTGAGGGCGCGGCGGAACTCCGGCAGGTACTCGCGCAAGGCCTGTCGCGACGGGCACTTCTCGATCTTCTGGGTGAACAGGAAGGCGCGCAGGCCGACCTTGGCGGTGAGCATGCGGCTCATGAACTCGCGTGCCGCGCGCAGCCCTTCGTCATCGCCACGGGCATGCTGCGGGGCAGCCTCGGCGACGGGCGCGGGTGCGGGCGCGGGCGCGGGCCGCAGCTCGGGAGGCGGTGCGGTGACGACTTCGGACGGAATCATGCCGGCATCGCCGTCGGCGACTTCGATCATGCCATCGGCGGCCAGCTCCTCGAGCAGGCTGTCAATTTCGTTGATCGCGGCGAACTGCTGGCGGATTCCCGCCACGCTGCGCTCGCCATTGATCGATATCAGCACCATGCGGTGGCGCGCACCGAGCTTGTGCTTGCGCTCGTCAACTTCCAGGCGGCCGGCCGCTGTCTTGACCGGTATGGCACTCTCGCGCATCGGTTGTCCCTCTTGCCCCTGCCGGCGCGCTGGGTACGGACCGGCTGTTGATAAGATTTTGGCCTGCACTGACAAATTTGGGCACAGTCTTACCGGTCCGGCCTCAAGCCCCGCCCTCGCTGCCCTCCTCGAGTTCGAAGCGATAGCCGACGCCGTACACCGCCGAAATCGGGTCGATTCCGGCCTCTACCAGCTTGCGCCGCAGGTTCTTGACATGACTGTCGACCGTGCGATCGCTCACTACGCGGTGATCTGCATAAAGCGCGCCAATCAGCTGCGCGCGCGAGAAGACCCGTCCGGGCTGGGCCGACAGTTTTCCCAGCAGGCGAAATTCGACCGGGGTCAGGACCAGCGGCTTGCCGTGGATGCGGGCCTCGAAGCGCTCCTCGTCGAGGACCACGGCAGCGGTCGCCGTCGGGCTCGCCGGACGGGCCCGGCGCAGGACGGCGCGGACCCGCGCCACCACTTCGCGCGGACTGAACGGCTTGCAGATGTAGTCGTCGGCGCCGAGCTCGAGGCCGAGCAGGCGATCGATCTCCTCGACGCGCGCGGTCAGCATCAGGATCGGCACCTCGCTGAACCCGCGCACCTGGCGACAGATGCTGAGTCCGTCGACGCCGGGCAGGTTGATGTCGAGCAGGACGGCCGCGGGCGCGTGTTCGCGGATCCAGTCCACGACCTCCGCGCCGTCGGCGAGGATCGAGGCGCCGAAGCCGGCCGCGTGCAGGTAGTCGCGCAGCAGGGTGGCCAGCTTGGGCTCGTCCTCGACGATCAGGATGTGCCCGGCCGCGGTCATGGCGTGCTCCCGAACGGCGGAAAGCGCACGGTGATGCGCAGGCCGCCGAGCGTGGAATGGCTCGCCGCGATGCTGCCGCCATGCGCGGCCACGATCGCCTGGCAGATGGCCAGTCCGAGGCCCGCGCCACCCGCTGTGCGATTGCGCGATGGGTCGACGCGATACAGGCGGTCGAACACCAGCGCGAGCGATTCCTCCGGAACGCCCGGTGCGCTGTCCTCGATGACCAGCAGCACGCCGTCGGATTCGCCGCGCAGTTCGATGCGCACGCGTCCCGGCGCGTCGGTGTAGCGCCTCGAGTTGGCCAGCAGGTTGTCGATGAGCTGGCCGAGTCGGCGCGCATCGCCACGGATCGTCGCGGCGCCCGCGATCTGCAGCTGAAGTTCGAGGTCGAGGCCGCGGTCGCCGAAGCTGTGCTTCTGGGTTTCCACGGTCTCGCGCAGCAGTTCGCCGAGGTCGACTTCGGCGAAGCGGTATTCGAGTGCGCCGGCATCGGCGAGCGAGAGCTGGTAGAGATCCTCGATCAGGTCGCCGATCCGTTCGCACTCGGCCTGCAGCGAATTCAGCGCCTCCGGCGTGGCCTGGCGCACGCCATCCTGCAGGGCCTGGATCTCGCCGCGCAGGATGCTCAGCGGCGTGCGCAGCTCATGGGCGATGTCCGCGCCCCAGCGGCGGCGCGCCTCCTGGTGCTGTTCCAGCGTGCGCGCCAGGTGATTGAAATCCTCGGCCAGTTCGCCCAGTTCATCGCGACGGCGGTCACCGACGCGGCGGCCGTAATCACCTGCCGCCAGCGCGCGCGTCCCGGCGGCCAGCTCGCGCACGGGGTCGAGCAGCCAGCGTGCCAGGGCGAAGGCGAGCAGCAGCGCGAAGGCGAGGATGGCGACGCCGGCAATCAGCGCGTTGCGCAATTGCTCGCGCGCGAAGGCCAGGTCGGCATCGCCGCGCAGCTGCGGCAGGGCGCCGAGGTAGAGCGCGCCGACCGTGCTGCCGTCGACCGTGACCGGCACGCGCGCCGCGTTCCTGCGGATCGCCGGATCGCCGACGACCGGCCGATCCTTGTCGTCGAGCAGCAGCAGCCGCGCCAGCAACGCCGATTCGGCCCTGCGTGCACGTTGCGCGTGCTCGCGTTCGTGCTGCTCGGCGGGCGGGTGCTCCGCGCGTGCGCCGCCCGGCGCGGGTCGGCGCAAGCCGCCGCGCACCATGCGGTGCAGGTCGGGCGTGATCAGTTCGGCGAACAGGTCGTCCCTGCCTTGCAGGAAGGCCCAGCCGCCATTCTCGGCATAGGCATCGCCGAGGCTCGCCACCACGGGCTGCAGGCGCTCGAGGGCGACCTCGTCCAGATAGCCGAGGAAGCCGCGCCGGAACGCCTGCTGCTGCCAGACGACGAAACCCGCCAGGGCGATGCTGCTCAAGGCGGCAAAAGTCAGGAAAAGGCGTTGCCAGAGGCGCAGGTTCATGCGGGGTCGTGAGGCCGTGCAGGGCGCATGGCCCACGATAGCGCGTCGCGCACCGGGCCGCGCAATCTGCGCAGAAAATCCATGATTTCTGTGCGATGGCTGCGTATTCGCGGCGCAGTCTGCATGCACGACACGGATCGAGCCCCAGCCCTGCCGGGTGCATGGTCCAGCGTCGTACCTCCCCCGTCACTGCCAAGGAACCGTCGATGAAATCACGCACCCCACAAGTACTTGCCCTCGCCCTGCTGGCCAGCCTGGCCGCTGGCGCCAGCTTTGCCGGGCCGCCCGGCCATCGCGGCCCCAGCCAGGAGCAACTGGCCACGGTGCCCGGCCTGACCACCACCCAGCAGGATGCGATCTACCGCATCGAGAACGACCGTCGCGCCGCGCACGAGGCGCTGCTGGCCAAGGAGCGCCCGGCGCACAGGCAGATCGAGGAACAGACCACGCAGAAACTGCGCGCGGCGCTCGGCGACGAGGCGTACGCGAACTACGCCGCCTGGAAGCTCGAGCATCGCGCCGAACGCCGCCACGGGCGCCATCAGCGCATGCGCAACCGCAATCCGGATGCCGGCGCCGACACCGGCGGCGAACCGTCCGACGACTGATCGCTGTTCTCCCCGCCGGGGACCGCTGCGACCACGAAGCGCAGCGGTCCCCCCGCATCGATGGCATCGAACGGATAGCAGGTGACCAGCAGCAGGGCATCCGTGCTGATCGAGGTGTCGACGCGTTCGCTTCGCGAATCGGCCACGTGCATGCTGCGCACCGTATAGGTCCGGCTTCCGGCCGCGCTGTCGATACGGATCGCATCGCCCGTGGCGAGGTCGCGCAGGAACGCGAAATGCGTGTCGCGGTGCGCACTGACCATGCTGAGCCCGGGTCCGCCCGGCAACGCGCTGGACTCGGCCCAGCCCGGGCCGAAGGCCAGGGTCGGCCCCGAATCGCCACGCAGCACGATCTCGTCGACAGCCAGTCGGGCGACGCGCAGGCGCGCAACCGGCGCGGTGTCGGCCCACGGCCACGGCTTCGCGGCGACACCGCTTTCGTGCGAACGGTTCCAGGCACGCAGCAACAGGACCTGGGCGAGTCCGGCCTTGGCGCCCATGTAGCCGGCATGGCCCAGCGGCACGCAGGCCAGCAGGGCCGTGGCCAGTGCCGCCGCGCGCAGCCGCTTGCGCTTGCGGTCGATCAGAGAGGCATCCATTCCGGCGCCGCGTCTTCACTGCGCGCATCGTTGACCGCGCCGAAGGATTCGATCGAAACCGGTGGCGGCGTGACCCAGGCTTCGCCGCCGAGCCACTCCATGTCAACGGCGTCGTCGCCGCGATTGCGGTTGTCGGGGATGGACTTGCGGAACGGGAAATTCATGGCGGTTCTCCGGATTCAACGGGCGAGAGGTGCGGCCGGCGACGGGCGCGCGCGGGCGCACCATCCGAACAGGCCGGCGAGCAGGAGCAGCAGGAAACCCAGCAGGCGCAGCAACGGCGCGGAGGTGGCCGTGGCGGCATAGGCCACTCCGCCTGCAGGTGCGCCATTGGCCAGGCGCTTCGACACCAGGTCCTGGGCCAGATCGCGCGCCGCAACCTGCTCGATCGCGACCAGGCTGGTGTAGGGACTGACCAGGTGGTGGTCGATGGCCAGTTGCAGCACCTCGGCGCGCACGCCGGCCGCGTCGGCACCACGCTCGATCGATTGCTCGAGGCTTTCGATCTTGCGCTGCGCCCACAACCGGGCGATGCCGCTCGCCGCGGCCGCGCGACCGAGCGCCAGCGATGCCGACCACGCCGCCTCGCTGCTCGCGCCGCGTGCCTCGAGCGTGCCGTTCAGATTGGACAGGCGGGCGACGACCAGCAACGGTTCGCCGGCATACAGATCAGGCAGGCGCTGCGGATAGACCTCGGCGCTGCCCGGCCAGCCCAGGGAAAGATCGCGCAGGGCCGGGCGGTCGAGTTTCCCGAACAGCTCGCGCATGCGCTCGCCGACTTCGGCCGGGCCGCGGATCATGACCGAGGAGCCGCGTCCGGAGGTCGCCGCGCGCGCGATGAACTGCGCGTTCGGCGCGCTGCCGATGCCGATCGGGAACAGGCGCGACTGGCCGAGTTCGCGATCGATCAGGGTGTACAGGCCGTTGGCGTCGTCGACCGCGCCGTCGGTGGCGAACACGACCTGGCGCACATGGCCGGGCGGCGGCGTTCCCTGCAACGCGGTGCGCAGCGCGGCCAGCATCTCGGTGCCCCCGCTGGCATGCAGGCGGCCGACCCATTCGCGCGCCAGGGCGACATCGCGCGGCGTTGCCGGCACGGCGCTGTCGAACAGGGCCTCGGTGACCGAGTTGAACTGGATCACGTTGAAGCGGTCGCCGGGGCGCAGCGACGCCAACGCGAGGTCGAGCGCGGCCTGCGCCTGGCGGATCGACTCGCCACCCATCGAACCCGAGGTGTCGATGACGAGGATCAGTTCGCGCGGCAGCGGTCGGCTGAGCTGGCTGTCCGGCAGCAGCATGACCATCGCGTAGGTCTCGCCATCGACGGTTTCGGTCAGTACCGCCGATGCCGGCGCCTTGCCGAGCACGGGCGCCCATTCGAGGACGAAATCGCAGTCGGCCGGCACGCTGCCCGCGGCCAGGGTGATCGCGTAGGCGTTGCCGCGGCGCGCGACCTTGATGGCGTGACTCGCACTTTCGACGCGACTCAGGGCCAGGCCAGGATCGAGGTCGACGCGGACGTCGACCCTCGGGGCGTTGTTCGAATGCACGTCATCGTGCGTGGTCGACGGCCCGCCGCCGTCGTATCCGGCGAGGGCATCGTCGATGCCTGGCGTCCGTTCGCGGCCGGCCTGGCGCGGCGTGTAGCGTGGCGTGTAGGTGAGCGGCAGGCTCAGCGAGAAGCGGTCGTCGCGGTACTGGATCGACTGCCACCAGCGCACCTCGACTTCGATCGTTTCGCCCGGCCCGACATTGGCCACGGCCGTGCGGAACAGGTTGGCGCGGTCCGCCTCGACCAGGGCCGCACGCTTGCCACTGGCCGCGGCTTCGACGTATTCGGCACGCGCCTGCTCCTTCTCGCGGATCTCGCCGACGATGACGCGCTCGCCGACGCGCAGGGTCATGTCGTGGACGGCGGCGCCATCCGGCAGGGGCAGCAGGTACTGGACCTCGACCCAGTCGCTGCTGGAGTTGCTGAAGCGTTGGCGGATGCTGGCTTCGGCGATGAGCCCGCCGATTTGATAGTGGACATCGCTGGCCAGCGCAACGAGTTCGAATGGTTGGCCGTCCCTGGCCGTTGCCTTGATCGTGCCGAAGCCGGTCTCCGCGCGGGCGCCGGCGGCGAAACCGAGCAGCAGGACCAGCAGCGCGAAGATCGTGCGCAGCGGTTCGAATCCGCGTTGCAGGTCGGTGTCGGTTTCGTCGCGGTTCGCTTTCATCGCAGGCTCCCGTTGGCTTGGAGGCCATTCAAGCGACCGGCGCAGTCCGCGCCGGGCCGGGTTGCGGGCGCGGCGCCGACCAGTTGTGGCCGTTTGCGGGCAATCGCGTTTCGCGCATTGCGCCCGCGCCACGCCGCTGCGTAAGCTCGGAATCGCGGCGACGCAGGCAAGGCCGCCTGCCGCCCTCCACCGGAGTTCCGCCATGCCACGCAGCATTGCCATCGTCGAAGACGAACCGCTGATCCGCGCCAACTACGTCGAGGCACTGACCCGGGCCGGCTACGAAGTGCGCGGCCATGCCGGACGCGTCGAGGCGGAAGCCGCCTTCGCCCAGCGCATGCCCGAGCTGGTCATCATCGATGTCGGACTCGGCGACGAGCCCGAGGGCGGCTTCGACCTGTGCCGCAACCTGCGCGCGAAGGCGCCGACCCTGCCGATCATCTTCCTGACCGCGCGCGATTCGGATTTCGACGTGATCTCGGGCTTGCGCCTCGGCGCCGACGACTACCTGGCCAAGGATGTCTCCTTCCACCAGCTCGCCGCGCGCATCAGTGCGCTGTTCCGGCGCATGGAAGCGCTGCGCAGGCCGAGTGCGGCCGACAGCATCCACGAGCAGGGTCCGCTGCGCATCGAGTCCGAACGCATGCGCGTGACCTGGAAAGGCGAGGAAGTGCCGCTGACCGTGACCGAGTTCTGGATGGTGCACACCCTCGTGCGCTTCCCCGGCCACGTGAAGAGCCGCGAGCAACTGATGCGCGACGCCCAGGTCGTCGTCGACGACGCCACGATCACCTCGCACATCAAGCGCATCCGCCGCAAGTTCATCGCCATCGACCCGGCCTTCGACGCCATCGATACCGTGCACGGCGCGGGCTATCGGTGGGTCAACAGGGACTAGGGATTTGGCATTCGGGATTTGGGATTCGATGAAAAGCAGAATCTCTTACTCTTCGTCATCCCGGCGAACGCCGGGATCCATCGCGTTTATTTGCTGGCGGGCAAGCTGGACCCCGGCCTTCGCCGGGGTGACGGCGGAAAAAGTCCGGGCTTTGCATGGAATGTCGAGTGAGCGCGACGTCCGGCTCTTTCGAATCCCCAATCCCGACTCCCAAATCCCGAACCTCCCATGTCCCTGCGCCTGAAACTCCTGCTCGTCGCGCTGTCGACGCTGACCCTGCCGTGGGCCGGCTGGCAGTTCGTGCGCCAGACCGAGGCGGTGTTGCGCCAGGGCCAGGAACAGACCCTGCTTGCCTCGGCGAGCACGCTGGCACGCGCGCTCGACGCGCTCGGCATCGAGCCGCCAATGCCCGATGCCGCGCTGTATGTGCATGAGCGCACGGCCGTGCTGCATATCGACGGTTACGCGGACGACTGGCAGGCGTTCCGTCCCTATGCGCAGGCGATCGCGGCCGACGGCGAGGCCGACAAGTTGCGCGTCATGCTTGCCGAAGACGCGCAATGGATATTTCTGTACGCCGAAGTGCGCGACGCCACGCGCCAGCGCGTCGATGCGCGCGATCCGGCGGCCGCACGCAGCGACCACCTCGATCTCACCCTCCTGCGCGGCGGGCAGTGGCGTCGCTACCGCATCGCCAACGCCGCGCCGGGCCGCTTCGAGGCGCCGGCCATCGAAGGCGACGGGGGCTTTCCGGATCGCCTGACCGGCGAGTGGCAGGAGGACGGATCGGGCTACAGCATCGAGTTGCGCATCGCGCGCGCCGAAGCGCCCGATCACCTGGCCTTCGCCGTGCACGATTCCGCCGTGGCCGATTCCGCGCCGGGCCCCGCGCTGGCCCTGCTCGGCTACAACGAAGCCGCCGCGCGCATGCTGTCGCGGCTCGCTCCCGACCATGTGCGCGTGCGCATGGTCTCGGCCGACGGCTGGCTGGTCGCCGCCGGCGGTTCGCTCGACATCGATGCGCCGACCGACGAGGAGTTCGGCTGGCTGGCCGGATTCATCTACCGCCAGCTACTCGCGCCCGAATCGGCCGAGCTGGCCAGTCGGCGGCCAAGCGTGGATGCCTTCGCCGCCGTCGATCCGCGCCTCGATGGCGACGACCTCTGGCAGGCCTTGTCGGGCGCGCCGGCGACCGGCTGGCGTGCCACCGACAGCGGTGGCGTGTTGCTGGTCGCGGCGGTGCCGTTGCGCAGCCAGGATGCCCTGCGTGGCGCCCTGGTCCTCGAGCAGGCCAATCCGAGCCTGCCCCTGCTCGCCAACCGCGCGCTGTCGAGCCTGCTCGGCGCCAGCCTGCTCGCCCTGCTCGTCACCGGCGCCCTGCTGCTGCTGTTCGGCGGCGTGCTGAGCTGGCGCATCCGCCGCCTGCGCAATGCGACCGAGCGCGCCACGCGAGCCGGCGGTCGCCTGACCGGTCCGTTGCCACTGGCCGACTCGGGTGACGAACTGGGCGACCTCGCGCGCAGTTTCGGACGTCTGTTCGACGAAGTGGGCGCCTATACCGAATACCTGCGCACGCTGGCGTCCAAGCTTTCGCACGAGCTCAACACACCGCTGGCGATCGTCAGGTCCTCGCTCGACAACCTCGACCACCAGCAGTTGCCGGCAGCCGCCCAGGCCTATCTCGAGCGCGCCCGCGACGGCGCCGGGCGGCTCGGTGGCATCGTCCGCGCGATGAGCGAGTCGAGCCGGGTCGAACGCGCCATCGCCTCCGCGGAAGCCGAGGATTTCGACCTGCGCGCGCTGGTCGCCGGTTGCGCCGAAGGCTATCGCGCACTGGCCGGCACGCGCCGGATCCGCCTGCAATTGCCGGAAGCGGCACTGCCTTTCCATGGCGCGCCCGACCTGCTCGCGCAGGCGCTCGACAAGCTGTTCGACAACGCGCGTTCGTTCAGCGCGGAGGACGGCTGGATCCGGATTGCACTCGAGCGCAGTGAATCCGGTGTGGTCCTGCGCATGGCCAACAGCGGGCCGCTGCTGCCGCAGGCGATGCAGGAGCGCCTGTTCGATTCGCTGGTCAGCCTGCGCGAACGCAGCGCGCGCGGTATCGGCGAGACGCCGCACCTCGGTCTCGGCCTGCACGTCGTGCGCCTGGTTGCCGAGCTGCACAACGGCAGCGCCGCGGCTGCCAACCTGGATGACGGCAGTGGCGTCGAGTTCAGCATGGCGATGGCGGGCATGGCGCGCCGGCGCATCGGCACCGACGATGCGGATGGCACGCAGCGCGGCTAGCGCCGCAGCACAGGCTGTTGCCGGCCACTGCGCCCTGCTATCGTCGCGGGCCGAATCGTCGCGATCCCCGATACCGTGATCAGCCTGGAACAATTCAACGCCTACGCCGCCGAAGGCTACAACCGCATCCCGGTCGCGCGCGAGGTGCTGTCGGATCTCGATACGCCGCTGTCGGTGTACCTGAAGCTGGCCGACGGGCCCTACGCCTACCTGTTCGAATCGGTGCAGGGCGGCGAGAACTGGGGACGCCACTCGATCATCGGCCTGCCATGCCGGCGCGTCTATTCGCTGCGCGGGCATACGCTCAGCGTCGAGGAACTCGGCGAAGTCGTCGAGACGCGCGAACTCACCGATCCGCTCGCCGAAATCGAAGCCCTGCGTCGCCAGTACCGCGTGCCGCCGATGGCGGACATGCCGGCGTTTTCGGGCGGCCTGGTCGGTTATTTCGGTTTCGAGACGATCGGCTGGATCGAGCCGCGCTTCGCCATGGACGACAAGCCCGACCAGCTCGGCACGCCCGATGCCCTGCTCATGCTCAGCGAGGAAGTCGCCGTATTCGACAACCTCAAGGGCCGTCTCTACCTGATCGTGCACGCCGATCCGGCGCAGCCGCAGGCCTATGCGCAGGCCTGCCGCCGCCTCGACCAGCTCGCCTTCCGCCTGCGCCATTCCGGCTCCAGCTATCCGGAGATGCTCGATCCGAAGCCGCTCGACGAAAGCGACTTCGTTTCGGGTTTCAGCCGCGAGGGATTCGAGGATGCGGTCCGGCGCGCCCAGGAGTACATCCGCGCCGGCGACATCTTCCAGGTGGTCCTGTCGCAACGGCTCAGCGTGCCGTTCCGCGCGCGCCCGGTCGATGTCTACCGCGCGCTGCGTTCGCTCAATCCGTCGCCCTACATGTACTTCCTTGATTTGGGTGCAACCCAGATCGTCGGCTCGTCGCCCGAGATCCTCGTGCGCCAGCAACACGGCAAGGTCGTGTTGCGGCCGCTGGCCGGAACGCGCCCGCGTGGCGCGACGCCGGAAGAAGATCTCGCCCTCGAAGCCGAACTGCTGGCCGATCCGAAGGAACGCGCCGAACACCTGATGCTGATCGACCTGGGTCGCAATGATGTCGGGCGGGTCAGCCGGACCGGCACGGTGAAGCTCACCGAGAGCTTCGTCGTCGAACGCTATTCGCATGTCATGCATATCGTCAGCCAGGTCGAAGGCGAGTTGCGCGACGGGCTCAATTCGATGGACGTGCTCAAGGCTTCGTTTCCGGCCGGTACGGTCAGCGGCGCACCGAAGATTCGCGCGCTCGAGGTGATCCGCGAACTCGAGCCGATCAAGCGCAACATCTACGCCGGCGCGATCGGTTACATCGGCTGGGACGGCGACACCGACACCGCCATCGCGATCCGCACCGCGGTGATCCAGGATGGTCGCCTGCACGTGCAGGCCGGCGCCGGCATCGTCTTTGATTCGGATCCCGGCAAGGAATGGGAGGAGACGATGAACAAGGGCCGCGCGCTGTTCCGCGCCGTGGCCAAGGCGGCGAGCGGGCTCTAGGCCGGACCATTCATGAAAAACACAGCCCTCGCTTTTCATTAATCCACGCGTGTTTTCGCTCATTCGGCGATAGTCCCTGCTATGGCCTCAATCGCAAAAAGCCGTGTAATCCAATGCCCTTCGCGATCTCGCCGTATTCTGGATAGTGCGGCCACAGCTGCGGGAGCGTCGCCGAAAATCTCACACCGGCCGCGGCTTGCGGCCGCGTAATGCACTGCATGGATGCCGGTCACCCTTGAAAGGTTCGGGCGAACGATGGTGGGCCGTGGATCCCGCGTTGCGTCCGTTCGTCCTGTCGGGATAACCATCACGCCTACCTGCAGGCGTAGTCGCCGATTTGCAGTTCGAAGAACCCCATCTGCGTGGCATGTTCCGCTGAAATCCCGCACCAGGCGATGCGCGAGCGGATAGATCACGGTAGAACGGCCCGCCGGTCTCGAAATCGGTGATCGGAATCAGCAACCTCGGGCAACACGGGCATTCTCGAGTTTCATGATCGTCACTCCGTTTCGCCTGGCCCGCGCTTGCTATAGTGAAATCCACGCGCGTCCTGCGCATGCGCTGCCCGGAGGGACGATTTGCACCACACGCCCCTGATCGCGATGCTGGTCGGCGGCATCTGCCTGGCCTTCGTGTTCGGCATGCTCGCGCAACGGATGCGGCTGTCGCCGCTGTTCGGCTATCTGGTCGCCGGCGTCGTGGTCGGGCCGTTCACGCCGGGCTTCGTCGCCGACACCGGCATCGCCCAGCAGCTCTCCGAAATCGGCGTGATCCTGCTGATGTTCGGCGTCGGCCTGCACTTCTCGGTCGGCGACCTCTGGTCGGTGCGCAAGATCGTGGTTCCCGGGGCGCTCTTCCAGATCTTCGTCGCCACCAGCCTGGGCATGCTGCTCGGCTGGGTCATGGGCTGGCACTGGGGCTCGGGATTGATCTTCGGCGTCTGCCTGTCGGTGGCCAGCACCGTGGTGCTGTTGCGCGCGCTGGAAGAGCGACGCCTGCTCGAGACGCATCGCGGACGCATCGCCATCGGCTGGCTGATCGTCGAGGACCTGATGATGGTGCTGGTGCTGGTGCTGGTGCCGCCACTGGCCGGAGTGCTCGGCGGCCAGGCCGAGGGTGCCGGCTCCGGCAGCAGCGCGGACATCTTCAAGGCGCTGGGCTGGACCCTGGCCAAGGTCAGCGTGTTCATCGTGCTGATGCTGGCGATCGGTCGCCGCGTGATTCCCTGGGTGCTGGAACGCACCGCCAGCGTCGGTTCGCGCGAGCTGTTCACGCTTGCCGTGCTGGCCATCGCGCTCGGCGTGGCCTATGTGTCGGCGGCGATCTTCGAGGTCTCCTTCGCGCTCGGCGCCTTCCTCGCCGGGGTCATGCTCAACGAGTCCCGGCTCAGCCACGAGGCGGCCAGTGATTCGCTGCCGATGCGCGACGCCTTCGCCGTGCTGTTCTTCGTTTCGGTGGGCATGCTGTTCGATCCGCACATCCTGATCGAGCAGCCGCTCGCCATCCTCGCCACCTTCCTGATCATCACGCTGGGCAATTCGTTCTGCGGCTTCATCGTCACGCGCGTGTTCGGCCAGCCGCTGCAGACGCAGCTGACCCTGGCCACCGGGCTCGCCCAGATCGGCGAATTCTCGTTCATCCTCGCCGCGCTCGGCGTCAGCCTCGGCCTGCTCAGCCCGGACGCGCGCAACCTGATCCTCGCCGCGGCGCTGCTCTCGATCATCGTCAATCCGATGCTGTTCGTCGTCTTCGACCGCTGGTCGGCCCGTCACGAGGCCGAAATCCGCGCCGCCGCCGAGGTAGCGCTCGACGCCGCGGGAGACGACCTGTTGCCGGACCGCGCCTCGATTCCTGCGGCCAACCACATCATCCTGGTCGGCTACGGCAAGGTCGGCTCACGGGTCGCACGCGCCCTGCACGAACACGGCATGCCACTGGTCCTGATCGACTCGGATCGCGACCATTGCATCGACGCGCGCAAGCTCGGCATTCCATGCATCTTCGGCAATGCGGTGTCCACCGAAGTACTCAGCGACGCCAACCTGGGCAGCGCACGCGCGCTGCTCGTGGCGATCTCGCAGGCTCTCGAAGCCGGGCCGATCGTGCGCCTCGCGCGCGAGGCCAATCCGGGCCTGGCCATCCTCGCCCGCGCCCACTCCGACGAGGAAGTGGCCTACCTGCACAAGGCCGGTGCCGACGCGACCATCATGGGCGAAAGCGAGATCGCGCGGAGCATGTGCGATTCCGTGGAATCGCTGGTGCGCCTGGCCCAGCGTCTCGAGGCAGCAAACCGGATCGAGCCGGCCGCGGAAATCCCCGATGGCGGAATCCAGTCGGCCTGAGTGACTCCTAGCCGATCCACTTGCGCCGGCCGCGCAGCATCGGGCGCTGCAGTTCGGCGGCGAAATGGCTGATGCGGCGCGTTTCGGCGGGGCCGATGCCGATGAACTCGCCGCCGGCCCGGTCCTCGGTCGCCCCATAGGCGCGGCTGCGCAGGTAGCGGATCTTGGCCGTCACCGTGAGCGGCCCGTCCGGCATGGCGAGCACGCCGGTGGTCACGTCGAGCACCTTGACCGAGTGCGGATGGCGTGGGGCCAGGCCGATTCCGCCCAGCGAAAGATCGACGACCTTCAGCATGGTCGTCCTTGCCGGATTGCCTTTTACCGGCACCTCCCACGTCAGCGGAGCGGTCGGCGGGATCTTCACGCGGTAGTTGTTGCGCCGCTCGCGATAGTCGAGCTCGGTCGGGAAATCGAGCAGATAAGCGGAAATGTTGCTGTCGCGGTCGATTGCGGCGACCCGCGTGCGGAAGCGCAGTTCGACGCCGTCGAGCCGCGTGCCGATGCGCAGCAGCAGGTTGGGTTGCATGCGGCGGTGGCCGCTGATCGGATTGAGTTCGTCGATGACGAGGGCGTCCAGCGAGGAATCGACGCTGAGCAGGAGGCTGTCGAAAGGGATGTCGACGCCGGGCAGGACGATCGAGAGCGGCGCGCGCTCGTCGACGACCCGCTGCAGCAACCCGTGCATGATGGGCGGATCGGTGATCATTGGCTGATCCTACCCGGATTTCAGGCCTTGGCTATCGGAGTCGAGCGACGAAGGCTCTGGCGCGCTCCTTGCGGCCCGTAAAGTCCGGCGTTGGCCGGCGCGCCACTGAGGATTTCCAGCGCCTGGCGTATCTGCCCAAGGCGCAGCTCGACGGCCGAACCATTGGACTGGTTGAGGGTGCGGCAATAACCCAGCAGCTCGACGGTTTCTTCCCACAGCGCGGTGGTTTCGGGGCTGCCCTTGAGCGCGCGCTTCATCGCGAACGGCACCGGCGGGCTTCCGGAATGGATCTGGCTGACCAGGTGCTGGCGCTCGGCCTCGAACGACTCAAGGCTTTGCAACAGCCCGGTCTTGACTCCGGTGACATAGAGCAGGCGCGAATCATCGCCCAGCTGCAAGGCTTCACGCTCTTCCTCGAGCGTGATCAGCAGCTTGCGCGTGGCCGCGGCGATTTCGCCAACGGTCGCCGCCAGGGCGCTGGTCAGTTCGACCTGCATGTCCATCTCAGCCGAAGCCAACATGACCGTCGAGTTCGATCAGCTTGGCGGCAATGCGATCGACATCGATGCGGTAGGACCCTTCGGCGATCGATTGGCGCAGCCGCTCCACGCGCTGGCTGTCGACCGGAGCCGAATTGCGGCTGCCTTCGCTGGCCTGAAGCGCCTGGGCCGAGTCGGTCAGGCTGACCTGGTCATCGGATGCCTGGGTAACGCCAGGCCCTGATGCCGACGACTTGAGTGCAAGCTTGCTCGCCGTTGCCAGCTCAGGCGTCGGCGATATTCGCTGCAAACCATTGATTTTGTTATCCATTGCCTGAGATTCCTGGAAACGACACCGGCGTCGCACTACTGGATATCGGCAACCACCGGGCAAACTTTAGGGGAAAATCGCATCGCCGACGAGTGCCGGACCTGCAATTCACTTCGACACCACGACAATGCCGGTATTTTCGACGACCGCATTGACGACCCGGCCTGATGCAAGGTTGCGCACGCGGACGCGGTCGCCGGCGACGCCGTCCTCCAGCGCCATTCCGCTGGCGCGGATGGAAATGCCGCCGCTGCGGGCGACGATGGAGACGCCGCGGCCGCGCTCGACGAGCAGACGTTCGGCAAGCATGCCCGGATTGAGCGCAGTGCCTGCGCCGACGCTTCGCGACAGCCGCATGTCCTCGATGCGGGCCGGGTCGGCAACGTAACCGTAGGGCAGGCGCAGCACGTCCCTGCGTTCGGCGCGCACGTCGCTGGCGTCGAGCAGGGCGCCGCGGGCGAGGCTGCGCGCGCTGACCAGCACATCGCGCTCGAGCTTCAGGTCAAGCAGGATGTTGACGCTCCAGCCGCCGGGATCGCTGCAACTGACGCGCACCGAGGCCAGCGGACCATTCAGGCGCGCGGCCGGGAATTCGGTGTGCAGGGCCTGCGCGCAGGCGCTCAGGTGCAGGCGCGAATCCGGCGCCCTGGGATTGATCGTCAGTTCGCCCTCGGCCGGATCATGCCGTTCGCGCAGGTGCGCGACCGCGGCGTCCAGCAGTGTGGCAACCGGTTGTTCGCTGGCCATCAGGGGCGACGCGAACGCAGTGAGCAGCAGTGTCGCCAGCAGCAGCGTCAAATTGCCGACACCGGCGTCGCGCGTGCAGGAGTTGCCGCGGCAAGCGTCGACCCGGCTGACGTCGAGACGGCTTCCGCCAGCGGCTGCAAGCCTGTGCGCGCGCTCCCCCAGCCCGAAAAACCGCATCGAATCGCCCTCGTCTTGTCGCCGTGCCACGGAATCGGCAGGGATCTGCGGAACTTGAGAGCAAGGGCTGTGCCAGACGCTGCCGATCGGTTCGCGCGCCAGCGGCCGTGGCGTCCTGCCTCGCCTGCACGGCCGCTGCGCCATGGATCTGTCGTGGAAGGCCTTCGAAAGCAGCGACGGTTTTCCGACACCCGCCCCGGCCGGGCCGTTCCGGGATCCGGTGAATGGCCAACAAAAGCCTTGTATATCAATGCGGTACATGGCTTTTTGCCCGCGTGGCACAGGACTTGCTCAGGATGCCCTGTCACCCTTGTGGAAGGCGTCCGCCATGAGCAACGCACCGAATGAACTGTTTGGCATCCATACCCGCGCGCTGGCCCTCTGGCAGCAGCGTGCCGAGGTGCTGGCCAACAACCTGGCCAATGCCGACACGCCGAATTTCCACGCGCGTGACATCGACTTTCGTTCCGCCCTCGGTGCCGCTTCGGGCCATGCCGGGCTGGCGCTGACCACCACCGCCGCAGGCCACCGCACGAGTGGAGCGCCCGCAGGCGAACAGGGACTGATGTATCGCGTGCCGACCCAGCCATCGCTCGACGGCAACAGCGTCGATGCCCAGGTCGAGCAGGCCGCGTTCGCCGAGAACTCGGTGCGCTACCAGGCCAGCCTGGCCTTCATCAGCGGGCAGATCCGCAGCCTGCGCACCGCCATTACAGGAAGCTGACCATGTCGCTCTTCAACGTTTTCGATACCGCCGCCTCGGGCATGAGCGCGCAATCGCTGCGCCTCAACACGACGGCCTCCAACCTGGCGAATGCCGACAGCGTCAGTTCGTCGGCGGAAACCGCCTACCGGGCCAAGGCGCCGGTGTTCGAGGCAATCCGCCGCGGACTCGCCGGAAACGCGACCAGTGGGGTGCGCGTTACCGGCATCAGCGAAAGCCAGACGCCGGTCGGCAGCCACCTCGAACCGGGCAACCCGCTCGCTGACGAGCAGGGCTACGTGTACACGCCCAACGTCAATCCGGTCGACGAGCTGGTCAACATGATCTCGGCTTCGCGCGCCTACCAGAACGACGTTGAAGTCATGAACAGCGCCAAGCAGCTCATGCTGAAGACGCTCGAGCTGGGCCGCTGAGGAGCGCCGCGATGAACGACCTCAACAGCATCACCAACCAGATGAACTCGGCCTACGCGGCGCAACCGTCGGCGTCGGGCAGCGAGAACCTCACGCAGACCGACTTCCTGCGCCTGATGATCGCCCAGCTGCGCTCGCAGGATCCCTCGCAACCGATGGATCCGACCAGTTTCTTCAACCAGATCTCGCAGTTCAGCATGGTCTCCGGCATGCAGGGCCTGCAGTCCTCGTTCGCCGCCCTCGCGCAGTCCATCCAGGGCAGCCAGGCGCTCGGTGGCGTCGACCTGATCGGCCACGACGTGCTCGTCGAATCCGCCCAGGGCGTGCTCGACGACGATGGCCTGCAGGGCGCTGTCGTGGCGCCCGCCGGGACGACCTCGATCAGCGTGCGCATCACCAACGCCGATGGCGTCCTCGTGCGCACCATGGAGATCCCCGCCCCGACCAGCGGCAGCAACCGGTTCAGCTGGGACGGCATGGATGCCAGTGGCAACGCCATGCCGCCTGGCGCCTACGCGATCGAAGCCACGGCCACCGTCAACGGCGAGCGCGTCAGCGCCCCGACCCAGGCGGCGGCACGCGTGCTCGGCCTTATCCCGGGAAGCGGGGGCGGCCAGCCGCTGCTCGATCTCGGCCCACTGGGGCGTGTCGCGCTGTCCCAGATCATCCAGATTGTCTGATTTTCCACTTTCGTCCAGAGGACACGCACCATGGCATTCAACATCGCACTGAGCGGACTGAACGCGGCCTCGGCCGACCTCGAAGTCATCTCCAACAACATCGCCAACGTCAACACCACCGGCTTCAAGAACTCGCGCGCGGAATTCGCCGACCTGTTCCAGATCAGCCGCTACGGCACGGCCGGTTCGAAGACCGGCAGCGGCGTGCGCCTCGCCGACGTCGCCCAGCAGTTCGCCCAGGGCAACCTCGAATACACCAGCAGCGGCCTGAACATGGCCGTGGTCGGTGAGGGCTTCTTCACGATCCGTACCGATTCCGGGCTCGCCTACACGCGCGCCGGCAACTTCCAGCTCGACAACGCGGGCAACGTGGTCCTGCCGCAGGGCGGCAACCTGCAGGTCTATCCACCCGACGGCATCGGCGGCTTCCGCCAGACCCTGTCGAACCTGCAGATCACCACCTCGCAGGGTGCGCCTTCGGCGACGACGACGGCGACGCTCGGCGTCAACCTCGACGCCACCTCGGTGCCGCCGGTGACCTCGCCGTTCGATCCGCTCGATCCGACCAGCTTCAACCATTCCAGTCCGTTCACGTCCTACGACTCGCTCGGCGTTGCCCACGAAACCACGGTCTACTACGTCAATACCGCGCCGGGAACCTGGGACGCCTACATGACCGTCGACGGCGCCGCCGCCGGCGGTCCATTGCCGATGACCTTCGATGCAACGGGTGCGCTGACCACGCCGGCCGGCGGCCAGCTGGCCTTCCCGGCTTTCCCGCTGACCAACGGCGCGAACCCGCTGACCATCACCGCCGATGTCTCCGGCGTGACCCAGTTCGGCCAGGCCTCGGCAAACAGCGCTCTCGTGCAGAACGGCTATGCGGCCGGCCGCGTCACCACGATCGACATCGATGACGCCGGCATTGTCTCGGTGCGTTACAGCAACGGCCAGTCCACCGCGCTCGGGCGCGTCGCGCTCGCCGACTTCGCCAACGCCCAGGGCCTGCAGCAGATCGGCAACACGATGTGGGCCGAGACCAACGGATCCGGACAGCCGGTCTACGGTGGACCCGGAACCGGCGACTTCGGCCAGCTGCAGTCCGGTGCGCTCGAATCCTCGAACGTCGACCTGACCCAGGAGCTGGTCAAGATGATCAAGGCCCAGCGCAACTACCAGGCCAACGCCCAGGTCATCCAGGCCGACAACACGCTGACCCAGACCATCATCAACCTGCGCAGCTAAAGGACACTGACTGATGGACCGTTCCCTTTATGTCGCGATGACCGGCGCCACGCAGACGATGCGTGCGCAGACCGAGGTCAGCCACAACCTGGCCAACGCCAACACCACCGGTTTCAAGCAGCGCATTGCTGCCTTCGAAAGCGTGCCGGTGCCGGGCGTCGGCCTGCCGACGCGCATCAACGCGGTCAGCAAGGGACTCGGTTCGGATTTCAGCACGGGCGAAGTGACCCCTACCGGTCGCGAACTCGACGTCGCCGTGCAGGGGAGCGGCTGGATCGCCGTGCAGGCGCCCGATGGCGGCGAAGCCTATACGCGCGCCGGCGATTTCCAGATCGATGCATCGGGCCTGCTGACCACGGCGAACGGCATGCCGGTGCTCGGAGACGGCGGCCCGATCACGGTGCCGCCCTATACCAAGCTCGACATCGGCAGCGACGGCTCGGTCGTCGTCGTGCCGGCCGGGCAGACGGCGACCACCGCCGCCGCGGTCGGCAAGCTCAAGCTGGTCAGTCCCGATGAATCACTGCTCGAACCCGACGGCAACAACCTCATGCGCCTGCGCGACGGTTCGGTCGCCGAGGCCGATCCGCAAGTGCGTGTCGCCGGCGGCATGCTCGAGGCCAGCAACGTCAATCCGTCGGAATTGCTGGTCAAGATGATTTCGCTCTCGCGCCAGTTCGACATGCAGATGCAAGGCATCAAGAACGCCGACCAGAACGCCCAGTCCGCCACACGCCTGTTGCAGGCGATGTAACCCCACCGCCGCAACCACGCAGGAGTCGCACCATGTTTTCCTCACTCTGGATCGCCAAGACCGGCCTCGATGCGCAGCAGACGCGCATGGCGGTCACCTCGAACAACATCGCCAACGCCAATACCACGGGCTTCAAGCGCTCGCGCGCGGCCTTCGAGGACCTGATCTACCAGAACCGGCGCCAGCCGGGCGCGCAGAGTTCGGAGGCCACCCAGGTGCCCGCCGGCACGATGGTCGGTACCGGCGTGCGCGTGGTCGGCACCGAGAAGCTGTTCACCCAGGGCGAAGTCATGCAGACCGGCAATGCCTTCGACCTCGCCATCCAGGGCCGCGGCTTCTTCCAGGTGACCCTGCCTGACGGCACCGTCGGCTACACGCGCGACGGCTCGTTCCACATCAACTCCGACGGCCAGATGGTCAGCAACAGCGGCTATCCGATGGAGCCGGCGATCACGGTTCCGTCCGGCGCGCAGAGCCTGACCATCGGCAACGACGGCACGGTCAGCGTGCAGCTCGCCGGCCAGGCCGCTGCCGCGCAGATCGGCACGGTCCAGCTCGCCGATTTCATCAACCCGGCCGGACTCGAGGCGCGCGGCGAGAACCTGCTTTACGAAACCGCGGCCAGCGGCGCCCCGCAGACCGGCACGCCCGGCCTCAATGGCGTCGGCAGCCTCATGCAGGGCGCGCTGGAAAGCTCCAACGTCAACGTCGTCGAGGAGCTGGTCAACATGATCGAGACGCAACGCGCCTACGAAATGAATTCGAAGGCGATCACGGCCAGCGACCAGATGCTGCAGAACCTGACCAACAAGATGTAAGTGCCGGAGCCGACCTGATGAAATCCCTTGCCGCACGCGTCACCCTCATCGCCGTACTTGGCCTGCTCGGCGCCTGCGCCAGCACGCCGCGCGCGCGCGAAGAGGCGTCCTACGCGCCGACCCTGCCGGGCGAGGCCTACGCCGAAGTGGCGCCGGCGGATGGCGCGATCTATCACGCCAGCCAGAACATGGAGCTGTTTCCCGATCCGCGCGCGCATCGCGCCGGCGACATCCTTACCGTCGTCCTGGTCGAGAACACGCAGGCGAGCAAGAAGGCCAGCACCAAGACCAGCAAGAACAGCAGCGCCGATCTTTCCGCGCCGACCATCGCCGGCGTCGGCGCCACCTTCAACGGCCAGCCGCTGTCGTTCGGGCTTGGTGGCGAACGCGGCTTCACCGGCGACGGCGAGAGCAGCCAGAGCAACAGCCTGTCCGGCGACATCACGGTCACCGTGGCGCAGCGCCTGGGCAACGGCAACCTGGTCATACGCGGCGAGAAGCTGCTGACCATCAACCAGGGCCAGGAGATCGTGCGCATCTCCGGCATCGTGCGCCCGCAGGACATCGCCACCGACAACACGGTGCCCTCGACGCGGGTCGCCAACGCCAACATTTCCTATACCGGGCGTGGCTCGCTCGCCGATGCCAACGAGCAGGGCTGGCTGGCCCGCCTGTTCAATTCCAAATGGATGCCGCTGTGAATATCCCGCGAAGCATTCCAGTGGTATCGCGGCTGGCGCTGGTCGTCGTCGTGGCCTGCCTGTTCGGTGCCGCCACGGTGCGTGCCGAGCGCGTGCGCGACATCAGCCAGGTCGCCGGCGTGCGCAGCAACCAGCTGGTCGGCTACGGACTCGTGGTGGGCCTCGACGGCAGCGGCGACCAGACCAGCCAGGCACCGTTCACCACGCAGAGCCTCGAGAACATGCTGCAGCAGTTCGGCATCACGGTACCGCCGAACGTGCGTCCGCAGCTGAAGAACGTCGCGGCGGTCACCGTATCCGCCGAGCTGCCTCCGTTCAGCAAGCCCGGCCAGTTGATCGACGTGACCGTGGCTTCGATCGGCAATGCCAAGAGCCTGCGCGGCGGCGCCTTGCTGATGACCCAGCTCAAGGGCGCCGACGGCCAGGTCTATGCCGTCGCCCAGGGCAACCTGGTCATCGGCGGCGTCAATGCGAGCGGCAAGAGCGGCTCCAGCGTGCAGGTCGCCATCTCCAACAGCGGACGCATCCCCAACGGCGCCTCGGTCGAGCGCACCGTGCCGAGCGCGTTCGCCAGCAGTGCCGGCCTCGTGCTGAACCTCAACACGCCCGATTTCACCACCGCATCGCGCGTCGCCACCGCCCTCAACAAGACCTTCGGCGATGGCACCGCACAAGCCGTCGATGCCGTTTCGGTGGCCCTGCGCGCGCCGGCCGATGCCGGCCAGCGCGTCGGCTTCGTCGCCGCCGTGCAGGATGTCGAAGTGGAGCCGGGCGAGGCGCCTGCACGCGTCATCATCAATTCGCGCACGGGCACCGTGGTCATCAGCGCCAACGTGCGCGTCGGCGCGGCAGCCGTCGCCCACGGTTCGATCGAGGTGACGATTTCCGAGCAGCCGCTGGTCAGCCAGCCGGCTCCGCTCAGCCTGGGCAAGACCACGGTGGTCGCGCAGAGCGCCGTGCAGGTCGCCGAGAAGGGCGGCCACATGGTGCGCTTCGGTCCCGGCGTCAACCTCGACGAGATCGTGCGCGCGGTGAACCAGGTGGGCGCCGCGCCGAGCGACCTGGTGGCCATCCTCGAGGCGCTCAAGGAAGCCGGTGCGCTGCGTGCCGAGCTGGTGGTGATCTGATGGCCGTCGACCCGCGCCAGGTCGCCCTGTTCAACGACTTCAGCGGGCTCACGCGCCTGCGCGCGTCGGCGCGTGCCGACAGCAAGGCGGCGACCGCCCAGGTCGCGCGCCAGTTTGAAACGATATTCACCCAGATGATGCTCAAGTCGATGCGCGCCGCCAGCCTCGGCGAGGGCGCCATGGACAGCGAGCAGACGCGTTCCTATCGCGACATGTTCGACCAGCAGCTGGCGGTCACCCTGGCCTCGCGCGGCAAGGGTCTCGGCATTGCCGAGATGCTCGTGCGCCAGCTCGGCGGCAGCAGCGACGCCGCGGCGCCAACGCTCGACACATCCCTCGCGTCCCGCGCCAGCGCGACGGGATTCCCGGTGCCGGCACGGCCGCCGGCGATGACCGCATATGTCGCACCGCCGGGCGAAGCGAACGATTCACTCGCCTCGCGCGCCATCGAGGCCGTCAGGCAGGGCATGCAGCCGCTGCGCGACGGGCTCGGCAAGCTGGCCGACGCCGCCATCGAGGGCGCGAACAAGCTGGCCGAAGCGTGGCATCCGTCAAGTCCGCAGGAATTCGTGCAATCGCTGCTGCCGCATGCCCAGGCGGCTGCCGAAAAACTCGGCGTCTCGGTGCGCGCCCTGCTCGCCCATGCCGCGCTGGAAACCGGCTGGGGCAAGCACCTGCCGCGACAGGCTGACGGCGCCAGCAGCTTCAACCTGTTCGGCATCAAGGCCGGGTCGAGCTGGTCGGGCGCGCGCGTGCGCGTGCCGACGCTGGAGGTCGAGCATGGCGTCACCGTGCGCCGGCGCGAAGCCTTTCGCGTCTACGACTCGCCATCCGATTCGTTCATGGACTACGCCAACCTGATCGGCGGCAACCCGCGCTATGCCGCGGCACTCGGCCACGGCGAGGACGTGCGCGGTTTCGCACGCGCCCTGCAGTCGGCGGGGTATGCCACCGACCCGGATTACGCGCGCAAGCTTGGCCAGGTCGCCGACAGCGCACCGATGCGCGAGGCACTCGCGGCCATCGAGCAACCGCGCGCCGTGCCCAGGCCCGCAACCACATTCGATCCGGACCAGAAGCCGCGTTTGCAGCTCGATGCTTCCGAACCATTCAAGTTTCTCGACCCGCCGCCGTCAGTCTGATTGATACGCGACGACATCCCGTCATCGGAAGATCGCCATGCCCGACATCATGTCCACCGGAATTTCAGGCCTGCTCGCCTCGCAGATTGCCCTGAATACGACCAGCCACAACATCAGCAACGTCAATACGGCGGGCTATACGCGGCAGATGACCGACTTCGGCGCGCGCATTCCGCAGCGCTACGGCCCGGCCTTCATCGGCAGCGGCGTCGACCTGGTCGGCGTGCGTCGCCTGTACGACCAGTACCTGACCGCGCAGGTCCGCGAGGGCACCTCCGCGCAAAGCCGACTGGTCGCGCTGAGCGACCTGTCCGGCCGCATCGACAACCTGCTGGCGGACTCCAGCACGGGCCTGCAGCCCGCGCTCGACCGCTTCTTCGCCGGCGTCAACGATCTGGCCAACCACCCGGCCGACACGTCGACGCGCCAGGCCCTGCTCGGCCAGGCGAATGCGCTCTCGACGCGTCTGCATACTTTGGCCGGGCGCATGGACAGCATGGGTCGGGAGACCGAGCAGCGCATCGGCGACGAGGTCGGCCAGATCAACCAGCTCGGCGCCAGCATCGCCCGCCTCAATGTGGAAATCCAGCGCGCCGGTGCCGCGGGCGTTCCGCCCAATGACCTGCTCGACAAGCGTGACGAACTGGTGCGCCAGCTCTCCGAACATGTCGGCATCAGCGTCGTCCCGCAGGATGGCAACCAGCTCAACGTCTTCATCGGCAGCGGCCAGACCCTCGTGCTCGGCGGCAACGCGAGCACGTTCAAGACCGTGCAGAACGCCTTCGACGCGACCCGCATGGACATTGCCGGGCCCGGCGGCACCGTGATCACCAGCCAGGTCAGCGGTGGCAGCCTCGGTGGCCTGCTCGATTTCCGTCGCGACGTGCTCGATCCGTCGCGCAACGCTCTGGGCCGCGCCGCAGTGGCGCTGGCCAGCACGTTCAACGAACAGCATCGCGCCGGCTTCGACCTCAACGGGCAATTCGGCGGCGACTTCTTCGGCATCCCTTCGCCGAGCGTGCTCGGCAACCGCAACAACACGGGCACGGCGACCGTGAGCGCCAGCATCGCCGACGTTTCCGGCCTGACCACCTCGGATTACCGGCTGCGCTACGACGGCAGCACCTGGTCGGCCACGCGCAGCGATGGCACGGCCGTCGCCCTGAGCGGAACCGGCACGCCCGGCGATCCGTTCGTGGCCGATGGGCTCGCCTTCGTGGTCGGTGGCGGCGCCGCTGCCGCCGGCGACAGTTTCCTGATCCGGCCGACGCAAGCCGCCGCCTCCGGGATCAGCGTGCTGATCACCGATGTCAGCCGCATCGCCGCGGCATCGCCGCTGGCCGCGTCCTCGACATCGACCAACATCGGCACCGGCACGGTCAACGGCGTCAGGATGACCGATGCGAGCAACCCGAACCTGTTCGGTCCGTCGACGATCCAGTTCAGCGACCCGACCACCTACACGATCTACAACGCGAGCAGCGCCACCACCAGCGGCCCGTTCACCTACACCCCCGGAACGCCGATCGCCGGCGCCGGCTGGGAGCTGGATCTCGGCGGGTCGCCGCAGGCCGGCGACCAGTTCCAGGTGACCGCGAATACCGCAGGCGTCGGCGACAACACCAACGCACTGGCGCTGGCCGCCATCGCCACGCGCGGCGTGCTCGACGGCGGCAACAGCACCATCACCAATGCCTACGGGCAACTCGTCGCCGGCGTCGGCACGGTGACCCAGCAGGCGCAATCGGGGCTCGATGCACAGACCGCGTTGCTCAACCAGTCGCTGCAGTCGCAGCAGAACGTCTCCGGCGTCAACCTCGACGAGGAGGCCGCCAACCTGATCAAGTTCCAGCAGTCCTACCAGGCCGCTGCCCAGGTCATCAATGTCGCCAGCGCGTTGTTCGACTCGCTGCTTGCCGCCGTCAGAGGACGCTGAAATGCGTATCGCCACCAACTGGATCCACCAGCAATCGGTCAACGCCATGCTCAACCAGCAATCCTCGCTGGCGCACACGCAACTGCAGGTTTCCACCGGCCGGCGCATCCTGACCCCGGCCGACGACCCGGTCGGCGCGGCGCGCGCGGTCGACCTCAACAGCTTCGTCAACGCGAACGAGCAGTACACGCGCAACATCGACTTTGCCAACAGCCGCCTGGCCAACGAGGAAAACGCACTGACCGCGGCCGGCGACCTCGTGGCGCGCGTGCGCGAGCTGACCCTGCAGGCCGCCAACGGCACGCAGAGCAATGAGTCGCGTGGCGCCATCGCCAAGGAATTGCGCCAGCGCCTGCAGCAGATGGTGCAGATCGCCAACAGCCGCGATGGCAATGGCGAATATGTGTTCGCCGGCAACGCCACGCGCACCCAGCCGTTCGCGCAGACGCCCACGGGCATCGTCTACCAGGGCGACCAGGGCACGCGCGCCATCGAGATCGCGCCGGGCCAGACCGTGGCCAGCAACGATCCGGGTTCGCGCGTCTTCCTCGATATTCCCGGGGGCAATGGAACTTTCCAGACGGCGGCCGCAGTGACCAACACCGGCAGCGTGATCGCCGGCAACACGTCGGTGACCAGCGCCGGCGCATTCGTGCCCGACACCTACCAGATCACCTTTACCTCGCCGACCACCTACGACATCACCGGGACCGCATCCGGTGCGATTGCCAGCGGCACTTTCGACCCGGCCGGCACGACCATCGCCTTCAACGGCATCCAGCTCGACCTCAGCGGGATCGCCGCCACTGGCGACCGCTTCGACATCGCGCCCAGCGCCGGGCGTTCGGCGTTCTCCACGATCGAGGACATCGCGCGCGCGCTGGAGGCTCCGGTCGCCACCGCGCAGGACCGTGCGGCGCAAATGAACATCCTCAATCGCGGCCTGGAAAACCTCGACCAGGTCTCGGCGCGCATGATCGACACGCGCGCCTCGGTGGGCGGGCGCATGAACGTGCTCGATCAGCAGGCCTCGGTCAACGACTCGCTCGGCGTGCAGGTCAAGGCGACCCTGTCGGGGATCGAGGATCTCGACTACGCCAGCGCGGTCGCCAAGCTCAACATGCAGATGCTAGGCCTGCAGGCGGCCCAGCAGGCCTATGTGAAGGTGCAGGGCCTGTCGCTGTTCAACTACATCCGCTGAGGCCTGGCCAGGCTCCAATCCTGACGCCCGAAAATTTTTTCGGCCCCCGCGAAAAAAACCCTAAAGTTCTCCGAAATGACGCCGATTCCTTCTCCTGAGGCGGCCAGCATCCTACCAGGGACGGTTCGCCGGTTAGCACCACGAACCGCCTTCGATGCGGCCCAACCGATCCACGCAGGAGAATAGTCATGTCGCTCACCATCAACACCAATGTCAACTCGCTGAATGCACAACGCAACCTCAGCTCTTCACAGAACGCCCTGTCGACCTCGCTGGAGCGTCTCTCGTCCGGCCTGCGCATCAACAGCGCCAAGGATGACGCCGCCGGCCTGGCGATCGCCAACCGTTTCAGCACGCAGATCCGTGGCCTGAACCAGGCCGTGCGTAACGCCAACGACGGCATCTCGCTGTCGCAGACCACCGAGTCCGCCCTCGGCGAGGTCAACAGCAACTTGCAGCGCATCCGTGAACTCGCCGTGCAGTCGGCCAACGGCACCAACAACGCCGCCGACCGCGCCGCGCTGAACTCCGAAGTCCAGCAGCGCCTGCTCGAAATCAACCGCATCGCCACGCAGACCAGCTTCAACGGCACCAAGACGCTGGACGGCAGCGCCGGCCAGCTCAACTTCCAGGTCGGCGCGAACGCCGGCGAGACGATCGGCATCAACCTGTCGCAGGGCGTCGGCACCAACCAGATCGGCCAGTACAGCCGCACCACGGCGACCGATACCGGCGTGTTGGGCGCTGGCCCGCTGACCTCGCTGACATTCGCCAGCGACCAGACCATCGTTATCGGCACCGGTGCGAACCAGAGGACTGCCACGGTCACTGCCGGCACCTACTCGGAAAGCACGCTGCAGTCGGCGATCAATGACGCCTTCAACAACGCCGGCATCACCAACGCCACGGCCACGGTCGATTTCACCGCCGGCACGCTGCAGGTTGATACGCGCCTCGGCCAGGGCCAGGCCGCCGGTTCCGCTGACATCGGCGCGTCCGGATTCGGTCTTGCCGGTGCAGCCGCCACCACGGCGCTCGGCTCGACCCTCGACACGCTCGACGTGAGCACGGTCAACGGCGCCAATGACGCCCTGGCCAGTGTCGACGCGGCCCTGACCACGGTCAGCAACCTGCGCAGCTCGTTCGGTGCGATCCAGAACCGCTTCGAGTCGACCATCTCCAACCTGCAGGCGGTCTCGCAGAACCTGGACGCTTCGCGCGGCCGCATCGAGGACGCGGACTTCGCGGCCGAGACGGCCAAGCTGACCCGGGCACAGATCCTGCAACAGGCCGGTATCTCGGTGTTGTCGCAGGCCAACTCCCTGCCGCAGAGCGTTCTCAAGCTGCTCGGTTGATGAGCAGCCGCGACACGGACGTCGCACCGCTTGACGTGTTGAAAGGCGCCCGGTTGATCGGGCGCCAGCGACAGGGAAGTCGCACCGATTGACGAGCAGACGGCGCCCGGTTGAGTGGACGCCGGCGACAGGGAAGTCGCAACCAGGATTGGCTTCAAGGCGGCCCGGCCGACAGGGCAAGCGCGACAGGGATGTCGCATTGTTCCAGGAAATGCAGATTGGCCCGGTAGTCCGGGCAAGGCGACAGGGATGTCGCATCGAATGCCCCGGTCCAGGACCGGGAAACTGGAGCCGCCCGGCAACGGGCGGCTTCTTCAGAGGAAAGCCGGACGGCTGGAGAGATACGATCATGGCAGGACTCAGCGCAGCGGGACTCGGATCCGGCCTCGACATCAATTCGCTGGTCAGCCAGCTGGTCGCCGCCGAACGCGCGCCGCAGCAGACCACGATCGATTCGCAACGCAGCAAGATCACCACCCAGGTTTCGGCGCTCGGCGCGCTGAAGTCCACGTTGTCCTCCCTGCGCGACGCCCTGGCCACCCTCAAGACCGGCACCGCATTCAATGCGCGCACCGCGGTCTCCTCGGACACCACGACGTTCACCGCGAGCGCGACCAGCGCTTCGAGCGCAGGCCGCTACGCAATCGAAGTCGTGCAACTGGCGCAGGCCGGCAAGTCGGCTTCGGCGGGATACTCCGGCAGCTCGGCCGTGGTCGGCACCGGCACCCTGAGCATCAGCGTCGGCTCGGCCACGCTTGACCTGGAGATCGACAGCGGCTCCAACACGCTGGCCGGCATCCGCGATGCGATCAACAGTGCCAGCAACAATCCCGGCGTCACTGCCAGCATCGTCAATGGCAGCGGCGGCGCCCAGCTCGTGCTGAGCGCGAAGCAGAGCGGCCTCGCCAATGCGTTCAGCGTGAGCGCGAGCGGCGGCGATGGCGGCCTGGACACCTTTGTTGCCGGACTCACCGAAGCCAATCCGGCGCGCGATGCGATCGTCCGAATCGACTCGGTCGAGGTCAGCGCGGCATCGAACAAGATCAGCACCGCCATCGATGGGGTCACCCTCAACCTGGCCAAGGCCCAGCCCGGACAGACGCTTTCGCTCGAGGTCGGCGTGGACCGGGCCGCGATCAGCAGCTCGCTCAATGGCTTCGTCAATGCCTACAACAACTACGTCACGCTGCGCTCGCAGCTGACCGCCTACGACGCCAGCACCGGCAAGAAGGGCGCCCTGCTCGGCGACGCCACGTTGCGCTCGATCGATGCCTCGCTCTCGCGTACCCTGCAGGCGACCGGTTACGGCGCGGGCAGCAATCCGCTGGGCACGCTCAGTGAACTTGGAGTCCGCGTCCAGGTCGACGGCAAGCTTTCGCTCGACGCCACGGCGCTGGGCACCGCACTGGACTCGGGCACCGACCGGGTCGCCGCGCTGTTTTCGGGCAGCAATGGCGTGGCCACTGCCTTGAGCAGCCAGCTGCAGAGCTGGCTCGACAGCGGCGGCACGTTTGATTCGCGCAACCAGAGCCTCGACCAGCGCGTGCGCCAGCTCGACGACAGCCAGGCGCGCCTCGACGCACGCATGGTTTCGGTGCAGGCGCGCTACCAGGCCCAGTTCAGCAAGCTCGACTCGCTGCTTTCCAGCCTGAACAACACGAGCACGTTCCTGACCCAGCAGCTTGCATCGCTTAACAACACCAAGTCGAGTTGACGGAAGTAGTACCGGAGGATCCGAATCATGGCATTTCCAGGCAATGGAGCAGCCGCATACCGGCAAATGGCCACGCGTGGCGGGATAGAGGACGCCAGTCCGCATCGCCTGATCGCGATGCTGCTGGATGGCGCGCTGGCGCGGTTGAGCCACGCCAAGGGCCTCATCGAACGCGGTGAAATCGCCGAGAAGGGCCGCGTGCTCTCGCAGACGATCGATATCGTCGGCGAGCTGAACGGCAGCCTCGACCATGCCCGCGGACCGGAAATCGCCGGAAGGCTCGCCTCGCTCTATGACTACATGAGCCGGCGGCTGCTGCAGGCCAACAGCGGCAACGACATCGCCGCCATTGACGAAGTCGCCGCCCTGTTTCGGGAGATCAGCAACGGCTGGAACGCCGTGGACCCGGATTCCTCGTCGATCCGCGCGCTGGCAGCCGTGCGATGAACGCCGCCGCGCAAGGCGATGGCGCCGGCCTGCTGCGCGAGGCGATCGCGATCACCGGAAACATGCTGGCCGCAGCCAGCCGCGGCGACTGGGAGGCGGTCATCGAGCTCGAACTGGATCGCGCGCCGCTGATCGGCCAGAGCGC
The DNA here is from genome assembly GCA_963822465.1 of uncultured Gammaproteobacteria bacterium. Classification (GTDB taxonomy): domain Bacteria; phylum Pseudomonadota; class Gammaproteobacteria; order Xanthomonadales; family Rhodanobacteraceae; genus Dokdonella. The sequence continues at coordinate 482,364 of CAWGHP010000002.1, read as the reverse complement.
CCAGCTCAGCGCCGAAATGGGCGTACTCTTGCAGGAATTGCAGGTGCTCAACCGCGAACTGGAGCAACTGACCGATGTGGCGCGCCTGGCAGCGGCATCCCTGGCTGCTGCCGCGCGGCAAAACAGTGTTGCAGTTGAAACCTATGGCAGGGCAGAGCAATCGTGAGATCCGGTTCACATTTGTTTACATTAGAACTAATGAATCGGAACGCCGTTCAGGTATCGCCTGAAGTGACAATCTGCGTCGTCAATTCCCATGGCGATGTCCGGAAGTGACCAATGAAACATGACGCGGTTCACTCTTTCGAGGAACAGCTGCGCTACGAGGCGAACCTGCCGCTCGGCTGGATGCCCTGGAGCGGTGCCGAAGACGTCCTGCAGCGCGAATTGCGGGTGAAGCGTTGCCTGGGCGTACTGGCGGCACAGTCGGCGTTCGACGACATGCGCTCCGAACCCGGCGACGAGAACAGCAGCTTCGTCCCGGAACTGGGCCGCCTCGACGCCAAGCTCAATCACCTCATCGACCTCGTCGCGGCCCTGCTTTCGAGCAACACGCCGCTGCCCCGGGCGGTGCCGGTGAGCTTCAATGCCTGGGGTGTCGCCTGGCAGTCCGCCGAGGCGATTCCGCAGCCCGATGCCACCCTCATGGTGCGCATCCATCTCGACGCGAACGCCGCGCTGCCATTGGATATGCCGGCCCGCGCCATGGCGCCCCTGGCCGCCGCCAATGGCCTTCCCTGGCAACGCGCGGTGTTCCTCGACACCGCCGACAGCGTGCGCGAAGGCCTCGAGCGCCTGGTTTTCCGCATGCACCGCAAGAAGCTGGCGGAGGAGCGTTCGGCGGGGCGCTGAGCGCACGCACGGGGGAGCGACGGTTTGTCGTCGCCGCGGTCAGGATTCGAGCGACGGAATTTTGATGGTTGGCATCGTTATTGCTATCTGGGTAAACGTTTCCATCGAAGCCCTGATTCAGCGCTGATGCCAAAAAGGACCTCTGACATGCGCCCCTCCATCTACATCATCGAGCCCGATCTTGATCGTTCCGCAGCGGTCGAAGCCATGCTCACCTCGCTCGGCTACGACACCTTGCTGGCGAGCCGCTTCAGCCAGACCGAAGGACTGCCCCGTGCCTGTGCAGCCTGGGTCGGTGCGATCGAGACCTGCAAGGAGCTCGACCGCCACCTGTCCAAGGTCTGCGCAAGCGCCGCCCAGTTGCCACTGATCGTTCCCGCCGATTCGCCGGTGGCCGGCCAGTTCGAGGAAGAGCGCCGCCGCTGCCACCGCGTCGCATTTCCGTTGCGGCGCGCCGAAGTCGGCGGCCTGCTGCAGCGATTGACCACGGTACCGAAGCCGAATCCCGAGCGCCGCCTGGTCGGCAGCTCGGAGGCGATGCAGCGCGTGCAGGGGCTGGTTCGCCAGGTCGCGCGCCACGACACCAGCGTGCTGATCCTCGGCGAGTCCGGCACCGGCAAGGAAATCGTGGCAAGGACCATCCATGACTGCTCGCCGCGCCGCGACAAGCCGTTCGTCGCGATCAACTGCGGGGCGATTCCGCCCGACCTGCTCGAAAGCGAACTGTTCGGACACGAGAAGGGCGCCTTCACCGGAGCGATCAGCGCGCGCAAGGGCCGCTTCGAGCTGGCCGAGGGCGGCACCCTGTTCCTTGATGAAATCGGCGACATGAGCCTGACCATGCAGGTCAAGCTGCTGCGCGTGCTGCAGGAGCGCGTGTTCGAACGCGTCGGCGGCAACCGTTCGATGGAGACCGATGTGCGCATCGTCGCCGCGACCCACCGCAACCTCGAAGACGCGATCGTCAACGGCGGCACCTTCCGCGAGGACCTCTACTACCGGATTGCCGTGTTCCCGATCGAGATGCCGAGCCTGCGCGAACGCATCGGCGATCTCGGCGAGCTGGTCGAAGAATTCACCCAGCGCCTGCAGCGGCGCGGCGTCGAAACGGCGATCCTCGGCGACGAGGTGATCCGTACGCTTTCGCGGCATGCCTGGCCGGGCAACGTGCGCGAACTCGGCAATCTCGTCGAGCGCCTCTCGGTCATGTATCCGGGCCGCAGCGTCCGCGGCGAGAACCTGCCGGTGCGCTACCGGGCAGCCCAGAGTTTCGACGACATGTACAGCATCACGGCAGTACCGGGCGAGGGCGGCGAGCCAGTTGTCGCGCAGGCCGCAACTGCCCCCGTCGGCTCGCCGTTCCGTACGCCGGATCTGTCCAGCGGCACGGTCGACCTGAAGGAGCACCTGGCCGAGATCGAGATTGCCCTGATCCGCCAGGCCATGGCCCTGACCGACAACGTCGTCGCGCAGGCTGCGAAGATCCTCAACCTGCAGCGCACGACCCTGGTCGAGAAGCTGCGCAAGTACGGATTGCAGGCGTCCAACGGCTCGCTGATGGCAGCCTGAAGTCGCGGCACCCTTGGCGCAGCGGCCGGACTTCCGGCGCCGCCCCCGCGTTCGTGCCGGCCCTGCGCCGGCCGTCCATTGCGAACGTCGAACTCCGCGCATTCGCGGATCCCGGGATCCGCGGCGCGACCTGACCGCGCTCGCCCCAACCCTGCCCGTCCCGGCGCCGGCCTTTCTCCCCGCGTGCCCGCCGCGACCGCGCACCATTCCCCGCCGTCCGCACGCCGGGTGCGACTCCCTGCCAGGACCGCGACGACGACCATCCGGAAGAACGCGCGGGCACCTGTTGCAGTGAAGCCCGCCCGGATATGTCCACCGCACAGCGACGGAAGTCCGACGCCTGGGCCTCGCTGCCGCCCGGCAAAGCAGCGGCGGATTCTTGACACACGCCGGAGTGGTCTGTCCAAGTTCCTGATTTAACACGTTTTTTCAGGCTGGCACAAACCTTGATAGTAAGACGGGGGAAACCGCCCACGAGGGTGGTATCAGGACCCGCCATGAATACGGTTGACGTCTCCGGCTTGCTCCAGCAAATGCGTGCCATGAGCGCGCAGGCGCAGGGCCCGTTGCGCGCCGCGACGGCAGCACCGCCGGTCGCCGGCGCCAGCGAATTCGGCAACGTCCTCAGGCAGTCGCTCGAAGGCGTCAGCAAGACGCAGATGCAGGCGCAGAACCTCGCCGCCTCGTTCGAACGCGGCGACCCCGGCACCGACATCGGCACGGTCATGGTGGCCCTGCAGAAAGCCGACCTTTCCTTCCGCGCCGTCAATGAAGTGCGCAACAAGTTCGTCGACGCATATCGCGACGTCATGAACATGCAAGTCTGAACTGGATGAACAACCCGATGGATCCGTCCCTGCCCGCGACACAGTCCCCGTCAACGAAGTTCGATATCGCGCGCATACCCGGGGCACGCCAGGTCCTGCTGCTGGTCGGCATCGCCGCGGCCGTGGCGATCGGCGTCGCCATCGTGCTGTGGTCGCGCGCGCCCAACTTCGCCCTGCTCTACGGAAACCTCGACGAACGCGATGCGGCGCAGGTGGTGCAGGCATTGCAGACCGCCAACGTTCCCTATGAACTCGGTGCCGGCGGCACCTCGATCTTCGTTTCCGCCTCCGACATCAGTGCGACCCGCCTGCGCCTGGCCAGCCAGGGGTTGCCGCACAGTGGCAGCGGTGGCAGCGCGGCCGGCGGCAGCGACGCCGCGCCGTTCGGCATGAGCGAGCTGGCCGAGCGCACGCGCTACCAGCAGCAGCTGGAGAACGACCTGTCCAGCACGATCGCCAGCCTGCAGTCGATCAAGGCGGCGCGCGTGCACCTGGCAATGCCGAAATCCTCCGCCTTCATCCGCGATCGCGGGCGCGCCAGCGCCTCGGTCATGGTTTCGATCTATCCGGGCCGCGCGCTCGACAATGCGCAGGTCGGTGCCATCGTGCATCTGGTCGCGGCGAGCGTGCCGGACCTCGATCCCGCCCAGGTTTCGGTGGTCGACCAGAAGGGAGCGCTGCTGACGGTCGCCGACCCGGGCAGCGCCGAGGCCATCAATGACACGCGCTTCCGCCTCGTGCGCCAGATCGAAACGGCCTATGCCGGACGCATCGAGGAACTGCTCTCGCCACTGGTAGGCACGGGCCGCGTGCGTGCCCAGGTGGTCGCCCAGCTCGATTTCACCGAGACCGAAAAGACCAGCGAGGTCTTCGATCCCGAAAAGACCACGGTGCGCAGCGAACAGACTTCAAGCGAACGCCGGTCCGACGCCAAGGCGAGCGGCGTGCCCGGCGCGCTCAGCAACCAGCCGCCGACCGCGCCGGCGCAGGCCAATGCCGCGGCAAACGCGGGCCCGGCCCCGGAGGATTCCGAGGTCAGCAGCAGCGCGACACGCAACTTCGAGATCGGCCGCACGATCAGCCATACCCGCGAGCCGGTGGGCAACCTGCGCCGGCTCAGCGTTGCCGTGGCGCTCGACAACAAGTCCGTCATCGATGCGGAAGGCAAGGTCAGCAGCGTTCCGCTCAGCGAAGAGGAAATCACGCGCATGACCGACCTCGTGCGTAACGCGGTCGGCTTCGACGCCAGTCGCGGCGATACCGTCAGCGTGGTCAACGCGCCATTCCAGAACGACCCCCTGGTCGAGCCGGCCGACCTGCCGCTGTGGGAGCAGCCGATGCTGCGCGAACTCTTCAAGCAGGGCCTCGGCGTCGTGCTCGTCCTGCTGCTCGTGTTCACCGTGCTGCGCCCGCTGTTCCGCAATCTCGTGCCGCCGCAGAACCGGCGCTCCGCCGACGTCAACGTCGGCGCGTCCGGTACTCCGGGCGGGCTCGATGTCGCCGCCGACAGCTTCTCGCTGTCCGGGCGCGCGGCGGGCGGCATCCCGGGCACGCTGGCGCCGAGCAACGTGGCGCTCGACACCGAACAAAAGATCCTGCTGGCCAAGCGCGTGGCCGGCCAGGACCCGAAACAGGTCGCGCAGATCGTCAAGAGCTGGGTGACCGCAGATGCCTGAGGTAGCCATGGACGTGAACCGCAACCTGAGCGGAGCACAGCGTGCTTCCGTGCTGCTGCTGTCCCTCGGCGAGAAAGAGGCGGCCGAGGTGCTCAAGCACATGAGCGCGCGCGACGTGCAGACCATCGGTTCCGCGATGACCACGCTGGGCAGCATCTCGCGTGCGCAGGCCGATTCGGTACTCGACCAGTTCACCGTCGCCCTGGAGAGCGAAACGGCGCTCGGCATCGGCACCGAGGACTATGTCCGGCGCATGCTGACCAGTGCCCTGGGCGACGACAAGGCCAACCGCCTGCTCGACCGCATCCGCCTCGGTCGCGACTCGAAGGGTCTTGAAGCCCTGAAGTGGATGGAAGGGCGCGCCATCGCCGAGATGATCGGGCGCGAGCATCCGCAGATCGTCGCCATCGTGCTCGCCCATCTCGACCAGGACCAGGCCGGCGAAGTGCTCAAGTGCCTGCCCGAGGCGATCCGCCACGACGTCATCATGCGCATCGCCACGCTCGATGGCGTGCAGCCCAGCGCCCTGCACGAACTGGACATGATCATGGAGCGCCAGTTCTCCGGCAGCACGGCCTCGTTCTCGACCTCGTCGGTCGGCGGCATCAAGGCCGCCGCGCAAATCCTCAACGTGCTCGATTCCGGGCAGGACACCAAGATCCTCGAATCGATCTGCACGATCGACGGCGAACTCGGCCAGCGCATCCAGGAACTGATGTTCGTGTTCGATGACCTCGTCAACCTCGACGATCGCGGCATGCAGACGCTGTTGCGCGAAGTCTCCACCGATCGCCTCGTCATCGCCCTCAAGGGCAGCGACGCGGCGGTGCGCGAGAAGATCTTCGCGAACATGTCCAAGCGCGCTGCCGACATGATGCGCGACGACCTCGAAGTGAAGGGTCCGGTGAAACTCAGCGAAGTCGATGCCGCGCAGAAGGAGGTGCTGACTGTAGCCCGCCGACTGGCCGAGCAGGGCACGATCAGCCTCGGCTCGGGAGGTGAGGAATATGTCTAGCATCGCCTCGGTCTACCGGCGCGAGGACACTGCCGACGCCCAGCCGTGGTCGGCTCCGGACGTAACCGCGCATGCCCTCGTCGAAAATGGCGCGTGGCATCCGCGCACGCTGCGCCAGCTCGAGGAAACCGAGCAGCGCGCCCATGAAGAAGGCTACCGCGACGGCCTCGCCGCCGGCCGCGCCGCCGCGCGCGAGGAACTGGCCGTGCAGGTGCGTCGCATCGACGCCATCGTGCAGGCCCTGCAGGCGCCGCTGGACGAACTCGATGAAGTGGTCGAGCACGAATTGCTGAACCTGGCCATGGTCGCCGCCGGTCGTATTGCGTTCCGCGAAATATCGCTGGCGCCCGAGCGCGTCCTCGACGCGGTACGCGCCGCGCTGAAGATCCTGCCCGGCTTCGCCCGCCAGGTGCGCATTCGCCTGCATGCCGACGATGCCGCGCTCGTGCGCAGCCTGTTGTCGCCCACCGAGAGCGGCCATGCCGTGGAGATCGTCGAAGACGATTCCCTGGTGCGTGGCGGCTGCATCGTGCAGGCCGAGAACTCGGAAGTCGACGTGCGCTTCGAAACGCGCATCGCCGCGGTGTTCGACGCCATGCTTGGTCGCGACGCCGGCCCTGACGGAGGCGAATCCGCATGAACACGCAAGGCGCGACGCGCGCACGCAGCCACCGGCGCTGGAGCGAGGCACTGGCGGCGCAATCCGTACGCACGGCCAGCGCGCGACCGATCGTCGCCGACGGCACCCTGCGGCGCGTGGTCGGCATGACCCTCGAAGCGGTCGGTTGCGAGGCGCCGCTGGGTGGCCGTTGCCTGGTGCTGAACAGCGACGGATCGCGCATCGATACCGAGGTCGTCGGATTCTCCGGCGATCGCCTGTTCCTGATGCCGTCCGGAGAAATGCACGGCCTGCTGCCGAACGCGCGCGTGCGGCCACAGGTATCCGATTCCGAAGTCCCGGTCGGCGCCGCCATGCTCGGGCGCGTCATCGATGCCGCCGGGCAGCCGCTGGATGGCAAGGGCCCGCTGCACTGCGATGCACGCGCGCGCCTGACCGGCAAGCCGATCAATCCGATGTTGCGCCACCCGATCAGCGAGCCGCTCGATGTCGGCGTGCGATCGATCAACGCCCTGCTCACGGTCGGTCGCGGCCAGCGCATGGGCCTGTTCGCCGGCAGCGGCGTCGGCAAGAGCACCCTGCTCGGCATGATGACGCGATTCACCGATGCCGACGTCATCGTCGTCGGCCTGATCGGCGAGCGAGGCCGCGAAGTCAAGGAATTCGTCCAGGAGATCCTCGGCGAGGACGGCATGCAACGCGCTGCCGTGGTCGCCGCGCCGGCCGACGCGCCACCATTGATGCGCCTGCGCGGGGCGTGGCTGGCGACGACCATCGCCGAGCATTTCCGCGACCGCGGACTCAAGGTGCTGTTGCTGATGGATTCGCTGACGCGCTTTGCCCAGGCACAGCGCGAGATCGCGCTTGCCATTGGCGAACCGCCGGCGACCAAGGGCTATCCGCCGTCGGTGTTCGCCAAGCTTCCGGCGCTGGTCGAGCGTGCCGGCAATGACGCCGATGGGCGCGGATCGATCACCGCCTTCTACACCGTGCTCACCGAGGGCGACGACTATCGGCACGATCCGATCGCCGACGCCGCCCGCGCCATCCTCGACGGCCACATCGTGCTTTCGCGCGAACTCGCCGAATCGGGACAGTATCCGGCCGTCGATGTCGACGCCTCGATAAGCCGCGTCATGCCGGCGGTGGTCGACACCGCGCAGCTGGCGAGCGCGCGGCGCTTCCGCCAGCTCTACTCAAGCTACCGGCAGAACCGCGACATGATCAGCGTGGGTGCCTACCAGAAGGGCAGTGATCCGCGCGTCGACGAAGCCATCGCGCGTTGGCCCGAGGTGGCCGGATTCCTCAACCAGGACGTGCTCTCTCCATACTCCTATCGCGACTCGGTCAGCGAACTGCACACCCGCTTTGCCGAGAGGAAAGAAACCCCATGACCCGCGTCGAGCGCATGAACAAGCTGGCCGACATGGCCGGCGACCGCAAGGACGAAGCAACCCTGAAGCTGGCCGATCGCCTGCGCCACGTCGATGCCGAGGAAGCGCAACTCGCCGACCTGCATCGCTTCCGCGAGGAATACATCGGCTCCGACTCGGCTGCCACCAATGTCGCCGCGCTGGTCAACCGGCGTCGCTTCCTCGACCGCATCAACGAGGCGATCACCTTCCAGCTCCAGCAGATCGAGCGCCAGCGCCGCCTGCTCGAGGAAGAACGCAAGAGCTTCCGCACGATCCAGGCGCATTCGCGTGCGCTCGGCAAGGTCGTGCAGCGACTGACCGACGACCAGCGCCAGAGCGAGGACCGCAGCGAGCAGGGCGAATCGGACGAGCGCGCCCTGCGCACCTCGCTGCGCGCGGACGAAAGTGAGGAATGAAGTGCTGAAGGTCGGCGACCTGCTTGAAGGCGCGGCGTCGGCGCAGCCCGCCGCGCGATCGGCGTCGCCTGCAAATCCGCCGGCATTCGGACTCACCCTGTCGGGCCTGCTGGGTGGCGAGCCGCCACCGCTGCCGGTCGCCGGCAAGGACATCGAGCCGCAGCCCGCGCCGGAGCCGGAGCACGATCCCGACGACGAGGACCCCGATGCCCGCCTGCTGGCGCTGCTGCCGGGACTCGACCTGAACATGCGTCCGCCCGACCGCCCCGGCCAGGCGCCGGCCATCACCCCGGGCCATTTGCCCGGCAAGGACCAGCTGGCCATGCCAGCCACGCCGAATCCGGCAACGTCGCTGGCAGCAGCGGCGAGCGCCACCGCTGCACCAGCCGACCCGGCGGGCACCGGGCCGAAGCCCGCCGATGTACGAATCCTGCCTGCCGTTGGGTTGCCGCCGACATCGGCAGCGCCATCGCCTGCCACCAGCGCACGCGCGTGGCCCGGGGCGACGATCCTCGACACGGGTCCGCTCGGGCGCGAAGGCCCCCGCGTTGCACACGACCTGTTCGAGCCGCCGGGCCAGAAGGAACGAGCGTCGTCTTCCCGCGAGCGCGCCGCCACCCCGCCCGCGACGGCCGAACTGCAAGCCCGCCGCCAGTTTGCCGCCCAGGCGGCCACGGCTTCTTCTTCAGTCCGGCTCGCCGCGGCCGATGCGCAGCACGCGGCCGCGCCAGCCCAGGCACGGCCGGAAGCAGCGCCGCCCGTGGCTTCGACGCCAGCGGTTTCCGAACTGGTCGCGCGCATCGCCGGCGGCAAGGCCGATGCGCTGGCGCCACCGCAACGAACCAGCGCGACGGCCAGCGTCGATGTCGCGCCGGGCATCGGCGGCACGTCGACTTCGGCTGGCCCGGCCACGCCAGCGGCGCCGGCAACCCCCGACCTCGCCGGCGCAGAGGGCCGTGCCGCCTGGCAGCAGGCGCTGGCCCGGCATGTCGGGCTGATCGTCGCCGGCGAGACCGGCGAAGCGCGCCTGCAGATCGAAAGCGGAAAGCTTGGTCCGATCGAGGTCCACGTGAAGATCGACGGCGAACGCGTTGACGTGCGTTTCTCGATCCAGCATCCGATCACCGCGAGCCTCGTGCAGGACGCCCTGCCACGGCTGGAAAAGATGCTCGAGCAACAGGGCTTTTCGCTGGGCCACTCGAGCATCGACCAGGGCCAGTCACGCGAGCAGGGCGGACGCGAGGCGGCAGCCACGTCGCGGTCGGCGTCGCGCGGTACAGCCGCAGAAGGCGACCTTCCCGGCGGCGGGACGGCGGTTGCGCCATCTCCCCGCAACCGCGCGGCCAACGCCCTGCTCGACGATTTCGCCTGAGCGTCCGGCGTGCCCGGATGGGCCTGCGTCAGAAGTCCGGCAGTCCGGCTGAAGCGCGGGCGAGGCGCTCCCGGCGCTCCGTCAAGAAAATGGCAGGACCCCGACAAGCCGATTCCAACCTCTTGTTTCATATAGTGTAAATCCGGAATTTCCGGGTGGCACGCGACTTGCTGTTATTGCTCGCAACAACACCAGCGAGGCGGCAATGTCAGAAGTCCAGGAATCCAAGGGTGGCAAGTCCGGTGGCGGCTCGAAGAAGCTCGTCATCATCCTTGTCGTGCTGCTGCTCGGTGCCGGCGGCGCCGTAGGCTGGCTGTTCCTGCGCAAGAGTGCGCCGCCTGCGGCGGGCGGACACGCTGCCGAGGGAGCCGCAGCGGTAGAGAAAAACGCCAAGGCCCTCTATCTCGCCCTCGAACCGGCCTTCGTGGTCAATTTCAAGAGCACCGGCGGCAATCGCTTCCTGCAGGTCGGCGTGCAGCTGATGGCGCAGGAGCAGGCCGCGCTCGATGCGGCCAAGGCCAACGAGCCGGCCTTGCGCGACGCCCTGATCATGCTCTTCAGCAGCCAGGACTCGTCCGTCCTGGCCACGCGCGAAGGCAAGGAACAACTGCGCCTGGACGCACTCGCCGCAGTGCGGAAGGTCCTCGAGGGCAGGTCGGGCGGCAAGCCCGTCGATGCCGTGTACTTCACCGCTTTCGTGATGCAATGACATGAGCGAAGACAAGATCCTGTCGAAGGACGAAGTCGACGCACTGCTCGACAGCGTCGACAACGGCGAACTCGACGTCAACCAGGAACCGGCCGCGCCGGGCGAGGTGCGCAGTTTCGATTTCTCGCGCCAGGACCGCGTGGTGCGCGGTCGCCTGCCGACCCTGGAAATGGTCAACGAGCGTTTCGCGCGCGGCCTGCGCAGCGCCCTGCTCGGCCTGCTGCGCCGCACCTGCGAAGTCACTTCGGTCGGGGTCAAGCAGGAGCGTTACTCCGACTACGTGCACGGCATGTCGGTGCCGACCAGCATGAACTTCGTCAACGTGCTGCCGTTGCGCGGCACTGCGCTGGTCGTGCTTGAGTCCGCCCTCGTCTTCAACCTGGTCGAGAGCTTCTTCGGCGGCGGCCGCTTCAAGGCGCGCATCGAAGGGCGCGATTTCACGCCGACCGAGACGCGCATCATCCAGATGGTCCTGCGCGAAACCTTTGCGGCCATGCAGGAGGCCTGGGCCTCGGTACTCACGCTGAAGTGGGAGTACCTGAGCTCGGAGATCAATCCGCATTTCGCCAATATCGTCAATCCGACCGAGACCATCCTGGTCTCGCGCTTCCAGATCGGCCTCGATGGCGGCGCTGCCGACCTGCACGTGGCCTTTCCCTATTCGATGATCGAACCGATCCGCGACGTGCTCGATTCGGGCATGCAGGGCGGCGACCGCGTCGAGAAGGACGAGCGCTGGAGCCGGCGCCTGCGCGAGGACGTGCTCGACGCCGAAATCGAACTCGGCGCCACCCTCGTCGAGACGCGCATCCGCATCGGCGATTTCCTGCACCTGCGTCCCGGCGACATCATCCCGATCGAAATGCCCGACCGCGTGCGCATCCTGGCCGAGCAGGTGCCGATCTACCGCGGCCGTTTCGGCACGCATGCCGGCAACAACGCCATCCGACTCTGCGAACCGCTGCGCCATCCCGAGCGCGGCAGCAAGGACAATCCGAAGGAAAATCCATGAACGACAGCATCCCCACCAACGAAACAGATCCGGCCGGTGATGTCGCCAAGGCCCAGTTCGCCGAACTGGCCAGCGAACAGAACGGGGTCGAGGTCAATCTTGAATCGATCCTCGATGTGCCGGTCACGCTGGCCATGGAGGTCGGACGCACCCAGATCAGCATCCGCAACCTGCTCCAGCTCAACCAGGGCTCCGTGGTCGAACTCGACCGCGCCGCCGGCGAACCGCTCGACGTCTTCGTCAACGGCACCCTGGTCGCGCACGGCGAAGTGGTCGTGGTCAACGAAAAATTCGGCATCCGCCTGACCGACGTGATCAGTCCGGCCGAGCGCGTGCGCAAGCTGCGCTGAGACGATGCGTCGCCTGTCCGCCAGCATCACCATCCTCCTGCTCCCGGCACTCGCCGTGGCGGCGGAGGCAGCCCCGGCTCCGGATGCCGCCGGCGCACTCGTGCGCGTCGTGCTCAGCCTGGTCGTGGTGGTCGCCTTCATCCTCGCCGCCGGCTGGATCGCGCGGCGCCTGCAAACCGCCGGCCATGGCCGCGGCAAGCGCATGCGTTGCGTGGAAACCCTCGCCATCGGCGTCAAGGAACGCGTCAGCCTGGTCGAGGTCGGCGGGGTGAGCCTGGTCGTCGGCATCGCCCCGGGCTGCGTGCGCACCCTGCACGTGTTCGAGTCGCCGCTGCCGGAATCACCGGCACCGTCCGGCGGCGAAGCGCCGAGGGGATTCGCCCAGTTGCTCTCCAACTTGCGTCAGGGACGCCCGCAATGAACCACCGCCTGTTCCGATTTCCACTGCTCGCGATCGCGCCCGTGCTGGCCGTGCTCTGCCTGCCGGCGCTGGCCGCCGCGGCCGACCCGGTGATGCCGTCGCTGCCGGCACTGACAGTGACCACCAGCGCCAGCGGCACGCAGACCTGGAGCCTGAGCCTGCAGGTGCTTGCGGCGATGACCGCGCTGACCCTGCTGCCGGCGCTGTTGCTGCTGACCACCTCGTTCACCCGCATCATCATCGTGCTCGGTTTCATGCGCCAGGCGCTCGGCACCACGCAGAGCCCGCCCAACCAGGTCCTGCTCGGGCTCTCGCTGTTCCTCACCGCCTTCATCATGTCGCCGGTGCTGACCAAGTCCTACGACGAGGGCGTCAAGCCGTACATGGACGGCAAGCTGACCGTCGAGCAGGCCCTGCCGGTCGCGCTCAAGCCGATGCGCACCTTCATGCTCGACCAGACCCGCGAATCCGACCTCGTGCTGTTCGCCCAGATCGCCCATTCGCCCGGCTACACGGACCGCGATTCGGTGCCGTTTCCGGTGGTCGTTTCGGCATTCGCGGTGAGTGAACTGAAGACCGCCTTCCAGATGGGATTCCTGGTCTACATACCGTTCGTGATCATCGACCTCATCGTCGCCAGCATCCTCATGTCGATGGGCATGATGATGCTCTCGCCGATGATCGTGTCGCTGCCGTTCAAGGTCATGCTGTTCGTGCTCGTCGATGGCTGGGCGCTGCTGATCGGCACGCTGGCCGGCAGCTTCGCACTCTAGGACCGCCACCATGACCCCCGAATCCGTCATCACCATCGGCCAGCACGCGCTCTACACGACCCTGATCATCGCCGCGCCGATGCTGCTCGCCGTGCTCGCCGTCGGCCTCGTCGTCGGCATGCTGCAGGCGGCCACGCAGATCAACGAGATGACCCTGAGCTTCATTCCCAAGCTGCTCGCCCTGGCCGTGGTCCTGATCGGCGCCGGCCCGTGGATGCTGCACACGATGATCGACTACACGCGCGCCCTGTTCACCGACCTGCCGAACCTGATCGGTTGAACGATGTGCAGCGAACACGCCTCCCGCCACCCATCCCCGAGCCTCGCCGCCGCGCCCATGGCGCCGGCGGGCGCGCGCTGCGAGCCGACGGCATGGAACTGGAACTGAGCCAGGTCACCGAATGGGTGTCGGCCGCGGCGTGGCCGCTGGGCCGTGTCGCCGGCCTGGTCATGGTTGCGCCGATCTTCAGTTCGAAGTCGATCCCGCGCCGCGTCCGCGCCGCGCTGGTCGTCATGCTGTCCATCGTGCTTATCCCGCTGGCGCCGCACGGCAACCTTCCCGACGCGCTCAGCCTGTCCGGCATGGCCGTCATGGTCGAGCAGGTCGCGATCGGCGCGATGCTCGGTTTCATCCTGCGCGTGCTGTTCGAGGCTGTCGCCTTCGGCGGCGAGCTGGTCGGCATCGGCATGGGCCTGAGCTTCGGGCGCACCGTCGATCCGAGCAATGGCACCTCGACGCCTGTGGCCAGCCAGCTCTACATGATGCTGGCGACCCTGCTGTTCCTCGCCATGAACGGCCATCTCGAACTGATCCGCCTGCTCGCCTCGAGCTTCACCAGCCTGCCGCCAGGTGCCGCCACGCTCGGTCGCGAGACCTTCTGGGCCATCGCCGGCCTCGGCAGCACGCTGTTCTCGGGCGCCGTGCGCGTCGCCCTGCCGGCCATGATCGCCTTGCTCGTGGTCAACCTCGGCTTCGGCGTGATGAGCCGCGCCGCGCCGTCGCTGAACCTGTTCGCGATCGGCTTCCCGGTCACCCTGATCGTCGGCCTGCTCATGATGTGGCTGAGCCTCGGCAGCCTCGCGCCGACCTTCACCATGCTGGTCGACCAGGCTTTCAGCGCGATCCGCGACCTGCTCGGGATGCCCTGAGCCATGAGCGACTCGCCCGACAAGGAGAGCAGAACCGAGGAGGCGACCGACAAGCGTCGCCGCGATGCCCGTGAAGAAGGCCAGGTTCCACGCTCGCGCGACATGAGCGCGGCCACCGTGACCCTGGCCGCGGTCGGCCTGCTGATCTTCGCCCGCGGCCGTCTCGGCGAGGGCGTCGGCAACATCATGCACGGCGGACTCGCGCGCAGCCGCGCCGAGGTGCTTGCCGACGACGCCATGACCAGCGCCCTCGCGCAATTGTCGGTACAGGCCCTGCTCGTCGTCGCTCCGGTGCTGGCGATCACCGCCGCCGCCGCGCTGGCATCGACCATCCTGCTCGGCGGCTGGAACTTCAGCTCCAAGGCGTTTGCCTTCAAGGGCGAGCGCCTCGATCCGTTCAAGGGCATCGGCCGCATCTTTTCGGCGAATGGCCTGGTCGAGCTCGGCAAGGCGCTGGTCAAGGCCGCCGTGATCGGCACGATCTGCACCCTGGTCCTGCGCAGCAGCCTGCCCAACCTGCTCAACAGCGCGAATGCCTCCTTCGAGAACGGCATCGGCCTGGCCGTCGACACGGTGGCGCTGGCGGCGATCTGGCTTGGCGCGGCGCTGCTCCTGATCGGCCTGGTCGACGCGCCCTGGCAGCTGTTCCAGCACGCCAAGAACCTGCGCATGACGCGCGAGCAGATCAAGCAGGAGTTCAAGGAGGCCGACGGCAGCCCCGAGGTCAAGCAGCGCGTGCGCCAGGTCCAGCAGCAGATGTCGCGCGCGCGCATGATGGCCGAAGTGCCCAAGGCCGATGTCGTGGTCATGAACCCGACCCACTTTGCGGTGGCCTTGCGCTACGACGAAAGCAAGATGCGCGCGCCGATCATCGTGGCCAAGGGCGCCGACCACATGGCCCTGCAGATCCGCGCCCTGGCCAAGGCCAACAAGGTGGCGCTGCTGACCGCGCCGCCGCTGGCACGCGCCCTCTACCGCAACGGCGAGGTCGGCCGCGAAATTCCCTCGGCGCTGTATGTCGCGGTGGCCCAGGTGCTCGCCTATGTGTACCAGCTGAGGCAGGCCGCCGACGGCAGCGCGCCGGACCCGGAAAAGCCGAATCCCGAGGTCGACCCGGCCTTGTCCGATCCACCGAACCGCCATTGAACCAGGGATAGCCGACGTGTCCACCGCCACCACCTTCTTCGAATCCATGAAATATGCCGGACGCCGCGGCATAGGCGCGCCGATCATCGTCCTGCTCGCGCTGGCGATGATGATGCTGCCGCTGCCGCCGTTCCTGCTCGACATGCTGTTCAGCTTCAACATCGCGTTGTCGCTGGTCATCCTGCTGGCCGTGGTCTACGTGATGCGCCCCCTGGAATTCGGCGCGTTTCCGACCGTCGTGCTGATGGCGACCCTGCTGCGCCTGGCCCTGAACGTGGCCTCGACCCGCGTCGTGCTGATGAACGGCCATGGCGGCCACGGCTCGGCGGGCAAGGTCATCGAGGCCTTCGGCGAATTCGTCATCGGCGGCAACTTCGCCGTCGGCTTCGTCGTCTTCGCCATCCTCACGATCATCAATTTCGTCGTCATCACCAAGGGCGCGACGCGCGTCTCCGAAGTCACCGCGCGCTTCACCCTCGATTCGCTGCCCGGCCGCCAGATGGCCATCGACGCCGACCTCAACGCGGGCCTGATCACGCCCGAGCAGGCCCGCGAGCGGCGCCAGGAAGTGCGCGAGGAAGCGGATTTCTACGGCTCCATGGACGGTGCCAGCAAGTTCGTCCGCGGCGACGCCATCGCCGGCATCCTGATCCTCTTCATCAACGTGATCGGCGGCTTCGTCATCGGCGTCTTCCAGCATGGCCTGTCGGCCGGACTGGCGGCAAAGTCCTATACCGTGCTCGCGATCGGCGACGGCCTGGTCGCCCAGGTGCCGGCGATCATGCTGTCGATCGCCACCGCCATCATCGTCACCCGCGTTTCGCGGTCCACCGACATGGGCAAGCAGGTCGTCGGCCAGATCTTCAGCCAGCCCAAGGCGCTCGGCGTGACCGGCGTGGTGCTGATCCTGATCGGCCTGGTCCCGGGCATGCCGAACGCGGCCTTCCTGCTGTTCGGCGCGATCTGCAGTGGCGCGGCCTGGATGCTCGGCAAGCGCCGCACGGCGGCGCGCGAGCAGGCGGCGGCGCCGGCGGCGGCCATCGAAGCCAAGGGCGAGGCGGCGGAAATCGGCTGGGAGGATGTCAGCGCGGTGGACGTCATCGGCCTCGAAGTCGGCTATCGGCTGATCGCCCTGGTCGACCGCAACCAGGGCGGCGAACTGATGGGCCGGATCAAGGCGGTACGCCGCAAGCTCTCGCAGGACCTCGGTTTCCTCGTGCCGCCCGTGCATATCCGTGACAACCTCGATCTTGCCCCGGGCGCCTACCGCATTACCCTGCTCGGCGTGCCTGTCGGCGAAGCCGA
Organism: uncultured Gammaproteobacteria bacterium; assembly: GCA_963822465.1. Lineage (GTDB taxonomy): Bacteria > Pseudomonadota > Gammaproteobacteria > Xanthomonadales > Rhodanobacteraceae > Dokdonella. The sequence continues at coordinate 465,738 of CAWGHP010000002.1, read as the reverse complement.
GCTCCACCCGGACCGCCTGCTCGCGATCAATCCGGGCAGCGTGCACGGCAGCGTGATGGGCATCCCCACGCGCGATCCGGCGTTTGGCCTCGAGGCCCTGTGGATCGAGCCGGGCACGCGCGACCACGCGCAGACGCTCGGCTACACGGTGGTCGATCCGGCCACGGTCGCGGCTACCCACCTCAGCCACCTGCTGCAGACCCACGCGCACGAACTGATCGGCCACGAGGAAGCCCAGCAGTTGCTCGACCGCCTCGCCCAGAGCGTGCCGAAGCTGGTCGAGGACCTGGTGCCGAAGCGGCTTTCGCTCGGCATCGTGGTCAAGGTCCTGCAGAACCTGCTCGCCGAGCGCGTGCCGATCCGCAACATGCGCAGCATCGTCGAAACTTTGGCGGAGCGCGCCGGGCAGAGTCAGGATCCCGACGTATTGACCGCCGCCGTGCGCGTCGCGCTGGGTCGCCAGATCGTCCAGGACATCGGCGGATTCGGTGCCGAGCTGCCGGTGGTGACCCTGGCGCCGGATCTCGAGCAGATCCTCGTGCAATCCCTGCAGGGCGCCACGCCAACCAGCGCGGCGCTGGAGCCTGGCCTGGCGGAACGCCTGCAAAAGAGCGCCGCCGATGCGACGCGACGCCAGGAAATGGCCGGCGAACCGGCCGTCCTGCTTACTTCGCCGGCCCTGCGACCGTGGTTGGCGAGGTTTGTGCAACAGGCAGCCCCAGGACTCCGCGTGCTCGCCTACAACGAGGTTCCGGACAACCGCCAGGTGCGGTTAGTGGCGAGCTTGGGTCGATGAAGACAAAAACCGTTGAAGACATGACGCGACCGCTGGAGGTTGCATGAAGATCAAACGTTACACCGCGCCCGACATGCGTCAGGCCATGCAGAAGGTGAGGGAGGACCAGGGCCCCGATGCCGTGATCCTGTCTTCGCGTCGTGTCGACGGCATGAACGAGATCATCGCCGCCATCGACTACGACGAGGCGCTCGTGCGCCAGGCCGTCTCGCAGATGCGCAATGCCGCACCCGCGCCGCAGGCGCCGGTCGTGCATGCGCGCAAGCCGGCCACGCCGCCCGCGGCGAAGGCTGCCAGCCAGGATCCGGTTGCCGTGCGCGAACCCGCCCCGGCGCACGTTCCGGCCGACGAGGCCGCGCGCCTGCTCATGCAGCGGACCCTGCCGCGCAAGGGCCAGGCCCGCGTTGCCGCGGAACAGGCGCGCCGGGATTCCGGCGAGGTCGCCGCCGCACCGGCAGCCAGCCATGCCGCCCCGGCCGCTCCGGCCGCCGCGGTGCGCGCGCATGGCCCCGCCGCGCCAAGCGATGCCACCTACCAGCGCATGCAGCGCGAGATGACCCAGCTGCGCCAGCTCCTCGAGGCACAGCTTTCCAGCCTGGCCTGGAATGCGCTGGACCGGCGCCAGCCGCTGCGCACCCAGGTCCTGCGCGACCTGACCCGGCTCGGCATCGAGGCCGATGTCGCCACCGACATCCTCGAGGACCTGCCGGACGACATGACCGCCGAGCAGTCGCGCTACCTGCCGCTGGGCCTGCTCTCGCGGCGCCTGACCATTGGCGGCAAGGATTTCGTCGAGCACGGCGGCGCCATCGCCCTGGTCGGCCCGACCGGTGCCGGCAAGACGACGACGATCGCCAAGCTGGCCGCGCGCGTCGCCGAGAAGCACGGCCACAGCCAGGTCGCGCTGATCTGCACGGACGACTACCGGATCGGCGCCCAGGACCAGCTCACCCAGTACGGGCGCCTGCTGGGCGTGGCCAGCTACCAGGCGCGCAACAGCGCCGAGCTCGGCAAGCTGCTCGTGCACCTGGCCGATACCCGCGTCGTCCTCATCGACACCCCCGGAATGAACCATCGCGACGAGCGCCTGGTAGCGCTGCTCGACACCCTGCGTGCGAACGCCGGGCGCGTGCGCAGCCTGCTGGTCCTGCCGGCCAATACGCAGGCCGCGGCGCTCGAGGAGAGCCTGCGCACCTATTCGGCGCTCGACCCCGATGGCTGCGTGCTGACCAAGCTCGACGAAACACCTTCGCTCGGCCCGTCCATATCGGTGCTGATCCGCAACGCGCTGGCCCTGCACTACACCACCGACGGCCAGCGCGTGCCCCAGGACATCGCCGTCGCCGATGCGCGTCGAATGGTTTGCCGGCTGGCCAACCCGACCGCCAGCGCAACCGTCGACGAACTGCAACTGGCGGACCGATTCGGTCGCACCGCCGTCGCCCTCGCATGAACCCAGAAGGCCAACCTGAAGCCATGAACCAAGCCAGCGCCCTGCAACAATCCAATACCCCACGTCCGGTCAAGGTCATTGCCGTCACCAGCGGCAAGGGCGGCGTAGGCAAGACCTGCGTCAGCGTCAACCTGGCCACGGCGATGGCAGCCACCGGGAAGCGCGTCCTGCTCCTCGATGCCGACCTCGGCCTGGCCAATGTCGACGTCATGCTCGGCTTGCAGCCGGCCTACAACCTGTCCCACCTGCTCAACGGGGATTGCAGCATCGAGGACCTGATCCTCGAAGGGCCGCACGGCCTGCGCATCGTCCCGGCGACTTCGGGAACGCGGCGCATGGCCCAGCTGACGCCGACCGAGAACGCCGGCCTTATCCGCGCCTTCTGCGACTACGGCGAACCGCTCGACGCCTTGATCATCGATACCGGCGCCGGCATCGCCGACACGGTGACGATGTTCTGCTCGGCGGCGCAGGAAGTGGCCGTGGTCATCTGCGACGATCCGGCCTCGATCACCGATGCCTACGCGCTGATCAAGGTGCTCAGCCGTGAATTCGGCGTGCAGCGCTTCCACATCATCACCAATCGCGTGCCGACCATGCAGCACGGCCGCGACCTCTATTCGAAGATCGTGCGCGTGACCGACCGCTTCCTCGACGTGACCCTCGATTTCGGTGGCGCCATCCCGGACGACTACTACCTGCAGCGCGCCGTGCGCCGCCAGATGACCGTGGTCGACGCCTATCCGGCCAGTCGCTCGGCATTGGCATTCAAGAATCTGGCCCAGCTTGCCGATAAGTGGGAAGGCGGCACCGGTGTATCGGGCCACCTGGAGTTCTTCGTCGAGCGCAATGGCCGGATTCCGGCCGTTTCCGGAGCAGGTCAGTGAATTCGCCGAGTGCCGGCCTGTACCAGCAAGTCCAGCGCGGTGGCGCCGATGAGCTCGTGCATCGGCACAGCGCGATGGTCAAGCGCATCGCATGGCACCTGAAGGCCAGGTTGCCGGCGAGCGTGGAAATCGGCGACCTGATCCAGGCCGGGATGATCGGGCTGCTGGAGGCAGCAAGGAATTACGTGCCATCGCGCAATTCGAGTTTCGAGGCTTTCGCGAGCCTGCGCATCCGTGGCGCGATGCTCGACGAGATGCGGCGCACCGACTGGACGCCGCGTTCGGTTTACCGGCGGCTGCGCGAGGTGATGGATGCCATGCGCGCGATCGAGGCGGAAACCGGTCGCGAGGCGGAAGAAGGCGAGATCGTGAAACGCCTCGGCATCTCCCGCGAGGAATACGCGCAGATCATGGACGACGCGAGCCGTTCGCGCGTGCTCAGCCTCAATGCCGAGGACGACGATGGCGAATCGATGTCCTTCGACGTCGCGGACGACGAGCAGGCGCAACCGCAGGTGCGCTTCGAGGATGGCGGCCGGCGCCAGGCGCTGGCCACGGCGATCGCGGCGCTGCCGGAACGCGAACAACTGATGATGTCGCTCTACTACAACGAAGAATTGAACCTCAAGGAGATTGGTGAAGTGCTAGGAGTCAGCGAATCGCGGGTCTGCCAGCTGCACGGGCAGGCGCTGGTGCGCCTGCGTACGCGCCTGGGCGACTGGCGCGACGGAGCCTGAGGCGATGCAGAAACTGACCACCATCGGCGTCGTCCTGGCCTTCGTCGTGGTCATGACCGGCGCCGTGCTCAAGGGCGCGGGAATCCACGCGCTGTGGAGCGGCGCGGCCCTGATCGTCGTCTTCGTCGGCACCAGTTCGGCGATCATGGTGCAGACGCCGGCGCCGATCCTTTCGCGCGGCCTGGGCATGCTGAAATGGCTGTTCAAGCCGCCGCCGCAGGATTTCGAGGAACAGCTCAAGAAGATCATCAGCTGGAGCGAGACCGCCCGCCGCCAGGGCCTGCTCGGACTCGAGCCGCAGGTCGAAGCCGAGCCGGATCCGATGATCAAGAAGGGCCTGCAGCTGCTCGTCGACGGCACCGAGCCGGACAACATCCGCGGCATCCTCGGCGTCGAGGTCGACGCCAAGAAGCACGGCGACATGCTCTCGGCCAAGGTCTTCGAGGCCGCCGGCATCTACGCGCCGACCATGGGCATCATCGGCGCCGTGCTCGGCCTGATGGCGGTCATGCAGAACCTTGCCGATCCGAGCAAGCTCGGCCCGGGCATCGCCGGCGCGTTCGTCTCGACCGTCTATGGCATCGGCCTTGCCAACCTGCTGCTGTTGCCGATGGCCAACAAGCTCAAGCTGGTCGTCAACGACCAGGCCCGCGAGCGCGAGATGATGGTCGAAGGGATCGCGGCGATCGCCGAAGGCGAGAATCCGCGCAACATCGAATCGAAGTTGCGCGGGTACGTGCACTGACATGGCCGGACGCAAGAAAAAGGTCGAACACGAGGAACACCAGAACCACGAGGCCTGGGCGATCCCCTATGGCGACCTGGTGACCCTGCTGCTGGCTTTCTTCGTGGTCATGTATGCGGTGTCCTCGCTCAACGAGGGCAAGTATCGCGTGCTTTCGAAGTCCCTCGAGGCCGCCTTCAACGGATCGCCGAAGACGATCGATCCGATCCAGGTCGGCGAGCAGCCATCCTCGGCACCGAAGCCCGCGGCACTCGATCTGAACAGCGCGCCGGCGCCGGTCATGCAGCCGCTGGCGGTACCCGCGCCACTGGCCTTGCCGGAAGGGCCAATCACATCGCAGGTCACCATCGACACCAACGCGACCAAGGAGGCCGAGGCCAGGGCCGGGCTCGAACGCATCGCGCGCGAGGTCGAGGAAGCGTTGCAGAACCTGATCGACGAGAACCTGGTCGTCGTGCGACGGTATCGCACCTGGCTGGAAGTCGAGATCCGCACCGACATCCTGTTCCCCAGTGGCGTCGCGGTGCTCTCGCCCGATGCGGTGCCGATCATCGAACGGCTGGGGATCACGCTGGGAGGCTTTCCCAACAGCCTGCGCATCGAAGGGCACACCGACAACGTGGCGATCAACACGATTCAGTTTCCCTCCAACTGGGAACTTTCGGCCGCGCGCGCGGCCAGCGTGGCACGCCTGTTCGCCGATACCGGCATCGACCCGCACAAGCTCGCGATCCTCGGCCTCGGCGAGTTCCACCCGGATGCCGACAACGCCACCGTCGAGGGCCGCAACCGCAACCGTCGGGTCAAGATCGTCGTGCTCGGCGAGGAATCCGACGCGCCGGAGTCGAATCTCGTGGCCGGAGCCGGCACCGCGCCCTGACCGGTTTGCCGGCAACGCACCGAGCATGCAGCCGGTCCTGATAGGGCACAATTCGCGGCCCCCGCACCGGCGTCTGCGACGATCGTGGCATCGACGCGCTGCCGCGGGCACCATTTCACAACATGGAATGCGGCTGCCGATGCTCCTGATGATCGACAACTACGACAGCTTCACCTTCAACCTCGTTCAGTATCTGGGCGAGTTGGGCGAGGACGTGAAAGTCGTGCGCAACGACGAGCTGTCGGCGGCGCAGATCGCCGAACTGAAGCCGACCAGCATCGTCATCTCGCCGGGTCCATGCACGCCCAACGAAGCCGGTGTCTCGCTGGCCTTGCTGGCGGAGCTATCCGGCAGCGTGCCGATCTTCGGGGTCTGTCTTGGCCACCAGGCCATCGGCCAGGCCTTCGGCGGCAAGGTGGTGCGCGCGCGCCAGATCATGCACGGCAAGACCTCGCTGATCCACCACACCGGCCGGGGCGTGTTCCGCGACCTGCCGAATCCGTTCGAGGCGACCCGCTACCATTCGCTGGTGGTCGAGATGGAAACCCTGCCCGATTGCCTCGAAGTCACCGCGTGGACCGAGAACGCCGATGGCAGCCGCGATGAGATCATGGGCTTCCGGCATCGCGAGCTGGCCGTCGAGGGCGTGCAGTTCCATCCGGAGTCGATCCTGACCCAGCACGGCCACGCCCTGCTGCGCAATTTTCTAGAGCGATGAACGACAGCCATTGCCGTTGCCAATGCATTTGTAGGAGCGCCTTCAGGCGCGATGCTGTTAGGCGAATTCATCAGAAGAAGGGCATCGCGCCTGAAGGCGCTCCTACAAAAGAACCCTTCGATGCGGACCAGCCATGACGTTCACGCCCCAACAAGCCCTGCAGCGCACGATCGAGCACCGCGAGATCTTCCATGACGAGATGATCGAGCTGATGCGCCAGATCATGCGTGGCGAAGTGTCCGACGCGATGATCGCGGCGATCCTGACCGGGCTGCGCGTGAAGAAGGAAAGCATCGGCGAGATCAGCGCCGCGGCGGAAGTCATGCGCGAGCTGGCGGCGCCGGTGCGCGTGGCCGATCGCCACAACTTCGTCGACATCGTCGGCACCGGTGGCGACGGTGGCAACAGCTTCAACATCTCCACCGCGGCGATGTTCGTCGTCGCGGCGGCCGGCGCGCGCGTCGCCAAGCACGGCAACCGCAGCGTCTCCTCGAAGTCCGGCAGCGCCGATGTGCTCGAGGCGCTCGGTGCGGCGATCGAACTTCCAGCCGGACCAGGTCGCCGCCTGCATCGAGCAGGTCGGCATCGGCTTCATGTTCGCCCCGATCCACCACCCGGCGATGAAGGCGGTCGCGCCGGTACGCAGGGAAATGGGCGTGCGCACGATCTTCAACATCCTCGGGCCGCTGACCAATCCGGCCGGGGCGCCGAACATCCTGCTCGGCGTGTTCCACCCGGACCTGGTCGGCATCCTCGTGCGCGTGCTCAAGCAGCTCGGCGCGAAGCACGCCCTCGTGGTCTGGGGCAAGGACGGCATGGACGAGATCTCGCTCGGCGCGGCCACCCTGGTCGGCGAGCTGCGCGACGGCGCCATTCGCGAATACGAGGTGCATCCCGAGGAGTTCGGCTTCGCGATGGCCTCGGGCATGCAGCTGCGCGTCAACGATGCCGACGAATCGCGCGCGCGCGTGCTCGAAGCGCTGGACAATACGCCGGGCGTGGCTCGCGACATCGTCACCCTGAATGCCGGTGCGGCCCTCTACGCCGCCAATGCGGCCGCGTCGATCGGCGAGGGCATCGTGCAGGCACGCGGCGCGCTGGACAGCGGTGCGGCGCGCGCCAGGCTTGATGAATTCGTGCGCACGACGCGGCGATTGGCCGGCAGCAAACCCCTGTAGGAGGGCCCTTCAGGGGCGATGCTCTTCGTTGGGCATCAGAAGCAGGGGCATCGCGGCTGAAGCCGCTTCCTACATGTATTCATTCGAGAGTTATGGGAAACCAATGAGTGACATCCTGGATCGCATCCTCGCACGCAAGGTCGAGGAGATCGCCGAGCGCAGCGCCGCCGTGCCCCTGGCGGAACTGGTCGCGCGCGTCGCCGGCCTGCCCGACACGCGCGGCTTCGCAAGTGCGATCGAATCGAAGATCGCGGCGGGCCTGCCAGCGGTAATCGCCGAGGTCAAGAAGGCCAGTCCGAGCAAGGGCGTGATCCGCGCCGATTTCGATCCGGCGGCCATCGCGCGGAGCTACGAGCAGGGCGGTGCCGCCTGCCTGTCCGTGCTGACCGATGCCGACTTCTTCCAGGGCAGCGAGGCCTACCTGCGCCAGGCGCGTGACGCCTGCACGCTGCCGGTGCTGCGCAAGGACTTCACGATCGATCCGTGGCAGGTCTACGAGGCGCGCGCGATCGGCGCCGACTGCATCCTGCTGATCGCCGCTGCCCTCGATGACGAGCGCCTGCTCGAACTGAGCCTGCTCGCCGCCGAGCTCGATCTCGACGTGCTCGTCGAAGTGCACGACGAGGATGAGCTCGAACGCGCGCTCGACGTGCCGGCACCGCTGATCGGCGTCAACAACCGCAACCTGCGCACCTTCGAGGTGTCGCTGGAGACCTCGCTGCGCCTGCGTGCGCTGGCCCCGGCCGAACGCATCCTGGTGGCCGAGAGCGGCATCGCCAGCGCTGCCGAAGTCGCGCAACTGCGCGCTGCCGGCATCGATGCCTTCCTCGTCGGCGAGGCCTTCATGCGCGCCGCCGATCCGGGCGTCGCATTGCAGCGGCTGTTTTTCCCGGACTGATGGACGGCTCGCCGAAAAACGCCGCGGACGGGCCTGCGGCGCACACTGCGCAGCGCGTCGTGTTGTTCGACTTCGACGGCGTGCTGATGCGTGGTGATGCCTACACGCGATTCATCCGCTCGCGACTGCTGCATTCCGGATGGCGCCTGCTGATGGCGCTGGCGGCGATGCCAGTGCTGTTGCCGATATCCGCGATCCGCTCCCGGCGCACGTGGGTGGCCGGAGTATTCATTCGCATCAGCCTGCTCGGCGTGCGCACGCCGCGCTACCGTGAGCTGGCGCGCGCGTTCGCCGGCGACCTCGTGCAACGCCCGCGCATTTTCATTCGCGACGGCATCAGCGCCATGCGCCGGCATGTTGCAGCCGGCGATCGCGTGATCATCGTGACCGGCTGCGAGGAGAACCTGGTGCGCGCGATCTTCGATGCGATCGGATTGCACGGCATCGAATGCATCGCCTCGCAGTTGCAGGACGGACGGCTCGGGATGCGACGCAAGGTGCACAACGTCGGTCGCTGCAAGCCGCGCCAGATAGCCGGCCATGGCATCGGCGAACCCTGGGCCATTGCCTACAGCGATTCCTCGCGCGACATTCCGATGTTGAAGGGGGCGGCCGAGCCGGTGCTGGTCAATGCCGATGCCGGTACCTGCAAGCGCGTCGAGCGCGCACTCGGCCGGCCGGTGCGGCGGGTCGACTGGTTCTGATGCGTCCCGCAGCGGGCGGGACGTCCACGCCTGCTAGAGCGGATCCGCGCGCTTGCCGAGCACGACGATGGTCTTGCCCGAGACATCGATCATGCGCTGCTCTTCAAGCTGCTTGAGCACGCGCCCGACCATTTCCCTCGAGCAGCCGACGATGCGGCTGATTTCCTGGCGCGAAATGCGGATCTGGGTGCCGAGCGGATGGGTCATCGCGTCGGGCTCGTTGGTCAGGTCGATAAGGGTTTTGCCGACGCGTCCGGTGACATCCATGAATGCCAGGCGGCTGACCTTGCGGCTGGTGTGCAGCAGGCGGTTGGTCAGTTGCGAGCCGATCGCGAACAGGATCTTCGGGCATTCGTCGCGCAGCGCGCCTTCGAACAGGTTGAACATGCGTTCGTAGCCGATCTCGGCCAGTTCGCAGGGCGTGCGCGTGCGCACCATCACTTCGCGGCGCGGTGTCTCGACGAAGATGCCCATCTCGCCGATGAACTCGCCGCGGTTGAGGTAGGTGAGGATAAGCTCACGCCCTTCCTCGTCCTCCGAGGATACGGTCAGCGATCCTTCGATCACGTAATAGAGGATGTTCGCCGAATCGCCGGGGCGGATGATCGCTGTCTTGTTCGGATACCTGCGGCGATGGCACATGCCGAGGAATTTCTCCATCGCTGCCCGGTCCGGGATCAACGAAGGCGGAGCCTGCACCTTGGAAACATTGCGCTGCAGGGTGTAACGAAAGTCGGCCATTTTCACGCGAGCATCTCCCAAGACGCCGCACACGCAGGACATATGCGACTGGAAATTTCCATCGACTGCGCCCCTGATTCGCCGTCTGTGAACAATCTTATTGCATATTGGGCGTCAGGTGTCGGAAGGCCGCAGATCGATCGATGGACAGATCAGGCGCCGGACCACCGCCGCGGCGCCGCCACGAGGCCCCGCCGGGGCTTGCGCGGCTGCGCCGGCACGCCCGCAAGCAGGCCGGCCAGGCACCAGGTTCGTTCGACAAAAGAATCGTTACATATGCAATCCGGCATGTCGAAACCCGCCGACGGCTAAATGCGATCTGCAGCGGCGGGTTTAATCACCCCCCCGATTGGCCCATAATGCGCGCCGTTTCCCCGGGGTCCGGGCTAGAGGAATTCACGGTGGTAAAACCCATTCCCCGCTTGCGTCTGCAAGGCTTCAACAACCTCACCAAGGCGCTCAGCTTCAACATCTACGATATCTGCTACGCGGTATCCGAGGATCAGCGCCAGCGCTACATCGAGTACATCGACGAGGCCTACAACGCCGAGCGCCTGACCACGATCCTGACCGACGTGGCCGACATCATCGGCGCCAACATCCTCAATGTCGCGCGCCAGGACTACGATCCGCAGGGCGCCAGCGTGACGATCCTGATCTCCGAGGAACCGGTGGTCGAGCGGCTTGGCCGCGACACGATCTCGGGCGCGGTGGTCGCGCACCTGGACAAGAGCCACATCACCGTCCACACCTATCCGGAAACGCATCCGCACAACGGCATCGCGACCTTCCGCGCGGATATCGACGTGGCCACCTGCGGCGTCATCTCGCCGCTGAAGGCGCTCAACTTCCTGATCGACAGCTTCGAGTCGGACATCGTCATCGTCGACTACCGCGTGCGTGGCTTCACCCGCGACGTGAAGGGCCGCAAGCATTACATGGACCACCGCATCAATTCGGTGCAGGAATACCTGGCCAAGCACATCCGCCAGAAGTACGAGATGTTCGACGTCAACGTGTACCAGGAAAACATGTTCCACACGAAGATGCACATCAAGGACTTCGACCTCGATACCTACCTGTTCGAGGCGCACTCCGACGATCTTTCGTTCAAGGAGCGCCAGCGCATCGGCGCCCTGCTGCGCCGCGAGATCGAGGAGCTGTTCCACGGCCGCAATCTGACCTGAGGGCCGGGAATGGGGAATGGGGAATGGGGAATGGGGAATAGGGAATAGGCAAAGCGGGGAGCCGCGCGCTATTCGCCCGTCATCCCGGCGCAAGCCGGAAGCGCTTTACAACAGCCGGAGGGCTGGTCATCCAGCCCCCTGTGTCACCCAGCCACGGAATTCTGGCCTTCGCCGGCACGGGTGTGCCGGGTTCAGGCTATTGCCATTCCCCATTCCCCATTCCCGATCCGCCTAGATCCGGTAGGCGACTGCGCGCATGACGTTGGCGGCGAAGCGCATCGCGCCCTTGACCGGCGCGGGCAGGTCGATGCCGCCGGCGGCCTGGGCCAGCTCGGCATGGCGCGCCTCGTCGTCCTTCATCTGCGCGACGATCGCGCGGCTGCGCGCATCACTGGCCGGCAGCTTGCCCAGGTGCCCTTGCAGGTGGGCCTCTACCTGGCGCTCTGTCTCGACCACGAAACCCAGGCTCAGGCGATCGCTGACCAGCCCGGCCACGGCGCCGATCGCATAGGCGCCGCCGTACCAGAGCGGATTGAGCAGGCTGGGGCGGTCGCCGAGTTCGTGCAGGCGTTCGCCGCACCAGGCCAGATGGTCGGTTTCCTCGGCGGCCGCTTCGAGCAGCTGACGGCGCACCTGCGCATCGCGGGCCACGGCCGCCTGGCCCGAATAGAGCGCCTGCGCGCAGACCTCGCCGACGTGATTGACCCGCATCAGGCCGCCGGCGTGGCGGCGTTCGTCGTCGTCGAGGTCGTGCTCGGCGACGCCGCTGGCCGGCGAAGGTCGGGCCGCCGGCGGCCGCGGATCGAGGGCCGTGCCGAGGGCGCGCTCGATTTCGACGAGCACGCGATCAAGGCGGGAGAGCGGGCGTGGAGTCATGGGGATGCAGTTTCCAGCTGGCGCGCGAGCAAGGCAAGCGGATGCAGCACGGGAATCGGCGATTTTCGCTGGCGCAGTCCATTGCCGAGGAACAGGCGGCAGCCGATATTGGTGGTCAGCAGCAGATCCGGCGCCAGGGCCCTTGCCTGGTCGAGCTTTTCGCTGCGCAGGCGATCGGCGCGTTCGGCCTGTTCGATGAAATAGCTGCCCGCCGCGCCGCAGCAGCCCGGCTGCGCCGGCAGGTCGAGCAGCTGCAGGCCCGGAATCCTGCCGAGCAGTGCGCGCACCGGCGCGCCGCCGCTGCCGACACTGACCTGCGTGCAGGGCAGGTGCAGGGCCGCGCGTTGCGCCAGCGGCCGGAAACGCAGCGTGTCCAGCGCGTCATCGGTGGCGAGGAAACCGAGGATGTCGGCGACCTGCAGGGCGCTTCCGGCCAGCGTGTGGTCGCGCAGGCTGCCGAGGCAGCCCGAGGCGCTGACCAGCACGGTGGCGGCCTCGCAGTCACGCAGCGCCGCCGCGGTGGCCTGCGCGGTCGCCGCCGCGGCGGCCGAATCGCCGGCATGCAGGGCCAGCGCGCCGCAGCAGACCGCCCCGGCAGGTTCGACCACCGTGTAGCCGAGGGCCTCGAGCAGGATGCGCCCCGCCGCCAGGGTGTCGCGATCGAAGACGCTGGCCACGCAGCCCGGAAACAGGACCAGGCGACCGCGTGACCCCGGTGCCCGCCGGGCATGAAGCGCGGGACGGCACCGGCGCGGCCGGCACTTCGCTGGCGAGGCGGCGCAGCAGCGAGCCTGGCGGCAGCAGGCGGGCGAGCCCGGGCAGCCAGCGATCGGCGCGCAGGGCGGCGGCGAGGCCGGCCAGCCTGCGCAACGCCACTGGCCCGGTCAGCCAGCGCGGCAGGCGCTGATCGCTGCGCATCGGCGCGATCAGGGCCCGGGTCTGCACGAGGATCTCCCCGTAGCGCACGCCGGAGGGGCAGACCGCCTGGCAGGACAGGCAGCCCAGGCAATGATCGAGGTGGGCGATGGCCGCGGCCGACGGAGCCAGGGCTCCGCGGGCAATTTGTCGCGCCAGCGCGATGCGCCCGCGCGGCGACTCGGCTTCGTGGCGGTCGAGGTGGTAGGTCGGGCAGTGCGGCAGGCACAGGCCGCACATGACGCACTGGTCGGCCAGGGCCTCTATCGTGCTGTCTGACTGCCCATGGGTCGTATCGGCCATGCGTTGATGCTATCATTCACGGCTCGCCGCGCTCGACCGGAAAAGAGCGCGCGGACTTGCGTGGCACGGGAGCTTCCTATATTCTCCCGCGCCTTTCGCCGCATCCAGCCCGTCATGGGCATTCAAGGTTTTGATATGAAGACGATCAGCGCCAAGCCAGAAAGCGTCAAGCGCGACTGGTTCCTAGTCGACGCGACCAACAAGACGCTGGGCCGTCTGTCGACCGAACTTGCACGCCGCCTGAAGGGCAAGCACAAGCCGATCTTCACGACCCACGTCGACACCGGGGATTTCCTCGTCGTCGTCAACGCCGAGAAGATCGCGGTCACCGGCAACAAGCTGAATGACAAGAACTACCACCGCTTCACCGGCCACGTCGGCAACCTGAAGACGACCTCGCTCAAGGACATGCTCGCGACCCATCCGGAGCGCGTCATCGAGATCGCCGTCAAGGGCATGCTGCCGAAGAACCCGCTGGGCCGTGCGATGTATCGCAAGCTCAAGGTCTACGCCGGCCCCAACCATCCGCACGCGGCCCAGCAGCCGCAGGTGCTGGATATCTGATCTTCACCACGTAATGCCGCGCAGGGAACCGCAGTTTCCCGCGTGGACTCTTCACCAAGAGCAGACCAACTGACATGGCTACACTCCAGCAGAACTACGGCACCGGCCGACGCAAATCCTCCGCAGCGCGCGTTTACCTGCGCAAGGGCAGCGGCGCGATCACCGTCAACGGCAAGGCCCTCGACGAATTCTTCGGCCGCGAAACCGCGCGCATGATCGTGCGCCAGCCGCTGCAGCTCGTTGACGCGACCGAGAAGTTCGACGTGCTGGTCAGTGTCGCCGGCGGCGGCACCACCGGCCAGGCCGGCGCCATCCGCCTCGGCATCGCCCGCGCCCTGGTGGAGTACGATGAAAGCCTGAAGTCGCCGCTGCGCAAGGCCGGATTCATGACCCGCGACGCCCGCGAAGTCGAGCGCAAGAAGATCGGCCTGCACAAGGCACGTCGCGCAACCCAGTACTCGAAGCGCTAATCAGCCCATAGCCCCGTCGCCAAGCGGTAAGGCACCTGACTCTGACTCAGGCATTCGGTGGTTCGAATCCATCCGGGGCTGCCAAACCAAGGTCAAGGCGGCCGACCGGAACAATCCAGGGCCAGCCAGACCCGCTGCAACAAGAAACCCCGCCGCAAGCGGGGTTTTTTGTGCGCGTCGATCCGAACCCTCCGGGCCTGCGCGATCGACGAACTTCAGCGCTCCGTGGCGCCTGCCGGCGACGCCTGCGGCGCATCATCGGGCGCCGCTGCAGGGACCGCGTGGCTCATCCGGTGCGCCAGCGGCACGAGGCCGAGCAGGGACAGGCCCAGTCCCGCCAGCACGGCGCCCGTTCCCGCCCAGGCCGCCAGGGCGACGACGGCAAGCGGGCCGATGGCGCGACCGAATCCCTGCACCAGCGCAATCCGGCCGTTCCAGTATCCGGCATGGCGGACCCCGTAGATGCGCTGCACGAGCCACGGCCGGGCCAGCGTATGCAAGCCCGCGCCGAGGCCGAATACGGCCACGCCGAAGGCGGCGATCAAGGCCGTGGGCGCGAGCGCGACGCCGCCGAGCCCCGCGCCCTGGAGCACGAGCGGCAGCGAGGCGAGCGTCTGCGTCGCAGGTTGCCGTCCGCCACGCAGGATCCAGATGCGCCCCGGCAACTGGGTCACGCCGAGCATCGCCAGCACGCTGGCGGCCTCGGTCGGCGACGCGCCGCGCGAGAGCAGCAACGGGATGAGCAGGGTGGTCAGGCCCATCGCCGCGACCGTGCTGCTGGTGAATACGGCCAGCAGCGGGAAGAAATGCGCGGTTGCCGGTGCCCGCGCCGGCGCCGGTCGTGCGACCGGTGCGCTTCGATCGGACAGCACCGGCAGGACGCGACGCTGCATGATCCAGGCAGCGATGAGTATTGCCGCCGCGCCGGCAAGCTCGGCGACGCGCCATCCGCAGCGCTCGGTCACGGCAGCCAGCAGGGGCAGGAACACGGTGCTCGCCAGGCCGCCGACCACGGTAATGGCCGCCAGCCCCCGCAGCCGCTCGAACGGATCGGCGATGGCGCGGATGACCAGGGCGAAGGCCGCCTCGTAGAGCAGCGCGGCCATCGCCATGCCGAGCATGAGCCACGCGGCGTAGAGACTGGCTGCGCCTTCCGCCCGCGAAGCGAGCACGAGTCCCGCGGCGGCGAGCAGCGCGCTCGCCTGGGTCATGAGCGCGCCGTGGCCGCGGTCGAATGCCTTGCCGACCAGCGGAGCCGCAAGCGCCATGGCCAGCAGGCCCAGCGAAAACGCCCCGGCCACGGTCGTGCGCGACAGGCCGAGCTCCTGTTCCATCGGTACCAGCAGCACCGAGAAGCCGTAGTAGAGCACGCCCCAGCAGACGCACTGGCAGACGCCGAGCAGCCACACCGCCTGGCGTTGCGGACTCATTGACTGGTCTCAGCCACAGCAGGCGGTGCGGCGAACGGGTGCGGCGGGGACGGTCGGCGCGCTGCAGCCACAACCGGTTGCGCCGGCCACCCTGGCGAGCTCGTCCTGCAAGCAGCAGGCCGCCGCGTCGGACCTGGCGGGACCGCCGCAGCAGGATGCCGTGTCCTCCGCGATCGCCGCCATGCGCCCTGCCTCATGCGTGCCCGGCAGTGTGCCGGCGTTGCAGCAGGAGCTTGCCGCAGTCGGCACCAGCGCGTCCATGGCCGCCGCCTGCGTGGCATGCACGGAAGGCCCGGAGGCGACCGCGCAACTTCCGCTGCTGCACGCCGTGGCGCTTTCGTCCTCGTCGGCGAACTGGGTGATGCACACGCCGGTTTCCGGCAATACGAGTTCGACGCGGCGGGCCGCATCCCAGTCGCCGGCGATCGCCGCGACCACCGAGCGCACCTGCTCGTAGCCGGTCAGCAGGAGGAAGGTCGGCGCACGCCCGTAGCTCTTCATGCCGACGATGTAGAAATTCGGATCCGGGTGGCTCAGCTCGACCGCACCATGCGGACGCACGCTGCCGCAACTGTGCAGGTTCGGGTCGATCAGCGGGGCGAGTACGCTCGGGCTCTGCGTGCCGGGGTCGAGCGCGATGCGCAGCTCCGAAAGCAGGCCGAGTTCCGGGCGGAAGCCGGTGACGGCGACGATCTCGTCGACGGCGTCGAGGGCGACGTCGCCGCTGGTGGCGACCAGGCCGTCCGCCGTGCGCTCGAGCCGCTCGAGCTGGAAGCGCGTGGCGACCTTGAGCAGGCCCGCGCTGACGAGGCGGCCGATGTCGCTGCCAAGACGGCCGCGTTCCTTGAGCTGGTCGTTCTCGCCACCGCCGAGGATCCGCTGCAGGCTGGGCTGGCGAACGGCCCACTGCACCCGGGTCGATGGCACTTCGGCGGCGAGCCTGGCCAGGTCCCTGAGCACGTTGAGTGCCGAGTGGCCGCTGCCGACCACGAGCACGCGCTTGCCCGCGTAGCGCTGGCGGTCGGCGCCGGTCACGTCCGGGATGCCGTAGTGGATGTGTTCGCGCAACGCACGCTCGCCGATCGCAGGGATCCCGGCAGCGCCGAGCGGGTTGGGATTCTCGATGGTGCCGGAAGCGTCAATCACCGCCTGCGCGAGCAGCTCATGCTCGCCGCGCGAGTCTTCGTAGCGCACGAGGAAGGGCGCATCTTCGCGGCCGCCGTTCTTCATGCGGTCGCGGCGGTGCCGGCTGACGGCCGTGACCCGGGCACCGGTACGCAGGTGCGGGGCCATGGCGGCCGTTGCCGCCAGCGGCAGCAGGTACTGCCGGACCACCTCGCCCCCGGTCGGGAACACGGTGGGATCGGGCGCGCTCCAGCCCTCGCGGGCGAGCAACCTGGCGGCAACCTTGTCCACCGTGTATTCCCACGGCGAAAACATGCGCACGTGCGACCAGCGCTGCATGCCGGCGCCGACCGACGGGCCGGCTTCGAGGACGACGGGCGTGAAACCACGCGCAAGCAGATGGGCGGCAGCGGCCAGGCCGACCGGGCCGGCGCCGATCACGACAACGGGCAATGCAGGGTTCATTGGATACTCCTGGATGATTGGACGGCCGCAGTGGCCGCTTGGGAAGGAACGAGGTTTTCCGTGATCAGGCGCTCGACGATCACGACATCAAGCCAATGGCCGTCGAGCCGGCCGTGCTTTTCATAGACGCCCACTTCGCGGAAGCCGACGGCGCGGCAAAGCGCGAGGCTGGCCGTGTTGAACGTGAAGATGCGCGAGACGAGCTTCCAGTAGCCCCGTTCGCGCGCAGCACCGAGCAGGGCTTCGAGCAGGAGGCGGCCGACCCCGCGGCGGCGTGCGTGGCGATCGAGATAGACCGAGAATTCGGCGATGCCGGCGTAGCAATCGCGTGCGCGATAGTCGCCGAGGCCGGCCCAGCCGAGGATCGAGCCGTCTGCGTCGCAGGCCACGAGCAGCGGATGGCGTCCGCCTTCGGCCACGCGTGCGGACATCTCGGCGACGCTGCGCGGCCGCGTCTCGAAGGTCGCCCTGCGCTCTTCGATGCCCTGGTTGTAGATTGCGGCGATCTGCGCGGCATCCGCCGCCATCGCCGGTCGTATCGTCGTCACGCCCGTGCTCCTTAAGTTGTCAGTAGCAACTAAATAGTCAAAAAAAATCAGCTGCAGCGGTTACCGCCGCGCGCATCGGTTCGGCAGGCCGGCGCACACTCGCCGGCCACGAACCGAGCCTCGGCCGCCTGCGCCAGGCGCTCGACCAGGCGCGCCGCCGCCGCGCGCGTGCCGGCATCGAGATCGCGCAGGAGTTCGCGTTGCTGGTCGATCAGCTCGCCATTGATGCGCTGGTACAGCGCCCGGCCGCTGCGCGTGATGCGCAGGGAAACGGCGCGCGCATCGGAGGCGTCCGGCTGCCGCTCGACGTAACCCTTGCGCACCAGCGCGTCGACGACGCGCGTGGTCGTGCTCTTGTCGAGCTTGAGCGATGCGGCCAGGCTCTGGCTGCGTTGCGGGCCCTGCTCGGCGAGCACCTCGAGCGCATAACATTGAGTGACTGAAATATCGTGGCAGCAGATCTTGTCGCGGTCGCGGAACTGGTACACGCGGACCAGGTTGGAAACCGCCGCGTGCAGGGCTTCGGCGTCGGCCTGCAGCTCGGCGTCGCGGTCGATCCGGCGAACGGGGGTTGGCTTCGACATGGTCGATCCGATTAGTTGTTAGTTGCAACTATAAGGACGCGGGCACTGGCCGTCAAGCCCCCGGGCTGCCACCGTTGCCGGCATCGGGACCGCACCGGCACGCTTGCCGGCGTGGCACGCAGGCGCGCCTATTGGCGGCGGGCCGCACGCTGTGACATTGGACCACGCGAAACCTGGCCCCGCGCGGACTTACAATGGCAGCCGAGGTCCATGCGATGTCCGCCACCCACAAGCTTCGGGCGAAATCCTGGTTCCGCGGTCGGGGCGGACGGCGCTTTGCGCTCGAATTCGCGCTCATCATCGGGGTCAAGCTGCTCCTGCTGAGCGTGCTCTGGCTGCTCGTGATCCGGCCGCTGCCGCGCGCCGACACCTCGCCCGCTGCGATCGAGCGGCACTTTTCCCCACCCGCCAGCACGGAGCAGCAACGATGATCGACCACGCCGTCGTCGACCTCTCGCGCCTGCAGTTTGCGCTGACCGCGCTGTACCACTTCCTGTTCGTGCCGCTGACCCTCGGCCTGGTCTTCATGCTCGCGATCATGGAGTCGGTCTACGTCATGACCGGGCGCGAGATCTGGAAGCGCATGACCCAGTTCTGGGGCATCCTGTTCGGCATCAATTTCGCCATGGGCGTGGCCACCGGCGTCACCCTCGAGTTCCAGTTCGGTACCAACTGGGCCTACTACTCGCACTACGTCGGCGATGTGTTCGGCACGCCGCTGGCCATCGAAGGACTGATGGCGTTCTTCCTCGAGGCGACCTTCGTCGGCCTGTTCTTCTTCGGCTGGGACAAGCTCAGCCGGGTCGCCCACCTCGTCGTGACCTGGCTGCTCGCCTTCGGCACGAGCATGTCGGCGCTGTGGATCCTCGCCGCCAACGCGTGGATGCAGAATCCGGTCGGCGCCGAGTTCAACATCGACACCATGCGCATGGAGGTCACCTCGTTCAGCGAGGTCTTCTTCAATCCGGTGGCGCAGTCGAAATTCGTGCACACGGTCAGCGCCGGCTACGTGCTCGGCGCCATGTTCGTGCTCTCGATCAGCGCCTGGTACCTGCTCAAGGGCCGCAACGTCGATTTCGCCAAGCGCTCGATGACGGTGGCCGCGAGCTTCGGCCTGGCCGCCGCGCTCAGCGTGGTCGTGCTCGGCGACGAATCGGGTTACACGATCTCGGAAAACCAGAAGATGAAACTCGCGGCGATCGAGGCGATGTGGGAAACCGAGCCGCCACCGGCCTCGTTCACGTTGTTCGGCATTCCCGATGTCGCCGAACGCAAGACCCACTACGCGATCCACATTCCGTGGGTCATGGGCCTGATCGGCACGCGCTCGCTCGACGGCGTGCTGCCCGGCATCAGCCAGCTGGTCGAGGAAGCGGGCAGGAAGATCGAGAACGGGCGCGTGGCCTATGCGGCCATGCAGAAGCTGCGCGCGAACCGCGACGACGCCGATGCGCGCGCGGTCTTCGAGGCGCACAAGGACGACCTCGGCTACGCCCTCTTGCTGAGCCGGCTCAACGTCGACCCGCTGGCGGCGACGCCGGCCGACGTCGCCCGCGCCGCCGAAAGCACGATTCCGAACGTGCCGGTGCTGTTCTGGTCGTTCCGCATCATGGTCGCCATCGGCTTCTACTTCATCGCGCTCTTCGCATACTCGTTCTGGCTCGCCTCGAAACGCCAGCTCGACCGCCACCGCTGGTACCTGCGCGCCGCGCTGTGGAGCCTGCCGTTGCCGTGGATCGCCGCCGAACTCGGCTGGATCGTCGCCGAGCACGGCCGCCAGCCCTGGGCCATCGAAGGCATCCTGCCGACCGCGCTTGGCGTCTCCTCGGTATCGGCGACGCAGGTCTGGACCAGCCTGATCGGTTTCGTCATCTTCTACACGACGCTCGCCGTGGTCGATGCGTTCCTGATGGTGCGCTACGCACGCAAGGGGCCCGATGGCCTCGGCATGTGGCCGGAGCAAAAGCCATGATCGACTACGAAACCCTGCGCATCGTCTGGTGGCTGCTGCTTGGCGTGTTGCTGGCCGGCTTCGCCATCATGGACGGCTTCGATCTCGGCATCGCCGCCCTGGTCCGCGTGCTGGCCCGTGATGACGACGAACGTCGCGCCCTGCTCGAAACCATCGAGCCGACCTGGGAAGGCAACCAGGTCTGGCTCGTGCTCGGTGCCGGCGCCATCTTCGCGGCCTGGCCACTGCTGTATGCGGCGGCGTTCTCGGGTTTCTATTTCGCCATGCTGCTGGTGCTGTTCGCCCTGATCCTGCGCCCGGGTGGCTTCAGCTTCCGCAACAAGGTCGCCGATCCGCGCTGGCGCAACGCCTGGGACTGGGTCATCACGGTCTCGGGGATCGTGCCGACGCTGATCTTCGGCGTCGCCATCGGCAACCTGTTCCTTGGCGTGCCGTTCCGTTTCGATGACGCACTGCGCATGACCTACGAGGGCGGGCTGGTCGGCCTCCTGCGTCCGTTCCCGCTGCTGGTCGGCATGGTCTCGCTGGCCATGCTCCTGCTGCACGGCTGCGCCTGGGCCGCGCTCAAGTCGGAGGCGCCGATCGGACCGCGCGCGGAGCGCCTGCTGAACTGGATCTCGCCCGTGTTCATCGCCCTGTATCTCGCCGCCGGGGCGTGGCTGGCGTTCGGCATCGACGCCTATTCGATCTCCAGTGCCGCTGCCGTCGCCGCGCCGTCCAACCCGCTGGCCAAGCAGGTCGTGGTGGGCGGCCACTGGCTGGCCGATGGCGCACTCGGCGGCTGGGCTTGCGTGCTGGCAGCCATCGCCATCGTGCTGGCCGCGTGCGTGCCGTGGCTGGCGCGCCGCCAGCGCCACCGCACGGCCTTCCTCGCCAGTGCGACGATGGTTTTCGCCACCTTGTTTTCGGCCGGCTTCGCGCTGTTTCCGTTCCTCATGCCCTCCAGCCTCGATCCGCGCAGCAGCCTGACCGTCTGGGATGCGTCATCCAGCCAGCACACCCTCGGCCTGATGCTGCTCGCGGTGATCATCTTCATGCCGCTGATCCTTGCCTACACGACCTGGGTCTACCGCGTGCTGCGCGGGCGCGTCAGCCTGCAGCACATCCGCGATTCGCATTCGCTGTACTGATACGAGGAGCAAGCCGCACATGTGGTATTTCAGCTGGATACTCGGGGTCGGCCTCGCCTGCAGCTTCGCCATCCTCAATGCGATGTGGTTCGAGCTCAACGCCGACCAGACAGCCCGGCAAAAAGCCGACGAGGAAGCGCCGCCGCACTGAGGCGGTCATCGTCCGCCGTCGCTGGCGGAACTTTGCCCTCCATGCCACGCTCGATACGCGGCGCGTCGGCCCATGCTCGGGCCGCCGGCATAGCGCATGGCGGCAGTACAGGGTGGCACAGGTGACGGAGCGTAACGGGAAAGAAGTGCCCAGCTGGCGCAGCCTGCTGCGCTGGGGCGTGCCGGCCGGCTTTCTCGCCCTGGTCGCGTGGCTGGTCGTGCGCGAGCTCGACAGCCTCGACCTGCAGGCCATGCAGCGGACCCTGCTGCAGGTCCCGTTGCTGCCGACGCTGGCGATCGCCGCGCTGGCGCTGGCCGCGGTGGCCTTCACCGGCTTGATCGACGTCGTCCTCGCGCGCTGGCTGCGCATCGGCGCGAGCGGGCGCGAGGTGCTGCGCCTGTCGTTCGTATCCAACGCACTGTCGAACACGCTGAATCTCTCGGGCGCGGTCGGCTCGGCAGTGCGCCTGCTGGGCTTCGCCTCGCTGGGCGTGGAGACCGGACGCGCCGCCGCCCTGGTCGGCATGCAGGTACTGTCGCTGCCGCTCGGTCTGTCTCTGCTGATCGTCTTCAACCTGGTCGCCGGCTCGGTGCCAACCATCACCGATGCCGGCGCACAATGGCTGGTGCTGGCAATACTCGGCGCGGCCGTGCTCTACCTGCCGCTGTTCTTCATCCTTACGGCGCGGCGCAGACTGATGGGCTGGCTGCCGGAAAGCCAACCCCTGCCGTCGCTGTCGCTGAAGCTGTCGCTCAGCCTGGTCTCGCTGCTCGACTGGCTGCTCGCCGCCGCGGTGCTGTACGCCTGCCTCGAGGTATCCGGCGTGCATGTGCGGCCCGGCGACCTGATCGCCTGTTTCGCAGCGGCGTCCGCGCTCGGCCTGCTCAGCCTGGTCCCGGGTGGCCTCGGTGTCTTCGACAGCGTGCTCGTGCTCGCCCTGACGGCAGCCGGATACGCGCAGGCCGAATCGATGGCCGGCCTGTTCCTGTTCCGCGTCTGCTATTACGTGCTTCCGCTGCTGTTCGGCCTGACCCTGGGTTCGGGCATGCTGGCCCGGCGCCTGCCGGTGCTCGCGCGTGCCGCCGAGCGCCTGCGCTCGCACCCGCTGTTCGGCGTTCTCGGCCTGCCGGCGAGCCTGCTCGCCGACAGTGGCATGCGCCTGCTGGCGATGCTGACCTTCGGCGCCGGCCTGCTGCTGCTGGCGTCGGCGGCGATCCCGGCCGTGCACGAGCACGTCGAATTCGTCCGCGATGTACTGCCGGTGCCGGCCATCGAGGGGTCGTACTGGTTGTCGATCCTGGCCGGCGTCCTCCTGCTCGGACTCGGGCGTGGCATCGACGGGCGCCTGCGCCTGGCCTACCGGCTGGCCCAGCCGCTGCTCGTGTTTGCCGCCCTGCTCGCCGTGACCAAGGGCCTGCACTATGCCGAAGCCGGCTTCCTGCTGGCCGTGGCCGGACTGCTGCGCCTGCGCAAGCGCGAGTTCAGCCAGCGCGCGATGAGCCTGAGTTCGGCGAACACCTTGCGCTGGTTCGCCGGCCTGCTGGTCGTCGTCATCGCCTTCTTCGCGCTCGGTGCCTGGTCGGTGCTCGGCGACGACAGCTTCGACCTGTTCTATTTCGGCGCCGACGGCCACACCTCGCGCCTCGCGCGCGGCCTGGTCGCCGCCCTGATCGGCCTGGTCGCCTACCTGATCTGGCAGGCCTTCGCGGTGCGCCGGCCGTCCCTGCAGATGCCGGACCGCGGCGAACTGCTGCGCGCCCGCGCGCTCTACGAGAAATTCGGCGGGGGCGAGTTCGCCCACCTGTCGTTCATGCGCGACAAGCACCTGTTCTGGTCGGCCGATGGCCAGGTCGTCTCCGCTTATGGCGCGGTGCGCGACCGGCTGGTCGCGCTCGGCACGCCCTGCGGCGCGCCCTCCGAAATTCGCCGCGCCATCCTCGACTTCCGCCGCTTCGCCGATGCCCAGGATCGCGTGCCGGTCTTCTACGAAGTCTTCGAGCGCGATCTATCGCTCTACCACGATCTCGGCTTCGACCTGTTCAAGCTGGGCGAGCTGGCCCTCGTCCCGCTGGCCGAATTCACCCTTTCCGGCAAGCGCTGGGAGGACCTGCGCCAGGCGGTCAACCGTTCGCTCAAGGCCGACCTCACCTTCGACGTGCTCGAGCCACCGTTCGATACCGGGCTGATCGCTGAGCTCGAGCAGGTTTCGGATGCGTGGCTGGCCGACAAGGGCGCCCGCGAAAAGGGCTTCTCCCTGGGCCGCTTCGATGCGGCCTATCTCGAATGGAGCCCGATCGCGGTGATCCGGCGTGCCGGCGAGGTCCTCGCCTTCGCCAACATCCTGCCGGCCTACGGCAACACCGGCGTGCTCAGCGTCGACCTCATGCGCCACCTGCCGGACGCGCCGCGCGGCACGATGGATTTCCTGTTCGCGCGCATCATGCAATGGGGCAAGGATCGCGGCGACACCTGGTTCAGCCTCGGCATGGCGCCGCTGTCGCGGGTCGGCGACAACCCGTATGCGCGCGTCAACGAGCGCCTGGCCGCGCTGGCCTTCCAGTATGGCGGGCGCTTCTACAACTACCAGGGCCTGCGTCGTTACAAGGACAAGTTCGCGCCGCAATGGGTGGGTTCCTACCTGGCCTACCCGCGCGGGCTCTGGGTGCCCGCCCTGCTCATCGACGTCGCCGCCCTGGTCGAAGGCGGCTACCGGCGCTTCCTGTTCGGTGCCCGCGACTAGGCGGGACGTCGCCGGTTTTAACGCCGTCTGAACAACCGCGGCGAGGCGCTCTGGTACTTTCGCGCGGCTCGCGGGATTCCCGGTCGGGCACGTTCCACCACCCAGAATCCCGAGAGCCCACCGATGTCGAGCCACCGTCTGCCAGCGATGTGCCTGCGGTTCAGCGCCTTCCTCGCGATTTCCATGGCGATCAGCGCTCCGGCGCAGGCGCATCCGGCCCCGCTCTGGCTGTTCGACACCGGCCTGCTCGGCCTCATCTCGCCGCCGCTCGCCACCCCGCTGCCGATCCCGCCCGAACAGCTGCCCGCCCAGGCCCAGGCCACGGGTTTCTCGCCGATCCGCATCCTGATCGACTTCGCCAACGGCCTGCGCGACATCCGCTACAAGCGCGGCGGACGCAGTCCGGCAACCGGCTTCGACTGCAGCGGATTCGTGCGCTACGTGTTCCAGCAGGGCATCGGCGCGGACCTGCCCAACACCTCGGCGGCGCAATACCACAGCGGCCAGACCGTCAGCCGCGACGACCTGCGCAGCGGCGACCTCGTGTTCTTCCGCACGCGCGGCAAGCGCGTCTCGCACGTGGGCATCTATGTCGGCGACGGGAAATTCATCCACGCGCCAAGCGCGGGCAAGACGGTCAGCGTGAGCAGCCTGGCCGAGCATTACTGGTCGCGCCGGTTCGCCGGGGCCCGCCGGCCCGACATCCTCGCCGCGCTCGGAAACGGCAAGCTGCACGGCAACAGCTGAAACGCGACTTGCGCGACGCCACCGCGTCGTGCGCGATCACGGGCTGCCGAGGTTCCCCACGACCAGTTTGCCGAGCGCGGCGTAGTCGCCGTTGTAGTGGTGCCCGCCGGGCAGGGCCAGCACGCGCAGCTTCGCCACCCCGGGCTTGCAGAAACTGTCATCCTCGTCATCGCCGTGCACGCAGACCAGCGGCACGCTGCTGCGCGCGATCTCGGGCAGCACCGGCAGGGTGCCTTCATGGTGGGCGCCGCCGAACCAGTCGCCGATGCGGATCTCGAACACCGCGTCGGCATCCGGCGAGATCATGATGCCGCGGTCGATCCTGGCGCGCAGGTCGGCCGGCAGGCGGTTGACCAGGACTGGTACCAGGCTTGCGCCGAACGAATAGCCGAGCACGACGAAACGCGATTGCGGATGCAGGCGGGCATAGTGTTCGACGGTCCGGCGCAACGCCTCGGCCGCCTCTTCCGGGCTGCGCTTTTTCCAGAAGAACTTGAGCGTGGAAAAACCGACCACGCGCACGCCGTCCGCGGCGAGCGCCGCGGCGACGCCCTTGTCGAGGCCGGCCCAGCCGCCGTCGCCGGTCAGGATCACGGCGATGCGCTGGCTGTCGGCGCCGGCCGGATCGATTTCGATCAGCGGCAGGTCGGCAATGTCATCGGGCAGGCTGGCCTGGCCGTCCACCTTGCTGGCACGCCAGCCGGCATACGCGCGTTCGAGATCGGTCGCCGCGGTCGCCGGCCCCCACAGCGGTTGCAGTGCGTCGATGGCCTGGCCGAGCACGGCGACCAGGCCTTGCGCTCCGCGCAGCGGCGCGCCGACGGCGAACGGTCGCGGCAGCCATGTCGCCGGCAGGTCGGCCACCGGGATGACCCGATAGCCGGATTTCCCTGCCGCGACAGTCATGGCGCCGGCATCACCCGGACACAGCGGTCCGGCGAGGCGGAAATCCCAGTCCCAGCCCAGGGTCAGCAGGCCGGCGAACGTGCCTGAAGGCGCCTGCGCCACCATGGCGTAGGCGAACGTCGCGCCCGCCCCATCGCCGACCACCAGCGGGTTGCGATAGTCGGCGATCCCCTCGTGGCGTTCGACCCAATGCGCAAGCTCCTCGAAATGCCCCGACGGATAGCCGCACTTGTTGCCGATCGCGGCAAGGCGCTTGAGGTAGGCCGGCAAATCGATGCCGACGACCAGGGCTCCCTGCGCGGCGAGCGGCGCGGCCAGGCTCTCGCTGCGCGCGGTCCAGCCCTCGCGGTCGGACAGCAGCACGATGACGTCCTCGATGGCGGCCGTTGGCCGGCTCAGGTGCAACTGGCCGAACAGGCCGTAGGCCGGCTGATCGTCAGCTGCCCGGGCAGGCGTGCATGCGACGAGAAGGGCGGCCAGCAGGTGCATCGTCGCGAAGGAATTCATGGTGGCGCATCGTTTCATGAAGCCCGAATGGCGACAAGGCGAAGTGCTCCCATCGCGGCGCTGCGCGTGCGAATGCACCTCAGCGCGAGGCCATCAGGGCCTCGATCTCGTCGGCGTCCTTGGGCACCGCCGCGGAAATGACTTCGGGCTCGCCAGTGGTGACGACGACGTCGTCCTCGATGCGGATGCCGATGCCGCGCCAGCGCGCCGGCACGCCCTTCATGTCCGGTCCGATGTAGATCCCGGGCTCGACCGTGACCACCATGCCGGCCTCGAGTTCGCGGAATTCGCCATCGACGCGGTAGTCGCCGACGTCGTGCACGTCGAGGCCGAGCCAGTGCCCGGTCTTGTGCATGTAGAACTTGCGGTAAGCGTGTTCTTCCAGGTTCTTGCGCAGGCTGCCCTTGAGCAGGCCGAGCCCGATCAGGCCTTCGGTCAGGGTGCGCACGGCGGCATCGTGATAGGCATCGAACGCCTTGCCGGGCCGCACCTGGTCGATCGCCGCCCGCTGCGCGGCGAGGACCAGGTCATAGAGGGCGCGCTGCTCGGGCGTGAAGCGACCGTTGACCGGAAACGTGCGCGTGATGTCGGACGCGTAGCACTGGTACTCGGCGCCGGCGTCGATCAGCAGCAGGTCGCCGTCGCGCAGGACCGCGTTGTTGGCCCGGTAGTGCAGGACGCAGGCATTGGCGCCAGCGCCGACGATCGGCTCGTAGCTCGGCACCGCGCCGTGCCGGCGGAAGGTATGTAGCAGTTCGGCTTCGACCTCGTGTTCGTTCATGCCGGGACGCGTCGCGCGCATCGCGCGGACATGCGCCTCGGCGGCGATCTGCGCGGACTTGCGCATCAGGCGCAATTCGGTCCGCGACTTGTACAGGCGCAGGTCGTGCAGCAGGTGCGACAGGGCGACGAACTCGTGCGGCGGCCGCGCGCCGTGGCGCACGCGCGAGCGGACCTGGTTGACCCAGCCCATCAGCACGAGATCGAAATCGCTGTCGCGGCCGAAGTGGTAGTAGACGCGCGAACGTCCCTCGATCAGTCCGGGCAGGATGTCGTCGATATCCTCGATCGGAAAGGCGTCGTCCATGCCGTACTCGGCGACCGCGCCTTCCTGGCCGGCCCGGTAACCGTCCCATTGCTCGCGCGTGCGATCGCGTTCGCGGCAGAACAGGATCGTCTCGCCCTGCGCGCGTCCGGGCACCAGGGCGAGCACGGCATCCGGCTCGCCGAACCCGGTCAGGTAGTGGAAGTCGCTGTCCTGGCGATACGGGTAATGGGCGTCGTTGTTGCGCAGGTGCTCCGGCGCGGCTGGCACGATGACGATGGCTTCGCGTCCCGCCATGCGCATCAGCTGGCGACGGCGGCGGGCGAATTCCTTCCTTTCGATCATCAATGCACGCGCCGGCTGGGAACGGGTCCGGCACCCTGGCGGGCCGGTGTGGAATCCAGTTCGCTGTAGAGCAGCAGCACGCCGACGCGGACGAACTCGAGCACTTCGCTCAAGGCGGTCTCGTCCTCGTCGTCGTCGGCGTAGTCGAAACTGGAGGCCGCGATCGTGCCGAAATCCCGCACGATCTCGCTGGCTTCGGCGGACAGTGCGCCGCGACTGCCGGCACCGGCAAGGCCGACGCCGCCGAGGAAACCCCGGCACCACTCGACCAGCGCCTCGGCGCGCACGGCCAGCGCGACCTCGTCGCCAGGCAGGAGCGGTTCGAAACCCAGTTCGCTGTCGTCGAGTTGCTCGCGGCAATGCCGGTAGAGCACGGGGAAGGCCGCATCCTTGAGTTCTCCGCCGTGGCCGGCATCGAGTTCGAGCGCGGCGGGCCAGGCTTCGGCGGTGGTCGACCCGCCGGCGCACAGGTAGCCGGTCAGGGAACCATGCAGGTCGCTTGCGCTGACACCGACGCGCAATCGGGCAAGGGTGTCGGCGAGTTCCTGGTGGCTGATTCGCGCTGCGGGCATGGGCTCAGGGTGGGCAGGAGTTTGCCAATTCTAGCGTGCATCGGCCGGCGAACGTCAGTGGCCGCCTGCTCCTCTGCGCGCGGGGTGGTGCGGATTGCGTACACGGCTGCACATGGCAAGCCGTGGCACGATTGCCTACACTCGACACTGGGCGCGTTTGCGCTCGCAAGGAATGGGGGAGTGCACACCGCCCGATGAGAGGGATCCAGCCAGCGCGACATGCAGTCAGCCTCGGCCGCTCGGCGGCGCTTTGCTGGTCGGCGATCCTGCTCGTGGCGATGGCGTTTCCACTGGCTGCGACCGAACGCGAGTTCTACTTCGACCGCCTCGACAACGAGAGTGGACTGCTGCAGAACTCGATCCTCGCCATGATCCAGGCTCGCGACGGCACCATGTGGATCGGCACCCAGGGCGGGCTGCACCAGTTCGACGGGTATCGCTTCAAGGTTTACGAGCACGATCCCGAGGACCCCGGCAGCCTGCCGGACAGCGTCATTTCCGATCTTGCCGAAGACGATGCGGGAAGGATCTGGGTTTCGACCAGCGCCAATGGAGTAGCCCGATTCGATCCGCTGTCGGGCAAGTTCGAATCCTTCGCGCTGCCTGCGGATGCCGTTGCACGCAATGAGCGCCAGGCGCTGAATTCGGTCGCATTCGATCGCAGCAGCGGGCTCTGGCTGGGTGGCCGTGGCGGCATCGACTGGCTCGATCCGCGGTCGGGCGAGCATCGGCGCATCCTGCCCATCGACGGCACCGGCCCGGTTGGACTCGTTCGCCAGGTACTGGCGTCATCGAGCGGCGTGTGGGTGGCCAGCAACCGCGGACTGTGGCGGGTTTCGGAAGATCGCACGCGCGTCGACCGGGTCGCCGGCGCCGCCCTCGACGACGTGCAGAGCATTTTCGAAGGACAGGATCACGCGATCTACGCAGGCAGCACGCTGGGCCTGCACCGCGTCGATCCGCGCAGCGGGGTCGCCAGCCTGCTCTGGCGAAGCGATAGCCCGAACGGGCTGGGGGCGATCGTCGAGGACCGCGTCGGCAAGATCTGGATGGCGGTGCGTGGCCACGGCCTGGCGTTCTATGACCCCAATCCGGGACTCGTGCGCAGGATCCATTCCGATCGCTTCATGCGCGGCAGCCTGCCGCCATCGGAGGTGACCGAACTGCTGGTCGACCAGTCCGGCCTGCTCTGGGTGGGCAGCGAGGCGCTCGGCCTGAGCAAGGTCGACCCACTCGGCGCCATCTTCCACTATGTCGCTGATCACGACCGTGCGCGCGATCCCGGAACCGCGAACAACGTCCGCGCCATCCTCGAGGACAAGTCCGGCCTGATCTGGGTGGGCACCGATGGCGACGGCCTGAAGAGCTATGAACGCGAAACCGGGCGCTTCGAGAACTACGATACGGCGATCGCCAAGGCGTTCGGCGCGACCAATCCGGTGCGCATCCAGGTCGAGGCGCTGGCAGCGGACGACGCCGGCACGGTCTGGTTTGCCAGCAGTCTCGGCGTCGGCGCGCTGGAGCCGAAGACCGGCCGGATAAGCCCGCTGGCCGACCCCTCCGCGGATCCTGCGGATGAGGCGAGCCGCGGCCGCCGCACCCTGATCATTGCCCGCGACCGCAGCATCTGGTACTCGGGGCGCACGACCGGCGTGACACGCTACCAGCCCGCCGACGGGTCGTGGCACAACTGGCGGCATCGCGACGGCGACCCGTCGAGCCTCTCGCACGATCACGTCCTGGCGCTGCATGAAGACAAGCAGGGCAGGATCTGGGCCGGCACGGTCGACGGCCTCAACGTGATCGACAAGGCATCGGACGAGGTGCGCACCTTCAGGTTCCAGCGCGGCGACGCACACTCGCTTTCGGGCAACATCGTGCGGGTCATCCACGAAAGCGCGGATGGCACCTTCTGGATCGGCACGCACAGCGGCCTGAACCATCTCGTCAAGCTGGATGGGGAGTCCGCGCAGTTCGATCGCTTCCTCAAGCGCGACGGCCTGCCCGACGCCACCATATACGGCATCCTCGAGGATGCGATGGGTCGGCTCTGGATCAGCTCGAACCGGGGCATCGCCACGTTCGATCCTGCCAGCCGGGAGATCCATCGCTTCTCGGTGAAGGATGGACTGCAGGGCCAGGAGTTCAATGGTGGCGCCTTCGCCACGCTGCGCAACGGCGAGTTCGCCTTCGGCGGCATCAACGGACTCAACCTGGTCAAGCCGGGTGCCGTCGCAGGGAGCCGCTTCCTGGCTCCCGTCATCATCAGCGACGTGCGCGTCGGCAATGCCGGTCCGGTGCAGGTACGGCCCGGTTCGACGGTCAGCATGGACCAGGTCGACCGCGTCATCCATTTCACCTTCGCCGCGCTCGATTTCACCGCGCCCGAGCGCAACAGGTTCCGCTACCGCCTGGTCGGATTCGACGACGAGTGGGTGGAAGCGGGCACGCGGCATGAGGCGACCTATACCAACCTCGATCCGGGAAGCTACCGGTTCCGCGTCCAGGCCAGCAATCACGACGGCTACTGGAACGATGCCGGGGCGTCGATCAACATCGAGGTCAGGCCGGCCTGGTGGAACAGCGCGGCCATGCATCGTGTCTACGCCGGCCTGGTGCTGTTGCTGGCCCTGCTCGCCTGGCTGGCGATCCGGCGCAAGCGGGCCTTGCGGCGACGGCACGCGCAGGAGCTGCAGGAGCGCGAACAACGCCTGCGCCTGGCGCTATGGGGTTCCAGCGACGAATTCTGGGACCTGAACATGGATAGCGGCGTGCTGGTCCGGCTCAGCGCCGCGCGCACCCAGGGCGGCCAGCGCGAGGAAATCCATTCGGTCTACGACTGGGTGCGCGAGAACGTGCACCCGGACGACCAGCGTGCGATCGCCCAGCGCCTCGACGACCACATCAACAACAAGACGCCGCTGTTCGAATCCGAGCAACGCGTGCACATCCGCAATGGCCGCTGGATCTGGGTGCTCGCGCGCGGCAAGATCGTCGAGCGCAATGCGGACGGCCGACCGCTGCGCATCTGCGGCACCGCGCGCAACATAACCGCCTCGCGCGAGGCCGAGCGCGAGCGCCGCATCGTCCAGGAAGTCATCAGCAGCATGCGCGAAGCGGTAACCGTGTGCGACCTCGATTTCAAGTTCGTCTCGGTCAACCCGGCCTTCACCCGCATCACCGGCTGGCAGGAGCACGAGGTCGTCGGCCGCTCGGTCGCCCTGCTCAATTGTTCGCAGCATTCGCCCGAGTACTACCAGAACCTGCGCGACACGGTATCCCGCGAAGGGCTCTGGCGCGGCGAGTTGTGGCAGCGGCGCAAGGACGGCGAGGAGTTCCTGTCCTGGCTGCAGAGTTCGGAAGTGCGCGATGCCCAGGGCCAGCGCACGCATTACATCGGCGTCCTCACCGACATCACCGAACGCAAGCGCACCGAGCAGGAGCTGCGCTACCTTGCCAACTACGACACCCTGACCGGCCTGCCGAACCGCACCCTGCTCTCGGAGCGCCTCGGCCATGCCGTGATCCGGGCGCGCCGTGGCGGTCGCAAGGTGGCCGTGCTGTTCCTCGATCTCGACCGCTTCAAGCATGTCAACGACTCGATGGGCCACGCCGCCGGCGACCGCATGCTCAAGGCAGCGGGCAGTCGCCTGCGCGACAACGTGAGGGACGGCGATACCGTCGCGCGCATCGGCGGCGACGAATTCACCGTCGTCCTCGAGGAACTGGCGGATGCCGGAGAAGCCGAACGCGTGGCGCAGAAGCTGATCAGCGCATTCGAGAAGCCACTCGAGCTGAACGACGGCCAGGACGTGGTGATCTCGCCATCGATCGGCATCAGCCTCTATCCGGATCATGCGCAGACCCCGACCGATCTGCTCAAGTTCGCCGACACGGCGATGTACCAGGCCAAGGATCGCGGCCGCAAGACCTACATGGTCTACACCGAAACGATGGATGCCGCCGCGCGCATGCGCGCGACCCTCGTCAGTGCGCTGCGCAAGGCCATGGAGCGCGGTGAGTTCAGCCTCGTCTACCAGCCCAAGCTGTCCCTGCTCGATGAGCACATCACCGGCGTGGAGGCGCTGCTGCGCTGGAACAGCCAGGACCTCGGCGAGATTTCCCCGGTCACCTTCATTCCGGTCGCCGAGGAGTCCGGCCTCATCGTCGAGATCGGCGACTGGGTCCTGGTCAAGGCCTGCGAGCAGCTTTCGAAGTGGCATCGCGACGGCCTGCGCGACATCTCGATGTCGGTCAACCTGTCGGTCCTGCAGTTGCAGCGCGGCGACCTGACCCAGCGCCTGTGCGACATCCTCGCCGACAACGACATGGCGCCGAACCAGCTCGAACTCGAACTCACCGAAAGCGTGATCATGGCCAACGCCGAGCAATCGATCAGCACGCTGCGCCAGCTCAAGGCGGTCGGCGTGACCCTCTCGATCGACGATTTCGGCACCGGCTACTCGTCGCTGAGCTACCTGCGCCGGCTGCCCATCGACGCACTCAAGATCGACAAGGAGTTCGTCGGCGACATCACCACCGATCCGGACGACGAGGCGATCACCGCAACCGTGATCAACATGGCCCACTCGCTGGGCCTGAACGTCGTTGCCGAGGGCGTCGAGACGGCCGAGCAGGCCGAATACCTGCGCGAGCAGGGCTGCGACGAGATCCAGGGACACTGGCTGTCGCGGCCCCTTCCCCCCGATCAGTGCTTCATCTTCCTGCGCGACCGCGCCCGCCTGCGGCGTGAAGTGCTGGGTGATCCACAATAGCCCCGCCGGTGTATAGTTCCTGCCATGTCCGAGAATGAGCAAACGCTGTCCGCGATCACCGACATCGCCGCCAGGGTCGACCAGCTGGTCGAGCTGTGCCGGCGCCTGGGCGAGGAAAACCGCAGCCTGCGCCACAGCCTTGAGCAGCTCGCCGGCGAGCGCGCCGGTTTGCTCGCGCGCAACGAGCAGGCGCGGATCCGGGTCGAAGCCATGATTGGCCGCCTCAAGTCACTGGAGCAGAATCAGGCATGAGCGAGCCGGTCGCCGTCCGCATCCTCGATCGCGAGTACCTGATTGCCTGCAAGCCCGAGGAACGCACCGGGCTCATCGCGGCGGCCGCCCATCTCGATGGAAAGTTGCGCGAACTGCGCGACAGTCATCGCGGTGGCGGACTCGAACGCATTGCCATACTGGCCGGACTGAACATCGCCCACGAACTTCTGGACAGCCGACAACAGCACGTGAACAGCAGCCAGCACTTGGCACAGCACCTGCAAGCGATCAAATCAAAGCTTGATGCCGGTTTGCCGACCTCACTACAATAGACCCCGGTGTCCTCGGCAGTGTCCGACAGTTCATTCAACATTTTGCCTTGTTCCTGTAGCGACCCCGGGGCAGTTACGTGCGAGTCGGTGTGCAAGTCCGCCCCGAGCGGAAAGCCTGATGACCGCGCCAGACTCCCCCACCTGAACCCATCGGTTCAAGGTCGTTAGATGAACATCGGCATGGCGGAGGACGCCACTCTTTTCCATTCCGCGTTGCAATCATGATGGTCGATGACGGGCGCAAGTCCCTGCGTGCCAAGCTGCGCGCGCGACGCAAGGCGCTGTCGGCGACCGAACGCATCGCGGCCGCCAACGGCGTCGCCAATTCGCTCGAATCGCTGGCCGATTTCGTCGTCGACCGACGCATCGCCGGCTACTGGGCCATCGACGGCGAGTTGCCCCTGCACGTGGTGGTCTCCAACCTGGCGCGACGCCAGCAGCAATACTGCCTGCCGCGCATCACCGGCGCGCGGCGGCTGTCGTTCGTGCCGTGGCGTTCCGGTGCGGATCTCGAATCGAATCGCTACGGGATACCGGAGCCGGTCTGCACCAAGGACGACCTGCTCGCGCCGCAGTCGCTCGACATCGTCCTGCTGCCGCTGCTCGGATTCGATCGCAGCGGCTGGAGAATCGGCTACGGCGGCGGTTACTACGATGCGAGCTTTTCATTCCTGCGCGAGCGCAGCGAAGCGGCAAGCCCGCTGCTCGTCGGTATCGGTTATGCGGCCCAGCAACTCGATGCCATCGAACCCGCGGACTGGGACGTCAGGCTCGACTATGTCGCCACCGAGAATGAGCTGATCGATTGCTGGGAAACGGTGGCCGCATCCGGTTCGAAGGACGAAGCGTGAACGCGCGCGGCCCGGCGATGCGATGCGGGTTCATGTCGGGCGGTGATTCCATGACGAAGCGATACTGGCCGACAAAGAGCGAACCATGTCGAGCGGCAATGCCATGACCAGGCGCTATTGGTTGATAAAGAGCGAGCCCCAGGAGTTTTCCATCGACGCCCTCGCCAGGGTCAAGCGCGAGCCGTGGAGCGGCGTGCGCAACTACCAGGCGCGCAACTTCATGCGCGATGGCATGCGGGTGGGCGACGGCATCCTCTTCTACCACTCCAACTGCGCCGAGCCCGGCGTGGTCGGCATCGCCGAGGTGGCCAGCGAGGCCTATCCCGATCCGACCCAGTTCGATGCGGGCAGCGACTATTTCGATTCCACGGCCAGGCGCGAGGAGCCGCGCTGGCTGATGGTCGACGTGCGCTACAAGCGCAAGCTCAAGCGCACGATCACCCTGAACGAACTCAAGGGGCAGGATGCGCTGGAAGAATTCGCCCTCGTTCGTCGCGGCAACCGGCTCTCGGTCATGCCGGTGACGCGCGCACAATGGGATTTCATCCTCGGTCTCGAATAACGGAGTCACACGATGTCGAAAGAAGAAGGCAAGCGCCGCGCCGCGCGCGCCGCCATGCGCTATGTCGAGCCCGGCATGATCGTCGGCGTCGGTACCGGCTCCACCGTGGCCCACTTCATCGATGCGCTGGCCGAGCGCCGCGCCGACATCGAGGCCACGGTTTCGAGTTCGGAGCAGTCGACCCGACTGCTCAAGGACAGGGGCATCCCGGTAGTCGACCTCAACGCGACCGGCGAGCTGGCCCTGTATGTCGACGGTGCCGACGAGTGCGATGCGAACCGCTGCCTGATCAAGGGCGGCGGTGCTGCACTGACGCGCGAGAAGATCATCGCGGCGGCCTCGCGCCGGTTCGTCTGCATCATCGATCCAAGCAAGCGCGTCGACGTGCTCGGCAAGTTCCCGCTGCCGGTCGAGGTGATTCCGATGGCCCGCAGCCATGTCGCACGCCAGCTTGTCCTGCTTGGCGGCCAGCCGGTCTGGCGCGATGGCGTGGTCACCGACAACGGCAACTGGATCCTCGACGTGCACAACCTGCGCATCACCGATCCCGTCGAGCTGGAAGGCACGATCAACCAGATCGTCGGCGTGGTCACGGTCGGCCTGTTCGCCCGGCGCCCGGCCGACGTGGTGCTGACCGGCGAAGAAGCCTGACCCGTCGTTGCGCCAACTACAACGCGGCAACGCCGGACACGTGATCGAATCCCGCGCCAACAGCGAAGCGGCAACGCGAGGCACGCGATCGAATCCCGCGCCGCTGTTCACGCACTTTCCGTAGGAGAGGCCTTCAGGCCCGATGCCTTCCGTCACGTGACGAAGAGCATCGCGACTGAAGCCGCTTCCTGCGAATAGCGCGAAAACCCAGGGCGTGTCGTCGAATACCACGATCGATTGCGGGACTCCTGTGCAACCAACTAGCCGCGCAACTTCTCGATCGCGTCAACGAAGGCGTCGGCGCCTGGCCACTCGGTGATGCGGCCGAGTTTGCGTGCGCCGCGGAATACGAAGAAGGTCGGCACGCCGTGCAGGCCGAAGCGCGTCGCCATGTCGGGATCGGCATAGACGTTGGCCTGCAGCCAGCGCACGTCTGGCCAGTGGAAGCGCGCACTGGCAGCCAGCATTGCCGACTTCGCGATTTCGCAGTTCACGCAATCGCGGCCCCAGAGGAAGAGGATGTCGAGGGTGACCGGCGAGCTCGCCAGGTCGCCGTCGAGCGAGAGCGCCGAGGTCCGGCGCATCGGAAACGCGAGGACGAACTCATTGAAGGTCGCTTCGTTCATGCGTCGGCTCCTCGCGTTCTGTCGTGGCATCGGCATGACGCCGCAAGATCAGGGCACGCCGCCACTCGGCGGGCAGCGGATCCTCGCGGTCGTCCAGGCGCAGGCACTTGCCGGCAACCAGGGCGGCCACCGGCACGCCATCGAGGTGCAGGATGCGCGAAGCGGCCACCGCCGGAATGCGCGCCCCGGCAGTCAGGATGCCGACCAGGTTGAGCGGATCGGTGGCTGCGATCGCGACCAGGCGACCGTCGCGTTCGCGCGCGCGGGCCTTGCGCAGCAGCGGGATCGCCTCGGCCAGCGCGAACTGTTCGCCCGACAGTCCGGCGATGAAGCGCCCGCCACGGATCTCGCCGCGCGCCTCGAGCCGCCGGTACACGCGCAGCAGCTCGCGCCATGGCGGCAACCACCTTGCTTCGCGCGCCAGCAGCCGCCAGCAGATCACGCCATAGCGGCGCAGCAGGGTGCGTGCCATGTGCTCGGTTGCATCGGCCGCCCGCTCGCTGGCGGCCGCCGGTCCAGCGCTGGCCGCATCCGCCAGTGCCGCGGGCTCCTGCCGCGGAATCAGCGCCCAGCGGCCGGCATCCTCGATGCCGAGCCATTGCGGACGACGCGAGAATCTTCCGTGGCGTGAGCCGCGCTTCGCGGCGGGCACGAGCAGGGCGCGCAGGCCGGCAAAGCTGTCGGCGTGGACGAGGCCGCGGGCGACCAGTTCGCCCAGCGCCTCTTCGAGTTCGACCTTGAGCAGGCGCGTGCCCGCGGCGATCTCGTCGAAGAAGGAGGCGCCGCGCTGGCGCAGGCAATCGAGCACCACCTCGGCGCGCGAAGAGCATGCGCCGATGTCGCCCTGGCTGCTGCACGCCTGCGCCGACCACAAGGCCAGCGTGCGCCGCGGCAAGAGCACGACCGGCGTGCTGCGCACGGGGCCGGCGGCACGCTCGCGCAGCGCGGCGGCGCCGGCGAAGCGCGTCCACACCACGCGACCGCTGCGGCATTGGTCGTCCAGCCACTGGATCGAGTAGTCGGCCAGCCGCGCCGGCAGCAGTTCGCCTTCCCAGGCGCCAGCGGCACATTCGAAACCTTCCAGTTGGGCCAGCACGCCGGGCAGCGCATCCGGGCCGCGCCCTTGCGTACCCGCGGTGATGCGGTGCCAGTCGAACAGGAAGCGCATGAAATCGCGCGCCTCGACCGGCTCGATCTCGCGCCGCAGGCGCTTGAGCGTGTAGCGATGGATGCGCGCAAGCAGGTGCCGCTCGCACCATTCCTCGTTCGTGGTGGCCGGCGTGAACCGTCCGCGCATGACATGGCCCTGGGATTCAAGCTGGACCAGGGCGATTTCGACCTGCGCCGCACCGATCGAAAGCGATTGCGCGAGCGTGCCGACGGTGACCGGTCCGAGCGCGGTCAGTCGCGCGCGCAGCACATCGGCCAGCGCGTCAGCTGCGCTCCACTCGATGGCCGCATATTCGGCCGGCGCCTCGATGGCGGGCTCCATGGCCGCGGCAGGATGGATGGCCTGGAACTTCGGCAGATGCTCGGCGGCGACCCAGATGCTGTGCAT
The DNA here is from genome assembly GCA_963822465.1 of uncultured Gammaproteobacteria bacterium. Taxonomy (GTDB): domain Bacteria; phylum Pseudomonadota; class Gammaproteobacteria; order Xanthomonadales; family Rhodanobacteraceae; genus Dokdonella. The sequence continues at coordinate 427,851 of CAWGHP010000002.1, read as the reverse complement.
TTCTGCAGGAAGCGGCTTCAGCCGCGATGCCGTTGTTCCATCCAAAGCAGGCGAATCGCGGCTGAAGCCGCTTCCTACGAAAAGCCGGGTGGCACGCTGGTGCCTTGCGAGCTCGGCCAGCCAATCCGCCCATTGGGGATTCGATGCCACTTCGCTGGCCCCTGCGAAACCGATGCCCATCAGGGTCTCGTGCATCTCGTCGGCATCGCGCGGATCGGGCCAGGCTTCCTCGCGCACCGCGTCGATCGCGGAGGCATCGAGCGCGCCGAGATCGTCGCCGGCTTCCGGATCGCTCCAGCGGCGCATCTGCACGGCCTGGGTGCGACGTTCCTCGAGCGGTGCATCGTCGAGGAAGGCATAGGGCCGCGCGCCGAGGATCTCGGCGGCCAGCGGCGAGGGCTCGGGCAGGTCACGCGCGACGATGCCGATCGCGCCGCTCTCGAGGCCTCGAAGCAGCCCGAGCCAGCCCTCGACATCCATCGCCTCGTGCAGGCAATCGTGCAGGGTCTGCGCGACCAGCGGGTGATCCGGGATCTGGCGTTCGCCGACGATGTTCTCGAGGCAGGCGACCTGGTCCGGAAACACGCTGGCAAGCAGGTCCTCGGCCTTCATGCGCTGCAGTTGCGGCGCGCTCTTGCGACCGGCGGAAAAGCGCGGCAGGGCCAGTGCCGTGGTCGCCGCCCAGCGCCAGCGCACGCCGAACAGCGGTGCATCGAGCAGGGCCTGGACGAGGACGTCCTGCGCAGTCGCCGAGTGCAGGTAACGCGACACTTCGATCAGCGGGAAGCTGTGGCTGGTCGACAGCGACAGGATGATGGCGTCCTCGGTCGCCGCCGCCTGCAATTCGAAATTGAAGGTGCGGCAGAAACGCTTGCGCAACGCCAGGCCCCAGGCCTTGTTGATGCGGCTGCCGAATGGCGCGTGGATGATCAGCTGGGTGCCGCCGGACTCGTCGAAGAAACGCTCGATGACGATCTGCCGATGCGTCGGCAGCACGCCGAGGGCGTTGCGCGCGCGCGCCAGGTAGTCGACCAGCTGCTGTGCGGCGACCGTGCCGATGCCGACCGTGCCGGTCAGCCAGTCGCGTGCTGCCGCCATCCGCTCCGCCACGCACGCTTTTGTAGGAGCCCCTTCAGGGGCGATGCTTTTGCACGGGAATGGGGAATGGGGAATAGGGAATGGCAAGTGCGACGGCGCTGCCTTGGTTCCTGAAGGGGCTCCTACAAAAGCTGGATCGCCGATCAACCTTGTTTCAACCTCCGCTCGCAAACGCGACACGCCAAACGACAACTCGTCGCTGCGCCCGGGTGCTTCGGCGATCCAGAACGGGATGCTCGGCGGCAGGCCGTGTGCGTCCTCGACGCGCAACTGGCTGCGTTCGACGCGCAGGATGCGGTAGCTGGTATTGCCGAGCTGGAAGATGTCGCCGGCCATGCTCTCGATGGCGAAATCCTCGTGCACGCTGCCGACCGTGAGGGCCTGCGGCTCGACCACGACCGCATAGTCGGCGGTATCGGGAATGGTTCCTCCCGAGGTCAGCGCGGTCAGGCGCGCGTTGCGCCGGCCCTTCACCCGGCCATGCACGGCGTCGCGGTGCAGGTAACCGGCACGCGGACCGCGGCGCGTGGTGTAGCCCTCGGCGAGCATGCGCACGACCGCATCGAAATCCTTGCGCGCGAGGTCGCGGTACGGCCAGGCCCGGCGCAGCCAGTCGAACAGCGCGCCTTCGTCCCATTCGCCACAGGCCGCTTCGGCAACGATCTGCTGGGCCAGCACGTCGAGCGGCGCCAGCGGAATCTTCAGCGCATCGAGTTCGCCGCGGCGCACGCAGTCGAGCAGGGCGGCGCACTCGACCAGGTCGTCGCGCGACTGCGGGAACAGGCGCCCCTTCGGCGTCGCGCCGACGGCGTGCCCGGAACGCCCGACGCGCTGCAGGAAGGCCGCGATCGAATGCGGCGATCCGAGCTGGCAGACCAGGTCGACGTCGCCGATGTCGATGCCCAGTTCGAGCGATGCCGTGGCGATCAGCACCTTGAGCTCGCCGCGCTTGAGGCGCTGCTCGGCGTCCAGGCGCAGCTCCCGGGCCAGGCTGCCGTGGTGCGCGGCGACATGCTGCTTGCCGAGGCGCTCGCCGAGGTGGCGTGCGGTGCGCTCGGCCATGCGCCGCGTGTTGACGAAGACGAGGGTGGTCCGATGCGCATCGACCAGCTGGGCGAGGCGATCGTAGACGGTCTCCCGGATCTCGTTGGACATGACCGCTTCGAGCGGTGCCGGTGGCATCTCGATGGCGAGGTCGCGCGCGCGCACATGGCCGCTGTCGATGATCGCGCAGTCCGGCACGCCGTCGGCATCGACATGGCTGGCACCGACAAGGAAACGCGCGACTTCCGCGATCGGCTTCTGCGTCGCCGACAGGCCGATGCGCACGAGGCGACGCTGGCAGAGGGCTTCGAGTCGTTCCAGGGTCAGCGCGAGGTGGCTGCCGCGCTTGTCGTCGGCGATCGCGTGGATCTCGTCGACGATGACCGAACGCGTGCCGGCGAGCATGAGCCGGCCGGATTCCGAGCCGAGCAGCACGTACAGCGACTCCGGCGTGGTGACGAGGATGTGCGGCGGCGATTTCAGCATGCGCTGGCGGTCGCCCGCGGGCGTGTCGCCGGTGCGCACGCCGGCGCGGATGTCGACATCGGCGTGCCCGAGGCGTTCGAGCTCGGCGCGGATCCCGGCCAGCGGCGCTTCCAGATTGATCGCGATGTCGTTGGACAGGGCCTTCAGCGGCGACACGTAGACGACCGTGGTCTGCGCCTCCAGGTGGCCGGCGATGGCTTCGCGGACGAGGCCGTCGATCGCGGCCAGAAAAGCGGCCAGCGTCTTGCCCGAGCCGGTGGGAGCCGCGATCAGCGCATGCCGGCCGGCCAGGATCGCCGGCCAGGCGTCGACCTGGGCAGGGGTCGGCGCCGCAAACGTGCCTGAGAACCAGGTGGCGACCGCCGGATGGAACGTGTCCAGTACAGATGAAGCGGACATGGGAATCGGTGCGCGGAATCAGAAGGGCCAGCCTACACCCGCAATGCACTCAAGGCACGAGACGGGCCCTCATGCCGGCGGCAGGAATCGCATCGGCGGGGGTCGTGATCGGACCATTCATCGCCGCACGGTCGCCGCAGTTGCAGTGCAGGCTACCGGGTGCAGTAACGGGGACAAGGAAGTTCAGCGTCTGTGTGCCGAAAAAAATCCGCGAGGTCCATGCCTGCGCCGCGAAGGGCCGGTCAGCCTGCCGGTGGCGGCATGCGCACCATGGTTGCGACCAGGCGGTCGAGTGCCTGCGCCGGATCCGAGCAGCTCCCGCTGTGCACCGCCGAGGTCTGGATGACCGCGCTGCGTGGCGCCACCAGCCAGTGGAAGCGTTCGCGCTGGCCGAGCTTGCCAAGCGCGCCGGCGCGGTCGCCTCCTGCACAGATGCGGGCCATGGTGTCCAGGTGCGCGCGCACGAGCTCGATGTCCACGCCCGGATCGAACCCGCGCAAGCGGTCGCCATCGAGCTCGATGCGTGCCTCAAGGAATTTCACCGCGGCGCAAGACAGGATCACTCCGACATTGAGGAATTCCTCGCGCTCCGGGCGAGGCACGACGCGCACGATGGCGTAGTCATACCAATGCGGCGTGGGCACGGATGGCCTCCTCGACAAAGGCGCGTGGCGACGCGAGTCTGTTCTGCAACCATGCGACGTACGCCTCGCGGTGCGCGTCGTGGCTGGCGAATCCTGCCTCCAGGTCGAGCCAGGCGAGCGGGATGGTCGCGACGATTTCGCGAATGCCGGTCTCGTCCAGCCGCGACGCCATCGCGACATCGACTTCGGCAAGCTTGCCCGCGAACGGCAGCAGCACATGGTCCCTGATCGGCGCGAACGGCATCCGGCTGCGCGCCTGTGCATCGTCCCAGGCATGGTGGAAATACAGCGCCGCACCATGATCGATCAGCCACAGCTTGCGATGCCAGACCATCATGTTGGCGTTGCGCGGCGTGCGGTCGATATTGGTGACCAGGGCATCGAACCAGACGATGCGCGAGGCGAGGTCGGCATCCGGCGGTCCGGCCAGCGGATCGAAGGTGACCGCACCGGGCAGGTAGTCGAGCGCGAGGTTCAGCCCGCTGCTGGCCCGGATCAGGTCCTGGATCTCCGGGTCCGGCTCGGTGCGCGCGAGTTCGGCGTCGACCTCGACCAATACGATCTCCGGCACGGGCAGGCCGCAGGCGCGCGCCAGCTCGCCGGCGACGAGCTCGGCGATCAGTGCCTTCGGCCCCTGGCCCGCGCCACGAAACTTGAGCACGTACATGCCCAGGTCGTCGGCCTCGATGATCGCGGGCAGCGAGCCGCCTTCGCGCAAGGGCGTGACATAACGGGTGGCGGCGACGGTGCGAAGCTTCATCCGCGGATGCTCGCATTGATCGGCATCGATGCAAAGCCTGGCCTGGCGCGCGGGCCAGGCCGCCAGAACGATCAACGGGCGCGAGCGGCAGCGCCGGCGCCGTCAGCCGCCCTGCGACTTGCTCCATTCGGCCATGCGCCGTTCCATGTCGTCGGGCGACACATCCTCCACATGCGTGGCAAACGACCACTTGTGGCCGAACGGATCGAACACCGAGCCCATGCGGTCGCCCCAGAACTGGTCCTCGACCGCGCGGTCCTGCTTCGCCCCGGCCTTGATCGCCCGCGCGAAGGCCGCATCGGCGTCCTCGACATAGATCATGAAGGCCGCGGTCGGGCCGCCGCGCGCCTTGGGCCCGCGGATGTTCATCTCGGCGAATTCGTCGGACAGCATGATGCGCGTGTCGCCGATCTGGATTTCGGCGTGGCCGATCATGTCGCCCATCGGCAGGCGGAAAATTTCGCTGGCGCCGAAAGCCTCGCGGTAGAAATCGATCGCCTTGGCCGCATCATCGACGGTCAGGTAGGCGGTGACCGTGTGATAGCCATCGGGGATATGCTGCACGCTGGACTTGCTCATCGTTGCTCCTCCGCGGGGAAAGGGCAGATCGTACTGCCCTCGCGGTTAGCCGGATGTTAGCGGCGCGATGAGCGATCGCCGGCAAGTCGTGGACGGAGAACCGCGAGCGGAATCTATCCTTGTGCCTTCCTGGAATCGGCTTGACGCAGATGCGGCAGCCACTGCCCATTCCCGGCTCGCCAAACGAAAACGCCTGCGGCCGGATGGCGGCGCGCAGGCGTTGTCGGTGCGGCGATGGATGCCGCGCGGGGAAGTCAGCCGATTACTTGGCTTCCTTCTCCATCAGCTTCTCGACCATGCTCGCCGGCACTTCGGCGTAGTTGTCGAACTCCATGGTGAAGGTGCCGCGACCAGCAAGGCCGCGAGCGATCTTGGTCGCTTGAATTGCATCTACTCTCATCGAGCGCTAGGCTTCTCGCTCGGGTCAAGCTGGAGAGTGCAATGAAAGGGATATTTGGATGTTCTTTGGTTTTTGCCGCTGCTTGCCTTGCCTTGCCTTGTCGACGCAGGCTCTTGCCGCTGTAGAACTGGAATGGGTTGGGCTGGACGAGTCGCCTTCCACCGCGGTTTTACGAAGCATCGGTGTGGTAGAGGCGCCCGATACGCTGGTGAGCCCGACAACGGCGACGCAGTGGTCGGTCGAGATCAATATGGATCTGCTGGCAGCCCTGCCGGAATCGCTCGAGTTGAACCTGCCGGATCGTAGCATGGCCACACTCACACGCGATCGTGGGCAGGTTCGAGGCCCTGGCGCCTTTGTCTGGTCCGGGCACGGCGACGGTTGCAGCGCCATTTTCACGGCGATCCCAAGCCGATTCATGGGGACGCTTTCCTGTCCGGATGGCAACTACCGGGTTGCCATGTCACCGTCGGGGGCGCGCCTGACCCGCCGTGTCTATGGCAGTACGCCTCCCGAAGCCATGGATGACGTGGCGACAGTAACCGCTAGTCCGCCGATGACCATGCCGGAAGAGCCTGCGTCGGTCGAGCAGCCTTACACGCCACTGCTGGACGACCGGATCGATGTATTGATCCTGTATACGCCGGCGGTCACACAGACCGTTGGAGCCGGCAATGTGCAACTCACCATGCAGCACATCATCGACGCTACCCAGCAGGCTATGATCAACAGTGCCAGTGCGCAAACCGGGTTTCCGTTGACCGATGTCAACCTGGTTCACGCGCAGGAGGTGCCGCGCGGCGAGGCGGGAACAATGGGAGACGATTTGCTATATTTGAGAGGGCTCCTCGGAACCACCCTGCCGATTCAAATCCGCAACTACTGGGCTGCGGACATCGTGATGCTGGTTCGGGAATCGAAGTCACAAGGTAGCTGCGGTACAGCCTATGTGCCAGGTTATGGCGGCGCGCCGCAGCCAGCGGGCTTCGCAGACTTGGCTGTCGGCGTTACCGTGCGCGACTGCGATCTCGGCGACTACTCTTTTCAGCACGAATTTGGTCATATTCTGGGGGGCAACCACAACCCCGAGAGCAACAACAATAGTACGCCGCTGGTACCCTGGGCCCAAGCCCATTGGGAAAATCCTGTGGGAACAAAGAAGGGCGGTCATCGCAGCCTGCTGTCCTACAAATTCGATGCTTTGCCTCCCGTTCCCTATTGTGAAGGCGAATGCCCTCAGGTTCTCCATTACGCCAACGCCCAGGTCAGTATCACCGTGGATGGCATCCTATTCCATACGGGGCATGCCAATGACGAAGAAAATGCACGCGTCATTGCGTTGGTAGCGCCCTACGCTTGGCATTGGCGCAGCAGCCTCGATCGCATTTTTGCGGACGGATTTGAGTAAATGTTGATTCGCTGCGCGCTCGGAACGGCTTTGTTGTTTGTCAATGCGTTGGCCTGGGCCGGGACGGTTGTCATTCCAGCCGATGTTTCAGTTCAGCTCAGCGCGTATCCGAACAGCGGACTCGCCACCGGGCAGCCGATTACGTTTACTTTCTCGGCGACCAATCACGGTCCAGAGCCCGTGGCGACTCTCGTCGTAGCTACTTCACATTTCACCAACGAGTTCAATCTCGCCCTGGGGGCTTCGGATTGCCAGGATCTAGGCCTGGTTGTTGTGGACGGGAAGACCTACTACTACTACTACGATTGGGTGCCGTCCTATGGCGGTCCCATTGGGGTGGGCGAGACGCGAAGTTGTCACCTCACACTCCCAGTGAGTTCGCTAGCCCCGAATATCTGGACATTTGGATTGCTAATTCCGTCGTCGTTTCAGGATCTCAATCCAACCAACAACAACAGTATGGTCACGCTTCGCCGCGGACTCGATTCGGCGCGGGCGATTCCAACTCTGTCGCGTGACGTATTGCTGTTGCTCGCGTTGCTATTGCTTGCGTTGGCAGCCAACGCGCGGCGATCGCGCGGTTGATTGGCACTGTGATGGTTCATCCTTGGGTGACTGAAGGCAGTCTTGGAGTAGCAGGCACCTTCTCCGCGGGGGCTGGGGCGTCTTCAACCGCGAGCCCATAGCCCCGCATGCCGGAAAGCATCGCGACTAAAGGCGCTCCTGCAGGTGCGGTTCCAATGCCCAACTCCACAAACGACAACGCCTGCGGCCGGTTGGCGGCGCGCAGGCGTTGTCGGTGCGGCGATCGATGCCGCGCAGGCAAGTCAGCCGATTACTTGGCTTCCTTCTCCATCAGCTTCTCGACCATGCTGGCCGGCACTTCGGCGTAGTTGTCGAACTCCATCGTGAAGGTACCGCGGCCGCGCGTGGCGGAACGCAGGAAGTTGATGTAGCCGAACATTTCCGAGAGCGGAACAAAGCCCTGCACGAACGACTGCAGGCCCTTCTGGCCCTGCTCGCTGACCGTGCCGCGGCGGCGGTTGACGTCGCCGATGATGTCGCCGAGGAACTCGGCCTCGGTCACCACTTCCACGCCCATGATCGGCTCGAGCAGCTTCGGACGGCTGCCGCGATGCGCTTCGCGGAAGCAGCCCTTGCCGGCGATCTCGAAGGCCAGTGCCGAGGAGTCGACGTCATGGAACTTGCCGTCGACCAGGCGGGCCTTGAAGTCGACGACTTCGTAGCCGGCGACCTGGCCCTTGCGGCTTTCGGTGCGGATGGCGTGTTCGACGGCCGGGATGTACTCGCGCGGAATGCGGCCGCCGACGATCTCGTCGGCGAATTCGATGCCGGTGCCCGGCTCGGTCGGTTCGAAGATCATCTTCACTTCGGCAAACTGGCCGGAACCACCGGACTGCTTCTTGTGCGTGTAGACCAGTTCGATCGGGCCACCGAAGGCTTCGCGGAAACTGACCTTGGGCTTGCCCATGACCGCTTCGACGCCGAGTTCGGTGCGCATGCGATCGACGGTGATTTCCAGGTGCAGCTCGCCCATGCCCTTGAGCACGGTCTCGCCGGTTTCCTTGTCGACTTCCATGCGCAGCGACGGGTCGGCCTTGGCCATCTTGTAGAGCGCGCTGGACATCTTGTCGATGTCGTTGCGGTTCTTCGGCTGCACCGAGACGCTGATGACCGGATCCGGGAAGCGCATGCGCTCGAGCAGGACCGGATGCGCCGGGTCGGACAGCGAATCGCCCGTCTCGGTGTCCTTCATCGAGACGAAGGCGCAGATGTCGCCGGAACGCACTTCGTCGATGTCCTTGGTCGCATTGGCCTGGACCTCGACGATGCGGCCGACGCGCTCCTTCTTGCCGCGGGTCACGTTGAGCAGGGTGTCGCCCTTCTTGATCACGCCGGAATAGACGCGGCAGAAGGTCAGCGTACCGAACTGGTCGTTGATGACCTTGAACGCCAGCGCGCGGGCCGGTGCGTCGTCGCGCACTTCCTGCTCGCCGATGACCTTGCCGTCGACGTCGACCATCGAGATGCCGCCGTTCTCGCCCGGATACGGCAGGTAGTCGATGACGCCGTCGAGCAGCTGCTGCACGCCCTTGTTGCGGTAGGAGGAGCCGCAGAACACCGGCACCAGCTTGCCGCTGACCGAGCCGATGCGGATGCACTTCTTGAGCATGGCCGGATCGAACTCGCCGGTCTCGAGCAGGCGCTCGAAGGCGTCGTCATCCATGGCCAGGGCGGATTCGAGCATGTCCTGGCGCAGCTTCGGCAACTGGTCGACCCAGTCGTTGTCGACGGTCGAGGCGAATTTGAGGCGGGCGCGCAGATCCTCGAGCGGCACGGTTTCCCAGGTGCTGTCCTTGTCATCCGAGGCCCAGATGTAGCCGACGCCGGCGACCAGGTCGGCCATGCCGCAGAACTCGTCGTTGCTGCCGAGCGGAATCTGGCAAAGCAGGGCGTTGGCGCCGAGGCGCTCGCGGATGCCCTTGACGCAATGCGCGAAGTTCGCGCCGATGCGGTCCATCTTGTTGACGTAGCACAGGCGCGGCACGTTGTACTGGTCGGCCAGGCGCCAGTTGGTCTCGGTCTGCGGTTCCACGCCGGCGACGCCGTCGAAGACGACGACCGCGCCATCGAGCACGCGCAGGCTGCGATTCACCTCGATCGTGAAATCGACGTGTCCCGGGGTGTCGATGACGTTGATCTGGTAGCCCTTCCACTCGGTCGAGACCGCCGCGCTCTGGATCGTGATGCCGCGCTTGCGTTCCTGTTCCATGTAGTCGGTCGTGGTCGAGCCCTTGCCGTCCTTGGTGTCGTGCACGTCGACGATCTGGTGCTTGCGACCGGTGTAATAGAGCACGCGCTCCGTGGTCGTCGTCTTGCCCGCGTCGATGTGGGCGATGATTCCGATGTTGCGGTAGAGCTTGAGCTCTTTCTGCCTGGCCATGATTTTTCTCTGATGCTTAAGGTAAAAATGATTGGCCGAGCTGGCCCACGGTCAAAGACCGCAGAACCCTTCGACCACGAAAAACGCGACACCGAACCTGCCAGCATCGGCGCGTTTCATCGCGCGGCTGTCAGGTGGATGTCGTGGAAACTGCTCCGATTGCGCAGCCTCGACGCGGACCAGGGTCCACACGGGCGTTCAGGTCCTGCCTGAATCGGCGCACGGATTTTACACGAACTCGGGCCGCAGCGCCGCACCCGGCCGGTCGGCGGACCGAATGGGCCCGTTTTCAGGCCTGCACAAGGGGCAGGCCGGGCTCGGCGAGCATCTTGCGTGGCCGCCCGGTCAGGTCGAGGAAGCGGCTGAACACGGCGTGCGCGCCCGGCCGCATCGTCGCGATCGCCTCGGGCGTGCGGGCCCGGATGGCCTCGGCACTCGGCACCCGGCCCGGCCGCGGCCAGTTCGGCGCGATAGGCGGGAATGCCGAGCCAGCGCTCGATCAGGGCCTGGTCCACCTCCGGGTGGAACTGGAATCCATAGGCATTGCCGCCATAGCGGAACGCCTGGTGGGCGCAGTCCCGGGTGCTGGCCAGGTGCTCCGCGCCATGCGGCATGGCGAAGGTGCGGCTGTGCCACTGGAAGACCGGGGAGCGCGCGCCGAGGCCGGAGACCACCGGGTCGGCCTGGCCGGCGGCGTTCGATTCGAGCTCGTACCAGCCGATTTCCGGACGCGGGTTGCGCAGCACCGGTGCGCCGAGGGCGTGTGCGAGCAACTGCGCGCCGAGACAGATGCCAAGCACGGGCTTGCCCTGTTCGAGCGCCTGGCCGATCACCTCGAGCTCGGTGCGCAGGTGCGGCCGGCTGGCCTGCTCGTCGACGTTCATCGGCCCGCCCAGCACGACCAGCCCGCGATAGCGGTCCATGCTCGGCCTGGCATCGGGCTGGCGTTCGAAATTGACGAAGCGGATGCGGTGGCCGCGCCGGCGGATCAGCGGATCAAGCGTTCCGAGCGGTTCGGCGGCGACGTGCTGGAATACGAGGATGCGCGACATGCTCAGGCGTTCGACCGGCGGGCAAGGAGGGGCCACTCTAGCGTATCGACGTCTAGACGTCCAAATCGTGGAAGTGCGCCGGCCCGCCAGGCCTTCGCGGCCGCGCCGGCCCCGGCACCGCCAGGCGGCGCCGGCCTGATACATTCCGTGCATGACCCCGCACACTGAACCAGCCACGCCGTGCCCGTGCGACCCGAAGCGCCTGTACGCGGAGTGCTGCGCCAGGCTCCACCAGGGCGAACCCGCCGCCGACGCCGAGGGCTTGATGCGTTCGCGCTACAGCGCCTACGTGCTCGGCCTTTCCGACTACCTGCTGGCGACCTGGCATCCTGACACGCGGCCGCGGCAGCTGGACCTGGCCGAGCCGCCCGGTCAAGGCACGACCTGGCTGGGCCTCGGCATCAAGCGCCACCTCGACAGCGCCGACGATCGGGCCATGGTCGAATTCGTCGCCCGCTACCGCATCGGCGGCGCCCGCGCCCGGCGCCTGCACGAGCGCAGCCGGTTCGTCCGCGAAAACGGAGCCTGGTACTACCTCGATGGCGACATCAAGGCGGACGGCTGATCGCGGCGGTGGATCCGGCACGACGACCGCCACTTGTGCGCGATGCACGGTGTGCTAGCGTCGCGAGTCCAACACAAGGGAGCAATCCGATGAAGCATTCGCACGCATGGTTGCTGGGCCTGGTCATGCCCGCGGTACTCGCCCTTGGCGCCTGCAAGCCGGCCGCCGAGCAGGCGCCGCCGGCTGCGGCAGCGTCGACCGCACCGGCTACGGCTCCGGCCCCGGTGACGCGCCCGTCGAAGCATTATCCGATCGAGGATTTCATCGATACCACCGGCATCGGTGGCGCCTCGTTCTCGCCGGACGAGAGCCGCATCCTGTTTTCATCGAACCGCAGCGGCATCTGGAACGCCTACACGATGCCGGTGGCCGGCGGCGACTGGACGCCGGTCACGACTTCGACCACGGACAACACCTACGCCGAGGCCTGGTTCCCCGGTGACGAGCGCAAGCTGGTATCGCGCGACCAGGGCGGCAACGAACTCGCCCATCTGTACGTGATCGAATCCGCCGGGGGCGAGAAGGACCTGACTCCGGGCGAAAAGCTCAAGGCGAATTTCCTCGGATTCAACCACGATGGCACGGCGTTCTACGTAGCCACCAACGAGCGCAACGAGAAGTTCTTCGACCTCTACCGCTACGACGCGAAATCCTACAGGCGCGAACGCCTCTACCAGAACGACGAAGGCTACGACCTCGGACCCCTGTCGCCGGACGAACGCTGGCTTGCGCTCGCGAAATCGCGCACGACCAGCGACAACAACCTGTTCCTTTACGACCGCCAGAAGAAAAAGACCATCGCCCTGACTCCGCACGAGGGCAACGCCAGCCATTCGGCCGAGGACTTTGCCCCGGACTCGTCCAGCCTCCTCTACCTCAGCAACGAGGGCAGTGAATTCTCGCGCCTGCGCCAGTACGTGATCGACGGCGGCAAGCACGAGGATGTGCAAAGCGCACCATGGGACATCGTCTACGCGCGCTGGTCGCACGACGGCAAGTATCGCGTCGTCGGCATCAACGCGGATGGCAGCACCGAAGTTCAGGTCACCGAGGTCGCATCCGGCAAGCCGCTGGCCATGCCGGCGCTTCCGGCCGGCGAGATCCGCGACGTCACCATCGCCCGCTCGGAAAAGGAAATGGCGTTCTACCTCAACGGCGACCGCCAGCCGAATGAACTTTACGTGCTCACGCTCGGGCAGCCCGAAGCGCGCCGCCTGACTACCTCGCTCAGCGCCAGGATCGATCCGGCCGACCTCGTCGATTCCCGTGTCGTGCACTTCAAGAGCTTCGACGGCATGGATATCCCGAATATCCTCTGGAAGCCCCATCAGGCCAGCGCGGAAAACAAGTTGCCGGCCATCGTCCTCGTCCACGGCGGCCCCGGCGGACAGACCACGCGCGCCTACAACACGATCGCCCAGTTCCTTGCCAACAACGGTTACGTGATCCTCGGCACGAACAATCGCGGCAGCTCCGGCTACGGCAAGAGCTTCTACACCGCCGACGACCAGAAGCACGGCCGCGAACCACTCTGGGATTGCGTGGAGGCGAAGAAATACCTGCAGGGCCTCGACTACGTCGATGGCCAGCGCATCGGCATCATGGGCGGCAGCTATGGCGGCTACATGACCCTTGCCGCGCTGGCCTTCAAGCCGGATGAGTTCAAGGTCGGCGTCGATATCTTCGGCGTCAGCAACTGGCTGCGCACGCTGGAAAGCATTCCGCCCTACTGGGAAAGCTTCCGCGAGGCGCTGTACCAGGAAATCGGCAACCCGAAGACCCAGCACGACATGCTGGTCGAGATCTCGCCGGTATTCCACGCCGACAGGATCACCCGGCCGCTGATGGTCCTGCAGGGCAGGAACGACCCGCGCGTGATCCTGCCCGAATCCGACGACATCGTCGCTGCCGTGCGCAAGAACAACGTGCCGGTCGAATACGTGGTCTTCGACGACGAGGGCCACGGCTTCAGCAAGAAGAAGAACCAGATCGACGGTTACGGAAAGATCCTGGTCTTCCTGGATACCTACCTGAAAGGAAATGGCGAGGCGAAACAGCCGTAGCGCGCAATACGCTTGCACAATGTGGCTTTGCGCGGCTACGCGCGAACCTGTCGGTCAGGGCGATTGCAGTCCGGAGAGAGCGACCATGAAACTGCGCATATTTGGCATGGTGTTGTTTCTTGGTTCTGTGGCTGGTGCAGCGGCGCAGACCGAGCCCGTGATCGGCGGCCCCTGCGAGGGCTGCGAGCTGGTTTTCGTCGGAATGCCGGAAGTGATCGGATCGTCTTCGCGCATCGCGCCGCAAGGCGAGCCTGGCGAGCCCCTGGTGCTGGACGGTATCGTGCGCGACGCCGATGGCACGCCCGTGCCCGGCGTCATCGTGTATGCCTACCAGACCAATTCGCGCGGAATCTATCCGAAGGCGGCGACGCGCCATGGTGCCTTGCGCGGCTGGGCGCGCAGCGATGCACAGGGTCGCTACCGCTTCGAGACGATTCGTCCCGGCGCGTACCCGTCGCGCAACATCCCGCAACACATCCACATGCACGTCATCGAACCGGGCAGGGCGACCTACTACATCGACGACATCACCTTCAGCGACGATCCGCTGCTTACGGACGCAAGGCGTGCGCAGCTGCAACCCGGCCGCGGCGGTGCCGGCGAGAGCCGGCCGCAGCGTGATGCGCGAGGCGTCTGGCAGATGCGCCGCGACATCATTCTTGGACGCTCCATCGATCCTGCCGGGTGACGCCTGCTATCTGGTGACGACAACCGCGCGGCATGGGCCGCACGACACGATGCGGAATGGTTGCGCAAGGTTGAACGGACCTCCGGCACGTTGCGGCCTTGGCGGCGTCGGCGAAGATGGCTTCGTGCGACGCCGGCGACCGGCTTGCGCCAGATTCTTTTCCACGCTGCCGGGGTGCGACCTTGAAGCCACTGTTCCTCGATTCGAACCGTCGCCTGCGCAATGGCTGGTGGATCGTCATCTTCGCCGCGCTGTTCCTGGCCAGCCGCGTCGCCTACACGCCGTTCTCGCAGGCCCTCCGCCAGGCCGGCGTGCCGGCGACCTGGCTCGAGCCGCTGCGCTTTGTGTTCGTCCTGCTGGTCACATGGATCTGCACGCGCTTGCGTCGCGAACCGCTGGCGAGCGTCGGCTTTCGCTTCGATCTGCGCTGGTTCCGCGAGATCGGCGCCGGCGCGCTGCTCGGCATCGTCTCGATGTTCGTCATTGTCGGCCTGATCTGGATGGCAGGCGGCGTCCGCCTCGAACTTGATCCGGCGCGCAGCAGCGCCACGCTGGCCTATGGCCTGTACCTGTTCCTGTTCGTGGCGCTGTTCGAGGAAACCCTGTTCCGTGGCTTCCTGTTCCAGCGCTTCATCGATGGCGCGGGCATCTGGATTGCGCAGGGGGTACTGGCCGTGCTGTTCGCCGCCGGGCACTGGGGCAATCCCGGCATGCAGGGCGCCACCGAGGTCGTCGCGATGCTCGATCTCGGCCTCGGCGCGATCATGCTCGGTCTCGCCTGGTGGCGCACGCGCAGCCTCGCCCTGCCGGTCGGCCTGCACCTGGGCTGGAACTGGGCGCAGGGCCACGTGCTCGGTTTCGGCGTCAGCGGCTTCGACTACACCGGCTGGTTCCGGCCGGTCTTCCAGGGCATGCCGCAATGGCTCACCGGCGGCGGGTTCGGCCCGGAATCGAGCCTCTTCGCCGTGCTCGTCGACCTCATCGTCATCGCGCTGCTCTGGAAATGGCGGGGGTCGGTCGCTGCCGCGGGCGCCCGGCAGGCGCGCGCGCAAAGTGCATGAGCAGGCAAGAAGGCACCCGCGCCGCCGCGCGCCTGCATCCGTTCCGGCTGGAGGCGGCTAGCGACCGTCGCCGGCGTTCAGGGTCAACTCGGCCCGCTGCTGCGGATCGGCGGCGTTCCACTTGCGCAGGTAGTCGTTCTTCTTTTCGCGGATGTCGGCCTCGTGCTCGCGAAACCATTGCTCCGATTCGGGCGTGAGCGACACCCACGAGGTCTCTTCCATCCACTCGCGGAAATCGCCCGACTGCAGGTTGTACTTCGCCGCCGCGTCGTTACGGATCGGCAGCAGCGAGAAGCGCGCCTTCCAGACGCCCATGCGCGGGCTTACCAGTGCGTAGTAGGTCTTGCCCGCGTCGAGGTGGGCGAGCATGAAGTCCGCGTTCTCGGCGACCACCATGAACAGGTGGTCGCCCGGATCGGCCTGGTAGGCGACCCGCGACTTCGAGGAAACGATGCCGATGAAGGTGTCGCCATTCCCGGCGGTGTCATAGACCGACGATTGCACGGCGCCTCCAAGGGAGGACGGACGCAGGAACACGACCATCGCCTTGCCCGGCGCCGGCGTCGGTTCAACGCCCGCCGAACGCACCATCATCGAAGACTGGCATCCGGCCAGCGCGGCCAGCGCTACGGCGGCAAGCATCCATCGCATCAAATTGGTCATCAGGGTCCCCGGTCATGGCGTTGAAAATCCGCAACAACGGGATTTATACCAATCCGGAGCAATTCGCAACCCCGTTGGGAAACGCCCACTGCCGAGCTGGCGAAGCGGCGCCTTGCGCATGCCCGCAGCCGCTTGATCCGGGCCTGGCCCCGATGCGCTAATGTGCGCCGATGTTCACCCTCTCGGGCGTCGGCAAATCCTACGGTTCCGGCATTGCGCTGGAGGACGTCGACCTGTGCCTCGAAGGAGGCGCGACCACCGCCCTGATCGGGCCGAGCGGGGCCGGCAAGTCGACCGTGCTGCGCCTGCTGATCGGGCTGGAATGGCCGGACCGCGGCGAGGTTCGCTTCGACGGCGAGCCGCTGCGGCGCGAATGCCTGCTCGCGCAGCGCCGGCGCATCGGCTACGTGATCCAGGAGGGCGGCCTGTTTCCGCACCTGACGGCTGCGGCGAACGTGGGCCTGCTCGCGCGCACGCTGGGCTGGTCGCCGGCGCGGATCGATGCGCGCAGCCGCGAACTCGCCGATCTCTGCCAGCTGCCGGATGACGCCCTGCAGCGCTATCCGGTGGAACTGTCCGGCGGCCAGCGCCAGCGCGTCGGCCTGATCCGCGCCCTGATGCTTGATCCGCCGGTGCTCCTGCTCGACGAACCGCTCGGCGCGCTCGATCCGGTCGTGCGCCACGAACTGCAGGAACAGATGCGCGCCATCTTCGCCGCCCTCGACAAGACCGTCGTGCTGGTCACCCATGATGTCGCCGAGGCCGCATTCCTGGCCGATACCCTGGTCCTGTTGCGCGCGGGCAGGATCGTCCAGCAGGGCAGCGCGAAGAGGCTGCTCGATGCACCGTCCGAGCCTTTCGTGCGCGAATTCCTCAGCGCGCAGCGCAGCCTGGCCGATGCGCGATGAGAGGCCTGGTCGCGCTGTCGGCATTCGCTCTGGTCCTGTCGCTGCCACTGCAGGCGGGCAATGCAACGGCTCCGACCATGGGCTCGAAGAACTTCACCGAATCGGTGATCCTCGGCGAAATCGGTGTCGGGCTCGCCCGCCAGGCGGGTATCGAGGCGCACCATCGGCGCCAGCTCGGCGGCACGCGCATCCTCTGGCGGGCACTCGAAAACGGACAGATCGACGTCTATCCCGAGTACACCGGCACCGTGGCGCAGGAACTGCTGCAACTGCCGGGCGCCGACCCCGACGCGATGCGCGAGGCACTCGCCAGGCGCGGACTGGCGATGAGCGCGCCGCTCGGTTTCAACAACACCTACGCGCTCGGCATGCGCGGCGAACGCGCGCGCGCACTCGGCATCCGCACGATCAGCGACCTGCGCGCGCATCCCGGGTTGCGCTTCGGGCTGAGCAACGAATTCATGCAACGCGCCGACGGCTGGCCGGGATTGCGCGAGGCCTACCGCCTGGCGCAGACGGCCGATGGACTCGATCACGACCTGGCCTATCGTGGCCTGGCCAGCGATTCCCTCGATCTCACCGACCTCTACAGCACCGACGCCGAGATTCCCTACTACGGGCTGGTCGTGCTTGATGACGACCTGCATTATTTCCCGTCCTACGAGGCGGTCTACCTGTACCGCAAGGACCTCGTCGAGCGCGCGCCGCAGTGGGTCGAGGCGCTGCAGGCCATGGCCGGGCGCATCGACGCGGCAACGATGCAGGCTCTCAACGCGCGCGTGAAGATCGACAGGGAAAGTGAAGTCGCGGTCGCCGCCCATTGGCTCGGCGTCGAGGCGCCCACGACTGCAGGACGCGTCCCGCGAATCGCGCAGCGTACCCGCGAGCACCTGCTGCTGGTCGGCATCTCGCTCGGCCTCGCCCTGCTCGTGGCGCTGCCGCTCGGCGTGCTCGCCGCGCGCCGACCCCGGCTCGGCCAGGTCGTGCTGGGCATGACCGGCCTGTTGCAGACGCTGCCCTCGCTGGCCGTGTTCGTCTTCATGATTCCGCTGCTCGGCATCGGCGCGCCGCCTGCGATCGCCGCGCTGTTCCTCTACAGCCTGTTGCCGATCGTGCGCAACACGCACGCCGGCCTGACCGGCATTCCGCTCGAGTTGCGCGAAACCGCCGCGGCGATCGGCCTGCCGCCGCGCACGCGGCTGTGGCGCATCGAGTTGCCGATGGCCTCGCGCACGATTCTCGCCGGCATCAAGACAGCCGCGGTGATCAATGTCGGCACGGCCACGCTCGGCGCCCTGATCGGAGCAGGCGGCTACGGGCAGCCGATCCTCGCCGGCATTCGCCTGGACGACATCGGACTGATCCTCGAAGGCGCCGTGCCGGCGGCGTTGCTGGCCTTGCTCGTGCAAGGCGTGTTCGAACTGGTCGAACGCGGCCTGACGCCGCGCGGCCTGCGCCTGGTCGCGCGGCAATGAGCGCCGCCGAGCGCCGGGGCCCTGCGCGCAGCGGGCGCCGCACCTCGCCCGGCGCGATGAAAGGATAGGATGTCGGTCCGCAGACGGAGCCCTGCCGATGTCATTGACCCTTCTTCAGTATCTTCTCGGCGCGGGCGCCGGCTCGCTGGTCGGCTTTTCGCTCGGCCTGATGGGAGGCGGCGGTTCGATACTTGCCGTTCCGTTGATGATCTATCTGGTCGGCGTGCAGAGCCCGCATGTGGCGATCGGCACCAGCGCCCTGGCCGTCGCCATGAACGCGGGTGCCAACCTGGTCAATCACGCGCGTATCGGCAACGTCAAATGGCGATGCGCCGGCGTGTTCGCCGCCGCCGGCGTGGTCGGCGCATTCCTGGGCTCCTCGATCGGCAAGGCCGTCGACGGGCAGAAGCTGCTGGTGCTGTTTGCCCTGCTCATGCTCGTGGTCGGCGTCATGATGTTGCGCGGTCGCGCCAGCGTCGGCGATGCGGACGTCGTCCTCGATCGGCACAACGCGCCCAGGCTCGTGGTTTCCGGTGGCCTCGTCGGCGCGCTGTCCGGATTCTTCGGCATAGGCGGGGGATTTCTCGTGGTGCCGGGATTGATGGTTTCCACGCGCATGCCGATCATCTACGCCGTGGGTTCCTCGCTGGTCGCGGTGACCGCATTCGGCCTGACCACGGCGTTGAACTATGCGCGCGCCGGACTCGTCGACTGGGTTCTCGCCGCGGTCTTCATCGCAGGCGGCGTGGTCGGCGGCCTGCTCGGCGCGCGCCTGGCGACCCGCCTGTCGGTCAGCAAGGGCGCGCTGAACCTGGTGTTCTCCGCGCTGATCTTCGCTGTCGGCCTGTACATGCTCTATCGAAGCATGCGCGCCCTCGGCCTCTTCTAGCCGGTCCGATGCGGCGCCCATGAGCAGGCGCCAGGCCGATCCGCGCGCCGCGGAGACG
This sequence comes from uncultured Gammaproteobacteria bacterium, assembly GCA_963822465.1. Taxonomy (GTDB): domain Bacteria; phylum Pseudomonadota; class Gammaproteobacteria; order Xanthomonadales; family Rhodanobacteraceae; genus Dokdonella. The sequence continues at coordinate 408,646 of CAWGHP010000002.1, read as the reverse complement.
GGCGATCGCGTTCATGTTCTCGTTCAGGTTGAGCCGGATCCGGGTGCCTCGCGCCCGATCCACGGCCTACGCGCCACCTCCAGTGCGGTCGCAGGGACCGATCGTTCCCGCACGCCGCATCAGGTGCGCGCCGGTCGCGTGATGCAGTGCAGCGTGACCTCATTCGCCGAGCCCCCTATACATACCCCCGGGGGTATGAATACATTAGTCATGCACCCTGCCCTCCTGCCGCAGTGAAAAAGACCATGAAGACACGACCCATCTGGAATGCGCATCTTGCCGGCGTGCTGCTGGGGCTGGTGCTGTTGCTGACCTTCCTGCTGACCGGCCACGGACTGGGCGCCTCCGGCGCACCAACCGCGCTGGCTGCGGCTGCGTCGGATGTACTGGCGCCGGCCGTGACCGAGCGAAACGACTACCTGGGACCGATGGTCGCCGAAGGCAGCAATCCGCTGGACGCCTGGATCATCTGGGAAGTCCTCGGTGTCGGCATCGGCGCGCTGCTGGCGGCCTGGTGGTCCGGGCACCTGCGCTTCCGCGTGGAGGGTCCGCCGCGAATGCACGGTCCGGGCCGGCTCGGGCTGGCACTGGCGGGTGGCATTCTTTCCGGATTCGGCGCGCGCGTCGCAGCCGGCTGCACCAGCGGCCTCGGCCTGTCCGGCTCCGCCGTGCTGGCCACGGCCGGTTTCGTGTTCCTCATCGGATTCTTCGGCGCCGGCCTGGCGACCGGATTCCTCACGCGGAGGCTTTGGCAATGAATTTCCCGCTCGGATGGTTTGACCCGCTTTCCGCGATGTTGTGCGGCGCCTTGTTTGGCTATGTCCTGCAACGCGGGGGACTCGGCAACGGCTGCCGCCTGACCGCCCAGCTGCGCCTGCGCGACTGGACCGTGTTCAACGTGATGTTCACCGCGATCCTGGTTGCCGCCGCCGGCCTCTATGTATTGCAGCTGGCCGGATTCGTCGCATGGACCTCGCTGTACGTGCCGACCACGTTCCTCTGGGCCACCCTGCTCGGCGGTGCACTGATCGGCATCGGCATGGGGGTCGGCGGCTATTGCCCGGGCACCTCCGTGGTTGGCGCCGCCGCAGGCCGCCTCGACGGCATCGTGTTCTTCGTCGGCCTGATCATCGGCGTGGTCGCCTTTGCCGGGATCTACAAGCAGATCGATCCGATGCTCATGGCCGCCGAGGGACCGGAGGCACAGACCCTGGGCGACCTGCTCCACCTGCCGACGTGGGCGGTGCTCGCCCTGCTCACCGCAGTCGCCGCCGGAGTCGGCTGGATGACGCGCAAGACAGGTACCTCCGACGCGATCACCTGCGCCGACTGACTCCGGCAACCATCAACGGCAAGGCCATTCCATGAAGATCAGAAAAGACAATCCGCACTCGCTGACGCGCCGCCTTTCAGTCGCCACCCTGGCGCTGGCCGCGCTGACGCCACTCGCCGCCGCCATGGCGCAGGAAACGAAGGTCGCCGCCCCGCCGGTCGATTCGACGACGCCGCAGCCAGAGAAGGACGCCGTCACGGCGCCGGATCCCAAGGCCGCAGAGCCGAGCGCTGTTCCGATGACGGCGGAGCAGGCAGCGGCTGCCGAGAAGGCCAAGGCGGCGGAGGCGGCGGCGGCCAAGAAGAAATGCGAAGAGGAGAAGCCGCGGAATCCCTGCGCTCCGAAGAAAAAGAAGAAGTGCGAATGAGTTTTGCCGCGACAGCGCAGCAGGCCGTACGCGCCAGGAGCGATGAATCGCTGCTGCGCATGCGTCCTGCCCAGGTGTTGCGGCAACTTCGCGCGCTGGATCCCGATACCCGCAAGCAGGCACGCGTGGCCGCGTCCACCGTGATCGACGGCCTCAATGCCTTCATCGCGAAAGGGGGCGTGCCGCTGGCGGCCGTGCTCGACAGCCCGCGGGCCAGCGAATGGCACCAGTACGGCGCGAGCGAGACCGACGCCGATACCGGCGGGCTTCACTATTTCTATCACTCGCATCCCGCGCGCACCACGCCGCCCGGCGAGCATGGGCATTTCCACCTGTTTGCCCGCCTTCCCGATGCCGCCGTCGAAGCGGATCGCCTGGCGCACCTCGTTGCCATCGGCGTCGATGCGCGCGGCATGCCCAGCCGGCTGTTCACGACCAACCGATGGGTCACCGGCGGCAACTGGCTGCCGGCGGGCGTAACCATCGCGCTGGCCGAAAAGGCGAGCGCGGATTCCGTGCAGCTGGCCGATCCGGTGGAACGCTGGCTGTGCGCGCAACTGGGCGTGTTCATGCCGCAGGTCGCGGCATTGCTCGTGCACCGGGACCGCCGCATCGAGGCCAGCGCGCGCGGAACGCAGGCGCTGGAAGATCGCCGTACCTACGTGCTGAGCCAGTGCCGTGTCTCGCTCGGCGAACAGATCGCTGCGGTCGAGCAGGCCAACCAATCACAACCATGAGGTTCACAAGCGCCATGAACATCCGAATCGTTCCACTGATCCTCCTTGCGGGCGGACTGATGCTCGCCGCGGCCGTGCAGGCGGTCGAGCTTCCCGGACCGCTGGTCAGTCCCGCGTGGCTGCAGCAGCATCGCGCCGAAGTGAACGTGCTCGACGTGCGCGAGGACCCCGGCACCTTCGTCAAGGCTCCGGAATTCGCCGAAGAAAAAGGCAAGAAGTCGCTGGAAACCGTGGGCGGCCATATTCCCGATGCCCTGCTGCTCGACTTCTCCAAGGCCAGGACCGCCCGCACGATCGACGGTCGCGAGATCAAGGCAATGCTGCCCGAGCGCCCGGCGTTCGAAAAGCTGATGCGCGAAGCCGGGGTGCGCGCCGGACGGCCGACCGTGATCGTCACCGATGGCGCGAGCGGCAGCGACCTCGACATGGCCGCCCGCGTGTACTGGTCGATGAAGGTGTACGGCGACGACCATCTGGCCATCCTCGATGGCGGAACGAGCGCGTGGATCAACGCCGGACTGCCGATCAGCACCGATGCGGCAAACAGCGCGGCGGGTGACTGGAGCGCCAGCGAGGAACGCAGGCAATTCATGGCCGGCAGCGAAGACGTCGCCAATGCGGCCAAGGAGAAAGTACAGCTGGTGGACGCGCGGCCGATGCCGTTCTACGTCGGCCTGGAGCGCAAGCCGAACATCGCCGCGGCCGGGCACATCAACGGCGCGGTCAATTTCCCGCCGGATGTGCGCGCGAAGAAATCCGATGGCAGCCAGCATTTTCTCGGCGCGCCTGAATACAAGTCGATCTTCGGCCATCTCGATCTCGATCCTTCCCGGGCGAGCATCACCTATTGCAACACCGGCCACCTTGCATCGGGCGCCTGGTTCGTCCTGAGCGAGGTGATGAAGACCCCGAATACGCGCATGTACGACGGCTCGATGACCGAGTGGACCGCGGAGTCGCGACCAGTCGTCGGCTTGCCGTAGAGGTGCGAAGAACCATGAGCAGACGCGGATTCGACATGCGACAAGACGGCGGGGGCATGAATGGAGTCGAGTGAGAACAGGCCGGGGCGCGTGCTCCAGGCTCCCGAGGATTTCCTCGCGCCGCCCGGGCGCGAGCGCCGCCGCGCGCTCGGCACCCTGGTCACCGGCGCCGTCGCCCTGCTGGCCGGCACGAAGCTGCGCGCCCAGGGCTACGAGGCCAACCCGGCGCATCTTCCGCCGCACGTGCCGCCGTCCTCGCGGGTGCTCGGCAAGCCGGTCGGATCCGATCCCTATGGCGCACCGTCGCCGTACGAGAAGAACATCATCCGCCGGCTCAGCCCGGGGCTGACCACGACCACGCAGTCCTCGGTGGCCTTCACGCCCTTGCAGAACCTGTTCGGCATCATCACGCCGAACGGCCTGCATTTCGAACGTGACCACAACGGCCGGCCCGACGTGAACCCGTACGAACACCGGCTGATGATCCATGGACTGGTCGGCAAGCCGAAGATCTACACGATGGAGGACCTGCTGCGCTTCCCCTCGGTTTCGCGCATCCACTTCGTCGAATGCGGGGCGAACACGGCGATGGAGTGGGGCAACCCGGCCGTGCCGACCGTGCAGTACACGCACGGCATGCTGAGCTGTGCCGAGTGGACCGGCGTGCCGCTGTCGACCCTGCTCGATGATGTCGGCTTCGATGCGAAGAAGGCGAAATACATCCTTGCCGAGGGCGCCGATGGCGCCGGCCTGACGCGCACGATCCCGATCGAGTTCGCCCTCGACGACGTGCTCGTCGCCTATGGCCAGAACGGCGAGATGCTGCGCCCCGAACAAGGCTATCCGGTGCGCCTGCTGGTGCCCGGCGTGCAGGGCATCTCCTCGGTGAAGTGGCTGCGCCGCCTGGAGGTGGGGGACCAGCCCTGGAATACCCGCGAAGAGTCGCTCGCATACAGCGACCTGATGCCGGACGGAACGAGCCGCCAGTACACCTGGATACAGGAAGCGAAGTCGGTCATCACCTCGCCCTCGGGCGGCCAGCATCTGCTCGACAAGGGCGGCTACTACGAAATCACCGGGCTGGCATGGTCCGGCCGCGGCAAGGTCAAGCGCGTGGATGTTTCCACCGACGGCGGCCGCAACTGGCGCACGGCGCGCCTGCAGGGTCCGATCCTCGACAAGGCCCTGAGCCGCTTCAGCATCGACTGGAAGTGGGATGGCAGTCCGGCCCTGCTGCAAAGCCGTTGCATCGATGAAACCGGATTCGTGCAGCCGAAGATGCGCCAGTTGCGCGAGGTGCGCGGCACGCGCTCGATCTACCACAACAACGCGATCCAGACCTGGCGGATCGACGCCGAAGGGCAGGTGCACAATGTCCAGGTCTGAGCATTCCGCCCGCGCCGTGATCCTGGCCCTGCTGCTGGGCGCTGCCGGCAGCGGAGCCGCCGCAACCGACTACGGGCTCGGCGCGCCAGCCACGCCGGAGCAGATCGCCGGCTGGGACATCGACGTGCGCCCGGACGGCGTGGGCCTGCCGGACGGCGAGGGCTCGGTCACCGACGGCGGGACGATCTACGACGCGCAGTGCGCCTCGTGCCACGGCACCTTTGGAGAAAGCAACGAATACATCGCGCTTTCCGGCGGCATCGGATCACTGGCGACGAGCCAGCCCGTGCGTACGGTCGGCAGCAAGCTCAACTACGCGCCGACCCTGTTCGACTACATCAACCGGGCGATGCCGTTTCCCAATTCGAAATCGCTGACCCCGTCCGAGGTGTATGCGGTCGCGGCCTACGTGTTGAACCTCAACGAGATCGTGCCGGCCGAATTCGTCGCCAACCGCGAATCGCTGGTCGCGGTGAAGATGCCCAATCGCGACGGCTTCGTGCAGTTCCCCGGCCTGATGACGGTCCGCGGCAAGGGCGATACGCACAACACCGCGTGCATGAAGGACTGCGAGGAAACGGTCGAGCCGACCGGCGAATTGCCGCCCGGCTTCATCGCCGGCATGTACGGCGACATCCGCGACAACTTCCGCGGCCTCGCCAGCATGAACGAAGCCGCGCCGCCGGCCTCTGCGCTGCCGCCGGGGTCCGACGATGCCTCGCAGGCGAACGCGCCCGGCCCGGTCCTGATCCAGAAGTACGGTTGCGTGGCGTGCCACGGAATCGACAAGGGCATCGTCGGCCCTTCGTTCCGCAGCGTCGGCGCCCGCTATGCGGACGATCACGACAAGGCCGTCGCAATGCTCGAGAAGAAGATCCGCAGTGGCGGTTCGGGCGCCTGGGGCAGTGTGCCGATGCCGCCCCAGGGCTCGCCAACCGATGCCGAACTGGCTCGGCTCGTCGAGTGGGTACTCGCCGGCGCGCCGGACAAGTAGCTGCGTCCGATGCGCCAACGCCCCGAATGTTTCTTCGCTCACCACAATTAAATCCAATGTCCATATTTCATACCAAGGATCAATCGATGAACTCAACCCGGAGAAGATTTCTGCAAGCCGGTGCCGGCGGCGGCGTGGCCCTGCTGCTGGTGGCCGCGGGACTGTCGCCGCGCCTCGCACTGGCGGCGCAGGGCAGCCCGCTGGCGTCTGGCGACGAGCGCAAGGCGTTCGAGGCGATGACCCTGGACGACGTGGTCAAGCAGCTGGGCGGCGACAAGGCCGAAGCGTCGGCCGAGATCGACCTGAAGGCGCCGGAGATCGCCGAGAACGGCGCGGTGGTGCCGATCGAGATCACCAGCAAGCTGCCGGGCACGAAAATGATCGCGATCGTCTCGGAAAAGAATCCGCACGCGCTGTCGGCGGCGTTCCAGATACCAGAGGGAACCGAGGCCTTCGTGTCGACGCGGGTCAAGGTGGCCGAGACGTCAAAGGTGTTTGCCCTGGTGCAGACCGACAAGGGCTTCTTCTACACCGATCACCTGGTCAAGGTGACCCTGGGCGGCTGCGGCGGCTGAGCCGAACTTCGAGGAATAAAGACAATGTCAGATCCGATGAGAATCCGTGCCGCCATGATGGGCGATGCGGTCGATGTGAAAGTGCTGATGGGGCATCCCATGGAAACCGGAATGCGCAAGGACGGCAGCGGCGCGCTGGTGCCCGCGCACTACATCAAGACGGTCAAGGTCTCGTGCAACGGCAAGGACGTGCTGACCGCGGACTGGGGTCCGGCCGTTTCCAAGAATCCGTTCCTGGAGTTCCGCTTCAAGGGCGGCAAGCCGGGCGACAAGGTCGTCATCACGTGGACCGATACCGCCGGCGACACCCGCACCGACGAGGCTGCGATCAAATGAGCACGATTCGGCCATGAGGACGGTGCGCTGATGCGGCCATTCTTCCACGCCGTGCTGCTGGCACTCCTGGCAGTCGCGATTCCGGCGATGGCGCAGGCGTCGCAGGCGGACCGCGTGCATGTCGTCTATCACGTCGATGCCGGCATCGCGCAGGCGACTGCCGCGTTGCGCAACATCCGCAACCAGCTCGAAGTCGATCCGGAGGCGGCGATCGTCCTGGTCGGAATCGGCGACGGCGTGGACTTCATGTTGCGCGGAAGCAAGACCAAGGGCGGCTATCCGTTCGACCTGATGATCGAGGAGCTGCAGGGGCAGGGCGTGTTGTTCGAAGCCTGCGGCAACACGCTCGGCACCCGCAAGATCGACGCCAAGCGCCTGGTCGACGGCGTCGTCGTGGTGCGTTCGGGCATGGCCGAACTGGCAAGGCTGCAGGTGCGGGACGGCTATGCGTACATCAAACCCTGATGGCCGGGATGATCACGAGGAGGCGACATGAACGCTGACACACGACGCGACACACGGCGCACAAGGTACTGGGCAGGAGCCATCGCGCTCGCCGCCTGTGCCCTGGCAATCCAGTACGTTCATTCGCAGCCGGCACCGGCCGACGACGACATTTCCGAGTACCGGGAGATGTTCGGCGAGGACAACCCGGCCGAGCTCTGGGAGCTGCGCGGCCAGGAATTGTGGACGACCGCGCGCGGCCCGAAGAAGGTCGCCTTGTCGGCCACCTGCGACTTCGGCCTCGGCGCCGGCGTCATCAAGGGCGCCTATGCGCACCTGCCGCGCTACTTCGCGGACACGAAACGCGTGCAGGACATGGAGTCGCGCCTGCTCACCTGCATGGTCGGCCAGCAGGGATTCGCCGAAGCCGACATCCTCAAGGCCCGCTTCGGCGACGGCGACCGCAAGTCGGATCTCGAGGCGCTGTCGGCCTATATCGTCGAACAGTCGCGCGGCGTGGCGATCAGCCTGCCGCTGAAGCGGCCCGAAGAGCGCAAGGCCTTCGAGGATGGCAAGGCGATCTTCTACTACCGCGCCGGCACCCACGATTTTGCCTGCGCGACCTGCCACGGCACGCCCGGCAAGCGCATCCGCCTGCAGCGCCTGCCCGACCTCGCCAGCGCCGAAGGCGCCAGGGAGTCGTACACGGCCTGGCCCGCCTATCGCATCTCGCAGGGCGAAGTGCGCACGATGGAATGGCGCATAGGCGATTGCTTCCGCCAGCAGCGCCTGCCGGAACTGACGTACGGATCCGAAGCGGCCATCGCGTTGACGATGTTCCTGGCCAAGAGCGCCGAGGGCGGCGTCATGGCTGCCCCCGGCCTGAAGCGTTGAGGAGATGAACATGTCCAGACTGATGCGCGTCATTCCGCTCGCCGCCCTGCTGCCGCTGCTCGCCATGGCGGCCGACCCGCCGGTACCGGAATCATCGAATGCCCGGGCGCTCGCGGTGATGGAAAAATCCTTCACTGCGCACGGGCAGGCCGGCATGGATCGCCTGCAGCAGGACGAGACCCAGGCCCTCTGCTCGAGCCTGCAGGGCGCCGCGCCGACCGCGGAACAGGCCGGCAAGATCACCGCCGCCAATCGCGAAATGATCCGATACCCGGCGGACGGCCAGTATCTCGGCGACTGGAAGCGGGGCGAAGCCATCGCCCAGGAGGGCACCGGCATGCAGTATTCGGACGACCCGGCGAAACCCGCCGGCGGCAATTGCTATGCCTGCCACCAGCTTGCCAAGGCGGAGATCGCCTACGGCACGATCGGCCCCTCGCTCTACAACTACGGCAAGAACCGCGGCGACTCCCCGGCGATCCTGAAACTGGCCTGGGGCATGCTCTACGACATGAAGGCGATGTTGCCGTGCACGGCCATGCCGCGCTTCGGCGCCAAGGAAATCCTCAGCGAGCAGCAGCTGAAGGATGTGATGGCCCTGTTGTTCGATGCGAACTCCCCGGTCAACCAATGAGCTCGGGAGCAACGCCAGCATGAACCTTTCGCGTCGCGAATTCGTACAGGTCCTGGCGGCCGCCGCTGCGGCCGGCCTGCCGCTGCTTTCGCGCGCGTCCGCGCCGGAAGCGGCCGGACGCAAGCTCTATGACCTGCCCCGCTTCGGCAACGTCAGCCTGCTGCACTTCACCGACTGCCACGCGCAACTGCTGCCGATCCACTACCGCGAGCCTTCCTACAACATCGGTGTTGGCGCATCGCGTGGCAAGCCGCCACACCTGGTCGGCAAGGAGATGCTGAAGTTCTACGGAATCAGCGCGAATACGCCGGAGGCGCATGCGCTGAGCTGCGTCGATTACGTCGAGGCCGCGCGCCGCTACGGCAAGGTCGGCGGATTCGCCCATCTCGCGACCCTGGTCAAGCAGCTGCGCGCGAGCCGGCCGGGCGCCCTGCTGCTCGATGGCGGCGATACCTGGCAGGGCTCGGCGGTTTCATTGTGGTCGCGTGGCCAGGACATGATCGACGCGCAACTCGAACTCGGCGTCGACGTGATGACCGGCCACTGGGAATTCACCTATGGCGCGGATCGCGTCACCGAAGTGGTCAACGGGGCGCTGAAGGGCAAGGTCGACTTCGTCGCGCAGAACGTGCAGACCGCCGACTTCGGCGATTCGGTGTTCGCCGACTATTCGATGCGCAGCGTCAACGGCGTCAACGTGGCGGTGATCGGCCAGGCCTTCCCGTACACGCCGATCGCGCATCCGCGCCGCTTCGTCAGCGAGTGGACGTTCGGCATCCAGGAAGACCACCTGCAGGAGTCGATCGACAAGGCGCGCAAGGCCGGTGCCGTCATCGTCGTCCTGCTCTCCCACAACGGCATGGACGTCGACCTCAAGCTCGCCTCGCGCATGCGCGGACTCGACGCGATCCTCGGCGGCCACACGCATGACGCGGTGCCGCGCCCGGTCGTCGTGCCCAGTCCGGGCGGACGTACCCTGGTGACGAATGCCGGCAGCAACGGCAAGTTCCTCGGCGTGCTCGACTTCGACGTGCGCGATGGAAAGCTGCGCGACGTCCAGTACCGGCTGCTTCCGGTCTTCGCCAACCTGCTCGAAGCGGACGCCTCGATGCAGGCGCTGATCGACCGCCATCGCGCGCCCTACGCGGAAAAGCTCTCCGAGCAGCTTGCCGTCAGCGAAGGGCTGCTGTTCCGGCGGGGCAACTTCAACGGCAGTTTCGACCAGCTGATCGTCAACGCGCTGAACGAAGTGAAGGACACGCAGATCGCGTTCTCCCCGGGTTTCCGCTGGGGCACCACGCTGTTGCCGGGCGAGGCGATCACGCGCGAGCGCCTGATGGACCTGACCGCGATCACCTATCCGTCGGTCACGGTCAATTCGTTCACCGGCGCGCAGATCAAGGCCATCCTCGAGGATGTCTGCGACAACCTGTTCAACCCCGATCCCTATTACCAGCAGGGCGGCGACATGGTGCGTACCGGCGGGCTGAGCTATGCCTGCAAGCCAACGGCGGCGTCCGGTGCGCGGATCAGCGACATGCGCCTGGATGGCAAGCCGATCGATGCGGAGAAGACCTACAAAGTGGCGGGCTGGGCCTCGGTCGCCGACGGGCTCGAGGGCGAGCCGGTCTGGGACGTCATCGAGACCTATCTGCAGGCGCACCGCAAGGTGGCACCGCCCAGGCTCGACGAGCCACGCCTGATCGGCGAACAGGGCAACCCGGGAATCGCCGGATCATGAGCAGGCTTGTCGCGCCCTTCGCCGTTCGATCCGGACCGGCTGCCGATCCCCGGTGGCACGGCGGCAGGCGCAACGGCGCGGCCGGTTTGCCCTGGTCAGGCGAACTTCACCAGCAGGCGGGCGAGTTCCTCGGTCGATGCGCGGATGTCGGCGGTATCGGTGGAGCCCTCGACATGGGTAAGCAGGCTGCAGGCCAGCATTTCGTAGAACGCCCGGTCGAGCGCGCGCCGCGCCGCGGTCATCTGGTGGGCAACATCTTCGCAGGTCGCCTCGTTCTCGATCATCGTCTTGATGCCGCGAAGCTGCCCCTCGACACGCGAAAGCCGCGTGATGATGCGGCGTCGATCGTCCTCGTGACTCTGCATGCGCGTTCTCCGCTTAGCGCCCCGCGTACATGGGGCAAACTGCCATTTTGCGAGGCGCAGACATCAAGGATTCGCTCTCCTGCGCGGCACGGAATACGCACCGTGCGGCGCCAGCCTATGCGAAGCGGGGCGCAATGAAAAGGGACGAAATGTCGCTGTTCGCGATGCTTGCCCGGGCCTCGCGCCCGGGTGTTTCCGCTACACCATCTTCGGGCCGACATGGTGTCTCCCGAAATTGCAGCACCACCGGTTAACAACAGGGGCCGGGCCCCATGGGGAAGTAAACATGTCACACGAACCAGTTGCGCCAATCCGAACCCGCCACATGCGATCCGCTTTCGTGCTTGCCGGCGGCACGCTTGCCTGCCTGCTGGCGGCGCCGGCCGCGCATGCCACCGATGGCTATTTCTCGCATGGCTACGGCATGCAGGCCAAGGGCCGCGGCGGAGCATCCATCGCGATGACCGACGATGCCTTTGGCGGCGCCAACAACCCGGCCACCATGGTCATGGCGGGAGACCGCCTCGAACTCGGCATCGACCTGTTCAGTCCGGAGCGCTCGGCCGAGCGCAGCGGACTCGGCCCCGGTCTCGACGGTTCGACCAAGAGCGGGCGCACCCTGTTCGGCATTCCCGAAATCGCCTACAACCGCATGCTGCGCGAAAACCTCTCCTTCGGCGTGACCGTCTTTGGCAACGGCGGCATGAATACCGACTATCCGGGCGGCGAATTCAATTGCGGCCAGGGTCCGGCCAACATGCTGTGCGGCAGCGGCCGGCTCGGCGTCGATCTGAGCCAGTTGATCATTGCGCCGACCCTGGCCTTTGCCTTCGCGCCGGACCATTCGATCGGCGTCGCCCCGACGCTGGCCTACCAGCGCTTCGAAGCCAGGGGACTACAGGCATTCGCCGGCCTGCCCGGATTCTCCACCGACCCGGACAACGTGACCAACAACGGGCATGACTCCTCGACCGGTGTCGGCGTGCGCATCGGCTACTTCGGCCGCCTCAGCCCCACCTTCTCGATCGGCGCGACCTACGCCAGCAAGATCAACATGAAGCGCTTCTCCGAATACGCCGGCCTCTTCGCCGGTAGCGGCGACTTCGACATCCCCGAGAACCTGGGCGTCGGCATGGCCTGGAAACCGGCCGGCGACGTGACCATCGCGCTGGACTACAACCGCATCAACTACAGCGACGTCAATTCGGTCGGTGGCCCGAGCCTGGTGCCCACGCAGCTCGGCTCGGCCAACGGTCCGGGCTTCGGCTGGAAGGACATCAACGTCTGGAAGCTCGGCTTCGAGTACGCGAGTTCGGAAAGCTGGACCTGGCGCGCCGGCTACAACCGCAGCGACAACCCGATCAGCGGCGCCGACGTGACCTTCAACATCCTCGCGCCCGGCGTCGTTACCGACCACATCACCCTCGGCGTAACCCATCGCTTCGCCAGTGGCGGCGCACTCACCGTGGCCTACATGCATGCCTTCGACCACTCCACGCAGGGCGCTTCCATCCTGCCGGTGTTCTTCGGCGGCGCGCCGGCGGGCAGCGAGCGCATCTCGATGTACCAGAATTCCATCGGCATCCAGTACGCATGGAAGATGTAGGAATGAATCGCGCGTGGGTGCAGGCCATCGCGGCCTGCACCCGCGACGCGAGGAGAAGCAACGATGAGCATTCGTGAGATGCTGCTTGCGCCCTGGCCGTGGTACGTGTCCGGGCCGATGATCGGACTGCTCGTGCCGATGCTGCTGCTGATCGGCAATCGCGCCTTCGGCATTTCATCGACGTTCCGCCACGTCTGCGCGATCTGCGCGCCGGCGCGGATACCCTACTTCCAGTACGACTGGCGACGCGAAATCTGGAATCTCGTATTCGTCGCGGGCATCGCCTGCGGCGGGTTCATCGCGATCTTCTGGATGACCGCGCCGGGTACGCAATCGATGGTCACGCCCGCCTTCGCCAGCCAGCTCGCCGGATACGGCGTCGAGCCCGGCCAATACCTGTTGCCGCGCGAGCTGTTCGACTGGCAGCGATACACCTCGGCCTGGCCGCTGTCACTGCTGCTCGCCGGCGGGTTCCTGATCGGCTTCGGCACCCGCTACGCGGGCGGCTGCACGGGTGGCCATGCGATCACCGGCATCGCGACTTTCCAGCGCGCCTCGATGATTGCGACGCTCGCCTTCATGGCCGGTGGATTCGCCATGGCCAACCTGTTTTTGCCCCTGATCCTGCGAGCCATGCAATGAGTGCCGTCACACCCGCCGCAAGTACCGCGAAGACACGATCCGCCAGCGGCGCCGAGGCGCTGCGAATGCTCGGTTACCTGCTGGTTGGCGCCTACTTCGGCATCGTCCTGATCAAGGGCCAGGTCGCCGACTGGTTTCGCGTCCAGGAGATGTTCCATCTCGGCGCATTCCACATGTACGGCGTGATCGGCAGCGCGATCGTCGTGGCGGCGCTCGGCCACTGGCTGCTGCGCAAGCTCGGTGCGCGCTCGACCGATGGCGCGGCCGTGGCGATACCGGTCAAGCCGGCCAACAAGGGCCAGGTCTACGGCGGCATCCTGTTCGGTTTCGGCTGGGCGATCACCGGGGCCTGCCCCGGTCCGCTGTACGCGCTGGCCGGCGCCGGCTTCCCGCTCGTGTTCGCGGTCATCGGCGCCGCCCTCGTCGGCACCTGGACCTACGGCCTGCTGCAGTCGCGCCTGCCGCATTGACCGTCGCGGCGGTGCGCCCCGATGGCCGGGCGTGCGTGCGCGGCGGCGCGTGCCGTCAGTCCGCCGTGCCGGCGCAGGCCTGCATGGCGAGTTCGAACGAGCGCACGCGTTTCGCATGGTCGAAGATGTTGGCGGTCAGCAGCAGTTCGTCGGGCGCATGCCTGGCGACGAAGCGCTCCACGCCGGTGCGCACGGTGTCCGCATCGCCGACCACGGCGCAAGCCAGGGCCTGGTCGACGCCGGCCTTTTCGACCGGCGTGCAGAACGCGTCGAATGCATCGGCCGAAACGAGCGGCGGCGGCACCAGGCCGGGACGCCCGCGGCGCAGGTTGACGAAGGCCTGCTGCTGGGTGGTGAACAGGCGGCGCGCCTCGTCGTCGCTGGCGGCGGCGACCACATTGAGGGCGAGCATCACGTGCGGGCGCGCGAGGCGTGGCGAAGGACTGAAATAGCGCCGGTACACGGCCAGCGCTTCCTCGAGCGCCGCGGGCGCGAAATGCGAGGCGAAGGCGTAGGGCAGGCCGAGCCTCGCGGCGAGCTGCGCGCCGAACAGGCTCGAGCCGAGGATCCAGGCCTCGACCTCGATGCCGGCGCCGGGAACCGCGCGCACCGCCTGCCCCGGCATGGCCGGTTCGAAGTAGCGCAGCAGTTCGACCACGTCGGCCGGAAATTCCTCGGCGTTCTCGTAGCTGCGCCGCAGTGCGCGCGCGGCGGCCTGGTCGGTGCCCGGCGCGCGGCCGAGGCCAAGGTCGATGCGCTGCGGATACAGCGCGGCGAGCGTGCCGAACTGTTCGGCCACCTGCAGCGGCGCATGGTTGGGCAGCATGATGCCGCCGGCACCGACGCGGATCGTCCGCGTGCCGCCGGCGACGTGGCCGATCAGCACGGCGGTCGCCGCGCTCGCGATGCCGGGCATGTTGTGGTGCTCGGCAAGCCAGTAGCGATGGTAGCCGAGGCGTTCGGCATGGCGCGCGAGATCGAGCGTGTTGGCGAAGGTCTGCCGCGCGTTGCTGCCCTCGGTGACCGGGGCGAGATCGAGGATGGAAAGCGGAACCATGGAGCACTCCTGACTGGCTGCAAGTCGTCGGAAAATTCCGCCGCGCATGGGGATGGAACAATGGAAGTGGAAACCTGCCGGGCACGCAAGCCGTACACTGCAGCCTTTCCGCTTCTGCGAATGGCGACATGACCGAACCTGTCCGACTGGCAAAACGCGTGGCCGAACTCGTCGGCTGTTCGCGCGCGGAGGCCGAACGCTACGTCGAGGGCGGCTGGGTGACGGTCGACGGTGTGGTCGTCGATCGCCCGCAGCACAAGGTGACCACCGAGGTGGTGGCGATCGATCCCGATGCAAGCCTGGCCGAGCCCGAGCCGGCGACCATGCTGCTGCACAAGCCGGTCGGCTTCGATGCGATCAGCGGACCCCGCGAAGCAGCGGCGCTGGTCACGCCGTCCACGCGCTGGGCCGAGGATGCGAGCGGCATTCGCCTGCTCAAGCGCCATTTCGCCAACCTGACTGCGCTGGTGCCGCTCGATCGCGAGGCCAGCGGCCTGATCGTGCTGACCCAGGACGGCCGCGTCTGGCGCCGGCTGACCGAGGACGGCGACGAGATCGAGCACGAGTACATCGTCGAAGTCAGCGGCGAAATCGCCCCCTGGGGACTGCGCCGGCTCAATCATGGCCTCAGTTATCTGGGTCGCGCGCTGCCGCCGTGCAAGGTCAGCTGGCAGAACGAAATCCGCCTGCGCTTCGCGATCAAGGGCGTGCAGGGCGGACAGCTGGCCGACATGTGCGGGCAGGTCGGGCTCGGCGTGGTTTCGATTCGGCGCATCCGCATCGGCAAGGTGCCGCTGGCGAAGATGCCCGAGGGCCACTGGCGTTATTTTCCTGCGAGCGAACGCTTCTGAAGATGTCGGGTCCCGCCGGATCCTGCCATGCAGCTTGCGGTCGGACGCGTTCAGGCCAGTGACTGCAACCAGCTGCGCGGCGCAACTCCGACCACCTGGGTGAACGCGCGTGACAGCGACGCCGCGCTCGAGAAACCCAGCGGCAGGCTTGCCGCCTTGATCGAATGACCGTTGATCAGCATGTTCTTCGCGATCGTGATGCGCCAATGCTGCAGATACTCGACCGGCGACTGGCCGACGTGCTGCCTGAAGCAGGCCGCGAACGCGCTGCGCGACATGCCGGCGGTTTGCGCCATCGCCGGCAGGGTCCATGCGTGTCCCGGTCGTTCGTGCAGCGCGGTCAGCACGCGCGCCAGTTTCGGATGGGCGAGGCCGGTGATGACGCCGGTCGGCAGCGCGCAGGCCTGCGGATGATCGAGCAGCCAGCGCAGCAACTGCAGCAGCAGTACCTCGAACAGGCGATCGGCCAGCAGGCGCTGGCCGCAACGCACGCGTTCCGATTCGGCGAACAGCAGGTCGAGGGTCCGGTCGAGTCCGTCGATCGCGCGTAGCGGCACGATGAGGACGTCCGGCAACGCGTGCGCAAGCGGGTGCGCGGCGCCGCCTTCGAAATCAAGCGTCGCGCAGACGAAATCCGGGCCGTCCTCGGGCGGATTCTCGAAGACATGTTCGAACGCGCGCGGATAGAACAGCAGGGTGGGCTCGTCCAGCGCGATCCTGTCGTCCGCGCCAGCACCCGCCGCATGGGTGACGACCATTTCGCCGCGGCGAAGCACGTGCAGGAAACCGCGACCCGGCTTTGCCTCGAAACGCGTCAGGCCGCACAGCGGCCCGCTATGGAACAGGTGGGCGTGCACGCGAAAGCGTTCGAGCAGGGAGGAGAGACGGTCGATCGGTTCCATGGTGGCGAACCTTTCTGGACGATTTGATGTGAATCATGGATCAAATGTAGTCAGAAGTCCCGCATTGCCCTCGATACTTTCCTCCAGCCGCAACGCAACCCGCGTATCGACCCGCTAGCCAGCACAGGAGGCGCAATGACGATTCAATCCAGGCCCGGTGGCCGCAACGTCCCGGTTTCCAGCGCACGCTGCACATTCGCCGCGATGGCTCTCGCGTTCGGTGCGTGTGCACTGAATGCCCCGATGGCTTGCGCGCATGAAGGCAAGGCGCATGAAAAAGGAATCAGGAGCGAGCCGGCAAAAGCCGTCAGTGCGCCCTTCGACATCGTGCACACAAGAATCAGTACCGAAGGGAACAAGGCCGTCTTCCACATCGCGGTATCCGGCAAGGCCGGCGCCAGCAAGCCCACGCCGAGCGGCAAGCTGGCAGGCAGTACCGTGTTTTCCTATGTCTGGCCGACCTCGATCGATCCGTTCGTGGTCGGCTTCGAGGCGAAGAGCGGCATCCTTGCCTTCGCCGTGACCGCGCATCCCGACTTCGACGACACCCCGCTGTTCGACGAGAGCAACGACGGCGATCCCGGCAACGATGGCGAAGTCTGGCATTCGCACTGGGTCGTGCTGCAGCCGGACGAGGCCTGTGGCAAGGATGCCCTCAAGGTCGTCGACATCGTCGAAGGCAGCAAGCCACGCCTGCCCAGGACCTGGCCGGGCCTGCCGATCCTGATCGACAGCCCGGGCTGGAGCCCGCGCTTCGACGGCGATTCGCTGGAAGTGCGCGTGCCCTTCGACGACATCGGCGTGGTTGCCGAGGCCGGCTTCGACGGCGTGACCGCCGCATTGCGCGTCAATGCCAGCGTGCACAATCCGCTGCTTTGCGTGGCCGACGTGTTCAAGGTGGCTTCCGGCGACCTGTCCCTGCCCGGCAAGGTCGATCACTAGGCTGGAAACGGGTGTGCGCAGGAACACCGGTGTGTTCTCATGCGAATGCCTTCCCTTGCAACACATGACGGGATGAGACATGTCCGCACACGATCAATTGGCCCCCGAACTCGAGGTGGACGCGTGGCTCAACACGCCCTCGCCGATCACGCTGGCCGGATTGCGCGGCCGCGTGGTCGCGATGCACAGCTTCCAGATGCTCTGTCCGGGCTGCATTTCGCATGGACTGCCGCAGGCGACCCGGATCCGCAAGCTGTTCGCGGAGAAGGACGTCGCGGTGATCGGCCTGCACACGGTTTTCGAGCATCACGCCGTGATGACGGAACAGGCGCTACGCGTCTTCGTGCATGAATACCGTCTCGGCTTTCCGATCGGCATCGACCGGGCCAGCACGAACAATCCGGTGCCGCGCACGATGCTGAAGTACGGCCTGCGCGGCACGCCGAGCCTGGTCCTGGTCGATCGCGAAGGCAGGTTGCGCCTGAGCCATTTCGGGCAGATCGAGGACCTGCAGGTCGGTGCCGCAATCGGCCAGCTGCTCGCGGAAGCAGTCGGTGGGCACGCTGCCGGTGACAGGACGGAACAGCGCGCGGATGGCAGCCGCTGTGCGCTGCCGGATGGCGATCCGGCAACGCGTTAGGCGCCAGGCTCGCGGCTCGCAGGCAGCCGGGCTGGGACACACAACGATCGAATCGTCACCGGCGTGCGCTTGTGCCCCGCCCGCTTTCGACCAGCCAATCAGTCGGGCGTCGGCATCGTCACCTTCGGCGCCTCGGCGAACGGCTTGATGCCGAAATGCGGATAGACCTCCGACGGGTAGTAGACGACGCCATCCTTGACCACCATGCGGATGCGCTTGATCGCCTTGAGGTCCTTCGTCGGATCGCCGGGGACGAGGAAGAAATCGGCGAGCTTGCCCTTCTCGATGGAGCCCAGCGACTGCTCGCGGCCGAGATACTTCGCCATGTCGTAGGTGGCCAGCTTGAGCACTTCGGGTGCGCTGTAGCCGATCCTTTCGAACAGCTCCAGTTCGCGATGGTAGCTGAACGAACCACCGGTATCGGTGCCGGGAATCAGCAGGATGCCGCGCTGGTGCATGATGCGCAGGGTGTCGAGGATCTTCTCCCAGGCGCCGGCATAGGCTTCGGCGTCACCCGGCGCCGACATGTCGGCCAGGGCCTTCTTCGCATCGCGTTGCTCGCCAATCGGCATGTGCTCGATGGTGTCGACCTGGCCCGGCGGAATTTCGCCATCGCGCGACAGCAGCAGTGCCTCGTGGATGCCGATGGTTGGCTCGAGCGATACCTTGTTGTCGACGATGTGCTGGATGGTCTTCTGCACCCTGGCCGATTGCAGGTCGAGCGCCGGCAGGCGGCGCAAGGCAGTCAGGCGCAGCAAGGTGCGTGTGTCCTCGTCCGGCTTGAGGACCCAGCCAAGCATGGTCTGGTTGATATGGGTCAGTTCATCGAAGCCCGCGTCGATCATCGCATCGGCGTTCGAGAAGGCAGGAATGTGGCCGGCGACGCGCAGGCCGAGCCGATGGGCTTCCGCGGCGGTGGCGCTGGCCCAGGCCGGGTTCATGCTGTTGTAGAGCTTGACCTGCCAGAAATCGCGCGCGGCGTACCAGCGCACCGCATCGATCGCCGCCTGCTGGCTGTCGACGAGGATGCCGTTGTTGGCATTGAACGGGCTCTTGCCTTCGATGAAGCCGCTGCGCGTGATGCGCGGCCCGGCGATCGTGCCGGCATCGATGCGTTCGATCAGCTTGGCCAGCACCGCATTGTCGTTGCCCATGTCGCGCACCGAGGTCACGCCCGCCACCACGTTGAGCAGGGCGCGTCCCTGAGATTCATGCGCGTGCATGTCGTTGAAGCCGGCGACCAGGCTGCCGCCATCGCCCTCGATCAGCACTTCGCCGGGGCTCGGCGGGCTGTCCACTGGTTCGACACTGGCAATGTGCCTGCCCATGACGACCACCGAAACCGGCTCCGACATCGCCATCCTGCGCGGATCGAACACGCGCACATTGCGGATCCGGGTCGGCGCGTCGTAGCGATGTGCAGCCGTCTTCTGGATTGTCTCGAGGCGCGAGGTCGACAGTTGCTCGGCAATGCCGCGCAGGCGCTTTTCCTCGCCCTCGAAACCCTTGCGGACGACGACGAAGCTCGGCGTGATGTAGGCGAACATCGCCCGCTTGTCGTCGAGCAGCACGTAGGACGGATTGAGATCGAGCCCGCTCAGCGTGTAGCTGCGGACCTTTTCGCCGCCGCTCTTGCCCTTGACGCTGATTTCCTCGCCTTCCTCGAGGCGGATATCCCCGGCGGGCAGCGTCGGCAGCGCGTGGTCGATGTCGTCGAGCAGGGCGCGCGCATACAGGCCCAGCGCCCACGGGCTCGCGCTCTGGCCGATGTAGAGACGATGATCCGCGGACTTGCGCTCGCCACTGCCGACCGAATCGGTCCAGTTCGCCTGGTCGCCGACCTGCTCGAAATGTTCGTCGACCTTGCTGCCGAACGTGGTCGCGCCGGTGATCTTCCAGAACGTGGGCAGGCCCTTGCCGTCGAGCCTGATCGTCTCGGCCATGGTCGGTCCGCGGCCGTTGTTCTTGTAGTCGAAGACGACGCGCGTCTCGCCGTCGCCCGTTGTCGTGGTCAGGTGGCCGACGACCTTCTCGCCAAAGATCACGCTGAAGTTTTCGTCCGCGCGTGCGGGCTGCAGCACGAGCAGGCTTGCAACCACGACGATCCATCCACAGAAAAGGCGCACGTTCGGTTCCCCTTGCTTGTCGGTCAGTCATCCACTCTGGCAAGTGCGGCCAGGGAACACAAGGTGCGGAAAGTCATCGTACGTCGCGGGATATGAGATCGGGCCGGGTCAGCATCGTCTCGCAGCCAAGGCTGCGTTTTCCCCCTTCGTTGGTCCAGTTCGGGCGCGCCCCGTCGTCAGCGGGTCGCGCCCTTCTTTTTACTCGGCCTTCTTGTTTGGACGCGCGAAATCGGCACCCGGCTTCCATTGCGGGAACGTGGTTTCGTCGGCGAGCTTGCGGCCGATGCCGTAAAGCATCTCGAGGTCGGCGACCACGCCGCGATAATCCCAGTCCGGATCGTAGTTGTCGCCGGGCTTGTGGTAGCGGTTGCTCGTGTAGTCGTCCGCCGCGGCGCGGCCGACTGCTTCGCCGCCATCGACCAGGTCGAGTCCGCCTGATGCATACAGCGCCGGTATGCCCGCACGGGCGAAGTTGACATGGTCGGAGCGGAAGAAGAAGCCCTTCTCCGGTTCCTCGTCGCCGCTGATCACGCGGCCCTGGGCCTTCGCCGCTTCGGTCACGTAGCCGTCGAGCTCGGACTGGCCGAGTCCGATCACGGTGACGTTCTTCGTCGGTCCGTTGATGTGCAAGGCATCGATGTTGATGTTGGCGGCGATCTTGTCCAGCGCATACGGTGGATGCGCGACGAAGTACTGCGCGCCGAGCAGGCCGGATTCCTCCAGTGTCACCGCGGCGAACACCACCGAGCGTTGCGGTGGCGTGGCCTGGTGCGTGAACGCCTCGGCGATCTCGATGATGGCGGCGACGCCGGTCGCGTTATCGATCGCGCCATTGAAGATCTGGTCGCCCTCGAGGCTTTCATCCTTGCCGAAATGATCCCAGTGCGCCGTGTAGACGATGGCCTCGTCGGGACGCTGGCTGCCGGGCAGCACGCCAACCACGTTCTCCGAGCTGGTCGTGTCGACCTTGCTGCGGAAGTCCACCGACAGCTTGGCGCCGAGCACGCTGGCCTTGAAGCCGCGCAGGTCGGCGCTCTTCTTCATGGCGGCGAAATCCTCGCCGGCGCTGGCGAACAGGCGCGTCGCCGCGTCTTCGCTGAACCAGCCGGCCGCCTGCAGGCGCGGTGCCGGATCCTCGCTGGCCGGCAAGGCGAATTGCGGTCCGCTCCAGCCGTTCTGCACGACGCTCCACGGATAGCCGGCGCCCGGCGTCTCGTGGACGATGAACAGCGCCGCCGCGCCCTGGCGCGCGGCCTCTTCGTACTTGTAGGTCCAGCGTCCGTAGTAGGTCAGGGTCGGGCCCTTGAACAGTTCGGGATCCTTGTTGCCCCAGCCCGGATCGTTGACCAGCACGATCACGGTCTTGCCCTTGACGTCGATGCCCGCGTAGTCGTTCCAGTCCGGCGCGTTCACGCCATAGCCGGCAAACACGATGTCGGAATCCCTGATGCTGACCTCGGGGCTGCCGTTGAGCGTGTTGATCACGGCATCATCGCCGATGCCGAAGCTCGCCGAGCCGGTGCTGCCCTTGACCTCGATGCTGACCTTGGCCGGCTCGACCAGTTCGGTCTTGACCATCGGCACGGTCTGGAACCAGTTGCCCTTGTTGCCCGGCTTCAGGCCGATGCGCTCGAACTGGTCCTTGATGTAGGCGGTGGTGACGCGCTCGCCGATCGTGCCGGGCTCGCGACCCTCGAACTGGTCGGAGGACAGCTTCTGCAACCGCGCGGCAAAGTCCTCGGCCTTGATCGCCCCCGAGTATCGGCCGTCCGCGGTGGGAGTGACCGGCGCCGGCCTCGCGCTGGCCGCCGCAGGTGCCACGGCCTGCGCGGGCGCCTGGACCGGCTCCTGCTTGCCGCAGGCCGCCAGGGACAGGCCGAGTGTACCTATGAGGGCATAACGAATCATCGGGGAATCTCCAGTCGCATCGTGATCCCCGATCTTATCCTGCGACGGCGCGGTTTTCCGACCCCGGCCACCGGGCGCTGGCATTTTCCGCTTGACATCGATAGCGCTGCGCGAACCAAATGATGCGCTTCGGCGAGGTCGGTTCCTGCCCGTGCGCAGGGTTTCGCATGCGCGCCAGCGGTTGCCGGCGGCATGACGCTGATCCGTCCGACATGCCACAGCAGGCGCCCATCCCTTGCTGACGCCCATGAACTGGATTCCTGGCGCGTTTGCACGATCGTCCGAGTTCACGAGCCATGAATCGAGCCATGCGTGCGATATCCCTGGGTCTCCAGCAGGCGCGAAACCGCATCCGCGCGGCGCGCTTGAGGGCCGGCTGGCGCAGGCACAGGATCGCGACGAAGGATTGCGTCGACACGGATTACCTGAAGCCGCTTTCGTCGCGCTGTCGCTACTGCGGAAGCGTCGCGTCGCGGCTGCTTGGCAAGGTCCCGCTCACTTTCGGACAGCCGTTGACGCACGGCGACTATCGCCTCGCGCAATGCGAAGAGTGCGAGGTGGTCTACCTTGATCCGGAACCGCCGCCGGATGATCTGCGCGCACTGTATGTCGGATCGAGCCAGTTCCCCGATGCGCGGGATCTGTTGAATGCAGAGTCTGCGCGCACGGCGAAAAGCTATGAGCGACGCTTGCAGTACCTCGATCTGCTTCCCGGGCCAGGCGACGCGATACTCGAGGTCGGCGCCGGCCCGGCATGGGTCTGCCGGGCGGCGAAAAAGCGATGCCCGGATGTGACGACCATCGCGCAGGACATCAGCGATGAATGCGCCGCGGATTGCCCGTGGGTCGACAACTACATCGTGGGCGACCTGGCGCGGTTGCCGCCGGATCGTTCGATCCGCCTGGCGGCATTGACTCACGTCATCGAACATCTGCCACGGCCGGAGGCATTCCTGAAGGACCTGGCGGGGTACATGGCGCCCGGCGGCAAGGTCTACATCACCGCGCCCTTCAGGCCCGCGCGCTGGATGAAGGAACACGGGTTCGCTCCCTGGCTGGATTATTCCTACCTGCACGTGCCGGCCCACATCAGCTATCTGTCCGCGAAATGGATGCGTGCCGCCGCCGCGGAGTCGGGATTCGAAGTCATTCGCTGGGATGCCTCGATCGACGGATACCAGGTCTTCGAGACGGTTCTCCGCAGGCTCGGGTAAGCCCCTCCGGGCGTTGCCGTTGCAGATGCCCCGGCAACGCCTGGCGCCACTTCATGTGCGCGCACCTGCGTTCGGGGCGGCTGCCGCGTTACGGATTCTCGCCGGAGAACATCACCGGGGTGGCGCCGGTGACCTCGCCGATGCGCGCGCTGTCGCTGACATGCAGCTCGACCTCGCGCTCGAACACGAGCTTGCCCTGGACCACGGCGCGCGGGCCGATGACGACGCGCGGCGGCTTGCTCGCGCCGAAGCTGAACCAGCTGTTGGATTTCTCGACCAGGATGCCGCCGTCGACGCGCGAGTCGGCGCCGATCTCGATGTCGCCGCTGACCGTGCGGATGCCGCCGCCGATATGGGCTACACGCAAGCGGATGCTGCCGTTGACGTTGGCGACATCGCCACTGACATCGCTGCCCTCGTCGAAGCTCAGCGAGCCGTTGACCGTATCGACGCCCTTGGCGACGCGCGAGCGGTTGCCGATCGAGATGCGGCCATTGACGGTGCCGGCGGAGCGGATCATGGCGTCATTGCCGATCTCGATCGAGCCATTGACCGTGGAAACCTCGTCGGCCTGGCCGTGGTCACCGAGCCGGATCGAACCGTTGACCGAATCGAGGTCGCCGACGGTCTTGCCATCGTCGACGCGGATCGAGCCATTGACCTTGCTGATGTCTTCGCTGGCCGACGCCGGCAGGGCCGGGCCGAATGCGATCACCGACAGCGCGAGGGAAAGGATGAGTGGGCGCAACATGGGCGGAACTCCTGGGGAATGACACGGGCTTGGATGCGCGTTGCCGGTTCAGCGTTTAGAGGGCGCGCGAAATCCCGCGCCAGGGTGCCGGCGATGTCCGGACCGAACGGTTTTCTCCGCATCCGTTACCATTTCCCCCAGCCGGCCCGCTGAATGCGGCAATTCCCAGGCCCGAGTGAGCCCATGTCCCGACCCAAACCCGTCCTCCTGCTGATCCTCGATGGCTGGGGCCATCGCGAGGAAACCGCGCACAACGCCATCGCCATGGCCCGCTGCCCGAACTGGCGGCGCCTGCTTGCCGAATGCCCGCACAGTCTCGTCGATACGTACGGCCTCAAGGTCGGCCTGCCCGAGGGCCAGATGGGCAATTCCGAAGTCGGCCACATGAACATCGGTTCGGGTCGCGTGGTCTACCAGGACCTGACCCGCGTCGACGCGGCGATCGCCGATGGCAGCTTCGCGCACAACCCGGCCCTGCTCGGCGCCTGTCGCGCGGCGCGCGATGCGAACGCCTGCCTGCACGTGTTCGGCCTGCTCTCGCCCGGTGGCGTGCACAGCCACGAAACCCACATCTTCGCGATGATCGATCTTGCCGCGGCGGCCGGCGTGCCGCGCATCGCCGTGCACGCGTTCCTCGACGGACGCGACATGCCGCCGCGCAGCGCACGCGAATCGCTGCAGAAGCTCGAGGCGAAGTGCGCCGAATACCCCGTGGCGCGGATCGCCACGGTCAGCGGCCGCTATTACGCGATGGATCGCGACCAGCGCTGGGACCGGGTCAAGCTGGCTTGCGATGCGATCATCGAGGCGACATCCGCCGAGCATGCCGACAGCGCGCTGGCCGCCCTCGATGCGGCCTATGCGCGTGGCGAGAACGACGAGTTCATGTTGCCGACCGTGATCGGGACCGGCGCGCCGATGGCCGACGGCGACGCCGTCGTGTTCATGAATTTCCGCGCCGATCGCGCGCGCCAGCTGAGCCGGGTCTTCGTCGAGCCGGGCTTCGACGGATTCGCGCTCGCGCGCCGGCCGGCGCTGTCGGCCTTCGTAACCCTGACCGAATACGCCGCCGACCTGCCGGTCACGGCGATCGCGTTCGCCGCGCAGTCGATGCACAACACGCTCGGCGAAGTGCTGGCCAACCTCGGCCTCAGCCAGTTGCGCATCGCCGAGACCGAGAAATATGCGCACGTGACCTTCTTCTTCTCCGGCGGCCGCGAGGCGCCGTTCGCCGGCGAGCAGCGCATCCTCGTGCCGAGTCCGCAGGTGGCCACCTACGACCTCAAGCCGGAGATGAGCCTGCCCGAGCTGGGCGATCGCCTGGTCGCGGAAATCCGTGCGCGCAACTTCGATTTCATCGTCTGCAATGTCGCCAATGCCGACATGGTCGGCCACAGCGGCATCGAAAGCGCGGCGATCAAGGCCGTCGAAGCGATCGATGCGGCGCTCGGGCGGATCACCGCGGCGATCCGCGAAAGCGGCGGCGAGATGCTGGTCAGCGCCGATCACGGCAACATCGAACAGATGGTGGACGAGCAGGGCATTGCGCATACCCAGCACACCGTCGGACCGGTGCCGCTGGTCTATGTCGGGCGCAAGGCGCGCCTGCACGACGGTGCCCTGCGTGATCTCGCGCCCAGCGTGCTGGCCCTGATGGGGATCGATCCGCCTGCCGAAATGACCGGCCACAGCCTCGTCGAATTCCGCGACTGATGCGCATGCGCGCCCTGGCTGCGTGTTTCCTGCTGGTGCTGGCCGTAGTGGCGCGGGCGCAGCCGGCCGATGCACCCGCGGCGGCCGGCGAAAAGGAAGCCCAGCAGCAGCTTGAACGCATCCGCGCCGACATCCGTGCGCTGACCGCCGAACTGCGTGCCACCAGCGGCGAGAAGGACGAGGCGACGCGCAACCTGCGCGAGCAGGAAACCGCGATCGCCGGCGCGGTCGGCGAATTGCGCGCGCTCGATGCCCGGCTGGCCGGGCAGCAGGAACAACTGGCCGGACTCGAGGACAAGCGCCAGGCGCTCTCGAAGAAGCTCGAAAAGCAGCGCGAGGCGCTGGCCGTGCTGCTGCGCTCGGCCTATGCGCTGGGCCGCAGCGAGGAGCTCAAGCTGCTGCTGCAACAGGAGGACGTCGACACCATTGCCCGCGTGCTCGCCTATCACCGCTACTTCCAGCGTGCCCGCGTCGAGCGCATCGACGGCCTGCTGGGCGACCTCAAGCAGCTGGCCGACGTGCAACTGGCCATCGAGGCGCAGAATGCGGAACTGAATGCGACGCGCGCCAGCCGCGAGGCCGAGGTCGGCCAGCTGCAGGCAAAACGCGCCGAACGCGAGAAACTGCTGGTCGAGCTGGATGCGCGCCTGAACGACCAGCAGTCGCGCCTGGGCGTGATGACCAAGGATGAAAAAGGCCTGCTCGCCCTGCTCGAGCGCTTGCGCGACGTGTTCGCCGACATCCCGCAACAGCCCAGCGGCGCGGAACCGTTTGCCAGTCTGCGCGGTCGATTGAACATGCCGGTAAGCGGCAAGGTCAGCACCCGTTTCGGCGGAACCGATGAAAGCGGCCGCCGCCTCTCGGGCGTGCTGATCAGCGCCGCCAGTGGCAGCGAGGTGCACGCCATCGCGCGCGGCCGGGTCGCCTATGCGGACTGGCTCAAGGGCTATGGCATGTTGCTGATACTCGATCACGGCGATGGCTACATGAGCCTTTACGGATACAACGATTCGCTGCGAAAGGAGGTCGGTGACTGGGTCTCGGCAGGCGAGACGATCGCCACCAGCGGCGCCAGCGGCGGCCAGAAATCGGCGGCGCTGTACTTCGAATTGCGCCTGCAGGGCAAGCCGATCAATCCGAAGGGCTGGCTGCGTTGAGCTGAACCAAACCCGCTTCACCCCGTGATCCGACCTGTTTTCCGACCCACTCGCGCTATGATCGGCGCAACCCTGTCGAGGTTTTCCGATGTTCCGTCGCCCCCGTTCACTTGCTCCGCTGTTCGCAGTGCTGTTCGCCTGCAGCGCCATGGCCCAGCCGGCCGTCCCGCCGCCAACGCCCGACCTGCCCGACGGGGAAGATGTCGGCGCCGCCATCGACGCCGCAGCGCCGACCGAGGCGGCGAAGCCGGCGCCGGCCGGCCAGATCAGCCTCGAGGACGTGCGCCAGTTCACCGCCGTGCTGAGCCTGGTCAAGCAGGCCTATGTCGAGCCGGTGGACGATCACCAGCTCATGCAGGCCGCGATCAAGGGCATGCTGGTCGGCCTCGATCCGCACAGCGAGTATCTGGAGGCCAACGAACTGACCCAGCTGACCGAGGACACCTCGGGCAGTTACGAAGGGCTCGGCATCGAGGTCACCACCGTGGACGGCGCCCTGCGCGTGATTGCGCCGATCGACGATACCCCGGCGGCACGCGCCGGCATCAAGCCCGGCGACACCATCCTGCGCATCGACAACGTGCCGGTGCAGGCCGACAACCTCAGCGACGCGGTCGACATGCTGCGCGGCGCGCCGGGCAGCGAAGTGACCCTGTCGATCCTGCGCGCCGGTGGCAGCCTGCCGCAGGAATTCAAGCTCAAGCGCGAGACGATCCGCGTGGCCAGCGTGCGCGGTCGCCTGCTCGAGCCTGGGTATGCCTACCTGCGCGTCAGCCAGTTCCAGTCGGAGACCGGCAGCGACCTGCGCAAGCGCATCGCGCGCCTGCAGAAGGACAACGGCAAGCCGCTGGCCGGCGCCGTGCTCGACCTGCGCAGCAATCCGGGCGGCCTGCTCACCTCGGCGGTCGAAGTCAGCGACCTGCTGCTCGATGCCGGCACCATCGTGACCACCAAGGGCCGCATCCGCGAAGCCGACATGGCCTTCCAGGCGACGCCCGGCGATGCCCTCGACGGCGCACCGCTCGTGGTCCTGATCGACAACGGCAGTGCATCCGCGGCCGAGATCGTCGCCGGCGCGCTCAAGGACAACCATCGCGGCCTGCTCATGGGCCGGCGCAGTTTCGGCAAGGGTTCGGTGCAGACCGTGCTGACCCTCGACGACGCGCATGCGCTGAAGCTGACCACGGCGCGCTACTACACGCCGAGTGGCGTATCGATCCAGGCCTCGGGCATCAAGCCCGACATCGAACTCGCCGACCTTGCCCTGAGCGCCAACGAGACGGACGATTTCGGCCGCATCAGCGAGCGCGACCTGCGCAACCACCTGAAGGGCGACAACGAGCCCGATACGGCCGCCATGCCCGCAACCCTGCCCGTGGTGCGCAGCGGGGCGCCGAGTGACTACGCCCTCAGCGAAGCGCTCAACGTGCTCAAGGCGATGGCCCTGCAGCGCCGCCAGCCGGCTCCGCAGGCCTCCCCGCAGAACGCCGACAAGGGTTGAGCGGGGGCCGCCTTGCGGCGATCGGGCGTCCCGGGCCGGCATTGCCCGGATGCAGCCCGGGCGCGTTAAGCATTTGTAAGGGCACGCTTTCGCGCACCCATTCCCCGGCCCACGCGTTAAACTCGTCGTTTGGGCGGCCCGCAACCGGGTCGCCCGGCAGATCGGGTCCGCCACCCTGAGCGGGCCGCCAGGCAATCGAATAGAGGAAAGCGGAATGAAGAGTCGCAGTCTCGCAGCCGTCCTGTGCTGTCTCGGTGGATCGCTGCTGGCGACCGGGGCAAGTGCCGTGCAGGTCTACACGAACGGGCCCTATGTCACCCATCCCGGTGCGCATGTTACGGGTGCCGATGTCAGCGTGGCCCAGGACGTGACCTACGCCGGCTACACGAGCCTCGGCATTGGCGCAGGCCCTGCCTTTCGCCTCGCCGACGACTTTTCGATACCGCTCGATCATATCTGGACCATCGACAGCGCCACCCTGTATGCCTACCAGACCGGTTCGGCCGACGCCGCCTTCACCGATGCGCGCGTGATCATCTGGCAGGGTTTCCCCGAGGGCCTGGGCAGCATCAAGCTGTTCGACGGCACCGTCGCCAACACGCTGGTCTCCTCGACGCCGGATGCCTATCGCTCGGCGCAGTCGATGGCGGACTATCTGTCGAACACGCAGCGCCGCATCAAGCGCCTGCAGATCGCGATCCCGCCGCTGCAGCTGGGTTCGGGGCAGTACTGGATCGACTGGAAGCTGACCGGTCCGCAGGCCGGCGAGACCTACACGCCGCCGGTCAGCATCCTCGGCCAGCCCTATACCTCGGTGGGCGGCTTCGCGCGCTACAAGTGCCCGGACGGCGTCACCAATCCGAACGACGACTGCTTCGAGGCCGGCGGCACGTGGCGCCTGTTCAAGAACGGCACCTCGAACTATCTGGTCGACCTGCCGTTCAAGCTGAACGGCACCGATGTCATCAACACGATCTTCCGCAACGGATTCGAAACAACCGCCACGCCTTGATTGGCAGCGTGACGGCGCAGGATCGAGCCCTGCACCAGGGATGATTGATGGGATTGGCAACCCTCACCATCGACACATGCTTGTGGCGGGTCAGAGTGGAAAAGAGACTCGTGCAGTCGTCCCGTGAAAGAACGGGGATGATTGGTGGTATGCGGCTGCAGGCCGGTTCGGCGGTCTGGGCAGGGTTTTACAGATGGCTGCGGCGAGGAATGGGCGAAGGGCGGCACCGGTTTCGATGGCGTATGCGGCGTTGGCGCTTCAGCGTTGGCTTCAGCGGCGATGTCTTATCGCTCCCCTGTAGGAAGCGGCTTCAGCCGCGATGCTCCCCGTCACGTGACGAAGAGCATCGGGCATGAATGCCCTTCCTACAAAGAGCCGACTAAAGGCGCGGGCTTCGATCACTTTTCCTGCGTTGCCGCTTTGCTGTTGGCTTCAGCCGCGATGCTGTTCGTCACGTCAGGAAAGGCATCGGGCCTGAAGGCCTCTCCTGCGAAGAGCTTGCGACAGGCGGCACGGGTTTCGATGGTTGTTCCCGCGTTGCCGCGTTGGTGTTGGCCTGTCCTTGGATTCCGCTCAGCGGATGCCGGGCGCCACCTTGAACGGGCAGCCGGTCTTTGCCTTCACATCATCGAGACTGACGCCCGGGTGCAGCTCGGTCAGGGTCAGGCCACCGCCTTCGGCGACTTCGAAGACGCAGAGATTGGTGATGATCTTGTCGACGCAGGCCTTGCCGGTCAGCGGCAGCTCGCATTGTTTGAGGATCTTCGGCGAGCCGTCCTTGGCCGTGTGCTCCATCAGCACGACCACGCGCTTGACGCCGGACACCAGGTCCATCGCGCCGCCCGGTCCCTTGACCATCTTGCCCGGCACCATCCAGTTGGCCAGGTCGCCGTTCTCGGACACCTCGAGTCCGCCGAGGATCGACAGGTCGATATGCCCGCCGCGGATCATCGCGAACGAATCGGCGCTCGAGAAAAAGCTGCTGCCGGGAATCGTCGAAATCGTCTGCTTGCCGGCATTGATCAGGTCGGCGTCGACCGTTTCCTCGGACGGGAACGGGCCGATGCCGAGCAGGCCGTTTTCCGACTGCAGGGTGACGCTGACGCCGGCCGGGATGTAGTTGGCGACCAGGGTCGGAATGCCGATGCCGAGATTGACGCAGAAGCCGTCGCGCAATTCGCGCGCGGCGAGCTGGGCCATCAGTTCGCGCACGGGATTTTCCTTGCCGGTCGGCGCCGCGCCGGACAGCGTGCGGAACTCGATGCGCTTCTCGTACTTCGCGCCCTGGATGATGCGGTCGACGTAGATGCCGGGCGTGTGGATCTGGTCCGGTTCGAGGTCGCCGGTCTCGACCAGTTCCTCGACCTCGGCGACGGTGACCTGGCCGCAGGTGGCGATCATCGGATTGAAGTTGCGCGCGGTCTTGCGAAAGACGAGGTTGCCGAACTTGTCGCCCTTCCAGGCCTTGACGATGGCGACGTCGGCCTTGATCGCCGGTTCGAGCACATAGTCGATGCCATCGAACTTCTTCGTTTCCTTGCCCTCGGCGAGCTTGGTGCCGAAGGCCGTGCGCGTGTAGAAACCCGGGATGCCGGCGCCGCCGGCGCGCAGGCGTTCGGCCAGGGTGCCCTGCGGCACGAGTTCGAGCTCGAGTTCGCCGGCCAGCACCTGGCGCTCGAACTCCTTGTTCTCGCCGACATACGAGGCAATGACCTTCTTCACCTGGCGCGTCTTCAGCAGCGGACCCATGCCGAAATCGTCGACGCCCGCGTTGTTGCCGACGATGGTCAGGCCCTTGGTGCCGGCATCGAGCAGGCCCTGGATCAGGTTCTCGGGAATGCCGCACAGGCCGAAGCCGCCGGCGGCGATCGTCATGTTGTCGGACAGCAGTCCTTCGAGCGCCGCGCTGGCGTTTGCATAGACTTTCTTCACGTTCGGATCCTTTGGAGTTCGTACCGGCATCGCCACGAGAATCGCAGGCGTCGCCGGCAGCGGGAGAAGTTGCAGGGAGCGTATTACGAGGCGCAGGTCGGTTCAATGCGGCCTTTCGGCCAATGGTGGCACAAGCGGCGCCGGGTTTCGCGCTGTCATCGCGGGCCTGCGCCAGGCCGCGCGTCGGCCACGCGTCGGCGTGCCCGGCCTGTACTTTGGTACAAGGTGCAGGCCGGGCCGATCGGTCCACACTGCCGCGACCGGGCCGGGGAGCCCATCCGGGGAGTGCAGCCATGCGACGCGCCATGCGCCTTGTCCTTGCGTTTCTGTTCATCAGCCTGGCCGGCAGCGCCCAGGCCCTCTGTGTCGACAATGTCGTGCTCGTGCACGGCAACACCGGCAGCCCATCCGATTTCGTCAACACCACCAACACCCTGCTGGCGCGCGGCTATGCCTCGTCGCAGATCTTCCGGCCCAGCTGGGGCAGCAGCTGCGCGGCCTGCAACGACCATCTCGGCAGCGAGGAAACGCCGGTGGAGAACGCGCTGATCGACGCCGTCGCATCGTCGTGCACGGGGCGCATCGACGTCATCGGCCACTCGATGGGCGCGACCCTTGCCGCACGCGTCATCGACCGCGTCGGCCTGAAGAACTACGTCGACAGTTTCGTCGGCATCGCCGGCGCGTTCCGCGGCCTGCGCAGTTGCGGGACCTATCCGTTCAACGTCTGGACCAGCACCTGCGGCTCGTGGGGCCTGTCGGTCAACAGCCCGTTCCTCAACGGCATCAACGGGCATCGTTTCGGTTCGCGCATGACCTCGATCAAGTCGTACTACGACGAGATCGTCTGCTCGACCGGCATCTGCACGGTCGGTGGCGTGCATGCCTCGTCGATCACCGGCGAAAACGCCACGGTCACCTATACCTGGGGCCACTACGGCCTGCTCTGGTACACGGCGACGAAGCAGGCCGACCTGATCAAGTAGCGCGGCGACCGCGCCTCACAGCTGCTTGCTCCAGCGCAGTTCGGCGACGCCGGGCGGCGGCACGAAGCTGTCGGCGCGCGCGTCCGCCCAGAAGCGCTGGAAGACCGGATGCTGCGCGGTGTGTTCGAGCAGTTCGCCGGGCCGCACGAAGTTGTACACGGTGGCGAGGGAACGCACCTCGTTGCCGGACAGGCGCCGGATGATGTGTTCGGGCCCGAGTTCGCCGGGATGGGCAAGGCCCGCGGCAGAGATCAGTTCCTTCAGCGCGCGCAGGGTGTTCTGGTGGAAGTTCTTCACGCGCTCGGCCTTGTCCGGCACGTCGAGCGCGCGCCAGCGCTTCGGATCCTGGGTGGCCACCCCGGTCGGGCAGTGATCGGTGTGGCAGGTCTGCGACTGGATGCAACCGAGCGCGAACATGAAGCCGCGCGCTGCATTGCACCAGTCGGCGCCGAGCGCCAGCGTGCGCGCGATGTCGAAGCCGGTGATGATCTTGCCGGCGGCGCCGATGCGGATGTCCTTGCGCAGGTTGAGGCCGACCAGGGTGTTGTGCACGAGCAGCAGGGCCTCGCGCAACGGCGCGCCGACATGGTCGATGAACTCCATCGGCGCCGCGCCGGTGCCGCCTTCGCCGCCGTCGACGACGATGAAATCGGGGCGGATGCCGGTGCTCAACATGGCCTTGGCGATGCCGAACCACTCCCAGGGATGGCCGATCGCAAGCTTGAAGCCGACCGGCTTGCCTTCCGACAGCTCGCGCAGCCGTGCGACGAAGCGGAGCAGGCCCTCCGGCGTATCGAAGGCGGAGTGGCGCGACGGCGAGATGCAGTCCTCGCCTTCCGGCACGCCGCGTGTCTCGGCGATCTCGCGGGTTACCTTGGGCGCCGGCAGCATGCCGCCGTGGCCGGGCTTGGCGCCCTGCGAGAGCTTGATCTCGATCATCTTGACCTGGGCGAGCAGCGCGCGTTCGGCGAATTTCTTCTCGCTGAAAACACCGGCCCGCTCGCACGCGCCGAAATACCCGGAGCCGAGCTCCCAGACCACGTCGCCGCCATTCTCGCGATGATAGGGCGACAGCGAGCCTTCGCCGGTGTCGTGGTAGAAGCCGCCGCGCCGCGCGCCTTCGTTGAGCGCACGGATCGCGTTCGGCGAGAGCGAACCGAAACTCATCGCCGAGATGTTGAACACGCTGGCCGAGTACGGATTCGAACACTGCGGTCCACCGACCGGCACGCGGAAGTCATGGCTGTCGATGTGGCTCGGCATCATCGAGTGGTTGATCCACTCGTAGTTTTCCGCATAGACATTGCGCTCGGTGCCGAATGGCCGTGTTTCCAGCGCCTGCTTGGCGCGCTGGTAGACGATCGAACGCTGGTCATGCGAGAACGGCACTTCGTCGTTGTCGCCCTCGACCACGTACTGGCGCATCATCGGCCGGATCGCCTCGAACAGGTAGCGCACGTGGGCGAGGATCGGGAAGTTGCGGCGCAGGGTCTTGCGCTTCTGCAGCATGTCCCAGAGGCCGACCACGCTGAGCGCGCCGGCGATCAGCGCCACCCACTGCCAGGCCAGGCCATCGCTCCAGAAGGCGATGCCGAATGCGCAGGCAACCAGCACGAAGACAAGGAACCAGTATCGGGTCGGCAGCGGTGATCTCACGGCAGGCGTCCGGCGGTTGCGAAGCTGCGAGGATAGCGGAAGCGCGGGATTTCGGGACATCGCGCCCGGGCGACCCCTGGCGCGGTCGCCCGGGCGATCTTCACGGCTTCGGCGGGGAAACGCTGAAGATCACGCGGCCCTGGAACTTAGCGCCGAGCATCCGCGCCTCGCGGCCTTCGGCCCGGATGCGTTGCTGCAGGTCCGGCCAGCGCGCTTCCTTGGTGATGTAGACCACGTTCGGGTCGGCCTTGGCCAGTTCGGTGTCGAGGTCGCTGTCGTAGTCGGGATTGAACTGCTTGCCGGCCAGCGGCTCGCGCGAAATCTTCTCGACGCGCGCGCCGAGGTGCAGGTGGATGCCGTAGCGCGCCATGTCTTCGACGAACAGGACCTCGTGAACCGGGAAGGACACGCGCTCGCGGATCGCATCGGCCCATTCGCCGGCATTCTTGTGGGTCGGCCAGAATGCGCTGCCGAGGCGGATGGCAACCAGCAGCGCGACCCACAACCCGAGCAGGCGCATCGAGGGGAACAGGCGAGCCTCGAGGCGCAGCTGCCGCGCCACGATCAGGGCCAGCGGCGCGAACAAGGGCAGCAGATAGAGCGGCAGGCGCGAGCGCGCGATGCAGAAAACCAGCAGGGGCACGATGACCCAGAGGAACAGGACCAGGCCGATCGGGTCGTCGGCGCGGGTCGCCGCGTTCTTCCAGTTCCTGATCGAGCCGGGCAGGGAGCGTAGCCAGCGCCACAGCGGCAGCGTCCACGGCAGGGTGCCGACGACCAGCGTCGGCACGTAGATCTCGGCCCATCCGTACCATTCGCCATGGCGGCCGAAATCCGACGTGGCGATGCGGTCGATCACCTCGCGGCCGAGGAAATAGTCGAGCAGGCCGTCAGTGTCGCTGACCACGATGGCATACCAGGGCAGGGCGACCGCGACGAATGCGAGCAGGCTCGACCAGTGGAACACCGAGGCCGCGCGTGGCGCCGGCAGCAGGCGCACGACGGCGATCACGGCGAGCAGCGGCAACAGCGCCGGCGGGCCCTTGATCAGGAAGCCGAGGCCGAAGCCGACCCACATCAGCAGCACCCAGCGCCGCGATCGCAGCGGATCGCCGAAGCGCGACTCGATCCACGCCATCATGGCCATGCTCGATGCGGCGCTGAGCAGGAAGTCGGTGGTGATCATCTGGGTGGCGCCGAACGGCAGGAACATCGTCGCGTAGACCAGGGCGGCCTTGTTCTCCTCGCCCGGAATGACGCGCCGTGCGATGCGCCAGACCATCCATGCGCAGAACAGGTAGGCGAGCGCATAGGGCAGGCGTGCCGCCCACGGGTTGTAGCCGAGCGTGCCCACGCTCGCCGCGATCACCCAGTAGGTCAGTGGCGGCTTGGTCCAGTGGCCGACGTGCTCATTGCGCATCGGGTGGATCCAGTCGCCGCTCTCGAGCATGTTCAGGGCGACATTCGTGTAGCGCCCCTCGTCGGGATCCCACAGCGCGCGCGTGCCGAGAAAGGCGAAGGCGAGCAGGAGCACGATGGCTGCGCTCACGAGCAGCGAAGGAGTTGTGGATGTGCGCATGGACAGTTCTCTGCTCTGGAGCCCGGTACTAGGTGCAGGCAGGCGTGCTGCAGCCCGGGCCTGCGATGGAGTTCACGCCGCCGGGACGCTCATGGCGATCGTGATGCGGCCCTCGTGCAGGCGGCTTTCGTCTATGGTCCAGCCCATCTGCGCGGCCAGCCTGGCCGCCAGGGTGACGCCGAGCCGGCTGTCCCCGGATTCGCCATGTTCCCCGCGACCGGGTTCCCCCGGGTCGGGCGGCAACGCGGTGAGTTCCAGCACGCCTGGCCCGACCTGGACATGGATTCTAGCCGATGCGCCACTGCGCCCGAGTCGCCGCAGGATGCTGCGGATGACCAGCCCGGCCTCGCGCGGACGAACGTCGATGCGCCTGGCCGCGGTCGCGATGTCGATGGTCATGTCGTGGTCGCGCCTGAGGTCGACAAGGACGTCGGCCAGCCAGCGTTCGGTGTCGACGGTCTCGACCGGACTGGTCTTGCCGCGCGCCAGCCCGAGCAGGACCTCGAGCAGGTCGGACAGGTTCAGCACGCCGCGGTCGAGGCGCTCGAGGCGGGCCCGCGACTGGTCGCGAAGCTCGCTGTCATCGAGCAGCAGCTCGGCGCTGCCGCGCACCACGGCCAGCGGCGTGCGCAGTTCGTGGCTGGCATCGGCGAAGAAGGCGCGCTCGCGAGCCTCGGTCTGCATGAGGCGTTGCTGGTAGCCGTCGATGGCGGCCGCCAGGCGACCCAGTTCGTCGGCGGCGACCAGTTCGGCGAGGCGGGTTTCCTCGGCATGCGCCGGCAGCGCCTCGACCGCCTCGGCCAGGCGCCGCACCGGCGCGATCGTGCGGCCGGCGAACAACCAGCCCAGCCAGGCGGCAAGCAGGGTGCCGAAGACGACGATCGCGGCGAGGATCAGTTCGAGGTCGGTTTCCAGCGGCTCGACGTCGTCCAGGTTGATGGCCAGGTACAGGCGATCGCCGCCGAGATCGAAGACGCCGACGCGCACGTCGCGTTCCTCGCCGAGCTCCGGTTCGTGCATGCCCAGTGGCAACGACGCGAATTCCACGGGGACATCGCCGCTGCCATCGGCCTTGCGCAGGTAGCCCTGCAGCGTGTGCGTCTGCGGCAACGCCAGCGAGTGCGCGGGCAGGCGATCGAGGCGCGCGTCGATGTCTCCTGCGAAGCCGGTCAGCATGCCGTCGACGAGGACGTGCTCGTAGTGTTCGGTGATGAAGGTCGTCGCCCAGGCGAACAACAGGCTGAGCACGGCGCCCAGCGCTCCCAGCGCGAGCGTCACGCGCCAGCGCAGCGATGCGGGCCGCAGCCTCATGACGGATCGAACAGGCGGTAGCCGACACCGTGCACGGTCTGCAGCATCGGCTTGTCGAACGGGCGGTCGATCAGCGCGCGCAATGCGCAGACATGCGTGTGCAGCGCCGCGAAGGTTCCACCCTCCTCGCCCCAGATAGACTGCAGCAGGGCTT
Source organism: uncultured Gammaproteobacteria bacterium (assembly GCA_963822465.1). Lineage (GTDB taxonomy): Bacteria > Pseudomonadota > Gammaproteobacteria > Xanthomonadales > Rhodanobacteraceae > Dokdonella. Next base: position 371,747 of record CAWGHP010000002.1, on the reverse strand, counting down.
CGCGGCGGATGACGTTGGGCGACTCGCGCATCAGCAATCCCAGGATCCTGCCTTGCGCCACGGTCAGCGGGATAGCCTGCCCGCCGCGCTCGGCCAGCATCGATTTCGGCGAATAGCTCAATTCGCCGGTGCGCAGCAGCGTATCGCCGAGCGGAGACCCGCGCCGGTGCAGGGCACGGATGCGCACCTCGAGTTCGCGCATGGCGAAAGGCTTGACCATGTAATCGTCGGCGCCGTGTTCGAAGCCGCTCAGGCAATCCTCCAGCGTATCGCGCGCGGTCAGCATCAGCACGGGCACGCCGCTGCCGGCGCTGCGCAGGCGGCGGCACAGTTCCAGACCGTCCAGGCGCGGCAGGCCGAGATCGAGCACGATCACGTCGAAACCGCCGTTGACCGCGCGAACGAGGCCCTGCTCGCCATCGACGACATGGTCGACCACGTAGCCGCGGCGTTCGAGGAAGTCCCAGATATTCGCGGCGATGTCGCGCTCGTCCTCGATGATCAGGACCTTGAGTGCGCGCTGTGCCGGATCCATCGTGTTCATCGAGTGCGTTCGCATCCTGTTCCATTCGCGTGTGGCGTGGCGCAGTTGCTGCGCCGGTCGTTGCGCGATCGATGCGCACGGGCGGACCCGTTGACGCCGGGTTGCCGGCCTGCCGGCGCAGGCAGGCGCAATTGTATTCCATCGCCCCGCACCGGGCCGCCGCGCCGCTGGCATGCCGTCCTTCACGGCGTGCTGGCCGCGCCGGCGGGACCGGCACCGGTGTTGCGCGAACACCCCGCAATGGCCGCGAGCAGGGTCCTGTTGAGTGCGTGGTGCTGCGCGCGCCATCCGGCCAGCCGCTCGGCAGGAACGGGGGCTTGTCCGTCGATGGCCGTGAGCCGTCGTTTCCACCAGCTGCGGTAGTCGTGGTTCGAAACCTCGCCATTGATGTCGCTGCCGACGATTCCCGCCCGCAGCGCAGAGATCAGTGCCGTCGCGTGATCGAGCCGCATGCGCCCCTGGTCCCAGTTCGTGCGCACCAGGTCGCTTGCAAAGACGTCCTTGTCGATGGACAGATACGTCGGCGCGGGCGAGCGTTCCTGTTCGGCCACAAACGTGGCGACCAGCGCATCGATGTCGGCGAAGCTGCGGAACCAGCCGGAGAGGCCGAGCGTAGCGGCCCAGCGCACGTCGACGCCGGTCGACCAGCAGGTGAGGCGACCGCGCAGCAGGGGCAGCAGCGAATTTTCCCAGGCATGGGCGAAGCCGATGTCGCTCGAAGTGATGCCGACCACATGCACATGGCTGACGCACTCCAGCGCCGCGACACGGCGTACCCACGAGCCGCAGTGCACGCCGAACGGAAAGCGCATGTTGTCCGGATGGTTGTCGAGCACCACGACCTGGAACGGGCCGTGCGCGGCGCAGCGTTCGATCAGCGGCCAGCTCAGGTGATGGAAATCGCCGCTGCCGAACAGCACCGTGCCGTGCCCGGCGGGAAGCCGCTTGTCGAGCTCGTCGCGCAGCGCGCCAAGCGTCGCCACACTGCAGGCGAAGCGCAGCCTTTCGTGCCACTCCTGCATCGGCACGAGGATCTGGCCCGGAAATTCGCCGAGCGACTGGTCCAGGTCGAGGACGACCGGCGGCTTCATCGCGGCGACTTCGCCGACGCGCGCCAGGCGCGATCGCGTTCGAAGGATCCGGACATTCGCCGCAGCAGGGCGCGCAGCAGCGGATTGCGCGCATAGACCGCGTGGCGCGTGAAGGTGAAGCGTGCGCCGAGCTGGGCCTTGACCTCGGGATCGGTCCAGCCCGCCACATACACGCCGAGGCCGCGCCGCAGCGCATGGTCGAGGTTGTGCATCCAGCTCACCGCATAGAGGTTGTGCCGGCGCGCGTCCGGATAGCGCAGGCCGATGTACTTGTCGACGAGGCGGCCGTTCGACTCGAAACAGAGGTTCCAGCCGATCAGGCGGCCCGCGTGCCGATAGGCGAAGACGACGCCGCCGCAGGCGGGATCGGCGAGCAGGCGTGCGAAGAACGCGCCCTGCGGATGGTCGAAGTGGATCTTGCTTTGCGCATAGACCTGCTCGAAAAGACCGTGGAATTCGGCGATCACGCCCGCGTCGGAAAACTGCCGGCTGCCGCAGGGCAGGACCTCGATGTCGAGCTCCTCGCGCGAGCGCAACTTGCGCCGGATGTCCTTGCGGCGTGAAGCCGACAGGCGCCCGAGGTATTCCGCGGTGCTCGCGAAATCGATCGGCACGTAGGCCAGTGCCTGCCCCTCGACGAGGACGAAGCCCGCATCCACGGCCGCCTCGCACAGCCTTTCGGCATGCGCGTTCTCGGCGGCGTCCAGCAAAGGGGAATCCTGCGGGATGTCCTTGATGATGGTCAGTCGCCGGCGTCCGCCGAACTCGTCCTTGAGCATGCGCATTTGCGCGGCGGCATCGATGCCGGCGGCGAACAGGGCGTACTCGGAAACCGTCGTGCCGACGAAGCTCGTCTTCCAGCGCAACATGCCTTTCCAGCGGCGGTAACCGGGCAGGGCGGCGACGCGCCGCTGCAGCGCCTCTTCCGCCGTGGTCAGCAGATCGAAGTCGGCCTCGAATACCGGCGTGCCGTCCGCCGCCGCATCGATGGCGAAGCCGTCCGGGGGGCTGGCGCGGCAGGCCTCGAACACGGCGGCCGGTTCCAGCTGGTTGATGAAAGCCTCGCGCAAGATTGCCTGGCTAGACTGGGCTGGCGTATCCATCAGGGGCATTCCGCCCAATGTCGTTCCGCCGCGTGAGGACGCCGCCGATGAGCCCGGACCTGCACAACCAGATTTTCGCGATCATTGCCGATCAGGCCAAGCTCGACGTGGCCACGATCCGCGCCGAATCGACCTTGAAGGATCTTGGTGTCGCCTCGCTCGATGCGATCGAGGTCATCTTCGAGATCGAGGAAAAGTTCGACGTCACCCTTTCCGACAGCGATGCCGACCTGAAATCCGATACGGTCCAGGGCCTGATCGACGCCGTCCAGCGCGCCTTGGTCGCGAAGTCCGCGCCAGCCCCCGCCCACTGAACCAGGAAAAATCCGATGTGCAGAGTCGTCATCACCGGCCATGGCGCGGTCAGCGCGCTTGGCCTGGGCTCCCGCGTGCTCTGGCAGAACCTGCGCGAAGGCCGCGGCGGCATCCGCCCGCTCGATCATGCCGACGCCGGCAGCCTTCGCGTGACCGTGGCCGCGCAGGTTCCGGACTTCGATGCCAATGTCCATTTCGATGACAAGCTGCTGCCGCTGCTCGACCGTTTCACCCAGTTCGCGCTGCTCGCCGCGCGCGAGGCGGTGGCCGAATCGGCCATCGACTTCGCCGCCGACGGACTCGGCGCGCGCAGCGCCGTGATCGTCGGCTCCGCGGTCGGCGGCGAACTGAGCCGCGACGAACAGAGCCGCCGCCTGTATGCCGACAAGTCGCCGCGCATGCATCCGCTGACCATTCCGCGCGTGATGATCAACGCCCCGGCCAGCCACATCAGCATGGAGCACGGCCTGACCGGTCCGGCCTTCGCCGTGGCCAGCGCCTGCGCCTCGTCCAATCACGCCATCGCCCAGGCCGTGCTGTCCATCCGCTGCGGCCTCGTCGATGTCGCCGTTGCCGGCGGGACCGAGGCCTGCTTTTCGGTCGGCAACCTGCGCGCCTGGGAAGCCATGCGCGTGCTCGCCGACGATACCTGCCGGCCGTTCAGCCGCAAGCGGCGCGGCCTGGTCCTTGCCGAGGGCGCGGCCATGTTCGTGCTCGAGTCGCTCGACCACGCACGCCGGCGCGGCGCCACGATCCTGGCCGAGCTGGCCGGCATCGGCATGAGTTCCGACGCCGCCGACATCGTCGCGCCGTCCGATGTCGGCGCGGCCCGCTCGATGCGCCAGGCCCTTGCGGATGCCGGCATGGACAGCGCGGAGATCGACTACATCAATGCGCACGGCACCGGCACCCAGGCCAACGATGCGACCGAGACGCGCGCCATCCGCGCCGTATTCGGCAGTCACGCCGATCGCCTCGCCGTGTCCTCGACGAAGTCCATGCATGGCCATGCGCTCGGCGCTTCCGGCGCGCTTGAGCTGGTGGCGGTGATCGGCACCTTGCGCGACGGCATCGTGCCGCCGACGGCCAACTACAGCGAAGCCGATCCCGCCTGCGATCTCGATGTCGTGCCCAATGTTGCCCGGGCCATGCCGGTGCGTGCCGCCCTGAGCAACTCGTTCGCGTTCGGCGGACTCAACTCGACGCTGCTCGTGCGCAGCGCGCCCTGATCGCCGCTGGCACCTTGCCGGCGCCTCGCGACGTTCGTGCAGGGCGCCATCAGGGTGCATGCATCGCGGCGAACGGGACTCGTCGCTCAAGCGCGCTTGGCCCGGGTCAGCAACTGGTCGAGCAGGTTGATGGCGAGATCGATCTCCGCATGGGAGATGTCGAGCGAGGGCGCGAAGGTGATCACGTTCTTGTACCAGCCGCCGACATCGAGGACCAGGCCAATCGGCTTGCCGTCGTGGCGCAGGTCGCCGGCCAGGCCGATGTCGACCATGCGATCGAGCAGGGCCTTGTTCGGGCTGAAGCCGTCGTCGGTGCAGATCTCGGCGCGCAGGGCCAGGCCGAGTCCGTCGACGTCGCCGATCTCGACGTGCCGCTTCTGCAGGTCGCGCAGGCCGGCGAGGAAGTGCGCGCCCTTGGCCGGCACGGTCGTGGCGTAGTCGAGCTCGTGGCCCATGCGGATCACCTCGAGGCCGAGCGCGGTGCCGAGCGGGTTGGAGTTGAACGTCGAGTGCGTCGAGCCGGGCGGAAAAATGGTCGGATTGATCAGTTCCTCGCGCGCCCACAGGCCGGACAGCGGATTGAGCCCGTTGGTCAGCGCCTTGCCGAACACGATCACGTCCGGGGTGACGCCGAAGTGTTCGATCGACCACAGCTTGCCGGTGCGCCAGAAACCCATCTGGATCTCGTCGACGACCATCAGGATGCCGTACTGGTCGAGCACCTTCTTGAGGTCGCGGAAGAAATTCATCGGCGGGATCACGTAGCCGCCGGTGCCCTGGATCGGTTCCACATAGAAGGCCGCGTACTCGGCCTGGCCGACCTTCGGGTCCCAGACGCCGTTGTATTCGGTTTCGAACAGGCGCGCGAACTGGCGCACGCAGTGATCGGAGTACTCCTCCGGCGTCATCCCTTTCGGGCGGCGGAACGGATACGGGAACGGGATGAACATCGCGCGTTCGCCGAAGTGGCCGAAGCGGCGCCGGTAACGGTAGCTCGAGGTGATCGCCGAGGCGCCGAGCGTGCGCCCGTGGTAGCCGCCCTCGAAGGCGAACATCAGGCTCTTGCCGTTGCGCGCGTTGCGCACGAGCTTGAGCGAATCCTCGATCGCCTGCGCACCGCCGACATTGAAGTGCACGCGACCCTTGAGGCCGAACTTCTCTTCGGCATCGACGGCGATGGTGCGTGCCAGCTCGATCTTGGTCGGATGCAGGTACTGGCTGGCGACCTGCGGCAGCAGGTCGACCTGGCGCTTGAGGACGCCGTTCAGGCGCGCGTTGCGATAGCCGAAATTGACCGCCGAATACCACATCTGCAGGTCGAGGAAGGGCACCCCCGCGCTGTCGTAGAGATAGCTGCCTTCGGCGCCGCGGAAGATCTTCGGCGGATCGACGTAGTGGACGGTATCGCCGAACGAGCAGTACTTCGCCTCGTCGGCGAGCAGCTGTGCATCGGTGGCTTCGAGCACGGTGGGCTTGAGCAGGGCATTCATGGATGGGGAATCCCGAGGTCGAAAAAAGGAGGAAGGCGAACGGGGCGGTCGCCCCGTTCAGGCAACAGCGCGTTCCGGCAGCGAGTCGGCAGCGGTGGTCAGGGCGCCCGACAGCAACAGCGGAAGCAGCGCAGTCGCCTCGTGGAAATTCGCTATCGGCAGATGCGCAATGCCGTTGGCGCGGCAATACCCGATCAGGCGATTCTTCGCGAACACGAAGTCGACGTTTCCGGCCGCGCAGAAATCCGATGCGCCGTCGCCGATCAGCAGGGTCTTGCGCCCGTCGCTGCGGGAGCGTTCGACGCAGGCACATTTGCAGGTGCCGCTGCTGCAACCCGCCGCCTGCCATGGCGAGTCGAGTTGCCAGCGCCGCGAATCCAGCCGGCGCAGGTGATTGGCCGCGACCGCCAGCCCGGAAAGCCCATGGCGGCGGAGGATGACGCTGATCGCGTAGTCGAGCCCGTCGCTGACGATCTGCACCGGCGCAGCGCATCGCCGCGCCTCGGCGATGAAGGCCGGAAAAGCAGGGTCGATGGCAGCCTCATCGAGAAAGCGGCCGATTTCGACGTGGTCCATGTCGAGCAGGGCCACCTGTCCCGACATGCATTCGCGCGAGCCGATCCTGCCTGCGCGCCAGTCCTCCTCGAGCTTTTCCCAGCCGGGCATGCCATGCCGGGCGAGCAGCGCATCGATGACGTCAGTCGTCGAGATGGTGCCGTCGAAATCGCAAAAGATGTTCCACGCGTCCAAGGGCCGTCTCTCCGCAGCAGGGTGGCCGCAGTATCGGGACGCATCCTTTCGTTCGGCTTTCCGCAGCCGTGCGGCCCGCACGCAGCCCGCGCCGCGTGCGCGAGACGCGGTGCCGGGGCCTGCACGACCCGGCGAAACAGCATCTGGCGCGGCAAGCCGCCGCCTCAGAAAAAACTAACAACGCCTGTACATACTTCACGCATTCCGGCTAACCGCAGAGTCCGTGCCAGACCGAATCAGGCCGAAAACAGGATTGTCGCCACGCCGGCATCGTCGCATCGGCGGCGCGCCGCTGTGGCCGGTTTTCGTGCTGCCGGCCGCCCTGCTGGCGGGATGCGTGAGCACGCCGCCGGTGACGCTCGACGCGCCGATACCAGCGCAGTGGCGAAATGCCGCCCTGGTCGAAGCCGCAGGCGATTCCGCCGACGGCAGCTGGTGGAAGGCCTTCGGCGATGAACGCCTCGATGCCGTCGTCGACGCTGCACTGGCCGGCAATTTCGCGGTTGCCGAAGCGGTGGAACGCGTGCAGGCCGCGCGCCTGCTCGACCGCCATGCCGTCGATCCGTTCCTGCCCAACCTGCGCGCGCATACCGACGATGCGGTCGATCCGGACGCCAGCGCGTCGTTCTTCGTCGCCGGATTCGATTCGCTCTGGGAGTTCGGGTTCTTCGGCCAGCGCTCCTCGGCCCAGCGCGTGGCGCGGGCACAGCTCGACTCGGCGACGGCGGGCGTGCATGCCGCGCGTGTCTCGCTGGTGGCCGAAGTCGTGCGCAACTGGATTGAACTGCGTTCGGCGCAGGCGCAGGAAGCCGCGCTGGTGCGCGTGCGCGACGCGCAGGCCGAACGGCTGCGCCTGTTGCGTATCCGGAAATCCATGGCACTGGAGTCGGCGCAGGAAGTCGCCGATGCCGAGGCGGAGCTGGCCGATGCCGAAGCCGGCCTCGCCGAACCGCGCCGCACCGCCAATGCGTCCCTGCAGCGTCTGGCGGTGCTGAGCGGACGCAGCGAGCCCGACCCCGCCTGGCAGGTCGCCGGCACGCAGCCGGCGCTCGCGCAGGTCGCATTGCGCAGCGTGCCGGCGGATCTGCTGCGCTCGCGACCGGAAATCGCCAGCGCCGAAGCCGATGTCCTGCGCGCCGCTGGCGAGCTCGGCCTGAGCCGCGCGCAGATGTATCCCTTCATCGGCCTGCGCTCCGGCATCCAGTGGTCGACCAAGATCACCAGCGACCGGCCCTCGCCTTCGCGCGCGGTGAGCTCGATCGGACCGGTCATCGACATTCCGCTGTTCGACTGGGGCATGCGCGTCGCCAATGCGCACGCGCGCGGGCATGACCTGGAGGCCGCGGTGCTGGCCTATCGGCAGAGCGTGCTCGATGGCGTGGCCGAGGTCGAAATCGCGCTCGGCGACCTCGAGCAGCTGCGCGCGCGCGTGGATGCGCTGACGCAGGCCGAGGCGTCCGCGCAACGCACGCTCGCGATCACCGGCAAGCGCGTGCAACTGGGCCTGGACAGTCCGCTCGACCTGCACCAGCAGAGCGTCGCCACCGAGCAACGCGCAATGCGGCTGGTCGAGGCGCGCGCCCGCCACGACCTTGCCTATGTGGCCCTCAACAAGGCGCTCGGCGGGTCCTGGCCTGCCGGCGACGGCGGGCCGCGTTGATGGTCGCGCTCGCCCGCAAGACCCTCGTCCATGAATGGCGCCGCTTCCTGCCGGCGATCATCGCGGTCGCCTTCGCCGGCCTGCTGCAGCTGGTCCAGGCGGCCCTCGTGCTCGGCATTTTTTCCAGTGCCAGCGTCTACATCAGCGGTTCGCGCGGAGACCTGTGGGTCGGCTATCCGGGCACGCAAAGCGTCAACCTCGGGCGTCCGATCAGCGCCAGCGTGGAATCGCACTTGCTGGTCGATCCGCAAGTGACCCAGGTCGAGCCGTTCCTCTGGGTCGATGCCGACTGGCGCGGATCGGGCGACACCGGTGGCATCTCGGTGTTCGTCTCCGGCATCGACACGCGCGCACAGGGCATGCTCTTTTCGCGCAGCCTCGACGTCGCCCTGCGCAGCCGGCTGCGCGAGCCGGACGCGGTCATCGTCGATCGCGCCGACCTCGACAACCTCGGCGTCCATGTCGGCGACAGCGCGACCATCAACGGGCGCAGCGTGCACGTGGTTGGCGTCAGCGACGGCCTGCGCGCGCTCGGCGGGGTCAACATCGTCGCTTCGCTGGAAACTGCGCGACACCTCGATCCCGCGCTGGCCGGCGGCGACAAGGTGACCTACCTGGTCGCCAGCGTGCGCGATCCGCGGCGCGCCGGCGAAGTGGCGGCGCGCCTGCGCGGCGCGCGCGCCTTCGGCAGCTACGACGTATGGACGTCGGCCGAATTCGCCCGGCGCTCGCAGATGTACTGGCTGCTCGATACCGGCGCCGGTGCCGGCGTGCTGTTCCTGGCCGGCATCGTGTTCCTGGCCGGCGCCGTGGTCACCAGCCAGACCCTGATGGCGGCCGTGCTCGGATCGGCGCGCGAATACGCGACGCTCAACGCGCTCGGCGTCGGCGTCGGCGCCTTGCGCCGCGTGGTCATGGAACAGGCCTTCTGGGTCGGCGCGCTCGGCGTGGTCGGCAGCAGCGTGATCGCCGCGCTGCTGCTGACCCTGGCGCGCAGGTACGACGTGCCGGTCGAAGTCGACTCCGGCGTCACCGCGGTCTGCCTCGGCCTGGTCATGGGCCTGGCCGTGGTCTCCGGCCTGGCCGCGATGCGCAGCGTGCGCCGCGCCGATCCGGGCAGCCTGCTGAGGTAGCCGATGAACAGCGAGCCGCGCATCGAGTTCCATGCCGTTGCCCTGCATGCCAGGCAGATCGGCAAGACCTATGTTTCCGGCCGGCTGCAGAGCATCGCCCTGCACGATCTCAGCCTCGACATCCTCGAAGCCGAACTGACCCTGATTTCGGGACCTTCCGGGTGCGGGAAAAGTACCTTGCTGGCCATCCTCAGCGGACTGCAGCAGCCCGACCGCGGCAGTGTCGTCGCGCTCGGCAAGGATCTTGGCCGGCTCGACGTACGCGCGCTGGAAAACTTCCGCCTGCGCCACACCGGGTTCGTGTTCCAGGGCTTCAACCTCTTTCCCGCGCTGAGCGCCTCCGAGCAGGTCGAGCTGCCGCTGCGCTACATGGGGCTCAATGCCGCCGCCGCCCGCCAGCGCGCAAGCCAGTCGCTGGAGGAAGTCGGGCTCGGCCAGCGCATGCGATTGCGCCCGGCCGAACTCTCGGGTGGCGAGAAGCAGCGCGTCGCGATCGCACGCGCCCTCGCCAAGCGCCCGCGCCTGTTGTTTGCCGACGAGCCGACCAGCGCGCTCGACGCGGCCAACGGCCAGGTCGTGATTGACATCCTGCACCGCATCGCCCACAGCCATGGCACCGCCGTCGTGTGCGTCAGCCACGACCCGCGCGTGGTCAGGCACGCCGACCGCGTGCTGACCATGGAGGACGGTCGCATCCTCGGCGACCGTCGGGTCGACGTCGCAAGCCCCGCCCAACGGAATTCCCTCGCATGAATGCACGCGCCCGCCTGCTCCTGTTCGCCGCAGCCGGCATCGGTTCACTGCTGGCCGCCTGCACGCCGGAGAATCCGCCCGGCCTTGGTCCGAATGCGGAGCCCGCGCCGGAATGGACGGCTGTCGCCCTTGGCCAGATCGACATCGAAGGCGGCCTGCTGCGCCTGTCCATGCCGAGGGAAGGCGTGGTCGAGTCCATCGAGGTTGGCGAAGGCGAGCATGTCGCCGAGGGCCAGCTGATGGCCGCGCTCGACCGCGAGCCGGCCAGGCTGGAGGTCGCCGCCGCACAGGCTGCCGCGGACCAGGCGACCTCGCGGACGCGGGCGCTGGAAGTGCGGATCACCGACCTGGCCAGGCGCGCGAAGCGGCTGGCGGCCGCGGCCGCGGCCGGTGCCGGCGGGCAGCAAAGCGCCGATGATGCGCTGGCGGCAGTCGACGAGGCGCGTGGCGAGCTGGCCGCGCTGAAGGCGGATGAAGTCGCCGCGAAGCAGAAGCTCGACGGCGCCCGCCATGAGCTCGATCAGCAGAGCCTGCACGCACCGCTTGCCGGCGAAGTGATCCGGCGCACGATCCAGCGCGGCAGCGTGGTCGGCGCACAATCCGCGCCGGCATTCACCCTGCTGCCGGACCAGCCGCGCATCGTCCGTGCCGAGGTCAACAGCGCATTCGTCGGCGACGTCAGGGTCGGCATGACGGCCGAGGTGGTCGAAGACGGCAGCGGCAGGAAGTATTCCGCACGCGTCGTGCGCATGGGCCACGTATTCGGCGCCAGCGAGCTCGAGGAAGATCCGCAATTGCGCAACAACGCGCGCAGCATCGAATGCGTGCTGGCGCTGGATGCTTCCGCGCCCGCCGACCTGCTGATCGGCCAGCGCGTGCAGGTGCGCTTCGCGGCACCGACCGTGCCCGCCAGCGGAGGCCAGCCCTGATGCGCGTGCTCGTTGTCGAGGATGACCGCTCGATCGCCGCAGCCGTCTGCGCATCGCTGCGCGAACACGGCCACGCGGTCGACCATCTCGGCGATGGCGCGCAGGCCGACGCGGCGGCGCGCGACCGCGTCTATGACCTGGTCGTGCTCGACCTCGGCCTGCCTGGCATGGACGGTAGCGAAGTGCTCGCCCGCCTGCGCGGCAACGGCAGCCGCGTGCCGGTCCTCGCGGTCACCGCGCGCGAGGGTTTGCAGGAGCGCATTCGCGTACTCGACCTGGGCGCCGACGACTACCTGGTCAAGCCGTTCGCCCTCGGTGAGATGGAGGCGCGCGTGCGCGCCCTGCTGCGTCGCGTGGCCAGCCAGGGCGTGCCCGAGTTGCGCGTCGGTCGGCTGCGCCTGGACCTGCCCGGTCGGCGCGCGCATGTCGGCGATGAGGAACTCGAGCTGACCGCGCGCGACTTCGGGCTACTCGAGGCGCTGGTGCTGCGCAGTCCGCGCGTCATCAGCCGCGCCCAGCTGGTCGAGGCCCTGTGCAGCTGGGACGAGGAGTTGACCGACAACGGCCTCGACATCGCGATACACCGGCTGCGCAAGAAGCTGCAGGGCTCGGGCACGAGCGTGCGCACCATGCGCGGCATCGGCTACCTGTTCGAAGAGGACGTGGCGCGCCGGGCGGGCCGGTGAACGCCGTCATTCGCCAGCCTGCCGTTTCCGACCGTCCCGCGGGCAAGCCTGCGCGCCCCGCCAGCCGGCGCCGTTGGCTGGCCGCGCGCGGGCGACCGAGCCTGCACCGGCGCCTGCTCAAGTTCCTGCTCGTGCCGCTCCTGCTCGCGCTCATCGTCGATGCGCTGCTCATCTACCTGGCCGCGCTGGCCTATTCCAACCACGTGCATGATCGCGATCTCGTCGAGGAGGCGAATGCCCTGGCCGGGATCATGGCTTCCGAGGATTCGCCGGGCCCGCTGTCCCACCAGGCACGCCTGCTGCTCGAATACGACAGCGAGCAGCGCGATTTCTTCCGCGTGGCCAGCTCCAGTGCCGGAGTGCTCGCCGAGAACGGCCGGCTGGATCCGCTGCCTCCGCGCATGCAACCTGGCCAGGGTGCCGCCCTGTCCGACGCCCATATCGGCCATCTTGCGGTGCGCGTGGCCACGGTGGCCGTGCCGTCGCGCCGCGGCGATGGCGAGATACTCTGGATCAGCATGGCCGAGACGCTGCATGACCGGCATCAGAAGGCCCGCGAAATCCTCGTCATCGCGACACCCATGCTCGGCCTGCTGATCGCCGTCGTACTGGTGCTGGTCTGGCTCGGCGTCGGCCATGGCCTGCGCCTGATCGAGCGCCTGACCGCCCGTCTTGCCGCGCAACCGGATGGCATCGTCTGCATCAGCGATGCCGATGTGCCGCATGAGTTGCTGCCGCTGACGCGCACCATCGATGGGCTGTTCGCGCGCCTGCAACGCGTGCTTGCCGTGCAGGAGCGCTTCATCGCCGACGCCGCGCACCAGTTGCGCACGCCGCTGGCCGGACTCAGCCTGCACGTGCAGCGCGCGCTGGCCAATCCGCGGGGTGCCACCCTCGACGACGCGTTGCGCCACATCGACGAGCTGAGCCGGCGCGCGGCGCGCACCTCCGGCCAGCTGCTCGCGCTCAGCCGCGCGGACAGTCGCGATGCGCAGCCCGGCGCCGGCGGTCGCTTCGATCTCACCGCCACGGTGGCCGACGTGATCACCCAGCGTATCGACGAGGCCATCACGGCGGACATCGACCTCGGCTACGAAGGCATCACGACGGCGCTGATGATCGACGGCGATGCCGGCCTGCTCCAGGACCTGCTCGACAACCTGATCGACAATGCGTTGCGCTACGCCGGCGAAGGCAGTTCGATCACGGTTTCCCTGCGCACGACCACGCGCGGCGCCGTGCTGGTCGTGGAAGACGACGGGCCCGGCATAGCGGACGCCTACCTGCCCAGGCTCGGCGAGCGCTTCTTCCGCGTGCCCGGACAGGCGCAGCCGGGAACCGGCCTGGGCCTCGCCATCGTCAGGCAGATCGCCGAACGTTTTGCCGGCGAATTGCATTTCCTGCACGGTCGCAATCATCGCGGTCTGCGCGTGGAAATCATCCTGCCGCGGCCGAAAGGTGGCTGAAACCCGGCCTGTCGACACTGGCCTCGCGGTCCGCGACTTCGCGGCTGCCCGCCCAAACGAGTCCCGACGGTGCCGAGTGATCCGCAAAAGTGATTTCCTCTTTGAAGGCGGACGCAGCGGCGTCCTCCTGATCCATGGCCTGACCGGCACGCCCAACGAGATGCGCGTGCTCGGCAAGGGCCTCAACAACGCCGGCCTGACCGTGCTCGGCATGCAGCTTGCCGGCCATTGCGGCGACGTGGACGACCTGCTGGCCAGCGATGCCGAGGACTGGTACGCAAGCGTCGAGGCCGCTGCGGAAGCCCTGCGCCGCAGGGTCGACAACTTCTTCGTGGCCGGTCTCTCGATGGGAGCCCTGCTCGCCCTGCGCCTGGCCGCAGAACAGCCGGACCGCGTGCACGGCGTTGGCGTGTTCGGCGCCACCTTCCGCCATGACGGCTGGAGCATTCCGCCGATCGCGCGGCTGGCCTTCCTGCTGCCGCTGGTCACGCGGTTGGGCATCGGCCGCAAACGCCAGTTCGTCGAACGGCCTCCGTACGGACTGCGCGACGAGCGCATTCGCGCGCACGTCAGCGAGGCCATGTTCGCCAGCGACAGCAGCATCGCCGGATTGCCGGGCAATCCGTGGCCGTCGCTGGCCGAGTTGTTCCGTCTGTCCGCGAAGGTGCGCAGGCTGCTGCCCGAGGTCACCTCGCCGTGCCTGGTCGCGCACGCCGTCAACGACGACATCGCCAGCCTGCGCAACGCCCGCCTGGTCGAGGAGCGCGTCAGTGGTGCCGTGGAAATGCTGCTGCTCGCCGACAGTTACCACATGATCACGATCGACCGCGAGCGGCGCACGCTGATCACCCAGGCAGCCAGCTTCTTCCAGCGCATGGCCGCATCACGCGACACGCTGCGACGGGCCGCCTGAATGATGACGCCGCTGGTCATGGCGCTGTGGATCGGCAATGTCGTTCTCGACAGCGGTGGCCAGCTCGCCTTCAAGGCAGCCGCGGTCGAACCGCCTGCCGGCAGCGCTGGCGCGCATTGGTGGTTCATGGCCAGGCGCCCGTGGATCTGGCTCGGCATCGGCTGCTATGTCGCCGAATTCATGGCCTGGCTGGCGTTCCTCTCGCTGGTGCCGCTGTCCGATGGCGTCATGCTCGGCTCGATCAACATCGTGGCCATCATGCTCGCCGGGCGCTGGCTGTTCGCCGAGCGCCTGAGCCGCCTGCGCGTCGCCGGCATGCTGCTGGTGTGCATCGGCGTCGGCGTGGTCGGGGCGGGCGGATGAAACGATCCGTCGCACTGGGTTTCCTGCTGCTTATGGCATTCGACACGCTCGCCCAGCTCAGCTTCAAGCTGGCCGGCGAACACGCCCTGCCGGTCGAGGCGAACAGCGCCTGGCTGTTGCGGGTGTTCGGCCAGGTCTGGATCTACGGCGCGCTGCTCGGCTACGTCGGTGCCTTCCTGTGCTGGATGAGCCTGCTGCGCCGCGCGCCGATCGGCCCGGCATTCGCCGCCTCGCACCTCGAGGTGGTCAGCGTGATGCTGCTTTCGCACGCGTTGTTCGGCGAATCGCTGACGCTGGCGCGATTGACCGGCGCCGCGGCGATCCTCGCCGGGATCGTCTTCCTCGCGTTGGCCGAGAGCCGCGCCACGCCAAGCCTTGCGCCAGTCGGTGCGGCTCCGGAACACCCCGCGCTGCGCATTCGGTCCCAGGAATGAGCCTGCGTGCCGAAGTGCCTCCGACTGCGGGCCTGCCCCTGCAGTTCGACGACCTGATCGGGGGCGCCGCAGATCTCGAAGACGCCATGGCTGCACTGCTGCGCGTGCCGCGTCCGCAGCTGGCATGTTCCGGCACGGTCTGCCTGCTGGTCGCGTTGCTGACGCTGAAGCAGCGCTCGCCGCGCCGCAATCGCGTGATCGTTCCGGCCTACACCTGTCCGCTGGTGGCGCTGGCGATACACCATGCCGGCTTGCGCACGGTTCCCTGCGACCTGCGCAGCAACCACTTCGACTTCGATGCGGACCGGCTGGCCGGACTTTGCGACGAGCGAACCCTGGCCGTCGTGCCGACCCACCTCGGCGGACGGCTGGCCGACGTCGAGTCGGCCGTCGCGGCAGCGCGCCAATGCGGCGCCCATGTCATCGAGGATGCCGCGCAGGCGCTCGGCGCCCGCCAGCAAGGCGCCAGCGTCGGACTCCGCGGCGATGCCGGATTCTTCAGCCTGGCCGCCGGCAAGGGCCTGACCACCTTCGAAGGCGGCCTGCTCGTCGCGCGCGATGCGCAACTGCGCGAGGAGCTCGCCTGGACCGGCGAGCGCCTCGCGGTGCGCCGCGCCGGCTGGGAATTGCGCCGCTCGATCGAACTGCTCGGCTACTGGCTCTTCTATCGGCCACGCCTGCTCGGACTCGTGCATGGCCTGCCGCGTCGACGCGCGCTGGCCCGAGGTGATCCGCTCGCCGCCGTGGGCGACCGCTTTGCAGCCGCCATACCGCAGCATCGCATGGGGCGCTGGCGCGCAACGGTCGCCGCGCGGGCCAGCGCGCGCCTTCCATCGTTCCTCAACCACGCAACGGCGCAGGCCAGGCGGCGCACCGTGCGCCTGCGCGCAATCGACGGCATCCGCGTCTTCGACGACACCGAAGAATCAGGCTCCGGCACCTGGCCGCTGATCATGCTGCTGCAACCGCGGCAGGCGCAACGCGACAGCGTGATGCGGCAACTGTGGCCATCGCCGCTCGGCGTCAGCCGCATGTTCATCCATGCGCTGCCCGACTACCCGCAACTGGCCGGCATGCTCGACGCCAGCGAGGTGCCGCGCGCGCGCGACCTTGCCGGGCGAATGATGACGATCAGCAACAGCCCGTGGCTCGACGATTCACGCTTCGAGCAGATTGTCGGGATCCTGCAGGCCGCCGCGGCCCCGGCGCCATGAAGCCGCTCTCTGTACTTGCTAACAAATTGCTCAGGACTTGCTGAGGAATCCCGATGTCCACAGGCCCCAAGCTTGCCGAACCGTGCAATCCGATTGATCCGCGACCCCAACCTCCCCCAGCCAGGCCGATATCGATGCCGCAAGTGGAATGTGAGCCGGCGCCGGTCCAGGCACGCGGGGTGTCGCCCGCGCCGGTCCAGCATCCGCCCGATCCGGATCGACGCTCCGCGCTGGCCATGGCTGCCCGGCCATGGCTGAGCATCCTCGTGCCGGTCTACAACGTTGGCGATTTCCTCGAGGAATGTCTGCAGTCGATCCTGCGGCAACTCGAGCCGGGAATCGAAGTCGTCGTGCTCGACGACGCCTCGACCGATGCCAGCCCGGCCATCATCGCGTCCTTCCAGGCGCGGTTCGGGTCGGCGCTTCGGCTGATCCGGCACCCGCACAATCGTGGCCTCGCCGCGGCACGCAACAGCTTGCTGGAGGTTGCCGGAGGCGACTATTTCTGGTTCATCGACGCAGACGACCTCATGGCCACCGGCGCCATCGCTTCACTGCGCGAGGCGCTCGAAACGGTTGCGCCGGACCTGCTGACCTGCGACTTCCGCGTCCACCGGGAACATTTCCGCCTCAAGCACCGGCTGCGCGGGGAAACCCACCGGCGCACGTTCGGCGGAACCCCGCGACGACTGGGTACGAGTTTCTCGGCCCTGGTCGGCGGCATCCTGATCAATGGACAACTGCACGCGTGGTCGAAGATCGCCAGGCGCAAGGTCTGGCAACAGGTGCGGTTTCCGGAAGGGCGCTACTTCGAGGACATTGCGGTCCTGCCGATGCTGCTGGATGCCACGCACAGCCACTTCCACGTGCCCGAACCCTGGGTCGTCTACCGCCAGCGTTCCGGCAGCATCCTTTCCAGCATGAGCGCGGAAAAGATCCGCCATCAGTTGCATGCATTGCAGGAACTGGGCGCGGCACTGGATCCATCGCGCAGGGAGCTCGATGGCGCCGCTGGCTTCGCCGTGCAGCATTTCATCCTGAAGAGCCTTGCCTCGCTGGCGCGTCGGCTGGCGGCCGGGCGTTGCGCCGAAAGCGGGGAACTGGACCGTCTCCTGCGCGATAGCCTGCAGGCGCTCCTGCCGCACGGGCCGGGCCCGGTCCTGCGCGCCTATTGCCGGCGCGGCTGGTTCCTGCGCGCAGGACGTGCCCATGCATCACTGCGCCGGATGCGCATGCCGGGGCTGCGATCGCCATGAGCGGCCCGGCCGTGGTCAGCGGCGTGCAGGCCGTCGTCGAGGGCTTCGCCCCGCGCAGCGAACCGGTGCGCGTCCTGCATTTCGTCACCGGCGGCTTTTCCGGCGGCGCCACCCAGGTCGCCATCGCCCTGACCCGGGCCGCCATGGCCGAATGCGGGGCCGTGCAACCGCTGCTGGTCCTGCGCCGCAAGTGGGGAACCGATCCGGCACGCATCGCCCGCTTGCGCGAGGAGGGCATTCCCGTCGTCACCGTGCCGCGCTGGCCGCGCATTGCCACGGTCCTGCGCCTCGCCGCCATCTGCCGGTCGTTTCGCGCCGATGTGCTGGTCGCCCACGGCTACAGCGAGCACCTGTGGGGGCGCTATGCCGGCCTGCTTGCCGGAGTGCGGAGCCTCGTCCAGGTCGAACACAACACGCGCGAACGCTACACGCCGTGGCGGCGCGCGCAGACGCGCTGGCTGGCCCGGCGCACGGCGCGCATCGTCGGTTGCTCGGAAGGCGTGCGCAACGCGCTGCTGCAGATGGACCTGCCTGCCGAGCGGATTGACGCGATTCCGAATGGCATCCGCCTCGAGCCGTTCGCCGCCGCCGGGGAGCATCCATTCGCGCGCCGCATTCCCGGCATCGTCATGGTCGCGCGCTTCTCGCGGCAGAAGGACCATGCCACCCTGCTGCGCGCCGTGGCCCTGCTGCGCGAGCGCGGCCTGACCCCGCCGGTGATGCTGGCCGGTGGCGGCAAGCCGGCCCATCGAAGCGCCATGGAGTCGCTGGTCGCCGAGCTCGGCCTGTCCGGCCAGGTGCATTTCCTTGGCGTCTGCCCGGACGTCCCGGCCTTGCTGATGGATCACCAGATCGCCGTGCTCAGCACCCACCATGAAGGCATGCCGCTGGCCCTGCTCGAAGGCATGGCGGCGGGTTGCGCGGTGGTCGGCAGCGACGTCGAAGGCGTGCGCGAGATCATTCGGGAGGGCGTCGACGGAATGCTGGTTGCCCATGCCGACCCATTGCAGCTTTCGATGGCGCTCGAAGCCTTGCTGGGCCAGCCGGCGTTCGCCGGTGCGCTGGCTGCGAATGCCCGGGCATCCGCCCTCCAAAACCACGGCCTGGACCTGATGAACCGGCGCTACGAGGAACTGTTCCTGGCCCTGGAGGACCGGCATCGGCCCGGCGCACGCGCATGGCCAGGCGAACGCCTTGCCTGAGCGCGCCGCGATCCGCGCCGGCTGACACGCGCCCGCGCATCGGAGTGGCCTGGCCTGCACGGATGGGGCGAGCCGAGTGCGCGCGACCGGCGGCATCGTCCATCGATCCGGCGGGAACCCGTGCGCAGCGCGGCCCGCTGCGGCATGATCCGGATGCTGGGGCCGGGGTGGCAACCAGTGCGCGCATCCCGGGGATGATCAGGCAATGGCAAGAACAGGCACTTCGTCATCGAAGCAACTGTACCTGTGGGTACTTGCTGCGATCATCCTCGGCGGATTGATCGGCCACTTCCTGCCTGAAACCGGCGTGCAGCTGAAGCCGCTCGGCGATGCCTTCATCGCGCTGATGAAGATGCTGATCGGGCCGATCATCTTCCTCACCGTCGTGATCGGCATCGCCGGCGTCGCCGATGTGAAGAAGGTTGGCCGCGTCGGCCTCAAGGCGATCCTCTACTTCGAGGTGGTATCGACGTTTGCGCTGGCGATCGGCCTCGTCGTCGTCAACACGCTCAGGCCCGGCGCCGGCTTCAATGTCGATCCCGCCACGCTCGACGCCGAAGCGGTGCGGCGCTATGCGACGCTGGCCAGCGAGCGCAGCGGCGTGCAGTTCCTGCTCGACATCATCCCGA
Source organism: uncultured Gammaproteobacteria bacterium (assembly GCA_963822465.1). GTDB lineage: Bacteria > Pseudomonadota > Gammaproteobacteria > Xanthomonadales > Rhodanobacteraceae > Dokdonella. Next base: position 352,587 of record CAWGHP010000002.1, on the reverse strand, counting down.
AGACCTTCAGCGACGCGTTCACCGGCAGTGGCGACCTGCTGCAGGTGCTGCTGGTCGGCCTGCTGTTCGGCTTCGCCCTGGTCGGCCTCGGCGAACGCGGCCGGCCCGTGCTGGTGCTGTTCCAGGACCTGTCGAAGGTGTTCTTCCGCATGATGGGCCTGATCATGCGCCTCGCCCCGCTCGGCGCCGGTGGCGCGATGGCCTTCACGATCGGCAAGTACGGCGTCGACAGCCTCGGCCCGCTGGCGCGCCTGATGGGCAGTTTCTACCTGACCTGCATCCTTTTCGTCGTCATCGTGCTCGGCCTGATCGCGCGCTTCAGCGGTTTCAGCATCTTCAAGTTCCTGCGTTACATCCGCGACGAACTGTTGCTCGTGCTGGGCACCTCCTCATCGGAATCGGTACTCGTGCCGATGATGGAAAAACTCGAGCGACTCGGCTGCTCGAAGTCCGTGGTCGGACTGGTCATTCCGAGTGGCTACTCGTTCAACCTCGACGGCACCAACATCTACCTGACCATGGCCGCGATCTTCGTCGCCCAGGCGCTCAACGTCGACCTGACCCTGGGCCAGGAGCTGAGCCTGCTGCTGATCGCCATGCTGACCTCGAAAGGCGCCTCGGGCGTGACCGGCGCCGGCTTCATCACCCTCGCCGCGACGCTGACCGTGGTGCCGGCGGTACCGGTGGCCGGCCTCGCCCTGATCCTCGGCATCGATCGCTTCATGAGCGAAGCACGTGCCCTGACCAATCTCGTCGGCAACGGCGTCGCCACGATCGTCGTCGCGCGCTGGGAAGGCGAGATCGACCGCGAAACGCTGGCCCGCGAGCTCGACGCGGGACCCGATGTGATCGGTGGCGACCTGGCGTCCGACGTGTTGACCGCAACGAAGTCCTGAGGGCCGTCGGCGCCCCATCGGATCCGGCGCGCCTGCGTGCCGGAGCGACGAGGCGCGCCAGGCATGCCTTATGGCGCATTGCCCCGCCATGTGGCCTGTGGGTCAATGGAGGCACTGCATCTGCGCTTTCGTAACCGGAGGTCCGCCATGCACGCTGTGACCAGGACGATTCAATCCGCCGCACTGGCTGCCTTGTTGCTCGGGAGTTCCGTCATGACCGCATCTGCGGATGAAACGAAAAAACCGGCAGCGTCCATGCCCGACTGCCATTCGGCCAAGCACCAGAAGCTGCGCATGCTGCTCGGCGAATGGACCGTCACCGAGGATGGCAAGGTGGTCGGACACAACACGCTGACCCCGGTCTACGGCGACTGCGCCGTGCGCGAGGAGTGGAAGTCCGCCAGCGGTTCCCAGGGAACGAGCCTGACCTTCTATGATTCCCAGCTCGACATCTACCGGCAGACCTGGATCGACAGCAACGGCATCGTGCTCGAACTGAGCGGCAGGTTCGACGGTGATTCGCTCGTGCTCGAAGGCCAGCGCCCCTCGGTCCGCGACCCGAAGCTCACGGTCGACAACAGGATCACCTGGACGCCGAACGAGGGCGGCGGCTTCCAGCAGGTCTGGACGGTCAGCAGCGACGGCGGCAAGACCTGGAAGCGGATCTTCAACGGCAAGTACGCGAAATGAGCCGATTCGCCGTCATGGTTTGACGGTGCTGGATCAGGCCTTCGCAGGACGCCCGGCGGAAGAGACGGCAGGGTCATGCGGAATCCTTCGCAATGCGAGCAATGGCGTCAGCAGCGGGTGATTCGGCACCACCCGCTGCAGCGTCGCTATCGTCGGCAGAAGTCGTGTATGGAGGAATTCACGCGAGCTCGCGTCTGCGCCGGGATCTGCGGCGTCGAGGATCAGTTCGGCATCCACCAGGGCTTCTCCCAATTCGCCGAGCCACTCCAACCTGTGCTGCTCCTCCCGAGCGTGCCGGTGCTTGCGCAAGGCTGATGCGATATCGCCCCGCCGCCGATCCGCCGATCCGTCAAGAAGAGTCAGTTCAAGCAATTCGACGCCGGAAACACCGTTCGTTGCGACTTGTCCAATCGCAGTCTCCAGTTCCTTGTCGCCTTCTTCGGCATGCCCCGCCGCAGCCAAGGCAACGCCTCGCAGTCCGTGCGCGACCCAGCGCTGCACATGAGCGCCACGACCATCCTGCACGTACAAGCGCTCCGTCTCTGCCAGGGTCGTTTCGGCAGTCTCCGGCTTCCCGGCCGCAAGTTCGATACGCGCACGCAGGGCAAGGGTTCCGCCCACGCTGACAGGGCTCGATATGCGGACCTGCGCCAGTGCCAGTTCCACGCGGCTCATGGCCCCGGCATAGTTGCCCGCGTAGAAGTCGAGCAATGCGCGCATTCGTTCGATGTTCGTCGAACCGACCCGACCGGATCCCGTGCCCGTGTTTTTCCCCAGTGACGCTTCGGCGCGGTCGAGCAGCCCGGCCGCTTCGGCGAAATGCCCGAGCTGGATCTGGCATGCGGCCCGGCTCGACTGGACGAATCCAAGCCGCGGATGCGTGCTGCCGAACTGCGCCTCGAGCAGCGCAATGCCCTGGGCATAGGCGGCATCGGATTCCCGGAAGCGGCTCAGGTTGTAGAGCCCGGTGCCGAGATTGTTGTAATCCATGGCGACCTCGGCGCGGTGGTCGCCTGGCAATGATTTCCGGATCGGAAGAATTCTTTCGTACCAGAGCAAGGACTCTTCGGCATTGCCCATCATGCTGGCGAGCTTGCCCAGGCTGGTAAGCGTTGCGATATGGACGGGATCCTGCAGATCAGATGCATCCAGCGCTGCCAGCGCTTCGCGCAGATGCTTGCCGGCCGCATCGACCTGGCCGAGTTCGATTTCGATGCTGGCCAGGTTCTGGGCGACTTCCGCCCTCTCCATGCCCGTCGTGTCGGAGGTGGATTTGCGAATCTCATAAGCTTCGCCAAGCGCGGAGCGGGCCAGGTCCGTCTTGCCCAGGTGCTTGAGCGCGGTCGCCAGCTGGCCAAGGACGGTCGCGCGCACGCTGGGTTCGTCCGCGAGATCCGAGCGCGCCTTGGCAACGGCGCGTTCAAGAACCTCGCCCAGCGTGAAATCGCCGGTATTGCTGCTGCTGAAGCGATCGGTCAGATCAAGGGCGGTCAGCAGGAAGCGATTGGCCACGTCGGCCCGATGCGCGTGCTGGGCCGTCATCCGCGATTCGTGGATGCCGAACGCGCCTGCCGTGGCGAAGGCGACAATCGCCACGATCGCGCCAGCTGCGGAGGCGCGATGGCGGCGGACGAACTTGCCCATTCGGTAATAGGGGCTGCCACCACTGCTGATCGGGCGTCCGCCAAGGATGGCTTCGATATCGCCTGCCAGCTCGAGCACGCTGCGATAGCGTGCCTTGGGATCCTTGTCCATTGCCCGGCCGACCACGCGATCGAGGTCGGCATCGATCTGCCCCTTTGGCGGACTGCCACCGCTGTTGCGCGCCCGCTGCACGGCAGCCGCCAGCTTCTGCGGCGGTTCGCCGAGCACGGCCTTGATCAGCGAGCCGCCATCCGCGCGCAGATACGGTGAAACATCGGTCAGCAGGCGGAACAGGAGTCCACCCAGGGCGTAGATGTCCGTGGCGGTCGACACGGGTTCATTGAGCACCTGCTCCGGCGCCGCATAGTCGGGGGTGAACAGGTCGCCGTGAGTTTGCGTCTGCGTCGCGCTCTCGCCTTCGTCGAGCAGCTTGGAAACGCCGAAATCGAGCAGTTTGACGTGGCCATCCGGAGTGACCAGCACGTTGCTTGGCTTCAGGTCGCGATGGATCACCAGCTGCCGGTGCGCGCTGGCCACGGCCTGGCACACTTCAACGAACAGCCGCAGGCGTGTGTCGACATCGTAGCGCCGGTCGCGGCAGTAGGACTGCAGCGGTTCACCATCGATCCATTCCAGGACCAGGCACGTGCCGACGTCGGGGGTGGAAAACGCCTCGAGGAATTTCGCGATGCGCGGGTCATCGAGACGACGCAAGGCGCGTTGTTCATTGTCGGAAAACTTCGCGTAGTCGACCTGGTCGAGGCCCGTTCGCAATACCTTGAGGGCGACGATCTGGTCGGTTTCAAGGGAGCGTGCCTCGTAGACCTCGCCCATGCCGCCCCGGCCGATCAGGTTCTCGATGCGGTATTTGCCAATGGTCTCGCCCTTGCGCCAGCGCAGCTTCTCGCGTTCCACCGCGGCGCGCGTGGACGGGTGCGAGCCGGCGAGCCGCGAATCGTTGGCAAGCAAGGGCTCGGCCAGACGCAGCAGCCATTCCCGATCGTCCTCGCTCAGGGTGACCCGGTTAAGTGCCTCGACCCGGGCCGAGTGCTCAAGCGACGCAAGATCCGCTACATGATCCTTCAACCGGGCCCAGCGCGCTGCGTCGATCGGTAGCGTCGGGGTCATGGCGCCGGCTCGGAAGATGATGCAGCAGTGTTGACCTGCAATCGTCGGCTGTCCATCGAATTGTGGCCGCCAGGAGCTTCTCCCGGAACGCACGTGAACTCCATCCGGCATGGAGGTCGCCAACCTTGCCCAGTCGGGCAGCGGGCCACGGGTTGTCTCCCGCAGCCCGACCGCCGGGTCACCGGATCACGGGCAGGTGCCATCATCCATGCACACGTTTCCGGTCATGTCGCGCACGGTGTGGATGGACCACTGCGCGGCAGCTCCACCACCGTTGTTGCCCTGGAAGGCATTACGCCCCAGGGCGCAAACCGAGGTGGCGGTCGGATAGCAGGTGATGCCAAAACTGCCATTGTCGCTGAAGGTATTGTCAGTGAACGTCGAGCCGTCTCCCCCGGAAACGCCCTGCTGGCGGTTGCCGGCAAACGCCGAGTTGGTCACTCGCAAATCCGCATAGACATTGTTGGCGACGCTCAGGCCCACGTCCCCGTTGCGCGAAAAGGAGCATTGGTCGATGCGGATGCTCGATTTCGAGGAATCGCCGATGACGAACATGCCGTACAGGTTTTCCGTCACGACCAGATGATCGAAGAGGGTTCCGCTGTCGATTGCAAACGCCGTCACGCCAGACTCCCCGAAACCCCGAATCGTCCCGTCGTGAACATGCGCGACGATGACTCCCGAGCCGGAAATCTGGATACCACGGCTGGACATGGATCCGCTGCACGAAGTTACCGGGGTTCCGGTACAGCTGCCGCCACCATTCATCGTATGTCCGTTCAGGTCCAGATTGACCAGGCTTGTCGAAATTTCGATTCCGTTGGGGGAGCTGTTGCCCGTCACATTCAAATCCGATGACAGCTTGTAGAGACCCGGTGCAGTGATCGTTACCGGGTATCCGGGACTATCGCCGCTGAAGCAGCCGACGGCGACGCAGTCCTGGTTGATTTCGTAGCTGCCCTCTGCCGCCTGCACCTGCAGGCTGGCGCAGACGAGCAAGGCTGCGCCGTGAAGCTTGAGCGCGCGAATCGTTGAATCGTGCATATGTGGTCCTCGGGTAGTGACAGGTGATCAATCGAAGTCGTTGTCGAACAGGAAGTCGCTGACCGGGGCGGTACCGAGGCCATCCAGATTGGCGGTGTCCCAGCGATCGGAAAACGTGCGCAGGGCGAATCGCTTGTTCCAGCTGCCATCGGCCAGATGGATCTGGAGGACGTCGGCGGCGGTAAAGGCGACGCCACTGATCAGGCCGTCGGTGTCGAACGAGACCAGCAGGTCGGTAGCGGTGCCGATCGCGTCAATGGCATCGATATTGAGGGCTGCGGGAATGCCCAGAGCGCTGGCATCGAGCACCTTGGGGCCGAAGGCGTTGCCGTTGACGGCAATGATGTCGGCAGGACGGATCGTGGTGCCGCCCACCGTGAAGGTCCGGTCGAACGAGACCAGCAGGGCACCGTTGCTGCCCAGGCGGGCAACGCCGTCGCAGTGCACGCCCTTGGGGACGCCCGCGGCGGCGGCATCGAACGCCTTGATGAATACCCCGTCATTGCTGGCAATCACGTCCGCCGGGTCGAAATACGTACCACTGGCACTGAATCCCGAGTCCAGCGCGAACAAGGCAATGTGCGAACTGTCGATCTGGAAGTCGCGCAGGTTCGCGGTATCCGGCAAGCCCGCTATGAGAACGCGTGCCCGCCTTCCCAGCGTGTTGTCGATGACGTAGTCGCTGCGCCGGACGAAGTGCGATGCGTCGAGAAGGTTGGCTCCGATGTCGGCCGAGTATTGAAGCTCGACGATCGCCGGGGTCTGGGCAAGGGCGATGGCCGAGGACATGCCCAGATGGAAGAGCAGCCCTGCGGCAAGAAGCGCCGTCGGGCGTTTGTGCTCGGCTGGCGGCAGCCGATTGCGTGCAACCGTGAACAGGTTCGGATCTGACATTGCGCTTCCCGGAAGTTTCGCCCGCAGGCAGACCAGCCCAGAAACGCTTGATAGGGATGGCGAGATGATGGAATTCCTGAGCCCGGCAATCGAGCGAAGTGTTCCGTCGATCCATCCAAACGCGGATCTGTCTGGCAACTGGACATCGGCCCGGCATCGCTGCGCGCAACCGTCGGGGCACTCCGGGCTGGCAACTGCCTCGCCGATAGCCAGGCAAGACGAAGTCGCCATCCTCTCGCAGCGGCCGCCGACGCCAGGCCGGAATCAGCTGGCATTGACGCGATGGCGCGCGTGACCGAGGGTGGTGGGGACCGGGCCGGCGACGGACTCAGTCCAGGAGGCGCACCAGCTTCGCATGCTGAAGCAACATGATCGTCTTGCCGTCGGCGATCTCACCCGTCTCGATCATCTTGAGTGCATCGTCCAGAAGGATTTCCAGTACCTCGATGTCTTCTCCTTCGCTCAGGTCCCCGCCACCGTTGGATACCCTGGCCGCTGATGAATACTCGGCGACAAAGAAGAAGAGGCGCTCGGTTACCGAGCCTGGGCTCATGTAGGCCTCGAACACCTTGCGCACCGACTGCACGCGGAAGCCCGTCTCCTCTTCCGCCTCCTTCCTGATGCAGGTCTCCGCGTCATCCTTCTCCAGAAGTCCGGCGCATGCTTCGATCAACATGCCATCCGCAAGGCCATTGACGAAGGCGGGATAGCGGAACTGGCGGGTCAGGACCACCGAGCGCTTCGCTCGATTGAAAAGCAGGATGACGGCGCCGTTGCCGCGGTCGTAGGTTTCCCGGATTTGCGTCTGCCAGCTGCCGTCACTGCGCAGGTAGTCGAATGTCGTCTTCTTCAGGATATGCCAACTGTTGGACAGGAGTTCGACATTCCTGATGCGCACGCGCTCGTTATCGGTCACGGAAGACTCCCGGTTGGGCATGATGGAGCTGCGACGATGCGGATGTCCCCTGCACTCGGACGGTGCGTCTCGGCGTTGGTCTCATTTCCTGATCCTCCGGGCGCATCCGTCTCGACGCACCCCTTCAGGCAAAAACGCGGATAGGCTCCTCGCCTGGACATTCGGCAGAGTTCACTGCGCTCGGGGGCCGACGCTGCGCGGAAAAGCGTGGATCTGCCTGCCCGATTGACCGAACCTGGAAGCGGTCACCGAAAATCCACGCACGCATCGTGGCGGAGGCGTGAGGGCGACGAGCAGGATCGTGATGCTCTACCGCGCTTCGAGGCAGGCGGTGCAAGCGCTGAAGGATGGAATGCCGGGTAGGCACCTGGCCCGGAAGCCAGGACAAGACAACGCCTGGATCACTGCGCCGACAACTGCATGAGCAGGTAGGCACGTGCGCTCTCCCAGTCCCTGCGTGCCGTCTTGTCGCTGACGCCGAGCAGTTCGGCAATCTCGAGAAAATTGAGTCCCGAGAAGAAATGCCATTCGACGACCTGCGCCGCTCTCGGATCCACGCCGCGCAGCGATTCCAGGGCCTGCTCGAGTGCGAAGTAGTCGATATCCTCGCCTTCGCCAGCCAGGGGTTCGCCAATCAGTTCGATATGCGGAGTCTTCCCGCCGCGCTTGAGCGCCTGCTTGTCGCGTTGATGGTCGAGCAGGACCTGGCGCATCGCGCGCGCGGCCAGTGAATAGAAATGCGCACGATCATTGACCCGCGGCATGCCATCGTTGAGCTTGATGAAAACCTCGTTGACGAGGCCGGTCGGGCTCAGTGTCGACGCATCGATCCCGCGGCGCATTTGCCGTTGGGCGCTGCGGCGGAGTTCCGCATAGACCATCTGGAAAGCGCGGTCGTTGGCGCTGGTATCGCCGGCAAGACCGAGGTTGAGCAAGCCGGTAAGGCCATCGGTTGAGGGCGACTGCGAGTCCTGTTCCATGGCGCCGAGTATGCCATCTATCGGTTCAGCCGGACCGTCCCATCCTGGCGTGCAATCGGCGTCGCCGCGAGCGGGAAATGCGCGCTCCTCGCCACAGTGACGGAAGCCGTCTCGCCGGCGTCCTGCGGCGCCCCGATTCAACGAACTGTCCGACAGTTTCGAAGGCGGCTGGCGCCGCCCAGGCTTGCCGGCGGAGCCTAGGACTTGTCCTTGCCGCCAGCGTCGGCACGACGGGTGAAGACGATCTGGATCAGCGTGTGCGGCGTCGGCTTGGCGATGCCGAGCTGGTAGAACGTCAGGATCCGCGTGTCGCCCTTGAATTCCTCGATCATGCGGTAGTCGATGAAATGGCCCTTGCCATCGTCCTGCTTCGAGGACCAGGTCATGATCTGCTCTTTTGGTTGCCAGTAGCCGTAGTCGGTGCGCACCGAAAGATCGTTGGTGTCGACCCAGGTATCCACATAGGTCTTCGCGACCGGGTCATAGCCCCAGACGCCATGGCCCTGGTAGGCAGGGAACTTGTCGGTCGCCGGAATGCGGAAATCGTTGGTGATCCAGTGCCCGTTCACCAGCAGGGTATTGACCTGCACGCCTTTGCCCTTGCTCGCGGGCTTGTCGTTCTCATAGAACGTGATGTCCGCGTCCCAGGTTCCCTGCTCCATGGCAATTGGCGCATAGACTTCGGCGGGAACCGGTGGTTCGGCGGCGCCTGCAAGCCCGCTGCAGGCGAGCATGGCAAGGCTGGCGAACAGGGGGAAGCGGCTGCGTGGCGATGGCGTATCCGGCATGTTGGGTCCTTTGGGTAGTCGAGGCGGGGGAGATCGCATGCAGGTCGGCAAGCGCCTGGCCATTGAGGCGTCCTGGCGCAGAAATACCGCAAGGACCCATGTCTTCACATGGGCCAGAAGTTTCCCGTCGTTGCGAATGTGCCGGCTGTCTGGCAGGCGGATCAGGCACCCCTGCCGGGCCGGCCGAGCACGAGCAGGGCGATGCCGAGCCCGGCAAGAACGCCGCTAACTGTCCCGACCGTGCGGAGCAGCTTCACGGGATCGTTGGATTTCGACGCGACCGACAGGAAGAACAGGAAGAACGCGATCGCCAGGGCGATCAGAAACGCTCCGGTCAGGGTCAGACGCTTGTTCCTGGGCGGCATGGATGATCTCCTCGAATTGATTGCCCGCGTCGCCGCGGCGCGGTTTTCGACGTGTCTGTCCCTCGCCAGCGACGATCCAGGCCTAGGGGTCGATGCCATCCGCGAATATGATGTCGCCGGGGAACACGCCAGTACCGGAATACAAGGTCAGCCGGGTCATGCTCTGGGGCGGATTGCCGGCCATGTCGATCAGCATGGCCGTGCAATCGAATTTCAGGGTCTCGTTGGTATTGGCATAGAGTTCGATGCGGCCCTGGTGAAGGACGGGTGCCCCGCTGCAGGTCTGGCCATTGCTCATCGAGGTGATCGGATCGACGGCCAGGGTGCGCGTTTCGCCGGGCAGGACGCCGCCAAAGGCGATCGTGCACACCAGCGTGCCGTTGTACTCGTAGAAGCGTGCACCGATCGTCCCCGGAATGCTGCCATGGTTCGAGCAGATCGCCGCGGTGGTCAGCAGGTTGCCGCTGCGTGCGCCGGCTGCACTCCAGATCACTTTCACAGGCGATGGTATTTGCGGAGGATTCCCGGCCCCTGCATGCGCAGCGCTTGCACACGCGAGCCATGCGAAGCTGGCCAGCAGGCAACCCGGTCGAGGGAGAGTCAGGCAGGGCACTTCAGTTGGCCCGGTACACGTCGAGCGAGGACAGTGTCGTCGGTGGATTGCCATTGATGCTGACGACCTGTGCCGAACAGATCACTCTCGAATTGAGCGGAAAGGTGCCGATCTCGACGCGGCCCTGGCCCAGGCTCGGCGCCGGCAAACCGCAAAGGCGATCTTCGGCGAACGTGACCGTGTCTGCCGTGGTGAAGGAGTTTGTCGTCCCGACCGGCATGTCCTGATAGTCGATGGCGCATGCAAACTGGTTGCTGGAATTGAAATAGGTCACATACACGGAAACCGGCACGGAGTCGTTGTTGCTGCAGTGGATAACGGTGGCGAGGGTCGCCGAAGCGCGCGCACCGGTGACCCGATATAGCGGCTCTATGGTTCCGTCAGGTGAACTCGCTGTCGGGCCCCCGGCGAAGTTGCTTTTCTCCTGCGCACAGAGCGGGCCACTGCCAAGCAGAGACACCAGGGTGAGGAACGCGCAGCGGGTGAAAAGGGGCGAGCCCATGAATGATCTCCGGTCGGGAATGGCTGGAATGGCGAGCGGATCGCCGTCAGTCAGATGAAACGCGGATTCGCCGGCGGGATGGACATCGCGAATATGGGCAGGCGTGCGGCGCAGCGCGTTGCGATCGGACCGACTGTTACCCGGCGGATCACGGGCATGGCCCTCGCTGCAGGGGTTGCCCTGGCGCGACATTTCAGCCCCTGGCCGGTCGACAATGCCGTTTCCAGTAGGCCGAAGCCCGCCGCCGGCGGGCAGGGAGCCACGGCAGAGTGCCGTGAAGGCCGCGAGCGCCTTGCGCGCCGGCACGGACTCGATCGCGGACCGCAGCCTTTCGAAGGCTTGTGCCGGGAGCTGGGTTATAATCCCGCCGCGGCCCGCCGGAGCGATCGTTCCCGGTTGCGAGTTCCGCCAACGAAAAGCCTGCAACGCGCCCGTAGCTCAGCTGGATAGAGTACTGCCCTCCGAAGGCAGTGGTCGGGGGTTCGAATCCCTCCGGGCGCGCCATTTCGGCGCCACAGGCCTGCCTTGCGCATGCCGCATTTCAATCGCCAGTCATTGCGGACGGTGCCGTTGGCCGTCGCGTTCGCGCGATCAGGCTGATGCCGCGCGCAGCCGTTCGAGTTCGTTCTCGAGGGTGGCGATGCGGCGGTCCCGCTCCTCCAGCGCGGCCTGCACATCCTCGGCTTCGAAGCGAAGCGGAATGTGCTGCGGGCAGTTGGCATCCCAGGCCTTGATCGTGAACAGCATCACCTGTTCCGGCCGTGCCTTGTAGTCATCCGGCATCAGTCGTGACAGAAGTTCGGGCGTGGCCTCGGTTACGCGCGCCTCGCCCCAGATCTTCACGCGCCTGCGCTGTCGATAGTCGATCAGGAACAGATGGGCTTTCGAATTCTCGCTCAGGTTGCCGCTGCTGATGTACTGCCGGTTGCCGACGAAGTCGACGAATCCCAGCGTGTGTGCGTCGAGCACGCGCACGAATCCCGGCTGGGCCACCGCGATGCTGGATGTAGGGTTGGCCCTCGGCATTGACCGTGGCCAGGAAGACGCTGCGCTGTTCGGCGATGAACGCGGCGAGGTCGGGGGTGACCTGCGTCTCCCAGGATCCGGCTTCCTCCATGCGCGCGTAGGCGCGTCGTGAGCCTTTTCGCGCTTGCAAGTCCTTTACCGCGGGTGTGAAAGCGATATCGCTGCTATAGGTATTTTCGTGCATGGGATTTTCAGAGGCCCAGCTCGCTGAGCGAAGGCGTGTCGTCGGGTCGGCGGCCCAGTGGCCAGCGGAATTTCCGTTCGCTTTCCGTGATCGGCAGATCGTTGATGCTGGCGATGCGTGTATGCATCAGGCCATGCGCGTCGAACTCCCAGTTCTCGTTGCCATGGCTGCGCCGCCATAGTGCCGTCTTCGTCCAGGGATTCGTAGGCGAATCGGACGGCGATACGGTTTCCGGCAAACGTCCACAACTCCTTGGTCAGCCGATACTCAAGCTCGGCTTGCCACTTGCGTGTCAGGAACGCCTCGATCGCCTCGCGGCCGACCAGGAATTCGCTGCGATTGCGCCAGCGGCTGTCGATCGTATAGGCCAGTGCGACGCGGGCCGGATCGCGCGAATTCCAGGCATCCTCGGCGAGGCGCACTTTCTGCCGCGCGGTTTCCAGGGTGAACGGTGGCAGCGGTGGACGGTCCATGGATGGTCCTCGGGGTCGCGAACGATGGAGGGAATCGCCGGTCGTGCAGATCACGACCGGCGGTTCACCGGCATGGCTTACGCAGCCTGGCGCAGGGCGACGACCGGAAAGTCGATTTCGGTCCTGGCCACTTCGTTGATGTAATTCGTGAAGGTGTTCAGCGCGACGTGCTGCACGATCTCGATGATCTCGGCATCGCTGTAGCCGGCGTTGCGTACGCTGGTCAAATCCTCGGCGCTGACCTTGCCGCGCTGTTCGGTGACCTTGGCGGCAAAACGCACGGCGGCGTCGGCCTTCGGATCGTTGGAGGCGCCGCTGCGGTTGGCCGCGATTTCGGCGTCGTCGAGCTTGGCCAGGTGCTTGCCCAGGTAGGCATGTGCCGAGAGGCAATAGCCGCAGCCGTTGATCTCGGCGACCGCCAGGGCGATGCGCTCGCGGGTCTGCGCATTCAGCGCGCCTTTGCCGAGGGCGCCGGACATGCCGAGATAACCCGCGAGGGCTGCCGGACTGTTGGCGACCAGGCGAAACAGGTTCGGCACCGAGCCGAGCTGCTTGTTGACGGCCTCCAGCAAGGGCTGGGAAGCGGCGGGGGCGGATTCGATATTGGTGGGGATGGCGATGCGGGACATGGTGTTTCTCCTTGGGAAGGTGATTTGGCGGGCGCGCTGGCCCGGTGAAGAAACGATAGGCCCTTCCAAAGGGCGCAACTAGCCGTACACTTCGGAAATCATCCTCCCGAAAAACGGAATACAAGCATGGATCGGCTCGACGCAATGGTGGTATTTCGCGATGCCGTCGAGACCGGCAGCCTTTCGGCAGCAGGTCGCAAACTCGGCATGCCGCTGGCCACCGTCAGCCGCAAGCTGTCGGAGCTGGAAAAGCATCTGGGCGCGCGCCTGCTCAATCGCTCGACGCGGCAACTGATCCTGACCGACGCGGGCCGCGATTACCTCGTCGCCTGCAAACGCATCCTCGAAGATGTCGTCGAGGCGGAGCACGCCGCGGCCGGCGAATACAACGAACCGCGCGGCGATCTCGTCATCACCGCGCCGATCGTGTTCGGACGCCTGCATGTGCTGCCGATGATTGCCGAGTTCCTGGCGGTGTTTCCCGAGGTGAACGTGCGTCTCGTGCAGGGTGACCACATCGTCAACCTGTTCGAGGACCACGTCGATCTCGCGGTGCGGGTCGGCACCTTGCCCGACAGCAGCCTGGCGGCAACGCGCATCGGCACGATCAGTCGCGTGGTCTGCGCCAGTCCCGGCTACCTGGCCCGGCGCGGCACTCCGCGAGTCCCTTCCGATCTCGCCACGCATTCCTGCGTGTCATTCGAACAGCTGGGTTCCGCCGCCGCCTGGATGTTTCCGGTCGACGGGAACGAAGTATCCGTGCCGGTCGCTTCAAGACTGATCGTCAATACGGCAGAGGCCGCCATCGATGCCGCGATCGCCGGCGTCGGACTGACCCGCGTGCTTTCCTACCAGGTGGCCGATGCCTGCCGCAGCGGAAAGCTGGAAATCGTGCTGCAGCCTTTCGAGCCTGCGGCGGTTCCGGTCAGCCTGGTGCACGCCGGCCAGCGCCGCCTGCCACTGAAACTGCGCGCCTTCCTCGATTACGCCGCACCGCGTCTGCGCGAACGGCTGGCCACGCCGCGCACGACGGCGGTGCCAGCCGGCCGCCGTGGACGCTGACCCGGATCAATGGCACAGCAATACCGGCAACGGTGCATGCTTGAGGATGTGGCGTGTCGCGCCGCCGAGGATCCACTCGCTGAAGCGGCCGCGGCCGTACATGCCCATGACCAGCATGTCGGCGTTCACCGCCGAGCATTCCTCGAGCAGGCGCTCGCCGGCCACGTTGCTGTCGGCGGAAAAATCGCGGCTTTCGAAGGCAATGCCGTGGCGGCCCAGATAGCCGTCCAGGTCGAAACCGGGCTTCCAGCCGATCACGCTTGCGCTGCGCTGTTCGCCAACGAGGACAACCACGCGACTCGCGCGTTCCAGCAGGGGCAGCGCTGCGCGCAGCGCGCGGGTGGCTTCCGGAGAGCCGTTCCAGGCGAAGGCGATGCAGTCCAGCGTCATGCGATCGAGCGCTTGCGCGGGAACGACCACGGCCGGCAGCGCGGCGGCGAAAATCAGGCTGGCGATATCGGACGCCGAGCCCCACGGAAAGTCCGGGTCGTGGCCGAGCACGAACAGGTCGTGCCAAAGCCCGATGTCGGCCATGGCGTTCGTCATGTTCGCCTCGGCGACATGCCAGGCGGCATTGTCGACGCCGGCCGAGTGCGCCCATTCGACGAACGAGCCGCCGAAGCGCCGGCCATCCGCAGCGGCGGCCTCGGCATTGGCCAGTATCGTCGAGACGAGGTCCGGGCTGCTGAGCCGCGGAATCGCCTGCAGCAGCGACGGATAGACATAGGTGCCGGTCACCGCGGCGCCGACTTTGGCGGCGAGATGGACGCCAAACTCGACGCTGCTCGTGCGGCGACGGCACTGGCTGGTATTGATCAGGATGTTCTGCATCGTGCGTGCCCGTTCGGTTCGCTGGAGTTGCAGGCAGGCTAGTCCCGCCGCGTCCATGAACGACTGATCCAGATCAATAGCGCGGGATCTGATGGGACGGGAAGGCTGCATGCGAACGGGACCGGCCCGTCGCGACTCGCCGCACGGGCCGGTTCGCGGGACGCTCAGTCTCCGTAGAAGCGCACGCCATAGAACACGTTGGCGAAATCGACATAGCTCGTCTGGCCGCTGAGGTTCAGGCGGATCGTGATCGGCTTCTTGAAGAATTTGTCGACGACCGAAGACGGCAGGCCGTAGACCTCATCGAGCGTGCGCTTGCTGATGATGCCGGCCAGGCAGGTACGCGAATTGATGTAGCGCTTGAGGTCGGACTGCCCGGGCTGCAGGGTGACGTATTCGAGGACCGGACTGCCCAGCGGCAACTCGATCGCCCCATTGAACGGCAGGCCGGTGTTGGGGTCGATCTGGGTCAGGCCATCGAGCAGCTCGTTCTCGATCGTGAACCCCTCGGTGAAGCGGAACCTGCCGGTTGCCGCGGTCGGTTCGGGATTGTAGAAGTTCCATAACGGGAACGAGGTGACCGAAAAGCAGATCAGCGATTTCGTCGAATTCTTCGGCAGCTCGATGCGCCCGATGTCACGTTCGTCGAATGACGTGATCGAGCCTGGTGCCGCGGTGGTGATGCAGCGGCTGTCCGGCCCGGGTGGCGGATCGCCGGGTATCGGCGTGCAGTCGGACTGGATGGAAATGTTGCCGCTCTGGGTAACGCCGATGTAGGTCACGTCGCGGCCGAACGAATCGGCATCGCCGACGTCTTCCGCGCTGACAGCCTTCATCATTTCGTTCTGTTGCGCGCGTGATCAGGCTCAAGGCCTCGGCAAGCGCGGGGTCCTTGCCCGCCTGTGCGGCGACCGATGCGCTGGCCCCCAATGCAAAGATCGCGACTGCCGTCGCGCTGCAAAGTCGTGTGATTTTCATACCGCCTCCCATGTTCTTCATGTGGAAAAGGCCGGCATGCATCGCGTCCGTGCGTTCGATTCCCTGTGCGGGAATATCCAAGCCGGTGAACGGTCACGGTGCACGCTATCCGCGCGAGGGTCAAATCGGCTGCTGGCGGATTTGCGGCCTGCGACGGCCTTGTCTGTCGATCGGGCAGCGACGTCGCCGGCATATCGGGAGGAATAGAGGAAAATCCATTCCGGGATAATAAATCAATGTGGATTGGACTCGCGGCGTGCGTCCACGACCTGCGTCGCACGCGGGGAGTCGCCTGTCGGCCCGGACCGCAGTCGCGGCCGGGGTGCCCCCTACCCCTTGTCCTCGCCCCGGGGCGACGCTAGACTCGCCAACGCTAATGCGAACGGTTCGCGTTTGTAATACCAATTATTCCGAAGGACTTCAACATGAAGACACGTTACCTGGCCGGGGCGGTTGCCCTCGTGCTTTCCATGGGCGCCGGCGCCGCCGAAACGCCGACCAATGAACAGCTCTGGAAGCTGGTCCAGGAACAGCAGGCGCAGATCGATGCGCTGCGGGCGGAACTTCGGGCCACACGGCAGGACGTCGCCGATACCGGCCGGCAGGTGCGTGACACCGAAGCAAAGGCCATCGCCAGCGAGCAGCGCCTCGAAGCCGCGGAATCCTCGCTGCAGGAGCGCACCGAAGCGACGCCGGCATCCGCGGAATGGGCGGCGAACAGCCAGTTCGGCGGTTATGGGGAACTGCACTACAACGCCGGCGACAAGGACGAGATCGACCTGCACCGCTTCGTCCTCTACTTCGGCCACCAGTTCAACGAGCGCATGCGTTTCAATTCCGAACTCGAAGTCGAGCACGTCCTCGCCGGCGACGGCGCGCCGGGCGAGGTCGAAATCGAACAGGCCTACGTCGAGTTCGACCTCAAGCCCAACCTGCGCGCAAAGGGCGGCCTGTTCCTCGTCCCGGTCGGCATCCTCAACGAGGTGCACGAGCCGAACACGTTCTATGGCGTGGAACGCAATCCGGTCGAAAGCCAGATCATCCCGAGCACCTGGTGGGAGGGTGGCGCAGCGCTGACCGGGCATTCGGACAGCGGCTGGAACTGGGACGCGGCCGTGCATTCGGGCCTGGCCGCCGACCTCGATTCGCGCTATGCCGTGCGCAGCGCGCGCCAGAAAGTCGCCGAGGCGACGGCGAAGGACGCCGCCTTCACCGGCCGCCTCAGGTACACCGGCATCCCGGGCCTGCAGCTCGCCGCCAGCGTCCAGTACCAGAACGACATCACCCAGGGCAGCGACCCGCTCGCCGGCGCGGCGACGCTGTTCGAGACGCACGCGATCTGGAACTGGCAGTCGTTCGGATTGAAGGCGCTGTATGCACGCTGGGACCTCGACGGCAGCGGCCCGCGTTCAGTCGGCGCGGACGTGCAGCAGGGCTTCTACATCGAGCCCTCGTACCGGTTCAATCCGCAGTTCGGCGTGTTCGCCCGCTACAGCCGCTGGGACAACCAGGCCGGCGATTCGATCGACAGCCAGCGCCGGCAAACCGACTTCGGCATCAACTACTGGCCGCATCCGGATATCGTGCTCAAGGCCGACTACCAGATGCAGGACGGGCCGCAGGGCAGCAGCCAGGACGATCGCATCAACCTCGGCATCGGCTACCAGTTCTAGGCGTCGCGCATGCGGCCACGGGATCGGTGTCGGCACCGATCCCGTCGCCTCCGTTCAGTAGGCGAACCACGCATAGGCAAACAGCGAATCGTTGTCGCCCGGATTGCGGCCCTGGCCGTCGTAGTTGTGCGTCGCGCCGTTGTACCGGTCATAAGCCGTGTACTGGACGCCCAGCCTGAGGTACTGCACCGGCGTCCAGAACGCTTCCAGGGTCTCGCCGCTGATGCCCGGATTGGCCGAGACGTTTCCGTAGACGCGGGTCGGGTCATACAGCAGCGAATTGGTCGTGCCGGTCTGCTTGAACCAGGCGACGCTGCCGCCGTATCGGTTCTCGAAAATGTAGGAGGCCTTGGCGCGCAGGACACGAGTGGTGTCGGAGGAATTCGTGTCGGGCAGTGCATTGCCGTTGATGTCGGCCACGGGCTGGCCGGCGAGAAAGGCCGGATAGCGGTGGCGGTCGCGCAGCCAGGCCAGTTGCACCGTCACGGTATTCGGATCGCGCAGGTACTGGTACTGGGTATCGATGCCGATGTCCGTGAACCGGTTGAGCGTGGCCGGATCGCTGGTGTCCAGCGGATCGTCATACACATCCGCCGTCATTCCCGAAGTTCCGAGCATGAGGTTGTGCGCTCCCCAGTCACGGGTCAGGGCTATCCTCCAGTACGGATTGTTGCCGCGCAGCCGCGTCTTTTCGGCATCGGCCACGCCGGCGCTCATGAGCGAAGCGAGGCCAGTCGCCGAACGATAGTCGCCGACTTCGACATAGAGCAGCTGGTTCCACAGCGCATAGGCGCTGATCCCGGACAGGTTGCCGCCGGCGGCGAATCCCGGATAGGGCGCATTGCCATCGATGAAGCTGCTGCTGGTCGGGCTCGGCACCGGTACGTACTGCATCCAGGCGGCGGCCGAATTCCAGGGATCGGCGATCGACGGATTGTTGTTGGCCGAGATGCCCCAGATCACCGGCTTGCCGGCGGCCGAGAATTGATTGGCATAGCGGATATCGATGTTGTCGGCACCGGTATGGCCGTGGAAATCGCCATTGTCGGACTGGCCGGCGTAGTTGTCGTAGGTGATCTGGACGAAGGCGCCGATCCTGTCGGTGACCTTGCCGCCAAGGAACAGGCTGGCGCTGGCGAACAGGGGATCGCCGTTCTTCTGGAAATCCGCCGCGGGATCATCGCTCTTGCTTGTATTGGCGACGCGCGAGTCGCTGGCGACGGCCATGACCGAGACCGGCACGGTGCGCGTGCCGATCGTGTACCCGGTCAGTTTGAAGACGCGCCCGAACGGCGTCAGCTCGGGGAACTGCCCGCCGGCGTGACAGGCCGCGCAGGGCTGTCCGGTCTGGCGCGCAAACAGGGGCAAGGCATTCGAAATGCCTGGGCACAGGATGCCGATGGCGAGCACGGCGAAGGCAACAAGGCAGAAGTGCCGCGAACGATCGCGCCATGGCGACGATCCGTCAGCGGAAAATGCCAAACGAGCCTGGGTTTCCACGAGTTTTCTCCGGTTCTGGGGAAGCGCGCTCAGGCGCCACGATGCAAACGGGATTCCTTTCGACGACATGAGGCGCCCGCGCTCGCTGTGTCGGCTTGATCCACGTCAAGCCAGGCCACGGCGAATGCTTGCGCCGGCGGGTGCGAGGGGCCGCGGGGTTTTCCACCCGCGCCGGCTGTTGCGGTCGCCCGCATGTCCCGGGCTGGCCGACGGCGAGTGTGCAGGAGACGGGATACCGATGGCGCGGGAGCCGAAACCCCGGCGGTCGCAGCAAGAGACCGTTCGCGTGGCCGTGAATCGGTGGCCGGTTGACATGGATCAAGTCGGAAATCGGGCGCGCGGCGCACCATGCCTGCCATGCAGCCTTCGACACTCATCCATCCGCAGTTGGCCCGTGCGCCGGTCTTCGATGCCGGGCTGATCGCCCGCTACGACGTCAACGGCCCGCGCTACACCTCCTATCCGACGGCGCCGCATTTCCACGACCGGTTTACCCAGGAGGACCTGCGCCGGATCGCCCAGGCCTCGAACGAGGACCCGATCCCGCGTGCGCTCTCGGTCTACGTGCACATCCCGTTCTGCCTGAGCCCGTGCTTCTATTGCGGATGCACGCGCATCATCACGCGCGACCGCACCCGTGCCGACGCCTATCTCGAGCACCTGCTGCGCGAGATCGAGATGACCGCGCCGATGTTCGATACCGACCGCCGGGTCAACCAGCTGCACCTCGGTGGCGGCACGCCGAACTTCCTCGACGACGCCCAGATGCAGCGTCTCCTCGCCGCGCTGCGCAAGGGCTTCAACCTCTCCGACGAAGCCGACCGCGAGTTCGGCATCGAAGTCGATCCGCGCTACTGCGACGCGGATACCGTCCGCATGCTGGCCGACGTCGGCTTCAACCGCATCTCGCTGGGCATCCAGGATTTCGACATCGACGTGCAGCAGGCGGTCAATCGCGTGCAGAGCGTCGAGCAGACGCGCGCGGTCATCGATGCGGCCCGGGAATATGGCTTCCGCTCGGTCAGCGTCGACCTCATCCACGGCCTGCCCAAGCAGACCACGGAAAAATTCGCGAGGACCCTCGAGCAGGTGATCGCCCTGCACCCGGATCGAATCGCGACTTATTCCTACGCCCACATGCCGGAACGCTTCCGCGCGCAGAACCAGATCAACGCCGCCGACCTGCCGGATGCGTCGACCCGGCTGGCGCTGATCGGCCAGACCGTGCAGACCCTCGGCGCCGCCGGCTACCGCTACATCGGCCTCGATCATTTCGCCCTGCCCGGGGACGACCTTTCGCGGGCGCAAAGGCAGGGCACGATGCAGCGCAATTTCCAGGGTTATTCGACCCACGGGGATTGCGACCTGATCGGCCTCGGCATGAGTTCGATCGGGCATGTCGGGCGCAGTTTCCACCAGAATGCGCGCAACCTGCAGGAATATTATTCGGCGATCGACGCCGGGATGCTGCCGGTCCAGCGCGGCATGCTGCTCGGCGACGACGACGTCATCCGTGCCGACGTGATCCAGCAGCTGATGTGCCATGGCGAGCTCGACATGATCGAGTTCGGAAAGCACTATGGCATTGATTTCAACGATTATTTCTCCGCCGAGATGGGCCGGCTGAAGGCCCTTGAAACAGACGGCCTGGTGCAGGTGACGGCGCGCGGCCTGCAGATCACGGCGCGCGGCCGTTTCCTGTTGCGCATCGTCGCCATGTGTTTCGACGCCTATCTCGAGACTGCGCCAGCCGGCGCCAGGCCGGGCTACTCCAAGGCCCTTTGAGGGGGCCAGGGCGCCGGCGATCCCCCCGGGCATCCGGATGAACTTTTGTATCGTGGTCGTGTAAGAATGTACCCACATGGCCACCGCAACCAACATCGTCAACCTGCGCGAGCTCAGGCAATCCTGTTCGGACTGCGCGCTCAACCAGTTGTGCCTGCCGGCCTCGATCGGCGGCGCCGATCTCGAGCGGCTCGATGATGTGGTCAAGCAGCGCGTGCCGCTGGAAAAAGGCGAAGCGGTATTCCGCGAGGGTGCCGAGCACCGCGCGATCTTCGTCGTTCGCTCGGGCTCGCTGAAGACCTACGCGACGCTGCCCGAGGGCGACGTGCAGATCCTCGGCTTCCACATCGCCGGCGAGCTGGTCGGCCTTGATGGGCTGTCGGGCAGGGGCCATCGCTGCACGGCCGAAGCGCTCGAACGATCGAGCCTGTGCGAAGTCCCGTTCAAGGCATTGACGACCGTCGCGGCCAAGGTGCCCGGCTTGCAGCATCAGCTGTTCCGCGTCATGAGCCGCGAGTTCGGCAGGGAGCAGCAGCATCCGGTGATGATGGGACGCAAGCAGGCGATGTCGCGGCTGGCGATCTTCCTGCGCGGCCTGTCCGAGCGCCTCGACGGCATCGGCCATGATCCGAGGCTGCTCAACCTGACCATGTCGCGCCAGGAACTCGCGAATTACCTCGGCCTCGTCATCGAGACGGTCAGTCGCCTGTTCTCGCGCATGCAGGCCCTCGGCGTGCTCGAAGTCGACCGTCGCAGCGTGCGCATCCTCGATCCGGCCGCACTGGCCACGCTGGCCGAGAAGTCCGACGACGACACCGGCTGAGCGTCAAGTCTGATCACGTGAATTGGACGGAAAGCCGCGTCACGCGTGCAATATGCACGAATGAAGCGCGACGGGGCGGTGTTTCCTGCCACAAGGCCGGCCGGCAGCTGTCATCGTTCAGGCATCGCCGATCCGCCGGTCAGCGCGCGGCGGACGCCTGCGCTGCCGGCCGCGCCCGCAGGACGCTCAATTGAACTGGCGACGGAAGCGGACCAGTCCGGCCGCGAATGCCGCGGCGCCGAGCAGGGCCATCGCACCGAGCGGAAACAGCAGTTCACCGAGCGTCATGCCCTTGAGCAGCACGCCGAAGCCCGCGTCGATGTAATAGTGCATCGGCGAAATCGACATGAGTGCGCGCACCGGCGCCGCCAGGGCCTCGGGCGGCGTCCACATTTTTTATTTTTATTTTTTATTTTTTCCGGCCGCTGCGCCCCGTAGATCGAGCATACAGCGCATGTTCTCGACCACGCTCAGGTCCAGGTACAGCGAGAACGCCTGCGACATGTAGCCAATGCGCTCCTTGATCGCCGCGCCTACGCATATCAACACCTGCCACCTTGCTCTCCTCGTTGGGCGCTTATGCCGTTCAGCATCTTGATGACCGTGCTTTTGCCGCGCCATTGCCCAGCAGACCGAATATCTCGCCTTGCAACACAAATACTTTCAAATAATGTTCGGCCTTGAGCACATCGAAATAGCGTTGCGCCACCTGCAGGCGCAGGTCGTGCGAAGTGGCAGCCTCGCGGCCTTCCGCCGCCGCCACGCCGGCCTGCGCAGCGCCGATCGCATTGCGGATGCGGCCGCTGGTGAACAGCGGCAGGCTGGCGGCGACGCCGCCGACGCTGAGGTTCTGGTCGGCGACCAGGGGCAGGTTGAGTCCGAATGCGGGCAGCTCGACGATGGCCTGCGGCGGTGCGTCGACATGCAGCCGCGTCGCCGAGGCTTCCAGCGTGGGCAGGCGCAGCGCCTTCGCACGTCGTTCACCCTGGCGCGCGGCTTCGGTATCGGCGCGCGCGGCGGCCTGCACATGGTCGGTCGCCTCGGACGCCTGCCAGGCCTGTTCAAGCGTCTCCGCGGCCAGCGCCGGCACGGCGATGCATAGCGCGGCCAGCGCGGCAACCCGCGCGAACCGGCGACATGCTGGAATTTCCGTGCATTCAAGCGCGCACCAGCCTTTCGGCATGCAGCGCCGCGATCCATTCCTCGTTGGTCGGTTCGATGGCGACGCGGACCCGGGCTTGCGCGCGCGAGATCAGCGGGGCGTGCGCGGCATTGGCCGTGGCGTCGATGTCGATGCCGAGATGGCCGAGCGCGGCACAGACGCGTTCGCGGATCTGCGCGTTGTGCTCGCCGATGCCGGCGGTGAAGACGAGCAGGTCGAGGCCGCCGAGCACCGCCGCCAGCGCGCCGATCTCGCGCACGATGCGGCGCACGTAAAGGGCGAGTGCCGCCTGCACGCGCTCGTTGCCGGCCTCGGCGGCGAGCAGGTCGCGCGGATCGGACGACACCCCGGAAATGCCGAGCAGTCCGGAGCGGTGGTAGAGCAGCTCGCCGACCTGCGCCAGGCTCAGCTTCTCGATCTCCATCATGTAGAGCACGGCGCCCGGATCGAGTGCACCGGTGCGCGTGCCCATCATGAGTCCGTCGAGCGCGGAGAATCCCATGGTCGTGGCGACGCTTTTCAGGTCGCTCATCGCGCACAGGCTGGCGCCGCTGCCGAGATGGGCGACGATGGTGCGGCCGCGTGCGCCGTCGCCGTAGCGTTCGCCGAGCGCGATCGACTGGTATTCGTAGGACAGGCCGTGGAAGCCGTAGCGGCGCAGGCCGCGTTCCCAGGCGTCCCACGACAGCGGCAGCATCTGTTCGACCATCGGCATGTCGTGATGGAATGCGGTATCGAAACAGGCGACCTGCACGACCTCCGGATTCGAAGCCAGCAGCGCGTCGATCGCTTCCAGCGCGAACGGCTGGTGCAGCGGCGCGAGCGGGATGTAGGACCGCAGGTCGGCGAGCACGCCGGCGTCGACGCGCACGGCGTCGAAATACTTGCTGCCGCCATGCACGACACGGTGGGCGACGGCCTTGAGGCGACGCCCGTCGAGGCGCGCCAGCACGCGTTGGCGGATGTGCTCGAGCGCGGCATGGTAGGGCTGGTCCGGGTCCAGCTGCAGCGGTCCCGGTGCCACGCCGGTTTCGCCATAGGTGGGCGCCGCACCGGTGATGCCGTCGACCTTGCCGTTCCACGACGGCTTGCGCGACAGCGGCGCCTGCGTCGCGTCGAACAACGCGAACTTGAGGCTCGAGGAGCCCGCGTTGAGGACGAGGATGCAATCGCCGCCGGTCGTCATGGCGGGGTCGTCTCGTAGTGGCGTGCGATCAGCAGCGCGACGGCACAGGAGGCGATGCGCGTCTCGCGCGAATCGGCGCGACTGGTCAGGATGATCGGCACGCGCGCGCCCATCACGATGCCGGCGCTGGCGGCGCCGCCGAGGTATTCCAGCTGCTTGGCCAGCATGTTGCCGCTTTCGAGATCGGGAACGACGAGCACGTCGGCCTGTCCGGCGACCGGCGAGACGATGCCCTTGATGCGCGCCGCGGCGACCGAGATGGCGTTGTCGAAGGCGAGCGGTCCATCGATCAGGCCGCCCGTGATCTGGCCGCGGTCGGCCATCTTGCACAGCGCCGCCGCGTCCATCGTCGCCGGCATGTGCGGGTTCACCGTTTCCACGGCGGCGAGGATCGCCACGCGCGGCTGCTCGACGCCGATGATGCGCGACAGGTCGATCGCGTTGCGCACGATGTCCGCCTTGGCCTCGAGATCCGGAGCGATGTTGATCGCCGCGTCGGTGATGATGAACGGTCGCGGATACGAGGGCGTCTGCATCACGTAGCAATGCGAGATGCGCCGCTTGGTGCGCAGGCCGGCGTCCTGCGCAATGACCGCGGCCATGAACTCGTCGGTATGCAGGCTGCCCTTCATCAAGGCAGCCACCTCGCCCGTCGATGCCAGCTCGGCGGCGCGTGTGGCAGCGGCATGGCTGTGCGCGACGTCCTCGATCTCGATGCCGTCGAGGTCCAGGTCGAACTGGCTGGCGACCGCCTCGAGCTTCGCCCGCGGCGCCACCAGCACCGGCACGATGAGTCCGGCCGCGCGGGCGTCGAGCGCGGAACGCAGCGAAATCTCGTCGCAGGGATGGACCACCGCGCAGCGGATGGCCGGGATCGACTTCACCGCATCGAGCAGGCGATGCACGCCGGCGGCATCGGTGAGCCGCACTTCGGGCAGGGTGGCGCGGCGGCGCTCGATGCGTTCGCTCGGCGCGATCACGCGGGCCTCGCCGTCGATCACGCACTTGCCGTCCTGGTTGATGCAGGTGCAGGCCAGGGTCAGGCGCTTGCTTTCAATCTCGCGCGCGGTGACCTGCACCTTGATCAGCAGCGTGTCGCCGACGCGCACCGGGCCGAGGAAACGCAGGGTCTGGCTGAGGTAGATCGTGCCCGGCCCCGGCAGGCGCGTGCCGAGCACGGCGGAGACCAGCGCGGCGCCCCACATGCCATGGGCGATCACGCCATGGAAGCGCGTGGAGGCCGCGAACTGGGGGTCCAGGTGTTGCGGATTGACGTCGCCGGAGAGGACCGCGAACAACTGGATGTCGCTCGCGGTCAGCGTGCGCTCGATGCTGGCCTCGTCGCCGATGGCAATCTCGTCGAAGACGCGATTGCGCACCCAGCCGATGTCGTCCGCATCAACCGCGGAGGCCGTGCGTGTCCGACCCTCTGCCTCGCTCACTTGCGCGAAGCCTTCCCCGTTGCCGGGCGCTTTTTCGGTGCCGGACCCTTTTCCGCGGGCGCGTCGGATTTCGGGGCGAACATTTCCATCATCGATTTCAGGCTGGCGCTGAGCGGCATGCTGCCACTGGCGCCTTGCAGCGCGTCGCTGCACTCCTGCTGCCAGGTCGAGATCGCCTCGCGCAGTTCGTCGGTGAAAGCGGTCTGGTTTTCCAGCGCCGCCTCCATGGTCGCCTGCCATTGCTGCGTGCTGCCCTGCAGGCTGGTCCAGAACGCATCGGCGGGCCACTCGCCGCTCATCAGCGCGGTCATTGGCTGCACCTTGCTGGTGACCGCGAACGGGGTCATCGCGGCACGCGCCTGCGCCTGCAGGAACTCGGCCCAGCGGGCCTGGCTGTGCTGCATCAGTTGGCCGAGATGAAGGGTCAATTCCTGATTGGCCTTGTACAGCGCGGTGGGTGTGGAAAGATTGACTTTCATGGGCTACTCCAGGGTGGCGGATCAGTTGAGGATGTTGTAACCGGCATCGACGAACAGGGTGCCGCCGGTCATGGCACTTGCCGCGTCGCCGGCGAGGAAGGCGCACAGGGCGCCGACATCGTCGATGGTCACGAGACGTCGCATCGGCGCGCGCCGGGCGGCATCCGTCAGCAGGGTGTCGAAGTGGGCAATGCCCGATGCCGCGCGCGTGGCCACCGGACCGGGCGACACCGCATTGACGCGGATGCCCTGCGGGCCGAGCTCGGCGGCGAGATAGCGCACGCTGGATTCCAGCGCCGACTTGACCGGGCCCATCAGCCCGTAATCGGCGATCGCTTCGCCGGCGCCGAGATAGCTCAGCGTGAGCAGGCTGCCGCCCTTGTCCATCAGCGGCTCGGCGAGGCGGGCCAGGCGCACGAAGGAATGGCAGGAAATGTCCATGGCGCGCAGGAAGCCCTCGCGCGAGGTATCCACCATGCGGCCCTGCAGGTCCTGCTTCGGCGCGTAGGCCACCGCATGCAGGAGGAAATCGAGCCGGCCCCACTGGCGGGATACCGCGGCAAAAAGCGCCGCCATTTGATCGGCTGACTCGACATCGAGCGGCATGCACAGGGTTGCCTCGATTTCCCGCGCCAGCGGCTCGACGTGCGGACGCGCCTTGTCGTTGAGCCAGGTCACGCCGAGTTCCGCGCCGTGCGCGCGGAATGCGCGCGCGCAGCCCCAGGCGATGCTGTGCTCGTTGGCGACACCGATCACCAGGCCCTTCTTGCCGGCCAGAGTCGTCGTCATCTCAGTGCTCCAGCACGTACTGGCCCGGCGCGTCGCCGAGATCGCCGCGGCGACGCGCACGCGGCGCTGCGGCGCGCGGCGCGGAACGGGCGGCCAGCCACGCGCTCCACTCCGGCCACCACGAGCCCTCCTTGTGCGGCGCCTGCGCGATCCATTTTTCCGGATCCACATACAGGCTTTCCGCCTTGTGCGACTGGATCTGGTAGTGGCGGTGGGGATGGCCCGGTTCGCTGACGATGCCGGCGTTGTGCCCTCCCGAGGTCAGCACGAAGGTGAACTCGGACGGTGTCTCGTGGTGGATCTTGTAGACCGAGCGCCACGGCGCGACGTGGTCGGTCTGCGTGCCGACGCAGAAGATCGGCATGCGCAGGTCGCTGAGGGCGACCGTCGCCCCGGCGACCTGATAGCGGCCGTTGGCCAGGTCGTTGTCGAGGTACAGGCGGCGCAGGTATTGCGAATGCATGCGGGCGGGCATGCGCGTGGCGTCGGCGTTCCAGGCCATCAGGTCGTTCGGCTCGCTGCGCTGGCCGAGCAGGTAGTCGTTGACCATGCGCGACCAGAGCAGGTCGTAGGAACGCAGCATCTGGAACGCGCCGGCCATCTGCGCGGCGGTCAGGTAGCCGGACTCGGCCATCTGGTCTTCGAGATAGGCCACCTGGCTGTCGTCGATGAACAGGGCCAGCTCGCCTGGCTCGGAGAAATCGGTCTGCGAGGCCAGCAGGGTCAGCGAGGCGAGGCGGTCATCGCCATCGCGCGCCATCGCCGCCGCCGCGATGGTGGCCAGGGTGCCGCCGAGGCAGTAGCCGGCGACATGCACCTTGCGCTTCGGCACGATCGCGTTGACCGTTTCCAGCGCGGCCTGGAAGCCGAGCTCGAGGTAGTCGTCCATGCCAAGGTCGCGTTCGGCCCTGCCCGGATTCTTCCACGAGATGCAGAACACGTTGTGGCCCTGGTCGACCAGGTAGCGGATCAGCGAGTTGTGCGCGGAAAGGTCGAGCACGTAGTACTTCATGATCCACGCCGGAACGATCAGGATCGGCTCCGGATACACGGTGGGCGTGGTCGGCTGGTAGTGGATCAGCTCGACCAGGCGATTGCGCAGGACGACCTTGCCAGGGGTCGCGGCGACGTCGCGGCCGACCACGAAGCGCTCGCTGCCGACCGGGATGCGCACCGGTGGCCAGCGCCTCGGCATCCTCGATCAGGTTGACGGCGCCGCGTTGCAGGTTGCGCCCGGCTTCC
The DNA here is from genome assembly GCA_963822465.1 of uncultured Gammaproteobacteria bacterium. Classification (GTDB taxonomy): domain Bacteria; phylum Pseudomonadota; class Gammaproteobacteria; order Xanthomonadales; family Rhodanobacteraceae; genus Dokdonella. The sequence goes on along the minus strand of CAWGHP010000002.1, from coordinate 324,863 downwards.
TCGCGGGTCTGCTTGAGCACGCGCGGATTGGTCAGCAGGTAGTTGCCCGGGGAAAACATGTCGAGCCACTGGCGCACGGCGAAGGCCACCACATCCTCGTGGTGTGGCGCGACACCATGCACGCCCTTGGTCGCCGCCTCCCACCATTGCTGGTTGAGCAGGAACGCCTGCTTGAGGATGTCGAACGGCCATTGGCTCCAGGCGGGATCGGCAAAGCGGCGATCCTCCTCGGGCATTTCCACCGCACTGCGTGGCGTGCCGTGCAGGCTGGCGCTGCGCGTCGCGCCGACGTAGCCGGCCAGTTCGGCGGCGTGCTCGCAGGCGATGCGCGCGAGTTCCATCTGCCGCCCGGGCGATGTGGCGAGATGCGTGGCCCAGTCGGCAAAGGCCAGCATCAGCGATGTTGGCGAGATCGACGCCGTGGCCCGTGCCAGGGCGGCATGGAACTTCTGGTCGAGGCGCTCGAAGGCGGGGCTTGAGCGGTGGTGCTGTTCCTTGGCTTGCTCGGCATGACGATGTTTCCAGGGGGGGCGCGGACGGCTGCGGACAGGGCAGCCCGGCGGTCGCCGGCAAAGGATTTATGGTGCATTGCAGTATGAATTGCGCGACGCCTGTGCCGGTTGATCTGCGTCAACTGCGCGGTCAGCAGTGCGCAGTGGACAAAATGACGCACCGCGGACGCCGGCGGCGGCGCCAGGGACGATGCGCGCGGAATGATCCAGATCAACGGCCGCGGCGGCGTGCAGGGGCACCATGGCGACAACCCGCAAGGAGACCGTAGCGATGACTGCCACCGAAAAAAACCTTGATCCCTTCGCCCGCCAGGCCGACATGCCGTTCTGGGAAGAGAAACTTTCCGACGGCACGGCCGTGACCATCCGCGCGATCCGCCACGACGACGCGGCGCTCGAACGCGAATTCATCAAGCATCTTTCGCCCGAAGCGCGGCGCATGCGCTTTCTCGCCCAGATCAACGAGCCCAGCGAGCAGATGATCGACCGCCTGACCAATCTCGATTTCAGCCACGACATGGCCCTGATCGCCATCGTCAAGCAGCAGGACAAGGCGACCGAGGTCGGCGTCGCCCGCTACGCCACCGGCGCGGACCGCACCATCGGCGAATGCGCGATCGCGGTGACCGACGACTGGCAGCATCGCGGACTCGGCACCCTGCTCATGAACCGGCTGATCGAAGTCGCCCGCGCACGCGGCCTGGTCAAGCTGGTGTCGATGGACGACGCCGGCAATTCCAAGATGCGCGAGCTGGCCAGGGATCTCGGATTCCAGCGCACGTTCGATCCGGAGAATCCGCACGAGGTCGAGCACAGCCTCGTGCTCTGACGACACGATCCGCCACCCTGGCCCGCCAGGCGGTGACCGGCCCGATGCCGCGCAGAAAGGCGCGCAGCGGGGCTGCGGATTCTCCGTTCAACCTTGCAGGTCGGGTGAGGCGCCCGATCGGTTCGCGGGTCCTACGGGGCGGGCACCGGAACATCCGCGGTGCAATCGAACGGCAGCCAGCCGTGCAGCCACGGGGCATGTCCGATCAGCAGCGGCGCGGCCAGGGTCAGCGCCGAGCAGGCGAGCAGGAAAACGCCTGCCGAGCGGCGCAGGTTCAGGTTCGATGACAGCCCGAGCAGGCGCGGTGCGCCCCACGAGGTGGCCAGCATCGCCGGCAGCGTGCCGAGGCCGAACGCGGCCATGATCGCCGCCGACTGCAGCGGCTGCGCGTTGAGCGCGGCGACCAGCAGTACCGTGTAGACGAAGCCGCACGGCATCCAGCCCCAGACCGCGCCGAAGGCCAGTGCGCGCGGAAGATTCGTGACCGGCAACAGGCGGCGACCGAGTGGCGCGAGCTTCGGCCACAGGCGCTTGCCCAGCGCGGAGCCGGGGTCACGCCAGACACCGAGCATGACCAGGGCCGCGACCAGCAACGCGGCGGCGCTGGCGAAGCGCAGGGCGAGGCGCACGCGCTCGATGTCCAGCAGGGCGATCAGGGCGCCGCCGATGGTGCCGATCAGCAATCCGGCCACGCTGTAGGAGAGGATCCTGCCGAGCTGGTAGCCGAGCAGCAGGCCGCGTCGTGGCCGACCATCCGCATCCTTGGCCGTGGCCACGCCGAGGGCCATCGAGATGCCGCCGCACATGAGCATGCAATGGCCGCTGGCGAGCAGGCCCAGCAGCAGCGCGGCGACGATGGTCAGCGATCCGCTCACGCTTCGTCGTCCGTGTTCTCGACCACCGAATCCTCGCTGAGCGGCGCCAGCGCGGGTGTGTCGAGGTCATCGAACTGGGCGTGGTCGACGGCCCAGAAAAACGCCCAGATGCCGATGCCGAGCAGGACCATGCTGATCGGGATCAGGAGCAGGATGATGTTCATGCCGCCGCCTCCCGTACCGGACGCGCCGATGCCGTGGTCGCGCCCTGCACCGGCAGGCGCCTGCCGATGCGCAGCGAATTGAGGATGACCAGGATCGAACTGGCCGACATGCCGATCGCGGCCAGCCACGGCGGCACGTAGCCGAACGCGGCCACCGGCACGACCGAGAGGTTGTAGGCCAGCGCCCAGTTCAGGTTCTGCCTGAGGCGCACGAGCATCTCGCGGGCGATCGTGCGTGCCTCGATCAGCGTATCGAGCCGCGACGACGAGAGCAGGATGCCGCTGGCCGCATGCGCCATCGCGCTGCCGCCGCCGATCGCGATGGCGACATCGGCGCCGGCCAGCACCGGCGCATCGTTGATGCCGTCGCCGACCATCGCCACGATGTGTCCGTCCTTGCGCAGGGCATCGAGCCGGGCCAGCTTGTCGGCGGGCGTGGCCGCGGCCAGCGCATCTTCGATCGACAGCACGCGGGCCATCGCCTCCACGCGCGCCGGGCAGTCGCCGCTGAGGATTTCGCAGTCGATGCCGTCTTCGCGCAAGGAGCGGATCAGCGCCACGGCGCCGGCGCGCGGCTGTTCGCTGATGGCGAAGCGCGCCAGCTCGCCCGACTCGTCGGCGAGGATGATCGCGTTGTCCGTCTCGTCCTGGTCCGGCGAAGCATCGCCGAGGGCGAAGTCGCTGCGGCCGAGTCGATAGCGCACGCCATCGACGATGCCTCGACGCCGGCACCGGCGACATGGCGCAGCGCACTGGCCGTCATCGCCGGCGCGCTGGCGGCCATGCGGCGCAAGGCCACGGCCAGCGGATGGGTATTGCCCTGTTCGAGCGCCGCGACGATGCCGAGCGCGTGCCCGAGCGAACCGCGCGCCACGCGCGCCTGGGCGCGATCGAAACTCGGCTCGGTCAGCGTGCCGGTCTTGTCGAAGACAAAGCGATCCGCCTTCGCCAGCGCCTCCAGCGCATCGGCATCGACCACCAGCACGCCGCGCTGTGCGAGGACCGCGATTGCCCGGGTCAGCGCGGCCGGCACGGCCAGGGCGAAGGCGCAGGGACAACTGACGACAAGCACGGCGAGCGCCGCCGGCAGGGCGCGCGAGGGATCGAACCAGGCCCAGCCGAGCGCGGTGGCCACGGTCACCAGCAGCACGCGCACGACGAAGCGCGCGGCGCGGGCATCGGCCAGGCGGGCGATCTGCGGGCGCTCGCTGGCGGCGCGTGTCACCAGCCGGACGATGCCGGCCAGCACCGTGTCGGCGCCGATGTGACGCACCACCAGTTCGACCGGGCCGTCGACGACGAGGCTGCCGGCGATCAGCGCCTGTCCGGGCTCGCGACGGACCGCCGTGGACTCGCCGCTGACCAGGGATTCATCGACGCGGCAGCGTGGCCCGACCAGTTCGCCATCGGCCGGTATCGGCGAGCCGCTGGCCACGCGCACGATGTCGCCGGGCTCCAGTTCATGCACGGCGACGGTGACGAAGGCATCGCCCTCGCGGCGGTCGGCGAGCACCGGCTGCAGGCGCGACAGCGCATCGACGACGTCGCTGGCGCGGTGCCGGGCGCGCAAGGCGAGGTGCCGTCCGAGCAGGAGGAACAGCACGAACATGCACACCGAATCGAAATAGATCTCGTGGCCGCCGACGATCACGCCGAGCAGGCTGGCCAGGTAGATCAGGGCGATCGCCAGCGCCACCGGCGTATCCATCGACAGCCGGCGCGTGCGCCATTCGCGCCAGGCGCCGCGGAAGAACGGTTGCGCCGAGTAGAGCACCACCGGCGTGGCGACGAGGACGCCGAGCCAGCGGAAGAACTCGCGTACCGACGGATCGATGCCGTCGAACACCCCGGCATACAGGGCGACCGCCATCATCATCGCCTGCATCGTGCCGAGTCCGGCGACGACGAGGCGCTTGAGTGCGGCGCGCGACTCGCGCTGGCGCTGCGAATCGATCATCTCGGCGGTCAGCGGGTGGGCGTCGTAGCCGAGCCGCGCCAGTGCCGACAGCAGGGCCGACAGTTCGAGCTTGCCGGGGTCGAATTCCAGCACGACACGCCGCGCCAGGGCATTGATGCCGACATCGTGGATGCCCGGCATGCCGCGCATGGCCCGCTCGATCAGCCACGCGCAGGCCGCGCAGCGCAAGCCGTCGACCAGCACGATGACTTCGGCGTGACCGGGCGACGAGGTGCGCACATGCAGGCGCCGCAGGGCGGGCCGGTCCCAGGCGGAATAGTCGGTGCCCTCGCCGCCGCGCGGGGCCGGTTCGCTGCGCAGGCGGTAGTAATCGCCGAGGCCGAGGGTGTCGATCCACTCGGCGGCGGCCTTGCAGCCGGGGCAGCAAACGGCGCGTTCCTGTCCCTGCACCCGCGCCATGACGGACGCGCCTTGCGGATTGGCCTCGCCGCAATGGAAGCAGGTTGTCGCGTTCACGGCGGCGGCTCGTGGTCCCCGGATGCGGCCGGCGGGTCCGCGACCGCCGGCCGGATCGGCGGGATCCGGCTCGGCCGCGGCACGTCGTTGGGCACGGTGATGTGGGCATCCGGCGTATGGATGGCCTCGCCAAGCAGGGCGAACGATCCGGCCACGCTGGCGCCGAGCAGGAACAGGATCAGCCAGACTTCGGGCACCCGGTACCAGGCCATTGTCGCCACCTTGTCGATGTCCGTGCTCATGGTTTTTCCGGAGCGAAGAAATGCGTCTTGCCGCGCGCCACGATCTTGCCCTCGGCGTCGAGGACGAGGACCTCGATCGGCTGTCGACCGGTGCTTGCTCCGCTGTCGGCGCGCAGCGTCAGCGGCAGCGAAAAGACCTCGTTCGGTGCCAGCGTGACGGCCGGCTTGCCGATCATGCGCAGCGGCAGCGAGGATTCCGCGCGCAGCGACAGCAGCATGTCGGCATCGGTCTTGTTGACCAGCTTGACGTTGTAGCTGTTCTCGATGGCGCCCTGCCCGATCGTGCGGAACAGCGCATTGCGATCATGCAGCACTTCGACGATCACCGCGTCGCGCGCGGTGACCAGCCAGGCGAACGCGGCGATGACGCCGGCCAGGATCGTCGCATAGATCAGCGTGCGCGGACGCAGCAGGCGCTGCGGCTTGCCGGCCAGCGCGTTCTCGGTGGTGTAGCGGATCAGGCCGCGCGGGTACTGCATCTTGTCCATGACCGCGTCGCAGGCATCGATGCAGGCGGCACAGGCGATGCATTCGATCTGCAGGCCGTCGCGGATGTCGATGCCGGTCGGACACACCTGCACGCAGGCCAGGCAGTCGATGCAGTCGCCGAGCACGCGTTGCTGGCCCGCCGGCACGGTGCTGTCGAGCGGATTCTCCGCAACCAGCGTCGCGCCGGCGGGCGCGAAGCGCGCGGCGTCGCGCTTGCGGTGCGCGCGCGGTTCGCCGCGCCGTTCGTCATAGCTGATGACCAGCGTGTCGTGGTCGAACATTGCGCTCTGGAAGCGCGCATACGGGCACATGTACTTGCACACCTGCTCGCGCAGGAAGCCGGCATTGCCGTAGGTGGCGAAACCGTAGAACAGGATCCAGAACGTCTCCCAGCCGCCGAGCGATCCCTGCACGAGGCTGGCGCCGAGTTCGCGGATCGGCGTGAAGAAGCCGACGAAGGTGAAGCCGGTCCACAGCGCGAAGGTGATCCAGACGAACTGCTTGGCCGACTTGCGCCAGACCTTGTTGGCACTCCACGGCGCCTTGTCCAGGCGCATGCGCGCGTTGCGGTCGCCCTCGATCTTGCGCTCCATCCACAGGAACACTTCGGTCCACACCGTCTGCGGGCAGGCATAGCCGCACCACAGGCGGCCGGCGACGGCGGTGAAGAAGAACAGGCTCAGCGCGGCGATGATCAGGAGCAGGGTCAGCAGGTAGAAATCCTGTGGCCAGAAGGTCAGGCCGAAGACATGGAAGCGCCGCGCCGGCAGGTCGAACAGGACCAGCTGCTGGCCACCGATGCTGATCCACGGGAACGCGTAGAACATGCCGAGCAGCCAGAACACGGCAAGCGTGCGCCAGCGCTGGAAGCGGCCGTCGATCTCGCGCGGGTAGACCTTGGGTTCCTTGGCGTAGAGGGAACCGGTCGCATCGGCGACGACGATGTCGATTTTTGATTTGTTGTTCATCAACGGCCCGGCTGCTCGATTCGCCATGCGTGTGGTAAGGGTCTCGTCAGTGCAGATGGGATCGTCGTCCCTGCGTATGCCGGACTGCGCAGGCAGGACGCCGAAGCGAACATTAGCTTTGCGAATGGCCCACTCCGTCGTCCCTGCGAATGCAGGGTCCCAGTGACTGGTACTTTATTGAACTTTACGTCGCTCCGCGGCGCATCTTTTGGAGCAGAGCTTTCACTCGCCTTCGGCGAGCGAGTCACTTTCTCTTGCGTGGCCAAGAGAAAGTAACCAAAGAGAAGGCCACCCCGACGCAGCGGTCTCCGGACTCCTGTCCTCCGACTTCGCGCAGCGGCTCCGGGGGTTGGCTGACAGCACATCCATGTGCTGGCAGCCAACTGGGCGCAATCCATTGCGCCCACCCTGCGGGCCTTTCCTGCGCCGCTGCGCCACTGCATAGGGGCCCCATTCACTGCGCATCCTGCGCAGCCAAGCCGAAGCAATTTCCTACAAGTGCATGCTTTAGTGTTTGCTGTTGATCCTCCTTCTCCCGCAAGGCGGGAGAAGGTGCCGAAGGCGGATGAGGGGCTGTTGCTCTGGCGCGCACGATGCGCGCTCAAAGGGTCCCGTCGCTCGCGGCGAGGCTGCGCAGGAAAAGCCCGAAGGGTGGCCCACAGGAGGTGGGCCAGTTCGATGCCAGTCCAGGGATGGACTGTCAGCGAACCCCGGAGCGGGCTCGCGCACCTGGAGCACAGGGACTGTGCGCAAGGCGCGAGTGTGGGGTGGCCTTCTCTTGACTCCGGGCTCCTGCCCTCCGCCCTTCGGGCCGGCTGCGCCGTTCGCGCTGCTCCTGCAGCGCAGTGCCTACGTTCTCTGACTCCGGGCTCCTGCCCTCCGCCCTGCGGGCCAGCTGCGCCGTTCGCGCCGCTCCTGCGGCGCAGTGGCCACGCAAAGAGAAGTGACTCGCTCGCCGAAGGCGAGTGAAAGCCTTGTGGGCATGCGGCGACACGAAGAACACTAGCGTCGATTCCGGAACGTCCTCGCGCAAGTCGAGCAACCGAGCGCATTTGCCCATGGCGAAATGAGCAAACACCACCAGGTTCAACCCTTCCCATTTCGACCCCTGTCGCCCCGGCGATCGGGCAACGGTGGTGCGATCAGCATGGCCGTGAACAGGCAGGCCGACAGCGTGCAAAGCCAGAACATGAAGAAGCCGATCGAATAGCCGCCGAGCCGGCTGATCCTGAGTTCGGGCCAGGTGATCGTGGCCATGGCGATCGGGTCGACCACGGCGAAGAACATGATCGTGGCGACGCCGGCGGCAAAGAACGATGGCCAGATCACCGCGCCGACGCGGCGGATCAACGAGTCGTGCGGGTTGTCCTCGAGCGGGCGCAGGGCGCCGGGCGGTGGCTGGTAGGTGCTCATTCGTGCGACTCCTTGCCGCCCTCCTCACCGTGCTCGCTCGCATCCTGCCGATCCGAATCCGCAGCGGCCTTGCCCTGTGCCAATACCCACGCGGCCACCAGGCGGGCGCGGTCCTCGCCGAGGATCGCGCCCCAGGCCGGCATCACGCCGGCGACGCCGTGGATGATCGTGCGGCTGATGCCTTCGGCCGTGGCATTGCCGTGCAGCCAGATGTCGTCGGTCAGGTTGGGCGCGCCGAGCGCGCGGTTGCCCTTGCCGTCGACGCCGTGGCAGGCCGCGCAGATGGTCTCGAACTTGGGCTTGCCGGCGGCGGCCAGGCGCTTGTCGTGTTCGAGTCCGGACAGGCTCAGCGCGTAGTTGGCGACTTCCTCGACGCCGCTGCCGGGCAGGGTCGCCGACATCGACGGCATCATGCCGTGGCGGCCATTCATGATGCTGGCGAGCACGGTGTCGGGCTCGCCGCCATAGAGCCAGTCGCCGTCGACCAGGTTCGGGTAGCCGATCGCGCCGCGCGCATCCGAGCCATGGCAGGCGGCGCAGTTGTTGGCGAACACGTTGCGACCCACCTTGACCGCCGCGGGATCATCGACGAGGGCGGCGATCGGCTTGTTGCGGAATTGCGCGAACAGCGTCTCGAGCTTGGCATGGGTGGCGTCGAGATCGTCCTGCACCTCGCGCTGGGAGGACCAGTCCAGCGTGCCCTTCCAGGTGCCGAGCCCCGGGTACAGGGCGAGGTAGCCGAAACCGAAGACGAAGGTGAGGATGAACAGCCAGAGCCACCAGCGCGGCAGCGGGTTGTTGAGTTCCTCGAGGTCTTCGTCCCAGACGTGGCCCATGCTTTCGCCGACCGCCTTGTTGTTGACCGGCTTGCTCGACGCGGTCGCCATCAGCAACCAGATCAGGCCGATCAGGTTGATCGCGGTCAACGCGATCACATAGATGCTCCATCCGCTGCTCATGCCTTGTCCTCCGGTTGCGGCCGGCTGTCGTCTTCAAGCGGCAACTGCGCCGCCTCGCTGAAATCCTTCTTGCGCCGCCGGCTCCAGGCCCAGGCCCAGAGGCCGATGAAGGTCAGCAGCAGGATGCTGGTGAGGATCCCCGAAATCATGGCTTGGCCTCCGCGACCGGATCGGCCGACTTGACGCCGAGTCCCTGCAGGTAGGCGATCAGCGCGTCGAGTTCGGTCTGGCCGACGACACTGCCCTTGATGCTGGCGAAGTCCGCCTCCGTATAGGGATGGCCCATCCAGGCCAGCGTGCGCATCTTGGTTTCCACCAGCTTCGGATCGACCAGCGATTCGGTGAGCCACGGATAGCCGGGCATGTTCGACTCGGGCACGACGTTGCGCGGGTTCTTCAGGTGCACCCGATGCCAGTCGTCGGAGTAGCGTCCGCCGACGCGGGCGAGATCGGGCCCGGTGCGCTTGGAGCCCCACAGGAACGGGCGGTCGTAGACGGATTCGCCGGCGGTCGAGTACGGCCCGTAGCGCTGCGTCTCCGAGGCCAGCGTGCGCACCTGCTGCGAATGGCAACCGACGCAGCCTTCACGGATGAAGATGTCGCGGCCGGCCAGTTGCAGCGGCGGATAGGGCTTCACCCCGGGGTCGGCGGTGATCGTCTGTGCCTGGAACATCAGCGGCACGATCTCGACCAGGCCACCCATCGCGATGACCACGATGATGAGGATCGCCATCAGGCCGATGTTCTTCTCGATTACTTCATGTTTCATCGGGGCTTCCTCAGGCGTGGGCCGGGGCGGGAACGCGCACGAGCGGAACCTCGCGCACCGGCAGGCAGGTCTTCCAGACGTTCCAGACCATGATCAGCATGCCGCTGAGGAACATCAGGCCGCCGAACACGCGGGTGACGTAGTAGGGATAGGTCTGGCGCACCGATTCGATGAAGGTATAGGTCAGGGTCCCGTCGGGATTGGTGGCGCGCCACATCAGGCCCTGCATGACGCCGGCGATCCACATCGCGGTGATGTAGAGGACGATGCCGATCGTGGCGATCCAGAAATGCGCGTCGATGGCCTTGATCGAGTACATGCGCTCGCGGCCGTAGAGTTTCGGCAGCATGCTGTAGATCGCGCCGATGGTGATGAAGGCGACCCAGCCGAGCGCGCCGGAATGCACGTGGCCGATGGTCCAGTCGGTGTAGTGCGAGAGCGCGTTGACCGTCTTGATCGACATCATCGGCCCCTCGAAGGTCGACATGCCGTAGAACGACAGCGAGACGATCATGAACTTGAGGATCGGATCGGTGCGCAGCTTATGCCAGGCCCCCGAGAGCGTCATGATGCCGTTGATCATGCCGCCCCAGCTCGGCGCCAGCAGGATCAGCGAGAACACCATGCCGATCGACTGCGCCCAGTCGGGCAGCGACGTGTAGTGCAGGTGGTGCGGGCCGGCCCACATGTAGATCGAGATCAGCGCCCAGAAGTGGACGACCGAGAGCCGGTACGAGTAGACCGGGCGCTGCGCCTGCTTGGGCACGTAGTAGTACATGATGCCGAGGAAGCCGGCGGTCAGGAAGAAGCCTACTGCGTTGTGCCCGTACCACCACTGCACCATCGCATCGACCGCGCCGGCATAGACCGGGTAGGACTCGGTCCAGGAAACCGGGATCTGCAGGTTGTTGAAGATGTGCAGCACGGCGATGGTCAGGATGTAGGCGCCGAAGAACCAGTTGGCCACGTAGATGTGGCGGACGTGCCGCCTGGCGATGGTCATGAAGAAGACCACCGCATAGGAGACCCATACCGCCGTGATCAGGAGGTCCAGCGGCCAGATCAGCTCGGCGTATTCGTGGCTCTGGGTCAGTCCCATCGGCAGGGTGATGACCGCGCCGATGATGACCGCCTGCCATCCCCAGAAGGTGAACGCGGCGAGGCGATCGGAGAACAGGCGCACGTGGCAGGTGCGCTGGACCACGTAGTACGAGGTCGCGAACAGGCCGCTGCCGCCGAAGGCGAAGATCACCGCATTCGTGTGCAGCGGCCGCAGGCGACCGTAGCTGAGCCAGGCGATGTCGAAGTTGAGCGCGGGCCATGCCAGTTGCATGGCGATGAACAGGCCGACCGTCATGCCGATCACGCCCCACACGATGGTGGCGATCGTGAACTGGCGAACGACCTTGTCGTTGTATGTTTCCACGGATTGCATGGTTTCCCCTCGGTTACGGGCGCGCATATTGTCGGAAGCCGCGAAGAGTAGCGGCTTGACGTCGATCAAGTGGCCGGCCCGCTGCGGCAGCCTGTCGCACGACTTGCGCTGCCGCGCATCCTGATTGACCCATATCAAGAGGCTGCGTCGATGTGCCCGCTATCGTCGCCGCGAATTTTTCCAACCTTACTCGGGAATCATCGATGAAACCGGCAATTTGTCTACTGGCGCTGGCCGCCCTCCTGCTCGGCGGATGCTCCGCAGGCTCCGATTCACCCTCCACGGCAGCCGGCTCGGCCAGGGCCGCGACGCCGGATACCGGCGGTTCGGCCAGGGGCGACTTCGGTCCGCCGCAGGGCGAGCCCGTGCATGCGGTGCTGACCAGCCCGCCGCAGGTGCCGCCGGCCACGGGACGCACGGCGCCGGCCAAGGTCATCGTCGAACTCGAGGTGCGCGAGGTCGAACTCGAGATCTCCGAGGGTTCGCGTTACACGTTCTGGACCTTTGGCGGCACCGTGCCGGGCAGCTTCATCCGCGTGCGCCAGGGCGACACCGTCGAGTTCCACCTGAAGAACCATCCCGATTCGAAGATGCCGCACAACATCGACCTGCACGGCGTGACCGGGCCGGGCGGCGGCGCCGCGTCGAGCTTCACCGCGCCGGGCCACGAATCGCAGTTCACCTTCAAGGCGCTCAACCACGGCCTGTTCGTCTATCACTGCGCGACCGCGCCGGTCGGCATGCATATCGCCAATGGCATGTATGGCCTGATCCTGGTCGAGCCGCCGGAAGGCCTGCCGCCAGTCGACCATGAGTACTACGTCATGCAGGGTGACTTCTACACGGTCGGCAAGTACCGCGAGAAGGGCCTGCAGGCCTTCGACATGCAGAAGGCGATCGACGAGAACCCGACCTACGTGCTGTTCAACGGCTCGGAGGGCGCATTGATCAACGAAAAGGCATTGAAGGCGAAGACCGGTGAAAACGTGCGCCTGTTCGTCGGCAACGGCGGGCCGAACCTCGTTTCGAGCTTCCATGTCATTGGCGAGATCTTCGACAAGGTCTGGTACGAAGGCGGCACCCATTTCCAGGAAAACGTGCAGACCACGCTGATCCCGTCCGGCGGCGCGATGATGGCCGAGTTCCATGTCGAGGTGCCGGGCAGTTACGTGCTGGTCGACCACTCGATCTTCCGCGCCTTCAACAAGGGCGCGCTGGCCATCCTCAAGGTCGATGGCCCGGAGAACAAGGCGATCTACTCGGGCAAGGAAGTCGACTCGGTCTATCTCGGCGACAAGGCGGCCAGCCTCGAGCCGGTCACCGAGGCGCGCGCGGCCGCCAGCAGCGGCACGCTGACCCTCGAGCAGCAGGTCGCCGCCGGCAAGGCGCACTTCACCGGCACCTGTTCGGTCTGCCACCAGGACTCCGGACAGGGCATCCCCGGCGTGTTCCCGCCGCTGGCCAAATCGGATTTCCTCGCCAAGGACCCGGAAGCGGCGATCAGGTTCGTGCTCAACGGGCTGAGCGGGCCGATCACCGTCAACGGCAAGGAATACAACTCGGTGATGCCGCCGATGAGCCAGCTCAACAACGACGAGATCGCCAACATCCTGACCTACGTCTTCAACAGCTGGGGCAACAAGGATGGCCGGGTCAGTGCCGACCAGGTCGCCAAGGTGCGCGGCGAGACGCCGCGTGCGGAAGGCGCGGCGCACTGAGTTGAACCTGGCCGCAAAAGAACGCGTCTCCAACGCGAGCGGGCCGACGGGCAGGCATCTTTGCCTGCTCGTCGGCGGCATGATCGCGTTGTGCGCGCCGCCGCTGGCCGGCGCCGCCGACTACATCGCCGTGCCCGGGGGCGCGTTCCAGTCGGTGCTGCCGACATCCGATACGCCAGTCGATGTGGTGGTCGGCGCGATGGCGATGCGCGACGAGCCGGTGACCAATGCCGAGTTCCTCGACTTTGTGCGCAAGAACCCGCAATGGCGGCGCGACCAGGTGCCAGCGGTGTTCGCCGAGTCGCGCTACCTCGATCACTGGCCGCAGGCCGACGCGATCGCGCCGGACCAGGCAAGCCAGCCGGTGGTCAAGGTCAGCTGGTTCGCCGCGCAGGCCTACTGCGAAAGCGAGGATGCGCGCCTGCCGCGCTGGCACGAATGGGAATACGTCGCCGCCGCCGATGCCACCCGCCGCGATGCGCGCGGCGATCCGGCCTGGCGCAACCGCATCCTCGGCTGGTACGCGCGACCCTCGGGCGATGCGCCAGCTCCTGTGGGCGGCGAGTCGAATGCCTACGGGCTGCGCGACCTGCATGGCCTGGTCTGGGAATGGGTGGATGACTTCAACGCCCTGATGGTCAGCGCCGACAACCGCGAGCAGGGCGATCCCGACCTGCTCAAGTTCTGCGGCGCCGGCGCCCTGTCGATGCAGGATCGCGACAACTATGCCGTGCTCATGCGCATCGCCATGCTGTCCTCGCTGAAGGGCGCCGACGTGACCGGCAACCTCGGCTTTCGCTGTGTTCGACCCCTTTCCGGAGCTGCACCATGATCAGGAAGACGGGCCGCATCCTCGGCCTGCTGTTGCTTGCGATGTTCGTGCTGCCGGCGGCAGCGGCGGAGAAGCCGGCCGGCGCGTTGCCCGGCGACTCGATCTACCAGCTCGACCTGCCGCTGGTCGACCAGGACGGCAGGCATTTCGGCTTCGCCAGCCTGCGCGGGCAACCGCGGCTGGTCACGATGTTCTACACCTCGTGCCCGTACATGTGCCCGCTGATCATCGACACCGCGCGCATGACCGAGCGCGAACTCGATGCTTCGCAGCGCGCGAAGCTGGGCGTGCTGATGGTCAGCTTCGATGCCGGGCGCGATGATCCGGCCGCGCTGAAGTCGCAGGCGCGCAAGCGCAAGGTCGATACGACGCGCTGGACGCTGGCGCGCACCGACGCCGCCGACGTGCGCAAGCTGGCCGCCATCCTCGGCATCCAGTATCGCCAGCTCGATGACGGCGAATTCAACCACTCCAGCGTGCTGATCCTGCTCGATGCCGAGGGCCGCATCGCCGCGCGCAGCGAGACCATGGGCAAGACCGACCCCGGATTCGTCGCTGCGATCAAGCGGGTGCTCGATCGCAGCTGAACGAAGCGGGCTGCGGGATGTCGACCAGAATCCGCCGGCAGGTACGGCTGTCTGCGCGGCCGAGTTCACGAATACCGGCATCCTGCGTATCATCGCGCCCACTGACCGCGGGGTTTGCGGCGGCAGGGCCGAAACACGCCAGTCCGGCGTGATCCATACCGTGACGATGAGCAACATCAAGCCGATAGGACGATTCGCTCCACTCGATCCCGGTGCCGGCGACGGCGATGAGGTGCGTTTCTGCTCGACCTGCGCATTCGGCGAGGTCTGCATCCCCGGTGGTTACGACAAGCCGGCCTTGCACGAACTGCACTGCCTGGTCGAGCACGTCGGTCCTTTCCATGCCGGCGACCACCTGTTCCGCGCCGGCGAGAAATTCGAGTCGATATTCTCCGTGCGCGCCGGCACGGTGAAGACCGCGATGGTCGACGAAGAGGGGCGCGAACAGATCCTCGGCTTCCACCTGCCTGGCGAGATGGTCGGGCTCAACGCGATCCACCCGGCACGCTATCCCTGCGATGCGATCGCGCTCGATACCGTCTACCTGTGCCGGTTCTCGTTTCCGGCGCTGGCCACGCTGGCCACGCGCATGCCCGGCATCCAGCAGCAGCTGTTCAGCCTGCTCAGCGCCGACATCGGCAAGGCGGCCCTGCTCGCCGGCGACCACAACGCCAACGAACGCATGGCGGCGTTCCTGATCCTGCTCGCCGACCGCTATGCCGCGCGCGGATTCTCGGCGACGCGCTTCCGCCTGAGCATGTCGCGCGGCGACATCGCCAACCACCTGCGCCTGGCCGCCGAAACGGTCAGTCGCGTGCTGCGCCGCTTCCAGGACCAGGGCCTGCTCCGCGTCGACGAGCGCGAGGTCGAACTGCTCCAGCCTGACGAGTTGCGCAAGCTCGCGCGCTGCATCCTGCACGCCTGACCGGCGCGGTCGGCGCAGGTGTTGAGCCGTGGGAGCCACTCCTGCCAGACGCCCGCCATGAAAAGAGCGGGCGAACTGCGGCGCGGGATTCGATGGCACGGGACGCAATGCCGCTTCGTTGTAGGAGGCGGCTTCAGCCGCGATGCACTTCTCCGATCCTGTGCAAGAGCATCGGGCATGAATGCCTCTCCTGCAGAGTGGCGGGCGAACTGCGGCGCGGGATTCGATGGCTTCTTCCGCGTTGCCGCTTCGTTGTTGGAGGCGGCTTCAGCCGCGATGCTCTTCTCCGATCCTGTGCAAGAGCATCGGGCATGAATGCCTCTCCTGCAGAGAGCGGGCGAATTGCGGCGCGGGCACGATGGCTTCTTCCGCGTTGCCGCTTCGTTGTAGGAGGCGGCTTCAGCCGCGATGCTCTTCTCCAGTCCTGTGCAAGAGCATCGGGCATGAATGCCTCTCCTACAGAGAGCGGGCGAACTGCGGCGCGGGCACGATGGCTTCTTCCGCGTTGCCGCTTCGTTGTTGGGCATGAATGCCTCTCCTGCAGAGTGGCGGGCGAACTGCGGCGCGGGATTCGATGGCACATGACGCGTTGCCGCTTCGTTGTAGGAGGCGGCTTCAGCCGCGATGCTCTTCTCCAATCCTGTGCAAGAGCATCGGGCATGAATGCCTCTCCTGCAGAGAGCGGGCGAATTGCGGCGCGGGATTCGATGGCACGGGACGCGTTGCCGCTTCGTTGTAGGAGGCGGCTTCAGCCGCGATGCTCTTCTCCGATCCTGTGCAAGAGCATCGGGCATGAATGCCTCTCCTACAGAGAGCGGGCGAATTGCGGCGCGGGATTCGATGGCACGGGACGCGTTGCCGCTTCGTTGTTGGGCATGAATGCCTCTCCTGCAGAGAGCGGGCGAATTGCGGCGCGGGATTCGATGGCACATGACGCGTTGCCGCTTCGTTGTTGGGCATGTATGCCCATCCTGCGAGGGACTGCAAGCGGGTGATCCGGGCTTTCATCGCAGAACTTGACCCAGATCATGGTCGCTGCCGCGACCCGAAATGAAAATGACCGCACTTTCCTGACTGGATAAACAATGTCCACCACGCGTCGACTCTGGATCGCGCTCGGCCTCTTGCTGGGCTCGACGTTTGCCGTCCTGCTCTGGATGGGCAGCGAGATCCATCGCAGCGCCCCGCCGCTGCCTCAACAGGTGATCTCGACTTCGGGCCAGGTCCTGTTCACGCGTGCCGATCTCGAGGAAGGCCGCCAGGTCTGGCAGTCGTTCGGCGGCCAGCAACTGGGGTCGATCTGGGGACACGGCGCGCTCGTCGCCCCGGACTGGAGCGCGGACTGGCTGCACCGGGAGTCGATGGAGGTGCTCGGCATCTGGGCGCGTCGCGACTACGCGTCGGCCTACGAGGATCTCGACGAACCGGAGAAGGCTTCGCTGAAGGCGCGCCTGCAGGCCGAGATGCGCACCAACAGCTACGACGCGAACACGGGAACCATCACGGTCTCCAATGACCGCGCGCTGGCCATCTCGAACGTGGCCGCGCACTACGTGAGCCTGTTCAGCAACGATCCGGCCACGAAGAAGCTGCGCGAAGGCTACGCCATGCGCGAGGGCACGGTGTCCGATCTGAAGCACCGCGAGGAACTCGCGGGTTTCTTCTTCTGGACGAGTTGGGCGGCCTCGACCAATCGTCCCGACAGCAAGATCAGCTATACGAGCAACTGGCCGTTCGAGCCGCTGGTCGGCAACTCGCCGACGCCGGGGTCGTTCATGTGGACGGTCTTCAGCGTGCTCTTCATGATTGCAGGCATTGGCCTGCTGGCCTGGCACTACGCGGTCTGGCACAGCAAGGAGCCGCACCTCACGCCGCCCGCGCGCGATCCGATGGCCGGCATCACGGTGACGCCGTCGATGCGCGCAACCGCGAAGTATTTCTGGCTGGTGCTGGCGCTCGTGCTGGTGCAGATCCTGCTCGGCGCGATCACCGCGCACTTCCAGGTCGAGGGCCAGCAGTTCTACGGTTTCGACATATCCAAATATCTGCCGTACTCGCTGACGCGCACCTGGCATACGCAACTGGCCGTGCTCTGGATCGCCACCGCATGGCTGGCGACCGGACTCTACATTGCGCCCGCGGTGTCCGGCCATGAGCCAAAATACCAGCGCCTCGGCGTCAACTTCCTCTGGCTCTGCCTGCTCATCATCGTCGTCGGTGCGTTTGCCGGGCAATGGTTCGCGGTGATGCAGAAGCTTGGCCTGGCCAACAACTTCTGGTTTGGCCACCAGGGCTGGGAGTACGTCGATCTCGGCCGCTTCTGGCAGTCCTTCCTGTTTGTCGGCCTGCTGCTCTGGCTCGGCCTGGTCGGCCGCGCGCTGTGGCCGGCGCTCACGCGCAAGGATGAAATGTCCTCGATCGTCGGCCTGCTGTTCCTGTCCACGATTTCCATCGCGCTGTTCTACGGCGCCGGCCTGATGTGGAGCGAGCACAGCTCGATGTCGATGGTCGAGTACTGGCGCTGGTGGGTCGTGCATCTGTGGGTCGAGGGCTTCTTCGAGGTATTCGCCGTCGCCGTGATCAGCTTCCTGTTCGTCAAGCTCGGCCTGGTGCGCGGCAAGACCGCGACGATCAACGTGCTGTTCGCGACGATCGTGTTCATGGCCGGCGGCGTGCTCGGCATGTTCCATCACCTGTACTTCGCCGGCACCACGATCGGGGTGATCGCACTGGGAGCCTCCTTCTCGGCGCTCGAAGTCGTTCCGCTCGCCCTGATCGGCATGGAAGCCTACGAAACCTGGTCGCACAGTCGTTCGACGCCATGGATGCAACGCTACCGCTGGCCAATCATGTTCTTCCTCGCCGTGTCGTTCTGGAACCTGGTCGGCGCCGGACTGTTCGGCTTCCTGATCAACACGCCGCTGGCGCTCTACTACATGCAGGGTCTTAACCTGACCGCCCTGCATTCGCATACGGCCCTGTTCGGCGTCTACGGCATGCTCGGCCTCGGCCTGATGCTGTTCTGCCTGCGCGGCATGAGGCCCGAACTGCACTGGAACGAGGGCTGGCTGCGCGGTGCGTTCTGGGCACTCAACATCGGCCTGTCCCTGATGGCCGTGCTGACCCTGCTGCCGCTCGGCGTGCTGCAGCTGTCGGCGGCGCTCGAGAACGGCTACTGGTATGCGCGGTCGGCCGAATTCATGGGCCAGCCGATCATCCACCTGCTGGTCTGGATGCGCGTTCCCGGCGACACCATCTTCGCCGTCGGCATGCTGCTGTTCGCCTGGTTCGTCGCGCGCCTGTGGATCAAGCCACGGCGCATCCCCGATGAGCGTGGCAGCGGCGGCGCGATGCCGGTTCAAGCTGCAATGGCGCGCAAGGAGGATTGATCGCCATGCATCCACGCGCGGAAACCACGGAAGGCGCCCGCGCCTGGACCCACGAGGCGATCGTCCGGCTTGAGCGGGAAGCCGCGCGCTCGGCCGACACGCACCTGCTGCATCTCACCTTCGATGGCTTCCCCGGCATCGACTTCTACTTCAAGGACGAGGCCGCGCACGCGACCGGCAGCCTCAAGCACCGACTCGCGCGCTCGTTGTACCTGTACGCGCTGTGCAACGGTCGCCTGCGCGAAGGGCAGGCCGTGGTCGACGCCTCCTCGGGCAGCACGGCGATATCCGAGGCGTGGTTCGCGCGCCTGCTCGACATTTCCTTCACCGCGGTCATGCCGGCCTCGACGTCGCCGGCCAAGATCCGCGACGTGCAGGCACTCGGCGGCCATTGCGACCTGGTCAGGGACCCCGCCCAGGTGCACGCACGTGCCCGCGAACACGCCGACGCCGGTGCCTGCCACCTCGACCAGTTCGGACTGGCCGAACGCGCCACCGACTGGCGCGGCAACAACAACATCGCCGAGTCGATCATCGGCCAGTTGCAGCGGGAAACGCATCCGGTGCCGCGCTGGATCGTCTGTGGCGCCGGCACCGGCGGCACTTCGGCGACGATCGGCCGCTACCTGCGCTATCGGCGCCTGGCCACCGGGCTGTGCGTCGCCGAGCCAAGCGGTGGCGCATTCGCCGAGGGCTGGCATACGAGCAACCGCGCGGCGCATGCGACGCGGACCACCCTGATCGAGGGCATCGGTCGTCCCAGCGTCGAACCCGGCTTCCTGTTCGAGATCGTCGACCGCGTCTGCGAAGTGGAGGATGCCGCTTCGATCGCCGCGGCCTGGCTGCTCGAATGCCTGCTCGGCCACCGCTACGGCGGGTCCTCGGGCACCAACCTGATCGCCTGCCTCGAGCTCGCCGCCGACATGCGCAAGCGCGGCGAAACCGGCAGCATCGTCACCCTGCTTTGCGACCGCGGCGAGCGCTACCAGGAAACGCTGTTCAATGCCGACTGGCTCGTCGAACAAGGCATCGACATGGCGCCCTGGCGCGAGACCCTGCGCCAGGCGATCGAACGCGGCGAATGGAAGCTGCCCGTCGACTGACTCCCGCGCCGGACATCGTGCCGGCCGTCCGCGTCAACTGGCGATCTTGAGGATCGTCAGCGCACCCATCAGCATCGTGACTACGCCGATGATCGTCCTCAGCAGGTCCTCGCGGGTCACGCTGATGATGAACACCGAGAACGGCACCGAGAGCAGCGCGCCGGCGCACATCGGCACGAACAGGACCAGGTTCAGGTGCTCGCCCTGGGCCAGGAACAGGCTGACGGCGAGCAGGCAGGTGAACGCCTCGGCGAACGAGGTGATGCCCACCGAGGCCTTGCCGCTGACCCCGCTGAGGACCTGGCCGCTGGTGACCAGCGGCCCGTAACCGCCGCCGCTGACCGCCTTGTTGAACGAGGCGACGATCGAGAGCAGCACCATCTTCCAGCGCCGGTAGGCGATATGCCGGCGCGAATGCAGCAGCACGAACAAGCCGGAGGCGAGGATGATGATGCCTACGCCGAGGTTGAGCGAGCCCTTCGGCAGGTTCAGGGCGAGCACCACGCCGACCGTGACCCCGGCCACGCTGCCGGCGGCAAGGACGACGGCCGGCCAGAAGTCCCGGCCGTGCAGGCCGAGTTGCACGTTGCGGATCTCGTTGTGGAAGAACGCCGCCGTGAATCCGCTCAGCAGCTCCGACAACAGGATGGTCGGCACGATGTCGTGGGCGTCGTAGCCGAGCAGCAGCAGGGTCGGCGTGAGGATCGTCCCGTAGCCCATGCCGAGGCCGCTGTCGATCAGTTCGCAGACGAAGCACAGGGCGAAGATCAGCAGCGCATCGAGCGGATCAATGCCCCCATGCAGCAGGATCGCGGCCGCGAACAGGGCCAGCACCAGCACGATCCAGGCCAGGCTTTTTCTACGGTACGCCGTGCTCGATGCCAAAGTCTGTTGCCTCGTCGAAACCGGCCCTCGCGCGCTGCGGACGGCGCGGGCGACAGGGAAGCCGATCGTAGCCGCAAACAGGCGTCGAGGCCCACCCGTTCCTTGTTCTAAAGACGGATAAGCAAACCCGGATTGGTAATGACCGGGCGCCGCAACAGGTCCCCCGGCTGCGATTCATCGACGAGCCGGACTGGCCACACTAGGCTATGCGCATGAACGGCGCCGTCGCCACGATCCACACCATCGGCCATTCCACCCGGCCACTGGAGGAGTTCCTTGGCCTGCTCGCCGAATCGCGCATCGAGTGCGTGGTCGATGTGCGCAGGCTTCCCGGATCGCGCAGGTATCCGCAGTACAACGCCGATGCGCTGGCCGCCAGCCTGTCCGCCGAAGGCATCGACTACTGGCATCTGCCGGCCTTGTGCGGACGCCGCAGCGTTGGCGAACTCGACGGCGTTCCTGCCGAGCGCTTCTGGAGCAACGCGAGTTTCGCCCGCTACGCGGCGTATGCACATGGCGATGCGTTCGCCCGGGGCCTCGACGACCTGCGTGAACGCGCGCGGCGGCAGCACTGTGCGCTGATGTGTTCGGAAGCGGTCTGGTGGCGTTGCCACCGGCGCATCATCAGCGACCACCTGCTCGCAGCCGGCGATGCGGTTTTCCACATCATGGGGCCCGGCAAGGTGGAGCCGGCCAGCCTGACCCGCGGCGCGCGGGTGGAAGGGGGCGAGGTGGTCTATCCGCCACCCGCCGGGGCTTGAAGGGTCGACAGGCTGCTGCCTGCATCGAGGAGGCCAACATGGAAAAGCGATTCGCGGTCGGCGACCACGTGCGCTGGAATTCGGAAGCCGGCCAGGTCAGCGGGCATATCCGCAAGGTGCACGTGCGCGACTTCAGCTGGAAGGGACATGCGCGCCACTGCAGCGAGGACGATCCGCAGTACGAGATCGAAAGCGACAGGACCGATCACGTGGCCATGCACAAGGGCAGCGCGCTCGAACGCCTGCGCAAGTAGTCCGGTCGCGCCTCAGGGATACGCGGCGAGCAGGGTCTTGGCATCGGCCTGCGCGGCACGCCAGGCGGCCTCCCACTGGTCCTCATGCGGGGTCGTGTGGGCGAGGCGGGTGATCAGGCGTTGCATGGCGTCGATCTGGCCAAGCATCTGCTGCACCTGGTCGAGCGCTTCCTGGTGATCCTGCAACGGGACGAAGAACACCTTGCGATCCTGGCAGACGCCGATGCAGGTCTGCGGTGCCTCGATGCGACCGCAGCCGATGCATTGCCAGGCCGGTATCGGATCGCTCATCGGCTTCAGCGGGCCGGCGGCGATGGCGCGCCGGTTTCGACGCGCCAGGCAGGATCATCGAACACGCGGGGGTAGTCGGCGACCGCCTGGCGCATGGCGGCGATGGTCGAGGTGTCGTCTGGGTCCTTCCTGAAGGCCTGCACGCCGGCGAGCAGCGGCGCGAGCATGCCGTGCAGGGCCGCATCGGCCTGCGGCTCGAGCTTGCAGTTGGCGAACAGGTAGTCGGTGGCCGCCTGGATCGCGTCGACGCGTTCAATCGCGACCGACTTCGGCATATGGCCCATTTCGTAATGGCGCAATTCCTCGAGCGCGCCATGGATGCGGGACATGCCTTCGCGCAGCGGCGCATCGGTGGCATGGCGTTGCGCCGGTATCGCGGCCGCCGCGGCAGGCTCATGGCCTTCATGGGCGTCATGGGCATGCTGGGCCATCGCCGGCAGGGCGAGGCCGAGCAGGGCGGCCAGGAATGGCGTGGCGGCGTGTCGGGTTTGCATGGCGGGGATCTCCGTGATCGGGCAATCATCTGCTCGGCGGCATGCTACTGCGCCGGTTCGCGCCTCGCCCTGACTCAGATCAACACGCGCGCCATGCAGCCTGTGCGAGGCTGTGGCATCGACAAGATTGCCGGATCCGCCTGTGCGGCGCGGGAAGGCGCCGGCAGCGGGCGCGACGGCAACCACACCAGGCAAGGATTGCGCATGAATGCGACGCGTCCACCGAAGATCGCGAACCTGCAGGGCCTCAGCCACGAGGCGGCGGCGCAGCGGCTCGCCGCGGATGGGCCGAACCTGTTGCCGGGTGCCGCGCCGAGGACCTTCCTCGGCATCGCGCTCGGCGTCGTCACCGAGCCGATGTTCCTCATGCTGCTGGTTGCCGGTGGCCTTTACCTGGCCCTCGGCGATACCGCCGAGGCGATGTTCCTGCTCTCCTGCGTGTTCTTCGTGATCGGCATCACGCTGGCCCAGGAGCGCAAGACCCAGCGTGCGCTCGAATCGCTGCGCGACCTCTCGGCGCCTCGCGCGCTGGTCATGCGCAGCGGCGAGGAAACACGCATCGCCGGACGCGACGTCGTCGTCGGCGACCTCCTCGTGCTGCATGAGGGCGATCGCGTGGCGGCCGATGCGACCCTGCTCGATGGCCAGCTCGATGCCAACGAATCGCTGCTCACCGGCGAAGCCGTGCCGGTGGCGAAGCTGCCCGGCGGCAAGGCCGGCGCCCTGTTCGCCAGCACCCTGGTCACGCGCGGCGTCGGCCTTGCCGAGGTCACCGCCACGGCCGGGGCGACCTCGGTGGGACGCATCGGCGAGGCGCTGGCCGCGACCGCCGAGCCACGCTCGGCGCTGCAGCTCGCCTCGCGCCGGCTGATCCGCAACCTGACGATCGGCGGCCTGATGCTGGCGTTCGCCTATTTCCTGCTCAACTGGCTGTGGAACGCGCGTGGCATCCTCGAGAGCGTGCTCGGCAGCATCGCCTTGACCATGGCCATCCTGCCCGAGGAGATCCCGGTCATCCTCACCGTGTTCCTCGCCCTCGGCGCGTGGAGGATTTCGCAACGCAAGGTACTGACGCGACGCGTGCCGGCGGTCGAGGCGCTCGGCGCCATTTCGGTGCTGGCCGTGGACAAGACCGGCACGCTGACCCAGAACCGCATGCAGATCGCCGAGTTGCAGCTGGCCGAAGAGACCTTCCGCGACGCGGGTGCCAGGGAGTTGCCGGAGAGCTTCCACGAACTGGTCGAGTTCGCCATGCTGGCGACGCCGTCCGATCCGTTCGACCCGATGGAAAAGGCGATCCAGAACTTCGGCCTGCGCTGGCTGACCGGCACCGAGCACGTGCACGCCGAATGGTCGCCGGAATTCGAGTACGGACTGTCGCCGGACATCCTCGCCATGACCCGCGTGTTCCCGGCTGGCGCGAGCTCGCAGCACATGCTGGCGACCAAGGGTGCGCCCGAGGCGGTGGTCGACCTGTGCCATCTCGGCGAAGAGCAGGCCGCGACCGTACTCGCGCAGGCCGGGCACATGGCCGAAAGCGGACTGCGCGTGCTCGCCGTCGCGCGCGGACGCTGGCAGGGCGATACGCCACCGCGCAGCCAGCACGACTTCACGTTCCAGTTCCTCGGCCTGCTCGGCTTCGTCGATCCGCCGCGTCCCGAAGTGCCGGCGGCGATCGCCGAATGCCGCGCCGCCGGCATCCGCATCATCATGCTGACCGGCGACCATCCGGACACGGCACGGGCGATCGCGCGCCAGGTCGGGCTCAGCGAACGCCCCGAGGTGATCACCGGCAGCGAGATCGATGCGCTGGATGACGCGGCACTGGGCGAACGCCTGCGCCGCGTCGACCTGTGCGCGCGCCTGAAGCCGGTGCAGAAGCTGCGCCTGGTGGGATTGCTGCGTGCCGACGGGGCGATCGTCGCCATGACCGGCGACGGGGTCAACGATGCGCCGGCCCTGAAGGCCGCCGACGTCGGCATCGCGATGGGCGAGCGCGGCACCGATGTCGCCCGCGAATCCGCCGCGCTGGTCCTGCTCGACGACAGCTTCGCCAGCATCGTCGCCGCCATCCGCCAGGGCCGGCGCATCTACGACAACATCACCAAGGCGACCCGCTTCGTGTTCGCCGTGCACATGCCGATCATCGCCCTGACCCTGATCCCTTCGCTGTTGCACTGGCCGGTATTCCTGATGCCGGTGCACATCGTGCTGCTCGAACTGCTGATCGATCCGGCCTGTTCGATCGTGTTCGAGGCGGAGCCGGAGGCCGAGGACATCATGCAGCGGCCGCCGCGCGCCAGCACCGCATCGCCGTTCGCCGGTCGCAATATCGCAGTCGCCATCATCCAGGGGCTGGGCTTCGCCGGCCTGCTGCTGCTCGGCTACGGCAGCCTGCTCGGACTCGGCATCGATGTGGTGCAGAGCCGCACCGCCACGTTCTTCGCCCTCGTCATCGGCCTGTTCGCGCTGATCCTCGCCAATCGCGACCTCGCCCATCCACTGTTTGCCAGCCTGCACATCCGCAATCGCTGGATGCCGCGCATGTTCGCCGGTATCGTGCTGATGCTGGCGCTGGCGATCAGCGTGCCCTACCTGCGTTCGATCATGGGCCTGGCCGTGCCCACTCATGCGGCCTGGGCGGGAATCGGCGGCATGCTCGTGCTCGCCTTCGCCTGGCTGGAAGGACTGCGCTTCGCGCTGCGCAAATCCGCGGTCCAGGGCAAGCCGCCATTAGCAAGGGAGAATCAATGATCGTCTACAGCTGCCACGGCGCCGCCAAGCAGGTGACCGGATCCTGCCACCTGGTCACCTGCAACGATCGCCGCGTGCTGATCGATTGCGGCCTGTTCCAGGGCAGCCGCGAAACCGAGAAGTCCAATGCCCTGCCGTTCGAGTTCGATCCGGCCGCGATCGACGCACTGCTGCTGACCCATGCGCATCTCGACCACTGCGGGCGCATCCCGCTGCTGGTCAAGCGCGGTTTCCGCGGGCGCATCCATACGACGGCGGCGACGCGCGAACTGGCCCGCGTGGTCATGCTCGATGCCGCCGGCCTGCAGGAAGAAGATGCGCGCCGCGCGGCCAGCAGGCAGCGCAACGGCGAGCCCGCCGAGCCGCCGCTGTACACGATCGACGATGCCCTGCATGCGCTCGATTTCTTCGCGCCCGATGTCACCTATGGCGACAGCGTGGCCGTGACCGACGGCATCAGCGCGCGCTTCCTCGACGCCGGCCACATCCTTGGCTCGGCCTCGGTGCTGCTCGATGTCGACGATGGCCAGGTGCAGCGCCGCATGCTGTTCTCCGGCGACCTCGGCAATCCGGGCCGGCCGATCGTGCGCGACCCGATTCCGGCGCCTGCGGCCGACTACGTGGTCATGGAGAGCACCTATGGCGACCGCCCGCACCGCTCGGTGCCCGATTCGGTCGAGGAGCTCTACCAGGCCATCCGCGAGACGATGGCGCGGCAGGGCAACGTCATCATCCCGACCTTCGCCCTCGAGCGCACCCAGGAGGTCCTCTATTACCTGCATCGCGGCATCCGCACCGGACTGCTGCCGCAGCATCTGCGCGTGTTCCTCGATTCGCCGATGGCGATCTCGGCCACCGAGATCTTCCGCCGCCACCCCGAGTGCTTCGACCTCGGTTTCATCGAGGAGCTCAAGCACGGCGATCCGTTCGACATGCCGGGGCTGCACTTCACCCGCGATACCAGCGAGTCGATGGCGATCAATTCGATCGAAAGCGGCGCCGTGATCCTGGCCGGTTCGGGCATGTGCACCGGTGGCCGCGTGCGCCACCACCTCAAGCACAACCTCTGGCGCGAGCGCTGCAGCGTGGTGTTCGTCGGCTATGCGGCCGAAGGCACGCTGGCGCGCAAGATCGTCGATGGTGCCAGCCACGTGCGCATCTTCAGCGACGACATCCGGGTGCGCGCGCAGGTCTGGACGATCAACGGCTTCTCGGCGCACGCCGACCAGCCGGCCCTGCTCGACTGGCTCGGCGATGCCCCGCGGCGCAAGGTGTTCCTCGTGCACGGGGAATATGACCGCGGCATGCATGCCTTGCAGGAGGTCCTCGAAAAGCGCGGCTTCAGCTGCCAGCTACCCGGCATGCAGGAGCCGATCAAGATCGACTGACCGCTGCTCCGCCGACGGATATCGGCTGAAACTGCGGGCTACCGCACGTTTTCGGGGTGGCAGATGGCCCGAATCGTGCAGCATTTACTTGCGGCCCCGCCAATTGTCACGGGCGGGAACCATAGGGAGAGCCATATGGGCATGGACACACTCGGGCAGGAATTCACGGCAACCCCATCCATGTCGATTGGCAACTTGATTGTCGTGCAGCCGAATGCGCGTCGCAGCAAGGCGGAGACACTTGCCTCCCTGCTGCTCGGTGCGCAGTCGCCGGCCGAGGTTGCCGAAGTGCTGTTCGCCAGCGACCCGCGCCTGGCCCGCTGCAATGCCCGCGTGCTCTGGTCGCTGGACTGGCCCGCGGCGGTGTCTGCGGAACCGCGCGGATTGGTCGACCAGGCATTGCTCGTCCGGGCGAGGACTGCCGTCGACCTCCGGCGTCGCGGCCTGGAGTCCGACAGCGACCTGTCCGTGCTCTGCGACGATGGCGGTGGCGGCGTTGCCGTCGTCTACGCGCCGGGCATCGACGACCTCGCCCTGACCCCGGTATTCGCGATCGTCGGCATCCGCATGGACGAGGTCATGGCGATCCAGCGCCTGCACGACACCGCATTGCGTGCGAGCCAGGCCGAGCATCTGCAGCGTGCGCTGTTCGCGATCGCCGACATGTCGGCCTCGCAACTCGACATGCCGGAAATGCTGCGCGGCCTGCACCGGATCATCGCCGACCTGATGTACGCCGAGAACTTCTACATCGTCCTCTACGACAGGGTCCGCGACAACCTGCGCTTCATCTACTACGTCGACACCGTCGAAACCGACGTGCCATCCAGCGATCACGATTTCCCGATGGCCGAAATGGAGATCGCGCTGACCGGCCACCTGATCCGCGGCGGCAAGGCCATGATGGGATCGCCTGCGGAACTGCGCCAGCAGGTGCAGGGCCCGCTGCGCATCGCCGGTGCGGATTGCGTCGACTGGCTTGGCGTTCCGATGATGCGCGATGGCCAGGCCCACGGCGGCCTGGTCGTGCAGACCTATGTCGAGGGTTTCCGTTTCAGCGATGCCGACAAGGCCTTGCTGGGCTTCGTCGCCGAACACGTCCTCAATGCGCTCGAGCGCAAGCAGGGCCAGGCCGAACTCGAGCGCAGGGTGCGCGATCGCACCCTGCAACTGGCCGAGGCGAACGCCAGCCTGCGCGAGAAGGTCGATGGCCTCGAGCGCGCCGAGCACCTGCAGGCCACCCTCTACCGCATCGCCGCGCTGGCCAACAGCGACGAGGGCAGCGAACGCTTCTACCGGCAGATCCATGCCGCCGTGGGCGAGCTGCTGTATGCGGAGAATTTCTACATCGGCCTGCTGAGCGACGATCGCGAGTACCTCGAATTCCCCTATTACGCAGATGCCCACGATCCGGACCAGCCGCCGCGGCCGCTCGGTCGCGGCCTGACCGAGTATGTGGTGCGTCGC
The DNA here is from genome assembly GCA_963822465.1 of uncultured Gammaproteobacteria bacterium. Lineage (GTDB taxonomy): Bacteria > Pseudomonadota > Gammaproteobacteria > Xanthomonadales > Rhodanobacteraceae > Dokdonella. The sequence goes on along the minus strand of CAWGHP010000002.1, from coordinate 296,926 downwards.
CGCGGCGCGTGCGTCGTGGATGAGGCGGAATTCGCCGCACTGACCGAGCGCGGTGAGATCGAACGCAAGCAGGCCATGGGCAAGGTCGCCAGCGACAGTCCTTCGACCGTGTGCTGGGTTGGCGCACCCCTGCTCGATTCCGACGACGTGATCGGCGTGGTCGCCTTGCAGAGTTATTCGACGCAGCAGCTCTACACCGAGCGCGATGCCGAGCTGCTGACCTTCGTCGCCCACCAGATCGCGAGCAGCCTGAAGCGCCGGCAGAACGCCGATCAGCTGCGCCGGCTGAACGCCGATCTCGAGCAGCGCGTGGAGGCCCGCACGCGCGAGCTGAGCGAACAGATCGCGGTCAGGGAGCGCGTCGAGGCCAGGCTCAAGCACCAGGTCATGCACGACCCGCTGACCGGCCTGCCCAACCGGCTTTACATGCGCGATCGCATCGAACGCGCGATCGCCCGGTTCCGGCGCCACCCGGAAAACCCGTTCGCGCTGCTCTACCTCGATGTCGACCGCTTCAAGGTCGTCAATGACAGCCTCGGCCACCTCGCCGGCGACGAGCTGCTCAAGGAAGTCTCGAAGCGCCTGTTGCATTGCGTGCGCGAACCCGACGTGGTCGCGCGCCTGTCCGGCGACGAGTTCGCCCTGCTGCTGGAGGAAGTTCCGCAGCCGGATACCGCAACCCACGTGGCCCAGCGCATCCTCGACGCCCTGCAGGAGCCGATGAGCATCGGTGGCCGCGAATTGCGCATCTTCGCCAGCATCGGTATTGCGATCAGCCAGGACCGCCACCAGACGACCGACGCGATCCTGCAGGACGCGGATACTGCGTTGTACGGCGCGAAGAGTGCAGGGCGCCGCCGCTTCGTCCAGTTCAACGATTCCATGCAGCGTATCGAGCGCGACGTGCTCGGCATCGAACACGAGATTCGCGCGGGCCTGCAGGCGGGCCAGTTCGAGCCCTACTTCCAGCCGCTGGTGCGTCTCGCCGACCGCAGCCGGGTCGGCTACGAGGCGCTCGTGCGCTGGAACCATCCGACCCGTGGCGTGTTGCTGCCATGCCAGTTCCTGCCGGTCGCCGAGGAATGCGGGCTGATCGACGCCATCGACTGGCAGATGTACCGTTCCGCCTGTGCAGCCGGGGTCGAACTGACCCGCGACGGCGGCTACATCACGATCAACGTCTCGCCGCGGCACTTCCAGGGCAACGATCTCGACACCCGGCTGCTCAAGCTGGCCGGCGAGGCCAAACTGGAACCGGCGCGGCTGCGCATCGAGGTCACCGAGGGTACGCTGCTCGGCGACCCCGAAGCGGTCGCCAACCAGTTGCAGAAACTTTCCAATGCGCGCATCGCGACGGCACTCGACGATTTCGGCACCGGTTACTGTTCGCTCGGCTACGTCCACCGCTTTCCGCTGCGCATGCTCAAGATCGACCGGTCCTTCATCGAGCCGCTGGGCGGGCGCAACATGCGGCGCAGTTCGGCGGTGATCGGCGCCGTGCTGGCCCTGGCCAGCTCGCTCGACATCGAGGTGCTCGCCGAAGGCATCGAGACCGAAGCGCAGCACGAGGCGCTGCTGGCGATGGGCTGCACCTATGGCCAGGGCTTCCTGTATGGACGGCCGCAGCCGTCCAGGCATTGGCTTGAAGCGAGCGCGGCGGCGGCCTGAACGGCTGGCCGGCTGACGAATGCGGGTAGCCGCAGGTCTCGGGAGAGGCTGGCGGGTATCGGTTCGTGGCCAGCCGGGCCGGTCCTCGCCTGTTGGCGTCGTGTCGAACCAGCATTGCAGGGCCGCCACGGTGCAAGTCATCCAGTGTCCACCCTGCAAGTGTTCCCGGATTGGTCTGCCAGACGCCTGACGGCAGGCGGTACTCCGGCGGACTGTTCGTTGGCGGGCGTCCCGATGACGACCTGGCCGTGCTAGCCGCCTTGCGCAGCCAGGTCGAGCAGCAGGCGGCGGTACCCCGGCGACTCGCGCAACAGTCGTCCGGCCACCTGTCGCAGCGCAGCGACATCCGCGGCCGGCAAGGCAAACGAAGTGGGGATGTCGGCGAAGCGCTTGTGTTCGAGCGGATCGGAAAGTGCCTCGAAGGTCACCTCGGAGAGGTAGAAGCTTGTGTCAGCGTTGCCGCTGTCGCGGGCCAGCGCTTCGAAGCGCGCCTTGAACAATTCCGTGGTTTCAAACGAATAGCGACCGATCGGAATGTCCTTGACGTTTCGTAGGACCTGGAATATCGACGGCACCGCTTCGTAGCGGTCGAGCAGGCGACTGGGCCGGGTTTCCGCACTGACCGAGATCAGCACGACCTTGCGCAGCGCCGCCACGCCCACGGAGCGGGGCAGTCGTTGCGGATCGCGATCGAGCAGGGCGCGCAGGCCCGTGTTGTCGGAGATGCCGCCATCGAGGAGATGCACGTAGGGGCGCCGCGCACGGTCCAGATAGGAGTGCAGGTCACTGGCCTGGTAGTAGCGTCGTGCCGACGCTGCGCGCTGATCCAGCGCTGCCTGCACCCACTCCGGTTCGCGGTAAGCGCAGCTGCCGGCATAGTTGCGCAGGGTCAGCGGACTGAACACCAGGGGCACCGCACTGGATGCGGCCACGGCGCGTGAAAGCGGATAGGTCGCCAGATCCGAGCACAACAGATCGAACTGGTCCTGGGTGAACTCGAAGCGCGTACCGAGCGACATGTCGCTGGCGTTGAGCAGCACGAACGGCCGGCCGAGCTGCTGCAAGTCGCCAAAGGTCGCGCCGTGGAACAGGTACTTGTCGAGATACTCGGCCACCAGGTCGCTGCGACCAAAGGTGGGGCTGCTCGTGCGCACGAGGTTGCCGGGGGCAAGCAACTTGCGGGTGAGCTGGCCTTGCACGTTGCGCAGCAGGAAATCGCGTTCGAAATCGGCGAACAGACGTTCGCGGTACAGCGCGTAATAGGCAGCCGTGTAGCTGCCGCCAGAGACGGATGTGATGAGGTCGACCTCATCCAGCAGGCTCTTGCGCCGGCCTTCCCAGGTGATCTCGGTATCCCGCATCTGCTCGAGCACGCCAAAGGCCAGGGCGGCCGCGCGCGTGCCGCCACCGGAGAACGCCAGCACGACGAACAAACTGCCGGAGTTCTCCGCGCCGGACAGATTCTCCAGCCGGTAGCCCTCGGTCGGCGTGTACTGGTCGAGCCTGGCGTTCACCGGATAGTGCGCGCAGCCAACCAGGGCGGCTGCCAGCAACCCGCTCGCCAGTAGACGCCAACGGCGGGGTGGCGTGCACGAGGCGCGCCCGAACAGCGCCCGTCCCGGGCAGGAAACGAATGGGCTCCTGCATGTCGCCAGGGTGGCCCTCAAGGTCATGGCGGCGGCTTGCCGTCATAGAAGTCATGGATGATGGCCACGGCCTGGTCGGCGTCTTCGACGATGGTGACCAGTTCGGCGTCCCTGGCGTCGAGCATGCCCTGTTCAACGAGGAATTCCAGGTCGCACACGCGGCGCCAGAAGGCGCTGCCGACCAGCAGGATCGGGATCCGCGGCATCTTTCCGGTCTGCACCAGGGTCAGCACGTCGAACAGTTCGTCCAGCGTGCCGAAGCCGCCGGGGAAGGCGACCATGGCGCGTGCGCGCATCATGAAGTGCATCTTGCGCAGCGCGAAATAGTGGAAGCGGAAGGCGAGCTCGGGGCTGATGTACGGGTTGGGTTTCTGCTCGCGCGGCAGGGTGATGTTGAGTCCGATCGAGCGTGCGCCGGCCTCGTACGCCCCGCGATTGGCGGCCTCCATGATGCCCGGTCCGCCGCCGGTGACGACGACGAAATCGCGACGACCGGCCTGCTGGAAGCGGGTCGATACCAGATGGCTGAAACGCCGCGCCTCTTCGTAGTACTGCGAATAGGCCAACTGGCGTCTCGCCTCGGCGAGACGCTTCGCTGGCACCGGGTCGGACATGTCGCCAGCTCCCAGCCGCGACTCCGCCTCGGTCAGCGCCGCCTGCGCCTGCGCCCGCGACATGACGCGAGCGCTGCCGAAGACGACCACGGTCGAATTGATTCCCTGCGCACGCAGGTCGTGCTCGGGCTTGAACATCTCCAGCTGCAGGCGTACCGGACGCAACTCGTCGCCGGCAAGGAACTCGGGATCGTCCTGGGCCAGGCGATAAGCCGAGCCCTGCATGATCGCCTGCTGCATCGCTTCGAGTTCGGTCTGGTCAATCATGCTCGTTCCGTTCGTCGGCCTCGCGCCCGGTCGCGGTCTGTCCGGGTTCGGGGACAATTGTGTTCCAGCCGCGATCCACGCGCAGCCGCTCGGCGAGCGCCATCGCCGAATGGAGTTCGCCGTGCACGACATAGGTCGCCCGTGGCGGTTGCCGGAATTTCCCGGACCAGCCGAGCAGCGCGGCCTGATCGGCATGTGCCGAGAGTCCGCCTACGGTGTGGACCGCGGCCCGGACCGGGATGTCGTCGCCGAAGATGCGAACGCGTTCGGCGCCATCGACCAGGCGCCGGCCCAGCGTGCCCTGCGCCTGGAATCCAGTCATCATCACGCTGCATTCGCGTCGTGGCAGATTGTGGCGCAGGTGGTGCTTGATGCGCCCGGCAGTACACATGCCGCTGGCGGAAATGATGATGGCGCCGGAACGGATCTGGTTCAGTGCCCTCGATTCCTCGACGCTCTCGGTGAAGTGCAGGTAGGGCAGATCCTTGCCCAGCGCATGCCAGTCGGCAAGTCGCTTCGCATTCTCGTCGAACAGGGCCAGGTGCTGCTGCGTGATCCGCGTCACCGAGGTGGCCATCGGCGAATCGACGAACACCTTGAGGCCGCTCAGGCGACCTTCGCAGGTGAGGCGGTGCAGGTGGTAGATGACTTCCTGGGTGCGCCCTACCGCGAACGCCGGAACGATCACATTGCCGCCTTGCTCATGCAGGGTGCGCTTGATGATCGCGACCAGTTCGTCCTCGGTTGCGCCGAGTTCCTTGTGCAGGCGGTCACCGTACGTCGATTCGATGACCAGGATGTCGGTCTCCTCGATCGGCGTGGGATCGTGCAGGATGGGTCGCCCGGGCTGGCCAAGGTCGCCACTGAACACGAGCTTCGTGGTGCGCTCCGTTTCGCTGATCCAGACCTCGATGATGGCCGAGCCAAGAATGTGGCCCGCATCGCGGAAGCGGCAGCGCACCGCGGCGTTCGGCGACAACTCCGTGTCGTAGTCGATTGGCAGCACCTGGCGCAGACAGTCGAGTGCATCCTTCATCGTATAGATCGGTTGCTGCACCTTGTCCTTGTGCTTCCCTGGGCCTGCCGTTCGCTGCGCCCGGAGCGCATCGCTTTCCTGGATGTGCGCACTGTCCGGGAGCATGATTCCGAGCAGGTCGGCGGTGGCCGCGGTGGTAATGATCGGGCCGCGAAAGCCCTCGCGCGTGAGCTTGGGCAGCAGCCCGCTGTGGTCGATGTGGGCGTGGGTCAGCAGGACGAAATCGATCGTCTTCGGGTCGAACGCGAATGGCGCGTGATTTTGTGCGACGGCATCCCGACCGCCCTGGCGCATGCCGCAGTCGACCAGGAAGCGCGTGCCTCCGCCCTCGAGCAGGAAGCACGAACCGGTCACCTCCCGCGCGGCGCCGAGGAACGCGATCTTCATGAAGCATCCCCCTGCGCAGCCGGCGTTCGTGCGGGCCGGGCTGGAGGGCGGGGCCGCAGCAGACGGATCACGCCGATGGCGGCGATCACGATCCAGACGATGCTGCGCAGGCTCATCGCGACCAGCGTGCGCTGTTCCCAGGCACCGCCGCCGGCGATGTGCATGGCGAATGCGGCGAATACGAGCAATGTGGATATGGCGATGGCGATGGCCAGCCAGACCGCCCAGCGCTGCCGCAACCAGAGTCCCGCGCCGGCGATGACGTAGGCAAAGCCGGCGAGGAAATTGAACCAGAGCACGAACGGAACAAAATGCCCTGCGGCCGCACGCGCGGCTTCGCCGCCGAAAAGCACCGTGCCGCCTTCCTTCAGGGTGAGCAGGCCGAAAGCGATGGCGAGGACGGAAATCGCCATGGTCCAGGCGTCGCGGATGGGTTGCGCGTTCATGCGGATGCCTCCCGGGGTTGGCTCAGTCGTGGGTCAGCGACTTGTCGGTGAACAGGTAGTCCTTGAGTTCCTTCGAGAACGTCGGGTCGCGCCGGCGGATCCATTCGAGCAGCATCGAGGCATGTTCCTTTTCCTCGTCGCGGTTGTGCGCAAGGATCGCCTTGAGCGTGGCGTCGCCGCAGGCATCGCAGCGCTGGTTGTACCAGTCGACCGCTTCGAGCTCTTCCATCAGCGAGACGATGGCGCGGTGCATGTCGCGGGTTTCCTGCGAGAGTGTTTCAAAGGGTTCGTGGTAGCCGACGCTGGACATGGGCGTTTCTCCTGTGTGGTTGCCTAGTCGAAAGACCGGCCTTCGCCGGCCTCCTCGTGGGTGACGCCATCGCGGATGTGGTAGATGCGCTTGAACGTCGGAATGATCTTTTCGTCGTGGGTGACGACGATGATCGCGGTCTCGTACTTGCGCGCCATGTCGTTGAGGATACGCACGACGGCCATCGCGCGTTCGCTGTCGAGTGGCGCAGTGGGTTCATCGGCGAGGATGACCGGCGGCTGGTTGACCAGGCCGCGCGCGATCGACACGCGCTGCTGTTCACCGCCGGAGAGCTGCGATGGCATCGCCGTGGCACGATGCTGCACGTCGAGCGCGGTGAGCAGTTCGAGTGCCCTGGCGCGCGCGGCGGCATTGTCCACGCCGGCCAGCATCGGCAGCAGGGCCACGTTGTCGGTCGCGTCGAGGAACGGGATCAGGTAGGGCGCCTGGAAGACGAAGCCGATCTTGTCGCGGCGCAGGGCGCGCAGGTCGGCGACCTTCCAGGCGTTGTCGTAGATCACCTCGTCGCCGAGCAGCATGCGCCCGGCGGTGGGATCGATGACCGCGCCGAGGCACTTGAGCAGGGTGCTCTTGCCGGAACCGGAGGGACCGATCAGGCCGACCACCTCGCCCGGCCCGACCTGCATGTTCACGTCCTTGAGCGCATGCACCGCGGTGTCGCCCTCGCCGTAGCGCTTGCTCAGTCCTTCGATGCGGATGCCTTTCTGGTTCATGCGCTCACCCGATCGCCTCGGCCGGATCGACCTTGAGCGCCATGCGGATCGCGACCAGGCTGGCCAGCACGCAGATCGCGAGCACGGCGAAGAACCCGGCAATCGAATCGGCCGGCATGAGCAGCACGTATTTGGGGAACAGCGGCGCGGCGAAGGTGGCGGTGATCTTGCCGACCACGAATCCGATCACGCCGAGCACCAGGGCCTGCTGCATGATCATCGCGGCGATGGTGCGGTTGCGCGTGCCGATCAGCTTGAGCACGGCGATCTCGCGGATCTTGTCCATGGTCAGCGAATAGATGATGAAGGCGACGATGGTCGCGCTGACCACCGCGAGGATGACCAGGAACATGCCGATCTGCTTGGCCGAGGTGGCGATCAGCTTGCCGATCAGAATGCCTTCCATCTCCGGCCGGGTATAGGCGGTCACGCGCTTCCAGCGCCGGATCGAGGCAGCGACCTCCTCGGCCGGGTGACCGGGCTTGAGGGTCACCAGGACGGCATTCACGAACGGGTTGCTGCTTTGCGAAGCGATCACCGAATCGAGCAGGCCGGGCACGCCGGGCCGGTTGAAGGCCGGGTTCTCCGCGTTGCGGCGACGCGATTGAAGGATGGCGTCGTTGTCCTTGAGGAACTGCGCTTCCTGGGCGTCCTTGAGCGGGATGAACACCATCGGGTCGCCGCTCGAGGAGACCATGCGCCGGGTCAGCCCGACCACCGTGTACTCGTTGCGGCGGATGCGGATGCGCTCGCCGATATGGAAACCGGTGGCGACGTCGGCGATGGCCTCGTAGTGGCTGCGCGTGATCTGTCGTCCGCCGACCAGGTGCGGCGGCCATCCGGGCGTGCCGCCGGCGCCCGGCGAGATGCCGACCACCATGGCCCGCACATCGGCCTCGCCCTTGCGGATCTGCATGGTCAGGTAGGTCACGTTCGCGGCCAGCGCGACGCCGGGCATGACGAGGATGCCGCGGTAGAGGTCGTCGTTGACGCTGGATGATTCGGCGTAGGGCCCGAGCGTGTCCTTCTGCACGATCCACAGGTCCGCGCCGCTGTTGTCGAGCAGCGCCTTGCCGTCGTCGACCATGCCGCGATAGACGCCGGCCATGGTCAGGGTCACGCCGATGAGCAGGCCGAGGCCGATGCCGGTGAACAGGAACTTGCCCCAGGCATGCAGGATGTCGCGTCCGGCCAGGCTGATCACTGCGCGGCTCCGGCGAGACGATCGACGACATGGATGCGGCTGCGCGCGCCCAGCGCCTTCTCGCTGAACAGGACGATGCGCTCGCCGGCCTGCAGGCCTTCGCGGACCTGGACGTTGCCATCGAGGTCGCCCGCGCCAAGCCGGGTGGGCCGGAACTCGAGTGCGTTGGCGTTGATCACCCAGACGCCAATGTCGCCGTCGACGCGCCGTATCGCGGCGTTCGGGATCACGGCCGTGGCTGGCAGGGGCGGCAGGGCGAGGGTGACTTCGGCCAGTTCGCCGATCGGCGGCAGCGATTCGGCGGGCGTGTCGAACGCGATCTTGGCGAGGGTCTCCTCGGTCACCGCATCGGCCAGCGGTTCGACGCGGACGACTTTGCCGGCAAGGCTGGCGTCGCGGCGCGAACGCAGCGTGATGCGCGCCGCCAGGCCCGGTGCCAGGCCTGCGGCGCTGATCTGGTCGAAGCGCGCGTTGATCCACAAACTGTTCGTGTCGATGATCTCGATCACGGCCTGGCCGGCGACCACGGTGGTGCCGGGTTCGATGTCGCGCGCGGCGACCAGGCCGTCGACCGACGCGACCAGGCGCAGGTTGGCGCGTTGCGCGAGCGCCGCTTCCTTGTCCGCGCGGGCGCGGCTGAGTTCTTCGCGGGCCGCACTGACCGCGGCATCGGCGATCTGCCGCTCCTGCTGGCGGCCGGCGACCGCCTCGACACTGACGGCGTGCGTCACCAGCAGTTTCTCGTAGCGGCCTTCCTGGCCGCGCGCGTAGGTCTGGCGCGCCGTGGCCTCGCGCACCGCCGCTTCGGCGCGCTTGATCACGGCCTCCTGCATGCGCACGCGGTCATCGAGGTCGACCGGATCCATTTCGCCGAGCACCTGCCCGCCAATGACACGGTCGCCGACTTCGACATCGAGCCGTTGCAGCCGGCCTGCGAAAGTCGGGCCGATCTTGTACACGTAACGCGCCTCGACCGTGCCGACGCCGAACAGGGCAGGCGAGATCGATTGCGTGGCGACCGTCGTGGCGACCACCGAAACGGGCGCCAGCGGACCGGAACGCAGCACGACATAGGCAAACAGGGCCAGCAACGGAATGATCGCGGCGATCAGGGCGAGGGTGCGGCGGCGCACATGCGGCAGCTTCATGATGCTGCCCCGATGCCGCGGCAATAGATGGCGAAGACCTTGGGTGCATCGGCGCGCATGCGATCCATGTCGCCTTCCAGCAGCGACTGCATGACCAGCCCCTGGATGGTGCCGATGAAAAGATTCGCGGCGGCTTCGGTATCGAGGTCGGCACGCAGTTCGCCGCAGGACTTGCCCGCCTCGATGCTGCGGTGCAGGCGCTGCGCATAATGCTTGATCAGCGTTTGCACGATGCGCTTGGGCACGGTGGATCCGGCCTTCTGCAGCTCGCCGAACAGCATGCGCGGCACGCCCGGATGTTCGGCCACGAAGTCGACATGACTCATGAACATGGCACGCAGGGCCGCCAGCGGTGAATCGACGTCGCGGGCCGCGCGATCGACGCGCGCGAGCAGGCTTTCGGCCACCCATTCCATGACCGACTGCCAGATCGCCTGCTTGGTCGGGAAATGCCGGAATAGGGCGCCCTCGGTCAGGTTCATGTGCCTGGCAATCGCCAGGGTGGTGATTTCGCTGGGGTTTTGTTTGCCGGCCAGTTCGACCACGGCTTCCACCGTGACGGCACGGCGTTCGTCGGCTGGCAGGTTTCGGGCGCGCTGGGTCACGATGGCACCATAAGATAGTAAGTGCTCACTATGTTATGCCGCGGTCGGCCAAATGCAAGCGGCAGCCGCCCCGCCCGCGGGCATCCAAGGCACGCAGATCGGCGCGGAAAGAGCCTCCGCGCGGCAGGGCCCGGCCACGCTCCGGTCATGCATTGCACACACAAGGTATTGATTTCGAATGGCTTTCGATCCGCCGTCCGGACGTAGGCGAAGACGCCCAGGCTAAACGAGCAAGCCTGCCGCGCCAGTCCGGTCGGGCGACAAAGCGCCGCATGCGACGGCCACGTGCAGCCTCCCCGCCACAGCAGCGGGAGCCGCCCCGTCATCCCCGCGAAGGCCGGCACCCACTTCAGCCCGTCATCCCGGCGAAAGCCGGGATCCAGCTCTACATGTCACCCCGCGAATTCCAGTATCCACTTCAGCCCGTCATCCCGGCGAAAGCCGGGATCCAGCTCTACCCCGTCACCCCCGCGAAGGCCGGCACCCACTTCAGCCCGTCATCCCGGCGAAAGCCAAAATCCACTTCAGCCCATCATCCCAGCGAAAGCCGCGATCCAGCTCTACCCCGTCACCCCCGCGAAGGCCGCAATCCCGCTCTCACCGTCATCCCGGCGAAAGCCAAAATCCACTTCAGCCCGTCATCCCGGCGAAAGCCGGGATCCAGCTCTACCCCGTCACCCCCGCGAAGGCCAAAATCCACTTCAGCCCGTCATCCCGGCGAAGGCCGGAATGACAGCCTGTTCAGCCTTGCCTTAAGCTTGCGAACAGGTTGACGCCGCATGCTGATGCGCACGATCGCCGTGACCGTGTTGTCCGGCGCCGATTCCTGCGCAACATGATTCCTGGAGGTGCGGCCTTGCGTCTGTTGCTGGTAGAAGATTCGCCCGCCCTGGCCGATGCGCTGAAAGCCAGCCTCGCGCGCGAGGGCTACAGTTGCGATCACGCGGCGGATGGCATCAGCGCAGCCGCGTTCCTCGACGACAACGACTACGACCTCGTCGTTCTCGACTGGATGCTGCCGCGCCGCGACGGCATCGACGTACTGCGCGAACTGCGCCGCAAGGGTGGCCGCGCCCGCGTGCTGATGCTCTCCGCACGCGACCAGGTCGGCGACCGCGTCGCCGCGCTCGATGCCGGCGCCGACGACTACATCGTCAAGCCGTTTGCGTTGAACGAGCTGCTCGCGCGATTGCGCGCACTGGCGCGCAGGCCGCAGGATTCGGGCGATGCCGAGCTGCACCACGGCCCGCTCAGCATCGACCTGCATGCCCGCCGGGCGCGATGGGATGGCCAGGACCTCATGCTGACGCCGAAGGAATACGGGTTGCTCGAACTGCTCATGCGCGAACGCGGCCGCGTCCTGTCGCGGTCGCAGATCTTCGATCGCCTCTACGACAGCGCCAGCGAATCCTCCGACAAGGTCGTGGAAGTGATCGTCAGCACGCTGCGCGCCAAGCTGGCCGCGCACGGGCAGGCGGACCTGATCGAAACCCGGCGCGGATTCGGCTATGTCCTGGATTGAGCGACTGTCGCCCGGGACACGCGACGGCTGGTCCCTGCAAGGCCAGCTTGCCTGGCAGTTGACGCTGGCGATCGGCCTGCTGTTCGGTGGCCTGTTCCTGCTGCTGGACGCATTCGTCGATCGGGCCATGTACGCGCGCCTGGACCAGTTCCTCGCCGCGCGTGCCGAGGCCTTCGCCGCGCAGATCGTCGAGCACGATCCGGAAGAACTGCGCAGGTTGCTGCCGGCTTACGACCTCGCCGGGCATGCCGAATTCTTCGCGCTGTTCGACGCCGAAGGGCAGCTGCGGCTGGCTTCGGTCAACAGCGGGTCGGGCGCGCTCACGTTGCCGGACGCCGTTGCTATCGCCGCGCTTCTACGACCTGCGCTTGCCGGATGGCCACTTCGGTCGCGCGATCGTGCAACGCCTGCAGCCAGGCCGGCAGCCGATGGGCGACTGGCGTCTCGTGCTGGCGACCGAACGCGAAAGCTGGGACCAGACCGAGCGTACCGTGCATGGCGCGCTGCTGGGCGGCATCGTGCTTGCCATCGTGCTCGCCGTGCTGATCTGCCTCTGGCTGTTGCGCAAGGCCTTCGATGGCATGCGCGTGGAAGGCGAGCGCCTGAGCCGGCTGCGCGTCGCCGATGACGCACTGGCGGAAACCGGCCACCTGCCGCGTGAGTTGCGTCCGTATGCCACGGCCGTGCGCGAAGCGCTGCAACGGCTCCTGCATTCGGCCGAGCGCGAACGCCGCTTTTCGCGAAACATCGCCCATGAAATGCGTACCCCGCTGGCCGAAATCCGCGCCAGCGCCGAGCACGCCCTCGAAGCCGGCGACATGGCGGCGCTGCGCGCCGGCGTGCAGGCGGCACTGGCCGCCAACGCGCGCATGGAACGCGGCATCCAGGCGCTGCTCGCGCTCGCCCGGTATGAGTCCGGACAGCTCGCCCCGGCGCCGGATCCGCTCGATCTGGTTGCGTTGTTGCGCCAGCAGGTGCGCAGCCTCGCCCAGGCCGAAGGCTTCGACAGCGCCGGGCGATTCGCGCTCGATCTGCCAGACGCGGTCTGGGTCCACAGCGATGTCGGCATGCTCGAACGCATCCTCACCAACCTGCTGCACAACGCGCACGAATACGGCAGCGCCGGTGAACCGGTGCGCGTATGGATCGAAACCGCCGATCATTCGCACACCCTCTGCATCCGCAACCATGCGCCCGAACTGGATGCCGGCGAACTCGCCCACTTCGGCGAGCGCTACTGGCGCGGACACGGCGAGGACGCCGATGCCGGCCACGCCGGACTCGGCCTCGCCCTGGCGATGGCCATGGCCGATGCACTGGGCCTGACCCTCGCGTTCACCCTGGAGGACGGCGCCGTGACCGCGCGACTGGGTCCGTTCGCCGCCTTGTAGCGCCCTGTAGAACTAGACCTGGCAGGTCCGCGAATTCGTCAGTGCAATCCACTACCCGCCAGGTTTCGATGCAAGGCACCACGTTGCGCCCGCAAATTGCCGAGAGGCTGTCATCACACGGTCGAATCATCGACCCCAACCGGCAGGCCAACGAAATTGATCAGCAAGATCGACAAGACTTGAACGGTGCGCTGAAGAGCTGATCCGCTTGGGCCAATGACTGGTTTCGACCCTGAGCAGACAATTCAGCACGATCCACATAGCAGTCGGTCGCGCTCAGCTCTGCGTCAGTGCGCGCTTTAGTGCGATGAGAGGTGCGCAAACGCTTCAGAGTCAGCGGCCCTAACGCGGCAGCCCGGTAGTGTCTCCGGCACTTCTCACTTTTTGTGGCTGACATGGAGGCGCAGGGCAAATCATCGATCGCCTGAATTGAGCTGGGGCAACGCTTGCGCCGTAGACTTTGGGTGTAAACCCCTCGTCCAGTGGCTCAGAATCAAAACCCATGAAATCCTCGCCACCTAAGCCTGCCTTCCCGAAGCGAATGCGCCGTTGGCTGGCGGTGTTGGCTCTGCTCATAGGCCTGGCCTTGGTGGTGGGGTTTGGCTGGCGCGCCTGGAAGCAGGTTCAGTTCAACCAGCGCGTTGCCAGCGGCGAAGTCAAGGTGGAGACTCTGCGGGGTTGGATGACGCTGGCCTACATTGAGCGGGCCTATGGCGTGCCGCAGGCTGAGCTGCGCCAAGCTTTGGGGTTGCCCGCGACCGGCTTTGACGACCGAAGCGTTCACGAGTGGGGCGCCGTGACCGGACTGGACCCGGTGGCCGCACGCCACACTGTTGAAGAGCTGATTTTGAAACATGCACCGCCCTCGGGATCGGCGAAGTGACGGAAATCACCGATTTCCTGCTCACCAGCCTGCTGAACCACGGTGCGCTTGTTTTGGGGAGCACGTTGTTTCTGGCGGCTTTGGGCGTGCCGTTGCCCGCCACGATGTTGGTGGTGGCCACCGGGGCCTTCAGCAAACAAGGTGTGTTAAGCCTGCAAGTGGCCGCAGGCGTTGCCGTGGTGGCGGCCGTCGCAGGTGATGGCTGCAGCTACCTGTTGGGCCGACTGATGGGAGTGCGGCTCACATCGCGGTGGAAAGGCTCCAAGGCTTGGCAATCAGCCGATCAACAGTTTGAGCGCTGGGGCATCTGGAGCGTATTCCTGAGCCGGTTCTTGTTCACACCCCTCGCTCTGCCAGTGAATTTGATGGCCGGCTCCACCCAGTTTCCCTGGCACCGATTTCTGTTGGCCGTGATGGTGGGGGAGGCGATCTGGGTGTTGCTGTACGGCGGACTGGGGCTGTTGTTCGCCGACAGCTGGGAGGCGTTGAGCCAGATGGCGAGTGATCTGTCGGGCGTGTTGGTCGGGCTGCTGCTGCTGGTTGTGGGGGTTTATGCCCTGGCGCGTCGCCGCTGAACCGGTCGGCCCCAGCCCCAACCATCGCGGCATAGCGAAGGCGCGCGCAACAAGATTTCTGACCGCCAGGAGGCGCGCTCAAAACCTTCGTTGTCGAGAACCTCAGGCTGTCTTCTTGCGCTTGGAACGACCGGCGTTGGCCTCAGGTGGACTGGCGGCACCGGCAGTGGCGCGCATCGCCGTCACCTTCGCATGAATGAAGTCCACAAAGTGCATGGAAATCGAGTGGCGTGACGCGTTGGCGGGCCACACGGCGTAGACCCCTGCCGAAGCCAGGTGCCAATCAGGCAGCAGCTCGACCAGCCTGCCCGAGGCGAGATCTTCCGCAACCATGAAGTCGATAGCAGCGAACACACCGGCACCTGCGATGGCGAACTGCCTGGCGGTCTGGACGTGGTTGGTGGACATGCGGCCGGCGAGCGGAATCCGGTGCGTGGCGCCTTCTGGCCCGATGAAGTCCACAAAGCGCGCGAGGATGGTCTCCTGGACCCATGGCCACTGCATGAGGTCGACCGGGTGCTGCGGCGTGCCCAGCCGCTCCATCAGCTCAGGCGCGGCGCACACGCGCCGTCGCACACTGAAGAGCTGGCGGGCCCGCAGTGCAGAGTCCTCCAGCCAGCCGATGCGGATCGACACATCGAAACCCGCTTCGATCTGGTTCTTACGCTCGTCGTCCAGACACAGCTCCACTTCCACCGCCGGGTATTCGGCGGCAAACGCCAGAACATCGTCCACAAACGGCCCCGAGCCCAGCAGGGCCGGCGCGCCCACGCGCAGGCGCCCGGAGAGCTCGGTCTGGCGGTGGGCAACGCTGTTCAGGCCTTCTTCAGCGGCTTCCAGGGCGCGGGCACACGAAGATTGAAACACACGGCCATCGTCTGTCAGCGAGAGGCGGCGGGTCGAGCGGTACAGCAAGGCGCAATCCAGCCGCTTTTCCAGTCGAGAAACGTGATGGCTGATCACCGAGGGCGACAAACCCAGCTTGGTGGCGGCGCCACGGAAAGAGCCCTCGGCGACAACGGTCGCAAAGACAGCCATGCTGCGCAGGTCGTCGAGCATTGTGCGATTCTATGAAACAAAGAAAACTAACTGCACCATCTTATCGAACAGGCCTCTGCTGGAAACAATGCCTCTATTCCCCAAAGAACACCCATTGAACTCAAAGCAGAGACCATCCGTGAACACCACTCCTTCCACCACCGAGCCAGCCGCCGAGCCCGTGAGACGAAAGCCGACACTGCGTGCGGTCAAGGTGCGCAGCCTCGAAGACCTCGGACCCCGGATGCGGCGCGTCACCTTCTTTGGCGAAAGCCTGGAAGGCTTTGGGCCACCGAAGCCGGGCAGCCACATCAAGCTGTTCTTCGGCGATCTTCCGCCCGACTGGCAACCGGCGGCCGGGCAACCCCGCCCGCTAACGCGCACCTACACGCCACGCCATTTCGACCCCGCTCGCCGGGAACTGGTAGTGGACTTTGTTCGGCACGGTGCGGGCGTGGCGTCTGCATGGGTGGAGCAGGCCCGGGTGGGCAGCGCTTTGATCATCGCGGGACCGGGCGGCGGGCAGGTGTTCCCTGATGACCTGCGCCACCTGGTATTGCTGGCCGATGAGTCGGCCTTGCCGGCAGTGGGAACCATCCTCGACAACCTGCCACCGACCTCGCTGGTGACGCTGTATGCCGAAGTGGAAAACACCATGGACCGGTACAACCCGAGCTTGCGGGCATCGCCCGACATCCGCTGGCTGTTCCGATCGCCTTCTCGGGCCGCTCCGGGTGGTTTGCTGCGGCAGGTGGCGCAAGGCCTCAACCTGGCAGAGGGCGCCCTGATCTGGGTCGCCTGCGAAGCGACCGCGGTGCGCGAAATCAGGCAGTTGCTGCTGAACGAACGCGGCGTCGACCGCGCGCAAATGGTCACCCGCGGCTACTGGAAAGCGGGCGAAAGCGACCACCCCGACCACGACATGGGCGATTGAGACCGGCCAGCCTGCCGCGCCCACCTCGTTCGTGTCTCCACCGCTCATTCATATCGGAGTCTCAAGATGCCCGTATTGCACACCCAATCGCCCGAAATCCTCAAGATGGAAGGCCTGCACCTTTTCCACGCGGGCCTGTCGAATTGTTCAATGCGCGTGCGCCTGTTGCTCGATGAGAAAGGCCTGGAGTGGACGTCTCACCCCGTGGATCTGGGAAAGCAGGAGAACTTGACGGATGAGTATTTCAGGATCAACCCCAAAGGTCTGGTGCCGGCGCTGGTGGACGACGGTGTACCGGTGACGGAATCGGCCGACATCCTGTTCTACCTGGAGGAGAAGTTTCCCCAGCCGTCCTTCACGCCCGACAGCACTCCGGATCAGGCGGCCATGAAGGAATGGGTTGACCTCGCTGCCGACCTGCACATGAAGGCTATCAAGACCTACGTCTACGGATCGACCGGTGGCGCCACCAAGAAGCGTTCCGACATGAAGCGGTACGCCGAGATTGAGCCAGACAAGGCCTTGGTGGAGTTTCACCAGAAGGCACTGGACGGCATTCCCGAAGAAGAGGTCGCCCAGGCAGTTCAGATGCTCGAGACTGTGTTTGCGCGCATGGAGGCCCGGCTGAAGGACCATGCCTATCTGGTGGGCGACCGCATCAGTCTGGCCGACATCGCCTGGATTCCGCAGTACGTGGTGCTGTCGTTTGTCGGGTTTGATTTTTCTCCCTATCCCGCCATCAAGGCGTGGGACCACCGCATCGGAGAAAGGTCCACCTACAAGACGGCTATCACCGATTGGCTGCCCAAGGTACCGCCGTGGCTCATGCTTCCGATGATGAAAGTGTCATCGTGGTGGCGTCGTCACCTGACGCAATGAACCCGGCGCCAATCAAGGCCATCTGGAACGCCTTCGGGCATCAGGATCTACACCTTCAACCCAAATCACCATGTTTCGAAAAATCGTTGCCATCACCATGTTCGTCTCGTTCGTCGCGATGTCCACTTCGGGCCTGCTGATGATCGTGATGGACCGAACCTCGTTCACTTTGCAGATGCACCCTGTGCACAAGGTCTTTGGCCTGTTGATGGTGGCGACCGCGCTGGCACATATCGCCTACAACTTCCGCAGCCTGAAGGCCCATCTAAAGGCCCGTGCCGCCGCCATCACCGGCGGGGTGTTGGTGGCCGCGCTGGTCGGTCTGTACGCGATTGCCATGAACAACTCGGTACCAGCCGAAACGGCCGCCTCGCTGGACGCACTGTCACACAAAGCCGAGCAGCAGATGGAAGGTCAATGAGGCCCGCAGGCCTTTGACGCTCCAACGCCGCGCCGCCCCTTCTTGCACATACCTCAAGGCATCACCATGAAAATCGCTATCACAGCCGCCAGCGGACAACTCGGTGCCGCCATCGTCAACGCCACAGCCAAACTCGTCGGGGCAGGCAACGTGGTCGCAGTGGCCCGAACCCCTTCGAAAGCGCAAGGCCTGGGCGTTGAGGTTCGCCCGGGCAGTTACGACGATCGCAGCGCTCTGCAGCAGGCCTTTGCGGGCATCGACACCGTGCTGCTGGTGTCGGGCATGGACGCGCCAGACAAGCGCATAGAACAACACCGCAACGTGATTGAAGCGGCCAAGGCAGCAGGCGTTCGCAAGTTGGTTTACACCAGCGTGCAAGGGCCAGAAGAGGGTTCGGCCTTCTCACCCATCGTGCAGAGCAACCGCCAGACCGAGCAAGATGTCAAAGCCAGCGGACTGGACTGGGTGATTGGCCGCAACGGCATCTACATCGAGCCCGATGTCGAATACATCGCCAACTACCAGGCCACCGGTGAAATCGCCAACTGCGCTGGCGATGGCTTGTGCGGGTACACCACGCGTGGTGAACTCGCCTACGCCTACGCACGCATGTTGACCGAGCCAAAGCGCGACGGCCACACCTACAACCTGCATGGTGAGGCGATTTCGCAAGCAAGACTTGCGCAGTATCTGAGCGAAGCCTTTGGCACGCCGTTGCGCTACCGGCCCATAGAGGTTGAAGCCTACCGGGCCAACCGCATCGCCGAACTGGGCGAATTCATCGGCAACGTCATCGCCGGCATCTACCAGGGCATCCGCACAGGTGCCTACAACGCACAGAGCGATTTTGCGCAGGCCGCAGGCCGGGCGCACCAGAGCTGGAACGCCTATTTCCAATCGCTGAAAACCTGAACAACCCATCACCAAGGCACCTATCGGCTCCCGCGCTGCTTCGGGGCCACAACCGACAGAAAAGCGCAAGCCATGAAAAACATCAAGATCGCCATCTGGGCCATTCCCGTCGTGTTGACGGCGCTATGGTCGATCGCCAACTTTCCATTGCCCCAGACGCTGGGTTTCATCGCCATTCGCAATCTGGTGGTGCAGTATTCGGGCGTGTTGAGCATGGGCGCGATGAGCGTGGCCATGATTCTGGCCACACGTGCACGCTGGCTGGAGTCGTGGGTGAACGGTCTCGACAAATCCTACCGGCTGCACAAATGGCTCGGTATCTCGGCGCTGGTCACCTCAATCGTGCATTGGATCGCCGCACAGGGGCCGAAATGGATGGTCGGCCTGGGTCTGATGGAGGCCCCACAGCGCGGCCCCCGGCCGGCCGGGGCGCCAGACCTCGGTGCTGTGCAAGCCTTCTTCACGAGCCAGCGGGAGCTGGCAGAAGGCGTGGGCGAATGGGCGTTCTACGCGGCGGTCCTGCTGATCGCGCTGGCGCTGATCAAACGCTTTCCCTATCGGCTTTTCGCCTCGACCCATACGCTGATCGCCATCGCTTACCTGGCGCTCGTTGCCCATGGCGTGGTGCTGCTCAACTTTGAGAGCTGGACCCAGCCACTGGGCATTGTGATGGCGCTGCTCATGGCTGGCGGCGTGGTCTCGGCGGTGTTGGCCCTGTCGCGCCAGATTGGCCGTGGCAACCGGGTCGCCGGGAAGATCAAGACCATCAAAACCTTTGCCGAACTGAATGCCACGGCCGTGGGTATTGCCCTGGAAGAGGGCTGGGCCGGTCATGCTGCGGGGCAATTCGCCTTTGTGACTTTTGATCCCAAAGAAGGCACCCACCCCTTCACCATCGCTTCGGCGTGGGACCCCGCCTCGCGGGAAGTGTTGTTCATCTCCAAGGGGCTGGGCGACTACACCGACGTGCTGCCGAAGACGCTGGCGGTGGGCGGCGAAGCCACGGTCGAAGGGCCTTATGGGCGCTTCACCTTTGACGACGGTCAGGGCCGCCAGATCTGGATCGGTGGCGGCGTGGGCATCACGCCCTTCATTGCCCGGATGAAACACCTGGCGAAGATGCCGGGAAGCAAACCGGTCGATCTGATCCACAGCACGAAAGAAGTGTCCGCCGAAGCGCTGGACCTGCTGAAGGCCGACGCCGCAGCCGCCGGTATCCGGCTGCACGTGCTGATCGACGGCAGAGACGGTTTTCTCTCCGGCGAGCGCCTGCGCAAGCTGGTGCCCAGCTGGAAGGCGGCTTCGGTCTGGTTCTGCGGCCCGGCCGCTTTCGGCCAGGCATTGCGCGGCGATCTGTTGGCGAGTGGGTTGGCAGCCGACCAATTTCACCAGGAACTGTTCAACATGCGTTGACCACCGGCATCAGAGCCCTATCACTGGTTTCAAAGGAGGACCACGATGATCACCCGATTGCTTGCGGCCATATTGGCCATCCTTGGTTTGTTGCCGATGACCACATCGGCACAGCAGCCGTTCGACTACGAGAAGACGAAAGCCGAGCACAGTGTGCGTGAATACACCTTGTCGAAACTGCCAGCGCGTGGCTACGACTACTACAAGATTGCGGAGAACGCCTGGTTCGTACACGACGACTTCGAGAACATGGTGTTCTTTGTCACCGATGTTGGTGTCGTCGTCGTCGACCCTAAGCCCGATGTCTCACCCTTTGTGCTCGATGTCATCCCGCAGGTGACCAACAAGCCGATCACTCATGTGATCTACACACACCACCACCGTGACCACAGCCAAGGCGCGCATCTGTTTCCCAACGATTCGGTTCTGATTGCTAGCAAAGCCACGGCGGACCTGCTCGCGGTGGCCAATGATCCGAAGCGCCCGCAGCCGGCCGTTGTGTTCGACCACGACTACGTGCTGGAAACGGGTGGACTGCGCCTTGAGTTGAAAACCCTGGGCCGGAACTGGCACTCGCAGGATGACATGGTTGCCTGGGCGCCGCAGCAGAAGATCCTGTTCGCGATCGATATGTTCCATCCCGACGCGGCCCCGTGGATTCACTTTGGCGAAAGCTCGGACCCCTGGTTTGCGTTCGGCCTGCCGGACCTGCTCCTGAAGCAGTATGACTTCAACTTTGTCATCGTCGGGCATGAACGCATCGTCGGGACACCGGAGCACATGAAGACCTACCAGGCCTTCATCGGTGACATGAAGATGACGCTGGGTGGGATCCTGAGCAGCGACGGCTACCAGTCAGCCATGAAGGAGGCGGCCGGGCGCTATTCAGAGTCGGCCTCGCACTACCTCTACAAGAGCGGGATCATGACCGCCTCGAATGTCTGTGCCCAGCAGATGATCGAGAAATGGCAAGGCAGGATCCGCAACGCGGAACTGAACATGGTCGAGAACTGCCAGACCATGTTCATGCATCTTGCGGTTCTGGATCCATAGGCGAACTATGAAACCGGCCTGCTGATCAAAGATGGAGGTTTGATGAGAACCCTGCTGCGCGCGACGGCTGAAAGGGAGCGCGCTTTGAGCGACTGCTTTCCCGATTGACCACTGACCGCTCTTGGCCGTAAGCCGACACTTTGGGCAATTCAGTCTGATTTGTGCGTGCCGATCCGCAAGAAGCGCATCGGGTGCCATGACACTCCGGTTTATTGCCCGACCGGGCATTCCGGAGTTAATACATCAGGCACGTGCGAAAACCCCGGTAACGGCTGTCGTCGGTTCGGGTGGCCGGGGTAGTAGCGCGGGAACGGTGGGCGCCGGTGCTCGTGAACTCGAATCAGGTGGCCCGATCCGATTTGAACCAGGATATTGTCTTTGGGCTAACAGGCGATGCCTATCTGTCGATCGTCGCCACCCGGCCGCCCCGATCGAACCCGCTGGTTCGCGCACGTGAATGCGTGATGCCGGGCAAACAGGTGGTTGCGAGTCCAACCTGCGTCAGGTTTCAAGCTGCCGTTCGGGCGTCTTCCTTCAAGTCAGTAAACACCTTGTGCCTGACGTATTCGGCTGTAGCGGGATCCAGTGCCTTGCGTACGACGTGTTCGAACGCCGACTCCACCTGGTCTCGATGGGCCTGACTTGTCGTGCGCCAGTATTCGGCCATGCCTTTGGCTGGAGAGGCTTCCGACAGGGCGCACGTAACGAGGTCTGCGTTCGATTCGGGATACCACCCTGATCTTGCGAGCAACTCCACCGCACCGACAGTACCTGCGATGTTCCCCACGTCTCCCTGGGTGCTTGCGCCAGACGGCGTTCTGCTCATGATCGGGTCCAGGCAGGACGCAAAAAGCAGAAGCGCTCCTCTTGCAACCTCCTTGTTCGATTCATCCCTCTTGAGCAGGTAGGCCGACTCGATTGCATCGGTCACCACCTGTTTGAACTCGCCGGGGCGCAGCTCGAGAGATCGGAGCATTGCCTGCGTGCGCAGCGCGGCCGCAACAGCACAAAGATACTCATACAGATTGGTTGCCTTGATGCCGCCACACGTCTCTAGCTGCAGGGTGTGGCCTGCCGTCGCCGCGAACTCGCCAAAATTCCGCTGGCGTGCACGCCGGCTCAGGAGCACGACGCCAGCAGCCGCCAGTACCGCCAGGAGCAGCAGGAACAGGGAAGTCAACACAGACGCATTCTCCTGAGTCAATTCCCTGGAACGGAGCACACCCGGGAAAGAGCCGCGCAAATCACGCCTTCCTATACTACAGCCCGTTGGACCGATTTACCCCTTGCTAGCAGCGGGGCCGCGTTGATTGTTTACAGCACCGGGAAGGGTCAGGCCGACTCTCGCCTCGCGAGTGCCCTGGTCCCGGGCGGAAATGGCCGCTTCTGGCCGAACGCGGACCAAATCAGTCACGCGACCACCGTGGGTGGCCGGAGAATCATGCCTTGTGGGTGCGCTGATCGTGATGCACCGCTGCACGTGCCCGTGCGCCAAAGGTCGACGGCCTGCTGCCCGACAGCTGCCCAAGCACCACAGCGTTGCCTTGAGCCGAACCAAATTCTGCGCAGTCAGCATGGGGCACTACCCTTCCGTCCCAGGCGTTCCCGGAAGCAGTGATATTCTGATCACGCGACGGAATCGTGCTAGTCATGTTTGACCGTGTGGCCCCCCCAACCAGGAGTGCTCAATGAAACCCGGAATCACTTCATTCGTGGCTCTCTGCCTTGCCCCGGCTGCGGTCTCTGCGGAGACCTTCAGCGCTGACGTCTGGGCCGACAACTGGTTTGAAATGCGGATCAATGGTGTGCAGGTCGCCGAAGACAGCGTGCCCATCACGACCGAGCGCTCGTTCAATGCCGAGAGCTTCGAGTTCATCGCCAAGCGGCCTTTCGTCATTGGCCTCGTGGCCAAGGACTTCAAGGAAAACGATTCCGGTCTTGAATATATCGGCACCGGGCGGCAGCAGATGGGGGACGGGGGCGTCATCGTGCAGGTCAAGGATGGCGCGGGCGCGACGGTCGCGGCCAGCAACGCGCAGTGGCGGTGCCTGGTCATTCACAGCGCGCCGCTGGACAAATCCTGCGCGCGCGAGGCAAGCCCCGTGGCGGGCGAAGGGCCCTGCACCTTTCAGGTGCGCGAGGAGCCCCCAGGCTGGGACAAGGCAGGCTTTGACGCCTCGGACTGGCCGAAGGCCAGCGTCTATTCCGAACGCGAGGTTCGCCCGAAGGACGGCTACGACCGCATCGACTGGGTAAGCGAGGCCAAGCTGATCTGGGGCCCCGACCTTGAGCAAAGCAACACCATTCTCTGCCGCGTGGTGGTTGAGTGAGTCGCCCTGACAGAACGGAGCCAGAGACATGACCTATCCAGCCAGGATGGCGATGAGCAGCCTGTTGCTGATCGCCGTCGCATCCAGCGCTGCCGCCCATGAGGACCATTGCGCTGCAATCACGGATTCGGTTGCCGACGCGGGCTTCGCTGCGCGCGTCACAGTGACCTGCACGGGCAGCCACGCAATCATCCACTCCGACACCTACCCGGATCACGAAAAGATGACCGGGATTGTCGGAACGAACGAGCAGGTGCCGGTGCCGGCCAAATACGATGCGCCGATCATCCTTTCCCCGACCCGCGGCACAACGCCTCTAACCCGGGATGCGGCCTTGGGCGTGGCGGTGAACGGCGTGCCTATCTACGACTACACCGCCGGCGGCGAGATGAGCCAGGCGGATCTGGCCCATCATCAGGCACATCACGACACGCTGCAGACCGGACAGCTCGATGTCTGTGGCGGCCATGCGGGGCGCGGAGATGACTATCACTACCACGTCAAGCCGACCTGCATGATCAAGCAGATGGCCAACGCCGGGGACGCTGCGATCATCGGCTGGGCCTTCGACGGCTTTCCGATCTATGGCGACAACAACCCGGATGGATCGCCGATCGCCGAGGGCGATCTGGACGTGTGCAACGGACAGGCCGACAAGACCTTCGGCTATCGGTACCACACTTCGGCCAGGGCGCCCTATATCGTGCAGTGCCTGATGGGAAAAGTAGCCGATTTCGACCGCCTTCCCCGCGTACCCCCGCTGTCGGCGGCAGACGGTCGCGGCGCGGCGCCCGGACGGCCGCCACAAGGTGGGGTCGGGAACCTCGTCTTTACGGAAAAGGCAGATGGAAGCCGGAGCATGGATTACAGCTACAAGGGCAATGACTATTACATTCGCTACACCCCCTCCGACAAGCCCGGCTGCTATGACTTCGTCACGCGAACGGTGACCAGTGGCGGCAAGGTAAATACGGGCGAGTACTGCCGGCAGTGACAGTGCCCAGTGAATCCCGATGGCACAAATGCATGACCAGGTCCGACCCCTCGGCGGCCGACCGCTGCCCTTCCAGCGATGCCGACTTGCGCTACATGTCACGCATATTGGATGGTGCCGGGCAACCGGATCGACAGCGTTAGGGCCATTCTGATCCGCATGTTGACCCCAGGTCGCCGGCGAGTTGGGGGAAACCGATGGAGACGGCTCCGCAATTGCTCCGCATTCGCCGGCCAGACTGCGGGCTCCCGGACCAACGCCTGCCACTCACCGGAGTCAGGAAGATGTCCATGAACGCGCGTCGGGATCCTCGTTGATCTCCATCAATTCATCCTCCCCTGCGGCGGGCTATCGTGAACATCCTCGCCCACTGATCGAAACCCACAAGGCATGACAATCCCCAACATCCGACGTGCAGAGTCGTGATGCGTCCGACGATCGGCGTGATCGCCGCGGCGGCCTGGTTGCTGGCAGCAACCGGCTGCGCCTCGGTGGCGCCGATCGAAGCACCGCCGCAGGCGGTCGACGTTCCCGCGCAGTGGGCCGCCGGCATCGACGCGACGGTGGCCACGCCCGGCCCGCTCGCGCAGTGGTGGCAGCGCTTCGGCGATGCGCAGCTGTCGCGCCTCGTGGAGCGCGCGCTGCAGGCCAACACCAGCGTGAACAGCGCCCAGGCCGCGCTGCGCGAGGCGCGTGCGCTGCGCGATATCTCCGCGGCGGGTCTGTACCCGACACTCGGCGCTTCGGCCAGCGCGAAGCGCAGCCGCACCGGCAGCGGCAGCACCGCGACCGAGTACAACACTTTCCAGGCGGGTTTGGACGCGAGCTGGGAGCTTGACGTCTTTGGCGGCAAGCGCAGCCTGCTGCAGGCGAGCGAAGCCAGCGTGCTCGCCAGCGCCGCCAGCCTGGGCGATGTGCAGGTGTCGATCGCGGCCGAGGTCGCGCTTGACTACATCGCGCTGCGCAACGCGCAGGCGCGCCTGGCCATCGCCCGAGAGAACCTGGCAAGCCAGCGCGAGACGCTGCAGATCGCGCAGTGGCGCCGACAGGCTGGACTCGCCACCTCGCTCGACGTCGAACAGGCACGCACCTCGGCCGAGCAGACCGCCGCGCTGTTGCCCGCATTCCAGAAGACCGCAGACCAGACTGCGCACGCGCTGTCGGTTCTGGCCGGCCAGGCGCCGGCGGCCTTGTCAGCCGAGCTCGGCGCCGCCGGCCCGGTGCCGGCCGCACCCGAGAGCCTGGCGCTTGCCTTTCCGGCCGAGACCCTGCGCCAGCGCGCCGATGTCCGTGCTGCCGAGTTCGAGTGGAGCGCGGCGCGCGCCCGCGTCAGCCAGGCCGAAGCCGCGCGCTGGCCGAGCCTTTCGCTCGGCGGCTCGCTGGGCCTGAGTTCGCTCACGCTCGGATCGCTGACCGACGGCGCCTCGCTCGTGAGCAGCGTGCTGGGCGGCGTCACCGGGTCGCTCTTCGACGGCGGCGCCGCGCGCGCGCAGGTAAGCGCGCAGCAAGCCGCGCTCGAGCAGTCGCTGCAGGACTACCGCTCCACCGTGCTCGTTGCGCTGAGGGAGGTCGAAGACGCGCTGGTCGCCCTGCGCAGCGACCGCGAGCGCCTGGCGCGCCTGAAGGATGCCGCCGATGCAGCCACCAATTCGGCGACGCTGGCGCGCCAGCAGTATGGCAGCGGGCTGGTCGATTTTGAGACCGTGCTGCTGACGCAGCGCTCCCAGCTCAGCGTCCAGGACGACGTGGCCAGCGCCAGCGCCGACGTCAGCGCCGACCACGTGCGCCTGTACAAGGCGCTGGGCGGTGGCTGGACGTCCGATAGCGCATCCGGCGTCCCCATCACCACCACCCGACACACCAACCGCCATGAACGATAGGAACACCGCAGCCCCCGCCGACCTGCAGACCCTGCTGGGCGAAGACCATCCGCCGCGCTGGTGGCAGCGAGGCTCGTTGTGGTCCGGTCTCGTCGCCCTGCTGATCGTGGCCGGCGCTGTCTATTACTGGCAGGCGCAAAGCGCCGGCAAGGCCGCGCCCACCTACGTGACCACCGAACTGCGCAAGGGCAATCTCACGCTCAGCGTGTCGGCCAACGGCACGCTGCAGCCCACCCGCTCGGTCAACATCGGCAGCGAACTGTCGGGCACGGTCAAGCGCGTGCTGGTGGACGTGAACGATCGCGTCAAGGCTGGCCAGGTGATGGTGGAGCTGGACGCATCGAAGTTCAGCGACCAGGTGACCCGCTCGCGCGCCGCGCTCGCCGCCGCGCGCGCGCAGCTCGAGCAAAGCAAGGCCACCGTCGCCGAAACGCGCGCCAGCCTTGCGCGCCAGGAGGAAGTCTTCAAGCTCTCGGGCGGCAAGGTGCCTTCGGCCACCGAGCTCGACAGCGCGCGCGCCGCCCTGGCCCGCGCCGTGGCCACCGAATCGAGCGCTGCCGCCAACGTGGGCGTGGCCCAGGCCACGCTCTCGACGGATGAAACCAACCTCTCCAAGGCCTCGATCCGCTCGCCCATCGACGGCGTTGTGCTCAGCCGCTCGGTCGACCCGGGCAACGCGGTGGCCGCCTCGCTGCAGGCCGTCACCCTGTTCACCGTGGCCGAGAACCTGGCCCAGTTGCAGCTCGAAGCCAGCGTGGACGAGGCCGACGTGGGCGCCGTGAAGGTAGGGCAGAAAGCCAGCTTCACCGTCAGCGCCTATCCCTCGCGCAGCTTCCCGGCCACGACCCGGCGCGTCGCCTTCGGCTCGACCACCACCAACAACGTGGTGACCTACGTGGCCACGCTCGACGTGGACAACAGCGACCTCAGCCTGCGCCCCGGCATGACCGCCGTGGCCACCATCGTGGCGACCGAGCGTGAGGGCGTGCTGCTCGTACCCAATACGGCGCTGCGCTTCTCGCCCACCGCGGCAGCCGTGGCGAGCAAGTCTTCCGGTAGCAGCAGCATCCTGTCCAAGATGATGCCGCGCCCGCCGCGAAGCAGCAGCACCAAGGTGGCCGGCACCGAGAGCAATGCTGCGGGCATGCGCCAGATCTGGGTGCTACAGGAAGGTCGGCCGGTTGCCGTGCAGGTGCAGACCGGCATCAGCGACGGCCGCATGACCGAAGTCAGCGGCGACAGACTCACGCCCGGCATGGCCGTCATCACCGACCAGCGCAGTGCGGGCTCCGCACCATGAATCCGGTGGCCGTGCGCCCGACGGGGCAGCCGGGACCCGCACCGCTGATCCGTCTGCGCGGCATCACCAAGGTCTACGGCACGGGTGACACGGCGTTCCAGGCGCTAAAAGGCGTGAATCTGGACGTCGAGAAGGGCGACTTCGTGGCCATCATGGGTCCCAGCGGTTCGGGCAAGTCCACTGCCATGAACATGCTGGGCTGCCTGGACACCCCCACCAGCGGCACCTATGAGTTCGAGGGTGTGCAGGTGCAATCGCTCAGCCGCGACGAGCGCGCCCGCTTGCGTCGGCGCTACCTGGGCTTCGTGTTCCAGGGGTTCAACCTGCTGGCGCGCACGTCGGCGCAGGAAAACGTCGAACTGCCATTGGTCTACCGCGGCGAGCCCACTGCGATGCGCCATGCAATGGCCGCGCGCGCGCTCGAACAGGTCGGCCTCAAAGGTTGGGAACACCACACACCGGGCGAGCTCTCGGGCGGCCAACAACAGCGCGTGGCGATTGCGCGTGCCATCGTCACCGAGCCGGCCGTGCTGTTGGCGGATGAGCCCACCGGCAACCTCGACACCGCCCGCAGCAAGGAAATCATGGACCTGCTCTGGCGCCTGAACGCCGACCAGGGCATCACCGTGCTGATGGTCACGCACGAAGCCGAGATGGCCGCCTACGCGCGGCGCATCGTGCGCTTCGTCGACGGCATGGTGGAAAGCGACGAGCGCAACCCGGACCCGGTCGGGCTCCAGGCGGGATACGTTGCCACGGCCATGGGAGCGGGCTGACCATGTGGCTCAACACCCTCCTGCTCGCGCTGCGTTCGATCCGGCGCAACCTGATGCGCTCGTTCCTCACCATCCTGGGCATCGTGATCGGCGTCAGCGCGGTGATCACGATGGTCACGGTGGGCAATGGCGCCACCGTGTCCGTGCAAGACCAGATCTCGGGGCTGGGCACCAACCTCTTGCAGGTTCGACCGGGTCAGCGCATGGGTCCGGGCAGCGGCGGCACCAGCGCGCCCTTCTTCAAGGACAGCGACGCCGAGGCCATCGCCACCCAGATCGGCGGCGTCGCGGCCGCGGCCCCCCAATCGCGTTCGAGCGGCACGCTGGTGGCCAACGGCCGCAACTGGGCCAGCACCATCACGGGCAGCACGAACGAGTGGCTCAGCATCGGCAACTGGACCCTGGCCCAGGGTCGCGAGTTCTCCGACGCCGAGTTGCGTGCCGGCGCGGCCGTCTGCATCGTCGGCGAGACCGTGCGACGCGAACTGTTCGGCAGCAGCCCTGCGCTGGGCGAGCCGCTGCGCGTCAAGCAGATCAGCTGCGAGGTCATCGGCGTGCTCCGCTCCAAGGGCCCGGGGTCGTTCGGCAACGACCAGGACGACCTGGTCTTCATGCCGATCAAGACCCTGCAGCGCCGCATCACCGGCAACACCCAGGTCAATGACTTGCTCGTGTCCATGGACGAAGGCAGCGATTCCGCGCGTGTGAAGGCCAGCCTCACGCAACTGTTGCGCGAGCGCCGCAAGCTTGCCGACACCGACGAGGACAACTTCAACGTGCTCGACACCAAGCAACTGGCCGACACGCTCTCGGGCACCACCAGGGTGATGACCACGCTGCTGGGTGCCGTGGCCGCGGTGAGCCTTCTGGTGGGCGGCATCGGCATCATGAACATCATGCTGGTGAGCGTGACCGAGCGCACCAGGGAGATCGGCCTGCGCCTGGCCATCGGCGCGCTGGAGCGCGAGGTATTGCTGCAGTTCCTGATCGAGGCCGTTGTGCTGGCTGCGCTGGGGGGATTGATCGGCATCGTGCTCGCCACTGGCGCCTCGATCGGCCTTTCGGCAGTGATGAACCTGCCCTACGCGTTCAATCCCGCGGTCAACCTGCTCAGCTTCGTCTTCTCTGCCGCCATCGGCGTGCTGTTCGGCTACTTCCCGGCGCGGCGAGCGGCGCGGCTCGATCCGATCGAGGCGCTGCGGCATGAATGAGCATTCTCTGCGGCTTGCTGAAGTCGATCCAACGGTCGCTGCTCGCCGCGCGCGCCCTGCTCACCGGCCTGTGGCTGTTCACCAGCACGCTCAGCCCATTGTCGAGCAAATGCCGTCATTGGCGCTGAGGTAACGCACCTCGAACCCCCGAGGCATGGGCGCCGCGCTTCAACGGAACCTGTCGCGTTGATGTGCTCGATGCCAATGTCTTTCCGATGTCGGCGGCGGCCAGGGCAGAGACGCAGCGCTGGATGCCCATATGCAACCAACAGCGGTCCCAGCAAGTCATCGGCACCCATGCCGCCCCTGGAATTCAAACGTCGATGGCAGGAACGACAGTCTCTACTTTGGAATGGCAGCACTTGAGGGGTATTGACCTATCGTCATGCGAACGGTGACCAGTGGCGGCAAGGCAAATACAGGCGAGTACTGCCGGCTGTGACAGTGCCCTGATCTGGAAGGGCGAAACTGCGCATTTCCAATATTCGTCTGCACGTCGAGCCCGCAAGCTTCCGGTGGTCGGCTCTTCGCCCTGTAATTGCCCAGGTGCGGGCAGCGCAATCAACCGGCAGAGAACCTCAGCAGCCGCCCGGCATCTGCCCGAAGCACCTTAAGCCGGACCAAAGCTTGCGCGGGCAGCATGGGGACATTCCCCTCGCCCGGTATGCGCATGATGTCGCCTGCACGCTTCAGACCCGTCCACTGGATCGCCCTGGCCCTCGCATTCGCGGCGCTGCTCGCAGCGGCCATCTGGTGGCAGCGCAGCCCGGTCGCGGTGGATCCGGGACAAGTGGACAACGCCCCCGTCGCCGATGCGCAGGGAAGGGTGCGGCTCAGTCCGGCCCAGCGCGAAGCGCTCGGAATCGACCTTGTGGCCGCAGTCGCCGCCGAAAATGTGCCGATCACCGGCCTGCCTGCGGAAGTCATGGCGCCGCTCGCGTCGAGTACCCAGGTCAGCGTGCCCTACAGCGGCGTGGTGACGCGCGTGCTGGTCGACGAAGGCCAAACCGTTCGCGAAGCACAGCCCATGCTGCGCCTGCTCAGCCGTGACCTGATCGCGGCCCGTGGCGAGCTGGCCCGCGCCCAGGCGGAATCCAGGGCGGCCGGGGAAAAGGCCGGCCGCGATTCGACGCTGGCGCAGGAAGGCATCATCCCTGCCGCCCGCCGCGACGAAAGCGTGGCGCGCGCGGCAGCGGCCAAGGCCAGTCTCGGCGAGGCGCAGGCCATGCTCTCGCAACTGCGCCCTGCAGCGGACGGAATGCCTGGCGAATACGAGGTGCTCGCCCCGCAAGCCGGCCGGGTCTTGCGCCGCAATGTCGGTCCCGGCGAGGCCCTGCAGGCGATGGCGCCGGCCTTCGTGATCTCGGCCAGCGACGAACTCGACATCGTGTTCAACGCGCCGGTTTCCCTGCATGCCGAACTGCGTGCGGGACAGGCCATCATCCTGCCGGATGGTACGCAAGGCCATGTCGTGGCGATCGGCGCGGATACCGATGGCGCCACCCAGACGCTGCGCGTACGCGCCCGCGCGGCGGCGGCGAATGCATTGCTTGCCGGACAGCAGATCGAAGTGTCGCTGCTGCTGCCCGCGCCACCCGATGCGGTGACCGTCCCGGTCAGTGCGTTGCTCTCGCATGCCGATCGCGAAGTCCTCTATGTGGAAGAGGAGAACGCCTTTCGCGGCATCATCGTCGAACGCCTTGGCGGCGACCTCGACAATGCGGTCGTGCGCGGGACCGGACTGGTGCCGGGCACGCGCGTGGTCCGGCGGGGCGGCAGCGTGCTGAAGACGCTGGCGCCGGTGCAGGAATAGCCCGCCATGCTCGCCCGCCTGATCGAGTTCTCGCTGCGCCAGCGCCTGCTGGTCCTGCTCGTTGCCATCGCCGTCTCGATTGCCGGCGCCATGGCCTTCATGCGCCTGCCCATCGATGCGTTTCCCGATATCTCGCCGACCCAGGTGAAGATGATCCTGAAGGCGCCGGGCATGACGCCGGAGGAAGTGGAGGCGCGCGTGATCACGCCGCTGGAAATGGAGCTGCTGGGCGTGCCGAACGCCGCCATGCTGCGTTCCACGGCCAAGTACGCGATCGCCGACATCACCCTGGATTTCAACGAAGGCACCGACATCTACTGGGCGCGGCAGCAGGTTGCCGAGCGCTTTGCCAACGTCGCCCCGTCCCTGCCGGGTGACGTGACGGGTGGCCTGGCGCCGATTTCCACGCCCTTGTCCGACGTCTACATGTTCACCATCGAAGGCGTCGGCCTCAGCCTGCAGGAGCGCCGCAGCCTGCTCGACTGGACGCTGCGTCCGGCGCTGCGCACGATTCCCGGCGTCGCCGACGTCAACGTGCTCGGCGGAGAGGCAAAGAGTTTCGTCGTGATCCCCGATCGCGGCCGCCTCACGGCGAACGGCCTGCACCTGCGCGATATCGTCGATGCACTCGGCCGCAACAACCGCAACGATGGCGCCGGGCGCATCCGCGCCGGCGAGTCGGCCCTGATCGTTCGCGCCGAAGGCGCGCTGCAGACGGCAGAGGACATCGGCAATGTGGTTCTCAAGTCCGGCATGCCGCCGCTGCGCATCCGCGACCTCGCCGACGTCCGCATCGAGGCACTGACCCGCTACGGCGCGGTCACGCGCGATGGCAAGGAGGAGGCCGTCGAAGGCATCGTCGTGGCACTGCGCGGTGCCGATGCCTCGCAACTGGTCGCCAGCGTCGAGACGCGCCTGGAGGAGATTGCACGCCACCCTGCCGGCCGGCGTGACGATCCGGCCCTTCTACAATCGCAGCGCGCTGATCGAGCGTGCCGTCGGAACCGTGCAAGAACGCGCTGATCGAGGCCACCGTGCTGGTCGTCGTCCTGTTGCTGCTGTTTCTCGGCAACCTGCGCGCGGCGATCGTGGTGGCGCTCATCCTTCCGTTCGCGGCGCTGTCCACGTTTCTCATGATGAGGCTGACCGGGCAGAGCGCCAACCTGATGAGCCTCGGTGGCCTGGCCATCGCCATCGGCCTGATCGTCGATGCGGCGGTCGTGGTCGTCGAGAACACGGTCACCCGGCTCGATCCGCAGGCGTCCAGCGCGCACCTGCCGCGCCTGCACCGGATCTATGAGGCGACCCGCGAAGTCGCCACGCCGGTCGCCGCGGGCATGCTCATCATCGCGCTCACCTTCCTGCCCCTGCTGACCCTGCAGGGCCTCGAAGGCAAGCTGTTCGCGCCGGTCGCGCTGACCATCGTGTTTGCGCTCGCCGCGTCGCTGCTGGCCTCGCTGACCTTCGTGCCGATCCTCGCGTCCTACCTGATGAAGGAAGGTGCGCACGGCGAACCGTGGCTGATGCGCAAGGTCGACGGCTTCTATCGCCCGCTGCTCGAGAAGGCGTTGGCGAAACCCGTGTATGCCTATGTCGCGGGCGTGCTGGCGCTGGTGCTCGGCGTGGTCGGCTATCTCGGCACCGGCAAGAGCTTCATGCCGACCATGGATGAAGGCGACGTGCTGATCCAGCTGATGAAGTCGCCGTCGATTTCGCTGGAGCGCTCGGCGGAACTCGACCTGGCCGTGGAGAAGGCGATCATGGCCAACGTGCCGGAAGTCGAACACGTCATCTCGCGGGTCGGTTCCGACGAGCTCGGCCTCGATCCGATGAGCCTCAACGAAACCGACATGTTCCTCGAGCTCAAGCCGAAGGACGAGTGGCGTGAACGCGACAAGGAATGGCTGGTCGGCGAGCTGCGCCAGGTGCTCGATCGCTTCCCCGGCATCGAGTACGGATTCACCCAGCCGATCGAGATGCGCGTCTCGGAGATGCTGACCGGCAGCCGTGGCGACCTGGCCATCAAGATCTTCGGTCGCGGATCTCGACGCACTCGGCGATCTCGCCCAGCAGACCGCGGCCGTGCTGCGCGAAACACGAGGAGCACAGGACGTGCTGACCCAGACCGTCGAGGGGGTCGACTACCTGAAGGTCGAAATCGATGCCATGGCCGCCGGCCGGCAAGGGCTCGCCGTGGCCGACGTGCAGGACGAGCTGCGCGCGCAGCTGGAAGGCATCAGCGCCGGTCTGGTGATCGAACCGGATCGGCGCACGCCGATCCTGGTCCGCGGCGGCGACGAGATCCGCCTGTCCGCCGCGCGCTTCTCGCGCATGCGCATCAGCCTGCCCGGAGGCGGCGAGGTGCCGCTTTCGAGCGTGGCCCGCATCGTGCCCGGCAGCGGCCCGGCCAAGGTCGGCCGCGAGCAGGGCTCGCGCTACGCCCTGGTCCAGGCCAACGTGGATGGACGCGATCTCGTGGGTTTCGTCGAGGAAGCCAAGGCCGCGGTGGCGCAGAAGGTGCAGTTGCCGGCCGGCTACAGCCTCAAATGGGGCGGCCAGTTCGAGAACCAGCAACGCGCGGCCGCGCGCCTGAGCCTGGTCGTGCCGGCGGCGCTGGTGCTGATCTTCATCGTGCTTTTCATGACCTTCGGTTCGGTCCGCCAGGCCCTGCTGATCCTGCTCAACATCCCGTTCGCGCTGGTCGGCGGCATCGTCGCTCTGTGGCTGTCGGGGGAGTATCTCTCGGTGCCGGCATCGGTCGGTTTCATCGCGCTGCTCGGCATCGCGGTGCTCAACGGATTGGTGCTGGTCACCTGCTTCAACCAGCTGCACGAGCAGGGTCTCGAGATCACTGCCGTCGTGCGCGAAGGCGCGTGGCGACGCGTGCGCCCGGTGCTGATGACGGCGAGCATCACGGCTATCGGCCTGGTGCCATTGCTGCTCGCCACCGGCCCCGGTTCGGAAATCCAGCGCCCGCTTGCCATCGTGGTGATCGGCGGACTGGTCAGTGCGACCGCCCTGACCCTGCTGCTGCTGCCGCTGGCCTATCGCCGCCACGGCCTGCCGCCACCAGCCGTCCGTAACGGGAACGAATCGACATGAGTACATGGATCCGCATGAACCTGGTGTTTCCGCCGCAGATGGAGACGCTGGTCACCGAGACGATCAGTGCCGACCCGAGCATGCCGGGCTACACGCTCATGCGGGCGGAGGGCCATACCAGCAGTTTTGAACGTGCTTCCGACGCGGAGCGTGTGCGCGGACGCGTGGAAAGGCGACTGCTCTGGCTGGTCATCCCGGCGGAAAGGAAAGACGACGTGCTGCAGCTGTTGCGCGCGCACATGGGATCCAACGAGTTGCGTTGGTGGACAGAGGCCGTACTCGACATGGGAAGGTTGTGATGAAGCGGATCGCATGCATTGTCCTGCTGCTGGAAATCGCTGCGCCTCACGCGCAGGCACAGGACTGGTTGCCGGATCCCGCGCTGGTGGCGACGGCGATCGCCGCGCAGCCCACGGTCCAGGCGGCCATGGGACGCGTCGACTCGGCGGGTGCGCAGGCGCGCGCCCGCGCCGTCGGCCCGCACGAAGTCGAAGTGAGCGCCATCCGCCAGGTGCGCCAGGTCGACGCGATCGACGGCGACAGTCGCTACAACGAATACGAGGCGCAGGTCGGTCGCGCCTTCCGCTGGCCGGGCAAGGCGGCCCTGGACCGGCAGATCGGCGAGCACGGCACCACCGCCGCCGAGCTGCGCCTGGATGACGTTCGCCACCAGGTCGCGCGCAACCTGCTCGATCGCTGGATGGGCTGGCTGCGTGCCGATGAACTGGCGAGGGAGGCCGAGGCGCGCGCCGCTTCCCTGGGCGAGGAGCGCAGTGCGCTGGGCCGCCGCGTGGGACTGGGCGATGCCGCGCAGAAGGATCTCGATCTGCTCGAAGTGGACCTTGCGCAAGCGGAGGCTGCACGGGTCACTGCGAATGGCGACCTGGCCGCCGCCCGCGCTGCGCTGGCGAACGACTTTCCGGGCCTTCCGCTGCCGCAGCGCGTGCCCGCGGTCAGGCAGCCAGGCGAATTGTCCGTGACAGCCGAGGCCTGGATCGCGCGCATCGTCGAGCGCAGCCACGAAATCGCGGCGGTCGAAGCCGATGCCGCGAAAGCCGATGCCCTCGCGGCGCGCACCCGGGCCGACCGCCTGCCGGATCCAACGATAAGCTTGCGCCTGTTGCACGACCGCGGAGGCGCCGAGCGCGCCCTCGGACTGGTCTTCAGCATCCCGATCGGCGGGCGTTATCGGGCGGCGCTCAGCGACGCCGAGAGCGCCAACGCGAGCGCCCTGCACAGCGACTCGCTGGCGATGCGTCGCGACATCCAGCGCGAAGCCGAACAGACGGTTCATCTCGCCATCCAGTTGCGCGAGGGCTGGCTGGCCCAGCAGCGCGCGCTGGCGGCCAGCGGCGAGGCCACGCGGCGGGTCCGTCGCGGCTGGGAACTCGGCGAACTCCCGCTGGCCGACTGGCTGCTTGCCGAACGCATGCACCGCCAGATCGCCCTGGCCGAAGCCGCCGCGCGGGTCGATGCCGAGCGCGCCCGACTGCGCGTGCTTGTCGACAGCCACGAACTCTGGCACGACGAGTAGCGCCGATTGCCGTTGCAGGCACCGCGCTTCCGGATTTCTTGCGGGCCGCGTCCGGCGGCATGCGGGCGCCGCACGAACAGGCTCCATCGACCCAAGCGGAATGCAATTTCCCGGGGTCACTCCCGGCGGGTGGTTTGTGCGGCGCGGCCGGACTCAGGCCGGTTCGGGCGCCTTCAGCGTCTGCCCCGTGCTGTCGGTGACGCTGACCTTGACCGGCACGCCGGCACGCACGCTTTCGGCGACGATGCAGAAGTTCTCGAACTGCTCGAGCAGGCGCTCGATCTGCGCGTACTCCGCTGCGGCATCAGGCAGTTCGATGGCGATATCGATCTGCACGATGCGCAGCCGGTTCTTCTCGTTGCGGTCGAGCTTCGCGGTGGCCCGCGTGACCAGGCCTTCGGGCGAGTTCTTGTACTTGCGCATCGCGAACAGCAGGCTCGAGCTGAGGCAGTTGGCGACCGCCGCGACCAGCAGGCGCGAGGGATTCGGGCCGCTGTCCTCGCCAAGCGGCGGCGGCTCGTCGGTGTGCAGGTCGGCGAGCGAGGTTTCGTCGAAGGCGATGCGGAACGCGTAGTTCGATTCCTGGGTCAGGGTCAGGCGGACTTCCTCGGTCTCACTCATGGTCGGTCTCCTTGATGGGGTGGGCGCCGGATCCCGCGGGTTTCGCGCGCGCGAGCCAGCCGTAGTAGAGCAGCGGAATGACCAGCAGGGTCAGCGCGGTCGAGACGAGGATGCCGAAGATCAGCGACACGGCGAGGCCCTGGAAGATCGGATCATCGATGATGAAGAAGCCGCCGACCATGGCCGCGACGCCGGTCAGCACGATCGGCTTGGCGCGCACGGCGGCGGCGTCGATCACCGCCTCGCGCAGGGCCTGGCCGCGGGCGAGCTGATGGTTGATGAAATCGATCAGCAGGATCGAGTTGCGCACGATGATGCCGGCCAGGGCGATCATGCCGATCATCGAAGTGGCCGTGTACTGCGCGCCGATCAGGGCATGGCCCGGCATCACGCCGATCACGGTCAGCGGGATCGGCGCCATGATGATCAGAGGCACCACATAGCTCTTGAACTGGCCGACCACGAGCAGGTAGATCAGGACCAGGCCGACCGAATAGGCCAGGCCCATGTCGCGGAATGTCTCGTAGGTGATCTGCCACTCGCCGTCCCATTTCACGGTCGGCGCCGTGGTGTCCTGCGGCTGGTCGATGAAGGTCTGCGCGATGGCGCCGTCGTCGGCGAGTTCGCCGACCAGCGAGAACATGCCGTAGAGCGGGCTGTCGGTGTCGCCGGCATCATCGCCGGTGACCATGGCATAGGGCAGCAGGTCCTTGTGGTAGATCGCCTTCTCCCATCCGGCCGGGCGCACCTCGATGACTTCCGAGAGCGGCACCAGCGCGCCATTGGCGGCGCGAACGCGTATCGCGAGCAACTGCGCCAGCGTGGCCTGGTCGGCTGCGGGCAGGCGCAGGCGCACCGGCACGGCATAGCGGGCGTGTCCGTCCATCAGGTAGGTAGCGTCATGACCGGACAGGGCCGTGCGCAGGGTCTGTGCGATGCTCGCCTGGTCGAGTCCGAGGCGCGCGGCACGGGCGCGATCGACGACCATGATCTCGCGCGGTGCATCGGCTTCGACACTGGTGTCGATATCGACGATGTCGGAATGGCCGCGGAATTTCTTCTCGAGCTCGAGCGCCGTCCTGCGCACGCTTGCGTAATCGGGTCCGTAGACCTCGGCGACGATCGGCGCCAGCACCGGCGGGCCGGGCGGAACCTCGACCAGTTTCACCGAGGCGCCGAACTGCGCACCGATGGCGGCCAGCTGCGGGCGCACGGCCAGCGCGATGGCGTGGCTCTGGCGCTTGCGTTCGTGCTTGTCGACGAGGTTGACCTGCAGGTCGCCGACCAGCGGGCCGCTGCGCAGGTAGTACTGGCGCACCAGCCCGTTGAAGGTGATCGGCGCGGCGGTGCCGGCATAGCCCTGCCAGTCCTTGATTTCGGGAACGTCCGCGAGGGCGCCGGCAAGCCGGACCAGCAGTTCGTTGGTGCGCTCCAGCGTGCTGCCTTCGGGCATGTCGACGACGACCTGGAACTCGGACTTGTTGTCGAACGGCAGCATCTTGAGGATGACCGCCTTGACCACGACGAGGCCGACGGCGGCCAGCACGAGCACGCCCATCGCCGCGAACAGCAGGCGACGCCGGCGCGGCGCGCGGTCGGACTCGAGGAACGGCGACATCAGCTTGTGCGAGGTGCGATCGAGCCAGCCGCCGGGTGAGCCTTCGCCATCGTCGGCGGTCGCCGGCTCGTGATGGGCGAGCAGGCGCAGTGCCAGCCACGGCGTCACCACCAGGGCCACGGCCAGCGACAGCAGCATGCCGACCGATGCGTTGATCGGGATCGGCCGCATGTACGGGCCCATCAGTCCGGAGACAAAGGCCATTGGCAGCAGCGCGGCGATCACCGTGAACGTGGCCAGGATGGTCGGCCCACCGACCTCGCTGACCGCCGCGGGAATCGCCTTGAGCAGGTTGGTACTGCCGAGTCGCTGGTGTCGATGGATATTTTCTACAACGACGATCGCGTCGTCGACGAGGATGCCGATCGAGAAGATCAGCGCGAACAGGGAAACGCGGTTGATCGTGAAGCCCATCGCCCAGGAGGCGAACAGGGTCAGCATGAGGGTGATGACCACGGCCGTGCCGACCACGACGGCTTCGCGCCAGCCCAGCGTGAACAGCACCAGCAGCACGACCGACAGTGTCGCGAACATCAGCTTCTGGATCAGCTTGCTGGCCTTGTCGGTGGCGGTCTGGCCATAGTCGCGGGTGACCGCAACCTGCACGTCGGACGGGATGACGACGCCCTGCAGCGCCTGCAGCCGTGCGCTGACCGCGCGCGTGATGTCGGCGGCGTTGCTGCCGGGCTTCTTGGCGATGGCCAGCGTGACCGCCGGCGCGCTGCCGGTGGCCGGGCCCGCCTTGCCCGGCGGCGTGCCGTACCAGACATAGCTGTCCGGCAGGTCGGCGCCCGCATGCAGGCGGGCGACATCGGAAAGGAAAACCGGCTGCCCGTTCTTCAGGCCGATGACCAGCGCGGCCACGTCGGCTGCGCTGGCGAGGAAGCTGCCGGCGGTCACCGGTACATTGGCATTGGCGTCGATGCGGTCGCCGGCCTGGCTGACCGTATTGGCGGCCTTCAGTGCCGCGGAAAGATCCTGGATCGACAATCCGTAGGCGGCCAGCTTGGCCGCATCGAGTTCGACCATCACCGCGCGTTGCGGCGCGCCGAGGGTATACACGTCGCGCGTGCCCGGGATGCGCTTGAGTTCGGTTTCCAGCGTGTGCGCGACTTCGGCAAGTGCGTTCGGGCTCTCGGTCGGGCTGTCGCTCCACAGCGTGACGGCCATGACCGGCACGTCGTCGATGCCCATCGGCCGGATCAGCGGCTGGCCGACGCCAAGCCCGGGCGGCACGAAATCCTGGTTCTGGAACACCTGGTTGTACAGGCGCACGATGGCCGTCTGGCGCGGCACGCCGACCTGGTACTCCACGGTCAGGATGGCGATGCCGGGGCGGCTGACCGAATAGACGTGCTTGACGCCGTCGATCTCGGAGAGTTTCTGTTCGAGCGGGAAGGCGACCAGGTTCTCGACGTCGCGAACATCGGCGCCGGGGAACGGCACCATCACGTTGGCCATGGTCACGTCGATCTGCGGTTCTTCCTCGCGCGGCGTGATCAGGGTGGCGGCGATGCCGAGCAGGATCGCGGCCAGCGCGAGTACCGGCGTCAGCGGTGAAGACTGGAAGGCGCGCGCGATCCGGCCGGAGAAGCCCAACGCCGGTCCACTCACTGCGTGCCTCCGCTGCGCTGCCCGGCCAGCCATTGCGCGGCGGCCACCGGATCGGTGGCAAGGCGTTCGCCATCGGCGAGGCCGGCGAGGATCTCGACACGGTCGCCGTAGCGACGCCCGCTGCGCACCTGGCGCAGGCTGACCCTGTTGCCATCGACAATGTAGAGGGCCTGCAACTCACCGCGCTCGATGAGCGCACTGGCCGGCACCAGCAGGCGCTCGACGTTGCCGGTGGCGAACGCGACCTTGACCGTCACGCCGGGAAACAGGCCGGTGTCCTCGCCGGGCAGTTCGAGGCGCACGGTGAAGGTGTGCGTGGCCGGATCGGCGTAGGGAAACACGGTGACCTTGCTGGCGGCGACACGCCGCGAATCCTTTCCTTCGAGGAGGATCTCGGCGGCTTGCATGGCGCGGATCGGTGCGATGGCGCTCTGCGGAACCTGCACCGAGACGCGCAGGTCCTTCAGCGACACGCCCGACAGCAGCGCCTGGCCCGGTTGCACCGATTCGCCGATCTGCACGTAGCGTTCGGTGACGATGCCCGAGTACGGGGCGCGTACGACGGTGTAGTCCATCTGCTGGCCGACTTCGCGCAGCTGCGCGCGCGCCGCCTCGAGCGCGGCTTTCGCCGCATCGCGCCGGGCGCGTTCCTGGTCGAGCTGGGCCCTGGCCACGAGCTGGCGCGCGAAGACCTCGGCGATGCGCTTGTAGGACGCCTGGGCCTCGTCGTAACTCGCCTGCGCCGCGGCGATCTGCGCCTGCGCACGACTCTTCGCCGACTTCTGCTCGACATCGGTGAAGCGCACGATGATGGCGCCCTGCGTCACGGTGTCGTTGACGTCGAAGGGCAGCTCGATGACGCGCCCGCTGGTCTGCGCCGACACCGTCGCCTGGTTGACCGCTTCGACCACGCCATCCCAGATCTGCTCGCTGTGCGTGCTTTCGGCCGCGGCCTGCAGCGTTTCGAACGGCGGCGGCACCGGCTTTCCGGCGCTTTCCGGCGCGGGTTGGCTGCAGGCGACGAGAACGGCGCCGCCGAGCAGGCCGGCGATATGGCGAAGCGACAAACTCATTGCGCAGCCTCGTCGATCATCTGCGTCGTGGCGTCCTCGACCTGGGCGGCGACCGGAGCCAGCTCGGGATCCTTCGACAGCAGGCCGAGCAGGGGTTGCGGGCGGATCATGCCGATGAAGGTCTTGCCCTTTTCGGTATAGACCGAAATGCGGCACGGCAGCGCCATGTTCATGCGCATGTCGGCGGACAGCACCTTCGCGGCCTGCGCCGGATTGCAGACTTCGAACACCTTGCACTGTTCGCCGAATTCGATGCCCTTGCCGCGCAAGGTCGCGC
The DNA here is from genome assembly GCA_963822465.1 of uncultured Gammaproteobacteria bacterium. Taxonomy (GTDB): domain Bacteria; phylum Pseudomonadota; class Gammaproteobacteria; order Xanthomonadales; family Rhodanobacteraceae; genus Dokdonella. The sequence goes on along the minus strand of CAWGHP010000002.1, from coordinate 255,697 downwards.
CGAGGTCGTGTACATGGAGCACGCCGAACTGGTGTGCCTTGACCGCGGCGTCCAGTGCTGCGGATGCCTCTTCGAAGGGTTTTGCTGTTTCAACGATGTAATGCATGGGGTACCTCTGTCTTTGTTCGGGATGACGCCAGTCGCCAGGGGATCCGGCTTCAGGCCGGAAACGCCGGGCCCGGCTTCACGCCGATCGTGCGCAGGATCCACGCCAGCGGGCAGAAGCCGCTGAATGAGGACTGCAGCAGGTTGGCGCCGACGAAAACCGTCAGCAGCAGCCACCAGGGCGAAGCAAATTGCGCAAGCAGGACGCTCAGCAGGATCATGCTGCCGGCGAATGCGAGAACGATGCGATCGATGTTCATGCGACCAATCCTCGGATGATGTGTGCCGACTCGAAGAGCGCTGGCCGCGGGCAGTCGGTGGACCCGCGGCCTGGTTGGTCAGGACTTGCCGCCGCGCGCAGTGTTGAGCGGCCGGTCCTTGCCGGGAAGCATGCGCAACAGGGTGTTGTCGCGAACGACGTAGTGATGGAAAAGCGCGGCCACTGCATGCAGGCCGATCAGGTAGTAGCCGATCTCGCCGATCGTCTCGTGCAGATCCTTGAGCGTCCCGGCGAACTCCTTGTCCTCCCCCACCAGCGCGGGCAGTTCGAGTCCGAAGAACGGGATCGTCTTGCCAGCGGCGCTCAGGGTCAGCCAGCCGAGCAGCGGCATCGCGATCATGAACAGGTACAGGGCGAGATGCATGAGCGCGGCGAGGCGGTGCTGCCAGATGCCTGGCGCCGGGACGGTCTTCGGCGACGCGCCGAGCAGGCGGATGGCGAGGCGGATGAACACCAGGCCGAACACGCTCAGGCCGAGCATGAAGTGCCAGGTTTTCAGCGCTTCGCGCGGGTCGCTGCCTTTCGGGTAGACCTCGCGCAGCAGGATGCACGAGTAGACTGCGACCAGCAGCGCGAGCATGAGCCAGTGCATGGCGATCGACAGGGTGCCGTAGCGGTCTTCGGTATTCTTCAAGTTCATCAACAGTGTCCTCGGGATGGTTGGACTTCGCCGTGCCGTGCACGGCGACGTCATGCTAACCCTCATGCATCCTTTTCGGGTTTCAGCCGCACGATGCCGAGCGCCTTGAGCACGTACTTCTCGTAGACCGGATCGGTATTGCCGGTGCGCATCTTGCGCAGGTAGTACTTCTCGAAGGCGACCTTGGCCAAATGCACCCACTTGCCGACCTTGGCCCAGGTGACATTGCGCGGCGGGATCTGCGGCAGGGCGACGAAGGCAGCGCCGGTGTCGCCCATGTCTGCCAGGCAGACGGCGTTCCAGGTCGCCCGCGCCTTGCCTTCGCGACCGGCCAGGTCGTCGCGCAGGTTGTGCGCGATCGCAGTGACCATCGACTCGATCATGAAGCCGGTCTTCGGCGCGCCGGTCGGCACCGGAGTGACCTCGACCGGAGGAATCGCGACGCAGACGCCGGCCGAAAAGATGTTGCGGAAGGTCGGGTTGCGCTGGTGTTCGTCGATGATGATGAAGCCGCGCGGATTGGTCAGGCCCTCGATGCCACGCACGGCGGCCACGCCGGTGAAGGCAGGCAGCAGCATGGCGTAGTCGAATGCCACTTCGTGCGAGTGGGCGACGGCACCCTTGCTGTCGATCTCGTCGACCTTGACCTTGCCCTTCTCTACCGCGGTGACGCGCGAGTTGGTGATCCACTTGATGTGGCGCTGGCGCAGCTCCGATTCGAGCAGGCTCTTGGAATCGCCGACGCCGCCGAGGCCCATGTGCCCGATGTAGGGCTCCGAGGTGACGAAGGTCATCGGCACGCGATCGCGCAGCTTGCGCTTGCGCAGGTCGGCATCGAGGATCATGGCGAATTCGTAGGCGGGTCCGAAGCAGCTCGCGCCCTGCACGGCGCCGACCACGATCGGCCCGGGGTTGCGCAGGAAATCCTCGTAGGCCTGCCAGGCGCCCTGGGCATGGGGGCCGGTGCAGACCGATTGCGTGAAGCCCGAACTGGGGCCGAGTCCGGGCACCTCGTCGAAGGCGAGTCGCGGCCCGGTGGCGATGACCAGGTAGTCGTAATCGAGGACGCGGCCATCGGTGAGCCGCACCTTGTTTTCCGAGGGAATCACGGCTTCCGCGGCGGTATCGATGAAATCGATCGCGTGCTTCTTCAGGGCCGGCGCGGCCTCGATGCGGATGTCGGCCGGCTTGCGCCAGCCGATCGCGACCCAGGGATTGGACGGGGTGAAATTGAAGTGCGGACTCTCGCCGATGACCGTGATCGCGTGATCCTTGCCGATCGCGGCGCGAATCTCGTAGGCCGCCGCCATGCCGCCCAGTCCTGCGCCAAGAACCATGATGTTCGCCATGATCGCTACTCCTGATGGTTGTGCTTACGGTGCTCCGCCGCGACACAATGAGAACTGACTTGAGTCAACCGCATACTAATTAAGCATCATCTAAATTACAAGTAGCTTATATAATATCCGGCGCGGTGCTCCAGCCCGGGTCCCGAATGGACGTGCCGGAGCGTCGTGGCTGCCGGTCGAGCGCGAGAAGGGCGTGGCGGGATCAATGAAACAAAGGCAGGCCCGATGCAGCGCCCTTGCTGCATGAAGATCGCGGGGCGAAACGGCTTGCAGCGGCGCTGCATCGCAGCCGCCGCCGTTCGATCACACCCTCACGCGATGCTGCGTCCGCCCGGCGTCAGTGGCAGCCCGCGCGAATTCCAGGCCAGCACGCCGCCGGAGAGGTTCCTGGCGCGTTCGCCGAGGGCGCCGCGCAGAACCAGGCACGCGTTGCCGCTGCGTGCGCCGCTGCGGCATGCCAGCACGAGAACGGGCGCATCGACATCGATGCCGGCGCTGCGCAGGGCGTCGACGCCGTGCATCTGGATACGGCCGAGGGGCACGTTGACCGACCCCGGGATCGCGGCATTGGCGAACTCGTCGGGTTCGCGGACGTCGACTACGGGAGCGCCCGCATCGATCGCGGCGGCGGCCGCGGTTGCGTCGAAATCCTGGCTGGATCCACCAGCCAACATTGATCTGAGGAAGTTCATCATGCGTGCTCAATGCGCCTGGTTGCGGGCCGCGCCTGCGGCGGGCGGCTTGCAATAGATGGTGTGCAGGGTCCGGATGATGGCGTCCACCGGCCCCGGCGCGACCGAATAGAAGACCGTCTGGGCCTGACGCCGCGTATTGACCAGGTTGCTTTCGCGCAGCACCGCCAGGTGCTGGGACAGCGCCGACTGGCTCAAATCCACCTGCTCGTTGATCTGTCCGACCGAGCGTTCGCCATCGAGCAGCAGGCAGAGCACGCGCAGCCGCTGCGGGCTGGCCATCGCCTTGAGCAACTCGGCGGCCGTCTCGGCCTGGGCATCCATCTGGCTGGCCAGGCTGGAAGCGACCGGGACCGTGTCCTTGGCGCGAGGACGAGCCTTGTTCATGGCGTGTTCCCGCCTTCGATCGCGCGCGCTGCGGCCGTCCACCCGGAAAATCCGCCATTCAGGGAGAGCGGCTCGCGAAAGCCCAAACGTTTGAGTGCTTCAGCAGCCAGCGCGCTGCGCCCACCGCTGCGGCAATAAAGGACCACCGGGTCGTTGCGATGGGCCAGCGCGGGGTCCTTCCTGCAGTTGACGGCCGGATGGCCGTCGACCTCGAACTCGAGGACGCCACGTGGAATATTGACCGCGCCCGGCACGTGACCGGCGGCGTATTCGGCCGGCTCGCGCACGTCGATGACCGGTGCTCCCGTGGCACGCAGCGCGAGCAGGCGCTCGGCATCGACCTCGCAGACTTTGGTCAGGGCATCGGCAACTAGATCCTGGGCGGTCAAGGTCATGGGGTTTCCTGCTTGGGCAAAAGGGAGATGCAATGAAATCGCACCCTCTAAATAAGATATAGCTAATATACGTGGCAGTCAATCGGTGCTTGCGCCGGTCGCGCAGCGGGCCGGCAGCGGCCTGGATGCGCAGGTCATGTCGTCTTGCGGAACTGGTTGAGCGGCAGCTTGAGGTACTGCACGCCGTTGTCCTCCGGGTCGGGAAGGCGGCCGCCGCGGATGTTGACCTGCACCGAAGGCAGGATCAGCGTCGGCATGGCGAGCGTGGCATCACGCGTCTCGCGCATCTGCACGAAGTCCTGCTCGGAAACGCCATCGCGGACATGGATGTTCGCCCGCTTCTGCTCGCCGATCGAAGTCTCGCACGCCTTCTCGCGGCCACCGGGTCCATAGTCGTGGCAGACGAACACGCGCGTTTCATCGGGCAGCGCGAAAAGCCGTTCGCGGATGGACCGGTAGAGCGTCGCCGCGTCGCCGCCAGGGAAGTCGCAGCGCGCGGTACCGGCGTCGGGCATGAACACCGAATCGCCGACGAAAACCGCATCACCGATCAGGTAGCCGACGCTGTCGCTGGTATGCCCGGGCAGGGCGATGATGCGGCCCGAAAGAGCGCCGATGCCGAAGCTGTCGCCGTCGGCAAACAGGCGTCCGAACTGCGAGCCGTCCACGGCAAATCGCTCGCCGAGGTTGAAGACGCCGCGAAAGACCTTCTGCACCGTGCGGATGCCTTCGCCAATGCCGAGCTGCGCCGAGGGCAGCAGGCCCAGCAGCCAGTCGGCGGCCGAGAGATGGTCGGCGTGCGCATGCGTTTCGAGGATCCAGGCGACATCCAGGCCGTGGTCGCGGACATGCTCGAGCAGCATCGCGGCGGATTGCGTGCTGGTGGAGCCGGACTTCGGATCGAAATCGAGCACCGGATCGATGATGGCCGCGGCGTTGCTGGCCGGGTCGCGGACGACGTAGCTCCAGGTGCCGCTGTCTTCGTGATGGAACGGGGTGACCTGCGGTTGGGATTGCATGGGGACTCCTGCGGATGGGGCAGCCGGGTATCCGCGGATACCCGGCGTGCGTTCTCTAGAGCGACTTCTTGCTGAAGTACCAGTCGGTGTATTCGTAGCCCTGGCTCTCGCGGGCCTCGGCCTCCGCAACAGTCGCCGGCGGCGGCACGATGACCGGTTCGCCGGAATGCCAGTTCTCCGGTGTTGCGACCTTGTTGGCGTCGCTGGTCTGCAGCGCGTCCAGCAGGCGCAGGAACTCGTCGACCGAGCGGCCGTTGGACATCGGGTAGTAGACCATTGCCCGCAGGATGCCCTCGGGATCGATCACGAAAGTCGCGCGAACCGCAGAGGTGTCGCTGGCGCCGGGCTGGACCATTCCGTAGGCGTGCGCTACCTCCATGGAGAGGTCGGCGATGATGGGAAAGGGAATGCTGACCCCGAATTTCTCGCGGATATTCCGGGTCCAGGCGATGTGCGAGTGGACGCTGTCGATCGACAGGCCGAGGAGCTCGCAGTCGCGCGCAGCGAAATCCTTGGCGCGATTCGCGAACGCCATGAACTCGGTGGTGCACACCGGAGTGAAGTCGGCCGGATGCGAAAACAGCACGAGCCACTTGCCGCGGTAGTCCTGCAGGGACTTCTGGCCCTGGGTGGTGCGTGCAGTGAAATCCGGGGCGGGCTGGTTGAGCCCGGGCAAGCGGTTGGCAACGGTCGTGTCGGTCATGTCAGCTCCTTGGGGTTTGGGCGATGGCCAGGCGGCGAACCTCGTATGCCTGACAACGCATATATTATATTAGACATATACGAACTAATGAAATCGACCTTGCCGATGCCATTGATAGGGCGTGGCTATGGCGTTGCCGCGAGGCGCCAGGGTCGGGTGCGGCCTGCGCCACTGGCCCGGTATGCGCGAGCGCGGGCCTGTTCAGGCGGGCCCGCGGAATTTTTTCGCGCGTACCTGATCCTGATCAAGGCGCGGATGCGAATCGTTCCTGATACTGCGGTGGAGGCGGCGGCTCCCGATGCCGGAATCCGGGGGGGTTGCGCGCCCACATCATTGCATCGGCGGAACAGCAAAATGAATGCACAGGTCCAGCCCAGAGGCTATCCGGACGCACGCACGATCCAGGCCGAGAACGTCAATCTCGGCTTCATCATGGAATTCGCCAACCTCGAAAACAGCAGGATGCGCGCGGCGCTGGCCGACTTGCCGGCGCTGCTGGCCAGCGCGCCGCACCGCATGATGTTCTTCGCCGGTGCCGCCGCCCTGATCGTCTCGATGCTGTGGTGGGCCTGCGTGCTCGCCTCCGGCTACTTCGGATTCGCGTTCCCGGCCACGCCGGTGCCGGCCGGCTGGGCGCACGCGGTCTTCACCCAGTACGGCATGCTGCCGCCCTTCATCTTCGGCTTCCTGCTGACCGTGTTCCCGCGCTGGCTGGGGCAGCCGGCGTTGACCCGCAAACACTACGTTCCGGTCTTCATCGGCGTGTTCGGCGGCTACCTGCTGGTCCATCTCGGCCTGCTCGACATGAAGCCGCTGCTGCTCGTCGGCCTGGGCCTGATGCTGTCCGGCTGGGTCGCCGCGTTGATCGCCCTGGGTCGCGTCCTGGTCGCGCACCGGGGACGCGACATGCATGCCATTTCCTGCTACTGCGCGCTGCTCATCGGCGCCTGCGGCCTGGCCGCTTTCGCCGCATTCACGCTCGGCGCGCCATGGCAGTTCGCCCAGGTGGCGATCAAGCTCGGCACCTTCGGCCTGCTGCTGCCGATCTTCTTCACCGTCTGCCATCGCATGGTGCCGTTCTTCAGCGTCAGTGCGATCGGCACGGACTATCAGGCCGTGCGGCCGGTGTGGAGCCTGCCCGTGGCATGGGCACTGCTGCTGGCGCACATCGGCCTGGACGTATTCCATCATCAGGATCTGCTGTGGCTGGCCGACCTGCCGCTGGCGGCCGTGTTCCTCTATCACAGCCTTGCCTGGCAGCCGTGGAAATGCACGCGGCCCGGGCTGCTCCTCGTCCTGCATGTCGCATTTGCCTGGCTGCCGGTTGCCTTCATGCTCTACGCGCTGCAGAGCCTGCTGGCCTGGCTGGACTACGGCGTCCTGCTTGGTCGCGCGCCGGTGCATGCGCTGACCGTCGGCTTCTTCGGCTCGATGCTGGTGGCGATGGTCACGCGGGTCACCCAGGGGCACTCGGGCCGTCCGCTCGAGATGGGAACGATTCCGTGGCTGACCTTCCTCCTCCTGCAGGGCGTCGTGGTCATCCGCGTCATCGCCGAATTTGCCCACGACGCTCCGCGCTGGCTGGTTTTCGCGGCGATCGCCTGGCTCGTGGCCTTGCTGCCATGGGTATTGCGCTCGCTGTGGATCTTCGTGACGCCGCGCATCGACGGCCGGCCAGGATAGCGACGGGGTTCCGCCATGGATTGGAAAACGTTCGCCGCTCCCGCGGCGCTTGCGCTGATCGCCCTGGGCCTTGTCGCGAAGCGGCGGCGCATGGCGATCCGGTCCGACGACGAGCGCGGCGCGCGCCAATTGCAGGCCGGCAGCAGCGGGGATCGCATCGCCGTCGCGGGTCTCGAGGAACTGCCCGCGCCGGTCAGGAGATATTTCCAGCACGTGCTGCCCGTGGACCGGCAACTGCCGGCCGTCACCTGCTTGCGCCAGCTCGGCAGCCTGCGCACGTCCTGCACGAGTTCGCGCTGGCTCGAGTTCGACGCCGAACAGGTCATCGCCGCGCGTTCGCAGGGATTCCAGTGGCTGGCCCGCATCGGCATCGGCGCCGGCCTCTCACTCGATGTCCGTGATCGCCTGCTCGACGGCGAAGCGAGCAGCGAGCTGCGCCTGTGCTCGCTGATCCGCCTCGGCGCGGACCGCGGCAACCGCCAGATCAACGAGGCCGCCTTGCAGCGCTTTCTTGCCGAAGCGGTGTGGTCGCCCGCGGCACTGTTGCCGGAGGCCGGCGTCGCCTGGACCGCGATCGATGATGCGAGCGCACTGGCAAGCCTGGCCTGCGGTGAAACCCGCGTCTCGATGGAATTCCGCTTCAATGCGCACGATGAGGTAGCCAGCGTATTCACGCCGGCGCGCTGGATGCGCGAGAAGGGCAGCTACCGCGCGGTCGCCTGGAAAGGCCGCTTCTTCGACTATGCCGTGTGCGACGGCATCCGCGTTCCCCTGCGTGCCGAAGCCGGCTGGTACATCGCGGCGGACTGGTGTCCGGTCTGGAAGGGACGCGTCGCGCGCATCGTGCAGTTGCCGCCACGGCCCGATCGATCATCGAATCGGGCGATCTCCTCCGCACGCGGGTAATCTTCCCCTCATGTTTCCACGGCGCATCCTGTCCCGATGATCGAGTTCTACCCGCAGATCAAGTTCGTCCACATCCTTTGCGTGATCCTGTCCGGCAGCCTGTTCACGCTGCGCGGGATCCTCATGCTGGTGCGTTCGCGCTACACCAACCATGTCGCGCTGCGCATGCTCTCCTACACGATCGACACGACCCTGCTGACCGCGGCATTGATGCTGATCACGCTGCTGCACCAGTATCCGTTCGTGCAGGCCTGGCTCACGGTCAAGGTGCTGCTGCTGGTGGTCTACATCGTGCTCGGTGTTCTTGCCCTGCGGCGCGGTCGCACCCGGCAGGCGCAGGTGGCCAGCCTCATCGCCGCACTGCTGGTTTATGCTTTCATCATCACCGTGGCGATCGCGCACAATCCCTGGGGCGTCTTCGCCCGATTCCTGTCCTGAGGCGCAAGCACCGGCATGCCCACCTTCGACATGACCATGGTGTACCAGCTGCTGGCCGCGCTCGGCGGCGGGCTGCTGGTGGGCATCGAACGCGAACGCAGCAAGGGCAGCGGGCCGGGACGCAAGCCTGCCGGCGTACGCACGTTCGCGCTGGCGGCGCTGGCCGGCGCGATCAGCGCGATGATCGGCAACGGCGTCCTGATCCTGTCGGCGTTCGCCATCGCCGCGCTGGTCCTGGTCGGCTACCTGCGCTCGAACGGCGAGGATCGCGGCCTGACCAGCGAAATGGCCCTGTACGTCGTGTTCCTGCTTGGCGCCCTGTCCGCCGGGCAGCCGCAGGTTGCCGCGGCCCTCTACGTCGTGGTGGCCATCGTGCTGGCCTTCAAGCAGGCCCTGCATCATTTCACCCGGCAGGTGCTCACCGAAGCGGAGCTCGGCGACCTGCTCCTGCTCGCCGCATCGGTGCTGGTCATCCTGCCCTTGCTGCCGGACCGCACGGTGGATCCGTTCGACGTGCTCAATCCGCGCAAGCTGTGGTTGCTCGTCGTCCTCGTCATGTCGATCAATGCGGCCGGCTATATCGCCCTGCGCCTGCTCGGCGCGCGCCGCGGGCTGCTGCTGGCCGGCCTGCTCGGCGGATTCGTCTCCAGCGCAGCGACGATCGGCAGCATGGGCCAGCGTGCCCGCGCGGCGCCCGACACGCGCGACGCGGCCGTGGCCGCCGGCCTGATGTCGAATGTCGCCACCGTGATCCAGCTGGTCGTCATTCTCGCCGCGCTTTCAGTCGACCTGCTGCGCGAGGTCGCGCCGGCGCTCGCCACGGCCGGAGCGGCGACGGCCCTGGTCGCCTTCCTGTCCTTCCTGCGCACGCGGGGCAGGCTGCCGCGCGTCGACCAGGACACGACCGCGGAACGCCCGTTCGATCTCGGCCACGCGCTGTTGTTCGCCGCGATCATCGGCGCGGCCCTGCTGCTGTCTGCGGCACTGCAAGCCTGGCTCGGCGGCGGCGGCGTGATCATCGCGGCCGCCATGGCCGGACTGGCCGACGTGCATGCGGCCGCCGTCTCGCTTGGCCAGCTCAGCGCCACGTCGGCGCTGCCGGTCGGCGAGGCCGGCCTCGCCCTTGCAGCGGCGTTCGCGACCAATTCGCTGGTCAAGTGCATCGCTGCGTTCGCCACCGGCGGGATGGCCTATGCACGACCGATGATCATCGGCATCGCCGCGATCAACCTCGCGTTGCTGGGCGGCCTGTGGCTGCTGTGAGCGCGCTGCCGCGCTCCGCCGCGGCCAGCCGTCAGTAGCGGTACTCGACGCTCGCCCAGAGCTTGCGCACGTCGGTGCCGAAACCGTCGCTGCGGTAGTCGGCCAGCTTGAGCAATCCGCTGAAGTGGCTGTTGAACGGGTAGCCGATCGAAGCGCCGAATTCGTGGCCATAGTCCTGGCTGCCGTGATCGGCCCGGTAATCGTGGTAGTTCGCCGACCACGCCGCCTTGCCGATCTTGCCGCCGACGCCGAGGTAGCGGTCGTCGAGGCCATTCACCGGCGTGGTCAGGAAGCGGTCGGCCCAGCCGTTGAACGCGTGCAGGGTGGCGTAGGGCGTGCTGAACGCGCTCTGGCCATCGCCGCCGAGCACTTCCCAGCCGGCCTTGATGGTGATGCCGCCGACTTCGATGCTCGGCTCGACGAGCCGATAGCGTGCGCTTTGCGAGACCGGGTTGTTGGCGTAGTCGGACTGGTCGGCCCATTCCACGGTCCAGCCGAGCGTTGCGCCGCTCCAGGCGTGCTTGCCGGTCCAGCGCGCGCCGAGCGTGCGTGTCGAAAGGGTGGCCACGTCGTTGTTTTCCACGAGATAGGCATAGGCCGCCAGCGAGCCGAGCGGCAATGCCTGGTCGACATGGAACAGGTGACCGTCGAGCGACCACTCGCGCAGCAGCGGATTCGGATTTTCGTGGCCGAACACGCGCAACGCGCGATCCAGGTACACATAGCGCAGGCTCGGCCCGCCGTTGCCGAAGGCATATCCGGTCGAGAAGGCGTCGAAGGTCTGCTCGTTCTGGCGCCAGCCGACATTGCCGAAGAAGCGCTGGTTGTCGAGCATGACGCGCTGGCGACCAAGCGCGGCGCTGAATGACTCGTCGCTGTAGCCGATCCAGGCCTGGTTGATTTCGTCGGCTTCCGGATCGGCCACGACCGGATACGAGGTCCTGCCGTTGGCGGTGCTGTTGTAGTTGTCGCCGAACAGCGATTCGACATGCTCGCCGTCCACGTACAACTGCCAGCCCGGCGCGAACAGCCAGCGATAGCCGAGGCGCAGGCGCAGCGTGTCGGCCTCGGCACTGCGCGCGAACGCGTCGTCGTCGACGCTTTCGTGGCGGTAGCGCACGTCGATGACGGGGCCGGAGTGGGCCGCCTCTTCGGCAGCGCCCGGGAGCGGGGCGCCAGCGAGCAGGGCGATGGCCACGGCCGTGACGATCATGCGTGGAGTGGAAACGGTCGACGTGCGGGACATTCACGGATCCTCGGGATCTCCGGCATCGGGCCGGCGTTGCCCGAACAATGCCCCCGATGGCTGCCCGCACCCTTGACCCGAATCAAGCCAGCCACCGCGTCGGCCAGCACCGCGACCCATTGCCGCAGCCGCCGATACGCCGGGCGGCGTCGCGCGCGGCGGACGGTCTTCCGCGACCTGCCCGGGCTGGCTATACTTGACCGTCTTTTTTGGCGTGCCGGCGCTTGGCCGGGGCGCCCGCATGAGGTGGCTTCGTGACCAATCCTGTTCCCCAGACCGATGCGGTCTTTCTCAAGCACTTCGCCCAGCTGATCGCCTTCCTGGTCCTGGTCTGCATTTTGCTGATCGGCCTTGGATGGCATATCTACGGCAAACACCCGTCGCCGCAGAATCCGGGAATCGGCAAGGTGATCGAACAGCGCATCGCCCCGGTGGGCGGCGTCTATGCCGGCGATACCGGTCGCGCGGCCATCGAAGCCGCCGCGGCAGCGGCCAAGGCGGCCGCCGCATCCCAGGTCGCCTATGGCGGCACCACCGACGGCAAGACCATCTTCGGCAACCTTTGCCATGCCTGCCACGAGACCGGCGCCGGCGGCGCGCCGAAGCTGACCGACAAGGCACACTGGGGCCCGCGCATCGCGCTCGGCGTCGACACGCTGGTCAAGCATGCCACCGATGGCTACACCGGCAGCAGCGGCATGATGCCGGCCCGCGGCGGCAATCCCTCGCTGAGCGACGAGCAGGTCCGGGCCACCGTGGAGTGGATGATCAGCCAGGTCAAATGATCTCGCCGATGCCGGCCCGATCTTCCTGACAACGCCGCCTCCGGGCGGCGTTTTGCTGTATGCCGCTGGCCCATCCGGGCGCAGAATCGGCGCTACGAGGAAACGGGGTCCGATCGATGCACCCGGAACGCTGGCAGCGGCTGGAAAGCCTGTTCGCGGAAGCACTGTCGCTGCCGCCAGCGGGGCGCGGCGCGTTCCTTGCGCGCCAGTGTGCCGGCGATGCCGGCCTGCTCGCCGAAATCGAATCGCTGCTGGTCGCGCACGAATCGCAGGGTCCGCTCGATTGCGCGCCGGGGCCCGCGCCACAGGATGCTTCGCCCTCGCTGCCGGCCGGCTCGCGACTCGGCGCCTGGCAGGTCGGCGCGCTGATCGGCCGCGGCGGAATGGGCGAGGTCTACATGGCCTCGCGCATCGACAAGGCATTCGAGCAAAGGGCCGCACTCAAGCTGCTGCGCCACGAAGCCGCGGCGCAGGCCGAACGCTTCCACGCGGAAAGGCGGATCCTGGCCCGCCTCGAACACCCGGGCATCGCGCGCCTGCTCGATGGCGGCACGACCAGCGACGGGCGGCCGTTCACCGTCATGGAATATGTCGAGGGCGTTACGCTCACCCGCTACTGCCGGGAGCGCGGCGCGAACCTGCACGAACGCCTTGCGCTGTTCATGCAGGTCTGCGATGCCGTCGCATTCGCCCACCGCAACCTCGTGATCCACCGCGACCTGAAACCCGACAACATCCTGATCGAGCCGCAAGGTACGGTGAAGCTGCTCGATTTCGGCATCGCCAAACTGATCGACATCGCCGGCGAACCGGGTGCCGGCGATCACACGATTGCGCCGTTCACGCCCGACTATGCGGCACCCGAGCAGCTGACCGGCGAGGCGGTGACCACCAGCACCGACATATTCGCGCTCGGCGTGCTGCTGTTCGAACTGCTCTGCGGCGAACGGCCGCTGCGCACGCGCGGCCTGCCCTCCGCGCAGGCGCTCAAGTTGCTGCTCGAGCGCGACGCGCCTTCGCCAAGCCGCGTTGCCGCGTCGAATCCGGCGGCACCGGTCGCGCCGCGCCTGGTCAGGGGCGACCTCGATGCGATCGTCGCGCGCTGCCTGCGCAAGGAACCCGGCCATCGCTACGACACCGTGGTCGGCCTCAGGCGCGACATCGATCGCCACCTGCGCTATCTGCCGGTCCACGCCCGCAGCGGCGCGCGCGCCTATGTGGCATCGCGCTTCCTGCGCCGCCACTGGCTGCCGATTGCCGGCCTGGGCCTGTTTGTCCTGGCCGTCAGCGGCGCGGCGCTGTATGCGAACCGGGCGCGCCTCGAGACCGAAAGGGCCTTGTCGCGCGCCGACGTGGTGCGCAACTTCCTCATCGACCTGTTCCGCCAGAACGATCCGCAAGCCGGCAACAGCCGTGAAATGACCGCGCGCGAACTGGTCGACGTCGGTGCGCGGCGCATCGAGCTCGGTTTCGCGAACGACGCCGACACCCGCATCGAGCTGCTTGGGGTCAGCGGAAACCTGTATCGGGCGCTCGGCGAGTACCCGCGCAGCGACGAACTGCTCAGGCGCCGCCTGGCACAGGCCGCGGTTGCCTATGCCAGCGACGACCCGCGACGCATCGAGGCGCAGTTCGACATGGCGCGGGCCGAGATTTCCGCGCAGCGCTTCGACGCCGCACAGGCGCTGCTCGACAGCGCGCTGGCCGCGGCATCGGCGCCGCACGATGGCGTCCTTGAACTTCGCGCGCGCATCCTGAAGGAACGCGCCTACCTCGAGAACGAGCGTGGCAACTACCCGCAGGCGATCGCGTGGGTCGAGCAGGCCATCGCCACCCTGCGCCGCCTGCCGTCGCCGAACGTGGACGATCTCGCCGAAGTGCTGTCGGCGCGTGGCTACTACATCTATGAAGACGGACACATCGCCGATGCCGAGCAACCGCTGCGCGAGGCGCTGGCCCTGCTCGCACCGGCCACCCCGGAAAGTTCGGGCACGCTGCTGACCTTGCGCGAACGGCTCGGCATGGTGCTCACTTCGCTGGGGCGCTTCGACGAGGTCGTGCCGTTGCTGGAGAAGAACGCAGAATCCGTCCGCCAGCTCTACGGCGACCGGCATCCGGCACTCGCCAATGCATTGCACCAGTTGGCCTCGGCGTTTCGGCAAAGCGGCGATTTCAGTGCCGCGATACCCGTCTTCAGGGAAGCGCTCGAACTCTATGAACAGGGCTACGGACCCGAGCACAGTTATGTCGCAGTCGCGCTGACCGGGCTGGGCCAGACACTGGCCGCGACCGGAGACCACGTGGGCGCGATCGCCTCGCTCCAGCGTGCGCACGCGATCTATGCAAAAACCCTGGGCCCCGGCCACATATATACGGGCGTCAGCATGGTTGCCCTGGCCGACGCACGACTGGTCGCGGGCGATGCGCAGGGATCAGAACAGGGCTTTCGCGATGCGCTGGCCGTGTTCTCGAAGGTCGGTGACGGCCGGCACATCTATGCCGAGGCAGCGCATCTCGGGCTTGGCAAGGCGCTCTCCGCCCAGCATCGCTGGCTGGAGGCAGAACAACCCCTCAAGACAGCCCTGGCGCGCTTCATCCCCGAGTTTGGCGGGGATGACCGTCGCACCATCGAGAGCACGGCCGAACTCGTGCATTGCCTGCTCGCCCAGGGCAAGCGCGACGAGGCCCGGGTCCTGCTCGAGCAGGGTGAGCAGGCGCTGGCCAGTTCGCGCCGTGACGTCAACCGGCAGCATCTGCGCCTGGCGCGCGCACGCGCCGAGTTCGATGCCGGCTGAGTATCAAAGGGATGCTTATTCCGCTTCGGCCAGCTCGCGGTGCAGCCATGCGCGGGCGAGCGTCCAGTCGCGACGAACCGTGCGTTCGGAAATCCCGAGGGCCAGCGCGGTCTCGGCGTCGTCGTAGCCGGCGAAATAGCGGCATTCGACGACCTGGGCGAGACGCAGTGATTCCGTCGCGAGCCGGCCCAGGGCCTCGTTGAGGGCGAGGATCGATGCATCGTCGTCGCTGGCGATATCGAGTGCCGCGGTGATCGACACGTGCGCTGCCCCGTCGCCGCGTTTGCCGGCCAGGCGCGCAATCGCGTGGTTGACCAGGGCATGACGCATGGCCAGCGCGGCTGCGCGTATGAAATGCACATCGCTGTTCCAGCCTTGCGAGCCGCGCAGTTTCATGTAGGCCTCGTTGACCAGGGCGGTGGTCTGCAAGGTCGCACCTGCGCCGACGCGCGAGCGCTCGCGGTGCGCGAGACGCTTGAGGTCATCGTAGAAAAGCGGCATGAGCTGATCGGCCAGCGAGCGCACCTCGGGCGAAAGTCCGCCGTCCCACGCGATGGCGGGACCGACTGGAAGCTCGTGCCGCGTCTTGCTCATGACCTGATCAACCCGAATCGAATGGCAGTGGCCGGTTTCAGTGCCGTTTCCTGTAATGCGTCCTGTCATGGTTGATGGCGGCTCGGGGCCGGAGCCCGCCATTGCCATGGCCGATCTACCGCACGGTCGATCCAGACAGGAGGCAATACACCATGAAATACCGGATCGCGGCAATGATCGCACTGATGGCGGCGCATGCGCCCGTTGCCGGCGCGGATGATGGCTACTACGACCCGGGTTTTGCTGCGGGCGGGCGCAAGCTGGTCGACGTCTCATCCGGCCCCAACGACCTGGGCAAGATCCTGCGCCTGCAGCCCGACGGGAAAATGCTGCTGGCGGGAACCTGCGACAAGTCCGAGACCATCAATGGCTTCACGAGTCTCTTTCCCAAGTTCTGTGCCACGCGCTTGCGCGCCGACGGCAGTTACGACACCAGTTTTGGCCCGGGCGGCGTCGGCTACATCCGATTCGACCGCTTCGAACCGGCCCCTGTCGACTTCCCGCACAATTCGACGCTTGCCGACATGCAGCGCCTGGATGATGGCCGCATCGTGTTCCTCGGCCGTGAAACGGGACCGGGCGTGTTCCTGGCCATGTTGAATGCCGACGGCAGCGCACTTGATCCGGGCGCCGGCGGCGGTGCCGGGTTCATCAATCAATACAGCGCCTCGGATGGCACCGGCGAATCGCTGCAGGTGCTCGCCGACGGAAAGTTGCTGGTCGGCGGCAGCATGACCGGCCCGAACGGAAATGCGGACTTCGCCGTCATGCGTTTCCTGTCCGATCTCTCGATTGATGCCAGTTTCGGCAATGGCGGCTACCAGACGGTGTCCTTCGACCTGGGTGGACCCTCGGGCGACAATAGCGACGTCGGAAGGGCCATTGCGCTACAGGCCGACGGCAGGATCCTGATTGTCGGCCAGGCCGCCGTGAACCTTCCAGCGAACCTGGTCGACATCGCCATCGCCCGCCTGTTGCCGGATGGGCAACTCGACCCGGACTTCGGCCCGAACCAGGACGGACGCGCGCACTTCACGTTGCAGGGCTACAGCGCGGCCAGCGCGGTCGGCGTCGATGCGCTTGGCCGGATCGCCTTTGCCGGCTTCACGGCCAATGTAGCGACGCTCAGTGTCTCCTGCGTGGTCAACCGATTGCTCGGCGACGGCAGCCAGGATCCCGCATTCAACCCATCGGGCGGCGTCGGCCAGCCCCGGCAATTCCGGGTTCCCACCAACACCGGCGATTTCGGTTGCCTGCTTGCCAATATCGAGGTGCGGCCCGACGGGACCATTTTCGCCATCGGCGATACGTATCGGAATTCGGGCTTGACCAATTCCTATGCGGCAGTCGCCAAGCTGAAACCGGACGGCACATTCGACTCCACGTTCGGCATCAACGGGCGTTCCTTCGCCAGCTACTCGGTGGCGGCCAGCAAGACCGATAGCGGGAAAGCAGTCGCGGTCGGCAACGGAGGGCTGATGATCGCGGGCGCCAGCACCAATGCCGCCGGCAACGACACGCAGTTCGGCATCGCCCGGCTGATCCTCGACACCCTGTTCAGGAACGGATTCGAAGGCTGATGCGCGAACGGCTGGTAGCTGCGGGGAAAACGGTTCATTCGAACCACTGCGAAGCGGGCGCAACCCGGTCGGCGCAATCCTCCGCACCAGGGTCGCGGCCGGATTCCGCGATGCCCACGGCGGGACCCGCAATACCCCCTCGCCCAGCAGGAAAAGCACGCATGCATGGAGTTGCCAAGTGGCTGGTCGTGGTTATCGTCGTGCTCGCCTGGAGCAGCCACCTCCACGCCGCCTACGTGTCGGAAAACCGCACCATCGTATCGGGTGGCGTCACGCGCAGCTTCGTGCTCGCGCGACCCATGACACTTCCCGCGGGAACGGCCCTGCCGCTGGTTTTTTCGCTGCACGGCGACGGCGGCAACGGGACCGCCATGCGCGCTGCATTGCCACTGGAAGCGCAAGCCGCCAGCGGCGCGATCTTTGTCTATCCAAACGCGCCGGGCGGCACCTTCGAGTACTACACCTACGATGGTCGCAGTCGTGAGGCCGTATTCGTCACCGACGTGATCGCGGCAATGCAATCGGAATTCGGCATCGACACGACGCGCGTCTTCGTGGTCGGCTTCAGCGGCGGCGCGACCATGACCAATGCGCTCGGTTGTCGTCTAGGGCCCGGCGTGATCCGTGGCCTTGGAATTCACTCGGGCACCTTGTACCCGGTCAACAACGGCATGGGCGTGCCGGACTTCACCTATACCGGCAATGGCGGCGTGTCCTGCCCGTTGCCGGCAGCGGCCTTCATCTGGGGCGAAAACGACAACACCTCTGGTGTTTCCTTTGCGGCAGGCGTCAACGTGCGCAACAACTACGCGGCGACCCAGGGCTGCAGCGCGAGCACGATTCCGGCGCTCGTTTCGCCGTGCGTCGCCTACGACGGCTGCACGCGCGCACTCGACTGGTGTGCGATTCCGGGCATGGGTCATGCGATCTGGTCGCAGGCCGCGCCGGCGCTTTGGCAGTTCATCGAGGCATCCGCGCCAGCCGGACCGCCCGACCCGATCTTCGGCAACGGCTTCGACAACCCCGCTGCTCCGGGATTCCGCGGCACCAATGTGATGGGCATGGAGATGGCCTACCAGGACTGCGACCAGGCTGGCGGTCCGGTCGAAGGATCCAACTACCCGCGCCATGACGAGCGCCTGATCGATTATTTTGCAGCGAAGCGCATGACCACGCTGCGCTTCCTGTTTTCCTGGGAGTGCATGCAGCAGGTTCTGAATGGTCCGATTCCAGCCGCGACAAGCGGGCCCTACAAGACCTACTTCGACGACTACAAGCGCATCGTCGACTACGCCACCAACGTCAAGGGCATGCGCGTCATCGTCGAACCGTGGGATTCCAACAGTGCCGGCGGTGCCGGCGGTGCGCGCTATCGCGGCAACCTGGTCGGCTCCGCTGCCGTGCCGACCGCCGCGTTTGCCGACTTCTGGTCGCGCATGGCGACGATCTTCGCCGCCAATCCGCGCGTCGAGTTCGGCCTGGTCAACGAACCCAACAACATGTCGACGATGTCGTGGTTCACATCGGCACAGGCGGCGATAACGGCGATCCGCAATACCGGCGCGACACAGACCATCTATGTCCCCGGCAATGGCTACAGTGCGGCGAGCTCGTGGACGTCGAACTTCTACGACACTGCCGCCACCAAGCGGTCCAACGCGTACGGCTGGCTCAATGCCAATGGCGCGGGCCAGCCACTCGTCGATCCACTCGGCAAGATCGTGGCCGAAGTGCATACCTATCTCGACGCCGACGAAGGCGGCGGCACCACCCAGATCACCTCGGTCACGGCAGCGCGCGACCATATCTCGGTGGCGCTCAACGAGGCGGCCGCGCACGGTTACCGCATCTATCTCGGCGAGATGGGCCTGTATGCCAACGCCACGAACGCGCCGCAGGCCTGGGCGGACTTCATTGCCTACTTCAACGCCAACGCCGGCAGCGGCGTGTTCACTGGATTCACCTGGTTCGCCGCCGGCGATCCGCTCTGGTGGCCGGACGTGGCGGCCAATGGCGGCGGCCACTTCTCGATCTCGCCGACCAGCTCGGCCAGCTATACCGGCGATGCCGTGAACATGGACATGATCGAGAACGATTTCTGAGTTGTCCGCCCGTTGGCGCCCAGGTCGGCCTTGGCTCACGCAGTTCCAGGGAACTCGCCCGGTACGGAATCGCATTCCGCAACGTGGCCGGATTCGGCGCGCATTCCTGTTTGGGATGGTGCGAGTAGTGAAATCAACCGCGCGCCCCAGGACCCACACCCGAAATGTTCACCAACACAGTAGCAGGGCCCTCCCGCGCCTTGTCGAGCAGCAGGCACTTCCTGATGTGCGGGATGCTCGGCCTGATGGCGCTGACTTCGCCGATCGCGCATGCCGATGTGATTTTCAACGTCAACACGACCGCCGACCAGGTCGACCTGGACGTTGCCGATGGCCTGTGCCTGACCGGTACCGGCAGTTGTTCGTTGCGCGCCGCGATCATGCAGGCCAATCACCTGTCCGGCCCGGTGGCGACCCATATCAATCTCCCGGCCGGCGTCTATCTGCTGACGCGACCCGCCAATGGCGCCGATGGCGAAGACAATGGTGATCTGAACTTCTCCGCGCCGCTCAGCGCGGGGCAGGCGATCTTCATTGATGGCGTTGCGGCGGGCAGCACGATCATTGATGCCAACCAGATTGACCGCGTCATGACGGTCGATGCCGGGCGCGTGGTCTCGATTGGTCGTGCAAGCCTTCGCAACGGGTATGTTGCGACCGCGAACGGCGGCGGCGTGATGAATCTGGGCTCATTGACGCTTCAGGATTGCACGATCGAAGGCAACACCAGCATTGCCTCGGGTGGAGGCGTCTCCAGCACGGGCACACTGGACATCCGACGCTGCACGCTGCGCTCGAATACCGGGTATCTCGGCGGCGCAGTATTTGCAAAAGGCACGGCCCGATTGAGTGAAACGAGCCTGTATGGAAACCAGGCGACGCGTGACGGTGGCGCGATCATGGTCTCCGGGATTGGTACGAACGTATTGAACGTCGTCAGCAGCACCATCAGTGGAAACTGGACGAACGGCAATGGCGGCGGCATCAGAAGCGACGGATCGACTTACGTGTACGGCACAACAATCATCGGAAACGATGCCGACCATGATCACGATGAAATGGGGGGCATTGGCGGCGGCGTTCTGATCAATCCCGGCTCCCGCTTCGTTGCGGTGAATACCCTGATCGCGGGCAACACGATCCTCAACGCCCCGATCTACGACGATTGCAACGGGGCGCTGGAAGTCTACGGATGGAATCTGCTCGGTACGTTCGATGGCTGCTCCTTTTCGGGCAATGGAAATGCGGCCCGTGGCAGCGTTTCGCCATCGATGATCGGACCCCTGCAGGACAACGGCGGACCTACCCTGACGCATGCGTTGCTGGCCGGTAGCGAGGCCATCGACACGACGACGGCACAGGGATGCGTCGACGATGCGGGCACACCACTCGGCACGGATCAACGCGGCGCGCCGCGCGTGGCCGGCCTGCGATGCGATGTAGGTTCCTTCGAGTACGGCGCGATCGCCGATCTCATCTTTCGTCACGGATTCGAGGGCGGGATGTGAGCGCCGGCCTGGCAAATGCATTTGCGATACCCGTGCTGCCCGATGGGCTGGCGGGATGCCGGAGATGATTCCATGAACACCCTGATGTGGCATTCCTCGCGGGTTCGCAGTGCGCGCGAACGCATCCTGCGCGACCTGCCGGCATGCGCCGCGACGGCGGGACGTTGCGTACCCGTCGCCCTGCTGGCGCTGTCGGCAACCTTCGCCCAGGCCAACACCTTCACGGTCAGCAACACGTCCGATTCCGGCGTCGGCAGCTTTCGCCAGGCCATCCTCGACGCCAACGCGATCCAGGTCACCGGAGGGCAGGCCTGCGCGCCGCATACGATCGTGTTCAACATCGCGGGCAGCGGGACGCGCACGATCCGCCCGCTTTCGCCGTTGCCGCGATTCAATATCCCGATCACCGTCGATGGCTATTCGCAGCCCGGGTCGAGCCTCAACACGCAGTTCCAGGGCAGCAACGCCACCCTCCTGATCGAGCTCGATGGCAGCCTCGCAGGTGCCAGCGACGCCCTCGTCGTTGGCGCGGCGATTCCAGGCTCGGGCCTGTGCGCGGGTAGCGGCAGCGTCATTCGCGGACTCGTCATCAACCGCTTTGCCGGCGCGGCGATCGCGATGGGTGAGGAGAGTTGTCCGGTGAACATGTCCTGTCCGGTCGGCGGCGTGCGCATCCAGGGCAATTTCTTCGGCACCGACGCCAGCGGCAGCAGCGCTCGCGGCAATGGCATCACCCTTGCCCGACCGACCCTGCTGTTCGGTCGCGGCACCACCAACAACATCGTCGGCGACGAAGTGGCTTCGGCGGGCGGCCCGACCGACCCGCTGCCGCAAACGCTCAACGTGATCTCGGCCGGCGGCGCTGACGGCATCTACATCGGATCGTCGCGTTCCGATGCGCGCTCGCAGGATCACCGCATCCGCAACAACATCATCGGCCTCGATGCGCAGGGAACCGCGGCCCTTGCCAATGCCGGTCGCGGCATCACGGTGGACATGAACAGCACCGGCATCGCCATCCACGACAACCTGATTTCGGGCAATGCGGGCGATGGCGTCGCCATTTTCGACAGCCCGTTCAGCGGCACGTCGTTGATCGCCAATGGCATCGGAATCGGTGTGGGTGCGGTGCCCTTCGGCAACGGTGGAGACGGCGTGCGCATCTCCGGCAATGTCGCCGGAGCGTTTGTCGGCAAGCCCTACCTGTTCTCGCCGTTCGGATCGACGAGCATCGCGAACAACCTCGGTGCAGGCCTGTTCATCGACGGCACGGCCCAGGTCGATGTCATCAATGGATCGATAGGCGGCAATGGCGGCCTCGCCATCGATCTTGCGCCGGCCGGCGTCACCCCGAACGATCCCGGCGATGCCGACAGCGGTCCCAACGAACTGCTCAACAAGCCGTTCATCCAGTCCGCGCTCTATGACCCGGGAACCTTGACGACGACAATCACCGGTTCGCTCGATGCCGCGCCGAACAGCAGCTACGAGATCCATTTCTATATCAGCAACAGCTGCGATGCGAGCGGCTTCGGCGGTGGCAGCCGCTTCTTCCAGCTCAGTCCGCCGCCGATCTTCGCGAGCGTGACCACCAATGCCTCGGGCAATGCCACGTTCGTCCGCCAGACCTCCGGCCTTGCCCAGGGCGTATTCCTCACCGCATTGACGCGGCGGTTCTCGACGTCGCCTGGCGTGCCGGCACTCATCGTTTCCGAATTCTCCGCCTGTCGCCAGGTCGCCTCGACCCTGGATCTGATCTTCGCCAACGGCTTCGATCCCTGAGCCCCGGGGGCGCCGTGCGGCGATAGCGGCTGCGGCTGCAGCCTGGTTGCCCGGGTTCCGATGGCCAACTTGGCCGCCATTTCCTGTTTTCCCACAGAGAAATGGGTTTCCTTTCCGGAGCGAGCCTCGTGTCCACCGTTGCCGTGTCTGTCCGCAGCAGTTCCGATCGCCTTTTCCACGTCGGCATGGCCGTGGCCATGCTGACGACGGTATTCATCGGGTTTGCACCGACGTTCTTTCTGAGATCGGCGCATACGAGCGCGCCACTGACGCCGCTCGTGCAAGTTCACGGAATACTGTTCAGTGCCTGGATGCTGCTGTTGCTCGCGCAGACTCTGCTGGTCGCCAGCGGACGCGTGGCCGTGCATCGCCGCTTGGGCATTTTCGGTGCGATTCTTGCGTTGGCCTTGTTCGTGCTGGGCATCGTGACGGCCATCGCCGCGGCGTCCCGCGGTCAAGCCATCAAGGGTATCGAGCCTCTCCCGTTTCTCGCCATCCCGCTGGGCACGATCCTGGTTTTCATCGGAACGGTCGCCGCGGCACTGTGGTTCCGGCAGCGCAGCGACATCCACAAGCGCCTCATGCTGATCGCGACGATCGGCGTGCTGACGCCTGCCATCGCACGCATGGATATCGAGCTGGGTCCGCTGCATGGGCCGCAGTTCGCCCTGTTCCTGACCGACCTCTTCATCCTGCCCTGCCTGGTCAACGACCGGCTGAACATCGGTCGTGTCCATCCGGCCTACCTCTGGGGCGCGGGCATTCTCGTCGCCTCGCAGATCGGCCGCCTGCTCGTGATGCGCACGGATGCCTGGCTCGTCTTCGCAGCCTGGTTGATCGGCTAGCGCAGCGCGTCAGCGCCAGGGCTGCCCGCGCGGGGCAGGCGGCTTCTCCGGCGATGCCGGCGTGCAATCGCACCAGTATCGTGAACTCGCGACTGAAATAGCACCATCATGGTGCAGACAGTTCGCGTCTGTGCGCCTGGCGCGCTTCCAAGTAATTGATGCACAGGCCTTTTTGCAGCGCAGCAAATCTGGCATGGCGGTTGCAGTAGTTGAGCTACCAATCCCCATCCGAGGTTTCACCCATGTCTGCAGACAAGGTTCTCAAGCTGATCAAGGAAAAGAACATCGCCTACGTCGATTTGCGCTTCACCGACGTCCGCGGTGTCCAGCAGCACATCACGTTCCCGGCGGCGACGATCGACGAATCGACCTTCGAGGACGGCAAGATGTTCGACGGCTCGTCGATTTCCGGCTGGAAGGGGATCAACGAGTCGGACATGGTCCTGATGCCCGATCCCGATACCGCCCTGGTCGATCCGTTCCTCGCCGATCCGACCCTGATCCTCTATTGCGACATCCTCGAGCCGAACACGATGCAGGCCTACTCGCGCGATCCGCGTTCGCTGGCCAAGCGCGCCGAGGCCTACCTGAAGTCGACCGGCATCGCCGACACGGCGTTCTTCGGCCCCGAGCCCGAGTTCTTCGTGTTCGATTCGGTGCGCTGGCAGAACGACATGGGCAAGTGCTTCTTCGAAATCGAGTCCCAGGAAGCGGCGTGGTCCTCGTCAAAGCGCTACGAGGAAGGCAACAGCGGCCACCGTCCCGCCGTGAAGGGCGGCTATTTCCCGGTGCCGCCAGTCGACTCGCTGCAGGACCTGCGCGCCGAGATGTGCAACGTGCTGGCCGAACTCGGCCAGGTCATCGAGGTGCACCATCACGAAGTCGCCAACGCCGGCCAGTGCGAAATCGGCGTGCAGTTCAACTCGCTGGTCAAGAAGGCCGACGAACTGCTTGCGCTCAAGTACGTGGTCAAGAACGTCGCCCATCGCAATGGCAAGACCGCGACCTTCATGCCGAAGCCGCTGGTCGGCGACAACGGCTCGGGCATGCACGTGCACCAGTCGCTGGCCAAGGGCGGGGTGAACCTGTTCACCGGCGACCTCTACGGCGGCCTCTCGCAGACCGCGCTCTGGTACATCGGCGGCATCTTCAAGCATGCGCGTGCGATCAATGCGTTCACCAACTCGACCACGAACAGCTACAAGCGCCTCGTGCCGGGTTTCGAGGCGCCGGTCATGCTCGCCTATTCGGCGCGCAACCGCTCGGCCAGCTGCCGCATTCCGTTCGTCACCAATCCGAAGGCGCGCCGCATCGAGATCCGCTTCCCGGATCCGATGAACTCGGGCTACCTCGCCTTCTCCGCGATGCTGATGGCCGGCATCGACGGCATCCTCAACAAGATCGATCCGGGCGCGCCGTCGGACAAGGATCTCTACGACCTGCCGCCGGAAGAGGAAAAGAACATCCCGCAGGTCTGTTCGAGCCTCGACCAGGCGCTCGCGGCGCTCGACAAGGATCGCGAGTTCCTCAAGGCCGGTGGCGTGTTCTCCGACGACTTCATCGATGGCTACATCGATCTGAAGATGGGCGAAGTCACGCGTTTCCGCGCCGCCACCCATCCATTGGAGTACCAGATGTATTACTCGGTCTGAGGAGAACCTGGTTTCCATTCGTTCGTCGTCCCGGCCCGGACAGAGTCCGGCCAGTCCTGAGCCTGTCGAAGGGCCGGGACGACGAGCAGATCAGGATCTCCGGAATGAACCAGGGGCTGGGGAGTACCCGAATTCATTGCTGACCGACTGTTTGTGCCGTTGCTTGTTTCCCAAACTGTCGAGGTCAACCATGAAGAACCGTATCCCGGTGCTGTGCCTGCTATTGCCCCTTTCCAGCCTGCCGCTCGCCGTGCAGGCCGAAGAGCCCTCCGCCCTGACCGGGTCGCTGGCCCTGACCAGCGATTACGCCTTCCGCGGCCTGACCCAGACCAATCGCGATCCCGCCCTGCAGGGCGGGATCGAATACGCCAGCGCCAGCGGCTTCTACGCCGGAAGCTGGGGCAGCAACATCAGCTGGCTTTCGGATGGCCAGGACAGCGTTTCCAGCAGCCTCGAACTCGATGGCTATGCAGGGTTCCGCGGAACCTGGGGCGAGGCGGTCAGCTATGACGTCGGCCTGCTCTACTACTGGTATCCGGGATCCTACCCGGCCGGCTTCACCGATCCGGATACCCTGGAAGGCTATTTCTCGGTTGGCTGGTCGATCTTCACCCTCAAGTACAGCCACGCCTTCACCGACTTGTTCGGCATCGATGGCGCCAGCGGCAGCGGCTACCTCGACCTCGCCCTGAGCCAGGGCTTCGCCGAAAAGTGGACATTCGATGCCCATGTCGGCCACCAGCGGGTCGATGGCTACAGCGATCTCGACTACACCGACTGGAGCCTCGGCGTGACCCGGGATCTCGGCAACGGCTTCGGCGTGTCGCTGGCCTATGTCGACACCAATGCCGACAAGAATTTCTATACCAATGCCTTCGGCAAGTACGTCGGCAAGGCAACCGGCATCCTGACTTTGTCAAAGGACTTCTGAATCCGCCGGCCGGCTCGCGTCGGCCGGCCCTCCACAACCCACGGGAGTGGCCATGAAACTGATTACCGCCATCGTTCGACCATTCAAGCTCGACGAGGTCCGTGAGGCGCTCTCCAGCGCCGGCGTCTCCGGCATCACCGTGACCGAGGTCAAGGGCTTCGGCCGGCAGAAAGGACACACCGAGCTCTATCGCGGCGCCGAGTACATCGTCGATTTCCTGCCCAAGGTGAAGATCGAAACGGTGGTCACCGACGACCGCGTCGACGCCGTCATCGAGGCGATCCAGGCGGTCGCCGGCACCGGCAAGACCGGCGACGGCAAGATCTTCGTTTCGCCGATCGAACAGGCCATCCGCATCCGCACCGGCGAAATCGGCGCGGACGCCCTCTGACCCCACATCGCGAGGACATCATGAAATTCCCATCGAACGATACATCCGGGGTGCGCACTCCCGCCTTCGCCGCGGCGATGCTGCTGGTCCTGGTCACCTTCCTGTGCGGGCCGGCACTCGCCCAGGAAACCGCCGCCGCCGCGACGCCGACCGTGGACAAGGGCGATGTCGCCTGGATGCTGACCTCCACCCTGCTCGTGTTGCTGATGACGGTGCCCGGACTGGCCCTGTTCTATGGCGGCATGGTGCGCTCGAAGAACGTGCTCTCGGTGCTGATCCAGGTCATGGTCGTGTTCTCCCTGCTGATCCTGCTCTGGGCCGTGTTCGGCTACAGCCTCGCCTTCGTCGGCGGCAACGCCTTCATCGGTTCCTTCGACAAGCTGTTCCTGTCCGGGGTCAGCGTGGACACGCTGGCCGACACGTTCACCGAAAACGTGAAGCTGCCCGAGTACGTGTTCATCGCCTTCCAGGCCACCTTCGCCGGCATCACCGGCGCGCTGATCGTCGGCGCATTCGCCGAGCGCATCCGCTTCTCCGCGCTGATCCTGTTCTCGGTGCTCTGGTTCACCTTCGGCTACGTGCCGATCGCGCACATGGTCTGGGGCGCAGGCGGCTATTTGCTGGCCATGGGTGCGCTCGACTTCGCCGGCGGCACCGTCGTGCATATCAACGCGGGCGTCGCCGGCCTGATCGGGGCGTACCTGGTCGGCAAGCGTCTCGGTTTCGGTCGCGAGGCGATCAAGCCGCACAACGTGACCCTCACCTTCGTCGGCGCGGCCCTGCTCTGGGTGGGCTGGTTCGGCTTCAACGCGGGTTCGAATCTCGAATCGAACGCGGGCACGGCGCTGGCTTTCATCAACACCCTGTTCGCCACCGCCGCGGCCGTGGTTGCCTGGGCCATCGCCGAAGGCTTCACCAAGGGCAAGCCCTCCGCGCTCGGCGTGGCATCCGGCGCCGTTGCCGGACTGGTCGGCGTCACACCCGCGGCCGGCCTGGTCGGCCCGTTCGGCGCCATTGCCATCGGTGCCGCGGCCGGCGTGATCTGCGTCTGGGGCGTGACCGGCCTGAAGAAACTGCTCGGTGCCGACGACAGCCTCGATGTATTCGGCGTGCACGGCATCGGCGGCATCGTCGGCGCGCTGCTGACCGGCGTGTTCCACGCGCCTTCGCTCGGCGGCAACGGCGGCGACGGCTATTCGATCCTGCATCAGGTCGGCATCCAGGCCATCGCCGTGCTGATCACGATCGCCTGGATCGGTTTCGTCTCGCTGGTCTCGTTCCTGATCGCGGGCAAGCTGTTCGGACTGCGCGTCAGCGAGGAAGAGGAGCGCGAAGGCCTCGATATCACCTATCACGGCGAGACAGCGTACGAGAGTTGAGCCTGCATTGAACCGAAAGGCCAGGTGGGTGCTGCGGCCGGGACTGGGGATTGGTGGTCCCGGCCGCAGCGATTTGGCCTCGTCCAGCCCTGCATGCGCAGGTTGGGTTGAGCGCGAGCGAGCCCCGACATCGGCCCGAGTCGACCAGCGGACGGAGAATGGCTGCGCACATCGTTGGGGTTCGCATTCGCTCACCACCAATCTACCCATTCGAGGATAGAACGCCGAGCCTCTGTCTGGCGAAGGCGGCCAGCTGCGGAAAGAATGCGTCGAATGTGTCCTTGAGCTCGGGCTCCAGGCGAGAGATCTCGAGCAGGCCCTCGGCCAGCGGATTGGCGCGCTTGAGCCGCGAGCCGACGCCAATCAGCACTTCGCTGATCATGTCGCGGCGCGCATAGGCGGCCGGCAACCGGCGCGCGTGCAGATAACGGCTGAACTGCCGCAGCCCCTGCGGCAGCTCGGCATCGTGATTGCGCAGCAGGGCAAGCAGATCGTCGCTGAATGCTTCCAGCGGCGTGTCCGACCAGCGATCGTAGTCCCGGGCGAGCAGGTGGTCGAACCAGATGTCGATGAGGATGCCGGCGTAGCGCCGATAGGGCGGATCGAACAGGGCGCGGGCGCGCACGATGTGCGCGTGGCTGTCGGTGTAGGAATCGATGGCGCGGTGCAGGGCAATGCCGTCGCGAATGCCGGGGTGCAGCGCCGGGTCGATCGCGCCGCGCACGAAATCGCCCATCAGGCCGCCCAGCCTGAGCTGCGGATCCGGGCCCGCCAGCAAGGCATGGGCGAGGTGATTCATGAAGGCAGGGGGCGCATGGCGGGCTTCACGCTATCATGCGCCACCATGAAACCCGAACTCAGCCAGAACCCCCCCGAATCATTCCCGCGGGAGCCGACCAGTTTCCTGCTGCCCGGACCGGCAGGAGCACTCGAAGTCAGCTGCTCGCCGGCGGAAGCGGACGCCGATGATGCGCGCCACGGCATCGCCGTCATCTGCCATCCCCATCCGTTGCATGGCGGCACCATGCACAACAAGGTCGTCACGATCATCGAGCGTTCCCTGCGCGAGCTCGGCCTCGATACCGTGCGTTTCAACTTCCGCGGCATCGGCAAGTCCGAGGGCGCGTTCGACGAGGGCATCGGCGAAAGCGATGACCTCGCCGCCATCGTCGCCTGGGCGCGCAAGGTCCGCCCGGCGGTTTCATTGTGGCTGGCCGGGTTCTCGTTCGGCAGCTATGTGGTCCTGCGCAACGCCAGGCGTCTCGAGGCGGATGCCCTGATCACGGTCGCTCCGCCGGTCGGGCGCTGGGATTTCGACAGGATCGAGCTGCCGGATTGCCCGTGGCTGGTCGTGCAGGGCGAAGAGGATGAAGTGGTCGATCCGCAACTTGTCTTCGACTGGGTCGAGAATCTGGATGTTTCGCCGCAACTCGTGCGCATGCCGGAGACCAGCCATTTCTTCCACCGCCGCCTGATGGACCTGCGTGGCGCCATCAAGAACGCCATGCGCCCGCACCTGCCCGGGGCCCGCTCGCCGGCATGAACGCGGAACCAGTGCGTCCGGGCGCACGCTATGCGCAAGGCGTGGCAGCCGGGCTGTGGCAGGCCGATCCCGCCCAGCAACGGGCCCTGGCCGCCTTCGACCGCATGGCCGCCGATCTCGACACGAACGAGTCGTTGTCGTTGTGGCAGCGACTGCGCGGGGAGAAGCGCAAGGCGCCGCGCGGCCTGTATCTCTGGGGCAGCGTCGGCCGCGGCAAGACCTTCCTGATGGACCTGTTCTTCGAGTCGTTGCCGATCGAGGAAAAAACCCGCGTGCATTTCCATCGCTTCATGCAGGGCATCCACGCCGAGCTGCGCACGCTGAGCGGACACAGCGATCCGCTGGTCACCGTGGCCGCGCGCATTGCCGCCAGGACACGCGTGCTCTGCCTCGACGAGTTCTTCGTGCTCGACATCGGCGACGCCATGATCCTCGGCAACCTGCTCAAGGCCCTGTTCGCCGACGGCGTGATGCTGGTGACGACATCGAACACGGCGCCGGCGAATCTCTACCCGGACGGCCTGCAGCGTGCACGCTTCCTGCCGGCCATCGCCCTGCTCGAGGCGCACTGCGAGATCGTCGAACTGGTTTCGCCGACCGACTGGCGCCTGCGCGCGCTGAAGCAGGCGCCGGTTTACCAGACGCCACCCGATGCGCGCGCCGAACGCGCCTTGCTGGACATCTTCCATCGCGTCGCGCGCGGCAGCGAGCGCGAGCAATTCATCCTCAACGTCAACGAACGTCCGATCCGCGTGAAGCGCGAAGCCGACGGCGCGATCTGGTTCGATTTCGACGCGATCTGCGAAGGGCCGCGCGGCGTCGCCGACTACATCGAACTGGCCCGGTCTTACCACACCGTGCTGATTTCGCGCGTCCCCGAGTTCACCCCGCAGACCGAGGACGCCGCGCTGCGTTTCGTCGAACTCGTCGACGAGCTCTACGACCACGGCGTCAAGCTCGTGCTTTCGGCGGCCGCGCCGATCATCGATCTCTACGACGGGCAACGCCACCGGGCAATGTTCGCGCGCACCGAATCGCGCCTGATCGAGATGCAGAGCGAGGAATATCTCGGGCGCGAGCATCGCGGATAGCACATCGTGCCGCCGTGCGCTCCGGCGCTGCGTTCGTGCGCATCCGCGCGCGTGGGCGAGGGCAGGCGGGGTTCCCGATCCTGCCATTGAATGGTCTTGCAACGTCCGGCCAAGTGCGTTTGACTGTCGGCCGGTTTCCGGAGATCACCATGCAACGCAATCTGCTCGTTTCCGCCCTGTCCCTTGCCCTCGCTGCGACCAGTGTCCACGCGGCGGAACCGGCCACCGAAGCCATGGTCGACGCGCGCCTCGCGCACATCACGGCCGTGCGCCGCGACCTGCACCAGCATCCGGAGCTTTCCAACCGGGAAACGCGCACGGCGAAGATCGTCGCCGCCGAGCTGAAGAAGCTCGGCTACGAAGTGCGCACCGGCATCGCCCACACCGGCGTCGTCGGCATCCTCAAGGGCGGCAAGCCCGGCCCGAAACTGGCGATCCGCGCCGACATGGACGCGTTGCCGGTGACCGAGGAGGTCGACCTGCCATTCGCCTCGAAGGCCAAGGGCGAGTACCAGGGCAAGCAGGTCGGCGTCATGCATGCCTGCGGCCACGACGTGCACACTGCGACCACGCTCGGCGTGGCCAGTGCGCTGGCCAGCCTGCGCAAGGACCTGCCGGGTGAAGTAATGGTGATTTTCCAGCCTGCCGAAGAAGGTGCTCCGGCCGGAGAAGAGGGAGGCGCCCCGCTGATGGTCAAGGATGGCGTCTTCGGCAAGTTCAAGCCCGATGCACTGTTCGGCATGCACGTCACATCGATGTACCACGTGGGTACGGTGGCGTTGCGGCCCGGCGGCATCATGGCCAGTTCGGACACTTTCCGCATGACCGTTCATGGAAAGCAGACGCATGGTGCAACGCCGTGGAAAGGCATTGATCCGATCGTTGCTGGTGCCGATATCGTCATGTCGGCGCAGTCGATCGTCAGCCGGCGCATGGATATCAACAAGGATCCCGTGGTGTTGACGTTCGGGATCTTTGATGGCGGCCAACGCTTCAATATCGTGCCCGACAGCGCATCCCTGCAAGGCACGTTGCGTGCGTTCGACACCGGCATGCGCGACCAGGCCCTGGCCGAGCTGCGCCAGGTCGCCGAGCATGTCGCTGCCGCACACGGCGCCACGATCGACCTCGAAGTCCCGGTCGAATCGGCGAGCAACCCGGTCAACTACAACGATCCGGCCCTTACCGAACGGGTAACCGCGAGCCTGGTCAAGGTGCTTGGCAAGGAGGCGGTGGTCCTTGCCGATCGCTGGACCGCCTCGGAGGATTTCCCGCAGCTTGGCAACAGCGTGCCGGCGCCGAGCGTCTATTTCTTCGTCGGTGGCACGCCGAAAGACAAGGACACCGATGCCGTGGCGTTCAATCACTCGCCGAGGTTCTTTGTCGACGAAGGCGCGCTGAAAACCGGCACCGAGGCGATGCTGCAGGCCAGCCTGGACTTCCTCGGCTATTCGGCTCCCTAGGAAGTTGCCGTCGTCCCGGCGCAGGCCGGGACCCAGTGACTTCGCCTCCCGAAGGCATTCGACGGAACGCGTTGGGGTGAGCGCAAGCGAACCCCAACGGCTTTCGCTCCAACACACGCGTCGACCCTTTTCCGACACCTCGATGTTGGGGTTCGCATGCGCTCACCACCAACCTGCGAAACGCGCGACGCCTGGCTCCGCTCCTTGTAGATTGGGGTGAGCGCAAGCGAACCCCAACGCACTTGCAACTCACGCGTGTTTCCGCAAGACCGAAGTGCCGGCGCTGGGGTTCGCAAGCTCACCCCAGCCTGCGAAGCTAACCCGGCGGCTGCGCCCATGCATCCTTCAGCCGGGCAATCACGTTGACCCGCTCCTTGCGCATGGCCTCGGCGATGGCCGGGCCCTGCAGTCCGTCGGCGACAAACGCTGCCGCCCTTACCTCGCAGGCCGCCGCAAATGCAGCGCGCAGGTAGGCGCCCTGCGGGTAATCGGATTCGGAGAGACCGAGCCGTCCGCGCTTGTCCGCTTCGCAGACCGTGATGAACTGTTCGACGCGTTGCGGCTTGCGGAAGGCATCGAGTTTTTCGATCAGGCCAAGCAGGGTTTCCGCGCGCAACTCGAAGGCGCGATGGGCGAGCAGGTGCAGGCGGCAGCACAGCACGGCGAGTTCGGCGTGCTCGTTCGGCACGCGCAGCCGTTCGGCGAGCGCACGCAACGGCGCGACGCCACGCTCCTCGTGCATGATGTGCCTGGGCAGTTCGTGCGCGGGCGTCAGCGCCTTGCCGAGATCATGGGTCATCGCGCAGAAACCGATCAGGTCGTCGCCGGGGGCGAGGCGCGCGGCCATGTCGAGGACCATTTCATTGTGCACGCCGGTATCGATCTCGGGGTGATACTCGGCGCGCTGCGGCACGCCATAGAGGGCATCGATCTCGGGAAACAGCACGCGCAGCGCCCCGCAGGCGCGCAGGGCGCCGATGAAGGCCGACGGCGTCGCTTCGCCCAGCGCCTTGCGTGTTTCCGCCCAGACCCGCTCGGGCACGAGATGATCGACTTCGCCGGCTTCGACCATGCCACGCATCAGCGTCATCGTTTCTTCGGCGATGGCAAAGCCATGCGCGGCGAAGCGGGCCAGGAAGCGGGCGACGCGCAGCACGCGCACCGGATCCTCGGCGAAGGCCGGCGAGACATGGCGCAACTGGCGCGCCTCGAGATCGCGCTTGCCGCCGTAGGGATCGACCAGCCGGCCCTCGGCATCCTCGGCCATGGCATTGATGGTCAGGTCGCGGCGGGCGAGATCGTCTTCCAGGGTGACCGAGGGATCGGCATTGAAGGCGAAGCCGTGGTAGCCGGGCGCGGTCTTGCGCTCGGTGCGCGCGAGCGCGTATTCCTCGTTGCTTTGCGGATGCAGGAAGACCGGAAAGTCCTTGCCGACCGGGCGAAAGCCTTCGCGCAGCATGTCCTCGGGCGTCGCGCCGACGACGACGTGGTCGACGTCGCTCGATGGCCTGCCCAGCAACCTGTCGCGGACCGCGCCGCCAACCCGATAGATCTTCATCGGCCGATTGTGCCAGAGCGCGCCTGTTGCGTTGCGTCCGGATCAGGCCTGCCGGTGCTGCTCGCGGAAACGATCCAGGCGTCGCTGCTGCGGATTCTCGCCGAGCATCGCCGGCACGATCAGTTCCATCGGCGTCGAGACGATGCCGAGCTCGCCGAGGCCGTCCTTCTCGCCGACCGAATCGATCAGCAGCGAACGGAAGTTGTCGCGCGAGATCGGCTTGCCCGGCAGCCATTCGCCGACGCGGGCCTGCAGGTAACCGAGCGCATCGGGCAGGCCGATGATCCAGCGCCGCTTGCCGATCAGCGCTGCGGTCCACTGCACGATCTCGCGCAGCGTGATGACGCGCGGGCCGAACAGTTCATAGGTGCGCCCGATCGAGTGCGGGTGGGCCAGCGCTCGCGCGAAGGCTTCCGCCACGTCGCCGACGAACACGGGCGCGAAACGGGCTTCGGCGCGCGCCAGCGGCAGCACCGGCGTGAGTCGCAACAGCGAGGCAAAGCGGAAGAACAGGCCATCGCCTCGGCCGAAGATCACCGATGGCCGGAAGATCGTCCAGGCCAGGCCCGAGTCGCGCACCCGCGTCTCCGCATCGAAACGCGTGCGCAGGTAGTGGCTGGCGCCATCTCCGGCGCGCAGCGCGCTCATCTGCAACAGACGCGGAACCCCGGCGGCCTTGCAGGCCGCGATCACCGTCTCGGTCAGCTCGACATGCGCCCTCTGGAAGCCGCGCCCGTCTGAACCGCGCTCGTTGAGGATGCCGACCAGATTGATCACGGCATCGGCTCCGGCAAACTTGTGCGTCAACGCTGCGCGGTCGTGCACGTCGGCGTTCTCGACGCGCACGCGTGGCAGCACGCCCAGTTCGCGATTCAGTTCGCGGTTGCGCGAAAGCACGCTGATGCGATGCCCGTCGGCATGCAGGCGCGGCACCATGTGGCTGCCGACGTAGCCGGTACCTCCGAGGACGACGATGTTGAGCGGCTTCATCTGCAATTCTCCCGACACATTCCTGACACCCAGTTCCCTCCTCATGCCGACAGAAAGGATGTGCCGACGAACAGTCTCCTCGACGTGCGCTCACCGGTCGGCACCGACCCCGTGACTATACGCTGCCGGTACAGGGCATCGTCGATCGGGTGCATTGCAGCTCGCAGCGAAAGCCGGCGAGCGCGCGTGTGTGCCGAGGCCCGATCGATTCATGCGAAGGCCCGATCATTTCGCGGTGAACTGCAGCGTCAAGCCACCGGTTGTGGGCAAGAGGAGTGGTGCGGGCACTGCACACGCGCTGGCAAAAGGGGCGCGGCAGCGCCCTCGCGGCACCGCCGGCCCGGGGTGATCAAGTGTCGTTCCATGACTTCCACAAGGCCGGTGCTTCGGCGAAGCGCTCGAACTTGCGGATGCAAGGCTCGCGAAGACGGTTTCAGCGCGTGACGGGTTCAAATCCGTTGGCGAAGATGGCGTCGGTGAGTCCGCTCAGGCGGTAGGTGGATACGGCGACATCACTCCCTGCGGCTACCCGTACGGAACCATCGGCATTGCCGTAGACGGGCAACTGGTTGTACTGCCCCGCGTTCAGGCCAAGCGGTTCGGAGCTTGCGCTTATCGTGCCGCTGACGCCGTCGAGGGCATGCAGCTTTCCATCGTAGGTAACCACGAGATCGTGGATCGAGGCGCCGGGCGGTTGCACGACGGCCTGGATGGCCGACTGGTTGGGAAGACTGAACTCGCGCAGCAGGCCGCGCGTCTCGGCGTCGTAGAACGAGATCACGTTGGGGCCGAACAGGGCCAGTTCCGCTCCGGCAACTCCGTGGGGCAGGTAGCTGGCTCCGATCATGCCATTGGAATACGGCAGGCTCCAGCTGAGCAGATGGGTCTGGGCATCGTAGGCGCGCAGGGCATTGGACAGGACGGCGACCAGTTGGCGGTTGCCGCCGGTCGTCAGCTGGAGGGCTCCCCGGCAGTCGCCTGACATGGCGACGGACGACCAGATCTGGGACTGGTCGATGGTGCTGAACAATCGCAGGCGCGATTCGGAGGTACAGGCAAGCACCGCATCGGCCAGGGCATTGCCATCCAGGTCGACCGCCGCGATGGCGTCGATCGCGACGTTGTCGGGGAGCGGGCTGTTGGAGCTGTTGATGTGCCAGAGCACGCTGCCATCGCTTGATCGCAATGCGACCAGGTCGTTGTAGACAGGATAGCTGCCCTGTCCGAATGCGATGATCACCGGTTGCGGCTGACCCGGAAGGCTGGCGACCTGAATACCCCTGACGTTGTTGAGGTTCAGCAACGGATCATTGGCGGCAGTGCGCCAGCGCACGGCGCCAGTGTCGGAATCCATGCGCGTGATGATGCCGTCAAGGCCGCTTCCGCTGGCGGATCCGAACACCAGGTCGACTGCGCCGGCATCGGCAACGAAGCCGGCGGCCAGGTAGGGACCGGGCGACATGGCCAGAATGCCGAACTCCTCTGTTCCGCTGCTGGCATTCATGACGCGGAAGCTGTTTTCCCCGGACTGGTAGTAGTTGGGGTTCCTGCCGATGGCGATCTCGATGGCGGAATCGCCATCGAAGTCACCGGCTGCCAGTTGCGTGGCGCGATCCTCGTCAAATGACGAGCGGACTGCCTGCGTCTGCACATCGTAGACGCGGATGGCGCTCGGAAAGGCATTGGAGTTGCAGATCAGCTCGTCGATCTGATCGCCATCGATGTCCGCCACCGCCGAGGATTGCGCATAGATGTTGTCGAGATCCCACAAGGGCGACCACGGTTGCGCCTGGAACATGACGAGACGGGTGCCGAGCGATGCGAAGCGTGGCGAGCTGCCGCCAAACCGGCCGTGCTCGACAAATGGTCCGATGCCGTCCTTGTAAAGCCATTCCACCGCATGGGTGGCGCCATCGATGACCGTGCCCGGTATTCCGCTGACCACGATCTCCAGCGCGGGATCCGCATCGAGCTGCGCGATGTGCAGCCTCGGGTAGTAGCTGTAGGTGGTGCCAACCTCCCAAAGCTTGCTGCCGGTGGTCAGCGAATAGGCCTGGATCGCCTGGCTTGAATAGTTGCTTGCAAGAATCAGCTCGGCAACGCCATTGTTGTCGACGTCGGCAACCTGGGCATCGGTGATCTCGGCGTAGCTGTCGAGAACGAACTGGCGCTCAAGGGCGAGCGGCCATCCGCCGTAAATGCTGACCAGATTGCCGCGTACGTAGAGCAGGTGCGCGCCGCTCGCGTCGGTCCATGTGGTCAGGCTTGGCGAGTAATAGAAATAGGTGCTGGCGTCCGGCACGATCGCCTGCTTGATCTTCCAGCCCACGCCGGCCTGCACGCCGACGATCTGGATCGAGTCGCTGTAGGAAAAGTTGCCAAGTACGACGATGTCCGGCAGGCCGTCGCCATCGAAGTCGGCGGTTGGCATGTCGGTGGTCTGCGTGCTGCTGAAATAGCCGGGGACGATGCTGCTGATCTTCTCCAGGCTCGCGGCTGATGACTGCGACGCGAATCCGCCCGCACCCATGCAGAGGACAAGGGCTGCTGCCAGCCAGCCGGCAGGATTCCGTTTGCTGCGCACGAGCACGCGCCCGCTTGCCGAGCATTTCCGCATCATTCCGTCGATCTCCCCAGGGTCATGGATGGCCGGCAGGCCATTTCGTCATTATATGGAGAACGGCAGAAATGGCATATCGGTTCCAGGGGCGCTGGCCGCAACGCCACGGTTCAGGTTTGCAGCGGGTCGCCGGGCGAAGGATTCGCGGCTGCCATTGCGGACGCCGCCGCCAGCCTGCACATGCAACGCCGCACAGTCCCCGCCGGCGGCGCCTCGCGTCAGTGCCCGCCTTGCCGCACGGGCACGGAGGCCGCAGGCGCGGGGCACACCACCGCCTTGCGCTGCGCATGGTCGGTCGGTGGCTTGTAGGGCTGGCCGACCTTGGGCAGGCGCGCGGCCAGCGGGACGACCTTGTCGTTCAGGCGCCAGTCGTAGATGACGCTGAAGGCGAGCACGCGGGCGACGTATTCGCGGGTCTCCTTGTACGGGATCGTCTCGATGAAGAAGTCCGGTTCAAGGCTGCCGCGCGCGTCGAGCCAGCGGCCGACCGGTGCGCCGCCGGCGTTGTAGGCGGCGCTGGCCAGCCATGGGCTGCCCGAGTACTTGTCCGCCATCTGGCCGAGGAACATCGTGCCGAGCTGGATGTTGAGCGCAGGGTCGAACAGGTCGCTCGGCTTCGAATAGGCCAGCTTGGCCCTGCGTGCGACCTTCTGCGCGACGGCCGGCAAGAGCTGCATCAGCCCGTAGGCATCGGCATGCGACCGCGCATCGCTCATCCAGGCGCTCTCGGCGCGGATGATCGCGTAGGACCAGGCCGGGTCGACGCCGACTTCGCGGGCGACGCGCACGACACGATTCTTCTGCGCCAGCGGGAAGCGCTGTTCGTAGTCGCTGAGCGTGTCCGGCGACGAGGACAACTGGAAGATGGCGCGATCGAACCATTCGTGGCGATAGGCGTAGTCGGCGGCCAGGCGGCGTTGTTCGGGGCCCAGCTTCTGCAGCGCGAAATTCCATTCGCGACGCGCCTTCGTGAGGTCGCCGAGGGCATGGAACTCGAGCGCGCGGGCCAGGTCCGGCTGCCGGGCGATCGCTTCCTCGGCCGCCGCGTCGCCGCCGATCGTGGTCGGGCAGATCGCGTAGGGCTCGCTGATCCAGTCGGCCGCGAGGAAGCCGTGGAAGTTCGCTTCGCGGGCGACGCTGGCGAACACCGGCGCGGCCTCGTCCTTGCGGTCGAGCTTGCTGAGGACGCGCGCGCGCAGGTAGCGCCAGCGCGCGTCGGCCTTCTGTTCCTCGCTCATCGCATCGAGCGCGGCCAGGGTTTCGTTCCAGTCCTGCGCGGCGAGCGCGACGCGCACGCGCCACTCGCGCGAGGCATCGTCCTCGGCATCGGCCGGCAGTGCCTTGAGCCGGGCGAGGGCATCGTCCTCGAAGCTGGTCGCGCGGTAGACCGCGATCGCATTGAGGACGCGGTTCTTCTGCGCCGGATCCCAGGCGAACTTGCCGGCGAGATCGGCCCAGAGCGTCTCGGCGGCGCTGCTGTTGCGGCGCGCGTAGCGCAGCATGCCAAACGAAACGGCATCGCGCGTGCGTGGCGTGTCGGTCCAGGTGGTCGCCTTGGCCAGGACGCCGGCCGGGTCGCGCACGCTGTCGGCGATACGGTTTGCGGCGGCCTTGTCGGCGCCATCGAGCAGGTTGGCGATGGCCGAAACCGTGCCCGGGTTCGCCGCTTCCGCCGCGGCCTCGATGCGCTTCCACACCTGCGCATCGGTGAGGCTGCCATTCTGGCGCGCCCACGCGAACAGCGGATCGCAAAGGTCCGGCGTCGGCCGCGGCTGCAGCCACAACGACGCAATGTCCTTGTCGTAGTCGGGCTTTTCGCCGGCGGCGATGCGTGCGCGCTGCCAGGCGCAGCGCAGGTCGCTGGACTGGCTGTCCTTCCATAGTGCGCGGAACGATTTCCAGTCGCTGTTCCTGGCCGAGTCGCGCAGGCTGGCATCGCGCAGGTCGCTGGCAACCAGGGTATCGGGCCAGCGCTTTACGAAGGCTTCCACCTCGGCCGTCGACGGCTGCTTGCTGCTGCGCTTGAGCAGGGCCAGTTCGATGTAGGGCAGCAACGGATAGTCGGCGAGGTCGGCCACGTAGCGCTTCCACGCATCGGCGGGGCCGCGCTCGATGGCATTGATCGCGTTGCGGTAGTGCTGGCGTTGTTCGCCGAGATCGGGCCGGGTACTGGCGGCCAGGGCGCCGAGGCTGAGGAGCAGTGTGCTGCAAAGGGCGACACGCAGGGACACGGTGACACGAATTCTGTTGGGCATGACGGCAGTGTAACGCGCCCCCCTGCGATGTACCGAGCGAGTGGCCTTGGCGGGCCGGCGCGAGCCTCGCGGAACCCGTGCGCACGCCCCGCGGGCACCGGCGCGCCTCCGGGCCTGGATTCCAAGTCATTGATTTATTTGTCAATAAAAAACAGCTCCGAAAATTATTGCGGTGATATGACACACCGCTATGGCGCTTTCTGAACGTTTGATTTACATTTTTTTTATTTCCTGGCGCCAAACCCGATCGGCGCCGCTTGCACCGCCCGCTCATCCACCCACCATGGAGAACCGTCAATGAAGCCTCGAATTCGCAGTATCAGTCTGGCCGTCCAAGCCGCGCTCGCTGCAGGATTGATCAGTGTTCCCGCTGCTGCCGCCTTCGCCCAGTCCAACGAACGTGGCGATGACGCACAACGACTCGAGGCGATCCAGGTCACCGGTTCGCGCATCAAGAAGGCCGAGATCGAAGGCCAGACGCCGGTCCAGGTGATCAGCGCGGCCGACATCCAGGCCACTGGCCTCGGTTCCATCGGCGACGTGATCCAGCGCCTGTCGGTCAGCGGTTCCTCGCTCAACACCAAGTTCAATTCGGCCGGCAACTTCGGCTTCAGCCCCGATGGTTCGGGTGTCGGCTCCGGCTCGACGACGGTTTCCCTGCGCAACCTCGGCGCCAAGCGCACCCTGATCCTCGTCGATGGCCTGCGCTGGGTCGGCGAGTCCTCGGCTTCCGGCGTCTCCGCCGCCGTCGACCTCAACACGATTCCTTCGAGCGCGGTCGACCGCATCGAGATCCTCACCGACGGCGCCTCCGCGCTGTACGGCTCCGATGCGATCGCCGGCGTGATCAACATCATCACCAAGAAGAAGCAGGAAGGCGGCAGCGCGCGCCTCTACTACGGCGACTACTCCACCGGCGACGGCCAGACCCAGCAGGCCAACATCTCGCTCGGCGGCAGCGGCGATCGCCACGATTTCTTCTTTGACCTCAGCCACTACGACCAGCACCGCATCAGCTCGAACGACTGGGAACAGTCGCGCTACCCGACGCCCGGCATCGGTGGCGCGGTGAATCCCGGTTCCTGGAGCTCGGCCACGCCGAACGGTCGCCAGGTATTCGCCCCGGCCGACCCGACCCAGACCTTTGGCGGCCTCTGCCCGATTGGCGGCGGCGCCTCGTTCTGCAACCTGTCCGGCGACGGCGCAGGCGGCTTCCGCCCGTGGACCAACGCCGAGCGCTTCAACTACTCGCCCTACAACCTGCTGCTGACGCCGTCGCGACGCACCTCGTTCTTCGGCCAGGGCACCTACCGCATCACCGATCATGTGAACTGGAACCTCAAGGGCACCTACACCAAGCGCCAGTCGGTCAACCAGGCGGCGCCCGAGCCGATCTTCCTCGGTTCCGAAGCCGGCAGCGGCGGCCTGGCCGATTTCGTCGGCATCGACGCGACCAACCCGTACAACCCGTTCGGCACGATCAGCCCGGAAGGCTCGTTCATCACGCGTCGCCCGCTTGAAGGCGGCCCGCGCATCTTCACCCAGGATGTCGACACGAGCTATTTCACGACCGGCCTCAATGGCGACTTCAACATCGGCGATCGCCAGTACTTCTGGGACGTCAATTACGTCACCGCCGAGAACCGCGCCACGCAGAACGTGCGCGGCACCTACAACATCGCCCATATCCAGCGCGCGCTCGGCCCGGTTGCCGATTGCACGGCGCCCTGCGTGCCGCTCAACATCTTCGGCGGCCCGGGCACGATCACCCAGGACATGCTCGACTACATCCTGTTCAACGAGGTTGATCGCAGCGAACAGAAGCTGACTACCTGGACGGCCAACATCTCCGGCGACCTGTTCGAGATGCCGGCGGGTCCGCTGGCCTTCGCCTCCGGTTACGAGCACCGCAAGCAGAGCGGTTCCTACACGCCGGATTCGGTCGTCACCGCGGGCGAGTCCAACGGCGTGCCGTCCGGCCCGACCAGTGGCGACTATTCGGTCAACGAGTTCTATCTCGAGCTCAATGCGCCGCTGCTGGCCGACATGGCCTTCGCCAAGCACCTCGACCTCAGCGTCGCCTCGCGCTATTCCGATTACTCCAACTTCGGCAGCACGACCAACAGCAAGATCGGCCTGCGCTGGCAGCTGAGCGACGACCTGACCCTGCGCGGCACCTGGGCCGAAGGCTTCCGCGCGCCGTCGATCGGCGAACTGTTCGGCACCTTCGCGCGCTTCGATGCGCAGATCCAGGATCCCTGCAACGGCGCAACCGGGCAGATCGGCGCCAACTGCCTGGCCCTCGGCGTGCCCAACCCGGCCACATTCGAACAGGCCAACTCGCAGATTTCCGTCGTGACGGGCGGCAACCCGAACCTGCAGCCGGAAACCTCCAAGAGCCTGACCCTCGGCGCGGTCTACAGCCCGAGCTGGGGCGAGAACACGAGCTGGTCGCAGAAGCTCGATTTCGAGGTGACCTACTACAACATCAAGATCAAGGACGCGATCCAGGCCTCCGACGCACAGACCCAGCTGACCCGTTGCGTGAACACGCTGGATCCGGTGTTCTGCGGCGGCATCAGCCGTTCCTCGGGCGGCAACATCAACGGCTTCGACAACACCCTGTTCAACCTCGGCAAGATCAACACCAAGGGCGTCGACATCGGCATCAACTGGCTCGGCAACGAGACCGGCATCGGCACCTTCGGGGCGAGCTTCTCGGCGACCCGCGTCTCGAGCTACGAGGCGATCGCCACCGACTCGGGCCTTTCCGAGCCGCGCCGGGTCGGCATCGAAGTCAACGACAGTGCGATTCCGGACTGGCGCGCCACGGCACGCCTGAACTGGAGCATCGCCGACGTCAATGTGAGCTGGTCCGCGCGTTACACCTCCGACTTGACCGAGGACTGCACGCAGGTTGGCAGCTTCGACAACTGCAGCAATGCAGCGGCCGGCACCAATCACCTCGGCTCGACCACCTTCCACGACCTGCGTGCGAGCTGGAAGCTGCCGACCGAACTCGACCTGACCATTGCCGGCGGCATCAACAACATCACCGACAAGGAACCGCCGATCTGCCAGAGCTGCTCGCTCAACGGCTATGACGCGTCGACCTATGACCTGCCGGGCCGCTTCAGCTACGTCGAGGCCAGCATCAAGTTCTGAACAAGCGTTCCATCGTGATTCAAGGGGCCGCCTCGCGCGGCCCCTTTTTTGGTGCGCCCGGCCGACCCGCGGCTCGGGGACCGCTAGAATGGGCAATCCTTCATTCACCGTGAACGCCAACGTGACATCGATGGCCCTGTCCGCCGGCACCTCCGAAGCTGCTCTGGACGCCCTGCACCACGCCGTTTCGATCAACCAGGTTGCCCTGCCGGCCGATGGTCGCGTGCTGTTCCTGCGCGCCCGCGACGGCCACTGGTGGGGTGAGCGCTCGCGCGCGAACTGGGTTTGCCAGCAGAGTTTCAAGCCCTTCGCGGCCCAGCTCGAGCAGTCCGGCCTGCGCGTGGCCGAACCCGGCGACGACGAAAAATTTCCGCTCGTGCTGATCCTGCCGCCGCGCCAGCGCGACGAGGCGCGTGCGTTGTATGCGCGTGCGCTTGATCACCTGGCACCGGGCGGCGTCATCGCCGCGGCGATCGCCAACAGCGAAGGCGCGAAAGCGGGCGAGGGCGATTTCCGCCAGCTGCTCGGTGGCGCGCAGGTCCTGTCCAAGCATCATTGCCGCGTGTTCTGGACGGCGCCGGGCGAAGCTGACATCGACACCGCACTCCTGCAGCAATGGCGGGCGCTGGACCGGCCGCGGCCGGTGGCCGATGGCCGCTACGTCAGCCGGCCCGGCCTGTTCGCCTGGAACCGTGTCGACGCGGCGTCCGCGCTGCTCGCATCGCACTTGCCCGATTCGATGGGCGGACGCGTCGCCGATATCGGCGCGGGCTATGGCTATCTCGCCTGTGAACTGCTGCGCCGTTGCGCGGGCATCACGGCCATCGACCTCTACGAAGCCGAAGCGCGCGCGATCGAGCCGGCGCGGATCAACACCTCCGCGGCGCTGCAGGATGCCGGACGGACCATCCCGGTCGAGGTGATCTGGCACGACGTCAGCCGCGGCCTGCCGAAGCGCTACGACGCCATCGTCAGCAATCCGCCCTTCCACCAGGGCCGCGCCGACCAGCCCGAACTCGGCATCGCCTTCATCGACGCCGCGGCCCGCGCCCTCGATCCGGAAGGGCAGTTCTGGATGGTGGCGAACCGGCATCTGCCCTATGAGGCGACCCTGGCCGCGCGATTCCGCGAACTGCGCACGGTCGCCATCCGCGACGGCTTCAAGGTGTTCGCAGCGAGGGGGCCGCGCCCATGAAGCTGGTCAGGCTGATCGCCAATCTCGGTTACGGCAGCCGCCGCGAGGTGGCGATGATGTTCCGCGAAGGGCGCATCACCGACGCCGACGGCGAGGTGCTCTACGCCGACGACCGGCGCACGCACGCCGAAATCCGTTTCGATGGCGAGGAGCTCGATCCGCCGGCCGGCCTTTGCCTGATGATGAACAAGCCGAGCGGCGTGACCTGCTCGCTGAAGGAGTCCGGTCGCCTCGTCTACGACCTGCTGCCCGAGCGCTACCGCCTGCGCAATCCGGTGCTGTCGACCGTCGGCCGGCTCGATCGCGAAACCTCGGGCCTGCTGCTGCTCACCGATGATGGCGCCCTGCTGCACCGGATCATTTCGCCGAAGTCGCGCGTGGCCAAGGTCTACGAGGCGACCCTGGCCGAAGACCTGCGCGGCGACGAGGTCGCAGCGTTCGCCAGCGGCACGCTGATGCTCGAATCGGAACAGACGCCGTTGCTGCCGGCGCAACTCGAGATCCTGCAGCCGCGCCGTGCCCGCCTGACCCTGCACGAAGGCCGCTACCACCAGGCGCGGCGCATGTTCGCCGCGGTCGGCAACCATG
The DNA here is from genome assembly GCA_963822465.1 of uncultured Gammaproteobacteria bacterium. Classification (GTDB taxonomy): domain Bacteria; phylum Pseudomonadota; class Gammaproteobacteria; order Xanthomonadales; family Rhodanobacteraceae; genus Dokdonella. The sequence continues at coordinate 211,779 of CAWGHP010000002.1, read as the reverse complement.
TCGTCGCGTTGCACCGCGTCGCCGTGGGCGGACTGGCGCTCGGCGACCTCGCCGATGGCGAATGGCGCGCGTTGCAGGCCGGCGACATCGCCCGCGTGTTTGGCGGCGAGGATGCGGCATGAATGATTCCACGGCCCCGGGCAATGAATCCGCCAACCCCGATGATGCGACCGTCATCGCCACGACGCGGCGCTGGATCGAGCGCGCGGTGATCGGCCTCAACCTGTGCCCGTTCGCGCGCGGGCCGTACCAGGAACAGCGCGTGCGCTTCGAGGTTTGCCACGCCCGCGATGCCGAATCCGTGCTCGATGCCTTGTGCTGCGAGCTGCAGAGCCTGCACGCGGCCGATCCGGCCGACTGCGAGACGACCCTGCTGATCCTTCCGCAGGCCTTCGCCGATTTCCTCGAATTCAACGATTTCCTCGACCAGGCCGACGCGGCGATCGGCGTGCTCGGGCTCGATGGCGAGGTCCAGGTCGCCAGCTTCCACCCCGACTACTGCTTCGCCGACAGCAGTCCCGACGACATCGAAAACTGCACGAACCGCTCGCCGTGGCCGATCCTGCACCTGCTGCGCGAGGCCAGCGTCGAACGCGCGGTCGATGCCATGGCGGATACCGACGACATCTATCGGCGCAACATGGAAACCCTGCGCCGGCTGGGCTGGCAGGGCTGGAACTGCCTATGGCAGGACCGCGCGAAAGGCGCGTAACATCAACGCAATGAGGTCGTGCCTGCGCTGGAGATGAATGCGGGCGCGCTCGCCAGCTGGATCAGGAGTGGTGTGTTGTCCAGGCGGGGGGAATGGAGAATGAAGGCGCGGATGGCCATGTCCATGGTGATCGGGGTGCTCGGGCTCCTGCTTGTTGCGCCTGCCTGTGCGGCGGTCCAGCCGATCATCATGGCGCCAGGGGATGACGCCATCGCGCTTGCTCCCGGCACGCGCTATGCCGTCGACGCCGATTCCAGCGCGACGGTCGAAGAACAGTTCGGCCGGATCGACAGCGATGCTTTCCGGCCGCTGCCTGACGGCCATGCGACCTTCGGCTTCGCCGATGGCGCCTACTGGTTCCACGTACGCCTGGTCAACCGCGATCCGGCGGTGCATCGTCGCGTGCTGGTGGTGAGTTTCGTGTTGCTCGACGAGATCGACGTGTACCTGCGTCGGCAGGATGGGTCGATCAGCCACTTCGCCTCGGGCGACCTGCGGCCCTTCAGCGAGCGCGCGCTGGAATACCGGGATCCCAATGTCTTCATCGACCTGCAGACCGGCGAGCAGGGCGACCTGCTGGTGCGCACGCGCAGCAAGAGTTCGATGCAGGTGCCGCTCACGCTGTACTCGCAGAAGGCCTTCTTCGAACTGGCCAAGAATGCGCAGTTCGGGGTCGGCCTCTACTACGGCATCCTGCTCGCCCTGCTCCTGTACAACCTGATCCTGTTCGTTTCGCTGCGCGACCCGAACTACCTGTTCTATTCCCTGTATGTCTCCGGTTTCGGATTCGTCCTGTTCTGCCTCAATGGCCTGGCCTTCGAGTACCTGTGGCCGAACTCGCCGTGGCTCGCCAACGTCGCCATACCGGTGTCGATGGCGCTCGGCATGCTCGGCATGCACCAGTTCGTGCGCGTATTCCTCGACCTGAAGCGACGGCTGCCGGCGGGGAACCGCCTGATACTCGCATTCATCGGCTTCCACCTGTTCATGTTCGTGTTCTCGTTCCTGGCCGACTACCGGATCGCCGTGCTGCTCGGGACTGCCGCCGTGTTTCCCGGTGCGGCCTCGATCTTCGCCGTCTCCCTGATCCTTGCCCGTCGCGGCGATCCGGCGGCGCGGATCCTGCTGGTTGCCTGGAGCGTGATGCTGGCGGGCACCGCCGCCTATGCGATGGTCTCGTTCAACATGCTGCCGAAGGTCTTCGTGACCGAGTACGGCATCCAGGTCGGATCGGCGCTCGAGATGATCCTGCTCTCGTTCGCGCTGGCCTATCGATTCGCCATCTTGCGCAACGAGAACATCCGCATCGTGCAGTCGGCCAAGAACGAGCTGGAACAGCGCGTCGGCGAGCGCACGCGCGAGCTGTCCACGACCCTGACCGAACTCGCGCATGCCAACGACCGGCTGCGCGAATCGAGCCAGCGCGACGGCCTCACGGGCGCCTACAACCGGCGCTATTTCGACGCGCACTTCGAACCGATGCTCGCCCGGTGCCGCAAGGAGGGCAAGCCGTTCAGCGTGCTCGTCGCCGATATCGACCATTTCAAGAACATCAACGACGAGGCCGGCCACCTGGTCGGCGACGACTGCCTGCGCATGGCAGCCGAACTGATCGCGAAGGTGGTCGGCAGGGAAGGCACCGTGATTCGCTATGGCGGCGAGGAATTCGTGATGCTGCTTCCCGAGCTGGATTGCGAAGCCATGCAGCATCGCGCCGAAGCCATTCGGGCCGGGCTTGCCGCGACGCCGCTGATGGTCAACGGGGTGTCATTGGCGATGACGATCAGCATTGGTGGCGCGTGCGCGCAGGCCGATGAGCCCATCTCCGCGTTGTCGCTGCTGCAGAAAGCCGATGAGGCGATGTACCGGGCCAAGCACGAGGGCCGCAACCGCGTGGTCGTATCCGCCTGGCAGTCCGGCTGACAAACGTCCGCCAGGCGGCTAGTCCGCCGCTTCGGATCCCGGAAGCAGCAACTTGTCCGGCAGCTTGATCGTCGCGGCGATCGGAAGATGGTCGGAAACCAGGTGAGGCAGGGTGCGCAGTTCGCCGACCTCGAGCGTGGAGGAGCCAAGAATGTGGTCGATCGCGCGATTCGGCGACCAGCTCGGAAACGTGGCTGGCGGTTGCAAGGGCGGCACCAGCGAGGTGCGCTTGAACAGCGTGCGCAGCTCGGGGCTTTCGATCGGCGTGTTGAGGTCGCCGATCAGCAGCGCGTTCGGATGGCCTTCGAGCAGTTCGGTGATGTAGCCGAGCTGGTGCGCACGCGCCTGCGGGCCGAGCGAGAGGTGCGCGATCAGCACGACCAGCGAATCCTCGCCGCTGCCGTAGCGCACCCAGAGCACGCCGCGCCCACGGATGCGTCCGGGCAGCGGATAGTCGAGTACCTCGCTCGGCTTCAGGCGCGACAGCAGCCCGTTGCTCGAGGCCGCCACCTTGGCCACCTTGCGGTTCGGCTGATGGCTCCAGTAGGGAAAGCCGACGCTTTCGGCGAGGTACTGGGTCTGGTTGAGGAAGCCCGAGCGCAGCGAGCCGAAGTCGGCTTCCTGCAGGGCCACCAGGTCGAATTCGGGCAGGATCTCTGCGAGGCCGTCGAGATTGGCGCGCTTGCCGGTCGGCAGCACATGTTTCCAGCTGTGCGTGACGTATTCGCGGTAGCGCTTGACGCTGCCGCCGGCGAGGATGTTGCAGCTCAGCACGCGCAGGTGCCGCGACACCGGATTGGCGCTGGATTTGTCTTTCGGATTCATCGGCAGGAAAACAGGGTGCCTGGTGGTTGCATCGACCCAGAATGTCACACGTCCGACAGGAACGCGAAGGCCGCCCTCGGGCGGCCTCCGTCAATTCCGGCAGCAGTCGAAGCTTATTTGGCGGGCTTGCCTTTCGGCTTCTCGTCGTGCGCCTTCCTGACCAGCAGGTCGACCAGGGCAACCAGTTGCGGGTAGCCGCCGGCCGAAGCGCCGGTCACGCGGTACTTGCCGTCGATGATGAGGGTGGGCGTGCCGTCGACGCCGTACTTCGGAACAAGATCCTTGGAACGCGCGATCTTGCTGTTGACCTCGAACGAATTGGCGGCTTCGCTGAACAGCTTGGCGGTGGTGCCATGCTCGGCGTAGAAAGCGGCGATGTCGTCGGGCGAGCGGAATGGCCGATGGTCGCGGTGAATGGCATCGAACATGGCCTGGTGCGTCTTGTCGAGCAGGCCGAGCGACTGCGCCGCATAGAAGGCGCGGGCGAAAGCTTCCCACTGGTCGTTGAAGATCGCCGGCATGTAGCTGAACTGGGCATAGGCCGGCAGCTTCGCCTTGATCTCGTCGGCGTACGGCTGGAAGTGCGCGCAGTGGATGCAGGCGTAACTGAAGACTTCGAGGACTTCGACCTTGTCGCCGCTGGCGGTGGGCTGCGGCGGATCGATCAGGAAGTAGTTCTTGCCGGCCTCGGCGGCGACCGCGGGTGCCGGGGTCGCGGCTGCGTCGGCCGTTGCCGTTGCGGGCGCAGCGCCGGCCGCGCCGTCGTGATTCTGCGCGCAGGCATTGAAGGTGAAGGCGAGCAGCGCGCCAACGAGCAACTTGGGCAGGTGTTTCAGCATCGGGGATCTCTCCTGGGCATCGGTTCGTCGTTCAGACAGCGGAACACGCTGTGAGTTGCCTCAATTCGCCTTGGATTCCCTGGCGATCAGGTAATGGATCAGGGGTTCGATCTTGTCGTAGCCGCCGGCGGACTGCCCGCTGATGCGGTATTTCCCGTTGACGATGAACTCCGGCGTGCCATCCACGCCATAGGCCTTGATCAGCGCGTCGTTGCGCTTGAGCTTGGCTTCGATGGCGAACGAGCGCGAGGTGGCGGTGAAGTCAGCCGCGCTGACGCCGTACTTCGAATAGAAGTCCGCGAGCGAGGCGAAGGTCGGCGAACGCGAATCGAGTTTCTGGTCGACGTAGATCGCGCGGAACACGTCGGCATGCGATTTCTCGAGGATGCCCAGCGCCTGCGCCGTGTAGAACGCGCGGGCGAAGGTCTTCCAGGCCTCGAAGCCGAACTGCACCGGCAGCATGACGAACTCGGCGTTCGCCGGCAGGCGCTTCTTGATGTCGGCGACCATCGGCGCGACTTCGTTGCAGTGCGGGCACGCATAGGAGAATGCCTCGACGACCTCGATCTTGTCGCCGGTGGTGGTGGCCTGGGGCGGCTCGACGAGGTAATAGTTCTTGCCTTCCGTCCATTCGCCGGTCGCCTGCGCGCAGGCGACGCCGGCGAGGCCGAGGCCGAAAGTCAGGGCGAGGATCGATTTCAACATGGGCAGGACTCCGCAGCAGTAGGGCGCGCGCGCTTGGCGCGGTCGCCCAGTGTCGCCAATGCCGGCTGAACACCGGAGTAAGTCATTCCGCTTTTGCGGTATTGACCGTGTGCAGGCCCTGCGCATACGAGGCCAGTGCGGCGATATCGGCGTCGCTCAGGCGCTTGGCGATGTCCGGCATGATCTTCGCGTGCTCGTCGTCGCCCCAGGCCGTGCCAGCGCGCCACTCGCCGAACTTGGCGACCACGTAGTCAGCCCACTGGCCGGACAGTTGCGGATAGGCCGAACCGGCCATGCCGCGCCCGGACGGGCCGTGGCAGGCCATGCAGGCCGGCACGCCGAGCTTGCTGTCGCCGGCCCGGTACAGGGCCTGGGCGCGCGCCACATAGGCCTCGTCGGTCTGCCCGGGCGTGGCCTGCTTCGATGCGAAGTAGGCGCCAACGTCGTGCATGTCCTGCTCGCTCAGCATGGTCGCGAACGGCGCCATGATCGGATTGACCCGCTTGCCGGCCTTGAACTGGCCGAGCTGGCGGACGATGTAGGATTCGTTCTGCCCGGCCAGCTTTGGGTAGGTCGCGTCGGCGGAATTGCCGTCGACGCCATGGCAGGCGCCGCAGGCGGCGGATTTGGCCTCTCCGGCCTTGGCGTCGCCGAGGACGGCGGAAGCGGGGGTCTCGGCATGGGCCAGACCGGCGCAGAACAGCACGCCTAAGGCAAACACTCGCGGAAAACTCATACACTGACTCCGGATAGACGGGAAATCCGCGCGCTGCTGCGGAAATTGCAGGCAGGGCAGAGGCGAAAACCCCCGAATTATCCGTGCCAGCCGAAGGCCGGTCAAACCCCGGTAAATCTGATCGTCAATGTAACGGACACCCATGCATATTCTGCACACGGCAAGTTTCCTCAAGAGCGCAGCCAGTTTGCGCGACATGCCGCCCGATAGCGGCCGTGAAGTCGCCTTCGCCGGACGCTCCAACGCGGGCAAATCGAGCGCCCTCAACGCCCTCGCGGCGCACAAGGGCCTCGCCCGGGTCAGCAAGACCCCGGGCCGCACCCAGCTGCTCAACGTGTTTGCCATCGACGACGAGCGTCGCCTGGTCGACCTGCCCGGCTACGGCTACGCCAAGGTTCCGGTCGGCGTGCGCGACCAATGGCGCGGCATGGTCGATGGCTACCTGCGTCAACGCGACGCGCTCAAGGGGCTCGTCCTGATCATGGACAGCCGCCATCCGCTCAAGGATTTCGACCGCCAGATGCTCGATTACGCGGCGGCGATCGCCAAGCCCTGCCACATCCTGCTGACCAAGGCCGACAAGCTGTCGCGCAACGACGCTTCGAAGACCCTGGCCCTGGTGCGCAAGGATCTCGGCGCCGACGGATCCGATGCCGCCCGGGTCAGCGTCCAGCTTTTTTCGGCCACCGCCAAGACCGGGCTCGATGAAGCGCGGGCCGTGGTGGCGCGCTGGCTGGGCCTGCCGGCGCCCGCCGGCGCCTGATCCGGCCCTTGCGCAAGCCCCTCGCGGCCCCATATCGCCGGGTCAAACCCGAGGAATTGCGCCATGTCCGGACCCAGTGCCGTCAAGGACGAACCGATCACCGACACCAGGCAACTGGTCGCCTACATCGCGCAAGGCGAAAAGCCCGAGCAGGACTGGCGCATCGGCACCGAGCACGAGAAGTTCGGATTCCGCTTCACTGACCTGCGTCCGCTGACCTGGGAAGGCGAGCAGGGTATCGGCAGGTTGCTCGAAGGGCTGACCCGGTTCGGCTGGCAGCGCGTGGTCGAGAAGGACAAGCTGATCGCCCTGGTGCGCGATGGCGGCTCGGTGACGCTCGAACCGGCCGGCCAGCTCGAACTGTCCGGCGCGCCGCTGGAAAACATCCACCAGACCTGCGACGAGGTGCATACCCACCTGCGCGAAGTGAAGACCGTCGCCGACGAGCTCGGCGTCGGTTTCCTCGGCATGGGCTTCCAGCCGAAATGGCGGCGCGAGGACATGCCGTGGATGCCCAAGGGCCGCTACGCGATCATGCGCCGCTACATGCCGACGGTCGGCGACCTCGGCCTGGACATGATGACGCGCACCTGCACGGTGCAGGTCAACCTCGACTTCGGCGACGAAGCCGACATGGTGCGCAAGTTCCGCACCTCGCTGGCCCTGCAGCCGATCGCGACCGCACTGTTCGCCGACTCGCCGTTCACCGACGGCAAGCCGAACGGCTATCTGAGCTATCGCTCGCATATCTGGACCGATACCGATCCGGATCGCACCGGCATGCTCGATTTCGTCTTCGAGGACGGTTTCGGCTACGAGCGCTACGTCGACTACCTGCTCGACGTGCCGATGTATTTCAGCTACCGCAACGGCATCTATCACGATCTTGCCGGGCAGTCGTTCCGCAAGTTCATGCGCGGCGAACTCGAGGCGCTGCCGGGTGCCACGCCGACCATGACCGACTGGGCCGACCACATGACGACGGCCTTTCCGGAAGTGCGCATGAAGCGGTTCCTCGAAATGCGCGGCGCCGATGGCGGCCCGTGGAATCGCCTGTGCGCGCTGCCCGCGTTCTGGGTCGGCCTGCTCTACGACCAGACCTCGCTCGACGCGGCCTGGGACCTGGTCAAGGGATATACGCGCGAGGAACGCAACGCCTTGCGCGACGGCGTGCCGAAGCATGGCCTGAAGCTGCCGTTCCGCAACGGCACGTTGCGCGACATCGCCATCGAGGCGCTGAAGATCTCCGCGCACGGCCTGCGCCGTCGCGCCCGCCTCAACTCCACCGGCGTCGACGAGGCGCACTTCCTCGATCCGCTGATCGAGATCGTCGAAGCGAACGAGACGCCGGCCGAGCGCAAGCTGGCCCTGTTCAACGGCCCGTGGAATGGCAGCGTCGACCCGGTCTTCCGCGAATTCCTATACTGAGGCAGTTGCGCGCCATGCCCGGGTTGGCGGCGGCAACATGATGGCGGGCCGCATACAATCCGCGATGCGTGCCGCAAGGGATGCCTCGCGGCCCGCGCTTGCCGGCGATTGGCGGGAATGGCTCCCGCATGGTCGCCGCGACCGCCCAACGAGTGTCCCGTGACATTGCCGCAACATCCGCCGTACAACCCGCCGCGCCGTCCCCTCGATGCGGTCCGTGATGCCATCTGGCGCGGCCAGCCCGTGCGCATGCCACCGCCGCGGCCATGAGTGCGGGAACGCAGACAGGCGCGGTCGACATCCCGACCGCACGATTCCGTGCCGAAGGCTGCGTGATCGACCTCGACGCACGCGAGTTGCACCGGAATGGCGAGCGGGTCGTCGTCGAATCCAAGGTCTTCGACCTGATGGCCCTGCTGCTGCGCAACCGGCAGCGTGCGCTGAGCAAGCGCGAACTGGGCGATGCCCTGTGGCCGGACCGCGCGGTGACCGATGCGGCGCTTTCGCAGTTGTTGCGCAAGGCGCGGCGCGCGCTCGGCGACGACGGCGCCTCGCAGCGATTCATCCGCACCGTGCATGGGCACGGCCTGCAGTGGGTCGCTGCGCTGGAGGCCATGGAATGTCCGACGGATGCCGGGGCCGCTGCGCTGCCGGCTGCCGGCGAAGCGGCGGCCGCGAGCGCCAGTACCGGGCACGGGCGCTCGCGCGGATCGGCACTCGCCGGCCTCGCGATCCTGGCTGCGGTCCTGGTCGGCATGTCCCTGTGGTGGCTCCTGCGGCCGGTCGCTGCGCCGCAGGCACGGGCTGAGGCGGCGCGGATCCTCCTGCTGCCGACCCTTGATCGCAGCGCCGAAGCGGATCTCGCGTGGACGCGGCGCGGGCTGGCCGGCCTCATGGCGAGCCTGCTGCAGGACCACTCCGGCATCGAAGTCGCCACGGCTCCCGATGCCGGCGGTTCCGCACAGGCGGCGCAAGCGTCCGCACCGGAGCGGGACGACGCCAGCGTGCGCGCCCTTGGAGCCAGCCATGTCGTCAGCTCCGAATTGCGCAAGCTGGGTTCGCTTTACGAGTTCGAGTACGCGCTGCGCGCCATCGCCGACGGCAGGGAGATCCGCGATGTCGTGCGCGGCGACGCGCCGGCGAGGCTGGCCGCGGAAGCCGCAAGGCGCCTGCAGGACAGGTTGCGGCACGCCGGCAGCGCCGGCAGTGCCGAGGCCGCGGCGGCCGGCATCGCCGATCCGTTCGTCGCCGAGGTCTATGCGCGCGGCCTCGATGCCCTGCAACGCGGGGACTACCGGGCGGCCATCAAGTATTTCGACATCTGCCTCGATCATGATCCGGACCTGCCCTGGCCGCGCCTGCAACTGACGACGGCCCAGGTTGCCGCCGGCGATTTCGGGCAGGCCGCGGAGAACGCCCGGCGCGTCGCCGACGCCGCCGGCCAGGGGCAGCACTTCGTCCTCCGCGCACAGGCCTTGCGCCAACTGGCCAGCCTGGCGTCCAGGCGCGGCGATCTCGATGCCGCCGCGGGATTCATCGAGTCGGCGATGGCCGGCCTTCCGGCGCAGGGCCAGTTGCCCTTGCGCATCGAACTGATGGTGGCATCGGCCTCGATCGCCAGCGAACGTGGCCAGCGCGCCGTGGCGCGGCGGACCTTCAACGCGGCGCTGGCACTCGCGCGCGGCAGCGGGGATCGCCGTAGCGAAGCCAGCGCCCTGGTCAACCTGGCCGTGGTCGACAATGCCGAAGGCGACATCGCAGCGGCACTGGCCGACCTGCGCCAGGCGCTCGATGCCGCGCGCGCAGCCGCGGACGGCGGCCTCGAACTGGCCATCCTGCTCAATCTCGGCGGCGCCGAATTCAATGCCGGCCACCCGCTCGCCGCGGCGGCCCTGCTCAAGCAAAGCCTGCAGCTGGCGGGAAAACAGGGCGACCGGCGCGTGCAGGTGCTCAGCGCAGTCATGCTGTCGTGGGTGCTGGCCGCCTTCGATCACGCCGAACCGGCGGCCGCGCTGGCGTCGGCGGTCCTGGCACTGGGCACGGACGAGGACAATCCGTACTGGCAGGCGGAGGCGCACTGGGCGCTGTCCGGCATTGCCGGCCGTCGCGGGCAATGGCGGCTTGCCTTGTCCGAGCTCGAACAGGCGCGTTCGCTGTATGCCGGCTTGGGCCTGCGCCAGAACCTGGGCCAGGTGCTGGCCGATCGCGTGCAGATGCTGGTGCGCGCCGGCGACCGCAAGGGTGCCGCGCTGGCCGCCGCACTCTGTCGCGACGAAGCGGCGGCCGATCCGGCCAACGTCGAGCTGCACGCGCGCCTGCCCGTGATCGAGGCCCAGCTGGTTCACCTCGACAATCGGCCACGGCAAGCCGTCGCGGCGCTCGCCTCGTTCCTCGCCTCGCGCGGCACGGATCGCGGGCCGGCCACGCTGGCGGCGCTGTTGCAACTGGGGCGCTGGCAGATCTCGCAGGGAACCCCCGACCTGCTGCTCGCCGAGCCGGCCTGGACGGGCTGGCTCAACGAGTTGCCGGAAGCCATCGCCCTGCGCATCGAGGCGCTGCGCGCGGCCGGGCGCGGCGCCGAGGCCGCGAGCGAGCAGGACCGCCTGGATCGCATGCGCGCATCCGGGGAGCTTGCGCTCGGGCCCGAACTGCTGCGGCTGCGTTGAAGGCCCGCGCCGGCGGACGGAACCCCTTGATTTTGCGGCCCGTCACGAGATTTCCGCGGGTCGTCACGATATCGTCAAGACTGCCGCGGGTGGCTCGGGTGCAATGACGACCCCACTGCATGCAGGTCTTTCCCATGGTCCGATTCGCGTTCCTGTTGCTGCTTCTGTTGGCCAGCGCCGGCGCCCGCGCCGATACGCTGACCTGGCGCTTCGATTTCTTTCCGCAGGCCGGGTTCACCTACCTGTGGGGCTGGTTCGGCAATGACATGGGTCCCTACACCGGAACCATCACTTCGGCCACGCTGGTCATGAACGGCTACTCGACTTCCGGCGGCGCAGACGCCGCCGATTTCTACTTCACCTTCGATGTGCCGACGCTCGGGCCGGAGACGCATATCGGCCTGACCGGAACGGACCTCGGCTGGTCGGGCTCGGGCCCGTTCAGCCACAGCTTCACCACCGATCTTTACAACGGGGAAATCCGCCCGGGGCGATTCGGCGCCGAAGTCTCCGGCGGCGGCGAGTTTTCCGGGGACTTCTATATCGAGTTCACGATCGACGGATATGGCCCCGACCCGATCTTCGCGGACTCCTTCGACACGCCTGACACGTGACGAGCCAGTGCCGGTGGATTGCCTGAGCAATCCGCCGGCGACACGCAATTTCCAGGCATTCCGCGTTGGCCGGCGCCGCCTCCTGCACCCGCCGGCGCGTCCATCCCGACCGACCCCCGCCCGGTGGTCGGTTCTTGCGTCGCGCAATCCTATTTCGACGCACGCATGCTGATGGCGACGCTGCCGAGGATCAGCGCGCCGGCGACGAGCATGCGCGCAGTGACCGCCTCGCCTAGCACCAGCCAGGCCCAGCCGGCGGCGAACAGCGGAATCAGGTAGGTCGCCGTCGCCGCCCGCGACGCGCCATTGCGCTTGATCAAGCGGTAATAGATCAGGAAGGCGAGGCCGGTGCTGAGCACGCCGAGGGCGCCCGCACTCCACCACGAGGCGGCTGAAACGGCCTGGACCGGCCATTGGCTCAAGGCCAGCGGAGCCACCAGCAAGGCCGACATCGACAAGGTTCCCGCCGCGACCGCGACCGGTGGCAGGTCGGTCAGGTGACGGCGCACCATGTTGGCGCCGAAGCCGTACAGGACGGCGGCCAGGGTCGCTGCCGCCACGGCGAGCAAGGTGCCCGAACCCGAGCCCTTGGCCGTCGCCAGCACGACCACGCCGGCAAAGCCGACCAGCAGGGCGAGCGCGCGCCGGGCACCCATCTTCTCGCCGTACAGGGCGAAGGCCACCAGCGCCGCGAACAGCACGGTCGTGGCATTGCAGATCGCGCTGACCGCCGCCGGGGCGTGCTGTGCCGCCCAGGCGAACAGCAGGAACGGAATCGCCGAATTGATGACGCCGATCACCGCCAGCTTCGGCAGGATCGATCGCGGAATGCGTTCGCGCACGCGCCAGGCGAACGGCAGCAGCACCAGCGCACCGAGCGCCAGGCGGACCTCGACCAGGGCCAGCGCGCCGAACTCCGGTGCGGCCACGCGCATGAACAGGAACGAGGCGCCCCAGATCGCGCCGAGCAGGGACAACTCGACCGGGGTCAGCCAGTCGCGCACGCGCGGCGGCGCAAGAACGGGGATGGGAAGGGTATTGCACTGACTCGTGGCCACGGCCGGAATCCTCTGGGTTGTGGCCCGCCATTGTCCGCTTGCGCGCTTTCCCGACAAGCGAGTAGTTTGCTTCCAAGCCACAAACCATATTCGTGGCTGACCGGCCAGGCGGCCGCAATCACCCGATGGGAGCGCACATGAACCTCCGTCCCAACCTGCTACCGGCCCTCGGCGTATTTGCGGCTGCAGCACGGCACAGGAACTTCGCGCATGCGGCCGAGGAACTGCACCTGACCGCCAGCGCGGTCAGCCACCACGTGCGCCGGCTCGAGGCGGCACTCGACGTGGTCCTGTTCCATCGCCATGCGCGCGGCGTCAGCCTGACTGGCGAAGGCCGCGAACTCGCCGATGCCGCGACCCTGGCCGTGGCTGACCTGCAAGTCGTCGCGGAGTCGCTTGGCCGATCGAAGGACGCCGCGCGCCTGCGCATCAGCACGATCCAGTCATTCAACTTCTGCTGGCTGTTGCCGCGGCTGCAGGGATTCCTTGCCCAGCATCCAGGATTGCATGTCAGCATCGAGACGGACTCGGCGCTGACCCGCTTCGAAGAAGGCGGGGCGGATCTCGCGATCCGCTATGGGCCCGGCCACTGGCCCGGCCTCAATGCGCACTTCCTGATGGATGACGAATTGTTCCCGGTTGCCTCGCCTTCCTGCGAGGGAGTCGATGCGATCGAAACACCCGCGCAGATCGCCGGCATGGTCCTGCTTGCCGACAACGGCTTCCAGGGTTGGCGCGACTGGTTCCGCGCCGCCGGCCTGCGTGGCCTGCGCTTGCCGGCGACACATATGCTCAGCGACAGCAGCGGCGTCATGCGCGCGGCGGCGGCCGGCATTGGCGCCGCGCTCGCGCGCAAGCGCATTGTCGGGAATTACCTCGTGGATGGCTCGCTGATCCGCTTGCCGGGTCCGGCATTGACGGCGCGCTTTTCCTACCACGCCGTGTATCCGGCGCACCGCGCGCCGACGCCCGCCGCGGAGGCCTTCATCGACTGGCTCAAGCAGGAAGCCCGGGCCGATGCCAGCGTGGTTCCGCAACCGGAGGCGACCCAGCTTGCGGGCAAGCGCCGGAGAAACCGCCGCAAGGCGCCATGATTTGCCGCATCAGCCGGGAATCGGCACGCTGATTCGCGAGTACCGGCCCGATCACGGCGAACGGCATGCCGTGATCGGGCGCGGAATCCGGAAATACTCAGAATTTCATGCGCACGGTTGCACCATAGGTGCGCGGCGCGCCAATGAACGCGTTCCATGAACCGGTTTGCAGCGGTGCATCGAAACCGACCTGCTGGTAGGACGCATCGGTCAGGTTCTGCGCCCACAGCTCGAGCATCCAGCGACCATCGCGACGTCCGAAGCCGAGGCGCGCGTTGACCAGGGTGTAGGGATCCTGCAGCTTTTCGGGATCGAGATCCGAACCGGTGTTGTACTCGGTGGTGTGCTTGGCCGAGAGATTGAAGCGGCCGATCAGCGAGTCGGTCATGCCCCACTCGTAGGTGACCGCCGCCGAGGTCTGCCACTTCGGCGCGAAGCCGCCGCGATTGCCGGGCACCAGGACCAGGCCCGCGTCCGGCAGCGGATCGTCGCCGTACTTCGAATCGAGGTAGGTCAGGCCGGCCTGCAGCTGCAGGCCTTCGACGCCGGGCTGCCAGACCAGGTCCATGTCGACGCCCTTGTTGGTCAGGGTCGGGATCGAGCGCACCACGTAGCTCGTGCCGAGGAAACTGTTGAGCTGGAAGTCGGTGAACTTCGAATGGAACAACGACGCGTTGAACAGCAGGTTGCCGTCCATCAGGGTCGACTTCATGCCGAGTTCGTAGCTGTTGACGAATTCGCCGGGGAACGAGGTGTCGTCGACCGGCGTGATGCCGGCGCCGCCACTGCTGAGGCCGGTGGATGTCTGCACGCGATCGAGGTTGAAACCCCCTGCCTTGTAGCCGCGCGCAGCCGAGAAGAACGTCATGAACGATTCGTTCCAGCGGTAGGCGCTCTTGAAGGTGCCCGACCATTCCGACTCGCTGCGATCCTGCGAGGTGGCGCGACCGGCGTGCTGCACGTTTGCCCACGGCAGGCAGGTGAAGCCGATCAGGGTCGGGATGATGCCCGGTGCAATCGATGCCGGTACGCCGCGCGCAACCAGGGCGGCACCAATCTGCGCCGGATTGCTCAGCGCGGCCGCGCAAGCGGTCGAGCCGTTCGGATTGCCGAAGGCCGAATCGAGCGACTTGTCCTCGTTCGTGTAGCGCAGGCCGACGGTCAGGTCGAGCGCGTCGGTGACGTGGAAGGTCTCGTTGGTGAACAGCGCCAGGCTCCTTGCATTCTGCTTGTAGCGATCCAGCGAACCCTGGCCGGCGAACAGCGTGCCAAAGGGCCGGCCCGTGGCTTGCGCGAGGAATGCCGCCGGATTGCTGGTGTCGACGAGGCCGGCAGGAAACAGGCTGGCGACATTGTTGATCAGCGCGATCGAGAGATAGGGTTCATAGGCGGATCCCATGGTCACCGATTCATTGCGCTTGAGATCCTCGTCGCCGTAGTAGAAGCCGAACATCCAGTCCATGCGCGCCGTCGCGCCGGTCAGGCGCAGCTCCTGGCTGAAGGTGTCGAACTTGACCGAGCCGGCATCGTCCGAGCCGACGCGATAGAGGATGTCGGCGCCGCTGTAGTCGATGTCGGTGCCGCTCAGTGCATCCCAGCCGCGCAGCGAGGTGATCGAGGTCAGCGTCGATCCACCCAGCCACGGGGTCTGCCAGTTGACCTCGGCCGAGATGCCGCGATCCTTGATGTCCTGGTTGGTGTCGCGGTTGGCGTAGGCGAGGCGCTGCTCCGGATCGGCCACCGCAATCACGCCGTTGCCGCCACTCAGCGCATTGACGATGGCGGCGGTAGGACCGCGCACCGTGGTCACGCCGACGCAGCAGTTCTCGTCGCGATGGGTGTAGTCGGCGATGATGCGCACATCGACCTCATCGTTCGGGCGCAGCATGAGCTGGCCACGCACGGAGTCGAAATCCTGGTCGGAATCGTCGGTTCGCGTGCGCGGGCCGACACCGGTATTGACGTCGGTGAAGCCGTCGTGGCTGCGCGTCGCCGCATAGATGCGGAACGCGGAATTCTCGCCGACGCGATCGTTGTAGCTGGCCGAGACGCCGACCGCGCCGTAGTTGCCGACCGTCACTTCCGCCTCGGTGCTGCGCTCGTTGGTCGGGGCCTGGGTGACGATGTTGATCAGGCCGGCCGATGTGTTCTTGCCGAATACCGTGCCTTGCGGACCTTTCAGCACCTCGATGCGCTCGAGCTGGCCAAGGTCGCTGAAACCGACGCCGGTGCGCGGACGGTAGACGCCGTCGATGACCACGCCGACCGAGGATTCGAGGCCAGGGTTGTCGCCGACCGTGCCGACGCCGCGGATGCGCGCCACGGTCTGCGCCTCGTTGCCGGTACTCGTCACGCTGAGGCCGGGTACGAGGATCTGCAGGTCCTTGATGTCGTGGATGCCGGCGTCCTTGAGCAGCTGCCTGGGGATCACCTCCATCGTGATCGCGACATCCTGCAAGGCTTCCTCGCGCTTCTGCGCGGTGACCACGGTCGCGCCGAGCGTGGTGACTGTTTCGCTGCCGTCAGGCGCCTGCGGCGGTGCGGCGGCTCCCTCCTGCGCCAGGCCAGCAATGGGTGCGCCTGACAGCGCAATTGAAATCGACCATGCGAGCGCCTGGCGCCCAATCCGGATTCTGCTCACGATGTGCCTCTCCCCTGGTGGCTGGACAAGCCGCAACCCCGATCTCCCCGACCCGGGCAACGGCATTCTTGCAGTCCGGATGCCGGTAGCCGGGAACGGCGTCCTGCCGTTCATCCGCGAACCGGTATCGGACTGTCGACGCAACGGAAACTCTGGTCCGGTCGCGTCAGTGCGTGACGCTACCACAGCTCATCCGACGAAAACCAAACCTGGGAAACTGCGTTGCAGCCCGCGGCGACCATGACAGGCCGGGGCTGTTCAGGTTCCGCTATGCGTCTTCGACAGAGTGCCGGAACTATCCGCGCAAGGCGTCGACCAGGGACTCGCGCAGGCCCGGACGGGCTGCCAGCGGATCGGTCGGATTGCGCATGGCGACGATGTCGTCCGCGCGCACGCGCACGCCGTCGAGGGCCCGTGGATGCGAGGCGATGTAGAAGCGTCCCTCGCGCACGGCATCGAAGGTCATGCGGGCGACATCTTCAGCGCTGACCTTGCCCGAGCTGACCGCCTTGTCGAGCATCGCCTGGGCCACGCGTTGCGAGCGCGTCAGCGGCGACGCATTGCCGAATTCGGACGGCCGGTTGCGCTGCGACTGGCTGATGCCGGTCGGCACGTAGAACGGACAGAGTACCGAGCAGTGCAACTGGCCGGTGACCAGGCCGAGGTCGTGGTAGAGCGTCTCCGACAACGACACCACCGCATGCTTGGAGACGTTGTAGACCCCGCTGGCCGGCGGATTGACCAGGCCCGCCATCGATGCGGTATTGACGACATGGCCCTGGTAGCCGGGCGAGCGCCGCGCCGATTCGAGCATGCGCGGCACGAAGGCGCGCATGCCATGGATCACGCCCCACAGGTTGACGCCGAGCGTCCATTGCCAGTCGGCCAGGCTGTTTTCCCAGATCAGTCCGGCGGTGCCGACGCCGGCGTTGTTGAATAGCAGATGCACGTCGCCGAATTCGGCTTCGGCGGCCTCGGCCAGGGCGTCGACCTGGGCCGCATCGGCGACATCGAGCACGCGCGCGAGCACCCGCGTGCCGCCAGCCTCGAGTTCACTGCGGATCGCCTGCAGCGCATCGGTCTGCACGTCGGCGAGCACGAGCGACATGCCAAGTCTCGGCGCCAAGGCGGGCGAACTCGCGACCGAAACCCGAGCCCGCGCCGGTGATGACGGCAACCTTTCCGCCGAAGTCGTGCATGCTCATACCGCCGAGATCCCGCCGTCGACGGCGAGGATCTGGCCGGTGATGTGCTTGCCGGCATCGGAGGCGAACAGCAGGGTCGCGCCCTTGAGGTCCTCGTCGTCGCCGAGGCGTTGCAGCGGAGCCATCGCGGCCAGGGATTTCTCGCCGATGGTGTCGATCAGGCCCTGCGACATCTTCGTCGGGAAGAATCCCGGCGCGAGTGCGTTGACGGTGATCCCGTAGGGTCCCCATTCGCCGGCCAGCGTGCGCGTGAAATTGACCAGCGCGCCCTTGGTCGTGTTGTAGGCGATCGTCTTCATCGCGCCGGGCGGGTTGCCGCGCAGGCCGGCGATCGAGGCGATGTTGATGATGCGTCCGCGCTTGCGCGCGATCATCGAGCGCTTGCCGATCTGCTGGGTGAGCAGGAACAGGCCGCGCATGTTGAGGTTGAACACCTTGTCCCAGGCTTCGAGCGGATAATCCTCGGCTGCCGCGCCCCAGCTGGCGCCGGCGTTGTTGACGAGGATGTCGACGTGGCCGAGCTTTTCCAGCGTGGCGTCGACCAGCATCGCGATCGAATCTTCCTTGCCGCCATCGGCCGCGACCCAGTCGACCTCGATGCCGCGTGCCTTCAGGTGCGCCTGCGCCTTCTCGAGTTCGGCGGACTTGCGCGCGGAAATGACCAGGCGCGCACCGTAGTCGCCGAGCGCCTCGGCCATCTGCAGGCCGAGGCCGCGCGAACCGCCGGTGATCAGGGCGGTGCGCCCGTCGAGGTCGAACAGGGTTCGTTTCGCATTCATGGCATGTCCTTCCTTGTCTTCGTGTCGTGATTCATCGGCGCGCGTTGGCAGGCCTGCTGCAGGCGCAGCCGGCACGCCTGCAGATGCTCGTCGGTGGTGCCGAAGCGCAGCTCGAAGGCGAGCAGGCGCTTGAAGCAGTGGCTGACATCGAGCTCGTCGGTCATGCCCATGCCGCCGTGCAACTGGACCGCCTGCTGGCCGATGAAGCGGGCCGCCTGGCCGACCAGCGCCTTGGCGCCGGAGACCGCCGCGTGTCGCGCGTCTGCATCGGCATCCACGCATCGCGTGGTCGCCAGGGTGACCATCGAACGCGCCTGCTCGAACTGGATCAGCATGTCGGCCATGCGGTGCTGCAACGCCTGGAAACTGCCGATCGGCGTGCCGAACTGCTTGCGCGAGCGGCTGTATTCGATGGTCGCCTTGAGGATGCGGTCGAGCACGCCGAAAGCCTCTGCGCAGAGCGCCGCGATGCCGTGGTCGAGGACCGCGGCGAGGGCCTCGCCGACATCGCCGCCGAGGCGCGCGTCCTCGCCGACGTGGACGTTCTCGAAGAATAGATCGGCTGCGCGCTGGCCATCGACCGTGCGCAGGTCGTTCCTGCGCACGCCGTCGGCGTCGGCGGCCACGGCGAACAGACCGAGGCTGCCGTCCTCGACGCGCGCGGAGACCAGGTAGAGGTCGGCCATCGGCGCGTGGAAGACCACGCTCTTCTTTCCGTTCAGTGTCCAGCCGGCGTCGCCACGCGTGGCACGCGTGGCGATTGCGGAAAGCTCCAGTCCGGCCCCGCTTTCGTCGTGGGCGAGCACGGCGATGCACTCACCGCTGGCCAGCACCGGCAGCCAGCGCGCGCGCTGCGCGTCCGAGCCGGTCCGCGCGATCGCCTGGGTCGCCACGATCGCGCTGGACAGGAACGGCTCGAGCAGCAGGCCATGGCCGACCGCCTGCGCGACCAGCATCACGCCGACCGGGCCGGCGCCGATGCCGCCGTCGCTTTCGGGAATGTCCACGGCGAGCAGGCCGAGTTCGGCGAGCTGCTGCCACACCTCGCGCGACCAGCCCTCTTCGGATTCAAGCAGGTTCTGGCGCTGATCGAACGTGTATTCGCTGGCCAGGAAGCGCTGCGTCGTGTCGAGCAGCATCTGTTGTTCGTCGCTGTATGAAAAATCCATGGGGGGCTTCCGTCAGACCTGGAGGATCATCTGCGCGATGATGTTGCGCTGGATTTCGTTGGAACCGCCGAAGATCGTCAGCTTGCGCTGGTTGAGGTAAGCCGCGACGGCACGCGGAACATCCTCGCCGGTGTCGGCGTCCGCCGACGCGGCGATCAACGCGCGTTCGCCGAGCGCCTCGACCTGCAGCTCGGTGATGCGCTGCATGATCTCGGTGCCGCGGATCTTGAGGATCGAGGCTTCGGGGCCCGGCGCGTGGTTCTGCGCTTCGGCGAAGATCACGCGCAGGTTGGTGATTTCGAGCGCCTGCAGTTCGAGTTCGACCTGGACCATGCGCGTGGCGAACACCGCGTCCTCGATCAATGGCCGGCCGTTGCGCACCGACAGCGCAGCCATCTGCCTGAGGCGACGCAGCTCACGCTGGCTCACGCCGATGCCGGCGATGTTGGTGCGCTCGTGGCCGAGCAGGTACTTGGCATAGGTCCAGCCGGCATTCTCGTCGCCGACGCGGTTGGCGACCGGCACGCGCACGTTGTCGAACCAGATTTCGTTGACCTCGTAACTGCCGTCGAGCAATCGCGTCGGACGCACCGTGATGCCGGGCGTCTTCATGTCGATGAGCAGGAACGAGATGCCGCGTTGCGGCTTGCCGCTGGCATCGGTGCGCACGAGGCAGAAGATCCAGTCGGCGTACTGGCCGAGCGTGTTCCAGACCTTCTGGCCGTTGACCACATAGTGATCGCCATCCAGTTCGGCCCTGGTCTTCAGCGAAGCCAGGTCGGAGCCCGAGCCCGGTTCCGAGTAGCCCTGGCACCACCAGTCTTCACCGGCGAGGATGCGCGGCAGGAACCGCGCCTGTTGTTCGCGGCTGCCGAATCGCATGATGACCGGCGCGACCATCTTCACGCCGAAGGCCAGTTGCGGCGGCGCATCGGCCAGCGCGCATTCGGTTTCGAAGATGAACTGCCGGGCCTTGCTCCAGCCGGTGCCGCCGAATTCGACAGGCCAGGCCGGCGCGCCCCAGCCGTGTTCATGCAGTATTTTCTGCCAGCGCGGAATGTCCTCGTTGATCCGGCCGTGGTCGCCGAGATGCACGCGCCGGCGAATGTCGTCGGGAAGCCGGTCGCGCAGGAAGGCGCGCACTTCGTCGCGGAATGCCTGCTCTTCCTCGTTGAATGAGAGGTCCATGGGGTTCCTTGTTCAGTGGCTCGTTGCGGGGGTGTAGCGCGCCAGCATCTGCGCCACGCACGCGGGTTTTTCGCCGCCTTCGACTTCGACGGTCACCGCCCAGTGCGCCTGCATGCCGCCGCTGACGTCGTCGAGTTTCTCCAGCACGAGGCGGCCACGGATGCGCTGGCCGGCGATCACCGGCGCCGGCAGGCGCACGCGATCGAGGCCGTAGTTGACCGTCATCGCCAGCCCGTCGATGCGCAGGCTGCTTTCGAACAGGGTCGGCAGCAACGACAGGATCAGGTAGCCATGCGCGATCGGCGCCTTGTACGGCGATTCGCGCCGGCAGCGCTCGACATCGAGGTGGATCCACTGGTGATCGTTGGTGACCTCGGCGAAGGCCTGGATGCGGTCCTGGTCGACCGTCAGCCAGTCGCTCGTGGCGATCTCTTTTCCGACGAGTGCTTTCAGTTCGTCGAGGCCTGCGATGATTCTCGGTGCATTCATGGGCGAGTCGTGGATTGCAGAGTCGTCATCCCGGCTGTTGAAAGCCGCCGGGATGACGGTGAAGGAATTGGACGCTTCCAGTTTTGTTGAGATTGGCGTTTCATCAGAACCATTCATCCCGCATGTCGAGCGTGGTGCGGTCGAGGCTGGCCAAAAGGTCAAGCTGCGCATCGACCTTCGGCAATTCCCAGCGAAAGAAATAGCGCGCCGCGCTGCGCTTGCCCTCGTAGAAATCGCCGGCCTTGCCGTGCGTGGCGAGCGCCTGCTCGAGCCAGATCCAGGCGATCGCGACATGGCCGAACGCCTCGAGGTAGACGCTGGCGTTGGCCAGGGTGAGCGGCACATCGCCCGCGCTCCAGAGTTGTACGGTGACCGCGGAAAGGCGCTGCAGCCGCGCTTCGAGGGCGCCGGCGTATTCGCCCGCATCCTCGTGCATGCGCGCTTTCGTGATGGTCGCGATAACGCGTTCGGCAAACAGCTTGAATGCCGCGCCATCCTGCATGACGACCTTGCGTCCGAGCAGGTCGAGCGCCTGGATGCCGTGCGTGCCTTCATGGATCGGGTTGAGCCGGTTGTCGCGATAGAACTGCTCGACCTTGTACTCGCGCGTGTAGCCGTAGCCGCCGTGCACCTGGATGGCGAGGTCGTTGGCGGCGAGGCACCACTGCGATGGCCAGCTCTTGGCGATCGGCGTGAGGATGTCGAGCAGCAGGGTCAGGCGCGTGCGCTCCGCCGCATCGGTGGTTACCGTGGCCTCGTCGATCAGTCGTGCGCAGTAGAGGTTGAAGGCGAGACCGCCTTCGACATAGGACTTCTGCGCCAGCAGCATGCGCCGGATATCGGCGTGATTGACGATCTTCGTCTGTGCCGATCCGGGATCCTTGCCCTCGGCACCGATCGGCCGGCCTTGCGGTCGGTTGCGCGCGTAATCGAGCGCATGCAGGTAGCCGGTATAGCCGAGCGCGACGGCACCGAGGCCGACGCTGATGCGCGCGCCGTTCATCATGTGGAACATGCAGGCGAGGCCTTGATGCAGATCGCCGACCAGATAGCCGATTGCGCCCGCCTTGCCCTGCGGCTGGTAACGCCTGCCTTCGCCGAAATTGAGCAGGCAGTTGACCGTGCCGCGGAAGCCCATCTTGTGGTTGATGCCGGCGAGCTCGACATCATTGCGTTCGCCGAGACTGCCGTCCTCGTTGACGAGGAACTTCGGCACGAGGATCAGCGAGATGCCGCGCACGCCCGGGATCAGTTTTCCATCGGCGCCGGGGACCTTGGCCAGGACCAGATGCACGATGTTCTCGGCCAGTTCGTGGTCGCCGCCGGAAATCCACATCTTGTTGCCGGTGACGCGATAGCGCGGTCCGAACGGCGAATCGCCATCGGGCTCGGCGCGTGTCGTGATGTCCGACAGCGAGGATCCGGCCTGCGGTTCGGACAGGCACATGGTGCCGAAGAAGCGGCCGGACAGCTCCGGCTCCACGAACGCCCTTATCTGCGCAGGATTGGCGTGGGCCAGCAGCAGGTCGGCATTGCCGCGGGTCAGCATCGCGTACGCGGTGGTGCCGATATTGGCCGCGTACAGGTAGGTCGTCGCGGCCACCTCGACCACCTTCGGCAACTGCATGCCGCCGAGCGCGTAGTCCTGCGAGGCGTTCATCAGTCCGCTCGAGGCCAGCGCATCGAGGGCCGACTTGACCTCGTCGATGATGTGCACGCGTTCGCCATCGAAGCGCGGCTCGTTGCGATCGGATTTCTGGTAGTGCGGGGCAAGGAATTCGCCAGCCAGGCGCGCCGCCGTATCAAGCACGGCGTCAAATGTTTCGCGGCCGTGATCGGCATGGCGCGCGACCGAAGTCAGCGCCGCCACGTCGAGCCATTCGTAGAGCAGGAATTCGAGGTCCCGGCGCGAGAGCAGCAGCTCGGTCATGGATTCAGAGCACCTCGAACAGGCCGGCCGCACCCTGGCCGCCGCCGATGCACATGGTCACCACGACATGCTTCGCGCCGCGCCGCTTGCCCTCGATCAGGGCATGGCCGACCAGGCGCGCGCCGCTGACGCCGTAGGGGTGGCCGACCGCGATCGCGCCACCATCGACGTTGATGCGCTCGTGCGCAATGCCGAGCGTGTCCATGCAGTAGAGGACCTGCACGGCGAATGCCTCGTTGAGTTCCCACAGGTCGATGTCGTCGACGGTCAGGCCGGCGCGCTTGAGCAGCTTCGGCACCGCGAACACCGGGCCGATGCCCATTTCGTCGGGCTCGCAGCCGGCGACCGCGAAACCGCGGAAGATGCCGAGCGGCTGGAGGCCGCGCTTCTGCGCGAGGTCGGCATCCATGACCACCGCGGCCGAAGCGCCGTCGGAAAACTGGCTTGCATTGCCGGCCGTGATCACGCCGCCCGGAAACACCGTGCGGATTTTCGCGACGCCTTCGTAGGTCGTGTCGGGACGGATGCCTTCGTCGGCGGCGATCGTCACTTCGCGCGTGCCGAGGCGTTTCGTCTTCGGATCGGCGAAACCTGCCAGCACGGTCATCGGCACGATTTCGTCATCGAACCTGCCGGCCGCAGCGGCGGCGGCCGCGCGGATCTGGCTTTCGGCGCCGTAGCGGTCCTGGCGTTCGCGGTCGATCCTGTAGCGCTTCGCCACGGTTTCCGCGGTCTGCAGCATCGACCAGTAGATCTCGGGCTTGTGCTCCTGCAGCCAGCCCTCGGCGATCATGTGCAGGTTGGCGTGGTTCTGTACGCAGGAGATGCTCTCGACGCCACCGGCGACGAAGATTTCGCCCTCCCCGGCAATGACACGCTGCGCAGCCATGGCGATCGTCTGCAGGCCCGATGAGCAGAAGCGGTTGACGGTGGCGCCCGGCACGCTGACCGGAAGTCCGGCACGTATCGCGATCTGGCGTGCGATGTTGCTGCCGGTGGCGCCCTCGGGCCAGGCACAGCCCATCAGCACGTCCTCGATCTCGTCGCCCGCGATACCGGCGCGTTCGACGGCATGCCTGACCACGTGGCCGCCGAGTGTTGCGCCGTGGGTCATGTTGAAGGCGCCCTTCCAGCTCTTGGCCAGGCCGGTGCGCGCGGTGGAGACGATGACGGCTTGTTTCACGGTGAACCTCGATTCGGCAACAGGGGTTTTCCTTTGGCCGTCGTCCCGGCGCAGGCCGGGACCCAGCGACCTTGAAGATGGATCCCGGCCTGCGCCGGGATGACGGGAGATATTCTCTTCACCCGGTAAACGACTTGCCGGCCTCGGCCAGTTGCACCAGCAGTGGTGCCGGCTGCCAGCTGACGCCCTGGTAGCCGCGCGCGAATTCGCGCATCGTCGCGAGCACGTTGTAGAGGCCGATCGTGTCCGCATAGAACATCGGGCCGCCGCGCCAGAGCGGAAAACCGTAGCCAGTGAGATAGACGATGTCGATGTCGGAGGCCTTGGCCGCGATGCCTTCCTCGAGGATACGGGCGCCTTCGTTGACCAGCGCGTAGACCAGGCGCTGGACGATCTCCGCGTCGCTGATCGGGCGTTTCCCGAGTCCAAGTGCGCGCGTGTTCCTCTCGAGGATCGCGGCGACTTCATCGGAGGGATGGGCAGTGCGGTCGCCGGGCTTGTAGTCGTACCAGCCCTTGCCGGACTTCTGGCCGAAGCGGCCGACTTCGCAGATCAGGTCGGCGGACTTCGAATAGACCATGTCCGGCTTCTCGACATAGCGGCGCTTGCGGATCGCCCAGCCGATGTCGTTGCCGGCCAGGTCGCCCATGCGGAACGGCCCCATTGCGAAACCGAATTTCTCCATCGCCCTGTCGACCTGCTGCGGTGTCGCGCCTTCGTCGAGCAGGAAGCCGGCCTGGCGACCGTACTGTTCGATCATGCGGTTGCCGATGAAGCCGTCGCAGACGCCGGAAACCACCGCGGTCTTGCGGATCGCCTTCGCAACCGCCATGACCGTGGCGAGCACGTCCTTCGCGGTTTTTTCGCCGCGCACGACTTCGAGCAGCTTCATGACGTTGGCCGGACTGAAGAAATGCATGCCGACGACATCCTGCGGGCGCTTCGTGAATGCGGCGATCTTGTCCACATCAAGGGTCGAGGTGTTGCTGGCGAGGATCGCGCCGGGTTTGGCGATCGCGTCGAGTTGCTTGAACACCGACTCCTTGACCGAGAGTTCCTCGAACACGGCTTCGATGACGAGGTCGGCATCCTTGAGGTCGTCGAAGGCGAGGGTCGGCGTGAGCAAGGCCATGCGTTGCTCGACCTGCCCGGCTTTCAGCTTGCCCTTCTTCGCACTGTTCTCGTAGTTGCCGCGGATCGTCGCCAGGCCGCGATCAAGCGCTTCCTGTTTCGTTTCGACGATCGTCACCGGGATGCCGGCGTTGAGGAAGTTCATGGCGATGCCGCCACCCATCGTGCCGGCGCCGATGATGCCGACACGGGCGATGTTGCGTGGCTTCACCTCGCTGCCCACATCGGCGATCTTGCTTGCCGCGCGCTCGCCGAAGAAGGCATGGCGCAGGGCCTTCGATTCGGTCGAGCTGACCAGGCTGATGAATCCCTCGCGCTCGATGGCGAGACCTTCATCGAACGGCTTCCTGAACGAAGCCTCGATCGCATCGAGGCATTTCATCGGAGCCGGGAACGGACCAGCCACCGCGGCGACGCCATTGCGCGCGAAGTCGAGGAATCCTTCGGCATTGGCATGTTCCACCTTCAGGTTGCGCACCAGTGGCCGTTCGCCCTTGCCGGCGACGTCTTTCGCCAGCGCAACCGCGGCGCCGACCACGTCGGCATCGACGACGCGATCGAGCAGGCGCGTATCGGCCAGATGTCCGGCCGGCACCGGCTCGCCGGAGACGATCATGTTGACCGCGATTTCGAGCCCGACCGCGCGTGGCAGGCGTTGCGTGCCGCCGCCGCCCGGCAGGATGCCGATCTTCACTTCTGGCAGGCCAAGCAGGGCATCGCGTGCGGCGACGCGATAGTGCGCGGCCAGGGCCACTTCGAGGCCGCCGCCCAGAGCGGTGCCGTTGATCGCCATGACCACGGGCTTGCTGCTCGCCTCGATGGCGGCGATCACGTCGTGCAGGTTCGGCGCCTGTTCGGCGCGCGGCGTATTGAACTCGGTGATGTCGGCACCGCCGGAGAACATCCTGCCGCCGCCGGTGATGACCATGGCGGCGACCGCGTCGTCCGCGATCGATGCGTGGATCGCCTCGACCAGTCCCCTGCGGATGGCGATGCCGAATCCGTTGACGGGCGGCTGGTCGAAGGTGATGACGGCGATGCCGTCCTCGAGGGTGCTGGTTACGGACATGATCGAGGGTTCCGCAGGATGTGAAAGGATTGCAGGCTAGGGCGATGCGCGAGCGTTTGCGCAGATTGCGCTGCAGGATTCATCCGCGCGCCCCGGACTTCTGCGCAAATTGCCAACCCAGCGTGGCCAGTGGCGTGGCCTGGCGACCGTAGAGTTCGGCCTGCGCGCTGCTCGCCGTGCCGGCCTCGACGCGCTTGGCGATGCCCTGGCAGATCGCCGCCAGACGGAACAGGTTGTAGGCGAGATAGAAATTCCAGTCGCCCGAGACCGTGCGTCCGCTGCGCCGTTCATAGGTGGCGATGTAGTCGGCTTCGGCCGGGATGCCGAGCGCGGCGAGGTCGGAATCGGCGAGGCCGCGCAGGGTCCCGGACGGGATGTGCCAGCTCATCATGTGGTAGGCGAAGTCGGCCAGCGGATGGCCGAGCGTCGACAGCTCCCAGTCGATCACGGCGAGGATGCGCGCCTCGGTCGGATGGAAGATCACGTTGTCGAGGCGATAGTCGCCATGCACCAGCGCGACCGCGCCATCGTCTTCGGGGCTGTGCGCCGGCAGCCACTCGATCAGCCGGTCCATGGCCTCGATCGGTTGCGTGCGGCTGGCGTCGTACTGGCGCGTCCAGCGCTTGATCTGGCGCGCGAAATAATCGCCGTGCTTGCCATAGTCGGCGAGGCCGATCGCGTCCGGGTCGATGCGGTGCAGGGCGCTGATCACGCGGTTGAGTTCGTCGTAGATCGCCGCGCGCCCGGCGTTGCTGCTGTCGGGCAGGGTCTGGTCCCAGAGGATGCGGCCCTCGACGTGGTCCATCACATAGAAGGCGCGGCCGATCACCGACTCGTCCTCGCACAGGCAATGCATGCGCGCCACCGGCACGTCGCTGCCGGCCAGCGCCGACTGCACGCGGTATTCGCGCTCGACGGCGTGCGCGGACGGCAGCAGTTCCGCCGCCGGCCCGGGCTTGGCGCGCAGCACGTAGCGATGCGTCGATGATTCGAGCAGGTAGGTGGGATTCGACTGGCCGCCCTTGAAGCGGCTGATGTGCAGGGATCCCTGCATGCCTTCGAGGCGTCCGTCCAACCACGCCTGCAGGGGCTCGACGTCGAACGGCAGCGCGCTGGCGGATGACTCGCTCATGCGGCCACCCTGACCAGCTCGGCACCAAGCATGGCCGGCACGACGTCGAGCGTGTCGCGGCCACTGGCATAGCCGACCTCGGCGTCGAGACCATGGTCCGACATCATCCGGCCCACGCGCGAGGCCTGCAGGGCCGCGAGCGTGTCGGCGCCGCGGTAGGCGTGCAGCGCGGCGATCGCGGCATCGCTCAGCGCGTAATCGGCGAGCTCGGAAAAATGGGCGACGAGATGGCCGGCGCCGTGGAAATCCTCGAGATTGAAGCGGTCCAGCGAACCCGAGCAGACGATGACCACCGATTGCTGCGGATGCTTCGCCGCGACATGCGCGGCCAGCGCCCGGCCATTGAGCAGGGCGCCAACATAGACATGTCCGGCGCCGCTGACCGCAGCCAGCGCCTGGGTGCCATTGGTCGTGCAATAGATCAGCTCGACGCCATCGAGTCCGGTTTCCGCCAGCGCCATCGGCGTGGCCGGCGCGAATCCGGCGATCGGGCGGGCCAGGTATTCCCCGGCCAGCACGCAGGCGGCGCGCCCCTGCGCCAGCGCCAGGCCTTCCTCGCGCGTCCGCACCGGGTGGATCCGCACGGCGCCCTGCGCGAACGCATGCACGATCGTGGTCGTGGCGAAAAGGATGTCGAGAACGATGATCACCTTGCCGTGCAGACGGGCCGGATCGATCTCTTCCCGCTTCAGCAGGACATGAAGTTTGGGCATGGTCGGGGCGCAGGTTGGTCGGGCGTAAGTTCCGCAGCATGGAACTTGTATTGACAGCTACGGAACACTCTAGCCTGCCTGATCCGGGCGCACAAGCCGCCCGGGAATGATCCTGACGCTAGCAATAAAGCTCGGAAACACAGGGTCCGCTCGCGCTTGCACCGCCAGCGCCAGCCGCCTAGTATCGGTGCGGAAGTAGAATGGCGTTCCGCCTGACGGAACATGACCGATCGGCAGACCAGGAAAACCCATGGATTTCTCCTACACCCCCAAGGTCGAGGCGCTGCGCGAGCAGACCCAGGCGTTCTTCGACCGCCATATCGCGCCGGTCGAGGAGCAGGTGGAGCAGGAAATCGCCGAAAACCGCCGCAACGGCAAGGCATGGACGCCGGTTTCGCTGTTCGCCGACCTGAAGGCGAAGGCGCGCGAACAGGGTCTGTGGAACCTGTTCCTGCCGCGCTCGGAGCGCGCGCCGCAAGGCCTGTCCAATCTCGAATACGCGCCGCTGTGCGAAATCATGGGCCGCTGCGAATGGGCGCCGGAGATCTTCAACTGCTCGGCACCCGACACCGGCAACATGGAAGTGCTCGAGCGCTACGGCAGCGAAGAACAAAAGGATCGCTGGCTGGAGCCCCTGCTCGCCGGCGAGATCCGTTCCGCCTTCCTGATGACCGAGCCGGCCGTTGCCTCCTCGGATGCGACCAATATCGAATGCTCGATCCGCCGCGACGGCGACGACTACGTGATCAACGGGCGCAAGTGGTTCTCCTCGGGCGCCGGCGATCCGCGCTGCCGGATCTACATCGTCATGGGCAAGACCGATGCCGGGCAGGCGCAGGCACCGGCAGCAGTCGATGATCCTGGTTCCGGCCGACACGCCGGGCATCGAGGTGCTGCGACCGGTCACGGTGTTCGGCTATGACGATGCGCCGCACGGACACATGGACATCCGCCTGACCGACGTGCGCGTGCCGGCGGAAAACATCCTGCTCGGCGAAGGCCGCGGCTTCGAGATCGCCCAGGGTCGCCTCGGCCCCGGCCGCATCCACCACTGCATGCGCACGATCGGCCTGGCCGAACGCGCGCTCGAATTGCTGTGCAAGCGGATCAGTTCGCGGGTCGCCTTCGGCCGGCCGATCAGCGAGTACTCGATCTGGCACGAACGCATCGCCGACGCGCGCTGCATGATCGAACAGGCGCGCCTGCTGACCCTGAAGGCCGCCGACATGATGGACAAGGTCGGCAACAAGCTCGCCCGCACCGAGATCGCGATGATCAAGGTGGTTGCGCCGAACATGGCCTGCCAGATCATCGACTGGGCCATCCAGGCGCATGGCGGCGCCGGCGTCAGCGGCGATTTCCCGCTCGCCCATGCCTATGCCGGCGCCCGCTCGCTGCGCCTGGCCGACGGACCGGACGAAGTGCATCGCGCCACCATCGCGCGCCTCGAGCTGGCCCGCCATGCCAGCCTTGCCGGCGCGCATATCCAGACGGAGAGCGGAAGCTGACATGGGCAACCCACGACGTGCGGCCGGAAGCTACGGCCACTCCATCGACGAGGATCATCCGCAGTACGTCACTTCGGTGGCGCGTGCCTTCTCGATCCTGCGCTGCTTCGAGCATGGCGAGCAGTACCTCGGCAACCAGGACATCGTGCGCCGCACCGGCCTGCCCAAGCCGACCGTCTCGCGCATGACCTTCACGCTGTCCGCGCTTGGCTACCTCGAGTACTCGCCGCAACTGGAAAAATACTCGCTCGGACCCGGCGTCCTTTCGCTCAGCCATGCGTTCATGAAGAGCCACGACGTGGTCACCATCGCGCGCCCGCTGATGCGCGAACTCGCCGACTACACGCAGGCCGCGGTCATGCTCGGCGCGGCCGACGGCATGCGCATGGTCGTGCTCGAAGTCTGCCAGGGCGATGCCACCTTCCACCTCAAGCTTGATCCCGGTGCGCGCGTGCCGCACGGGACGACCGCGCTCGGCCGCGCCGACCTCGCCGCGCGACCGCCCGAAGTGTTCGCCCGCAACCTCGCCCTGCTCGAACAGGAATGCGACCCGGCACTGTGGCCTAAGATCCGCGCCGGCATCCAGCGCGCGCGCCAGGACTACGAGAACTACGGCTTCTGCTTTTCGCTCGGCGACTGGAACCCCGATGTATTCGCCGTCGGCGTGCCGATGGTCTCGGCCGACCGCAGCCGCGTGCTGGCCTTCAACTGCAGCGGGCGCGTCTCGGTGATGACGCGCGAGAAGCTGATCCACGACTTCGGTCCGAAACTGGTGGCCTTGCGCAACACCGTCTTCGAGCGCAGCGAAGGCCGTTTCTGATCCTTCGCATCCATCTACGGGGAGCACCATGAAAGCAATCGTCTGCGAAAACTGGGGAGCCCCTTCGTCGCTGAAGTTGCTCGAAGTGCCATCGCCCTCGCCCGGGCCGAACCAGGTACGCGTTCGCGTGCGCGTGGCCGCGGTCAATTTTCCCGATGCCCTGATGGTCGCCGGCAAGTACCAGTTCCGGCCCGAACTGCCGTTCTCGCCGGGCGGTGAGTTGTCCGGCGAGATCATCGAGGTCGGCAGTGAAGTCGAAGGGCTGGCGGTCGGCGACAAGATCGTCGGCCTGGCCACGCACGGCGCCTACGCCCAGGAAGCCGTCATCGATGCACGCCAGGTCGTGCCGCTGCCGAAAGACATCGCGGATGCGCAACTCGAGCTGGCCGGCAGTTTCGTGCTGACCTATGGCACTTCGCTGCATGCGCTCAAGGACCGCGCCCGCGCGCAGCGCGGCGAGACCCTGCTCGTGCTCGGCGCCGGTGGTGGCGTCGGCATCGCCGCGGTGGAAATCGGCAAGCTGATGGGCCTGCGCGTGATCGCCGCCGCATCGAACCAGGACAAGCGCGATGCCGCGCTCGCCCACGGTGCCGACGAGGCCATCGACTACACCAGCGAAGACCTGCGCGAGCGCATCAAGGCGCTGACCGCGGGCAAGGGCGTCGACATCGTCTACGATCCGGTCGGTGGGGACTTCGCCGAACCCGCCTTGCGCAGCGTGGGCTGGCGAGGCCGCTACCTCGTGGTCGGATTCGCCGCCGGCGAAATCCCGAAAATCCCGATCAACCTGCTGCTCCTCAAGGGCAGCTCGCTGGTCGGCGTGTTCTGGGGCGAATTCGTGCGCCGCGAGCCGAAGTTGAACGCCGAAAACATGGCGCAACTGTTCGCCTGGCTGCACGCTCGCGAGATCAATCCGCTGATTTCGAAACGCTATCCGCTGGCGCAGGCGCCAGCGGCGCTCGAAGCCCTGCTCGCCCGCAAGGCGATCGGCAAGCTGGTCATCCTGCCGCAGGAGGCCTGCTAGGCTGGCGCGACCCCACCGGTTCGGCATCGATGCAAGCTTGGTTACGATGCCACCTGCGGTCCGACCCGACCCGACAACCCGAGGAGCCCCCATGGATATTCCATCGCTTGAGAAGAAGGTCAGCGCCGAAGAGTGGAAGCTGCGCTGTGACCTCGCCGCGTGCTATCGCCTCGTCGCCCTGTATGGCTGGACCGATCTCGTGTTCACGCATATCAGCGCGCGCCTGCCGGGAGAGGGGCACCGCTTCCTGATCAATCCCTACGGCCTGCTGTTCGAGGAGATCACCGCGTCCTCGCTGATCGCCGTCGACCAGGAAGGCAACAAGCTCAGCGAGTCCCCTTTCAACGTCAACAAGGCGGGCTTCGTCATCCACAGCGCGATCCACGCGGCGCGCGCGGATGCGCACTGCGTCCTGCACACGCACACGCGCGCCGGCGTCGCGGTCAGCGCGCAGAAAGGCGGCGTGCTGCCGATCTCGCAGCAGTCGACCTTCATTCTCGCCGCGCTGGCCTATCACGACTACGAAGGCGTCGCCCTGCGCGATGACGAGAAGCCGCGTCTGCAGGCCGACCTCGGCAAGGCCAGTTTCCTGATGCTGCGCAACCACGGCCTGCTCACCGTGGGTTCCTCGATTGCCGACGCCTTCCTCGCCATGTACCTGTTCGAGACGACCTGCCAGATCCAGTTGGCGGCGCAGGCCGGTGGCGAATTGAATCGGGTCGATCCGCGCATTCTCGAAGGCGTTGCCGCTGCAGCCCGCACGCAGACCGAAGGCATGGGTGGCGCCTTCGTCTGGCCGGCGCTGTTGCGCAAGCTCGATCGCCAGGATCCGGGCTATCGATCCTGAGCGGGCCGGAACCGGCGGGCAACGCATGAAGCGCCTGCACGCGGCAGGCGTGGAACCATCACGGCAACTTTTCTGATCGGAAAAATCATGGGCAATCGGGTGAATGGATGGCGCTGGGGGCCGTTCACGATGCGCGTGCCATTCCTGCACACGCGGCTGCTGTGGCCGGAGTTCCTGCAGGGGCTGTTCGTGTCGACCGCGACCGGGCTCGCCCTGGTGCCGGTGCTGACCGGCTATTTCGGCATGAGCTTCGAGCAGGCCGTCGCCTTCAGCCTGCTGCAGAGCATTTTCATCATTTCCTCCCTGTTCCTTTTCGGCGAGCCGTATGCGCCTGGCTGGAACACCGCGGCATTGCCGCTGGTACTGGCCTTCGTCATCACCGGCTATCCGGATCCGGTGCAGCGCTTCCAGGCGATGATGGCACTGTCGCTGCTGTTCGCCGGCCTCGTGTTCGCGCTCGGCATAACGGGATTGGGCGCCTGGCTGATGCGCTGGCTGCCGCCGACCCTGCGCGCCGGCATCCTGCTCGGCGCGGCGATATCGGCGTTCAAGAAGGTCTTCATCGACGACGCGCCAAGGTTCCTCATGCAGCAACCGGTGACGACGACGATCGCCTGCCTGGTCGGCCTGGTCTGCGTCTTCTCGTTGCCGTTCCAGGCGCTCAAGCTGCGCCATCGCAGCCTCCTGTGGATCGCCTCGCTCGGCCTGCTGCCCGGCTTCATCGCGGCCGCGCTGATCGGGCCGCTCGTCGGCGAAGTGCACTACGCCGTGCAATGGGGCTGGCTGCTGCCGCCGGTGGGCGAGGCGATCGCGAAGATGTCGCCGTTCTCGATCGGCTGGCCGGATGCCGCCATGTACTGGAATGCCATCCCGCTGGTGCTGATCGCCTATGTGATCCAGTTCGGCGACATCGTCACCGGCACCGAGGTGCTGCGCAGCGCGGCACCTTCGCGCGCGGACGATCCGGTCGATATCAACGTGGCGCGAACGCACCTCGCGCTGGCGCTGCGCAACGCGGGCTCGGCCCTGGTCACGCCGTTCTTTCCGACCCAGGGCATGCTGTGGACCGGCGTGCACGTGGTCATCGTGCAGCGCTGGAAGCAGGGCCCGCGACAGATGCGCGACCTGCACAGCGGCCTGATTTCCTACTACCTGATGGGCTTGCCGCTCGCCTACTTCGTGCTGCCCCTGCTGACCGGACTGAAGCCGCTGCTCGGCATCGCCCTCTCGCTGACCCTGGTCCTGACCGGATTCGCCTGCGCCTACATCGCCATGGCGATCCCGCGCAGCAATGCCTCGCGCGGCACCGCACTGCTGATCGGTGCCGCCATCGCGATGTTCGAACCGTGGATCGGCCTCGCCATCGGCATCGCGGCGAGCTTTCTACTGGTCGGATTCGAACGCGACGGAGCGCATGCCGGGGCGACCGATGTCGCCGCGGCCGATCCAGCGCCGGCAACGCGCGCCGATTCCTGATCGCGCGTCCAGGGCGCGAAGGCGCCTTGCGCTGCCGCGCCTAGCCAGCCGCTTCGGCGCGATTGCGCCCGGCCTGCTTGGCCCGGTAGAGCGCGCGGTCGGCGTTTTCGACCCAGCCGCGCAGATCGGTGCCGGCGGCCGGTGCGCCGGCGATGCCGATGCTGACCGTGCAGCGCAGCCCGGGCGCATGGGCGAAGTCGAGTTCCTCGACCGCAGTGCGGATCTTCTCCGCCACCGATGCGGCGTCGCGCAGCGGATACGGAAGCACGATCGCGAACTCGTCGCCGCCGAGCCGGCCGGCGTGGCAACCGACCGGCATGTTGCGCCAGACCAGGCCGGCGATGCCGCGCAGGACGTCGTCGCCGACCGCGTGGCCGTGACGATCGTTGATCTCCTTGAAGCGGTCGATGTCGAGCACGAGCATGGCCGCCCCGCCGCCCGTACCGGTGCCGCGCAGGGCGGCCTCCGCGAGGATCTCCCAGTGGCGGCGTGCGTACAGCCCGGTCAGCGTATCCATGCGGCTCAGCTCCTCGAGCCTGAGGTTCTGCGCCTGCACGCGACGCACCAGCCGGTAGCTGGTCGCGCTCACCGCCAGGGTGTGGATGATCATGATCGGCAGGCAGCTGGCCAGGACCGTCATGCTGGTCAGCGGCTGGAAGGCAAAACCGGTCAGCAGGCTGGCGCCGAGCAGGGCGACCAGCGAAGCCGGCAGCGAGCGCAGCAGCAGTCCGCGCACGCCGACACTGATCTTGTCCGCCGATACGACCGAGAGCAGCACCGCCGAGGGCAACAGATTGAAGTGCATCAGCGGCACCCAGCTGCCGGCAATGGCGGAGTCGACGACGAGGTTGCGCAGTTCGGCCAGGAACGGATCCTTGTCGCGCCGGGCCAGGGCATAGGCCAGGTGGGGCCAGGCAAAACAGCTCAGCACCATCCACGCCCAGGCCGGCCACGCCGAGTCGAGTTCGTGCATGACCGCCATCAGCGGCAGGCTGGCCAGGCCCATGCCGAGGATGCGCAGCCGGTAGGTGCGACGCGGCAACGTGCGCTGTGCATTCGTGCGCAAGCCTGAAGACGCGTCCTGGCTGGATACGTCTTTCGATTCTGCAGGCATGCGGCAATTCCGTTTTGCTGGACCCGGACATAGTCGATTGAAGGTGCCTGCGAAGCAAGCCTGGGGCGATTTCCGGCATGCTGCGCTTCAGTTTGGGCCCCGCGGACGGCGGCGCCTGCCGATCGGCTTCGCCCGGCGCGCGCGATCGGCTATGGTGGGCCGCGTAGCCCGCAAGCATGGCCGGGCCTTACCCCGATTTCCCGGGCACGGCAAGGAGCTAGTCCCTGAACAGCGACCGGATTCCCGCCGATGAAGGCCTGCTGCGCCAGCTTTCGCTGGCCGGGCTGTGGCTGCTGATCATCAACGGCATGATCGGCGCCGGCATCTTCGGCTTGCCGGCCGAACTGGCGCGGCTCGCCGGTGCCGGCAGCGTCTGGATCTTCATCCTGTGCGCGCTGATGATCGCGCCGATCATGCTCTGCTTCGCGCAGATGTCGAGCTACTTCCGCGGCACCGGCGGGCCGATCCTGTACGCCGCCAGCGCATTCGGTCCATTGGCCGGATTCCAGGTCGGCTGGCTCTACTACATCTCGCGCGTGCTTTCGTTCGCCGCCAACCTGAACCTGCTGATCACCTCGCTCGGATACTTCTGGCCCGGGCTGATGGCGCCGTCGCTGCGCGTGGCGACGGCCTTCGTCCTCTGCGCGCTGATGACCCTGGTCAACGTGCTCGGTGCGCGCGGCGCCGTCCGCGCGCTGGGGCTGCTCACGACACTCAAGTTCCTTCCCCTCATCGCCATCGTCGCCGTCGGCCTGGCCAGCGTCGACGTGGCGACGCTGCTGCCGCACGTGGGCAACGCGGTCGGCGTCGAGGACCTCGGTGGCGCCGTGTTCCTGGTCATCTACGCCTACGTCGGTTTCGAAGGTGGCGTGGTGCCGGCTGGCGAGGCGCGCAATCCGCAGCGCGACCTGCCGCGCGCGCTGCTGCTCGCGCTGGCCGTGTGCGCGCTGATCTATGCATTGATCCAGGCGGTGAGCCTGTCCAGCCTGCCGGGCCTTGCAGCCTCGACGCGGCCGCTGGTCGATGTCGCTGCCGCGCAGATGGGCGACGCCGGCGCATTCTTCATGCTGCTCGCGATCATCGCCTCGGTCGGCGGCAACCTGCTCGGTGCGATGTTCTCCACGCCCAGGCTGACCTATCGCATGGCGCTTGACGGCTACCTGCCGTCCATCCTCGCGCGCGTCCACCCACGCTACCGCACGCCGGCGGCCTCGATCATCCTCTATGGCGCGGCCAGTTTCGGCTTCGCCATCAGCGGCGGCTTCGTCTGGCTGGCCAGCCTGAGCCTGCTGGCCCGCATCGTCCTGTACGCGGTGTGCGCCGGTGCGATGCCGCGCTTGCGGCGCGCCTACGGCGCCACGCCCGGCGCCATGAACCTGCCCGGTGGCCCGCTCTGGATGGTCCTCGCCCTGCTGGTTTGCGCCGTCCTGCTCTACCAGGTGACCCTGCAATCGCTGCTGGTCACCGGCGCCTGCGTGGTCGCCGGATTGCTGATGTTCCTCGTGGCCCGGCGCACGCGCGCAGCGGGCAACGGATGAAAAGCGGCAAACGCATCGCGCCGGCCCGATGCATGCACCCGACCGCCCGGCGGCGCCAGCCGCTAGGCGCGCACGCGCATGGCCGTTACGATGCACATCGGGGAACAAGGGAGCCGTCTGCGTGTTCGACCTGTCCAAACTGAAGCCCGAGCATTTCGACGATCTCGTCGGCGAGCAGATCGCGGTCGTCGATTCCGCGCTGGCATTGAGGCTGGTCGCCGTCGAGCGCCTGAAGTCCCCTTCGCCGCGCGCGCAGCCGTTCTCGCTGATGTTGCAGGCGCCCGCCAACTCCCGCGGCACGCAGGGCATCTACCAGTTGCAGCATCCGCAACTCGGCGTGCTCGGGATCTTCCTCGTGCCGATCGCGCCGCAGGATGGCTGCCCTCAGTTCGAGGCCGTGTTCAACTGAGCCGAGGGCGGTGCCCACCTGAGGAAATCGTAGACGCCGCGATTCTCGACCAGGGCAAAACCGAAGCGGTGGTACATGCGTTGCGCCGGATTGCCCGGCTCGACGTGCAGGGTGACATCGACGCCGCGGCGGGCAGCCTCTTCGAGCAGGGTCCGGACCAGCAGGGAGCCAATGCCGCGCGCGCGCCAGTCGCGCAGCAGGGCGATTTCCATCAGGCGGATTTCCGCCTTCGTTGCATGCACGTACAGGCGACCGACCGGCGTGTCGCGGTCGAGTACCAGCAGCAGGTCCGCGCCGCCGTAGTGGCGCGCATAGTGGTCGCGCTGCAGCTTGCATTGGGCATCGAGGAAATCGCGCTTGGCCTGCTCGGGCCAGGGTACCGGGGCGAGTTCTTCGCGCCGGATGTCGGCAAACAGTTCGCAGAGGAACGCGAAGTCCGCTTCGGCCTCGCGGCGCAGCGCCAGCGAGGCATCGAATGTTCGAAGCGCCTGCGCCAGCAGCGGCGCGATCGACGAATCCGCCATCAGGCGCTTGCAGGCGTCACGGAGAATGCGAGCCAGGCGAACGCCAGGGCGTCGGCCGGCGCATCGGCCACGGGTTGTGCGGCTTCGGCAGGCACCGGCAGCACGTCGACGTCGGGTGCATGCTCGGCGTCGCCCATGACCATCAGGTAGCGGCCAGCCGCGAGGGCCGGACGCATGGCGCCGAGCAGGGCGGAGCCGGCGACGCTGACATCGCCGCGCATGGCATTGGCATGCTCGACGCGAAATCCGGCCAGGCCGGAAGTATCCACCTCGAAAG
Organism: uncultured Gammaproteobacteria bacterium; assembly: GCA_963822465.1. GTDB lineage: Bacteria > Pseudomonadota > Gammaproteobacteria > Xanthomonadales > Rhodanobacteraceae > Dokdonella. The sequence goes on along the minus strand of CAWGHP010000002.1, from coordinate 174,250 downwards.
CGATTGGCTTGCTGGTCGGGGAAACGGCACCCGGCTGGTAGGTGGCAATGCGGAACGGCTTCAGGCCATCACGGGTGGCGAGCATGGCGTCGATGACCAGCGGCCGGAAGGTCGCAGGAAAACCGAGCGAATCGATGACGACGCGCACGCGTTGAGATGCTGCACAGGCCGCGCTGGTGCATTGTTCGATCGGGCGCCAGCGCAGGCCGCTGCCGGCTTCCTCGGCCCTGGCCAGCACGGCATGCAGGCGCGGCCGCTTGCCTGCATTGAGCGCGGCATGGGCGGTCGGCAGGGCAAGCGAGCAGGCCGCGCCGGTGCCGATGAGCAGGGTTCTAGCGAATTCGCGACGTTGCATGAGGGTCACCGTGGTTTCAGGTACGCGGGGGATACACGCCCTGCAGGGCAATATTGAAACTGAGCGTCAGGTACGGCTGCATGTTGTTGTGTGGCTGGTCGCCCCCGATGGGGGCCAGCGCCTGGTCGGACATGGCGACCAGCGCCGCGCCTGCCGGCGGACGATACGGCGTGGCGCCGATCACGCGGGCATGCACCGCCGATTGCGGATTCGGGCTGTCGGCTGGCACGGCCTGCGCCGAGAGTGCATGCGCGTGCGCGGGCATTTCCGACTCGAGCAGGGTCACCGTTTCGGATCCGCCGTTTTCGCCGAGATCATGCAGGCTCAGGCCAGGCCCCTGGCCCGGATGCATCGGCGCGCGTCCTTGCAGGTTCGGGAGGGCGAAATTCGACGCGCCGTTGCCACCGTAGGTCGTGCCGAGCAGCGAGAACAGCGCGGTGTTCTGCGACAGCGGCAGCAACTGCCCGTCGCAGAATGCCCATCCGCGCGGTGCGAAATTGAACGGAAAGATGCGGATTTCCGCGACAAAGGGATCGGCCACGATTCTCTCCTAGGTCTGGCTCGGGTAGATGCCGAACAGCGAAATGATGAAGTTCAGGCACAGATAGGGCTGAAGGTTCGAATGCGGCTGCGATCCGCCAGTGCCGCTGATGCCCTGCGGCGCCATCGCCGAGTTGGCGTTCGCCGTCTGGTACGGATCGTAGGTCGATGCCTGCGCCGGAATGCGGCCGGTCGGATTGATGTCCGAGGCGATCGACGTCGTCGACACCAGTGCATGCGTATGCGCGGGAATCTGGCTCGGCGTCAGCGTGACCTCCTCGACGCCGCCCGTTTCGGCGAGGACGAATCCGCTGCCGTTGTGGACAGGCAGGCGGCTGCGCATGTCAGGGAGCGCGAAAGTCGATTGGCCATCGCCGCCGTAGGTCGTGCCGATCAGGCTGAACAGTGCATCGTTCTCCGAAATCGGCAGCAACTGGCCCTCACAGAACGCCCATCCGGCCGGCGCAAAATTTCCCGCGAACATCCGGATCTCGCCAATATAGGGTTGTGACATCGCGAAACTCCTAGTTCGGGCTCGGGAAAATGCCCTGCAGGGCAATGCAGAAATTGAGGGCCAGGAACGGCTGCATGTTCTGGTGCGCCTGCGAGGCACCGATGTTGCCGACTTCGCTGGCGCCCATGGCCACGCTGTTGGCATCAACGGCACCGTAGGCCGGCAGGTTGGACCTGGCCAGCAGGTTGTTGCCCGGAATCAGCACGGTGCCCGGATCCGAAGTCGCATTCAGCACATGGGTATGCGTCGGCAGTTCGGCCGCTGAAAGCGTATGGGCCTGTTCTCCGCCACGTTCGCCGAGCGTGTGGCCGGAACCGACGTGGATCGGCGTCCGCGTGCGCAAGTCGGGCAGGGAGAAATTGACCCGGCCATCGCCGCCGTAGGTGGTCCCCAGCAGGGAGAACAGGGCCTGGTTCTGGTTGATCGGCAACAGCTGTCCATCGCACTGGGCCCAGCCCCGCGGGGCGAAGCTGAAGCTCATGATGCGTATTTCACTCAAGAACGGCTCGGCCATCTCATCCACTCCTTGTCTCTGGATTCCGCCGGCATGTGCCGGCGGAGATTGCACTGCACGCGCTATGCCCGGCGCTCACGGCGGGGTCGTGATCGGGCCCGGGATCAGGGCACACCCGGCATCCGCGCTTGCGCTGCCCGTATTCGTGCTGGCCAGCTGCGCGCTGCAGTTCGCGCCCGCGCCGACCAGTTCGCTGGTGGAACCATTCGATTCGACAACGGCGATGTAGCTCGGCAGCAGGTCGAAGGAACTTCCGGCCGGTACCGTGTTGCCACGGATGTCGGAGCGCACCGTGTTCGGGATCGAGACCGCGTTGGACTGCACGAGGATCGAAGCCAGCGGGAAGCCCGAGGTGTCCTGCGGATTGACGTCGTTGTTGGTCACCGTGATGTCGAGTCCGCCCGTGCCGTTGCGTCCGATCGCCTCGATGCCGCGGCCGTTCGGGCACTGGCGCAGCGTGTTGTTGTTGACCAGCACGCTGGCGTCGGCATCGCCATTGATGTTGATGCGCATGCAGTTGCCGATGGCCGAACCCGATCCGGCAATCCCGGGATTGCCGATGACGTTGTTCTCGATGCGCGCATTGTAGGTCCCGGTCGTGCCCGCGCCGGATGCGGTGAAGAAGTTCATGCCGTGGCTGTTCTGGCCGGTCACCGTGTTGTTGAGCACCTTCACGGTCATGTTCGAGGCCTGGCCCTTGGCCATGTCCAGCGAGATCTGCTGGACCTGGGCGGTCGTGGTGTTGAAGGTGTTGCCGGTCGCGGTCAGGTCGCTGATCGTGGCCGAATCGCCCGAGATCACCTGCAGGCCGATCGAGTAGTTGCTGCTGAACGTGCTCGTCGCGATGCTCGAAGTGCCGAGTACCGCGGTGCCGCGGATCTGCATGAGTATGCCGTGGTTGCCGAAGGCCGCGCTGTTGGTGCCGAAAAGGCTGTTGGAGATCGACAGCGTGCTGTTGCCACCGCTGTTGTCGGCGTCGTCGATGTAGACGTTGTTGTGCGCGTTGCCGCTGGCGACAAGGCCATTGAATACCATCGCTCCCGAGGGATTGAGCAGTTCGATGCCTTCGTCGGTGGTGGAATTGCCGTTGTTGACCACGTTGCAGTTGGTCAGGGTGATGCCGGCGACCGCCGAGCCGTTGATGCCGTCGTCGGCGCTGTTCTGGATGTTCATCCACGACAGGCTGACGTTGCTCGTGTTGCCCAGGACCACGCCGGTCGCCGTCGTGTTGGTGATCGTGCCGCCGCTGCCCGCGCTGCCGCTGCCGGTGACCGTGAGGCCGCCGAGTGCGCCGGTGCTGCTCAGGATGATGCCGTTGGCCGGCGCGCCGCCGCTGCCTGCATTGACGCTGCGGAAGTTGAGGCCGGCTGCGCCGATCGTCACGTTCTGCACGTTGATCGCCGTGCCAGACGAGGTCGTTGCCGTGCTCGTTGCGTCGGTCGCGCTGACGGTGCCGCCGTTCGAAGCCTGGAAGGCCGTGTTGGCGCCCGTAGTCAGGCTCAGCGGCCCGCTGAACGCGATCGTCGCAGCGGTGTTGTTGTTGAGGTTGATGCCAAGGCCGTTGGCAACGATCGGCCCGCTCAGGGCTACGGTGTCACTTGTGCGGTTGGTGACAACAACTGCATTGCCACCCGAGGTGGTGATCGAGCCCCCGAAGCTGGCGTTGCCATTGCCGGCATCGACCCGGAATGCCTGGCCAGCGGGATTGCTGATCGAACCGGATCCGGCAGAGAACGCGGTGCCGCCGACGCCACCGAACGCGTTGACGAGCGAGATGCCGAGGGTGCTCGAATTCGTGCTTTGGATGCTGACCAGGGGCAGCGAGATCGACGCATTGTTGATATCGATCGCCGGACCGGCTGTCGAAGCGATGCTGCCGACGCCCGCCCCGACCGCGATGCGGAAGCCGGTTCCGCCGACATTGAACACGCCGCCGCTGCTGACCTGCAGGCCGACGCCGGCATCGTTGAAGATGTCGAGATCGGTGAACGACAGGTCGCCCGTCACGTTGACCAGCTGCATGCCGTTGCTGCCGGTGCCGTTGCCGGAGGCGCCGATCGTCGTGGTGCCGCCGGCGACCGTATCGATCGGCAGGCCGGGCGTGGCGTCGAACACGACGCCGCTGACGACCACGCCGGTGCCGCCGGTATTGCCGCTGATCGTGTTGCCGTCGAAGGCCGTGATCCGGCCGGTGCCGGCCGTGCGCGTCACATCGATGCCGGTAGTTCCGGCCGTAACCGTGTTGTTCTGGATCGCGACATTCCCGGCGCCGGTCGAGCCGAAATTGATGTCGATGCCCTCGGCGGTCGAGCCGCTGATCGTGTTGCCGCTGATGATCACGCCGACATTGTTGGCGCCAGTCGCGGTGACATCGATCGCGTTCTGGTTGCCCTGCAGGTCGAGGCCGCGGACTTCCACGCCGTTGCGATTGCCTGCGGTGGCCGGCACCGAGACGGCATCCGCCGCCGCCGCGTTGATGCGCGGCTGCGCGCCCGCTGCGACGAGGGTGCCGAACGGTGCGACGACGAGGCCATACCCTTCGCCCCACAGGCGCTGGCCATCCTTGAGCACGATGCCGCCGGCCAGCGGCGTCGTGCCGGTGTTGCCGCGGAAGACGAAGATGATGTCGCCTGTGGCCGAGTTGGCCTGCGCGCCGGCCAGCGTGTCGAACGCATCCGTCGAGCGGCCGTCGCCGCCGGCAGGGTTGTTCGCGTCGTTGAGGTTGTTGACGTACCAGATGGCGGGCCCGACCGTGATGTTGATCGTGCCGGTCGCGATGCCCGGAGTCGGCGTGTTGCCGTCGGTCACCTGGTAGGTGAAGCTGTCGACGCCGGTGAATCCGGCGGGCGGCGCGTAGCTGAAGGCGCCGCTGGCGAGGATCGAATAGCTGCCGCCGTTGGCGCTGGCGCCCGCAGCAGGCACTACGCTCGGCGCGGACGGGCCATCCACGTCGGTCGGCACCGATTTGGCCAGCGCGCTCTGTGCGTCGCTGATCGAAACGAGGCCGGGCAGGGTGGCGCCGGCGACGTGCAACTGGGTATTGCCTGCGGTGGCATAGCTGATCGGATCGGTGGTGAACACCGGCGGCGCGTTGAAATGCGAGACCGCGATCGTGAAGGATTGCGTCGCCGAAATGTTGATGCCGCCATTGGCCGTGCCGCCGTTGTCCATGGCGTGCAGCACGATGGTCGCCGTCGTCGTGCCGGTGGGGACCGTCGCCGGCGTGTAGGTCAGGACGCCGGTCGATGAAACGCTCGGGCCCGCGGCGAAGATGCCCGGCGCCGAGTTGCTGTCGATGACGAAGGAGACGGTCTGTCCGGCCTCGTCGGGCGGTCCCGCCGAGATCGCGGTCGCCCATGGGTTGACCGTTTGCGGGCCGACATTGTCGTCGACGGCCTGGTTCGCGCCTGCCGTGAATGCCGGGGCATCGTTGACGGCGGTGACCGTGATCGTGAAGGACTGCGGCGCCGAAGTATCGACGCCACCGTTGGCGGTGCCGCCGTTGTCCATCAGGTCCAGCGTGATCGTGGCCGATCCGTTGGCGTTCGCCGCCGCTGTATAGGTCAGGGTGCCGGTTGGCGAGACGGCGGGCCCCGCGCTGAACAGCCCGGCATTGGTGTTGCCGGTGATGTTGAAGCTGACCGTCTGGCCGGACTCGTCGGCCGGGCCCGGCGAGATCGCGCTGGCCCAGCCGGCGACGGTCTGCGCGCCGGCGTCCTCGAGCACGGTCTGGTTCGCACCCGCGGTGAAGCTCGGTGCGTCGTTGGCCGCATTGGCGGTGATCGTCAGGGTTTGCGCGGCACTGGTGTTGTTGTCGCTGCCGCTGTCGGTCAAAACGACATTGAAGGTCGCGCTGCCGGAAACATTGCTGGCGGTGGTGAAGGTCAGCGTGCCGGTCGCCGACAGCGCCGGGGCGCTGCTGAAGGTCAGGCTGCCGCCAGTTGGCGTCACGGTGAAGTTGAGGGTCTGCGCGCCACCGTCGTTGTCGTTGATCGCGGTCGCCCAGTTGGCGATCGTCTGTGCGCCGGCATCCTCGTTGACGACGACCGGCGGGCCGCCGGTGAAGCTCGGGATCGAGTTGATGCCGATCACGGTCACGTTCGAGGTGGCGACGTTGCTGTTGTCCGTGCCGTCATTGGCGACGAAGCTGATCGAACGCGCGGTTTCGCTCGGCGCCGTCGAACTGTTCAGATAGCGGACCGTGCGCAGCACGGTTTCGTAGTTGGCGACGGTGTCGCTGCCGGTCAGGCTGAGCACGCCGCCGACATAGGAGGCGACGATGCTCGTGCCGGCCGTGTTCGCCGACAGGGTTTCGCTGGCGCCGTCGAGCAGGTTGGTGATCGTGACCGTGGCGCTGGCCAGGTTGGCGTTGTCGACATCGGTCAGCGTCAGCGCCGCCGCGTCGACGATGGCCACGGCCGGATCGCCCTCGGTGTAGGTCGCCGCGTAGCCGGTGCCGGCGGCCGGGCCGTTGAGGTCGAGTGCCGGCGGATCATTGACCGCGGTGACCGAGATCTGGAATGACTGCGGGGCCGAGGTATCGACGCCGCCGTTGGCCGTGCCGCCGTTGTCCATCGCGACCAGGGTGATGGTCGCGCTGCCGAACGCATTCGCTGCCGGCGTGTAGGTCAGCACGCCGGTCGGCGAGACGGCCGGGCCTGCACTGAACAGGGCCGCATTGGTGTTGCCGGTCACGTTGAAGGTGACGGCCTGGCCGGATTCGTTTGGCGGCCCGGGCGAGATCGCGGTCGCCCACGGATTCGCCGTCTGCGCGCCGGCGTCCTCGAGCACGGTCTGGTCCGGGCCGGCCGTGAAGCTCGGCGGATCGTTGACGCCGACCACGCTGATCGTGAAGGTTTGTGCGGGTGAGGTGTCGACGCCGCCGTTGGCGGTGCCGCCATCGTCCATCAGGCTCAGCGTGACCGTGGCAGTGCCGTTTGCGCTGGCTGCCGGCGTGAAGGTGAGCACGCCGCTGGCCGAGACAGCGGGTTGCGCGCTGAACAACGCATTGTTGTCGTTGCTGACGCTGAAGGTCAGCACCTGGCCGGACTCGTTGGCGGCGCCGGCGGAGATCGCCGTCGCCCACGGATTGATGGTTTGTGCCGGCGCGTTCTCGGCTACCGACTGGTTCGGGCCGGCGCTGAAGCTCGGCGCATCGTTGACGCTGGTGACCGTGATCGTGAAGGTCTGCACCGGCGACGTGTCGACGCCGCCATTGGCGGTGCCGCCGTTGTCGTGCAGGCTGACCGAGACGGTCGCGCTGCCGTTGGCATCGGCCGCCGGCGTGTAGCTGAGGACGCCCGCCGGAGAAACTGCCGGTTGCGTGCTGAACAGCGCATTGTTGTCGTTGCTGACGATGAAATCGAGCACCTGTCCCGATTCGTTGGCCGGTCCGGCCGAGATCGCCGTGGCCCACGCATTCACCGCCTGCGCGCCGGCGTCCTCGAGCACGGTCTGGCTGGCGCCGCCGGTGAAGCCGGGCACGTCGTTGACCGGCGTGACCGTCAGGGCGATCGTGGCCGGTGCCGAGGTGGCCTGGCCATCGTCGACGGTGAAGGTGAAGTTGTCGCTGCCGTTGCTGTCGGGATTCGGCGTGTACTGCACGCTTGCCGATTGCGGGCCGGTCGGCACGATCGCGCCGAGGCTGCCGTTGGCCGGCACCGTGGCGATGGCGAAGGTCAGCGGGTCGTTTTCGTTGTCGGTGCCGGCGAGGTTCACCGTGACCGACTGGTCCTCGAGCGTGGTCGCAGTGCCGGCGAGAGCGGTCGGCGCGTTGTTCTGCAGATTGGTGACGTCGACGCGCATGTAGACGCGGTCATTCTCGATCGCGGCGAAGAAGGCGCGCAGGTCGATCGCGCTTTCACCACTGCTGGCATCGCCGGACGGATCGGTGGCCAGCGGAGCCACGCCATTCCAGTCGCCGACCTGGCCGTCGACGACGAAGTTCGCAGCGAGGGCGACGCCGCTGACCAGCGACAGCAGCGCCATCAGCCGCCACAGGCCACGCCGGCGCGCCACGCGCATGCCGACCATGCCGAGCAGCACGGCCATCAGGATCAGCGCGGGGACGCCGAGCAGCGGGATCGCCACGGCCGGCAAGCCGAGCGCGATCGGCGGACCGCCTGGCACGCCGTTGCTGGTCAGCAGGTCATCCTCGCCGGTGCTGCTGGTGGCCACGATCGAATAGACCAGCGACGGCGAGCCGTTGCTGATCAGCTGGGACAGGTCATCAGCCAGCTCGATGACATCGGAGCCGGCGGTGCCGTTGTCGGCGCCCACCGGATAGCCGCCGGCGATCACCGCGTCGCTGCCGAACGCGGCGCCGCTGCAACGGGCGCGCGTGACTTGCTGGACCTGCGGCGTCAGTCCGCCGCTGGCGGTGACCCGCAGGCGCACTTCGGCGCCGGCCACCGGGCCTTCGCTGCAGCCGGTGCTGGCGCGTGCGTCGGAATCGACATAGATGGAATAGGTGTAGGTCTGTGCCGATGCGCCGAGCGGCACGAACAGCAGGCAAAGCACGGCAAACAGGACGGCAAGCGTGCCCTTCGACTTCGTTTCCATCATTGGCCCCTGGATCTGAATTCCCAGCTCTCCCGCTGGATAGGGTCGATTGCCCGATGCTGAACGGACTGCCGACTCGTCGACCCACGATCCCGCAAGCGCCGGACGTGGACCCGAAATACTACGCTGATCGCAGGATTTTGCGAGGGGGCAAGGCGACCTCATGTGGAAAATGCGACCGATCGCGGATGGCCGGTACGCGGTCCTGCCGATGTCCATGGCCACATCGGACTCGCTGCGGGTGGCCCCGGCGAGGGCTATTCATCAGGCCCTGGCTGCTGTTCCGTTTCTTCGGGCCGGGCGGATGAAAGTTGCGAGGTTCCGATCGCGACGCGCCGGCCGTCATCAAGGGTGAGGGTGCCGCTGCGCAACTCCTCGGAATCGGCATCGATGGTGACGAAGCGACCGACCAGCAGGCCGCTGGCACGCTCGCCCTCGACGCGATAGGCGAAGTCCTCGGCGCCCGGCGCCTCGCCGGTGGCGGTGAAGTCGAAGTGCACTTCCCTGATTGGCCCCAGCACGTCGACGATGACGGGATCGGCGCGGATCGCGCTGCCGGCCTGCGTGTTGAACTCGCCGAGGCCGTACCAGAAGAGTCCGCCGATGCCGGCGAACACGCACAGGACTGCGAGCGCGATGAGGCCGCCGATGATCCACGGTGTTGCGGATCGGCGTTGCCGCTTTTCATTGTCCGGAGGCAGGGCGGTCATTGAAGAACCGGCTTTCATGGATCTGCAGGATAGCCCGGAATGCCCGCGCGCAACCGTCCGCTATTTGTTGCAGTCATTGCGTGCGGCCTTGCTCCTGCCGGACCATGAGACATACTGGCGCCGATTTTCGCCCTGCGTAGTCAATCACCGCGGACCAGATGGAGACAGGCATGTACCAAGTTGCGCAGACAGCGGCATCCCCCTGCCGCGGACGAAGGCTCTCCCGGCAGCAAATGGGCGCACGGGCCGCCTTGGCCGGACTACTGCTGCTGGCCGCTGCCGAGGCCCCGGCCCAGGTCAGCTTCAATATCGCATTCGACGCCTCGGCGAACGTCCTGACGGCGACGGAAAAGAACAACGTGATTTCCCATCTGCAGGAAGCCGGTCGACGCTGGGTCGGCGTGCTCGCCATCGGCGGGCCGCGTTCGATCGAGATCACGGTTTTCATCAGCAACATTCCTACCGCCAGCGGTGCCAGCGCGGTCAGCAGCTTCGTCGGCACGATCAACGGGCGCGAGACCTACGAACAGGGCGTTGCCGCGGAGTTGCGCCTCGGCACCGATCCGAATGGCGCCGCCGGCGACGCCATCGTCACGTTCGGTCTCGCCTACCTGCGCAATGAACTCTGGTTCGATCCGGATCCGCAAGCGCGAACGGCGCCGGTTCCGCTCGACAAGACCGACGCGATGAGCACGGCCCTGCACGAACTCGGACACATCCTCGCCTACAACGGCTTTGCCGACGTCAATACCGGGCAGCCCCCGGCCACGTTCTGGTCGATCTGGGATCGCTGGATGATTCCCGGCCAGCCAACGGTTTTCTCCGGCCCCAACGCCGTGGCCAGCTGGGGTTCGATGCCCGACCTGACCACCGGCAACATCAATCACCTGGGCAATCCCGTCTCGGCCACCGCCGGCTACGCCCTCGAGCCCTGCGCGGAGCAGGCGATCCGCTGGCGTGACGGCGCGCCCATTCCGCGCCGCTGTCCCGCGCCCGGTTCGATCGACGCGCCACCATCCGCGGCGGCGCCACAGCGGGATTCCCGCACGGGTGGTGCGAGCCTGATCGACCAGCTCATGAACGGCGTGGTCTTCTACCGCGGCATGCGCTACGACATTTCCGACCTCGATCGCGGCGTGCTGCGCGATGTCGGGTTCACCCTCGACCGGATACTCGCGACCGGCTTCGACCCGCCATGACGCGCGCCGCCCGCGCATGGCACATCGCGCCGGCGGCGCGCGTGCGGGCAAGTGATGCGCATGGGGGACTTCCGCGCTAGGCTCGCGGCATGTCGCGCATCCTCTATTCGTTCGGCGGGTTTCGCCTCGATCCGGCTGGCCGTGAACTCTGGCAGGGCGAGCGTCTGCTCGCCTTGCCGCCGCACGTGTTCGATGGCCTGGCCTACCTGGTCGAACATCGAGAGCGGGCGGTCGGACGCGATGAACTCGTGGCGGCGGTCTGGGGCAGGACGGAAGTCAGCGATACCCTGATCGGCCAGACCGTGATGCGCATTCGCCGCGAGCTCGGTGACGACGGCAAGGAACAGCGCATCGTGCGCACGATCCCGCGTTTCGGCTTTCGCTGGATCGCCGAAACCACCGTGCTTGGAGACCCCGTCGGGGCACCGGCAGGCGCAGCGGCAGACGCCGACCTGCCGATCGAAGCGGAGGCGCCATCCGTGCATCAGGCCGCCGAAGACGTGGTGGCGGACGCCACATCGGCTTTCGCGTGGCCATCGACGACCGCCCCGCGGCGCGTGATCCTCGTCGCCCTCGCCGTCATCCTGCTCGGCACCAGCATCGGCCTGGCGGTCTACCTGCGTGGCGCTCACGGGCCGCCGATCGTCGCGACGCCCGTACCACCCGGCCAGGCGATGGCGGTCGTCGTCGCCGGTCTCGAGCAGGGCATGCCTGCGGAATGGAACTGGCTGAGGTTCGGCGTGATGGATGTCGTCGCCAACCGGCTGCGCAGTTCGGGACTGCCCACCGTGCCCAGCGAGAACATGATCGCCCTGCTCGGCAGCGCGCCCGGCTCGACGCCGGAGCAACTGCGCGAATCCGGCGAGTTCGGCCTGCTGGTCACGCCGCGCGTGACGCGCGCCGGCAGCGGCTGGCAGGTGCGCCTGTACGCCGACAACGGCGCGGGTCTCAAGGCGACCGTGCAGGCGCAGGCGGGCGACGCCACCGAAGCGGCCAGGCTCGCCACCGACCGCCTGCTCGTTGCTTTGGGGCGCGAGGCGCCGGTTGGCGAGGGCGAGGTCCGGCCAAACGCCGAACTGGTCGAACGCATCGACGCGGCGGTGCTGGCCGATGATCCGGCACTGGCGCGAGCACTCGTCGACCAGGCCACGCCGGCCCAGCGTGATTCGCCCGAGGTCGGCCTGCGCCTGGCCAAGCTCGATTTTCGGCTTGGCAACGGCAGGGGCGCCCGTGAGCGCCTGCTGGGCCTGCTTGAGCGTGCGCCGGCGCAAACCGAACCGGTCCTGCGCGCCGGCGTGCTCAACGGTCTCGGCGCGGTTGCGATCCGCGACGACCAGGTGGAGCAGGCGGGCCAGTATTTCACCGAGGCCGTCGAGCTGCTGCTCGATCGCGACGAACCGGCGCAGCTTGGCGAGGCGTATCTTGGCCGTGCCGCTGCCGCAGCCGAAGGACGCGATTTCGACAGCGCGGCAGCGGATTATGCGCGGGCCCGCGTGGCCATGCGCCAGGCCAACGACACCCTGGCCCTGTTGCGCGTGTCAGCCAACGAAGGCTTCCTCGACGCGGAACTCGGCCGGCCATCCAAGGCCTTGCCGCAACTGCTCGAGGCCGGCAAGGGGTTCGAGCAATGGGGCGCGATCAATGAGGCCATCTTCGTCCTGATCGGTGAAATCGACACGCATCTGGACCTGCTGCAGGCCGGGCAGGCGATGGCTGCCGCCGACGCCGCGCAGCAGCTGTCGGACCGGGTCGACAGCCGGACCACGCTGGATGCGCTGGTCCTGGCGCGCAGCCGTGCCTTGGCCGCCGTCGGACGACTGCAGGCGGCGCGCGAACTCCTTGATCGCCTGCTGCTGACCACGCCGCCGCCGGATGCCCTCGCCGCGAGCGCCGCGACGCTGCAACTGGCGCGCATCGAGCTCGACGAGGGTCATCCCGGGCAGGCCAGGCAGCGTGTCGCGTCCATTCCAGAGGTGCTGAAGAAGCCCGCGCACGCGCGCCTGCGGGCGGACGCCGACTGGATCGCCGTGAACGCGATGTTGCAGTCGGGCGACCCGACTGGCGCGGCCACCGCCCTGGATGCGTTCGAACAATGGGCAGGTGCGTCCACGGACCGGCGCGTGCGGCTGCTCATCCAGTTGGCGCGGGCCGCGGTGACATGGCGCGGCGGAGCCGGCGACGCAGGTCCTGCATTCATCCGCGCGCGCGAGATCGCCGAAGAGACGGCGGTACCGGCCGAGATCGCCCTGGTGGCATCCGCCTATGCCAACGCCCTGCTTGCCGAAGGCGACCTGACCCATGCCGAAGTGGAAATAGGCCGGCTGTCGCGCTGGTCCGACAGCGATTTCGGCTGCGCCGTCCTCGAGGCACGCCTTTACGCGGCGCTCGGCCGCGATGAAGCGCGGCAGACGGCCTTGAGCCGGGCGCGCGTGCTTGCCGGCGAGCGCGGGATCCCGGAGGACGCCCTGCGCGTCCCGATATCGACGCGGGCCGCCTCGGCGCGCTGAACCGGCGTCGCGCCGGTACCCGCACGGCCTGCAAACGGCGCGTGAATGGATTCCGAATGGAGCACGAATGGCTTTCCGGCAGGCGCCGACGAATGATCGTGGGGTGGGCGCCGTTCGCCGCCGCTGCCAGGTGCAGGCGCTGCCGCATCCGTTCGAAATCCAGAGGGAGACTCCACATGCGACTTCTTTTCACCACGGCGCTGGTTCTCGGCGTCGCCAGCACGTCCGCCCTGGCGGGCTCGTTCACCAGCCTCGACAACGCCGAAAACGGATTCCTCAGCGCACTGTCGCGCAACGGCCGCATTGCTTCGGGTGTCTACGTTTCCTTTGGCCAGTACTCGGGCTCGTTCGCCTGGCGCGAGGGCGCCGGCGAGACGGATATCCCGTTCGGTTCGGTCATCGGCATGAATTCCTGGGCGCAACCGATGGTCGGTGCGGATGTCGACGCTGACGGCTACGTCATCGCGGCCATGGCCTACTCGGATCTGGCCATCAGCGGGCCGGTGCCGATCGGTCCCTATCCGGGCTCGAACACGCTGGACAATTTCTACAGCCAGGCCTACGGCGTGTCCGACGACGGCGTCGTCGTCGGCCTTGCCTACGATCCCTCGCTGAATCCGATCGCATTCCGCTGGACCAAGACCGGCGGCATGACGCGTCTCGCCGTCAACCGGCCGACCACCTATTCGCGCGCCAACGGCATCAGCGCCGACGGCAGCACGATCTTCGGCTGGAACGACCAGTTCGATGGTTACCGCCGTGGCGTGATCTGGATCGACGGAAAACCGGTCGAGCCGCACAATCCCGGCCCCGTTGGCGACGACTTCGGGGCGCCGCCGGGCGAGGCGCTGGGCACGAACGCCAGCGGCAGCGTGGTGGTCGGCCAGGGCTACTGGAACGAGTTGTTCGAAAGCCTGGCCTGGCGCTGGACAGCGGCCACCGACGCACAGCCGATCGGCATCATCTATCCGCCGCCGGCGCCGCCGCAGATCCAGGAAGCGATGAACCGCCTGCAGCCGCCCACGGGTCCGTTCGCCAATGCGCGCTACCGTCCGTTCGGATTCTTCTCGCAGCCGGCGTCCTATGCGCTCGCCGTCAGCGACGACGGCAATACGATCGTCGGCAACACCAGCGACGGCAACACCACGGCGGCCTTCATCTGGACCGCCGCCAACGGCATGCAACTGCTCTCCGACTATGCCGCTGCGCACGGTGTCAGCGTGCCTGCCGGCTTCTACCTGTATTCGGCGAACGCGATCTCGGCCGATGGCCTGAGCATCGGCGGCAACGGCATTGATCCGAGCGGGTCGTTCTTCATTCCGTGGATCATCGACCTGCGCCCGGCCAGCGCGCGCGACACGATCGTCCAGGCCCAGGGCACGGTGACCGCCAACGATCTCGCCGACGGGCCGCTGCAGGGATTTCCGCCCGGCACGGCGGTGTCCATGGAATTCCATGTCACGCGCGATCGCACCGTACTGACGCCCGCGCACGAAAGCAGCTACCCGGTCTACGCGCAGGGTTTCAAACTCTCGGTGAACTACCAGGACCCGGTTGACTTCACCCGCTACGCAGCCAGCGAACGCCTCGACCCCGCAGGCGCCGCGAAGCTGCACCTCGTCAACGACCAGCCGCGGGCCGACGGCATCGTCCTGCCGGCGACGCCGATGGCGACGCCGGGGCAGGAACTGGAGTTCGGCTTCTCCAATCCCGATGGCACGCTGTTTGATTCGGATGCGGCGGATCGCATCAACCGCTCGTTCGGACCCGGCGCATTCGATGCGAAGACCTGGGTGGTGCGCAATGGCGCCCAGCAGATGACCATCGACCTGCAGTGGATCAGGATCAAGGACGATTTCGACACGGTCTTCCGCAGCGGTTTCGACGACTGAGGTTTACTTCCGCCGGGACGCCTGGTGCCGCGTGGATGGCGCGGCGCTTGGGCGTGGCAATGACGAGACCCGCGGGTCTCTTCATAGTTCGAATGACGCTTCGACCGGCACCGGGAAAGTCCCGCGATCAATGCCGGTCGCGCTTCTCGCTGGCGATCCACGCGTCGATATGCCGTTCGAGCGCGGCCAGCGGCACCGACCCGGTTTCGAGCACGGCGTCGTTGAAGGCACGCAGGTCGAACTTCGCGCCGAGTTCGCGCGTGGCGCGGGCGCGCAATTCGGAAATCTTCAGCTGGCCGATCTTGTAGGCCAGCGCCTGGCCGGGCGTGCCGATGTAGCGGTCGACCTCGTTGACGATGTCCTGGTCGGTCTTCGCCGCGTTCTCCTTGAAGTAGGCAATGGCCTTGTCGCGGCTCCAGCCCATCGAGTGCATGCCGGTATCGACCACGAGGCGCACCGCGCGCCACATCTCGTAGGTCAGCTGGCCGAAGTGATCGTAGGGATCGTCGTACAGGCCCATGTCGAAACCGAGCTGCTCGGCATACAGGCCCCAGCCTTCGCCATAGGCGACGAAGTACGCGGTGCGGCGGAAATCCGGGGCGTCGGGCAGCTCGAGGCCGCGCGCGAACTGGAAGTGGTGGCCGGGCACGGCCTCGTGCAGGCTCAGCGGCATCATTTCCCAGGTCGGGCGGACTTCCGGCTTGTACAGGTTCACATAGTAGTAGCCCGGCCGGCTGCCATCGGTCGCGCCGCCCTGGTAGTAGGCGGTCGTCGTGTCGGGGGCGATGTTGTCCGGGATCGCGCGCACGCCGTAGGGCAGGCGCGGAATCGTGTGGAACACCTTGACCAGTTCCGGATCGATGCGCTTGGCCAGCGCGCGATAGCGCTGCAGCAGCGCGGCCGGCGTCTTCTCGAAGAACTTCGGATCGCTGCGCAGGTAGGTGAAGAACTCCGGCAGATCCCCCTTGAACCCTGTTTCATCCTTGACCTTTTCCATCTCCGTGCGGATGCGCGCGACTTCCTTCACGCCGATCTCGTGGATCTGCGCGGCGCCCAGGTCGGTGGTCGTGTAGTAGCCGGCGAGGAAATCGTAATAGGCCTTGCCATCGGGCAGCGCGGCGGCGGCGATCGAATCGCGCGCGTGCGGAAGGTATTCCTTGTCGAAGAACTTCGCGAACTTGCGGAATGCCGGCACGACGTCTTCACCGATGGCACGGCGCGCCTGCGCATCGAGTTCGGCACGGTCGGTCGCGGAAATGCCATCGGCGAACTTCGCGAACGGCCGGTAGAACGGGCTGCTGGCCGGATCTTCGACGATCTGCGCGGCAATCTGCGCCGGCACCCTTTGCATGAGGATGCGCGGCGGCATGTTCTTCTTCCTGATGCCCTCGCGCATCAACACGGTGACCTGGTCGATCAGTGCCGGCAGCTTTTGCAGGCGCGCGATCCAGTCGCGGTAATCCTTGACGCTTGCGAACGGCAGCACCTCGGCGATGCCATCGGCGGTCTGCACGCCGCCCTGGTGACCGACCGGCTGCAGGTATTCGCGGAATTTCTGGCGCTCCACCGATTTCTGCAGCAGCCATTCGAAGGTGTCGTAGTTGAGCTGGTCGGCGGCCGACAACGCGCCGCGATCGATCGCATGCAACTTCGCGAGGGCGTCCCTGTCCTCCGCTTCGCGCTGCCTGATCGCCGCCAGGCTGAGGTCGGACCAGCGGTCGTTGAAGCGCGGGTCGCCGTTGTAGCTGGCATTCTCCGGCGACTCCACCAGGCCGCGTTCCCATTCGCTGTCGAACAAACCATGCAGTGCAGCCGCGGGCGCCTGGTCCGCGTCCGGTGGGTTGTCGGCATGCACGGGCAAGGCGAAGGCCAGGCATGCAGTGACGATGCAGGAAGCAATGGATTTCATCGATTTCTCCAGCGACGGATCCGCCGAGTCTAGCGGATCGTCATTTGCGATCGGCGCGATGCCCGCGCCTGCCTGCGCTAAGATCGTGCCGTACCCATTCAGATCACGGCATCGTCGCAGCGACGGCGGTGTCCTTGGACTTCAGGAAGTGGTTGCATGCGCGCAAGCTGCGGACTGCATCGATCCAGCCACGCGCCCGACTCGCCGGTTGCGCGTCGGGGATGGCGCGCCTGCCCTGGCCAGTGGATCCTGTTCATCGCCTCGTTCGCTGCAGTGGCTCCCGCGCTGGCCGCAGAAGCATTTCCGCCGTTGCAGGTAGTCGATCACATCGAGAGCTATCGGGTCACCGCGCGCAGCATCCGCATGATCAACGCCCAGCTGGCCAGTCATTCCGAATCGGCTGCGAGCTCCGCCGAGGGCAGCACGCACAGCGAAATCGGGCTGACCAGCCACCTCAAGCCGGACGGCGAAGCTTGCCGGATCGCGCGGCTCGAAGTGCGCCTGGACGTGACCACCCGGCTCCCCGAATGGCGTCCCGAAGGCAAGCCGTCGGGACGCACGCGCGCGCGGTGGGAGAAGGCGGCGGCGATCCTCGCGCGGCACGAGGCCGGCCATCGCAAACATGCCGTCGACGCGGCCGAGGCGCTGCGCCAGACCCTGTCCGCACTTGCCCCGATGAAGGACTGCCAGCGCCTGGACACGGCCATCGGCATCGAGCTGCGCTCCGCGATCCGGCGCCTGGACAGCCGCGAACTCCGCTACGACGCCAGGACGCGGGGCGGCCTGCGCGACGATCCGCTGCGCACCGCTGGCGCGGACGGCGGTCCTTCAGGCGACGCCGTCGCAGAACGCTGCCGCACGCGGCCGACCCCGGTGACATTCGACAATGCGCAGTCGGGCAGTATCGGCCCGCCTCCCATGGCGCGGAAAGCGCGTGGCGACGCTTCCTGCGATTGAGTCGCGGCGCTCAGTCGGGCCGTTCCGCGCCCTGCCACGGCGACACCACGACATTGCCGATGGTCTTGCCCGATTCGACGAGCTCATGGGCTTCGGCGATGGCGTCGAGATCCAGGCGCGCGGCGATCTGGTGCGTGAGCGCATCCTTCTCGAGCCACTGCGTCAGCTGCGAGACGGCCGTTGCACGATCGTCCGGCAACAGGTGATAGACGATGAAGAAGGAAAGCCGGATGTTCTTCAAGATGCCGGGAACGAAGGGCACCGGGACTTCCGGCTGCCCGCTGCCGTAGACGACAAGCTCGCTGTTGGCGGCCAGCATCTGGAAATCGGCCATGGCGTTGGCGGCAAGATCGACTTCGATGATGCGGTCCACGCCGCCGCCCGAGGTCAGTTCGTGGACGCGCTCGACCAGATTCCCGGTGCGGTAGTTGACCGTCGCGTCGGCACCGGCGGATTTCGCCAGGGCCGCCTTCGCATCGGAGCTGACCGTGGCGATGATCTGGCCGGCTCCGCACAGACGGGCCATCTGGATCGCGTAGTAGCCGACCGCGCCGGCACCGCCGGCGACGAGCACGCGCTTGCCGGCGACGCCACCATTCATGAGCACGGCATGGCAGGCGGTCAGTGCCGGAATGCCGAGGCAGGCGCCGACTTCCAGCGGTACGTTCGCCGGCAGGGTGACGGCCTGGCCGGCCGGGACCACGATCCACTCGGCCGCGGTGCCCGATGGCCGGCCCCAGGCGGCATTCCAGACCCAGACGCGATCGCCGGCGTGGTGCGTCGTCACGCCTTCGCCGATCGCATCGATGACGCCGGCGCCATCGCTGTGCGGAGTGACTACCGGAAATGGCATGAACGGCGATCGCGCTCCCGCGCGTGATTTTGTATCGGACGGATTGACGCCCGACCAGGCGATGCGCACGCGCACCTCGCCAGGGCCCGGTGTCGGACGCTCCCTGTCGACGATCTCGAGCACGTCCCGGGCCGGACCGGTTCGCGAATACTGGACAGAACGCATGGCTAACCTCGCAGGTTCATGGGTGGGCGGCCAACCGGGCAGCAGCCGGCGCCCTGGCCGGTGGGATGGTTGATCTCAGGCCTGCTTCCCGGCATTTCAAGGCGAGCGCAAACGGAGGCTGCGTGGCGCCGGTGTGCGCAGGCGGGCGTGCACGGAAAATGGCCGGGGCGGGATCCGCAATCGATACTGCGCGGAAGCCCCGGCATCCGCCGATTGCGCGCGGGCTCGAATTCGCGAATGGATCGGGGCATCAAAGCAGAACGGCCCGCAAGAGCGGGCCGTTCGGGCAAAACGCGGGACTCGCGACGTGCGCGCTGGCGAGACCGTCAGTTGCGCAGCGTGCGCCGGCGGAACGCGACCAGGCCGAGCAGTGCCAGCAGGCCGGCGAGGGCGATCCAGGCGCCACGGCCGATCGGCAGCGCGGCAGGGGCGCTGATGGGCCCGGCGCTCATGCCGACCAGTTCCATCGGTTCATCCGCGCCGCCATTGGCGCCGAGCGTGAAGTACCACACGCCGCTGGGCGCCACATTGACACCGGTCGGTGCCGTGGCTGGCTGGTTGTACCTTGCCGGATAGGCCGCGGGACTGCCGCTGAAGAGATTGAAATCGCCGCCGTTGCTGTCGGTCGTGCCCCAGGGGGAGCCGCTGGTCGCCTGGCCAACCAGCTGGCTGCCAAAGTTCAGCGTGCCACCATTGGTGTCGAACACCACTTCGTTGAAATCGGCAAGCGTGAACGTGCCGTTGCCGTTTGCCGACCCACTGACGGTGACGTTGAGGGCGAGCACGGCAGGATCGGGAAGGAAGAAATCATTCGTCCCCGGATTTGCCAGCAGCGTGCTTTCGAACGTGATCGAGCCGACCGCCTGGGCCGTGCTGGCCGGATCGTCGAAGGTGAACTGGAACGTGATCGGTGCGGCATTGGCGACGCCAATCGAGCCGGCAAACAGCAGTGCGGCAAGCGAGCCGCGCAGGAACGGACGCATCATTTGGATACCCCTCCGGTTGTGAAATCGTGCCGATAATACACGCAATGGCAGCCGCGCCATCGCAAATCATTCGAGCGGGGACTTGAGCACGGAGCGCACCACGGGCGGCGGGCCCTCGATGAACTCGCTGACGATCGAAGTCAGCAGACCGTCGTAGCCGGCGTCGGGGTCGTCGACATAGAGCTGCAAGGTGCCGCCGGCGGCCAGGGCGACCCGATAGCAGGACGGCGTTTGCGCGATGCGGGTTTGCAGCAGGCACAGCCGCGCGCCGTCGACGGTCCAGCGATCCTCGTCGCTGGTCGCCGCGGTTGGCGACAGCCAGTTGTCGACATGGCGCAATCGGCCGGCCGGCTCGAAGTGGCGGTACAGCACGTAGTCGCCCTTCTGGCCATTGGGAAAGCTGCCGTAACGGACCACCCAGGTCCGCCCGGCCACGACATCGCGCAGGCGCTCGCCCGCCAGGTCCGTGCCGCGCGCAACCTGTGCCGTTGCAGCGCGCATATCGCGCGTGCGTTCGGCCACTTGTTTGCGGTGCTGGCGCGTGGCCTCCGCGCCATCGCCATAGGGCGCGCACGCGGCACACAGCAATGAAAGGAAAAGCACGGCTTGCGGCCAGCGCGAACGCGGCCATGCCCGGGCGCTTGCACCTGGATCGAGCCGGTTCGGATGCGTCATGGGCAGCGCCGGGGCCTTTGCGAAGGGCGGATCATGAACCTTCCCCGGGCCTCAGGCCTGCACGTTCTTCATCGTCATCGCGAGCAAGGCACCGAGCAGGGCCAAGGCCGAGAGGATGCCGATGGCCAGCTCCAGGCCGAAGCCGAGGATGACGCCGACCGCGGCGCCGATCAGAAGCAGCATGATGCCGATCAGCGTGTTGCTGACGGCGACATATTCGGTCTTGCGATCGCCACCGGCGAGGTCGACGACGTGGGTCTTGCGCCCGATCCGAACGCCGGCATGGGCGATGCCGAGCACGAACAGGATCGCGGCGAAGAACAGGCTGCTGCCGGCGAGCGCCGGTGCGAGCTGCAACGCGACCAGCACGATCACGCCGAGTGCTCCGCAGAGCAGGGCTGCGACACCCATGGTCAGGCGACTCGAGCGATCCGCCAGCGTGCCCCAGAACGAGGCACTCAGCGTGCTCGCCAGGCCGCCCGCGATGACCATCCAGCCGAGGCCTTCAAGTTTCTGCCCGCTGCCCTGCTGGGCCAGGCTGACATAGACCGGGCCGACCAGCGCGGTCGAGATCATCAGCGTGCGCGCGAGCAGGAACTTGCGCAGCTCCGCATCCTTGAACAGCAGCGCGACCTGTTCGCGTACCAGATCGCGCAGGCTCTTGCCGCCCTCGGTGGCGCCGGGGAATTCCGTGATCGACCAGAACGTGGCGGCGGCTGCGAACCAGCACAGGCCGGCACCGATGATGATCGCGTACAGCGCCCATTCGGGGCGCGCACCCTCCGGGGTCAACACCAGGTAGAGCCCGGCCGCGCTCGCCGCCAGCCCCGACGCGGTGGCGGCATAGCCGCTGACGCGCCCGCGACGCCCCTTGGATACGGTTTTACCCAATGTATCTTTTGCGGCGATCGATGCCACGCCACGGGCGAGGCTGAAGACCACGAGCAGGCCGGTGATGCTCCAGCCCGCGGCGGCGCCGCGCATTCCCGCGGCGGCGAGGACGCCCATCAGGACCACGCAGCTGCCCTCGACGATGCTCGCCACCACCCAGAATCCCTTGCGCACCGGAAAGCGCCGGATGGCACTGCCGACCAGCATTTGCGGCAGCAGCGCCAGCGCCTCGCGGATCGGAACCAGCAGGCCGACGAAGAACACCGGCGCACCGAGGGCGCCGAGCAGCCAGGGCAGCACGATCTTCGGATCGGCCAGCACGTCGCCGGTCTTGCTCAGCGACTGGGCAACCACCTGGCGCACGAAGCTGCGTGGCTGCTCGCTGCACTGGTCCTCCGGAATGTCGCGGCAGATCCGCGCATCCTCGTCGCCGGTTGCCATGTCGTAGACGCGCGCGGCGAAACCATTGGCGTTTTTCGATTCGCGGGAATTCTGCGCGTTGCTCATCGTCAGCCCAGGCTCGCGGAATCGGATGCGCCAGTGGTCGCCACGCTACTGCAAGGCAGCGCCCGGAATCCCGGCTGCAGCGCTTGGGTGCCGTCGTGGCGCGTACCGCCTGCCGGCGCGGGCATGGCGCTCAGGTATCCAGGAATCGGCGAAGCAGCCGGTTGACGCGCTCCGGCTGCTCATGGACCAGCCAGTGCGACCCTTCGGCGATGCGTTCGACCACGAGGTCGTCGACCCACTCGTCGAGCCCGTCGAGCAGCGTGGCCGGCAGCGCACGGTCCGACTCGCCCCAGATGACGCGGGTCGGCACGCGCACGCGGAAGTCTTCCGGGTCGAGTTCGAGCGCCGCCGGGCCGGGTTCATTTGCGGTCGGCGGGTGCAGCGGCGAAGCGCGATAGTAGTTGAGGCCGCCCTGCAGCCCGCGCGCCCAGCAGGCGTGGTAGCGCTCGCGCACGGCGCCGGCAAACCACGCCGGCAAGGCGCCATTGCGATCGGCGAAGAAGCCATCCATGCGCGCGAAGTCGTTTTCGGCCAGGGTTTTCGCGGCGCCTTCGGCACGCAGCCAGTTCATGTATGCGCTGGCCGCCGCCTGCGCAGGATCGCGGGTCAGCGCCCTGAAGAACAACCACGGATGCGGTGCATTGACGATGATCAGTTTGTGCAACAGATCGGGCAGGGCAATGGCCAGGTTCCACGCGATCGCCCCACCCCAGTCGTGCGCGACGAGGACGAATTTCCGGTAGCCGAGATGCGTGGCCAGCAGTTGCAGGTCTTCGATGATGTGGCGGGCCTTGTAGGCCGAAACCCCGGCGGGCTGGGCAGAAAGGTTGAAGCCGCGCAGGTCGGGCGCCACGGCAAAATGGTCCACGCCGAATTCGCGCAGTTGCGCCTCCCACGCATGCCAGAACTCCGGGAAGCCGTGCGCGAACAGGATCAGGGGCTTGCCGCGCTCGCCGGCGCTTGCATAGTGCAGGCGCATGCCGTTGGAAAGCGTCACGAACTGATCGGTCTCGATGGCGCCGGACATCTGTTTCCCCGTATAGGATCCCGACCGGCAATGTAGCGCGTCGGAACGCCGCCGCGGAACCCGACGGGTGGCGGCGCGAGCTACGGCCAGCGCCTCGCCGGGATTCGGACAACGCCGGCTGAACGCCGTCGGCAGACCCCGACTAGTGGCAGGGGGTGCCCGCACGACAACGCACTAATCTGCGCGCCCGCCCATCTCCGGAACCTGCATGAACCGTTTTCTCAACGCAATTTTCTTCATTGCCGGCGGCACCAGCATGGCCGCGCTGGCTGGCTGCACCGCCGCCGAAGTGCGCCTGCCCGATGGATTCGCCAGCCGTGCCGATGCCTGGGACGTCAGCGGCTATTCACCGCGCCGCTTCAACCAGGCGCTGCGCTTCGGTCCCTACAGCGCGCTGGAAATGCGCGAAGGAAGCACGTTCTCCTGGTCCATTCCCCTGCGCGGATTCGATCTCGGCCGCAGCGCGCGGCCTTATGCCTTCACCCAGGCCACGCCGGGGCAGGCGCCGGTCGAGGTGCAATGCCGCACGGTGGCCTGGAACCTCGGGCGCGGCAACGATTCGCAGCGTCTCGACTTCAATCCGGGTGCGCTGGCCGGCCCGCTGATGGCCTGCGGCCTGCGCCACGGCAACGGGTTTACCGGCTCCCTGGAACTCTCGCGCGACGGGACGCAACTGCGCGGTCGACTCGATGCCGCAAACGGCGATTTCGAAGTGCGCGGCACGCACGCCATGGCCGGCACATCCCTGCGCTCCTCCGAACCGACCGGTTTCGAGTTCCGGCGCAATGGCACGGTGCTCGCCGTCGTCGACCTGCTCAACGCCGGGCGCGTGCATCTGGATCGCAGCCTGGCCGATGATGAACGCGTCTACCTGGCCGCCGCCGCGTCCTCGATCCTGCTGCTGGATACGGAAATCGAAGGCTGAGCCATCGGCGCACGCCGCGCGCAGCCCCGCCGCCGGCAGGCCAGTTGTGCCTGCCGGCGGTGGTCGCGGAGGTTTTCCGGACGCACCGCGAACAGGCGGGGCGCGGCAGCAATGCTGGTACTGCCCGCCAAAGGGCATAGACTGCAGCGACGGGATGCCTTTGCATCCGCCCGCTCGCAGGGAAAACACCATGACACTTTGCCCGATCGCACTCGTTGCAGGTTGCAAGAAATGCCCCGTGGTTTCGGTGTGTCCGCTGAAAACCGTCATTGGCGATTTTCCGAAGGATGCCGAATCCAGGGCCAAGCCAAGCGGCAAGTCTTCCCACGCAGGCAAGAAATAGCCGCGCCAGGCACTGCCGGCGCCACCTCCCGGCTGGTTGCCAGATCCGGTTGCACCTCCCTGTCGTTTCGTCGCGCGCGGCCCTTCGCCCGGTCGACGCTGCGCGCGGTCGCGCAGTTGCCGGCCATCGCCGGCGCCTGGCCACGGCCATCGCGCGACGAACCCGTGACGCCAGGGCGTTTCGCTGCCCATGCGGCTCGCTGGGCAAGTGTGAGGTGGTCGACATTCTCCACATGACCCAAGTCATACCCAGGGCAGTTCCGCGAAGATAAGGTGCTGGTGCGGTCGATTGGCCGCGTTCATTCGAGCTTGGGAGGAATCATGTCGGGAATGAAAATCAGTTTGCTGGCCGTCGCCGTTCTGGCCACTGCCTGCGCCAGCGCGCTGGCCGCGGAAGCTTCGTCGGAGGGATCGGGCTTCCCGCAGCCGCACAACTTCAACTACATCCATGCGCCGGGTCCCGACGAGGATGCCCGCGCGGCGAACGCTCCGGCCGTTACCATTGCCTACCAGTTCGTTGCCGGCTCCGCCTTCAGCGCACGCACGAGTGCGCAATCGGTCACCTATCCGGGAGCCGGGTGCAAATTCAGCGACGGTGCCCTGACCACCGATGTGCAACTGCCCGAAGGTGCGAGCGTCAGTGGCGTGCGTCTCTACTATTACAACAGTGGCGCTGCCGGCAACGTGGGCCTGTTCTTCACGATCTACGATGGTGCCGGAGCGGTCAGCGACCTCCTCAGCGCTACATCCACGATGAACTCGGGCTACTCGAGCGAATATTTCTCCCTGCCAGCACCTCATCTCGTCAACAACGCCGACAATTCCTATGTGCTCACCGGGACGATGAGCGCCAACTTGCGCTTCTGCGGCGCCCGCGTCTTCTACTCGACGCCGTAAGGGGGTTGCCATGAAACAGAACAGGGAAATCGCAAAGTACACTCCCTTGCGGCGAAGCCTGCTTGCCGCCATCGGTCTCGTTGCACTCCTCGGCCTGGCAGAAGCCAGCGCCGCGCCCGGTGATCAGGACAATGGCGTGTCGATGCCAGGACTCGCAGATCCGGAGCAGATCAACGGCGCGGCCCTCCAGTACCAGCGCATTGCAGGATCGGCCTTCATTCCGTTCGCAACCTCGGCGGCGTTCGCCTACCCGGGAAACGGATGCATCAACAAGACGGGCGGGACGGAGACACGCTTCGCGCACAAGGTCATGTTGCCGGCCGGATCGATCGTCAAGTACGTGCGCCTGTATTACTTCGACAATTCGGCCAGTTCGGTCACGGCGTTCTTCACCACCTATGACGCTGCCGGCAATTTCAACGAAATCGCCAACGTCGGTTCCACCGATACGGGCGGCTATGGGAGTTCGCTCACACCGGAAATGACCTATGAGGTCGATCCATTCGTCGGTGCGGTGAACATCGTGGCCAACCTCGGTGCGCAGGACGATTCGACCCTGCGTTTCTGCGGCGTTCGGATCGCCTATATCCCGGCGATCACCGACCGCATCTTTGCCGACGGATTCGACTGATCCGCCACGGGTCCTCCGCCCCGGCGCCGCCGGGAGCGGAGCGGCCCGCCATTCCAGCCGCTACTGGCGCAATTCGCGCCTCAGGATCTTGCCGACCGCGGATTTCGGCAGGGTCTCGCGAAACTCGATGACCTTCGGTCGCTTGTAGCCGGTCAGGTTCTTGCGGCAATGTTCGCGCAGTTCCTCTTCGCCCAGCGCAGGGTCGCTGCGCACGACGACGAGGCGCACGGCTTCGCCGCACTTCTCGTCGTGGATGCCGACGGCGGCCGCTTCGAGCACGCCCGGATGCATCGCGACGACGTCCTCGATTTCGTTCGGGTACACGTTGAAGCCCGACACCAGGATCATGTCCTTGCGCCGGTCGAGGATGAAGTAGTAGCCGTTTTCGTCGACGCGCGCGATGTCGCCGGTGCGGAACCAGCCGCCCTCGAAGAACGCGTTTCGGGTTTCTTCCGGCTGGTTCCAGTAGCCTGAGGTCATCTGTGGTCCGCGTGCGCACAGTTCGCCAGGTTCACCGACTGGCACGACATTGCCCTGCTCGTCGCGCAGGCTGATCTCCACCTCGCCGAGGGTCTTGCCGATCGATCCGACCGGGTTGTCGCCATCCGGTCGGTTGTAGGTGATGGCCGCGCTGGTCTCCGACAAGCCGTAGCCCTCGACGACCGGGCACCCGGTCACGGCCTTCCAGCGCTCTGCGGTGGCCTTGCGCAGCGCCGTGCCGCCCTGCAGGCAAAGCTTGAGGTTGGAGAAATCCAGCGCCGCGAACGAAGGGTGGTTGAGGATCGCGTCATACAGCGTGTTGACGCCCGAGAAGAACGCCGGTTTCACTTTCGCGAAGGTCTCCACCAGCAACGGGATGTCGCGCGGATTGCTGATCAGCACCGAATGGAAGCCGTGCGTCATGTTGAAGATCAGGTTGCTGTAGGCGGCGATGTGGTAGATCGGCAGGCAGATCATCACGCTGTCGGTCTGCGGATCGAGGACACGTCCGAAGCACTGCTCGGCCGCGGCGACGTTGGCGATCAGCGCTCGATGCGGCAGTACCGCCGCCTTGGCCAGGCCGGTCGTGCCGCCCGTGTACTGCAACTGCGCGGTGTCTTCGGGGCCGGCCCTGGACTCGACGCGCGGCAGGCGTGCGCCCTGGGCCATGATCCTGGGCCAGCGCATCGCGCCGGCGATGGCGAACGGCGGGATCATCTTCTTCACATGCTTGAGCGCGAAATCGACGAGCATCGATTTCGGCCATGGCAGCATGTCGCCGACGCGCGTGGTGATGACGTGCTCGACCGCCGTGTCGGCAAGCGCTTGCGCCGCGACCGAGCCGAAGTTGTCGAGCACGACCAGGGCCTTCGCGCCGGAATCGGCCAACTGGTGGTGGAGTTCGCGCGCCGTGTACAAGGGATTGGCCAGCACCGCGACGAGGTCGGCCCTCAACACGCCGAGCAGCGCAATCGGGTACTGCAGCAGGTTCGGCAGCATGATCGCGACGCGCTCGCCGGGCACGAGTCCGAGGCCATGGCGCAACCAGGCGGCGAAGTCGGCGCTCTGCCGGTTGATGTCGGCGTAGCTGAGGCTGCAATCGAGATTCGTCGCCGCCGGACGCCCGGCATGCCGTTCGCAGGCTTCAATCAGCATCTGCGGCAACGACCGGCCCGTATCGAATGCATTGCTGGCCACGTTCATGAAGTCGGCCTGTGCCAACGTGGATGTCACCCGGCTACCGAACGGATTGTTCAATTTTGCTCCCCTGCATGATTGGCGTGTCGCATCGAAGCAGACTCCCTGTCCAGACCATAGCGGAGTGCAGGGCCGGCGAAAACAGCCAGGGCGGCTCTTGCAAGTAAATATACCGTTGCGCCGGGGCTGGCTGACGCCTTGCCGCGGGCATGTGCAGGCCCCTGTTTTCCCCAAATTGTTGCCGCCGTCGTGAACCCGGAGTAGCGTTCACGGTTCAACCCGGGGGGGAATACCATGAAATCGAAGTCGTGCGCGGCGTTGCATGCGCTGCTTGCTGTTGTCCTTGCGTCGGGATCCGCCGTCGCGCAAAACCCTGATGCAGCCGACCAGCAAACGCTGAGGCCCGCCATGGTTTTCTACGGCGAATCGCCGCCGCTGCGCGAACTGGCGCTGCATCCGGCTGATGTTGCCCCCGGCAACGGACAGCTCTTCGAGTTCGAACTCGAAGAACTCTACGAGGTGCCGAGTTTCGAGCCGCCATCGCAGCCGGTGACGCCGCCCCTGCTTCAGACCTTCGCGCCCAAGCCGCTGGCCGCCGTGGCCGGCGCCAGTTTCGAAGGCCCCGGCACGGGCCTGGCCGGCTTCAGCATGACCGGTGCGCCGCCCGACATGACCCTCGCGGTCGGTCCGAACCACATCGTCGCCTGGGTCAACTCGCAGTACGCCGTCTTCAGCAAGACCGGAACCGTGCTGCTGCCGCCGGTCAATGGCAACACCCTGTTCACCGGCCTGGCCAACGAATGCGAGACAACCAATCGCGGCGATCCGATCCTGCAATACGACCGCCTGGCGAACCGCTGGATCCTCAGCCAGTTCGCCTTCGGTGTCAGCGGTGGCAATCCGGTCGCGCCCTATTACCAGTGCTTCGCCGTCTCCACGAGCGGCGATCCGACCGGTACCTATGTCCGCTACGCCGTGCTGTTCAGCGCAACCGCGCCGAGCGGATTGAATGACTACGGCAAGCTTGGCGTGTGGCCCGATGGCTACTACACGGCCTACAACATGTTCCAGGGATCGCCCGCCGGAACCAATTCGGGCGCGGCCTTGTGCGTGTCCGATCGCACCAAGATGCTGGCCGGCGACCCGAGCGCGACGACCCTGTGTGCGCCGATCACGTTCTATGGCGGTGGCGCCTCGTTCCTGCCGGCCGATCTTGATGGCACCACCCTGCCCGCCGACCTCAGCCAGGGCGGCATCTTCATGCGCGTCTCGACGACCAACAATCTTCGCTACCTGAAGCTGAAGGCGAACTTCGCCGCCGGCACGGTCACCCTGACCGACGGCTTCGGCGGTGCGGCTGGGTCGTTCATCAACGTGCCGATTGGCGCCACGACCAATGCCTGCAATGGAGCAGGCAATGCCTGCGTCGCCCAGCCCGGCACCACGACCCTGCTCGATACGCTGGGAACGCGGCTCATGTACCGACTTGCCTATCGCAATCGCGGTGGCGTCGAAAGCATGATGGTCACGCATTCGGTCGATCCGGATGGCGCCGGCCCCAAGAGCGCTGCATTGCGCTGGTACGAAATCCGCAACCCGCTCGCCAATCCGGCCGGCCCCAACCCACCAACCCTGTTCCAGAACGGCACCTACAATCCGGCCGGCGGAGATCGCTGGATGGGTTCGATCGCGATGGACCAGGACGGCAACATGATGATGGGCTACAGCATCGCCAATGCCGGTGCCGGCGTGTTCCCGTCCATCGCGGTCGTCGGACGCGAAGCCGGCGATCCGGTCAGTACCCTGCAGGCCGAGGCCACGGCATTCGCCGGCAGCGGATCACAGACGGGCACGCTGACCCGCTGGGGTGATTACTCGACGATCCAGGTCGACCCGAGCGACGACCGTACCTTCTGGTACATCGGTCAGTACCTGGCGGCCAATGGCTCGTTCAACTGGCGCAGCCGCATCGTCAGCTACAAGTTCCCGCAGCCGCTGGCGACCCTCAGCATCGATGACGTGACCTTGAGCGAGGGCAATTCGGGCACCACCAACGCGCAGTTCACGATCACCCGCTCGAACAACACGGACGCGGTCAGCGTGCGCGTGGATACGGCCAACGGCACGGCCACGGCTGGTTCCGACTACGTCGGCATCACCAACCAGACGGTCAATTTCACGGCGGGTGGGTCGACCACGGCGATCGTCAACGTCGTGATCAACGGCGACACCGTGCTCGAGCCGGATGAAACGTTCACCGTCAACCTGTCCAACCCGACCAACGCGACGATCGCCGACGGCTCCGGCCTCGGCACGATCAACAACGACGACAGCGCCTCGATCGCGATCAACGACGTGACCCAGGCCGAAGGCAACAGCGGCACGACCAACTTCGTCTTCACGGTGAGCCTGACCGGCGCCGTGCAGGGCGGCTTCACCGTGCCGTTCAACACCACCGATGGCACGGCCACGCAACCCGGCGACTACGCGAGCAACAGCGGCACGCTGAGTTTCACCGGCAGCGCCAGCGAAACGAAGACCATCACCGTCGCGGTGGTCGGCGACACGGTGCTCGAACCGAACGAGACCTTCACCGTCGGTCTCGGCACGCCGAGCAATGCGGCGGTCACGGTCAGCGACAACTCCGGCCTCGGCACGATCACCAACGACGATGCGCCTCGATCGCGATCAACGACGTGACCCAGGCCGAGGGCAACAGCGGCACGACCAACTTCGTCTTCACGGTAAGCCTGACCGGCGTCGTGCAGGGCGGCTTCACGGTGCCGTTCAACACCGCCGATGGCACGGCCACGCAGCCGGGCGACTACGCGAGCAACAGCGGCACGCTGAGTTTCACCGGCAGCGCCAGCGAAACCAAGACCATCACCGTCGCGGTGGTCGGCGACACGGTGCTCGAACCGAACGAGACCTTCACCGTCGGTCTCGGCACGCCGAGCAATGCGGCGGTCACGGTCAGCGACAACTCCGGCCTCGGCACGATCACCAACGACGACAGCGCCTCGATCGCGATCAACGACGTGACCCAGGCCGAGGGCAACAGCGGCACGACCAACTTCGTCTTCACGGTAAGCCTGACCGGCGCCGTGCAGGGCGGCTTCACCGTGCCGTTCAGCACGGCCAACGGTACCGCCACGCAACCGGGCGACTACGCCAGCAACAGCGGCACGCTGAGCTTCACCGGCAGCGCCAGCGAAACGAAGACCATCACCGTCGCGGTGGTCGGCGATACCGTGCTCGAACCGAACGAGACCTTCACCGTCGGTCTCGGCACGCCAAGCAATGCGGCGGTCACGGTCAGCGACAACTCCGGCCTCGGCACGATCACCAACGACGACAGCGCCTCGATCGCGATCAACGACGTGACCCAGGCCGAGGGCAACAGCGGCACGACCAACTTCGTCTTCACGGTAAGCCTGACCGGCGCCGTGCAGGGCGGCTTCACCGTGCCATTCAACACCGCCGATGGCACGGCCACGCAGCCGGGCGACTACGCGAGCAACAGCGGCACGCTGAGTTTCACCGGCAGCGCCAGCGAAACGAAGACCATTACTGTCGCGGTGGTCGGCGACCTCGTTCCGGAAGCCGACGAAAACTTCCTCGTCAATCTCGTTTCGGCCACGGCGGGCGTCAGCGTGAGCCGCTCGCAGGGAACCGGCCTGATCACCAACGACGACCTGTTCGCCGACATCACGGTCAGCAACAACGATGGGTTCAACTGGGTCGCGCCGGGCGATACCACGACTTATGCGGTCGTGGTCACCAACACCAGCGCGATCATCGATGTCGCTGCCGTCAACATCGTGCAGTCGCTTCCGGGCCTGCTGATCAACGTCAGCTGGACCTGTTCCGGAACCGGCGGCGCAACTTGTCCGGCCAGTGGCACGGGTGCCGTCAACCAGAGTCTGGCAATGCCGCGCGGCAGCAGCCTGACCTTCCAGGTGACGGCCACGGTCAACAGCCCCGGCGGCACGCCACCGCCCACGATCGACACCTCGGTGACGGCGACCGTGCAAGCGCCTGCGTCCGATCCGAACACCGGCAACAACACCGCGGGCGACAGCAACGTGTTGATCACGGACATCATCTTCAGGGATGGATTCCAGTAGCGGCCAATCGAGGTCGCGGAATCCGGAACGCTGGAACGGGACGAAGCCGTGAGCTTCGCCCCGTTCCCGTCCGCCTTGTCGGCTGTCAGGTTTCCGCAATGGCTTGATCGCCACGAGCAGCGCCAGCCGGCCGCAGGAACCAGACAACGTAGACCAGCGTCGCGGCCGCCGCCGGCAGCATGAAGACACTGGCCTCGGTTCCGAGTTCACCTCCGTTGATCCAGGCTGGTCCGGGGAAACTCACATTGAACAGATGTCCGATCGGCGTCTGCCCGCCGTTGCGTGTGCCGATCAGGAAGAACTGCCCGAAATCGAATGCCGCGTGCCAGCCCACCGCCCACCACAGCGATCCGGTGCGACGCACGCTGATGCAGACTGCCAAACCGAGAACGAAGATCATTCCGATGTCGAGCGCGTTCTCGTTCGGCTTGGTCATGTGCAGGCCGGCGAAGATTGCCGTGGTGATCAGCGCGGCCGGCCAGAAACCCGCTCCGCGCCAGAGCGACTGCAGGGCATAGCCGCGAAACAGGTATTCCTCGTTGATGCCCACCAGGACCATCGCGAACAACCAGAGCAGCGTGTACGGGATCACGCTCGCGCCAGCCAGGGCCAAGCCGTGGATCTGCATGCCGCCGGCGAGGATCATCGCCCCGCCGACAAACAGGACGACCAGCAGCCCGGCCAGCATTCCCTTCCAGAAATCGATGCCGAATGCCCTGGCAATCGGCAGGCCGTAGCGATCGATCCGTCGGCGTTCAAGCAGCGCCGCCGCTCCGGTAACGAGGAGGACCGTGCACAGGCTGGTCCATTCGCTGAGCGAAATCGCCGGCGCGGACAGTTCTTGCGGCGAAATGCCGAGTCGATCTCCGAGCGCATCCGTCAGCGGCCACTCCACGAAGTATTCGAGCAGCGCGATCGCCAGCGCGAACAGAACAAAGCGCCATCCGGCGCGCAATCCCGCGGGACCCACGAAGAGCGATGCCAAACCGGAGCGGGCTGATCGGACTGAAGACATGGGTTGAACCGGCGATTGCGACGAAGGCGCGATCAGATCGCAAGCGACTGATGGGCGTCAATCCATCCAATGGGCTATTCACAACAGCACCGGGAAGAAGCCAGCGAGTGCCCGGGATCGGGCGGCCCATTCGATTCCACGCACACGTCCGAGTGATCCGCAACGAACACGAACACAGGCGCATGGGCAATTGCTCCGACGGGCCGGGTCCGTGGCGTTCGGCTCCGCGAAGCGGCTCGCGGAGCGGAATCCACGGCGTGGCGGTCGCCGTGGCCTTCGACCGTGGTGTGTGGGCAGATTCTCCTGCACGGCGCCATTGCATTGGTTGCGCGGCAACTGCCAACCGGTTGGCAGTTTGTCCCGGAACCAGTCGCCATGAGTCGAAACAGTGGCTCGCCATAATGACCCGGCCATTGGCTTTTCCATTGGCCTGCCGTGCAACGCCCCTGGCCATCGAGGCCTGGTAGCCGGATCGGTCCGGAAGGGACGCTGCACGGTCGAATCCGCCCAACCGGTGGCTCGGGGAACACGCGATTGCGATTCCCGATTGCCGCCGGCGGGCCATTAACCTGGGGAAACCACCTTGACCATCCGACGACTTGCCGTGCTCCTGCTCGCGCTTGCACCGGCAGCACAAGCCGCCAACTTCAACGTGACCACGACCGCCGACAGCGGCGCGGGATCGTTGCGCCAGGCCCTGATCGATTCGAACTCGCCTGCCGGCGGCGTGCATACCGTGAGCTTCACCGGTGCGTTTCCCGACAACGGCGTGATCCTCCTCGGATCCAGCCTGCCGACGATCCAGTCGCAAAGCCTGACAGTGACGGGCGGCAGCAAGAACCCGCGCATCGACGGACAATCGCTGCAC
Source organism: uncultured Gammaproteobacteria bacterium (assembly GCA_963822465.1). Classification (GTDB taxonomy): domain Bacteria; phylum Pseudomonadota; class Gammaproteobacteria; order Xanthomonadales; family Rhodanobacteraceae; genus Dokdonella. The sequence continues at coordinate 141,006 of CAWGHP010000002.1, read as the reverse complement.
ATGCTGTTCGACGTGGGTGCATCGACCGGCACCTTCGAGCTCAGTGACATGGTCCTGCAAAACGGCGCCGCTCCCGAGAAGGGCGGCTGCGTGACATCGGGCAATGGCTCGACCATCGGATTGCTGCGCGCCGAGCGCGTCGTCTTCAGCGGTTGCCAGGCGACCGGCGCGAGCCTGATCCGCGGCGGCGCCATCTTCTGGAACCGGACGAGCGGCAGCCTGTCGCTGATCGACAGCCAGTTCCTCGACAACTCGGTGCTCGCCACGGCGAACAATGGCGAATCGGGGGGTGGTGCCGTCTTCACATCGGCCAACCTGACTGCGATCAGGACGCTGTTCCAGGGCAATACGGCCCTGGCCAGCAACGGAGGTGGCATCGGCGGCGCGGTGGCGTTGACCGGCAGCGCGCGCAGCAGTTCGATCACGGATTCGACCTTCCTGTTCAACGGCGCATCGCCCGCCAGCGCGTTGTTCGGCTACGGTGGTGCGCTCTATGTCGGCTGCGACAACTGCTCCACGCAGGTCGTGCGCAGCTACCTGCGCGGCAATTCCGCCAACTACGGCGGCGCCGTCTATGCGCGCAAGACCAGCGCCGGTGCCGTCGATGTCTTCGTCGCCCTGGCCAATTCGACGTTCTACAACAGCAGTGTCGTCAATGATGGCGGGGCCGTCTCGATGAACCCCGGCACCAGCCTCAGCGCCTCGAACAACACGTTCTACAATGGCGACGCGAGCAACGGCGCGCACCTGCGCTTCGGCGGCGCCGCCGAGGTCAACTACTTCCGTGCCAACCTGCTGGCGCCGACCTATGCCGGCAGCGCCTGCGTCGGTTCGCCGGTCGTCACCAACGCCGGCTTCGTCAACTTCAACGTGTTCGCGGACGCCAGTTGCACCGCACTGGCCGCGGGCTCCCTGCCGAACTCGCCGCTCGGCAGCGTGTTCGTCGACGAGCGACCGGGCCTGGTCGGGGTGCTGCGCTTCAGCGGCAGCGCGGTGATCGACAGCATCACCAATCCCGGCATCTGCGAGCCGCGCGATGCGCGCTTCGTGGTGCGTCCGATCGACGGCAATGGGGACGGCAATGCCGACTGCGATGTCGGCGCCTACGAGGATCCGTTCGACATCATCTTCATGGGCGACTTCGACGGCTGACGGCGATTCCTGCTCCGGCCGGCGCGAGAAGGTCCCGCCGAGAGATGGCGGCAGCACTTGCCTGTCCTTCTCCCGCTGGCGGGAGAAGGTCCCGCAGGGGGATGAGGGTGGGCTCTTGATCCGGGCGCATGCAAACCCCGCTGCGCCCGGTCCACCCGTCACCAGCCTGTCGCGAGCGGCAGTTGCCACGGGTCCACCCCGGTCGCTAACGCGTGTTGGCGCGGATGAAATCCGCGGTGGTGTCCTTGAACTTCGCCATCGATGGCGGATGCACGTACATCATGTGTCCGGCGTCGTAGTATTCGAAATGGACGTTGGCGCGCAGCTCGGGGGCGACATCGAGATGCTCGACCACGTACTCGATCGTGCGATAGGGCACGGCGAGGTCGAAGTAGCCCTGCTGGACCAGGATCTGCATCTTCGGGTTCATCGTCATCGCCTGGGCCAGGTCGACCGCGGTATTGGCGAATGGCGACTTGTAGCCCTGCAGGTCCGGCTGCTCGTGGCTCTCGTCCCACTTCTTCCAGAGGTCGCCGGAAAGGACGTACTCGCGATCGGATTTGACCTCGAGGTCCTCGCGGTAATAGTCGTTGAAGCTGGCGACGATGGCTGGCGCGATGGCCGCGGCATAGGGGTCGTAGCGCACGCGATCGGCGAGGACATCGATGCTGCCGCCCTCGAAGCGCGAATCGATGCGGCCGACCACCTTGCCCTTGCCGCGCATCAGCTCCTGCAGGAACCTGCCTTCGTCCAGGCGCAGGTTGGCCTTGTCCCAGTACCCGGCGGAAACGCCCGTGTAGCGCGCGAGTCCGGCCAGCACCTTCTGCCGCTCCGCGGCGCTTGCCCGCGTGCCCTTGAACAGCACCGGCGCATAGACATCCTCGGCGAACGCCTCGACCTCGCGCAGGAACGGCTGCAATTCGGCGGGCCGCTCGGCCAGTGCATGGTGGTACCACGCGGTGGCGGCATAGGTGGGCAGGAAATTGACATAGGGTTCGTCGATGCGCAGGCCGGCAAAGCCGGCGGCGACATCGAGATAGGGCGACACCAGGATCACGCCATTGAGCGCCACGTTGTGGCGCGTGAGCAGGGCGAAACTGACGCCGCCGGTGCGCATGCCGCCGTAGCTCTCGCCGAGGATGAACTTCGGCGACGCCCAGCGTCCGTACTCGGAGAGGTACTGCACGATGAAATTGGAGACCGAAGTGACATCCTGGTCGACGCCCCAGAAGTCCTTGCCCTCGCCCTTGCCGACGGTCCGCGAGAATCCGGTGCCGACCGGATCGATCATGACCAGGTCCGCGGTATCGAGGATCGAGAATTCGTTTTCGACGAGGCGGAAGGGGCCGCGCGTATTGAAATCGAGATCCTTCAGTTCGGTCCGCTTCGGGCCGAGGATGCCGACGTGCAGCCATGCCGACGCCGAGCCGGGACCGCCGTTGTAGGCGAACACGATCGGGCGCGCGCGCCTGTCGCCGCCGTCGCGCACGTAGGCGGTGAAGCCGAACAGGGCGATCGGCTCGTCCTTGTCGTTCTTCATCAGCATGGTGCCGGCCGTCGCCGTGTAGCTGAGCGTCGTTGCGCCCACGCGGCCCTTGTGACGGGTGACGAAGACCTTCGCTTCGGGGACCTTCTCCGTCGATGGCACCGCCGCGCCTTTCGCGGCGCCGCCATCGGCGGGCGTGCCGGTATCGGCGGCCAGCGCGGCCTGCGCGATGAATCCCGCGAGCGCCACGCCGCAGAGCGAGGCAACGATACGATTCATGGATCGCGATTCCTTTCCAGGTGAGGTGAGCATCGATGCTACCACCGGATTTCCGGCGCGGCCGGCATCACTTCCGACACATTCGCTTCGGCCGCGACTGGGCCACTATCGCCGCGCTCGCGCCGGGCCCGAAGTGTCTCCGCATGAAGCAACCCGTTTTCCGACCAGGAGCCTCGCATGCCCCGGCTTGACCGACGCCAATTCCTGCGCCTCGCGGCAACGCTGGGGGCGACGCTGGCCTGGGGCTGCGCGCCGGGGAAGTTTTCCCGCCGGAGCTGGAACGAACGGCGCGATTCCTTTCCGCAAGGCGTCGCATCCGGCGATCCGGATTCCCAAAGCGTCCTGCTGTGGACGCGGCGACCGTTCGCCGGCGATCGCGACCGCGCCACGCTGCATCTCGAAGTTGCCGCGGATCCCGCCTTCGCCGAACTCGTCGCCACGACCGACGCGACCATTGCCGCGGATGCGGACTGGACCTGCCGCGTGCTGGTCGCTGGACTCGCAGCGGATCGCGTGTACTGGTACCGCTTCATCGACGACGAGGGCCACGGCAGCCGCGTCGGCCGCACGCGGACCGCGCCGCAGGACTCCGACGGCAAGCCGGCGCGCTTCGCCTTCGTCAGTTGCCAGAACATCTGCGAGGGCGCGCAGAACGCCTATCGGCGCATGCTCTTCGAAGACATGCGCGCCGCGCCCGCCGAGCAGCTCGGATTCGTCCTCCATCTGGGCGATTTCTTCTACGAAGTCGTGCAGTACCCGGAGGACGTGCCCAGCGGCAAGCGCCATGCGCGCCGCGTGCGTTTTCCGATCCGTTTCCCGGATGGCAGGAAGGTGCTCAAGGATCTCAACGTGCCCGCCTCGCTGGCCGACTATCGCGCGCTCTACCACGCCTACCTGCAGGATCCCGACCTGCAGGATGCACGCGCACGCTGGCCGTTCGTGGCGATGTGGGACAACCACGAATTTTCCTGGCGCGGCTGGCAGTCGATCCAGGAATTCGGCGACGAGACCGTGCCGGCGCAGACGCTGAAGGTCGCCGCCAACCAGGCCTGGTTCGAGTACCAGCCTGCGCGCGTGGCCGCGGCAGGCGGCACGCTCGAACGATTCGTCGCGCCGCAAGTCATCGATGCGCCGGTCGACCAGTTCGATGACGATGGCCTCGGCAGCGAGCCCAACAACCTTGCCGCCATCGACAGCCTGATCGCCTACCGCGCGCTGCGCTGGGGGCGCCACATCGACCTGATCATCACCGACCAGCGCAGTTTCCGCTCGCGCGAACCGATAGCCCGGCCGGAAGCAAGGCCATTCTTCGACGCGGACTTTCCCGGGCTGTTTCCGGAGGAGATCGCGCGCGTGCTCGATGGCGGCAAGGCCTACGCCGACGGGCATCCGCCGCCGACACTCGCCTTCGGCGACGCCACGCTCGACAATTTCCGTCGCGACGAGCCGGCGCAGACGATGCTCGGCGCGCGCCAGAAGGCCTGGTTCCTCGGGCGCCTGCGCGACTCGCAGGCCACCTGGAAGATCTGGGGCAACTCGCTCGGCACGCTGGACTGGCGCGCCGATCCGCAGAACCTGCCGCCTGGATCGGGCAAGCCCTGGCCCGGCAAGGGCTACGCCAACTTTGGCGGCGGCGACTGGGGCGCCGCGTTCAGCGAGCGCGCCGAGATCTTCGACGCGGTGCGCGATGCGGGCATCGGCGGCTTCGCCATCGTATCCGGCGATCGCCACAGTTTCTGGGCCGGCCTTGCCGCGAAGGCCCTGCCACCTGCCGCCTTCGAACCGGTCGGAGTCGCCTTCATCACCGGATCGGTCTCGGCGATCGGCCTGCAGGAGGCCTACGAATTCCGCCTGAAGCCCGGACAGCCGCTGCGCGACCTGTTCATCGCGAATCCGAACGGCGCTGCGCCGGAGCCGACCGTCAACCTGCTGTTGCAACACGGCGTGCGTTCCGCACTGGCATATGCCGAAACGGGCGATCTTGCCCGGGCACACGCGCTGCGCAATGCGGAGTTGTCGCCGCATCTGTCGTTCGTCGACATGGGCGGACATGGCTATGCGACGGTGCGCGTCGATGCCGATGCGATGGAGACGGAGTTTGTCTGCATTCCGCGACCGCTGGAACGCAGTGAAGGCGAGGATGGTGGCCCGCTGCGCTACCGGGTCCGGCATCGCGTTGCATTGTGGAAGGCGGGCGAGCAGCCGCGCCTGCAGCAAAGCGTGCTCGAAGGCGACGCTGGCCTGTCGCTCGCGGCCGCCGTGGCCGGCCATTCCTGACCGCGCCGCGGAATCGCCCGAAGCAGTTGCTCTTCCCCGAAGCGGGAGGAAAACCAGCGCCGGCTGGCCTGCCCGCGAACCCGCATCCGACAATCAGTGCGGGCGGTGATCGCGCGGCGCAGTGTCCGAGGATCCGTTCGAATTCCGCTGCCGATCGTGAATCCGGTCTCGTTTGCCGCGCTGCAGCCGTAGTCCCGCGCGTTGCCAGCGCGTGCGCTTCCGGGCATCCTTGCGCAAAGTCCGCGCAGCGTTTCCTGCCGGGCACAGGGGCGACAACAAATGAGTGTCCAGCAACGCCATGACGTGCATGTCAGGGGCGGCGGTCCGTACACGATGGTGTTCGCCCACGGCTTCGGCTGCGACCAGCACATGTGGCGGTTGCTCGAACCCGAATACCGCCAGCGCTACCAGACCGTCTGCTACGACCTGGTCGGCAGCGGCCAATCCGACCTCGCCGCCTACGACTACACGAAGTACGCCAGCCTGCGCGGCCACGCCAGCGACCTGGTCGAGGTCATCCGCGAGTTTGCCGATCATCCGGTCATCTTCGTCGGCCATTCGGTCAGCGCGATGATTGGCCTGCTTGCAGGCGTCGAGGAGCCGGACCTGTTCGCGGCGCACATCATGCTCGGTCCGTCACCGTGCTACATCAACGATGGCGACTACATCGGCGGCTTCACGCGCGCCGATATCGACGGCCTGCTGGAAGCGCTGGAAGGCAACTACCTCGGCTGGTCGAGTTCGATGGCGCCGGCCATCATGGGCGCGCCCGATCGCCCCGAACTCGGCCAGGAACTGACCAACAGCTTCTGCCGCACCGATCCGTCCATCGCCGCGCACTTTGCGCGCGTGACCTTTCTTTCCGACAACCGCGCCGACGTCGCGCGGCTGCAGGCGCCGACACTGGTCCTGCAATGCAGCGACGACTTCATCGCACCGCTCACGGTTGGCGAGTTCATGCAGCAGACCTTGCCCAACGGCACGGTGCGGATCATCGAGAACGTCGGCCACTGCCCGCACCTGAGTTCGCCGGCTGCGAGCATCGATGCGATGAACGGATTCCTCTCCGCTTCCGTCGATCGGTCCCGTGCCCGGTAATGACCGCCCGCCGCTGCCTGACTGGGACACGCTCTACGAAAATGCGGCCTGCGGCCTCCTGCTGACCGGGCCCAACGGAATGATCCGGCACGTCAACCGGACATTCTGCGACTGGCTCGGCGTCGAGCGCGACGCGCTGGTGGGCCGGCGTCGCTTCCAGGACCTGCTCACCGTGGGTTGCCGGATTTTCCACCAGACCCACTGGGCGCCGCTGTTGCAGATGCAAGGCTCGATCGCCGAGGTCAAGCTCGATTTCCTGCATGCCGATGGGAAAGCGATCCCGATCGTCGCCAACGCGGTGGCCCGGGAGCATGCCGGCACGGTGTTCCATGAGATCGCATTGTTCATCGCGCGCGACCGCGACACCTACGAACGCGAGTTGATGAGTGCGCGCAAGCAGGCTGAAGTGCTGCTCGCCCAGCAATCCCAGGCCCGCGCGGACATCGCCCTGGCCAATGCGCGACTGCACCTCGCGCTCGAAGCCGCGCACCTGCATGTGTGGGACGTCGATCCCAGGACCCTGGAGCGTCGCCTGGCGCCGAGCGCTGCCTTGCTGCTCGGCTACGACAAGCCATGCCCGATCGAGGCCGCCGAGCTGCGTGATGCCATTGATCCGGCCGATCGCGACCAGGCCCTGACGGAATTCCGGCAGCAGCTGACGTCTTCCACCGGCATCAGCCAGTACGTGTTCCGCCTCAATGGCATCGACGGCGTGCAGCGCACGATCCGGGCGACCGCGCGCGCGCTGTTCGAAGGCGAGGACGGCAAGACCCGTCATGTCGTCGGCCTGCTGCAGGACATCACCGAACTGAGCCAGCAGCGCGCCGCGGCCGAGGATCGCGCGCTGTTCGCCGAGCAGATGATCGGCATCGTCAGCCACGACCTGCGCAATCCGCTGGCGACGATCATGCTCGGTGCGGATTACCTGAAGTCCTCGGACCTGCCCGAAGACGACCGGCGCATCCTGCACAACATCGACCGCTCGGTCGGGCGCGCCAACCGCATGATCGCCGACCTGCTCGACTTCACCGCCGCGCGGATCGGACGCGGACTGGGCGTGACCATCCGCCCGCTCGACCTGCACGCACTGGTCGCCGCCGACGTCGAGGAACTCTCGGTGGCCTACGCAGGCCAGAAGATCGTGCACGAGCGCGTCGGCAAGGGAAAGGGCAAGGGCGATGCCGACCGGCTCTCGCAGATGCTCGGCAACCTCGTCTCCAACGCGGTTGCCTATGGCGATGGCGCGCCGGTCACGGTGACCTCGCGCATCGATGCCGACACGTTCAGCATTGCCGTGCACAACTACGGGCGCGCGATACCGCCGCAGGTCCTGCCCGACCTGTTCACGCCGATGGTGCGCGGGACCAGGGAGGGCTCGGGCAAGCGCAGTGTCGGCCTCGGCCTCTATATCGTCAGCGAGATCGCCCACGCGCACGGCGGGCGCATCGAGGTGGCGTCGTCGGATGCGGAAGGAACCCGCTTCACCGCGACGTTTCCGGCCAATCGGCGCACCCGCGCGGCCGGCAAGCCGGCCCCGGCCAGGAAGACGGGGCGGGATGCTGCTGCCTGATTGACGGAATCCCCGGATCCGCGACGCGCGCCTGCCCGAGGCGCGATCGTGGTGTTGCCAGGAGAGTCATCGTTGCGGCACGGGCCGCCGCAGCTCGCGGTGGCCCGTGTCGACGCAATTCTCGCGTCAGTCGCCGGGCCAGACGACGATGCGATCGCCGCGTTCCTTCTTGCCGGTGTCTTCACCGACGGGAGCCACCTTGTCGCCGCTGGTGGTCGGCGCAGGCGCTGCCGGTGGCGGTGGCGGTGGCGGTGGAGAAGGCGGCGGTGGCGGTGGCGGCGGGGGAGAAGGTCGCGTCATGCCGCAGCCGACCAGCAACAACATGGCGGCGATTGCCGCTACCAGCGTCTTGGAATGTTTCATGACCGACTCCCGGGTAGGTGAAAACAGTACCGTGCCGCCTGTCGCGCGGGCCAGCCTAGTCGAATCCCATGCCGACAAGCAAACGCTGGAATCGCGGTTCGTTTCGCAGTGGATCCAGAAAAGGATCGTTGCGCGCGTAAATCAGGCCGGAGTCGCCGACCGCACGTGCGCGCTCGAGAAGTTCCAGCGCGGCTTCGAGCGCGCCCCATTGCGCCTGTACCTGGGCCTGCTGGTAGAGGACCTGGTCGCCCATGGCCGCGACGAGTTCGCCCAAGGCCGCCTGTGCTTCCGCGTTCCTGCCAAGCCGTCGTTCGACGACTGCCAGGCCCGTCAGCCGGACATCCTTGCTGGGCTCCGCCGCATATTCCGTTTGCGCTTCTTCGAATCGTTCGAGCATGAGCAACGCATCGCCGATCGCGGCGTGCGCCCGCGACATGCGCGGATTCATGTCCAGCGCGTGGCGCAGCGGCGCGATCGATCCGGTGTAGTCGCGCGCCGCATAGGCGACCGAACCCGCAACGCGATGGATCAGCGGATTGAGCCGGTCCAGCAGCAGGGAGCGCTGCATCGCCTGCGCCGCTTCGGCGGCGCGTCCGGCCCGCGCGCTGTATTGCGCATAGCGCGCCATCACGGTCGATTCGCCGGAGCCCAGTTCGCGCGAGCGCTCGAACGGCGCGCGCGCCGCCCTGGCGTCCAGGTGCCCCTGGAACAGTGCATAGCCCAGTGTCGAATGCGCCTCGGCCAGGCCCGGTGCGATCGCGATCGCTTGCCTGGCCGCGGCAATGGCCTGGTCGTACATGGCGCCCAGGCGCTCGGGCGGGGTGTACTGGTTTGCGATGGCGGTCAGGGAGCGCGCCCGGGCCGCGTGCGCAGCGGCGTAGGCGGGATCCAGCGCGATCGCCGCGTCGAACTGGGCCAGCGCGTCGCGCTCCGAGGCCTCGTCGGCGCTCAGGTCGTACTGGGCGCGACCGCGCAGATAGGCGTCATAGGCGGCAACATTGTGCGTGCCGCCTGACTCGGCTGGCGCGGCGGATTCCGGCGCGACCTGCGAGACCAGCGCGCGCGACACGGTCGCCGCGATCTCCTCCTGCACGGCGAAGATATCGTCGATGCGGCGCTCGAACAGTTGCGACCAGCGACTGAAACCGGTGCTGCCGTCGATGAGGTCGGCGGCGACGCGAACCGAATCGGCTGACCGGCGCACGCTGCCATCAAGCAGGAACGCCACGCCGAGACTGGCGGCAATGTCCACGGCATCGGATTGGCGATCGCGGAACCTGCCTGAAGAAGCCTGTGCCATCACCAGCAAGCCGGCGTTGCGCGCCAGCGTCGCGCGAACCTCCTCGGCCAGGCCGTCGGAGAAATAGGTCTGCGCGGTCTCGCCACTCAGGTTGGCGAAGGGCAGCACCGCGATGCTGTTGCCGGGCGCTCCCGGCTGGCCCGCGAACCATCCGCCGCGCCAGCCCAGCAGCCCGACGGCACCCACGCCGATCGCGCCGAGCCCCGCCATCAGGACCGTTCGGCGCGAGATCACCTTGCCGCCTGCAACGGACTGGGCAGCCAGTGAGCTGGTCGTACCCGCCGCCACGGCATGCACCGCACGCACCACGCTGGCGAGGATTTCGTCGTCGGCATCGTGCTCGCGCCACGCGGCAACATTGATGAAATGGTATTGGCGAAAGCCCAGCGGCGGTTCTGTTCCATCCAGCGACAATGGCACCAGCTTGTGCCCGTCGCGTCCCACGGCGGCCTCGTCGAGCACCCAGTCGGATGCGACCGAAGCCTTCGACCACAACACCACCACCGCATCGCAGCGATCCAGCGCGGACTGGATCGATTTCGCGAACGCCGCGCCGCCCTCGATCAGGGAATCCCACCAGACCTCCAGCCCGGCCGCCTCCAGCGCGCGCGCCAATGGGCGGGCCCGGGCCTCGTCGATGCGGGCGTAACTGAGGAAAACCGAGAGGCGGCTGGCGCCTGCAGGATTCTCCATCGGGTCGGACATCCGCTGCTACCCCTCGTGGCCGATTCGGTTGCGGCTCAGCCCGCCAGGCGCCGGACTCGCCGCGTGGCACTGGCCCGTGCAGTCTAACGCGCAGGGTCGTTCTTGCGGGATATCGCGTGCTCGCAGCCAGCACGCGAAAAGGGAAGTCCGCCATCGGTACTGCGCGAGGAACCGAACCGCGGTGCGGGCAGTGCAGTTCTTGCTGGCGCTCGGCGGCGCTCGCGCCAGGCCTGGTCAGGCGGACGCGCAGTCGATGCAGCGCGTGGTCACCGGATCGGCCGCGAGGCGTCCCGCACCGATCTCCCTGCCGCAAACGAAGCAGCTGCCGAACTCGCCGTTCTCGATACGCTGCAACGCACCCGCGATGGCGATGAGCTGGCGCTGCCGGCGACGCTCGACCTCCTGCGCCATCTGCTGGCCCTGCAAGGCATCGATGCGCGACAACCGGCCCATGCGGGACTGGTCGAGTTCGACCGGGCGCGCGGCGTCCTCGGCCGCCTCGTCCATCTGGTCGAGCTCCGCCTTCAGTTCAAGCAGGCGCCGTCGAAAGGCTTCGATTTCCTTGCTCGTCATCGACATCGGCGTGCGCAACCCCGGCTGGGCGGATCACGGGGCGGCGGATGCCAAGCCCGTTACCCGCGACTGTGCGCGGTAACGGTCGCCGTTTCAAATGGACAGTTTGTCCGTCCCCTTGTCAGGGGGCGAGGGTCTTGGCGGCCTGGGCGCGTCCGGCGAGGTTGGTCACGTACTCGACGAAGTTTTCCTTGCCGGTGCCCTCGAAGCGGATGCGCGTGCCGTTGGGATCGCGGCTGACCAGGATCAGTCCGCCTTCCGAGAACAGGCAGCGCCCGGGATGCAGGCCGTCCTTCAGGACTTCCTGGCAATCCTCGAGCTCGAAATCATGCGCGACGATCTTGACGACCTGGGTGTCGCCATAGGCGGTGATGCGGAACTTCTCTCCAGCCGGCTCGACCAGGACCATGTTGTTCGGTCCGAAGCGCCCGGCGGATAGAAGTACGGCGGTGAGTATCAGTGCCTGGCCAACCATGGATGCCCCTCGATCGATGGATACCATCGAACATTACATTTTTGGCGTCGGACATGCATCAACCGCGCCATCCGCGGGCAACGAGGCGTGGATCCGCCAGATCGCGCCGAATGGGGCGCGCGGCGCAGCCTGGCCTGGATCCGTGAAACCGTGCGCGCAGCCTGCCAGGGGGCGGGCAGGGTGTCGCCATCGGAACTGCTTGCGCCGCGAGGCCTGCCGTGGAACGCGGCCCCGGACACGCCTGCCCTTGCCCGGATCCAGGGCCTGGATGCCCTGGATCCGGTGACGTTGCTCGTCAGGAATTGCCCGATTCGGGCATTGTCGAACCCCGTGCCCCCGGGAGCCGAGCCCAATCATGCCCGCGTGCCGGCACGACCGGTCGCGTCAGCGCGGCCCCGGATCCCCGCGTCGCGATGGCCATGCTGGGCAGTTCGGGCAGCGCGTGGCACCATCGCCGACACGCCGCCGGGGGCGGACCAGGTAAATGGGATACGCAAGGTAGCGCCGCGCAAGCGGGCTCGCCGAGGGAGGGCGAATGCGATACAAGCTACGCATGCATCGGATGATTCATGGGCTCGTGCTCACGGCAACCCTGCTGCTGGCGGTAGCCGCGCCGCAAGCCGTGCTGGCGCAGCAGGTTCGCCTCGGCGCAGAGGGCATCACCGGCGTCGAACCGTCGCCCGCATCGGGCGCACCCGCCACGCACGTCCTGGCCGATCCGATGGGGCCGCTCGGCCGCTATGCGCTGTTGCTTGACGAGGTGTCCGGCCAGCCGCTGACGCTGGAGCAGGCGCAGGCGCGGTTCGCCGCCGGCGATTTCGTGCGCTCGACGGTCGAGATCCCCAATCTCGGCAATCGCTCGCCGCCGCGCTGGCTGCACCTTGAACTCGACAACACCGGGTCCGTGCCGCGCGACTACCGCATCTACGTCGCCGAAGGCTGGACCGATCGCGTCGATGCGTGGCTGCTGAATGCGCAAGGGCAGTACCTGCACTGGCAGGGCGGCGACGAACGCTCGCCCTCGCGCGATCTTCGTTCCGGCCTCGGTTTCGCCTTCGACGCGACGCTGCCGCCCGGCGCCAGCGAATTGTTCGTGCGCGTGGACAGCATCGATTCGGTGGCGCTGGCGCCGCGCATCGTGCCGCTGGCTGACGCCGGCCAGCTGGAAGGTGCCGCGCAACACTGGCTCGGCCTCGTGCACGGGTTCCTGCTCGCGCTGGTGGTGACCTACGGCCTGCTCTGGCTGACCCTGCGCGAAACCAGCCTGTTGCGCTATGTCGCCTACGTGGCCAGTTACCTCTACATGCACCTGGCCTATTCCGGCATCGCCGCGCACGTCGCGTGGCCCGATTCGCCACCGGTGGGACGTTTCGCGATCCTGATCGGCATGACCCTGTTCGCCAGCACGGGCATTGCCTTCGCGCGCGAATTCCTGCGCATGGCGAACTGGTCGCCGCGGCTCGATCGCACGCTGGCCTGGCTGGTGCGGGCGGCGCTGGCCACGATGGCCGTCTGCGTGCTCGCCAATGCACAGGGACCGGCGGTCGACTTCGCGTTCGCCTACATCATGTCGTTCACGCTGCTGATGGTCGCGCTGGGCGTGCTCGGCGTGCGCCATCGCCAGGACCAGGCGAAGATGTTCCTCGTCGCCTCGCTGATCAGCATGATCGGCGCCATGGTCGCGACGCTCGCCGTGATGGGCAAGCTGCCGTTCAACGCGGTGACCTTCCGTGCGATCGAGATCGGCGTGATGGTCGAAGCCTCGATCTGGGCGCTGGCACTCGGCTTGCGCCTGCGACGCGATCGCGAAGGCCGCGTGCACGCGCTGCAACTGGCCCAGCACGATCCGCTGACCGCCCTGCTCAACCGGCGCGGCTTCCTCGATCGCGCCTTGCCCGCGCTGGCCAATGCCTCCGCCACGGCGACGCCGCTCGCGGTGATCATGCTCGACATCGACCACTTCAAGCCGATCAACGACCGCTACGGACACGATGCCGGCGACCGCACCCTGGTTGCCGTCGCCGACCGCCTGCGCGCACTCGCGCGAAACGACAGCCTGGTCGCGCGCTGGGGCGGCGAGGAATTCGTTATCCTGTTGCCCGCAACGGCGCAGGCGGAAGCCCTCGCCATCGCCGAACGCTTGCGCATCGCCCTGGCCGACATGGTCGTCGCGCTGTCCGACGGTCGGGAAATCAGCCTGACCGTCAGCCTCGGCCTCGCCCTCTCCACCGAATCCATCGGCCTCGAAGACCTGCTGCGCCAGGCCGACGACGCGCTGTACAAGGCCAAGCAGGCGGGGCGCAATCGGGCCGAGGTCTGGAAGCTTGCCGAGGATGGGTTGGAGGCATCGATGGCGCGTGGCTGATGGGCATCGGATAGCGACGAGGTGACTCGCGGCCGCTTTTCGATCCCTGCTCGCGAAGTGTCAGTGCCGCGCAACGCGACCTGATTCAGCCACATCAGTCAGGAGGTCCCGCGCAATTCCCATCGCTTCGCGCTGGCTTGGCGCAAGGATGCAGTCCGACTCGGCCCATAGCTCGTGGCAAACACCCCATCGATGCGCCAGGTAATACCAGTCGCGTACCAGCACGCCCCGCGCGGCCGTTGACCAGTATTCGTGAATGCCGCCGGCGTACTCGACCGATCGTTCGGGAGGCGCGGCAACGTAGGCGGCATACATCGTCTGCCACGTCGCAGGCGTTGCCAGCAATGCATTGGGAACCAGCACGCCGATCGAAAGCGCAAGTACGGTGGCGAACACGAGAGCAGGCTTGCGCAGCCCCCTGATGGTCAAGACAAGGAGGACGATCGCACACGCCACGACAAACAGCGCAAGCACCAACGTCCAGCCTTTCAGCAGCAGCGAGAAGCTGTATGCGATGTTGAGGGTGAGGCTCATGGGGTCAACCGCTTGTCATCCGTCAAGTCGCTATAGTCTGGGACTCTCCGAACCATAGGATTTTGAGCCCCGCATGCGAAGACAAAGGCTCGCCACGAATATCTGCCGACGCAATTCTCACGTGCTGAGGTCGACATCGTCCCACTTTGTTTCACTATGTAGCACCCACTCCAGAAAATGACGACGATGCTGAACTGGTCCGGGATGGAATGGATCAGAATCTTTGCCTTCCAATTGACAGTTACGCGAATGCCAATGAGCGCGGTAAAACAGATCAAGTTTCTTGTATATATCATCGCGACTACGGAGATTGAATTTCTCAAAGAACGCGTTCGCTGGCTCATTGTTTCGCAGGCTCGGAAACCACGAAGCAAGTGAGCTCGAAATGTCTTGCACCGGCGACAATTCATTCGCCAGGTTGCCAACCCAGGCGGCTGCCCACAGGCTTTCAATTTGCCATTTGAGACAGGTTCTTGTCTCTTCGCTGGGTTCGCACTCGCCCACGATAATGCTACTTTCTTTGGCTGTGAGCGAATCCAGAAGTTCGTTGTCGGTCAACCACCTTCGTGCAATCGCTATTGGTGCACCAAATGCAACATTGACGAGGATGTTTAGCGCCAAAGCCCGGGATGCAACGTTTGCGGAGTCCCGGAGCGAAATCGCTTCGAGACCGACTGAAGGAAGCCAGTCGCATATGCCTCCTCCTCTCGACAAGACGTACTCTTCGGACTCTCGTTTAACTACGGAAAGGTCCAACAAGGTTTCACCTAATGACTGGTCAGAGCTTCAAAGAGGAAGAAAGGGGGTCTTGAACTGTGAATAAATTCAAGATTCAAGGCCTGACGCCTTTGCTGCAATCGTCGAGCACTTCGCGCCACCGGCTGATCAAGTGACCGGTCGACCAACGTCGTCCTTGACGTGGCCGCCATTTCCGTCCGCTTTTCGCTCTCCGCTGGCCCTACATCTTCAGAGCAATCTGACTCGCGATTTCTTCCACGCGGCGACGCGCGATGTCCATTGATGCGTGGAACTCCATGCTTGGTGCCACTTCCAGTTCGCGAACCGACCAGAACGTCAGTGCGTAGTTTCCGTCAGGCCACGGTCCGGATATTCCGGCGACTGGAACATGCCCAACGAGTGCGACCGACAGGGCGCCGTCATAGCGCGACTCCCAGTCGACCCCCGACATCGATGCATTCGTCTTGCGCGATCCGAAACCGAAGATGCTGCCCATGGTGGTCCCCTGGTCTGATGGGTCTTGCCTTGTCGATGTATCAGACAGCAAGCGCCGTGCCAAAGCCCGGATTTGGTGTTCGGGTTCGCAGCTTGTGGAGGGCTGTGCAGCCAGGACAATGGCGGGTACTCGCCGGACGGTGCATGTCCGGGTTCGCGCCCGGGTCGATGACCGCTGGCCGCCGCGCCAACCGTTGTTCGCCGTTGTAATAGATTGACAGCGAAAGGCCGTGGCGAACCGCGTCCCTGGTCCAGAGGTTCATTGCCGGGTCCTGGCCTTCGGTTGCGCCATTTGACCGGAGCTCTCTTGGCGACCGACGTGCCGGTTGCATGGCCGATAATTCGCTGGCGGACCAAACCTGCCCGAAAAAAAGGCCGGCGAATGCCGGCCTTTTCTGTTTCCTCGCGCCGAAACCACCCGGCGCAAGCGTCGCTTACTTCAAGCCACGGAACTCCAGCAGCGGCTCGACGCTCGGGTCCTTGCCGCGGAAGTCGCTGATACATCCTGGCGAGTTCCTCGGAGTTGCCGCGCGAGAGGACTTCGTCGCGGAAGGTCTGGCCGTTCTCGCGGGTCATGCCGCCGTGTTCCTTGAACCACTGGAAGGCGTCGTGGTCGAGCACTTCGCTCCACAAGTAGGCGTAGTAGCCGGCCGAATAGCCGCCGCCCCAGATGTGCGCGAAGTACGGGGTCTTGTAGCGCGGCGGCACTTCGGCGACGTTGATCTTGTAGCGGTTCAGCGCATCGAGTTCGAACTTGTCGACATCCTGCAGCGGGGCGTCGGCGCCGAGCTGGTGCCAGGCCTGGTCGAGCAGGGCGGCGCCGAGGTATTCGACCGTGGCATAGCCCTGGTTGAACGCGCGTGCCTTGATGATCTTGTCGACGAGGGCCTGCGGCATCGGCTCGCCGGTCTCGTGGTGCTTGGCGTAGTTGGCGAACACGGCCGGCTCGAGCGCCCAGTTCTCGTTGAACTGCGAGGGGAACTCGACGAAGTCGCGCGAGGTGTTGGTGCCGGCGATGCTCGGGTACTTCACGTTCGAGAACATGCCGTGCAGGGCGTGGCCGAACTCGTGGAACATCGTGGTCACGTCATCGAAGCTGAGCAGGGCGGGCTGGCCTTCCGCGGGCTTGGTGAAGTTGCAGACGTTGAAGACCACCGGCTGGGTGCCGGTCAGGCCGTTCTGCTCGACGAACACGTCCATCCAGGCGCCGCCGCTCTTGCTCGGGCGCTTGTAGTAATCGGCATAGAACAGGGCGAGCTGCTTGCCGTCGGCGTCGAACACGTCGAACACGCGCACGTCGGGCTGGTAGACCGGCAGGTCGTGGCGCTCCTTGAAGGTCAGGCCGTAGAGCTGGTTGGCGGCGAAGAAGACGCCGTCGTTGAGCACGCGGTCGAGTTCGAAGTAGGGCTTGATCGCCGCCTCGTCGAGATCGTACTCGGCCTTGCGCACCTGGTCGGCGTAGAAATCCCAGTCGGCGGCGGTGAGCTTGAAGCCGCCCTTCTGCGCATCGATCACCTTCTGGATCTTGGACGCTTCGCTGCGCGCGCGCGCGGTGGCGGCCGGGACCATGTCGGTCATCAGCTTGACGGCGTTCTCCGGCTTCTCGGCCATCTGGTCGGCCAGGCTGTAGGCGGCGAAGTTCGGGTAGCCGAGCAGCTTGGCGCGTTCGGCGCGCAGCTGGGCGAGGCGCTGGATGATCTTGCGCGTGTCGTTTTCATCGCCCTTGCTGGAACGCGTCTCCGACGCTTCGAGCACCTTCAGGCGCAGGTCGCGATTGGTCAGCGAACCGAGCACCGGCTGCTGCGTGGTGTTCTGCAGGGTCAGCAGGTACTTGCCGTCGGCGAGCTTGCGCTCCTTGGCGGCATCGGCCGCAGCGGCGATGCCGCCCTCGCCGAGGCCGTCGAGCTGGGCCTTGTCGTCGACTTCGACCGCGGCGGCATTGGTGCCGGCCAGCAGCTTGTTCTGGAACTCGGTGGAAAGGGTGGATTCCTCCTTGTTCAGCGCGCGCAGTTTGGTCTGGTCCTCATCGCCGAGCTGGGCGCCGGCGCGCACGAAGTCCGTATAGGTCTTCTCGACCAGGCGCTTCTGCACGGCGTCGAGGCCGCTGGTCTCGCGGGCGTCGTAGATCGCCTTGATGCGCTGGAACAGCTTGGCATTGAGATGGATCGCGTCGGAATGCTCGGCGAGCTTCGGCGCCAGCGCCACCTGGGCGGCCTGCAACGTGTCGTTGGTGTTGGACTGGACAAGGGCGAAGAAGATGCGTGCCGAACGGCTGAACAGCTCGCCCGACTTCTCCATCTCGAGGAAGGTGTTGTCGAAGGTCGGCGCATCGGGATTGTTGGCGATCACGTCGATCTGGGCCAACTGCTGCTTCATGCCCTCCTCGATGGCCGGCTGGTAGTCGGCATCCTTGATCTTGTCGAAAGGCGGCGCCTGCATCGGCAGGGTGCTGGCGGTCAACAGGGGATTCACGGGGGCGGATTCCTGGGCGGGAGCCGGCGCCGCAGCCTGCGGCGGCGCGGTATCGGTGGACGGAGACGAACAGGCGGCCAGCGCGAGGACCAGCGCGGCGACTAGGGCAGATCGCATCATGGGTAAGGGGTTCCTTGGGGGGCAAAACGACCGCCACGATAGACCTGATTGGGCGAAATCGCCAAGTGTGGGAGGTCATGGGACAGGGTTTGGGGGGTGTTTGGCGTGATTTCGGTGGGAGGGCGAACGGTCTTATTTTCGTCGTCCCGGCGCAGGCCGGGACCCAGTGACTGGCTCTTTCTTGATCCTTACATCGCTCCGCGGCGCATCGTTGCCAAAAGGCTTTCACTCGCCTCCCGGCGAGTGAAAAGACGGCATGGATGCCGCGCCGCGAAGCGGCGTAAAGGTTAGTAAGAAGCCCGTCAACGGGTCCCAGCCCACGCAGGAACGGCGGGAATGCCACAGCTGACGGCGGAATCAGCAAACGTCCCACCCGAGCCCTAACTTGTGGCACCCGACCTCACTCCGGGAACGGGATAAAGTGCACCACTCGAATTCCGGGGAGCCATGATGAAAACACCGATCCTTTGCCTGGTCCTGGCAGCATTTGCCGCCAATGCGGCGCTGGCTGCCGAACGTGTCGAAAAGAGCAGCTTCATCCTCGCCGGCGCCAATGCCGGGTTCCAGGAGGCGCGCTACTCCGACGATGGCGGCATGACCGTGCATTTCGAATTCAACGACCGCGGGCGCGGGCCGAAGCTCGACGCGACCTACAAGCTCGACGCCAACGGCATGCCCACGTCGATCCAGCTGACCGGCGTCGACTATCTGAAGGCTCCGGTCACCGAGTCGTTCTCGCGCGATGGCGACGTGATGACGTGGAAGAATGGTTCCGAGGACGAAAAGCGCACGGTCAGCGGACCGGCGTACTTCCTCGGCCTCAACCAGGTGCCGGAAGATTCGATGTTGCTCGTGCGCGCGCTGCTCAAGGCGCCCGACCACAAGCTCGCCCTGGTTCCGGCGGGCGAGGCGAGCATCCGCAAGCTGGCCAGCACCAGGGTCAAGGGCAAGGCCGGCTCGAAGACGGTTGACCTCTACGCGGTGAGCGGACTTGGCCTGCTTCCGGATTTCGTCTGGCTCGACCAGGACCAGCGCTTCTTCGGTAGCTATTCGGGCTGGAGCACGATGATCCGCGAAGGGTATGAGGGCGCGGTCAAGACCATCGGCGACCGCCAGGAAATCGAGGAGAAGCGCCTGGCCGAAACGCGCGCCAGGGAGCTGACCCGGAACCTGACCAGGCCGCTGCTGATCCGCAACGTGCGCGTGTTCGATCCGCCCGGCGGCGAAGTCGTCGACGCGCGTTCGGTGCTGATCGACAAGGGCCGCATCGTCTCGATCGGCGCGGCCGATGTCGCATCGCTCGCCGGTGTCGAGGAGCTCGATGGCGGCGGCCGTTTCCTGATGCCGGGCCTGTGGGACATGCACGTGCATTTCAGCGGTGGTTCCGATGGCCTGCTCGAACTGGCTTCGGGCGTGACCACGGTGCGCGACCTGGCCAACCAGCTCGAGGTGCTCAAGGGCCTGATCGACAACATCGAGGCCGGCAAGGACATCGGCCCGCGCATCATCCGCGCCGGCATCATCGACGGACCGGGCCCGTTCGCCGGTCCGACCAAGGTGCTCGCGGGGACGGAAAAGGAAGCCATCGATGCGGTCAACATGTATGCCGACAGCGGCCACGAGCAGATCAAGATCTACAGCTCGGTCAAGCCGGAGCTGATGCCCATCATCGCCAAGGCAGCGCACGCGCGGGGCCTGCGCGTCAGCGGCCACGTGCCGGCGTTCATGACCGCGCGCCAGTTCGTCGAGAACGGCGCCGACGAGATCCAGCACGTCAACATGCTGTTCCTCAACTTCATGTTCGACAAGGTGCAGGACACGCGCACGCCGGCGCGCTTCACCACGGTGGCCGAGTACGGCGCGGGGCTTGATCTCAGCTCGCCGCCGGTGCGCGAATTCATCCAGTTGCTGAAGGACAGGAACATCGTCATCGACCCGACCGTGGGCACCTTCGAGGACATGTTCCTGAGCCGTCCCGGCCATCCGGGCCCGGGCTTCGCCGCGATTGTCGATCGCTTCCCGACCACCTGGCAGCGCCAGATCAAATCCGGATCGGGCGGGCTCGAGATGAAGCCGGGGCAGGAAGCGCTGTACCGCGACTCCTACCAGAACATGGTCAACATGGTCGGCGTGCTTTACCGCAGCGGCGTGCACATCGTGCCAGGCACCGACAACCTTGCCGGCATGACCCTGCCGCGCGAATTCGAGTTGTATGTCGAAGCCGGCATCCCGCCCAAGGATGTGCTGCGCATCGCCACCAGCGGCAGCGCCGAGGTGATGAAGCGCGAGAAGGAGTACGGCCGCGTCGCGCCGGGCTACGTCTCCGACCTGATCCTCGTCGACGGCGACCCGACCATCAACATGGCCGACATCCGCAACGTGCGCACGACGATCCGCGGCGATCGCCTGTACGACGCCGACGCCCTGTTCCGCGCGGTAAGCGTGAAGCCAACACCGAAGCAGTAACGAGGGAAAAGCCATCGAAGCCCGCGCCCCCCGTCCGGGCTTCGATCATTGCTCCCGTAGAAGCACCCCGTCGGACACGATGCTCCTCGCCAGGCTCTTCGTAGGAGAGGCCTTCAGGCCCGATGCTCTTCGACCAGATTGCGAAAATGGGCATCGCGGCTGAAGCCGCTTCCTGCAACGAAGCGGCACGCTCACGCCGCCAACGAAGCCCGCGCGCCCCGTTCGGGCTTCGATCATTGCTCCGGTAGAAGCACCCCGTCGGACACGATGCTCCTCGCCAGGCTCTTCGTAGGAGAGACCTTCAGGCCCGATGCTCTTCGACCAGATTGCGAAAATGGGCATCGCGGCTGAAGCCGCTTCCTGCAACGAAGCGGCTACGCTCACGCCGCCAACGAAGCCCGCGCGCCCCGTTCGGGCTTCGATCATTGCTCCCGTAGAAGCACCCCGTCGGACACGATGCTCCTCGCCAGGCTCTTCGTAGGAGAGGCCTTCAGGCCCGATGCTCTTCGACCAGATTGCGAAAATGGGCATCGCGGCTGAAGCCGCTTCCTGCAACGAAGCGGCTACGCTCACGCCGCCAACGAAGCCCGCGCGCCCCGTTCGGGCTTCGATCATTGCTCCCGTAGAAGCACCCCGTCGGACACGATGCTCCTCGCCAGGCTCTTCGTAGGAGAGGCCTTCAGGCCCGATGCTCTTCGACCAGATTGCGAAAATGGGCATCGCGGCTGAAGCCGCTTCCTGCAACGAAGCGGCACGCTCACGCCGCCAACGAAGCCCGCGCATTCCCTTCGCGACTGAAATCCCCTCCCACCTGTCATGCCGCGTTGCAACAATGTACGCTTGGCGCATGACCAATCCATCCAGCAATGCCGCAGACAGCCTGCGCTCCAGTGACCTTCCCGCCACCGACCAGGCCTTGCGCGACGACGTCAATCGCGTCGGTTCGCTGGTGGGTGAGATCCTCGCCGAACAGGAGGGCGCGGATTTCCTCGACGAGGTCGAGCGCATTCGCGTTGCAGCGATCCAGCGTCGCGAGGCCCATGCCAGTACCGAGGCAATGGAGGGCGAGCTGGCCGGTGTCGAAGTCGCCCATGCCACCGCGCTGGTGCGCGCGTTCTCGACCTATTTCCAGGCCGTCAACGTGGCCGAGCGCGTGCATCGCATCCGCCGCCGGCGCGACTACGAGCGCGAGGAAGCGTCGCCGCAGCCCGGCGGCTTGCGCGACGTCATCGGCAAGCTGCGCGAGAGCGGCATCGACAACGACGCATTCAATGCATGCCTGGCGCGGCTGCACATCGAGCCGGTCTTCACCGCGCATCCCACCGAAGCGGTGCGCCGCGCGCTGCTGGAAAAAGAGACCGAAGTCGTTCGAGCCCTCGTCGCAGACATTGACCGCGGGCGCACGCCGGTCGAGCGCCGGGCCGACCTCGAACGCATGCGCATGGCCCTGACCGCGGCCTGGCAGACCGCCGAGTTCGCCCTCGACAAGCCGAGCGTCGGCGACGAACTCGAGAACGTCGGCTTCTACCTGACCGATGTCCTCTATCGCGTCGTGCCGGTGTTCTACGAGGTGCTGGCCGATGCACTCGGCGAGGATCCGGCCGAGTTCGACCTGCCGACCCTGCTGCGCTTCGGCAACTGGGTCGGTGGCGACATGGACGGCAATCCGGCCGTCGGCGCGCCGACCATCGCGGCCACGCTGCTGACCCAGCGCCGCCAGGTGCTGGGCCTGTACCGCCGCGAGACCTACCAGCTCGGTCGCCTGCTCAGTCATTCACTGTCGCGCGTGGGCGTGTCCCCGGAGTTGCTGGCGCGCATCGACGTCTATCGCGCGTTGCTGCCGGCGGCGGCCGCGCGCTTGCGCGCACGCCACGAGGACATGCCGTACCGGCAGTTCCTCAAGCTGGTCGGCGAACGGCTCGGCGAGACCGAGCGCGGACACGAAGGCGGCTACCCCGACGTGGCGACCTTCATCGACGACATCCGCATCATCGTCAACAGCCTCAAGCAGAACCGCGGCGTGCATGCCGGCTGGTTTGCCGCCCGCCGACTGCTGCGACGCGCCGAGACCTTCGGCTTCCACCTGGCGACGCTCGACCTGCGCCAGGATTCCGCCATGCACGATGCCGCGCTCGCCGCCCTGCTCGGCGATCCCGATTGGGCGTCGCGCGAAGTCGACGATCGTGTCGCGCGCCTGAAAGCAGTACTGGCCGATCCGTCGACGGTGACCGCCAGCACCGACGAAACCGCGCGCAAGACGCTCGCCGTGTTCCGCACCGTGGTGCAATTGCGCCCGCGTTACGGTCCGCAGGCGTTCGGTCCGTACATCGTCAGCATGAGTCGCAGCGCGGCCGATGCGCTGGCCGTGGTTGCGCTGGCCCGCATCGCGGCCTGCGTCGATGAAAAGGGCCAGGTGCCGCTCGATGTCGCGCCATTGTTCGAGACGGTCGCCGATCTCGACGCGGCCGAAGGCGTGGTGCAGTCGCTGTTCGCCGATCCGGTCTATCGCGATCATCTCCAGGCACGCGGCAACCGCCAGATCGTCATGCTCGGCTACTCCGACAGCGCCAAGGACGGTGGCCTGGTCGCCTCGCGCTGGGCCCTGCAGCAGACCCAGATAGCGCTGACGCGGCTGGCCCAGGAATCCGGCGTGCGCATCATCTTCTTCCACGGCCGCGGTGGTTCGGCCAGCCGCGGCGGCGGCAAGACCGAGCGTGCCGTGATCGCCTCGCCGCGTGGTTCGGTCGATGGCACGTTGCGCCTGACCGAACAGGGCGAAGTGATCCACCGCAAGTACGGCATCCGCGCGATCGCCCTGCGCAATCTCGAACAGATGACCGGCGCGGTCATGCGCGCGACCCTGCGCCCGCGTCCGCCCGAATCGCGCGAGCAGAACTGGCGCCTGATGGCATCGGCGATCGCCGCCGAATCGCGCCGGGCCTATCGTGGCTTCGTCCACGAGCATCCCGATTTCACCGACTATTTCCGCTGCGCGACGCCGATCGACGTGATCGAGCGCCTGCGCATCGGTTCGCGCCCGTCGCGGCGCGGCGGCACGGGTGGCGTGGAGAACCTGCGGGCGATTCCGTGGGTGTTCGCCTGGTCGCAGAACCGCGCCGGATTGACCGGCTGGTTCGGTGTCGGCAGCGGCCTTGCCCATGGCATCGAAACATACGGTCGCGAGGCGATGGCCGAGATGACGCGCGACTGGCCGTTCTTCGCCCAGCTGGTCGACGATGTCGAGATGGTCCTGGCCAAGGCCGATCTCGCCATCTTCGAACGCTATTCGCGCCTGGCCGGCACCCTGCACGAGCCGTTCCTGGCCATCATCGGCAGTGAGTTCGAACGCACGCGTGCGGCGATCCTCGACCTCAAGGGCGAAGACGAACTGCTCGCCCACGACCTGCGCCTGCGCCAGTCGATCCGCCTGCGCAATCCCTATGTCGACCCGATCAGCCTGCTGCAGGTCGACCTGCTGGCCCGCTGGCGCGCCACCGACCGCAGCGACGACGACCTGCTGCACGCGCTGATCGCAACGGTCAACGGCATCGCCGCGGGCATCCAGAACACGGGCTGAGCAGTTGAGCCGTCTGGCGCAACGTGACGGCAAGTGCCCCTCATCCGCCCTCCGGGCCGCTGGATCCGCACGATCCGTGGCGCTCGCCTGGAACGATGGCTTGTACCTGGAACCTGATGCCGTGCCCAAGCAGACCATCAACGCGCCAGGCGACGTGGATACTTCAGGGAAGATCTGAATCCCGGCTTCGTTGGCCACCCTCATCCCCCTGCGGGACCTGAACTCGCGCCATCCATGGCGCTCGCCCTGCGGGCAGCATTCGCTGCTCAAAACGGCAATCCTGCCGTTTGGTCTCCCGCCAGCGGGAGAAGGACTGCTTGAGGCGAACCGCGCTTGATGTTCCTTCACCCGTGTGCGGGAGAGGGGCTGCACGAAGAAGTTCGCGCTTGATGTTCCTTCTCCCGCCAGCGGGAGAAGGATTGGTCGGAGTGGATCGCGTTTGATGTTCCTTCTCCCGCTGGCGGGAGAAGGTCCCGCAGGGGGATGAGGGTGGGCTCTTGATCCTGGACTGGCTCAGGCCGATTCAGGCTCCGCCTTGGTGGCATTGCGATAAAGCAGCCAGGCGATGAAGGCGATCAGGCTCAGGCCGAGCCAGCCGCCGAAATGCAGGCTGTCGGGCAGGGCGAGGACGTCGGCGCGGCCGGTGACGACGATCGGGATCGCGATGAAGATGCCCATCAGCGCCTCGCCGGTGATCAGGCCGGCCGAGAACAGCATGCCCTTGCGGTGGATGTGGCCGTGGTGCTCTTCATCCCTGGCGCCGCCGAAGTTGCGTTCGACGATGTGCGAGAGCAGGCCGCCGAGGAAGATCGGCACCATCAGTTCGATCGGCAGGTAGATGCCGATCGCGCAGGCCAGCACCGGGATGCGGAACTTCTTGCCGTTGGCCTTGAGCCAGGAATCGACCATGATGATGGCCACGCCGATGCCGGCGCCGATGCCGATCGTGGTCCACGGCAGTTCGCCGCCGAAGATGCCCTTGGCCACCGAAGCCATCAGGTTGGCCTGCGGCGCGAGCAGCGGGTTCGGATGTTCGGCGGTCGGCACGCCGACGCCATAGGCATGCAGCAGCAGGTTCAGGACCGGCGCCATGATCAGTGCCGAGGACACCGCGCCGATCGCCAGCATGAGCTGCTGTTTCCACGGCGTCGCGCCGACGATATGGCCGCATTTGAGATCCTGCAGGTTGTCGCCGCCGATGCAGGCCGCGCAGCAGACGACCGCGCCGATCATGATCGCGGCAACGGCACCGATCGGAGAATCGCGACCGAGCAGGAGCACGAGGATCAGCGCGGCGAACAGGATCGTCGAGATGGTGATGCCGGACACCGGGTTGTTCGAGGAACCGACCAGGCCGGCCATGTAGGCCGAGACCGATACGAACAGGAAGCCCGCCACGATCATGATGATCGTCATCGGTACGCTCGCGGTCCACTGGTGGACGATGCTCTGGTAAAGCCACAGCAAGGGCAGCGTGAACAGCACGAGGCCGATCGCGATGTATTTCATCGGGATGTCTTTTTCGGTATGCGCGATGACCGTCGTCGAGCCCGAACGCGTCGCGTCGAAGCCGCTGCGGATGCCGGAGAACAGCGACTTGCGCAGCGAGATCAGCGTCCAGATGCCACCGACCAGCATCGCGCCGACACCGAGATAGCGGATCTGTGCCGACCAGATCATGTAGGCCGCATCCTCGGCACTCGCGCTGGCGACCTGCGCGGCCAGCGCCGGATCGGTGTCGAGGAAGAACGCGCTGTAGATCGGGATGGCGATGTTCCAGCCGATCAC
Source organism: uncultured Gammaproteobacteria bacterium (assembly GCA_963822465.1). Lineage (GTDB taxonomy): Bacteria > Pseudomonadota > Gammaproteobacteria > Xanthomonadales > Rhodanobacteraceae > Dokdonella. Next base: position 115,173 of record CAWGHP010000002.1, on the reverse strand, counting down.
CGCGCCGAGCAGGCAGACGATGCCGATGTTGAAGCCGACGATGTAGCCGACGCCGAGCAGGGCCGGCGACAGGTTGGTGCCCATGTAGGCGATGCCCTTGCCGACCCAGGCGGCGCTCGCGGCCGTGTCGGGAAACAGGCGCAGGCCGCTGGCCGCGCCGACCTTGGCGAATCCGCCGAGCAGGGCGGCGATGCCGAGCGTCTTCACGCCTTGTTCGGGATTTGCGCCGGTCTTCAGCACTTCGGCGGCGGCCTTTCCTTCGGGGAAGGCGAGGCCCTGGTCGACGATCAGCGAGCGCCGCAGGGGCACCGAGAAGATCACGCCGAGCAGGCCGCCGAGTCCGGCGATGGCGAATACCCACTGGTATTCGAACTCTTCCCAGTAGCCAAGGATGACCAGGGCCGGGATCGTGAAGATGACGCCCGAGGCGATCGACGAGCCGGCCGAGGCGCCGGTCTGCACGATGTTGTTCTCGAGGATGCCGCCACCACCGAGCAGGCGCAAAACGGCCATCGACACCACGGCCGCCGGAATCGCCGAGGCGATGGTCATGCCGGCGAACAGGCCGAGGTAGGTGTTCGCGGCGGCCAGGATCACCACCAGCACGATCGAAAGCAGGATCGCTCGCAGGGTCAATTGCGGTGCGGGTTCAGCGATGACGCTCATGAAGGATTCCTCTTCTGGAGCCGGTCCGTCGGCGCGTGTATGGGTTGATCGTCAAGTTGATGGCGACAAGGTGACCAGGACGTTCGTCGTCCCGGCGCAGGCCGGGACCCAGCGACTTGTTGCGGCAAGCCAGGAGCTGGGTCCCGGCCTGCGCCGGGATGACGGCTACGTGGATTCAGGGATTCACCGCTGGATCCGATGGCCCCAAAAAGGTTCACGCCGCGCGCCGCGACGTGCATAGTAGCCTGCAACCCCCTTGATCCTGCAACGACGATGAAGCCCATTCCCGAGAACCCCGCGAATCCGGACGACCTCGCCAAATCCGCCGGGCGCATGCCTCGCCAGATTCCCTACATCATCGGCAACGAGGCCTGCGAGCGCTTCAGCTTCTACGGCATGCGCAACATCCTCACGCCGTTCCTGATCACGACCCTGCTGCTGTATGCGCCGATCGCCGAACGCGCCGGCATCGCCAAGGACATCTTCCACACCTTCGTCATCGGCGTGTATTTCTTTCCGCTGCTCGGCGGCTGGATCTCGGACCGCTTCTTCGGCAAGTACAATACGGTGCTCTGGCTGTCGCTGCTGTACTGCGTCGGGCATGCCTGCCTGGCCATGTTCGAGGACAACCGCACCGGCTTCTACACCGGCCTGTTCCTGATCGCGCTCGGTTCGGGCGGCATCAAGCCGCTGGTCTCGGCCTTCGTCGGCGACCAGTTCGACCAGACCAACAAGGCCACGGCCAAGGTCGTCTACGACGCCTTCTACTGGACGATCAACTTCGGATCGTTCTTCGCCTCGCTGCTGATGCCGCGCATCCTCGTCGCCTGGGGTCCGGCCTGGGCCTTCGGCATTCCCGGCATCCTCATGTTCATCGCCACGGTCATCTTCTGGAGCGGCCGGCGCAAGTACGTGCACGTGCCGCCGACGCCGCCGAATCCGGATTCGCTGGTCAACGTCGCGAAAACGGCGCTGTTCGCACCGGGGGACGGCCGCGGTGGCCTGATCATCGCGATGGGCGGCTTCATCGCGGCGATTGCGATCTTCGTCCTCTGGGCGTGGTCGCCGGGCTGGTGGCCCGAGCACTTCAGTTTCGTCATCACCTTCTGCGTGGCCCTCGGCCTGCTCATCCTGTTCGGCGGCATCGGAACCTCGATGCAACTGGAGCGCGCGCGCGGCATGCATTCCGACGCCGCGGTGGAGGGCGTGCGTGCGGTGCTGCGCATCCTCATCGTGTTCGCCCTGGTCACGCCGTTCTGGTCGCTGTTCGACCAGAAGGCCTCGACCTGGATCCTGCAGGGCAATGCCATGGTCATGCCGCACGAATCCTGGTGGTGGCCGAGCTGGCTCGTGCAGGAGCCGGCGCAGATGCAGGCGCTCAATCCGCTGCTGGTCATGCTGCTGATCCCGTTCAACAACATCGTGCTGTACCCGCTGCTGCGGCGCATGGGCGTCGAAGTGACCGCGCTGCGCCGCATGGGCTTCGGCATCGCGTTCTCCGGACTCGCCTGGGTGGCTGCCGGCCTGATCCAGATGAGCATCGACGGCGGCAGCCCGACCTCGATCGCCTGGCAGGTGTTGCCTTACGTGCTGCTGACCTTCGGCGAAGTGCTGGTCTCGGCGACCGGACTCGAATTCGCCTACAGCCAGGCGCCGCCGTCGATGAAGGGATCGATCATGAGCTTCTGGCTGCTCTCGGTGACCTTCGGCAACCTCTGGGTGCTGATCACCAATGCGGCCGTGCGCAACGAAAGCGTGATCTCGCATATCGCCGACACGGGCCTGAGCGAGCCGGCCTTCCTGATGTTCTTCTTCGCCGCGTTTGCGTTGCTGGCGGCCCTGGTCTTCGGGCTGTACGCGCGGCGCTATCCCCTGGCGGATCACTACCGGACGGTTTGACCCGGTGGGCGCGAATAGGGAATAGGGAATAGGGAATAGGGAATAGGGAGTGGGGAGTCGTTGGATCGGCAACGCAGCGGATGTCGCTGCTTGTCGCAGGTTGGGGTGAGCGCAAGCGAACCCCAACGTTGCGCGCTCCGTGAGATCGCCCTGCTTCTTGATGCCCCTTGCCGTCACCCCTGCGCAGGCAGGGGTCCAGTGCCCCAAGCTCGCGCCATGGAGTCGCTGGGTCCCGGCCTGCGCCGGGACGACGGGAGGAACGTTCATGCGCAAGCGCGTGGCCTGGCCTTCGATAATGCCGTCCCTCAGCACGGTTGGGGTGAGCGCGAGCGAACCCCAACGTTGCGCGCAGGGATACGGTGCGTCGGCACGCAGTTGCTGCCAATCTGCGTTCGCCCGTGCGCTCCGGGTTTCCCGCACGCGGCCACGAGTGGCAGCGTTCGCTTTGGCCACCCTGCGGCATTCCCCGATGGATACCTCCATCGAAAGGGTTGCCCATGATGTTCATTTGCCGGAAAGACCGCATCGCCGTGGTTCCCGTGGTGTTCGCCCTCGCGTTGGTCCTGCTGCCGTGTGCCGGCACTGCGAGGGCGGAGGCCCAACTGGCCAATATCGGCCCGATCCACGTCAATTTCGGGCCGGTGAAGCGGGGCGCGCTGGTCAAGGTGCCCATCACGATCCGCAATCCCAACCTGTTCGCGCTGGCCGTTGCCGGCGGCGGCATCGCCGCGCCGTTCTCGGGAAATGCGGGCACCTGCAGCGCCTCCATCCCCGCAGCGTCGAGTTGTGCATTCGAATACTCGTTTCGCCCATCGGCGACGGCTGGCACGGTCTCCGCCGAGGCCACGACCTTGCAGGTCTCGGGCGCCGGGCAGGTCTATTCGGTGGTCTTGTCATTCAGTGGCGAAAGCAGCGAGAACCTCGCGCAGGTTCTCGCCGGTCAGCATCGATTTCGGCGAATGGCCGATCGGCCAGCAGGTGACCGTGCCGGTCACCATCACCAATACCCATGATTCGGCAGTGACACTGGCCGGCGGCGGGCTTTCCAATCCCGGCTACTTCGGATCGGGCACCGGCACCTGTTCGGGCAGCCTTGCGGTGGGTGCCAGTTGCAGCTTCAATTTCAGCTTCACGCCCGGTGCGGTTGGAACCTCTTCGAATGCAACCAGCCTGCTGGTCGGTGCCACCGGCAACTCGGCCGGCATCGAACAACTGTTCCCGATCAGCGTCGAGGGCACCGGCATCGGCACGATTCCGCTGGTGGGTGCAGCGCCGGTATCGGTGGATTTCGGCTCGCTAAGCGTAGGGCGGCAGGCGAGCGTCGCGTTCCGCTTCACCAGTTTCAGCGCGCAAACCGTCAATTTCGGAGGCGGCGGGCTCAGCCCCGGCAGCGATGGCGACGGCAGCATGAGCGCGCAGAATGCCGGTGGCGCGGGGTGCGGATCGGGCACGGCCAATCCGGGCGCCACCTGCACGAACAACTATTCCTTCCGTCCGCGCCTGCCCGGCGAATTCACCGGCAGCACGACCATGGTCTTCAGCCAGGGCTCCACCACGCAGGTCGTTCCCTACACATTGGCCGGCGAAGGGGTCGGCAGCCTGGCCCGGGTCACGCCGCTCGATTTCGATACCGGCCGCGTCGCGTTCGGATCGACGCTGTCGGTGCCGGTCACGATCACCAATACCAGCGATGCACCGCTGACCGGATTCGTGGGAGGCGGGGTGACCTATCCGTTCACGTCCTCGACCACATGCACGGGCAGCCTCGCGGTCGGCGCCAGCTGTTCGTGGACGTACACCTTCAATTCGCAGTACGAATTCAGCGATCTGCGCGCCTCGGTAGCGCGCCAGACCCTGATCTCGTTCAGCAATTCCACCGGCATCCAGCCGAGTTTCACCATTACGATGACCGGCACGCGCGGCGACCGGATTTTCGGCGATGCGTTCGAGGTGACGCTTTAGGGGCGGGATTGGGGATTCGGGATTCGGGATTTGGGATTGGGGATGACCAGCCGTTCGGCTGTTGAATGCGGGGATTCGGCGATTCCGATTCCGTCCAGCTTGTCGCAGGTTGGGGTGAGCGCATGCGAACCCCAACGTCGCGCGATGCGATATCCCGTGCCGATGTGTGGGTACAACGCGTTGGGGTTCGCTGGCGCTCACCCCAACCTGCGGGAACATCGCCAGTTGAGGTGCCGGCACGTGGCCGGCACCCCGAGGTTCAATGCGTGTGCAGGGTGCCCGACTTCGGGCAATGGCACGGCGCGGTCGGGCCGTATTCGATGCCGAAGGTGTGCCCATCGTGGTGGCGCTGCCAGTAGAACTCCGGCGCCTTGCGTCCCTTGCCGCCGACTTCGGCCATGTCGCCCTCGACGTCGAAGACGCGACCGTTGACGGCGACATAGCGCGTGTCGATGGTGGCGCGGATGTTCTCGAGCGGGTTCGCGTTGAGGACGACGAAGTCGGCGCGCTTGCCCGGGCTCAGCGAGCCGATCTGCTTCGAGAGGCCGATCGTGTCGGCGCCATCGATCGTCGCTGCGCGCAGCGCCTCGAAGTTGCTGAAGCCGCCCTGGGTCAGCATCCAGATCTCCCAGTTGAGCGACAGGCCCTGCAACTGGCCGTGTCCGCCGGTGTTGATCCTGATGCCGGCATCGCGCAGCTTCTTCGCGGCCCTGGCCACTTCGATGTGGTAGTAGTCCCAGTCCGGCGCGGTCTCGCGGCGGATGGAGCGCGCATCGAGCGTCTCGCGCGGGAAGAAGCGGTTGAGCTTCTTGTCCTCCCAGACGTTGTCGCGCGCATACCACCAGTACTCGCCGCTGAGGCCGCCGTAGCTGACCACCAGGGTCGGCGTGTTGCGCACGTCGGTTTCCTTCCACAGGTTGATGACGTCGGCGTACAGCGGTGCGACCGGGATGTTGTGCTCGATGCTGGTGACGCCGTCGACCATCATCGTCATGTTGTGGTTGAAGGTGGAGCCGCCTTCCTCGACCACGAGCATGCCGAGCTCGCGCGCGGCCTGGTCGATCTGCTGGCGCTGGTCGCGGCGCGGCTGGTTGTAGCTCTTCACGCTGAACGCGCCGTTCGCCTTCATGCGTCGCAGGTGCGCGCGTGCGTCATCGAGCGAATTGACCACGGCCTTGAAGTCGCCGTCCGCGCCGTACAGGATCGTGCCGGTCGAATAGATGCGTGGACCGACCATCTCGCCGGCCTTGACCAGCTCGGCCTGCGAGAACACGGTTTCGGTGGTCGCCGACGGATCGTGCGTGGTGGTCACGCCGAACGCGAGATTGGTGTAGTAGGCCCAGTTCTGCTGCGGGACGACGCCACTGGTGAAATGATTGACGTGGGCGTGCACGTCGACGTAGCCGGGCATGATGGTCTTGCCGCTGGCGTCGATCACGCGGGCATTGGCCGGAATCGCCACGCTGCCCTTCGCGCCGACCGCCTTGATCGAATCGCCGTCGACGACGAGCACGCCGTCCTCGATGACTTCCTGCTTTGATCCGGCGTCGTTCATCGTGATCAGGCGCGCGCCGGTGAAGGCGAAGACATCGCTCGGCGCATCAAGTGATGCGGTCAACCCGACATCGATGCCCTTGTCGCTGCCCGGCTTGGGCAGCTCCTTCGGCGCGCCGGGAACGAAGGCGAAGGCGTCCTTCAGGTCGCGCGAATGGTATTCGCGGCCGACCATCCAGTGCAGCGATTTCGAATCGGCCGACCAGTGCAGGTAGGAACCGACATCCTTGCTGACCAGGCTGACCGGGATCGCCTTGGTTTCCTTCGACAGCTCGATGCTGCCGCCGGTCATCGGCATCGGCGCGACATAGGCGTTGAACAGCTCGGTGAAGGCCACCCACTTGCCATCGGGGCTGATGCTGACGAAGTTGATGTACTTCAGATCGAACACGTCGCGCGGTTCGCTGCCATCGATGGCGATGCTCTGCAGCTTCTTCTTCAGGCCGTCGCCGGTCAGGAAGGTGATGCGCTTGCCGTCGGCGGTGAAGGCCGGATCGCCGCCTTCCTTGACCAGCCGGCGCGCTTCGCCGCCGGCAGCGGGCATCACATAGACGCCGGCTTCGCCGGAATTGAGGTTGCCGGTCAGCGAACTGCCCGAGGTCTTCGCGTAGACGATGCGCGAACCGTCGCTGGAGTAGCGCGGGCCATAGTAGAAGCCGGGCTTCGCGGTCAGCGGCCGCGCCGTGCCGGTGGCGAAATCGTGTTCGAGGATCTTGCCCTGATCGGCATCCGACCAGTTCGTATAGAGCAGCTTGCGGCCGTCGGCACTGAAGCTCGGCTGGTATTCGAAGCTCGCGTCGTCGGTGGTCAGGCGCGCGGGCTTGCCGCTCGGCAGGCTCTTGATCCAGAGGTGGCCGAGGGCATGGAAGACCATGCGCTTGCCATCCGGGCTGGTCGCCACGTCGCGGATCATCTTCGGCTCGAAGCTGCCGCGCGCGATGGTCTGTTCGAAACGCAGCGGTTCGGTGACGGTCTGTTCGACGTCGGCGGTGAACGGGATCGGCTGGTGTTCGCCGCTGTTCGCATCGACGCGCCAGAGCTTGCCCTGGGCCCAGATCACCAGTGCCTTCGAATCGGGCGTCCACGCGTAGTTCGGATACGGCCCGAAGATCGCCCAGGCTTCCTGCATGTCGTGCGAGAGGCCATCCCACAGCGGGGTGACTTCGCCGCTGTCCAGATCGAGGCGCTGCAGCACGGTCTTGTCGCGCACGCGCTTGACGAAGGCCAGCGACTTGCCATCCGGCGAGGGCTCGGGTCGCACCGCGCCGCCCGGCGTGGCGATTACCGTCTCGCTGCCGCCATCGCGGCGATCGAGGCGCTTGATCGCATAGATCAGGCCGTGCGGGTCCTTGTTGTACTGGAAGAACGGTCCGCTACTGACATCCTCGGAGTAATAGACATAACGGCCGTCGGCGCTGACTGCCGGCTCGCCGAGGTCCTGCTGGTCGTTCTTCTGCTTGGTCAGCTGCAGGCCCGCACCGCCGGAGCGGTGGTACATCCACAGCTCGCCGGCACCGAGCGAGCGCTCGCCGGTGAAGTGCTTGCGCGCGATCAGGAACTGGCCATCCGGCGTCCACGCCGGATTGTTGAGCAGGCGGAAGTCCTCCTTGGTGACCTGGATGCCCTCGCCGCCGATGGCCGGCATGCGCCAGAGGTTGTTGCCGCCGGCGCGATCGGAGGTGTAGGCGATTTCCTTGCCGTCGGGCGAAAAGCGCGGCTGCACGTCCCAGGCCGCGCCCTGGGTCATGCGTTTGGCCTTGCCGCCGGCGATCGGCAGCGTGTAGAGGTCGCCGAGCAGGCTGAACGCGATGGTCCTGCCATCGGGGCTGACGTCGAGATCGAGCCAGGTGCCCTCGTCGGTGCTGAAGCGCACGGTCTTGGTCTTGCCGTGGGCGGCATTGACGTCCCATTTGGGTTCGTCTTTCTTCTTCTCGTCGGCATGGACGAAGGCCGGCAACAGCAGGCAGCCGGCCAGCAGGGCGGCAATGGAACGGTAAGGCATGGGAACTCCCCGGTTGGAATCTCCCCCATCCTAGAACGTATCGGCGAGGCCGACACGGGACAAAAGTCCTGCGACAACGCGGAAAGGCGGGTGCGACAACGCGGAAAGGCGGGAAAGGCGATCGAAGCCCGCGCTATCCGGCGGCCGCTCTTCGCAGGAGAGGCATTCATGCCCGATGCTCTTCGTGATCGTGCCGAAGAGCATCGGGCATGTGCCGTCCGGAGCCCGTCGAACGGCCCTCCCTGCACGGAAGCAGGGATCACGGGAATTCGGTCAGGCCGAACTGACGTCGCGCAGCTTCCAGTTGCGGCCGATCAGCAGGTCCAGCCGGTGCTTTACGATCGCGTGCGGCAGGCTGGTGGTGACGATGATCTCGGAACGTTGCGCTGCGAGGCTGCCGCTGGCCGTGGCCGCCGGATCGGTGGCGCCGGTGGCGGGATCCACCTCGTCGGGATCGTCCTGCATGGCGCGCCAGCGCTCCCACAGGTCCGGTTCGCGCAGTGCGCCCTGCACGACGCTGGCCAGATGCTCGGGCGAGCCGCCGTCGAAGCTCAGTTCGGCGGAGTCGCCGCGCGCGCTGGACAGGTTGTCGACGGTGATGAAATAGCGCTGGTTTCCGGCCATGTTCGATGCTCCTCAAGGTTGTCCGTCGCGGCCAGCATGCAGCAGCGCATGGACCGCTGCATCAAGCGCGCCGCTGTCGGCGATGGATTGTGCATCCGCTCCATGCTGGACGACGCCGAGCAACGGCGCCTGAATCCGCGAGCGCAGGGTGGCGATGTTGTCCTCGCTGCGCAGCATCGCCGGATCGATGCGATTGGCAATCCAGCCTATCAGGCGGCATCCGTCGGACGCTATCGCACGTGCGCTGAGCAAGGCATGGCTGATGCAGCCCAGTCGCAGCCCGACCACGAGCATCACCGGCAGGCGCAGCCTGCGCGCCAGGTCGGACTGCATCAGCGACTCGCCGAGCGGTGCCATCCAGCCGCCGACACCTTCGACAACGACACATTGCGCCCGCGCTGCCAGTCGCGCATGGGCCGCAACGATGCGTGCGGGATCGATGACCGTGGCGTGATCCGCGGCGGCCAGGTGGGGCGCGATCGGATCAGCGAAGGCGTAGGGGTTCACGTCCGCGTAGTCGGCAGCGAATGCACCGGCGGCGAGCAGGTCGAGCGCGTCGGCATTGCGCCATCCTAAAGCCGTCTCCTCGCAGCCACTGGCGACAGGCTTCATGCCGAGCGCGATCACGCCATGCCGGGCCAATGCACGCAGCAGGGCGCAACTGACATGGGTCTTGCCGATGCCGGTGTCGGTGCCGGTGACATAGATCATGCCGGTCATGCGGAATGGCCCCAAGCCGCCCACGCACGTTCCCGGGTTCGCGCGGGTCGTTTCGTCGGATCGACCGGAATGGCAGGCCGCGAGGCGACGACGATGGCGGATGCGTGAACGATGCGGGCCATGGCGAGGGTGGTCTCGGTGACGAAGTTGGGCACGCGGAATTCGTTTCGTGCAGGCTCATTGGTCCGGGGCATTCTTGGACCAGCCCGGGAAATTGCAAATTGTCAACGGCCAGTGCCTGCAAGTATGCGCATGCACATGCGCCGAAGGCATGTGCAACCGTCCCTTGCAGGCAGCGGCAGGGGCCAGATGGTAGCCGCCTTGGCTGCGTCCCTGCGAGCGGGCAGGAATCCGGAGCGGACCTGCGAACCTGCGCAAAGGCAGTTAGAATAGGCGGCCTTGCAAGGAGTGAGGCTTGCCGATGTCGTTCGAAGCCACCGCCATTGATGCTGCGGACAAGACCGCCTTTTACGCCGAGCTGGCCCAGCAGGTGAGCGGATTGCTGCACGGCGAGCACGATCGCATCGCCAATGCGGCGAATTTCGCCGCGCTGGCCTGGCATGCGCTGCCGAACATCAACTGGTGCGGCTTCTACTTCTTCGACGGCAGGGAACTCGTGGTGGGTCCGTTCCAGGGCAAGCCGGCCTGCGTGCGCATCGCCCTCGGTCGCGGTGTCTGCGGAACGGCGGCGGCCAGCCGCAAGACCCAGCTCGTCGAGGACGTCAACGCGTTCGATGGCCACATCGCCTGCGACGCGGCCTCGCGTTCCGAGATCGTCGTGCCGCTGGTCGTTGGCGACACCCTGATCGGCGTCTGGGACGTCGACAGCCCGGAGCCGGGGCGTTTCGACGAGGACGACCGCGTCGGCATGGAAGCCCTGTGCAAGGTGTTCCTGGCAGCCCTTGAACCGAAACCTGCGAGGGAGGAAGCCGCATGAGCGACAAGGACGCCAAGATCCGCAATGTCGGACCGAAGTCGGCCGCCTGGCTGCGCCAGGTTGGCGTGCGCACGGCCGAGGATCTGCATCGGGTCGGCCCGGTCGATGCCTTTCTCAAGGTCAAGCGTGCGGGCTTCCGGCCCAGCCTGAACCTGCTCTATTCGCTGGCCGGTGCGATCGACGATTGCCACTGGACCGACCTCTCGGCGGATCGCAAGGGCGGCCTGATCCTCGAGCTCGAGGAAGCCGAGTCCGACAATCCGATCAAGACGCGCTGGGAAAAGCAGGCCGACCGCAGCGCCGCGATCGATGGCACGCAGGCGCCGTCATCCGAGGATTCCGATGGCGACGGTTTCGGCGATGGCGACAGCGGCGTGCGCGAACTGACCGGCACCTCCAGCGATTTCGACTGAAATCGCCGCTCTGGGCGGTCGTAGATTGGAGTGAGCGAATGCGAACCCCAACGTCGCACGCTCCGTGAGATCGCCCTGCTTCTTGATGCCCCTTGCCGTCACCCCTGCGCAGGCAGGGGTCCAGTGCCCCAAGCTCGCGCCATGGAGTCGCTGGGTCCCGGCCTGCGCCGGGACGACGAGAGGAAGCTTCATGCGCAAGCGCATGGCCTGGCCTTCGATAATGCCGTCCTTCAGCACGTAGGTTGGAGGTGAGCGCAAGCGAACCCCAACAGTTTGCAATGCCATCGGCGCGGAGTTGGTTGGGGATCAAGGACGTTGGGGTTCGCATGCGCTCACCTCCAATCGACGGAAACTCGAGGCCGCGTGCAGATCAAGAGCACGTTTACCGTCGCTACTGCGCGGGCAGGGGTTCAGTTTTCCGGGCTGCGCGATCAAGTCGCTGGATCCCGGCCTGCGCCGGGACGACGGGAGGAACGTTCATGGGCAAGCGCATGGCTTGGCCTTCGATAACCCCGTCCCTCAGAAGACTCAGCGCCGCACCACCGCGATCTCGCGCGCATCCTCGCGCCAGCGCGGCGTCGTACGGATCGCCGGCAGGACCTCTTCGGGTTGTGCGACCACGCTCCACATCGCGAGGTGTTCGGTGTTCATGAAGCGCTCGGCGATCACGCTCTCCATGAAATCCTGCAGCGGCGTATAGAAATCGCGCGTGTTGAGCAGGATGATCGGATTGAAGTACAGGCCTAGCCGCTTCAGCGTGATCGCCTCGAACAACTCCTCGAGCGTGCCGCAGCCGCCGGGCAGGGCGACCACCGCATCCGAATCGGTCAGCAGGCGGTGCTTGCGCTCACGCATGTCCTCGACCAGTTCGAGGCGGGTCAGGCCCGGATGGCCCCACTCGAGGTCGGCCATGAACTTCGGCAGGATGCCGATGACTTCGCCACCGGCGGAAAGCGCGCCGTTGGCTACCGCGCCCATCGAACCGGCCGAACCGCCGCCATAGACCAGCGTGCAGCCCGATTCGGCAAGCAGGGCGCCGAGCCTGAAGGCGACCTCGTGATAGTGCGGATCGCACTGCTGGCTGGAGGCGCAGTAAACACAGATACGCATGCGAAAGCCCTGGTTCGTAGTGGATGCGCATTTTACGACCATCACGGCCTGCCAGGTCCGTCGTAACCGCCGGATTGCCCCAGCTTGCCGGCCTGAAGGTTTCAACCCCCGACGATCTCGCTTAGGCTTCGCGCATGAATCCCGATACTGCACCGACCCGTGGCACGCTGGCCCGTGATGTCCTCTTGCTGCAATTCAAGTTGCTGCTCGACGCGCTGCGCGATCTTGCACTGAGTCCGCTGACCCTGGCCGCCGCGGCGCTCGATTTCTTGCTGGCCGGCCGCCAGCCACCACGCTATTTCCATGCCGTGCTGAAGCTCGGCGAGCGCAGCGATGAATGGATCGACCTGTGGGCCGCCGCGCGTGGCGCACGCGCGGCCGACCGCGAGAATGTCGACGCGATGCTGGCCAGGATCGAGGAAGTCATCAGCGATCCGAAAACCGGCGCGCGCCGCGCGCGCGTGCTCAAGCGCTGGGCGGAGCGCCAGGTGTCGCGGGCGCGCAAGCGAAGTGAATTGCCGGGGCCGCCAGCGGACGCTGCCGATGGCACGGAAAAACCCGGCAACCGCTGAACAGCGCTGCCGAGCGCAGCAGCGGATGACGTCGTCGGCTTGCATCCGGCCTGGTGCAGGCGGGATTCCTGTCGCACTGACCTGATCTGACCTGACCTGACATGGCATTGGTCTGCGCACATGCATCGATGCTGCGCCGCAGCACGCGGCGGCATTGCTGCCTCTACCCTGGCGCGCTCGCCACGCATCCCCGACTAACCCTTTGTTGACATCATGGGGCGTATGGTTGCAGATGCACGCGGGATAGAGCCGCTGGTTTCAGCCATCCAGGTGCTCCGGGCCCATGCCCGGCGGGGAGCGCGGGCAATCGCATCCAGCATGCCCAACCCAAACCATCGAAAGAATTCACCCCGAGTGCATTCACTCACTGAAGGGGATTCGAAATGAACAGACTCAGCATGTCGCTAGCCACTGCGGTTTCCATGTTTGCGCTGACCTTGGCCTTGCCTGCCAGCGCACAGAACGCGGAGGAAGTCATGGCCTTGGCCAAGGCCCAGTGGGCGGCGGAAAACCAGAACAAGCCGGTAGCCGAAGCATGGACCTCGGTTGCCGACGAGTACACCGAGTTCAATCCCGTGATGCCCGTCCTCGTCGAGGGCAAGGCGATGGCCGCCAAGTTCTACGAGGCAAGCATGAAGGGCGGCGGCAGCGGCGTTGTTTCGGAGATGCTCAATCCGCACGTGCAGTTCTACGGCGATGTCGCCATCCTCACCTACAACTACGCAGGCATGGATCGCGACAAGGATGGCAAGGTCAGTCCGAATCTCGCCAAGTCCACGCGCGTCTACGCAAAGAAGGACGGCAAGTGGATGCTCGTGCACGCCAATTTCGGAGCAGTCGTCGCCCCGAACTGACCGGTGGTCCCCGATCCGGGACGCCATTCGTCCCGGATCGACCGCGGTCTCAGAAGCGCAGGAAGTAGGGGATCGCCATCAGCGACAGGCCGATCAGCAGATACAGCACGAGGTTCGAGACGAAATACGGAAACAGCATCAGGCCGAAACCGCAGGCCAGCGGAATGCCCATGCGCTGCTGCTTGCCATACATGGAATAGCCAAGCCCGATGCAACTGAAGAGCAATCCGAGAAACAGCGAAGTTTCGGTGTTCACGAGTTCGCAGGCCTTGATGCCGGTGAATGACAGGCGTGAAGCATAGTCCAGGTGGGCGGCCATGGCGTCGTGGCGGCCCCTCCGGCGCGACAGTCTCGACACGCATCCGGCGCCCTGCAAACCGTGAGCCAGTTCACGTTCGTGTAAGATTCCCCCTGCTTGCGGACTGGGGAGTCGCGACATGTGCAGCTTGATCGATCCGTGCACCGCCGGCCGCCAACAGCGGGCCGCGATCGCCAATCCTGCGTTGGGGACTCGCTCTTGAGTTTCTTCGCCGAGCTCCGGCGTCGCAACGTCATCCGCATGGCCGGCCTTTACCTGGTCGGCGCGTGGGTGATCGTGCAGGTCGCAGAGACCGTGCTGCCGGCCTTCGACGTCCCCGCCTGGGTGCTGCGCGCGATCATCATCGTGATCGCCCTGGGATTTTTCCCGGCACTGATTTTTGCCTGGATCTTCGAGCTGACTCCCGAGGGCCTCAAGCGCGACATCGAGGTCGATCGCACGCAATCCATTGCGCCAAGAACCGGCCAGCGCATGAATGTGATGATCGGCGCACTGGTCGCATTCGCATTGCTGTACTTCGCCGTGGAAAAATTCGTGCTTGCGCCGACGCGCGGCGCGCTCGACGTCGCCGCGAGCCTGCAGTCCCGGCAGTCGAAGACGGCCGTTTCCCCTGTTGCTACGGTCGATGCCAAGTCGATCGCCGTGCTGCCGTTCGAGAACCTCAGCGGCGATGCGGACAACGCCTACTTCGCCAGCGGCATGCAGGACATGATCCTGACCAAGCTTTCGGCGATCGGCGATCTGAAGGTCATCTCTCGGACCTCGACCGAGAAATACGCCAGCCACCCGGAGAACCTGAAGACGATCGCCGAGCAGCTCGGCGTGGCCACGATCCTCGAAGGCAGCGTGCAGAAATCCGGAAACTCGGTGCTGATCAACGTGCAGCTGATCGACGCGGCCAGCGATGTGCATCTCTGGGCCGAAGCCTATCCGCGCACGCTCGACAACATCTTCGGCGTCGAAGGTGAAGTCGCGCAGAAGGTCGCCGACGCGCTGAAGGCGAAGCTGACCGCGGCCGAATCGACCAGCATCGCCCGGGTCTCCACGCGCAACCCTGCCGCCTATGACCTGTTCCTCAAGGCCGAGTACCTGATGGAACAGGCGATGGAGTCCTGGGACAAGGCCACCTACGTCGAGGCCGACGAGCACTTTCGCAAGGCCATCGCGCTCGATCCCGACTTTGCGCTGGCCTACGCCAAACTGGCCTACTGCCAGATGAGTCGCCACTGGTTTTCCTCGGGTTTGTCGCCGGAGGAGCTTGCGACAGCCAAACAATCCGTCGACCGGGCGCTCGCCCTGGCGCCAGATCTGCCCGATGCCTACCTGGCATTGGGTTACTACGACTACTGGGGCTTTCGACGCTACGACGAAGCCGAGACGGCGTTCAATCGCACCCTCGAACTGGCCCCCAACACGATCGAGGCGATCAACGGACTGGCCTTCATTGCGCGGCGGACCGATCGGGTACCGCAGGCGGTCGCGTATCTCGAGCGTGTCGTCACCCTCGCCCCGCGCGATGCCCGGGCCAATACGAGCCTGGGCGAAACGCTGGCGATGCTGCGCCGCTATGCCGATGCGGATCGCTGGCTGGTGCGGTCACTGACCATGGCACCGGCGGACGCCAACGCCAAGGACCAGTTGCTGCAGGTCCGGCTGTTCGGATTTGGCGATATCGCAGGCGCCCGCGAGGTCTTTCGGCAGCCGCCGGACTGGCGCATATCCGGCCAGCGCCGCTGGGCCGGCGACGTGTTTTTCCTGATCAACCCGCGTGCCTATGCCAATTTCATGGACCGACGCTATGCCGATGCCTTGGCCGACTGGAATGACGCGCCGGCCACTAGCGAAGAGGAGCGGTTGACCGGCCGCATGGCCCGCGTCGTCATCAAGCTCGTCAGCGGTGATGGCGAATCGGTCCGCTCCGAGTGCACGGCGCTCGAGCCGAGCCTGCGTGCCGCGTTGGCCGGGAATCCAGACTCGCTGGGCCTGCTCCAGGAATTGAGCTGGGTGCAGGTCTGCCTTGGCCAGAAGGTACAGGCCATTGCGACAGCGAAAAGAGCTGTCGAGGTGCTGCCGCTGGACAAGGATGGCTACTTTGGCACCTATCCGTTGACCGGCCTGTCCCAGATCGCGGCACATGCGGACGCGCCGGATCAGGCCATCGATGCTCTTCGCCAGCTTCTGGCCCTGCCGGCGGGAACGATCATCTCGGTGACACGGCTCCGGCTCGACCCGGTCTGGGATCCGCTGCGCAAGGATCCGCGCTTCCAGAAACTCTTGATCACAAACACAACCGACGACAAGGCAGCGGATCCATGACCAACCGCTCTACTCACCACCGTCATTCCAGCGAAGGGCGGAATGACGGAAGGAAGCGAGCGCATGACCAATCTCTGGCAAGGCGTCGAGCAAAGCAAGCGCGTGCTGGCGTACCTAACGCGCGAATTTCGCGTGCGCATCGTGCTCGAAAGCGCCGTGGGCGAGCACGGTAAACGTGCCAGATGCGCTTCCGGACCTTGGCAATGATTAAACGATTCACCACCAGCCCGCGCCGCGCAGCCGTCTGCGGCGCACCCATTGGAACAGCTACGTCATGATCTTCCGCCGCTTTCTGCAGCGCCTCAAACAGCATCAATGGGGAGCCATTGCCACGGAGCTTGTGATCGTCATCATCGGCGTGTTCATCGGCATGCAGGTTTCGAACTGGAACGAAGAGCGCGAGATCAGCCAGAAGGCTGCCGTATTCACCGCGCGCCTGACCGACGACCTGCGCAAGGAGGCCTGGGGGTACGAATGGCTCATCAACTACAGTCACGAAACCAACGTGAACCAGCGACGCGTGCTCGATGCGATCGCCGGAGAAATCGCCCTCTCCGATGAGCAGTTCGTGATCAGCGCCTATCGGGCCACGCAATACAAGGAAAACACGCGCTACCGGGCGACCTATGACGAGCTGGTATCCACCGGCACCATCGGCCTGATTGCCGATCTGGAAATGCGCGAAACGGCCGTCAACCTTTTTGCGGCACCGTGGCTGGAACAGATATCGCAGCAGACCCGGGATTCGGAGTATCGCAAGCTGTTTCGCGAGACCGTGTCGGCAGGCGTCCAGGACGCATTGCTGGCTCGCTGTGGCGATCGCCCCGCAACGGTACTTGACTACGCCACCATCGAAGGCTCGCTCGACTATCCGTGCACGCTGGATGTGCCGCCGGAGAAGATCCGCGCAGCTGCGGATGCCTTGAAAGCCTTGCCAAGGTTTGTGCCGGCACTCCGGATTCGATTTGCCGACAACCAGACCGCGCTGACCGACTTGCAGGCGAGCAACGGTTCGTCGTTGAAAGGCCTGCGAGCAATCAGGAACGCAAAACCATGATCCTGCGTCACGTGACCGCGCATCTCCGCGAACAAAACTGGACCGCCATCGGCATCGAGCTGGTGATCCTCGTGCTCGGTGTATTCCTCGGCATGCAGGTGTCGAACTGGAACGAAGAGCGCGAGATCAATCAGAAGGCAGCCGTCTTCACCGAGCGTCTGACCGACGACCTGCGCAAGGAGGCCTGGGGTTACGAATATCTCATCGCCTACATGCGCGATGTCAACAAGAACCAGCGTCAGGTGCTCGACGCCATGGCGGGCGATATTTCGATGTCGGACGAACAATTCGTCATTAGCGCCTACCGTGCAACGCAATACAAATACAACGACCGATTTCGTGCGACCTATGACGAATTGGTGTCCACCGGCACCATCAGCCTGATTGCAGATCAGCAATTGCGTGAAACGGCAATTTCCATGTTCACGACGGCTTTGTTGAACGTAATTGAGCAGGAGGGGAGAGAGTCGGAATATCGTCACCTTTTTCGCGCGAGCATGTCTGCCGAAATCCAGGAAGCTTTGCTGGTTCGCTGTGGCGATCGATTCGCGTCCGTGCTCGATTACACGACCATCGAAGGCGCCATCGACTATCCCTGCACGCTTGACGTGCCTTCCGGAAAGATCAAGGTCGCGGCAAGTGCTTTGAGAGCCCTGCCCGGGTTGGTGCCTGCGTTGCAGGTTCGGTTTGCCGACACCCAGACCGGCCTGACAGATTTGCAGCAGGGCAGCTATGAGCTGCTGAAGAGCCTCAAGTCGATAAGGAATGCAAAGCCATGATCCTGCGCCGCCTCACCCAGAACCTGAAGCAGCAGAACTGGACCGCCATCTGGATCGAGTTCGTGCTGCTGGTAGCCGGTGTGTTTCTCGGTATCCAGGTGTCGAACTGGAACGCGGCGCAGGCCGATGCCCGACTCGGCAAGGATTACGTCCAGCGGCTGATCCGCGACCTGCGTCTGGACCAAGCCGCGCTAAGCGCGGACACGAACTACTACTCCGCCGTTCTGAAAAGCGTCCTGGAGACGGACGAACTATTGAGAGCGGCCGATCCCGATCCTCGTGCGCTTGTGGTCAACGCGTATCGGGCGACGGAAGTCACCTACACCCCGACGGTGCGCGCCACCTGGGACCAGATCGTCGCCTCCGGCCATCTTGACCTGCTGCCGACAGGCGCGGTCGAATCCGGCCTGTCGCAATACTATGCGTTCGACACCGGGCGGGATGTCTACGGCATGGGTCTGGATTCGGCCTATCGCCAGACCGTGCGAAAGATCATTCCGGTGACCATGCAGGTTGCGATACGAGCAGGCTGCAGCGATGTGCGCGACAAGTGGGGCAACGTGGTCGGTTTCGCAAAGGAGTGCAATCTCGACGTCGAGCCCGCGGTCTTCAAGGAGGTTGCGGCAGCTCTGCGCCGCGAACCGGCTGTCGCCGCTGATCTCCGTTATCAGTACAGTTTCGTCGTCAGCGCGGTGCTCAGTCTCGATGGCGTGAGCGGCACGATAGCGGATGCGCTCGGAGTGCTCGGCGCTGAACCGAATGCAATCGAAAAGGTGTCTCAATGATCCTGCGCCGCCTCACCGAAAGCCTGAAGCAACAACACTGGACTGCGATCAGCATCGAGCTGGTGATCGTGGTGCTCGGCGTGTTCCTCGGCATGCAGGTGTCGAACTGGAACGAGGATCGCGAGACCGACCAGAAGGCTGCCGTGTTCACCCAGCATCTCATCGAGGACCTGCGCGAGGAAGCCTGGGGCTATCAATTGCTGATCGAATACAGCCAGCAGGTTCGCGAGAGTGCCGAGCGGGCCGAGGCGGCGCTGAGCGGTACGGCGCCGCTGGATGACGAAGCCCTGCTGGTCGCCGCCTACCGCGCTACCCAATACAAGCAGAAGCTGCGACGCCGGGCCACTTATGACGAGCTGATCTCGACCGGGGCCATCGGGCTGGTTCGCGACCGCGCGCTGCGCGATCTGGCGATGCGCCTCTACAGCATCCCCACGATCGACAACCTGGTTCGCGAAGGCATGCAGTCGCGCTATCGCGAGGCCTTCCGGATGACCGTGCCGCTGGCGGCCCAGCACGCGTTGGCGCGGCACTGCGGGGACCGGCCGACACCGGTGGGCGACTACGCCTCATTGGCCCATTCCCTTGACTATCCGTGTCGAACGGAATTGTCCGCAGATGCGATTCGCGATGCGGTCGCCGCCTTGCGTGGAAACCCGCAGCTGGTCCCGCTCCTGCGCCTGCGCGAGACCGACCTCGCAACGCGATTGGCCGACCTGGTCTCCAACAACGACCGCGATATCCGTCAGCCGCTCCTGGCCGTGGTGGAAAAGTTTCCGGGGAAGGCCACGCCATGAGCCTGTTCGCCGAGCTCAAGCGCCGCAACGTGATCCGCATGGCCGGGCTGTACCTGGTCGGTGCCTGGCTGATCCTGCAGGTGGCTGAAACCCTGCTGCCGATCTTCCACACGCCGGACTGGGTCTTGCAGGCGATGGTCGTGCTGCTTGCGCTCGGGTTCGTCCCGGCCGTCGTGTTTTCGTGGTTGTTCGAGCTGACGCCTGAGGGCATCAAGCGCGATGCCGAGGTGACGTCGGATCAGTCGATTGCCTCGACAACGGGCCGGCGCATGGATCGCCTGATCCTTGCCGGTGTGCTGGCCTTGATCGCCGTCATTGCGGCCGATCGCTACTGGCCGCGAGCACCTCAGCCGACGTAGAGACAGCTTCGGTGCCTGCTCGCGAATGGTTCGACGAAACACGCACCCGCGCCTGCGCGACACAACAAGGCGGCGCCCGTCGCCCCCGATCCGAACTCGATCGCCGTGTTGCCCTTCGTCAACATGAGTGCGGACAAGGAAAACGAATATTTCTCCGACGGCATCTCGGAGGAGCTGCTCAACGCGCTGGTTCGTGTCGACGGTCTGCAAGTCGCTTCGCGCACTTCGTCATTTGCCTACAAGGGGCGCGAGCTGAGTTCACAGGCGATTGCCAGTGAACTGCATGTCAGCCATCTGCTCGAAGGCAGCGTGCGCAAGCCGGCGACAAGGTGCGCATTACCGCGCAGCTGATCGATGCCGTGAACGACCGACACCTGTGGTCGGAAACCTATGATCGTGATCTCACCGATATCTTCGCGATCCAGAGCGAGATCGCCAATGCGATCGCATCCGCGTTGCGTGGTGAGCTCGGTGCCGCTGCAGCGACTCCGGTGCAGGTAAAAGCTGTTACCGACAACCTTCCTGCCTACGAGTTGTATTTGAAAGCGCGCGAGTTGTTCATCGCGCGCAGTGACCTGCGCGAAAGCATCAGGCTCTACGAAAAGGTCGTGAAAATGGATCCGAAGTTTGCGCGTGGCTGGGAAGATCTGGCGGCGGTGTACGCATTGTCCAGGGTTGGGGAATCCGGGATCGCGACTACATGGCCCTGGTCGACGCGACGGCCAAACGCGCACTGGAACTCGATAGCACGCTGTCGATGCCATGGGCCGCGCTATCGATGGCGGAGATGCGAAAGCGGCCGGTCGACTGGGAAACGGCAATCGACCTTGCCGATCGTGCGATGGAAGCCAACCCGAACAACACCACGGCCTTGCTCTGGCGCAGCGTCAGTTGGGTCTATCTCGGCTATCTTCGACAAGGCGATTGCCGACCAGCGGCGTTGCCTGGAGCTCGACCCCGCCTATCAGAATTGCCTGCGATGGCTATCCCAGTCCCTGGTTTCCGCGGGTAACCTCGAAGAAGCCATGACTGCATTCGAGCAAGGCGTGGCCAACGGGTTTGTCGAGAATCGGGCTTCCTCCTTTGTGCCGATTCTGATCCAGCGCGGTGATCTCTTGTCCGCGCGTTTGTTGTTGAAGGTCCTGGGGACACCGCCTGAACTCTCCAAATCCTTCGTCGAAGCTTTGCAGCATCCTGGGAGTGCGCACCCCGAGGCCCAAAAGGTCATTGACCGACTGGCAGCCAATGCCGATTCGACTTTCAATTCCAGATTGGGAATGTCGCTTGCGTATGCTGGCTGGGCGAATTCGATCTTGCGGGCAACTTCGACGACCCTTTGAATGACGCGATCGATCCATGGATTCTGGGTCCTCCCGGTTGGCGCAACTCGGCCGGCTTCAAGCGCAAGCTGGACACATGGGGAGTCGTCGACTACTGGCGCAAGCACGGCTTCCCGCTGCAATGCCATGCCGTCGGCGAGACGATTTCACCTGTGACACGGTGCCGCCATGAGTTTCCTCAGCGAACTCAAGCGCCGCGATGTGATTCGCGTGGGAGTGGCCTGGCTGGCCTTGTCGTGGCTGCTGGTTGCGATTGCCAACCTGCTGTTTCCGGCGATGAATTTGCCGATCGGTTCAGTGCGCTGGTTTCTGCTGGGTCTGCTCGGCGCCTGGTTGCCGGTCATGCTGCTGGCCTGGCGTTACGAAATGAGCGCGCACGGCTTGCGTGTCGATCGCGGCACGCAGGTCGACAATCCGCACTGCCAACGCACCGGTCGACGCATCGATCAGGCCAGCGTCGTGCTGGTGTTGGCGGCACTGAGCTTGTCGATTCTTTACCAGGTATTGGCACCGTATGCCGCGCAACGCGCTTCGATGGTGAGCACGCCTGCCACGGCTCCGTTGGCGGCGCCTGCGCCCGTGCGACCCAGCGAACCGGTCGACCCCCGTTCGATCGCGGTGCTGCCGTTTGCCAATCTCAGTCCCGACCCTGACGACGCCTATTTTGCCGACGGCCTGGCCGAGGAGCTGCTCAACGTGCTGGCGCGAATCGCTGACCTTAAAGTCACCTCGCGCAGTTCGTCATTCGCGTTTCGCGATGCCACGGTGGGCGCGCCGGAAATTGCCGCGCGGCTCGGTGTCGCCCATCTGCTGCAGGGATCGGTGCGTCGCCAGGGCAATCAGGTACGCATCACCGTGCAACTCGTGGATGCGGCAGATGGACGGCAGCCCTGGTCGGAAAGCTACGACCGCCAATTGAGCGACATCTTCCAGGTCCAGCAGGAAATTTCTCAATCCGTTGCTGATACGCTGGTCGACGCACTGGGCGCACGGACGGTAAAGGTGGCCGCGACGACGGCTGACCTGCAGGCCTACGAATGGTATTTGCGTGGCCGCCAGTTGTTCATCCAGCGTGGCGCGAACCTTCCGGCGGCACGCGAGCTGCTGGAGCGGGCGATCACCAAGGACCCTGACTTTGCCGATGCCTGGGCCGTGCTGGCCGGCACCTGGTATGTCTGGGGCTCATACGCGCCCGATCCAGAGGGCATCGACTCCCTTCAGCGTGCGGCAGAAGCTGCAACGAAGGCGCTCGCCTTGCGGCCCGATCATCCGGGCGCGCTGGCCGTCAGCGCACGTCTTGCGGCGAATGCCGGTGACCGCCTGCGCGAGGCCCAACTGATCAAGCGGGCGCTGGAACTCGAGCCGAACAACGCGAATACCTGGATATGGCAGGGACTCGGCCTGATCGAAGTCGGTCACGTCGATGCGGCGCATGCGAGTTTTGTCCAGGCGCAACGACTCGACCCGCTGAGTGGGCTGCAACAGGGCTGGCTCGGCATCAGCACGACCCTGCGCGGAGATCGCGCTGCCGGTGAGGGACTGCTCGAGCAGGCGCACTCCCTCGGTTGGCGCGGACCGGCCAGTCGCGCATTGTTCCTTGTCGCGCTAGGCGATGACACCGACGCCGACGCGAAGGTGGCCCAGCGCTATCTCGATTGGCTGCACGACGATGAAACGATGCCGCAGGAGCAACGCGATCTGGCCCGCTCGCTCGCACCAGCCTTGCTCGATCCCGACCTGCAGATGGCCGCACGCAAGACCCTGATCGATGCGGTGGCCGCCAATCCGCAATTCGAATGGGCGATCCTGCTTGACTGTTTCGGCGCCGTCGATGCGGCCATGGACCGCGCCCTGATCGCGGATCCCGCCGCGGCACAGTCGCTGTTGCTCAGCCTCTGGTATCCGCAATTCCTGGGTTTCAGGGCGCACCCGAAATTCATGGAGCTGGCCGGCCGACAGGGCATGCTGGCCTACTGGCAGAAGCTCGGCCCGCCCGACGGCTGTCGTTTGCTCGACGCACCACAAATGCATCTGGAGTGTGGATCATGAGGCGTCCGGTAAAATCGTGTAACGGGATCCGGACGCGTTGCGGGATCGATCGGTGAACCTGCTCGCCGAAATCGAGCGCCACCTTGCGATCCGTATGGCTGCGAACGGCACCACCCTGCCATTCGCAGGTTGGGGTGAGCGAGCGAACCCCAACAATTCCTCAGGCCACAAGATCATGACGAAGCGAATCGCATGTGTTGCCGAAGGCCATCAATCAACCTGCTTGATCAGGCAGCCGATGGTGCGCGGAAACGTTGGGGTTCGCATGCGCTCACCCAAACCTGCCATGGCTCTGAATGCGCGGGAGGCCGCGGCATGAGCCTGTTCGCCGAACTCAAGCGCCGCAACGTGATCCGCATGGCCGGGTTGTATCTCGTCGCGGCGTGGCTGGTCGTGCAGGTGGCGGAGACCCTGCTGCCGCTGTACGACACCCCGGCCTGGATGCTGAAGACGATCGTGCTGCTGCTGGCGATCGGCTTCGTGCCGGCGCTGGTGTTCGCCTGGGTGTTCGAGGTGACGCCGGATGGGATCAAGCGCGATGTCGCGGTGGTGCCCGGCCAATCGATCGCGCCCTATACAGCGCGGCGCATGGATCGCATGATCACGGTCCTGCTTGTCCTCGCCCTGGGCTACTTCGCGATCGACAAGTTCGTGCTGGCACCCAAACGGGAGCCCGCGCTCGTTGAAGCATCGAGGCCGGAGCCGAAGCCGGGCAAGCCGGCGGATGGATCTGCCCGGCCAGCCACCGACAACTCGATTGCGGTGCTGCCCTTCGTCAACATGAGTTCGGATCCGGAACAGGAGTACTTTTCCGATGGCCTGTCCGAGGAGTTGCTCAACCAGCTCGCGCAGATTCCGCAGCTGCGCGTGATCGCGCGCACCTCGTCGTTCTCGTTCAAGGGCAAGGAAGTCGATGTCGCGACGATTGCAAAGACGCTCAACGTCGCCCACGTGCTGGAAGGCAGCGTGCGCAAATCAGCCAACACGCTCGCATCACCGCGCAGTTGATCCGCACTGCCGACAGCTCGCATCTGTGGTCGAAGACCTACGACCGCCCGCTCGACCGATACCCTGGCCGTGCAACTGGATATCGCCGAGATTGTCGCCGCGGCTGGACGTGACGTCGCTCGCCGACGGCCAGAGCGTGCAAATGACGCAACGGCGTCAGGAACGTCGAGGCCTTCACGCCTACCGAAAGGGCTGAAGCTCTACGCGAAGCGCACCACCGAGGGCTCGCCGCAACGTGATCGTGGGCCTGTGTCCTGGCCACGCAGAGCTCGCAACAGGCCATCGCGATCGACCCGGGCTTATGCCAATGCCTACTGCCCAGCTGTCGATGGCGCACGCCAATCTCTGGCCGAGCCGGCAGCAGAGCGGCAGATCGCAACGGCTAGCAATGGCAAGTCATCGGCTTCGCCGAGAAAGCCATCGTGCCGGCCCCGGATGCTGGCCCTGGCGACGGCTATGTGAGCCGACGGACTGGCGTTGGCCTGGCTGCAGAAGTGGCAAGGTGCCGAAACATCTCAGACGCGCTGTCGGAGCTATCGCCGGCGATGCGAATGGGCGGTTTGGCTTTCCGATCTGCTCGCGGCCGTCAGGACACATCGAGGGCGCGATTGCGCATGCACGCAAGGCAACTCGACGCCACGCCCGCGTTCGGTACTTGCCGCGGAGAACCTCGGCCAGGCCCAGATCTCGGCGATCGACAGATCGCGAAGGCGCCCGCACGCGAGGCGTTTCAGCGTGCAATCGAGTTGAGCCCGGAATCAAACTGGTCAAACTACTATCTCGGCTATCTGGACCTTCAGGATGGCAAGATCGACAGCGCCGAATCCTGGTTCCAGCGCACCGATGGCGCCTTTCCCCTGGCCGGTCTGGCCATGGTCGAATTCAGTCGCGGCGACGAGGCGGCTTCGCAGAAGGCACTTCAGGAACTGAAGACGCGTTTCGCTGCCGGTTTTTCGTTTCAAATCGCCAGCGCGTATGCCTGGCGTGGCCAGAAAGACGAGGCTTTCGACTGGCTCGGAAAAGCCCGCGAACATCGCGATGCCGGCCTGGTTCGTCTGCGCGTCGACCCGACCCTGACCACCCTGCACGACGATCCGCGCTTCGCGTGCCCTGGTGAAGGCATTGGGACTTCCAGAATGAACTTCATCCCTGGACCCAAACGCCGCAACGTGATCCGCAGGGCCGGGCTGTACGCTGGCCGGCGCATGGCTGGCCACGCCATGCTGGCGGATCCGCGCATCAAGCCCCGCCTGGCCGATTACGGCTTCGTCCGCTACTGGCGCGAAAAGGGATGGCCGGCCGGTTTTCGGCCACTCGGCGAGACGGACTTCTGTTGCCGACCGACCCGGTCGAGGCTCTGAATGGCCATGTTCGCCGAACGGCAGGTCGCCGTGCGTGCTCGCGCAGCCGGTCGATGCCAGCGTCATCCGGTTCGCAGCGGCCATGCCCGCAAGAAAGCCGCCCCTTCGTTTTCAGTGGCAGGTCACGGGCGCGGTGCCGACCGGAAATGTCGAAGGGGCGCCGCCAGCGCCCGGGCGTGCCTTGCGGCGGCGTGATGCGAACCGACCGGCGCGGCTCAGGCGGTATGCGATTCGGCGTCGATGCCGCTATCGCTCTCGGACTCCTCGATCGGCGGGAAGAGCTTGACGGCGGCAGCGGGCGCGACCGGCCGGCCCAGATGAAAGCCCTGCAACTCGTCGCAGCCGATGCTGCGCAGGAACTCGGCCTGTTCTTCGGTCTCGACGCCCTCGGCGGCCACCTTCATGCGCAGCTGGTGGCCCATCACCACGATCGTCTGCGCGATCGCCGCATCGTCTTCGTTGCCGGGCAAGCTGCGTACGAAGCGCTGGTCGATCTTGAGCTTGTCGACCGGAAACTGTTTCAGGTAGGCGAGGCTTGAATAGCCGGTGCCGAAATCATCCAGGGAGAGCTTTGTACCGAGGCTCTTGAGTTCGGCGAGTGTTTTCCTGACCCGGTCGACGTTTTCCATGAGCGAGCTTTCGGTGAGTTCGATGCTCAGCACGCTGGCGGGCAGGTCGTGCTGGCGCAGCGTATTGCGGATCTGCTCGGTCAGCCCCGGGCGCTGCAGTTCCTGCGCCGAAACATTGACCGCGATTTCAAAATCGCGATGGCCCTGGTCGAGCCAGGCGCGCGCCTGCCGGCAGGCCTCGTCGATCACCCAGCGTCCGATCTCCGGCATCATGCCGAGGGTTTCGGCGATCGGAATGAAGCGCGCCGGATCGACGCGGCCAAGTTCCGGGCTGATCCAGCGCAACAGTGCCTCGAAGCCGGTGAGGACGCCTCCGGTCGCATCGTGCTGCGGCTGGTAATGGAGTTCCATTTCGCCGTGTTCGACGGCGCTGCGCAGGGCGCGGCCGAGGACGAGCCGGCTTTCGGTGTCTTCCATCTCCTCGACGGAAAACTCGCGCGCGCAATCCTTGCCCTGGCGCTTGGCGCGATTCATCGCCGCTTGCGCCCGACTGAGCAGGTCCTGGGCCTCCATCCCGTGTTCGGGCGAGTGGCTGATGCCGACGCTGGCGGAAAGGCTCAGGCGGTAGTCATTGCTGTCGATCGGCAGGGCGACCGCTGTCCTGAGGGCTTCGGCCAGGGCCAGCACGGACTCGCGATCAGGACTGGCGATCGCGATCGCAAACTCGTCCCCGGCAAAGCGCGCGACATGGCCTTTGCCGGCCAGGGCTTCGCGCAACCGGCTGGCGACGCGGCGCAGCACGTCGTCGCCGATGAAATGCCCCATGAATTCATTGACCACCTGGAAGCGGTCGAGCCCGATCAGGAGCACCCACACCGGAAGCGGCGGATTCGGCCAGCAGCGCGACCAGGACCCGTTCGAAGACCACGCGGTGAGGCAGGCCGGTCACCGCATCGTGGCTGGCGGCATGGGCGAGGTCGGCCTCGGCCCGGAGCCGGTCGGTGACGTCCCGCCCGACCGCAAAGGCCTTGCCCTCCGGGCCGACCACGGACTCCCAGCAAAGCCAGCGATAGCTGCCGTCCTTGCACAGGAAGCGATAGGTGACCTGGCTGACCCGGTCGCCTTCGTCGTGCAGTCTTGCCACGGCTTGCGCCGCCTCGTCGAGGTCGTCGGGATGCACGAATGCCGAATATGCATGCGAAGCCAGTTCGGCTTCGCTGAAGCCGGTCAGTTGCGTGAACGCGGGATTGGCCTGGAGGATGCGATGCGATTTCGTGTCGAAGACACAGTAGATCTCCAGGGAAAGATCGAAGAACCCGTCGCGCTGGCGCACGCGTTCGATCAGTTGCGCGCTTTCGATGGCGATGGTCGTGATCGTGAGCATCTGGTCGATGCAGTCCAGTTCGTAGGCACTGGGTTCGTGGACGTCGCGGTAATAGACGGCGAAGGTCCCGAGGGCCTGGCCACCGCTGCCGAAGAAGGGTGTCGACCAGCAGGCGCGCAGTCCGTGCCCGAGCGCGAGATCCTTGTAGTCGACCCACAGCGGATCGGTCGCGATGTCGGCGACGATCACGCGTTCGCGTCGCCACAGCGCGGTGCCGCACGATCCCGCGGCCCCGCCAATGGCGGCACCATGAATGGCGTTGTTGTACGCATCGGGCAGGCTCGGCGCGGCGCCCTGCAGGATGGTCCTGCCATCGGCGGAGAGCAGCAGGATCGAGCACAGCGCGCCGGGGTTGAGCTCTTCGTGCAACAGGGCGATCAGCGCCAGGTTGTCGGCGAGCGGGTATTGCGCGGCGATCCCGGTCAGGACCTCGCGATGGCCTTCGTTCATGCGCTCGACACGATGGCGCGCAGTGACGTCGGCAAACGAGATGCGCACGCCCCCGGGGACTCGGCTGGATGCGGCTTTCGACCCACGGGTAGCGGGCATTCCAGCGCGTTTGCAGGGTCGTCGGACGCTGGCTCTCCATTGCAATCGAGGCCGAGTAACGCAGCGAATCGCCGACCCCTGCGGGAAACGCGTTCCAGATGACCGAGCCGACCAGTTCATCGCTGCCACAGCCGAGGAATCCCGCCGCGCCCACGCCCATGTGCGTGCAGCGCCAGTCGGTATCGAGAGTCAGGCCGGCGTCCGCGGCTGCATCGGCGGTGCTGTCGAACCCGGCATTGTCATGCGTCTGTCCCAAGACACTGTCCCTATTGTGACGGCTTGCGTAGCGAAAAACCGGATTGCGCTAGCAGCCCGGCCTCCCCGGACAATGCAATTTATCCCTAGTTTTCATGAAGCACAAATGGTTTCGACGCATGGCAAGAGCCGGCACCCTGAATCCTGTGTGGTGGCCGCAGCCAGATCCTGCAGTATCGAGGGCTGCGGGTTTGCGTGGTGCAAACCATTGAAGTTGCTTCCGCCTGAATGGCCGGGTCGCAGGTTCTGTCTGGAATGTCTCAACCGGGGCGGACCCTGTCCGGAGGCGAGGGTACTACCAGCCCTGCAGTTCTTCGTCGATATGCATGTTGGGCTCATGCGCATGGATCTGCTTGTAACGGCCGCTGTAGAAAATCAGCGGCCTTGCTTCCGGTCCCTGCCAGAGGTGCTCGATTTCCGCGATATAGAGGAAGTGATCGCCTGCAGCATGCACGTCAACCACGCGCGCGACTATCTGGGCCAGACTGTCGGGCAGCAACGGCGTGCCTTGCCATGCATGGAATTCGGGAGTCAGCCCGGGAACCGGATTGCCGGCGAAATGCAGCCCCAGGTCCAGCTGCGCTTCGGTCAGAAAACTCACGCCGTAGCGGTCGCCGACGCCCAAATGATGAATCACGCTTGATTCCTTGCGCAGCGAAACAAGGACGAGAGGCGGATCAGCCGAAACCGACAGGAAGGAGTTCACCGTTATTCCGGCCGGGCTTGCCCCGCGCAGGAAGGTGACCACGGCTACGCCGGTCGAGAACTTTCCCATCACCCTGCGAAAAATCTGGGAATCCCGGGTGGCGGCGCTCGGAGGGGTCTGCATTCAGAAAGTCCCGGCGTAGCCTATGACCGGCCTGCGGGTACACGCAGCCGCCGCCAATCCAGCCCCGTCATTCCACGGTCACCGACTTGGCCAGGTTGCGCGGCTGGTCGACATCCGTGCCGCGCAACACGGCGACATGGTAGGCGAGCAACTGCAGCGGCACGGTAAAGACCGCGGGAGCGATCAGGTTGCCACCCGACTTGATCTTGATGACGGCGCCGCGCAGGCCGTCGCCATCGATCTCGACGTCTTCATCTGCGACGACGAAAAGCTCGCCACCGCGTGCGCGCACTTCCTCGAGATTGGACTTGAGCTTTTCGAGCAGCTGGTTGTTCGGCGCGACCGCGATGACCGGCATGTCCTCGTCGACCAGGGCCAGCGGACCGTGCTTGAGTTCGCCGGCGGGATAGCCCTCGGCGTGGATGTAGGAAATCTCCTTGAGCTTGAGTGCGCCTTCCAGGGCGACCGGGAAGTTCACGCCGCGGCCGAGGAACAAGGCATGGTGCTTGTTGGTGAAGCGCTCGGCGAGCCGGGCGATTTCCGGCGCGCGCTCGAGTGCGTCGGAGATGCGGCGCGGCATGGTGGCGAGATCGTCGACCAGGCGCGTGTACCGTGCGTCCTCCAGGCCATTCATGCGCGCGAGTTCGAGCACGAGCAAGGCCAGCGCCGCGAGCTGGGTGGTGAAGGCCTTGGTCGAGGCCACGCCGATCTCCGGGCCCGCGCGGGTCATCAGCACGAGGTCCGACTCGCGGACCAGGCTGGATTCCGGGACGTTGCAGATCGCCAGCGACCCGAGGTAACCATGCTGCCTGCCCTCGCGCAGCGCCGCTAGCGTATCGGCCGTTTCGCCGGACTGGGAGATGGCGAGGAAAAGGCTGTCCGCCGGCACCACGGCCTGGCGGTAGCGGTATTCGCTGGCGACCTCGATGCTGCACGGGATCCCGGCCAGGCCCTCGAGCCAGTAGCGTGCGACCATCCCTGCGTGATAACTCGTTCCGCAGGCGACGATCTGCACATGGCGCACGCGCCGCAACAGTTCGTCGGACTTCACGCCGAAGATGTTCGGCATGATGCGTCCGTTCGCGATGCGCCCCTCGAGAGTGTCGGCGACGGCGCGCGGCTGCTCGAATATTTCCTTGAGCATGTAATGGCGGTATTCGCCGCGCTCGACCGCATCGGCCGACAGTTCGCTGGTAATTATGCGACGCTCGACCGGCTGCTCGTTCGCATCGTAGACCTGCACGTCGGAGCGGGTGATCTCGACGACGTCGCCTTCCTCGAGGTAGCTGAACTGGTTGGTGACCTTGATCAGGGCCTGCACGTCTGAACCGAGGAAGTTCTCGCCGATGCCGATGCCGACGACCAGCGGACTGCCGCGGCGGGCTCCGATCACGTGGCCAGGCTCGTCGCGACTCATCACGGCGATGGCAAAGGCCCCGTGCAGGCGCCGGATCGCGGCTTGCACGGCGGCCCGCAGGCCCAGGCCCTGTGAGCAGAAATGGTGGACGAGATGGACGATGACCTCGGTATCGGTGTCGGAGTCGAAGCGATAGCCCAGCGCCTTCAACTCCTCGCGCAGGACGGCGTGATTCTCGATGATGCCGTTGTGCACGACGCTGACCGATTCGGTCGACAGGTGCGGGTGCGCATTGGCTTCGTTCGGCGCGCCGTGGGTTGCCCAGCGCGTATGCGCGATGCCGGTCATCCCGGCCATCGGCCCCGCTTCCAGGCGCGCCTCGAGTTCGCGGACCTTGCCGACCGTGCGCGCCCGGCTCAGGTTCGAACCGCTCAGCACGGAAAGCCCTGCCGAGTCGTATCCGCGGTATTCGAGGGCCTTCAGGCCGGAAACCAGGATGGGAACGACATCACGCTCCGCCGCAGCGGCAACAATTCCACACATGAGGCAATCCTTGTTCGGGGGCTGCAATCCATGGCCATGCCACGGGATCCAGCCAGGTCAGGGACGCGATGATAGTCGCTTGCCGACGGGCCGTGCAGGGTCAGGCCCGCGTCGCCGGCCCGATCTGTCGTCCAGGATGCGATTCTAACCTGCCGGGCATCCGTTCCCGCGGTCTCAGGTAGCGCGAATCATGCGACGGTGCGCAAGAATCGGTCCAACGCGTTAATATCCGCGCCTGATCGTCCGGGCCGGGTCAGTCGGCCGTCCGTCCTGCAGGCGCCGACCAAGGCGGCCCGCTGCAGGCTTGAACCCCCAGGAGAAACGCCGACGAAGGGTGACCTGATCGAGGTCTGGTTGCGTCGAGCGGCGGCCGGGAAGGCGATATGCAACACGGGTTGGCTGGAGGTTGAATGTTTCGATATCTGCGCGAACAAGGTGCGCGATGGGTGCTGCTGCTGGCGGCAGTCGAGCTGCTGATCCTGATCGGTTCGCTCCTGCTCGCCATGCCGTTGCGCTACTGGAGCGATCCGGAGAATCTCGCACGCTTTTCGACCTGGATCGAGTTGCGGGCCACGATTTTCGGCCTGGTCATGGTCACCGCAATGGCGGCGCTGGGCCTTTACCAGCCGACCTTGCGCGAAAACTGGCTGGGTCTGCTGGCCCGCCTGGGCATCGGCTTCGCCATGGGCGGGATTGCGGTCGCCATGGTGTTCTATGTCTTCCCGCAGATCTACATCGGCCGCAGCGTGATCGCCATCGCCCTGGCCATCAGCTTTCCGCTGATTTCCGTCACGCGGATCCTGTATGTGCGACTGCTCGACATCAAGGCACTTCAGCGCCGGGTGCTGGTACTCGGTACCGGGCGACGTGCCAGCAAGATCATTCACCGGATGCGCCGACGGGTCGACCGGCGGGGTTTCATCGTGGTCGGATTCCTGCCGATCCCCGGAGAGTCTTCCGTGGTTCCGGCCGACCAGCAACTTGACGCTTCAGAGCCGCTGGCCAGCATCGCGAAGCGCATGCAGATCAACGAAATCGTCGTTGCGGCAGACGACCGGCGCGGCCAGATGCCGATGAACGAGCTGCTCGCCTGCAAGCAGATGGGCATCACGATCACCAACCTGATCACGTTCTTCGAACGCGAGCAGGGCAGGGTCAAGCTCAGCCTGATCGATCCGTCCTGGCTGATCTTTTCCGACGGCTTCGATGCTTCACCGATTCGCAAGCTGAGCAAACGGATCTTCGATCTCGGCTCGACCCTGGTCGTGCTCGCGCTGACCTGGCCCCTGATGCTGCTGACGGCGTTGGCGATATGGATCGAGTCCGGGCCTGCCGCACCCGTCCTCTACCGCCAGGAGCGCGTGGGTGAGCGGGGCAAGCCGTTCATGTTGATCAAGTTCCGCAGCATGCGCACCGACGCCGAAGAGGATGGCGTGGCCCGCTGGGCGAGCAAGCAGGATGACCGCGTGACCCGCGTCGGCCGCTTCATCCGCAAGGTGCGCCTGGACGAGCTGCCGCAGCTCTGGAACGTCCTGCGCGGCGACATGAGCCTGATCGGCCCGCGGCCCGAACGGCCGCAGTTCGTCGCCGAACTGGAAAAGAAGATCAGGTACTACGACCTTCGCCATTGCGTGAAGCCGGGCCTGGCCGGATGGGCGCAGCTGAACTACCCGTATGGTGCCGACGAGAAGGACGCCGCTGAAAAGCTGAAGTACGACCTCTTCTACGTGAAAAACCACAACATCACGCTGGACCTGATCATCCTGATCCAGACATTCGAGGTCGTGCTGTTTCGTCGAGGCGCGCGCTGAGTCCATTCGGCGCGCACCGTTCCCTGGCCATCCCCTGCTTCAGTCGAAGCTGCCGCGGAACAGCGGGTCTGCATTGACCCGCCAGTAGTCGAGCAGGTCCTTCAGCGCCTGTGGCATGTTTTCCGCTGGTGCGTGCCCGGCCTGGTCGGTCGTATTGACGCCATGGCAGCCGCCGCAGGCGCGCACTTCGCCCGGTATGACCGACACCCAGTAGCGTTCGCGGACGACCGGCGTGCCGTTCGCATCGGTCGATTGCCAGGCCAGCGCGCGCTGCGCAGGGACGATCGCGGCGACCGAGCCATCAGCGGCAATCTTCACCGCCCCCGGCGGCGTGCCCGGTGCCGGAGCCGGCATGAACTGCAGGGCCGCCGCATCATGCAGCGGCTGGGCGAGCACGCGACGTCCGGAGTTGGGCGTCGATGCTCCGCCAAGGCCACGGATCTGGTCGCCCTGCAGGAACTGCATGAAGCTGATGTCGTAGCGGATGCCGCCATTGCCGACCGTCTGCACGCCGCCCGGCACGCGCAGGTTGTAGGGCTGCTGCTGGTCGCGTCCGTCGCGCGTGGTGACATTGCGGCTGACCAGTACGCCGAGCCCGCGCGCCGCAAGGAAGCTCCGGAACGCCGCAAGATCCACGTTGGCGGCCGCGAATGCCTGCGCCTCGGGAGCCTGCGGTGCACCTTCGGCGGTGTTCGGAGGCACCGGGCGGGCACGCACTTCCACGGCGGACAACTCCCACAGCGGGCCGTTGTAGGTTACCCGCACATCCGGATCCCACCAGGACACCGATTTGGTGATGCCGTTGGTCAGGGCGCCATTCGGATCGGTTTTCAGGTAGCCATTGGCCATCATCAGGCTGTACAGGCGGAACTTGTAGCGCGGAATCGGATTGGCCCGCGTACCGTCGTTGGCAGACTGGCGTGGCTCGGCGACCCAGGAAGCGACCAGGCCGCCATTCGAGAGCGGCAGGGGATTGCGGTAGTGGCCGGTGAAGTCGGTCGGCGGCGTCCCGCTGTGGAAATCCCGCGTGCTGCGCGCGGTGTTGTAGGCGACCTGCATGGCCGCCGGATTGACGCTCGGCGCACCGTTGATCGAGATGATCTGTCCGGCCGAGTGGGTATAGAACTCCGGCGCATCGATGGCGAAGTAGCGGCCGGGCGATGTCGGATCCTCGGCAATCTGCAACCAGTTCTCGGCGACGTTCGAGTTCGCGCGCAGCGGGGCGGCGCCGTCGCTGAAGTCGACGAGGCTGGAATCGTTCTTCAGGCTGCGGTTGAAATAGGCAAACAACTCGTGGCGACCGACGTGGTTGAGGGTCTCCTCGCCACTGCCGTCCTGGTTGATCATCCACGGGAAGAAATGGTTGATGCGAAGGCCGAACGCAGTGGCCGTGTCCGAGCGCAGCTCGGGAAACATTTCCTGCGCCGGCGCGGTGGCGGCGCCCGCCGACTCCGAGACCCAGTTGAACGCCTGGTAGGAGCTGTTTTCGGCCTGCTGGTCGCGCTGCATGTGGTCCCAGCGCGTGAAGATGACGCGCCCGAAGCTGTCAACGGAGGGCCGGAACGAGCCGGACGGCGCGTGCTGGAGCAGGGACAGGCTTCCGGTTGCCGGGTTGAGTTTCCACAGGCCGCTCGGCGTCGGGGTCGACTCGTACTCGTCCAGTTGGGGGTAGAGGTGGCGCTGGCCATTGCGCGAGCGGTCGCTGACGAAAATGATGGTGCCATCGGACGCATAGGCCGGTTCGACATTGTTCGTGTCGGCCGGCTGGTTGGCGACGCGAACGATGGATACCGCCTGGCCGCTGCCAAGGCCGCTGACCTCGTAGAGTTGCCAGTACTTCGTGATCTGCTGGTACTGGGCGGTCGGCGCGCCGATGACCATGCTGAAGACGGCCTTGCTGCCGCTGAAATGCACGGCGGGGTCGCGCACCGCTATGGCATTGGCGCCCTGCATGCCGCTGCTGCCATAACCGGCTTCGGCGGTCAGGTTGCGCAGGGTGCCGTCGGGATAACGGATCCAGAGATCGCCACCGCGTGCCGCGCTCTGCATGTCGGCCATGTGGTTGGCGAACACCGAGCCGACCGTCGCGAAATCCTGCGGGACAGGAACCTGGGTTACAAACAGCACCGGATTGGGCAGGCTGGGCGCCGCTTCGGCCAGGGAAGCCGTGAAAGAGCAGGCCATCAGGCCGGCCAGGACGAGGCGGCTGCCGGGGAAGGTGTCGCGGAGGTACCGGGCGAGGGGCATATCGGGGTGCAGCCAGTGCGGTCAGGGGAGGCGATCCTGCGGTTTCGACAGGCTGCATACAGTGACCCCAGTCACAGCTAAATCATTGATGCCACATGGCATTGTCCAAAGTGGTGCACACCGCACACTTCACAGGCCCGGCAGCGCAGGGTTGCCCATCGTCGGCTGCCTCTGCCGCACGCCGGGAGGATGCGCAAGACGAATGCTGGCGTCATGCTCGGGGTGTGGCCGATAATCGATTGTTCAACGGCGAATGCGAGGCCCGGCCCTGCGCCGGCAGGCCTTCGTCGAATCGCAACGGGAACAGCGCATGATCGCCAAGCTCCGCCACTGGGCGGCCCGCTCGACACATCCGGCTGCGCGCGCCTTGCGCGCCACGCGCAGGCAATGGAGCACGTTCACCCTGCCGGCGCCGCGCGTGGTCGTGGTGCCGATGCTGTACGTTTTCCTGCTGCTGCGCGCGATCGTCTTCTTCCTGCGTCGCCGTTTCCTCGCCGAACCGCTGCTCAAGGCCTATTGCACGAAGCACGGGCGCGGCGTGACGGCCGGCATCTATGTGCCCTGGATCAAGGGCAGGGGCGAGCTGATCCTTGGCGACTACGTGCGCCTGAACGGCAAGATCAGCGTGGCGTTCGCCGCCAGCTTCGTACCCAATCCGCGGCTCAGCATCGGCGCCTATTCCGACATCGGCCACAACACCAGCTTCGTGGTTGGCCGCGAAATCACCATTGGCGCGCACGTGCAGATTGCCAGCGACGTTTCATTCCGCGATTCCTCGGGCCATGCCAGCGACCCGGCCCTGCGCCTCGCCGGTGCGCCACCGGACGCCAGCGAGATCAAGCCAATCATCGTCCACGACAATGTCTGGATCGGGGCCGGCGCCATGATCCTGCCCGGCACCGAGATCGGCGAAGGCAGCATCATCGTGGCGCGATCGATCGTATCCGGCGTGGTTGCGCCGAATACCGTGGTGGCCGGCAATCCCGCGCGACGGGTGAGCACCCTGAAGCCGGCTGTTGCCGAAGAGGCCGGGGAGGCGGAAACCTCGAGCGCGACGGCACCCGGGGCCGGGGCCCCGGCAGACCCCGGATCGTCGTCCGGCCCGGCCAGCCCGCGCCCTCCCGCAGGGCAGCCGTGACCGGCGTTGCGGGCAGGGGCGGGGATGCCCTGATGGCCCCGTTCTGGCACACTGCCGTGCTCGCATTGCGGAGCGGATCAATCCGCGCTGCCGATCGAACAGTCCGTTGAATTCCAGAGTGGCGCATGCAAACGATAGAAGCCCGAATCCGCGAGTTTGTCCGTGAGAACTTTCCGTCCCCGGATCAGGAAAACCTGGCCGCCGAACAAAGCCTTTTCGATGCCGGCATCCTCGATTCGATCGGCGTCCTGAGCCTGGTCACCTGGCTCGAGCAGGAATTCGAGATCATCGTCGACGACGATGACGTCCTGCCGGAGAACATCGACGGCATCGGGCCGCTCGTGCGTTATGTGCAAGGCAAGCGCGTCGAGGCGGGCCTGGCCGGATGATCCGTTACGAGGAGCTGCTTCGTCGCGCCGCGGAGCGTGACCCGGCACGCGTCGCCCTGGTCACCCAGGGCGTGCGCACCAGCTATGCCGCGTTTCACGCAGGCGCGGAGCGCTTTGCGGCCGGCCTGCGCGGCAACGAAGGGTTCCGCAACGGCGAGCGTTGCGTCCTGTTTGCCGACAACCGGCTGGAAACGGCCATCGGCATCTTCGGGACGCTGCGCGCCGGTGGCGTGTTCAGCGTCATCAATCCGACGACCAAGGCCGACAAGCTCGCTTATGTCCTGAACAACTGCGAGGCATCGGTGCTGGTCACCCAGGCCTCGTTGCTGGCGGTGGCCCTGCTGGCTGCCGAGCAGGCCCCCAGCGTGCGCCGCGTCATCATCGTCGATGGCCTGGCCAGCGACGACGCCCGTTGCACCGGCTGGAACGAGTTCATGGCTGCGTCCCCGGCTTCGCTGGCCGCTGCGCCGTCCGGGATCGACATCGACCTGGCCATGCTCGTCTATACCTCGGGCTCCACCGGCCAGCCCAAGGGCGTCATGATGACGCACCGGAACATGGTGTTTGCGGCGTCGTCGATCACCACCTATCTGGAAGCCCGATCCGATGACGTGGTCCTCAGCGTGCTGCCACTGGCCTTCGACTACGGCCTCTACCAGCTGCTGATGGCGGTCATGATGGGCTCCACGCTGGTGCTCGAGAAGTCGTTTGCGTTCCCGCAGAAGATCCTGCCGATGCTGGCCAGTGAGCGCGTCACCGGGTTCCCACTGGTGCCGACGATGGCTGCGCTGATCCTCCAGTTGCGCAACTTCAACCCCGAATGGGCGAACAGCGTGCGCTTCCTGACGAATACCGCCGCCGCACTGCCGCCTGCGCACATCCTCGCGTTGCAGGCGTTGTTCCCGCAGGCGCGCGTGTACTCCATGTACGGCATGACCGAATCCAAGCGTTGCACCTGGCTGCCGCCGGCCCAGCTCGCGCAGCGTCCCGACAGCGTCGGCATCGCGATCCCGGGCACCGAGGTCTGGGTTGCCGACGACGACGGCAAGCCGGTGGCCGCGAATGTCGTCGGCGAACTGGTCGTGCGCGGCGGCCACGTCATGCAGGGTTACTGGCGCAACGAGGAAGCGACCGCCAGGACCCTGAAGCCGGGCCGCTACCCATGGGAAAGAGTCCTGCATACCGGGGACCTGTTCCGCATGGATGACGAAGGCTATTGCTACTTCGTCGGGCGCAAGGACGACATCATCAAGTCGCGCGGTGAAAAGGTCAGCCCGAAGGAAGTCGAGAACGTGATCTATGCGCTGCCCGGGATCAGGGAGGCCGCCGTGGTCGGCGTTCCCGACGAAGTCCTGGGTCGCGCGCTCAAGGCGATCGTGGTCAAGGCGGACGACGTCGAGATCGAGGCGCGCGAGATCATCGCCCACTGCCTCTCGAGACTCGAGGATTTCATGGTGCCCCGGCTGATCGAGTTTCGTGCCGCCCTGCCGAAGACCAATACCGGAAAGATACGCCGTGCCGTGCTCCAGGCCGAAGCCGAAGGACGCGAGCTGCCCGGCGACGACGAGTAGCTCGCAGCTTCTCAGACCAGGGCTTCGACGACGTCAGGGTGGCCGAGGAAATCCCGCGGGCTGGCGCTGCGCCCATAGGCGCCTGACTGGAAGACGATGACCAGGTCGCCGACATCGGCGACGCCCAGCTGCATGCGGTCGGCCAGCAGGTCGAGCGGCGTGCAAAGCGGCCCGACAACGCTGGCGATCTCGGTCGCGGTACCGTGGCGGTTGATCTCGACCGGATAGTTCTTGCGCATGACCTGGCCGAAGTTGCCCGAGGCGGCGAGGTGCTGGTGCATGCCGCCATCGACAACCAGGAAAACCTGGCCGCGGGAAATCTTGCGGTCGATCACGCGGGCCACGTAGATGCCCGCTTCGCCGACCAGGTAGCGTCCCAGTTCGACGACCAGGTGCGTCCCCGGCAGGTCATTGCGCGCGCGTTCCGCGAGGTCGTGGAGGTTGGCAAGGATGGGCGCCAGGTCCAGCGGCCTGTCGTTGAGCGTGTATGGAATGCCGAATCCGCCGCCCAGGTTGAAGTAGCGCAGCGCCGCCGGGAAACGGTCGCGCCACTCCA
Organism: uncultured Gammaproteobacteria bacterium; assembly: GCA_963822465.1. Classification (GTDB taxonomy): domain Bacteria; phylum Pseudomonadota; class Gammaproteobacteria; order Xanthomonadales; family Rhodanobacteraceae; genus Dokdonella. The sequence continues at coordinate 76,492 of CAWGHP010000002.1, read as the reverse complement.
GGGCCAGCTCGTAGCAGCGCGACTGCGCCTCGACGATGGCCGCCGGGCGCAGGTTCTGCGAGCCGGCAAACATGTGCAAGCCCTCGAAGCCCAGGCCGGCATCCGCAATGCGCCCGAACATCCCGGGAACAAGGTCGGCGTCGATGCCGAACTGGCGGGCGCCTCCGGCCATCTTCATGCCGGATGCCTTGAGTTCGAAGGGCAGGTTGACGCGCACCGCAACACGAGCCGGAATGCCCTGGCGCTCGCTCGAGCGTGCCAGAACGTCGACTTCCCTGAATGATTCGATATTGACCAGGATGCCTGCAGCGACTGCCTGATCCAGTTCGCGCTCCGACTTGCCCGGCCCGGCGAAGCTGATGTGCTCGGGCGACATTCCGCTGTCCAGGGCAATGCGCATTTCGCCGCGCGAGGCAACGTCGATTCCGTCGACCAGGCCGGCCATATGACAGACGACGGCGGGCATGGGATTGGCCTTCATCGCGTAGTGCAGCAGCACTTGCGGCGGCAACCGCGCGCGCAGTCCGCGGGCGCGCGCCGCGAGCCGGGCCCGGTCGTAGAGGTAGCAGGGGGTCGAGCCGAGCGCGTCGACCACCCGCGACAGCGGTTTGCCTCCGATCTGCAGTTCGCCGGCGGCGTCCCTGGGCCATGGCTCCTGGCCAGCCCAGGCCTGGATTTCGGGTTCGGAAGCGGGGTCCTCGCGATCGCTCATTCTGGTCCCACCGGACGGCATGCTGGAGCCGGGCATTCTACGGTCTGCGGATACGCGTCGCACCCGCGCATTGGCTGCAGGCCGGAGAGTTCCGCGGTCCCGCGGCGCGGGAGGACCGTACCCTGGCGTCCCGCCGCGGTCGAGTGGCACGCCAGCGGGCTTGTAGGAGCGACCATGGGCGCGTAGGGTCTGCGCGTTCCCGGGCGCACGCCCAATGCGGCGCCGAGGCTGAGAAAAAGTATATTAATGCTTGATTTGCGCGACGCTGGCGATTTTTTAACCGGAACTGGTCCGCAGATCCGGACATCTGTCTACCCATTTAACGGCAACTTGCGACAATCATCACGAATATCAACATATTGAAGCAATATTCTGCACCGCAACAAACGGAGCTGCATACCGGTATGGCCGCCTTGATGGCGTACGCCTGGTACCGGCCCGGCAAGGCGTCCGGCCCAGTGGGCGCCATCCAGTCTATTGCGAGGGTTCGATGATCAGAATTTTGCTGTTTCTCCTGGTAGCCGTGAGCACTCCGGCATTGGCCAGGGAGTGGTTCGTCTCTACCAGCGGCAACGACAGCAGCGGCACCGGCTCGCTCGCCTCGCCTTTCCGCACGGTCAAGCACGTGTTGAGCACGTCCCTGAACATGACCAGCCCGGGCGACATCATCACGCTGCGTGCCGGCACCTACAACGAATGCGACGTGCGCCTGCGCAAGCCGTTGACGCTGCGTTCGTACGGCAGCGAGCGCGCGCACATCCACTGCGACATGAATGTCAGCAACAGCGTCACGATCCAGATCGACACCGGCGCCAGCGGCAGCCAGCTGAGCCAGCTTGAAATCAGTGGCGGGCAGTACTACGGCGTGATGCTGCAAACCGACTGGTACCCGGATCCCTGCTGCCAGAACGCCTCTGGCCCCTCGAATGTCGTCCTGCAGGACCTGAAGATCCACGATACGGGGCGTGATGGCGTCAAGATCACCCCGAAATCCAACCATGTGACGATCCGCAACAACGAGATCTGGAACACCGGCGCGATCTATCCGCCCGGGACGATCCTGGACAACCGGAACGCGGATGGCATCGACAGCGTGAACGTCTCCTTCCTGCTGATCGAAGACAACTACATCCACGACATTTCCACGACGGGCCTTTACTTCAAGGGTGGTTCGAGTGATGTCACGGTCCAGCGCAACCGCATCGAGAACACCGGCATGGCCGGCATCCTGGTCGGTTTCGACACGAGCGTGGAATTCTTCGACCTCAGCATCAACCCGCAGTTCTATGAATCGATCCGCGGGACGGTGCGCAACAACATCATCCGCAATACCGTATGGGAAGGCATCGGCCTCTATTCGGCGAAGGACGCCGTGGTCGCCAACAACACGATCATCAACACCGCCCAGGACGGCCACGCCGCCCTTTATTTTGGCGTGCCAGCCCAGGACTGGGACCCTGCCGCCGGTCGACCGCCCAGCGTGAATCCGATCATCCGCAACAACCTGGTCATCCAGTACGGCGGCAAGTGCATCGAGATCCGCTACTGGAATGACATGGGCGGCGTCTCCGGACTGAGCGGCAACCCGAATACGGACTGGAACGGTTACACCAACAGCAATGGTGCGTGCGTGTTCCGCGATGCGCGACCGGGCAGCCCGATCAATGGCAACGCCACGCTGAGCCAATGGATTGCCTACGAGAATACCGACACCCACAGCCTGTATGCGGCCTTTACAGTCGACTCGAGCGGCCACCTGATGGCCGGCAGTCCCGCCATCGACGCCGGTACGGTGATTCCGCAGGTCACCGACGATTTCGACAAGCAGCAGCGCTACGCGCCCTATGACATTGGCGCCGACGAAGTGGCTGCTCCGCCACCCAACGAGATTTTCGGCAGCGGCTTCGACTGAGCGCGATAGCCGGTTGCTCCGACGCCGCAGTGGCGTCGGAGCGAAGAATCCGCCTGATCCTTTTGCAATGAAACGGACGAGTCCGCATCGACTCGTCCGTTTCTGCATGCGCGTCGAGCCGTGGAATTTCCTCGCGCAGCGGGCTTTTGGGTTAGGATCGGGCGATACGCACGATGGCTGTGCGTACCTGCCGGAATGGAAACCCGAAGATGCCCCGAACGCTGCTGGCGCTGATGCTGCTGCTGATCGCCTTCCCGGTTGCAGCCAGGGAGTGGTTTGTCGCGACTGACGGCGACAATACCCTGGGCGATGGTTCGAAAGCCCGGCCGTTCCGCACGGTGGGGCGGGTCCTCGACACGTCGATCGGGGTGATCCAGGCGGGCGACACGGTCAGCCTGCGCGCAGGCACCTACCACGAATGCGACGTGCGCCTGCGCAAGCGCATGACGCTGCGGTCGATTCCCGGCGAGCATGCGCACATCCAGTGCGATCTCACGGTGAAGGACAGCGTGGTCATCCAGATCGATCCGGAAGCCTCGGGCAGCCGGATCGCCGACCTCGAAATCAGCGGCAGCATGTACTACGGCATACAGTTGCAGACGGCCTGGTACCGCGGCGAAGGCCAGCAGGGACGCGGCGCCAGCAACGTGATCCTCGAGAACCTGAAGATCCACGACACCGGTCGGGATGGCATCAAGATCACGCCGAAGTGCGACCACGTGACCATACGGCGCAGCGAAATCTGGAATACCGGGGCGGCGGATCCTCCCGGCACGCCCCTCGAGGACCGCAACGCGGAGGGCATCGACAACGTCGGCGGTTCGTTCATGCTGGTCGAGGACAATCACATCCACGATACCGCCACGACCGGCGTCTATTTCAAGGGCGGAGCCAGTGACGTCATCGTGCAGAGGAACCGGATCGAGAACACCGGCATGTCCGGCATCCTGGTCGGCTTCGACACCAGCGAGGAATACTTCGACCTCGAGGCGAATCCCGGCTATTACGAGGCGATGCGGGCGATCGTCCGCAACAACCTGGTGCGCTATACCGGTTATGCCGGCATCGGCCTCTACGCCGCGCGCGACGCGGTGGTCGTCAACAACACCATCATCGACGCGGCGCGACTGGGGCATGCCGCACTCTACTTCGGCATCCCGTTCCAGGACTGGGATCCGAAAGCGGGCCGGCCACCGAGCACGAATCCGCTGATCCGCAACAACCTGCTGATCCAGGATCGCGGTACTTGCGTGGAGATCCGCTGGTCACGCGAGCTCGGAGGACTCTCCGCGCTCGCCGGCAGCCCGAATACCGATTTCAATGCCTACAGCAGCCACGGGGGCGACTGCCGGTTCGTTGACATGCGCTCGTCGGGAATCCTGCCCGGCAGTCTCGACTTCGACGGTTGGCGGCGACGGCAATCGACCGATGCGCACAGCGTCGAGGCGGATATCACCGTCGGCAGCGACGGCACGCCGCCGGCCGGTAGCGCCGTCATCGACCGTGGCGCGCAGGTCGATCAGGTCAGCGATGACCTGGATGGGCGCAAGCGCACGGCGCCCTACGACATCGGTGCGGTCGAATTCGTCGATCGCCCGCACTGAGTGCCGGCAGTTGATCGGGCGCCAGGATCAGCGCGCGCCGAGGCGTCGTCGCACGCTGCGCATCAGCATGGATCCCAGGATGGATATCGCCGGCATGGGATCGCTCAGGCGAAAGACCTGGAAGTAGGCGCGGGCCCATTGCCAGAGGATCGATCGAAGCGGGCCGCGCTGGCTGGCCGTTTGCGCGCGCACGGTGCGCAGATCGCCGTACAGGTTCACGCAACCGACTCCGGTCGGATACTGCCGGGTGGCGGCCGTGACGGGTAGCCCAAGCGCATCCTCGTAAGCCATCCTGCAGACGTTGACCCCGCAGCGCGCGGCAAACTCGACATACCACCAGGCGCGCGTATTGACCTCAAGGATGCGGTACTGGCCATTGCGCGCATCGCGCTTGAATTCGGCGCTGAAAATGCCGCGGTAATCCAGCATCGCCAGCAGCTTCGTCACGCTGGCTACGGCATCTTCCACTTCGGCAAGCGCGATGCTGTGGCAATAGGAGCTGTTGCCGAAGTCGGGCGGATAGATGCGGATGCGCCTTCTTGCAAAGAGTCCGGACAGGTTGCCACCGCGGTCGCGGTAGCCGTCGACGAAATAGTGATCCGACGACGAGCCGGGAACATATTCCTGGGCCATCAGCCTGAAGCCCTGGTCATGCAGCTTGGCCCATATCTGCGCCAGCTCGCCACGACTGCGCGCCCAGACGCCCTTGGCGCCGATGGTCTGGCTGAACCTCTGCGAGTTGGATGGCTTGATGAATACGCGATCCAGCTCCTCGAATGGAATGCTGTCGATGTCGGCCGCCGATGCAATCGCGAAGGTGCGTGGATGGGGAATGTCGGTGCCGGCAAGAAACGCCGCGAAACGGTCCTTGTCCTGCAGGATGCGCAGGGTTTCCACCGAGCTGACGCTGGTATGGAAGCGACCGCCCAGGTCCGAGCCGGCCAGTTCGGCCAGCCAGATCGCGGCGTCATCGGCTCCCGGGATCAACACCGCCTCGGCGAGGGGCATGTCACGCAACAGCGCTTCGGTGCCAGCGCCCAGCCTGCCATCCCATGGAACGGCCCCTGGCGTGGGGCGATACCATCGTGAGCGGGTGACCAGGTCGCCGGCGGGACACGCCGAACAGGCCGGAATGCCGGCGAGGGCGAGGCTTCTCAGTGCTCCCAGTCCGGTCAGGTCGCAACCGAGGACGATCGCGGGCGGGCGGGCCGGGTCGACTGCGTTGGAGTGTGTCATTCAGCAGCCGTGATGAGGTGAACCCCTCGACGGAGCGGGGGTGGTCAGGCACAACATGCAACGATTATCACCGGAACGGGTCGATTCTGCACACCCTGCCGCTTTCGGTCAGTACCCCCTGGCCAGGAGGCCCCGAAGCAGGTTTCCCTGGTTCAACGCGGCGGCGGCGCACCGCACACAAGGCAGGCTGGCGTCAGGCCGAGGCATCCGCGCGGCAAAACAGGCGCGGCAATTCAATGATTGCGCGGAACCAGTTCATGTCGACATAGGGTTCCATGGCCATCCTCGGCATGTCGTAACGCTGCGCCTGGCTGTTCGCAAAGCCTCCGTAATACGAAAACGCGTAGCGGACGCCAAGGCGCTCAAGGCATTCCATCGATTCGGCATTGAACGAACTGCGATTGCCGACCGGATAGGCGAAATACTCCATCTTCCTGCCGATCTCCGCTTCGATGCGCGAGGCGCAGACGGAAATTTCCTGCCACTGCTGCTCGGCGGATGCGCCGGAGAGCACGATGTGGTTGACCGTGTGGCCACCGATCGTCATGCCGGCTGCGCTCATCTCGCGGAGCATGTCCCAGTTCATCCAGAGCTCTTCGCCCTTGGCCAGCGGCGCGGCACGCGCGGCCACGCGCAAGTCGGCCATGAATTGCGGAGCGTCTTCGGTCGGCAAGGACTTGTAGATGCCAAGCAGGCTCCGCACGACACGCTCCCGCTCGCCAACGACCAGCGTCTGCGGCTCGGGCAGCCAGCGTGGCATCGTGATCACGTCGACACTGGAGCGGCGGACCAGGCTGGCAATTTCGTCCCACCAGGACAGTCGGGGATCGTCAATGAATCCGGTTGCGATGAAGAACGTGGCGGGCAAGCCGTGTTCGCGCAATGCCGCGAAGGCGAATTCGTAGTTGTCCAGATAGCCGTCGTCAAAGGTGATCAGGACGAAACGCCCGCGCCGGTCCTTGCGCGCGGCATCGATGTCGGAAGGCGATATGACGTCGCTGTTGCTCTTGAGCCAGGCCAGCTGCCGGTCGAAGGCTTCGGCACTGGCGCTCCACAGGCCGCGGTCGAGTTCCGACCGGCTGCCGTCGCCGATGCGGTGATAGTTGAGGCCAACGATGCCTCGCGCAGGGAAACACGATGCGAGCAGCGACCGCGCGTGGGTCTTTTCCAGGATTGCGGCGAGTTTGCGCAGTTTCATGCTGCTCCTTGTCCGTGCATCCACGCCAGACGTTGCCAGGTGCAGGGCAGAATGGCTTCACGTACGGTAGTTCCCCGGAACCGATTATCGACCGATCGGCTGCCAATGCAAGTTGTGGCAACTTCTCTATAGCCCGTCGCGCCAGCGCTTGACGCCCGGAACGACGCGACCGAGCAGTCGCGGAAAGCGCTCGGCCACCATCAGTATTTCGGAGGCGTCATCGCGCTTCCAGGCGCGGAAGCGCAGGGTCAGGACGAGATAGACCAGGGCGTAGAGGATGCCCGCCGCAAATTCGGTCCACAGTCCCGGCACCGCGAACACGAGGGCGGCTGCCACGCCAGCAGCAATCAGCGCGGCTGCAAATAGCAATCCGATTTCCCGCCATGGCAGGCGCAAATCCATGATGCGCACGATGCCGGTCAACGTGAAGACGAACACGAGGACACGCGAGATCGCATGTGCGGCAACCGCGCCGTAGAGACCGTAGCGCGGGATCAGCGCGAACGCCGCCACCGCGGTGAAGACGATCGACAGCGAGGCGAACAGGGCGCGCACGCGCTGGTTGTCGGTCGTCGAAAGGAGAGCGCCGAATGCACCCTCGGACAGGGTCAGCCCGCCGACGATGACCATGACCCGCAGTACGTCATCGACCATCGCGTAGCTGGGGCCATACATCACGGCGACCGCGGGATCCGACCAGAGGACGCCGACACCGGCCAGCATCAGGCCGAGGAAATGGAAATAGCGCAGCGAATTGGACAGGATCTCGTTGACCCGCTGCTGGCCGCTGGCGCCGAACGCATGGGCCATCGATGGCATCAACACCGAGTTGAGCCCCGACGAAAGGAGGTCGAGTCCGCCGCGTGTCAATGCCGCGGCAATGGCGAAATAGCCGACCTCGGCGGAACCGACCCGATCATTGAGCAGCCAGGTTTCGATCGACTTGTTGCTGAAGACCGCAGCCACGGTCAGCAGGAGCGTCCAGAACAGGTGCCTGCGCAGCCGTTGAAGCAGGGCCGGATCGAGCGCGCCGAAGCCGGCGCGGATGTCGCCCCGGCGCAGCATGATTGCTGCATAGGCGGCGTAGGAAACGCAGGTCACGGCAAACAGGACCAGATAGGCGAGCAGGCTCGCATGCACGAGCCAGAGGACGAGGACGGCCGCGGCATTGAGCAGGCTGATGACGATTGCCGAGTAGGCCTCGATGTCGAAGCGGCCATGCCCCTTGGCAATCGAGATGTTGAAGATGTACATGGTCTTGGCGATGCTGCTGACGAGCACGATCGCGGCAAACAGCCAGAGACTCCCCGATTCCCAGCCGGCTGGCCGGAAGTACGGCATGGTGAGCAGGTAAACGAGCGAGACGAGGCCGATGCACGCCAGCTGGCGCTTGAGCAGCCAGCCCTGCACATTGGCGGCATCGCTTTCCGATCCCCGGCCAAGACTCTCGGATACAAAGCGGATGCCGGAGGTAGTCAGGCCGTTGTTGCCGACCAGGATGAGGACGCCGGTCAGCCAGACCAGGTAGGAGTAGCGGCCGAACGCTTCCGGACCGACGCTGCGCGCTATCAGGGCGCTGACCACGAGCCCTGCCGCGTAGATGACATAGGTCGAGCCGGTCATCTGCAAGGCCGCCCGAAGTGCGGCGCCGGGACCAAAGGCTTGCTTCATTGCGTACTGGATTCCTTTCGGGCTGCAGCGGCTGCGCACCGGTTGGCAGCTGCTGCGCAATTGATCCGGCAATGCGCGGATCGCGGGCGTTGCGATGATACGTCCAATCCGGGGTGCCGGCTAATCATCCGGCAGGCGAAACGGAGGCGCATCAGGGGCCCGGCCTGATAAAGTCCGGATCGCGCGGGACGATGCCGCGGAAGCAAGGAACAGCACTGGATGGCAGTCCACGAGAACCTCCATTCCGCAAGCATCCTGCATGTGGTGGATACGCTGGAGACAGGCGGCCTGGAACGCGTGGTCAGCGACCTGGCCATGGCCCAGCATGGTGCCGGCCGGCGCTGTGCCGTGTTCAGCATCCTGTCCACCGACGGGTTTCGCGACGAACTCGAGCGCGCGGGCGTGCCGGTGATCAGCGGAGACAAGCGCGGCACGCTGGACCGAAACGCATTGATGCGCCTGCGTCGAACGCTGGTCGACCGCTCGGTCGACATCATCCACACGCACAACTTCGTGCCGAACTATTACGCTGCGATGGCCTCACTGTGCTTGCGCAGCCGGCCATTGCTGGTCAACACCTGCCACAACATGGGCACGCGCCTGGGCAACCGGCGACTGCGCTGGTTGTATCGCGCCTCGCTGCTGCGCACGGCGCGCGTGGCCCTGGTGGGCGGCGAAGTGCGCGAACGCCTGGTCGGCATGGGCATCGTGCCGGCGGCGCGCGCTGCAACGGTGCTCAACGGGATTCCGGTCGAGCGATTCGACAACCCGGGAAACCGCCGACCAGCGGCCCGCAAGGCGCTGGGACTGCAGGACGGGGATGTTGTCATCGGCTGCGTAGGGCGTCTGGTCAGCCTCAAGAACCACGCACAGTTGATCGCGCTCATGCCGGGATTGCTGCAACGCCACCCGCGGCTCAGGCTGGTCCTGGTCGGCGACGGCCCGCTTGCCACCGAGCTGGGCCAGCAGGCCCGCGAACTTGTCGCGCAAGATCGGGTGGTATTTGCCGGCTCCCGTGCGGATGTCGCCGACCTGCTGCCCGGATTCGACATCTTTGCCCTGCCGTCGCTGACCGAAGGTATCTCCATCGCACTGCTCGAGGCCTGCGCAAGCGGATTGCCGATCGTCGCCACTGCGGTAGGCGGCAACTCCGAGATCATCCGCGACAACGTGAACGGCATTCTCGTTCCGGTCTCCGATGATGGCGGAATGCTGGCGGCGCTGGATCGACTGATCGGCGATCCGCAGGAACGACGCAGGCTCGGTGCCGCCGCCTCCGACTGGGTTCGCGCGCATGCATCCGTCGAAGGCATGCGCGATTCCTACGACGCCTTCTACCGGGATGCGCGCTGCTCGCGCCAATAGTCGAAGGCGCGCCGCATTCCTTCCCGCGTCGGTACGCGCTGGGTCCAGCCGATCGACTTCAGCGCCGCGTTGCTGTAGCGCAGGGGCCGGTACATCGAACGCACGACATGCGGCGTGAAGACGGCGGGTAGCTGGCCCTTGGACTTGCGGTGGTAGCGCTTGAGGAAGCGCGCGCCGAGCATGAAGATCCAGTAGGGAACCGGGATGACGCGCAATGGCGCGACGTTGCGGCGGTACTCGCGCAAGTAGGCGCCGCAGCTCGGCAGGTCGTCGTCGACGACGTTGTAGGCGCTTCCCGCGGGTGCATGCAGCGCGGCTGTGGCTACCGCGTCCGCGCAATTGTCGACATAGCTGAGCGGCAGGGTCGCGCCCCTGCCCAGCGAGAAGAACAATCCCATCGCCTGGATGCCGACGCGCGAGGAAAATGCACCTGCGCCGGGACCGTAGATCACGCCCGGGCGCAGCACCACGGACTCGAATCCGAAGCGCTCGCGGAATTCCAGGAACAATTTTTCCTGGCGGGTCTTGGCATGCGCATACGGACCCTTTTCGACGCCATCGGCCTCCAGTGGGACGGATTCGTCATGCAGCGCCCCGCCGGGCATTGCTTCGGTGCGATAGACGGCAAACGAACTTATCAGGACGATGCGGCGCACGCCGGCAGCCCCCGCCGCCTCGAGCAGGTTGCGCGTGCCGATGACCGTGTTGGCGAACATGTCGGCGGCCGAGCCGCGCATGCCCGCGGCCGCATGCACGATGCAGTCGATGCCCGCGAGAAGTCCGTCCAGCTGGGCGCGATTGAGCAGGTTGGCGGCAACCGCTTCGATGCGTGCGTCGGGGAACTGCGCCTGCAATTCGCCGATCAACCCGTCCGGGGCTGCGCCGCGAAAATGCAGGCGCAGGTCGACGACGCCTGCCGCGAGCAGGCTCTTGCAGATGCGCCGGCCGAGGAATCCGCCGGCACCGGTTACGAGGATGCTCATGGAGCCACCTTCGTGGCCGCCACGATCTTCTCGATCAGGCTGCATACCCGCAGGATGTGTTCGGGCGGGACCGGATCCGCACCGCGTCCCTCGATGGCATCGTAGAAGCGGCCGAGCAGGACGCGCATGCCCTGGAAGTAGTGGAATTCATGGCGGCGGAAACGCCCCAGGTTGCGCCAGCCGTTGCCTGCGTAGCGGCGCGCCTGGACCCAGGCCGGGAAGAGCCGGCCGATGGCGCTGGGCTGGGTCTGGCGAGCGCTGCGCACGAGGGTGCGCGTCGCGTAATCGAGTTCGACGCTGTCGAGGGTGCCATAGACCTTGAGCGCGTGCGCGACGGGCCGCGCGTGGGCGCTGACCAGTCCGGATACGGTGAGCGTGCCGCTGCGCAGGAGGAAGCGCAGTTCATCGGGCATCGCGTCGACAACCTCGTTGCCGCTGGCGCTGCGGCGGCGGAACGACTCGACCTGCACCGAACATTCGTCGCCGAGGTGGGCCACGACCTTGGCCAGCACATGGTCGAGCACGTTGTGGAACAGCTTGCCGGGGAGTCCGTGGACCCAGTGCCCCGGATCCGCCATGACCGCGAGTCCGTAGTCGCCACCGAGGTTGTAGCCATAGCTGGTGTCCAAATGCACGATGTCGCCGAGCGCCCGGTCCTGCATCAGCGCCTCGAGCTCTAGCCCCGGGCTTTCGAAGTTGTACAGGTAGTTGACGCAAACGCGCCTGCCGTTGTCGCGCGCGCAGTCGATGATTCTCCGCGCTTCCGCGGTGCTCGGCGCGAATGGCTTTTCGACGAAGACGTGGCAGCCGGCTTCCAGTGCGGCGCAGGCAATGGCGACATGGGCCGCCGGTGGCGTGGCGACATGCACGACATCGAGCCGCTGCTCCCCGAGCATGCGTGCCATGTCCGTATAGCGCGCAGGAATCTTCATGCGTGCGGCAAGCTGTTCGGCCATCAGCGCTTCGCGGTCGCAGACGGCCACGACTTCGCCGCGCCCGAGCGCTCGGATCTGTTCGACATGGCCATCGGCGATCTTGCCGCAGCCGACTATTCCTGTTCTCAAGATTCGGGTTCCCAAAGTACGCGGGTTGCTCCGCGCGGGCAGGCCATCCGCGATGCCTGGTTGCGTGCGGCTCGCGCCGGCATCGGCATTCTAGTCGAAGACGCAGCGCCGGGCCTGACTGCTGCCGGTGTCACCGGGAGCGCCAGCGGTGCGCATTGCGGTTGGTCAGGAACTCGACGAAACCGAGGACCACGAAGCCGTTCAGCTGGAAGAACGAGGCGAGAAGGCGCAAGGGGCGCCATCGGCGCAGTGCCGGCGAGAGCATGGCCGAGAAGGCCAGCACATACCCGGCCAACTGGACGACGAGCAAGGCGGACCATGGCTGGCCGCGCGGCGCGAGCAGCGCATTGCACGCCAGCGCGGCGACCATCATCAACGGCACGAGCAGGCGCAATACCTTGTGGCAGAGCATCTGCACGAACAGCGGGTTGCGCCAGGGCAGCAGCAACTCCGGATGCTGCACGAGCAACTGGAAATTGCCGGCCAGCGTGCGCACCTTGCGGCGCCTTTCCTCGGCCGCCGCTTTTGACGGGCGGTCCCAGGCCAGCGCGCGGTGGTCGAAGACCACGCGACGGCCCTGCATGGCGACCGTCATCGGAATCAGCACGTCGTCGAGGATGGTCGATTCGGGAATCGGCTTCCACAGGCTGCGGCGCATTGCATAGAGGGCGCCGCTGACGCCGACCACCGAATCGAACTCGGCTTCCTTCTGGCGGATGAATTTCTCGTAGCGCCAGTAGGCGTCGACGCCTTCGCCGAAATCGCTGATCGAATCCTCGCGGAAGACCAGTTCACCGCTGACGGCGCCGACATCCGGGTCGGCGAAATTCTCCAGCAGACGGCGAACCGCATCGGTCTCGAGCGTCTGGCGCACGTCGCAGAAGACGATGAACTCGTCGGTGCAGGCCGCCACCGCGTCGTTGAGGCAAGCGGCCTTGCCGCGCCGCTGCGCGAACGCCAGCAATTTCACTGCCTGCCCGGAATGCGCCTCGACGATCGCATTGGTGCGGTCGTCACTGCCATCCGACGCCACCAGCACGTGGAGCAGCGGCGCAGGGTGGTCCTGGGCGAGGCAATTGCGGATCTTTGCGTCGATCCGCTGTTCTTCGTTGAACGCGACGATGACGATGCTCGCTGCCTCGCGCAGCGCCTGCCGGCGCACCGGCCGTGGCCGCAGGCGGGCGAGCCCGCTGATCAGCAGCGGGTAGCCGGCATATGTGAAGAGAATGCCGGCTACCGAAAGCGCAAACAGGACGACCAGCATCGGCTCAGCCCCCGGCCACGCGGTCAGGCCGCCGCCGTGCGCGGCGCATAGCCGGGACGCGCGATCAGGTAGTCGCGATACTGGCCGGGATCGCCAGCGCAGCCGGCTTCGGCCGCCTTGATGATGTTGTACATCTCGCGCGCGCTGACATAGTGCAGCTTCCAGGCCGATCCATCGTTGTAGCGCGACTCCAGATGGGTGAATGCCGCATCCATCGGCGTGCCGAGCAGGGTATCGAGATCGCACTCCTGGGTGCCGTGCGTATGGATCTTCACGAACGTCCATTCCGGCCGGCCTTCGACGTGGATGCCGGTGTCCACCCAGGCGTCTATGCGATCGGTGCTGGGCGGGCTGACTGCGCGGATGTCCGAGTTCTCGATGCGCGGAATCAGGCCGAACTTGCGGCTGCGCCAGCGGAAGCCGAGCGGTCCCTGGATGATCATCAGGTCGCCTGTCGACTCGCCGCCCACCGATACGCGGATGCCACGGTCATGCGACTTGGGCATGGCCGGATCGTCGGTCGCATAGTAGATGCGATTGATCGTGGACGGCTGGCACGGATCCGGAGCGGCGGGGAACGTGAAGTCGGCATAGCAGCCTTCCTCGCGCAACACGATCAGTTCGTTGTTCACGCCACATCCGAAGCCGGTCGGATGGCTGTTGTCGAGGGCCCAGTTGCCGTGGATGAAGGCCCAGCGCGGCTGCCCGCTGGCAGGATCCCGCGGCAATGCGTCGTGGTGCTCGGCGAGCAACTCGGTGAAGCGCTTCAGTGTCGATCGCAGGCCGGCTTCGGTGTCCCTGTCGTGGTGCAGGTGAATCTCGATCTCGCCGAGCTGCATGCGGCACATCTCGACGAGGGCATCGAGGTGCTCTTCGCGGTACTCCTCCTCGGGAAAGAAGAACGTGTGCACGGGCGGGTGGCCGTCGGCATCGCGATGTCCTTCGCACAGGCGCGGGTAGTCTTCGCGCCAGCGCGCCACGCGAGCGCGTTCGACCGCCAATCCGGGCTTTCCCCAGCCGGGCTCGTAGTGGTCGACGAAGCAGAACAGCAGGTGCCGCGTGGTCCCGGCCGATACCGGGGCGCGCCAGTCCTGGCGCAGGAAGCCGGGCAGCCAGGCGCCCACGTTGCGCCTGTGCATCTGCCAGCCGACGAAGAAAACCACGGCGAGGCCAATGGTGGCGGCGCAGATCAGTGCAAATATCATGGGACAAACCCGCGATGGTTGATGGACTGGTTCATTGGCTGGCTAGTTCACGAAGGCGTTCTGGAAGCGCACGATCATGTAGATGATCAGGATGCTGAGGATCATCACCTTGACCGTGGCAGCGGACCAGCGAACGGCGGGTACCTGCTGCGCGGGATCGGCGATCCAGGTTTTTTCCGCGCAATGCCAGCTGGCGATGCACAGGCCGAGCAGTATGTACAACGTCGGCTGGTAGGTGCGCGAAAGAAACAACGCGCAGGTCAGGAATCCGAGCATGGACAGGCGCAGCAGGATGGCCCAGCGCCGTTCGGGGCTTTCGGCCGGCGCCAATGTCGCGGCCTGGCCCAATTCCCGATAGACGAGAACGATCAGGCCAACCCACAAGAAGTATCCGAGCAGTCCCAGTTCGGCAAAGCAGAGCACGAACGAGTTGTGCGCCGTGTAATTGAAGTGCTCGGTGAAATCGCCATAGCCGACGCCGAACAGCGGATGCGAGGCAAGCATGGTAAGCCCCTCGCTCCAGGCGGCGATGCGCCCGCCCGCGGATGCTTCGCCCGAGGAAAAGCTGCGGCCGCCGGTGAAGCCGGCGACGGCAATGGCCACGGCAAACAGGCCGAGCAGGATTCCCGCCCGAATGCGCCCGAGGCGGCGCATCAGCCCGAACAGGATGACCACGCCCAGGCCCAGCGTTGCGCCGCGTGAATGCGTCAGGTAGGCGGCATAGACCAGCAGGGCGCAGGGCACCCAGATGCGCATGAGGTTGCGCAGCGGCTTGCGTCGCAACCAGGCGCCCATGAGCATCGGCAGGGCCATGACGATCGCCTGCGAAAAGTCGTTGGGGTCGCTGAGGAATCCCCAGCTGTGGATGCGCCACAGGCGCGTGCCGGAATCGTCCTCGGCCGGAATGATGTCTGCGGGTTCCGGAGCCTGGATGTAGTCGGCCTGGCCGTGCTCGGCGACAACCAGCTCATCGCGCATGAATCCCTCGTGGTAGGCGGCAATCCCGGCGACGGAAAGCAGCGCCATGCACAGGACGATGAGCGCGCAGGTGGCTTTCAACCGCTGCGTGTCGGTGACGACGAGCACGGTCACCACGAAAAGCAGCGCAGGCGCGAAGAATTCCGTCAGTGCCGGAATCGCGCCGCCTGCCCAGCCGTTCATGGCCTTGGACAGTGCAATGGCGCCCATCAACGCCACCAGCAGGATCAGGTGCCGCGGCCGGGCCGCCATCCGGTGCGTGCGCACGGCATCCACGACCGAAATGGCCAGCACGAACAGGGAAAGCAGCAGGGCGGGGCGATACACCGCCAGTTCCGGAGCGAACGCCTCGATCGGATGCAGGAACGTGATCGCCAGCAGCAGCAGATAGGACGCGAATATCATTCGAGTGGGAGCGTTTCTGGATCCTGCCGCACGATCGGAGCGCTGGATGGCCGGGCGCCAAACCGCTCCTTGAGGGCAAGAAAGGGTCGCTCGACGAGGAAATACGAGGCAGTCGCCGCGGCAAACGCGAGCACGATGTTCTGTGGAAACGCCGTCGCCCAGCCTTCACCGCGAAAATACAGGAACGGTTCCTGCCACAGGTAGAGCGAGTAGCTGAGGACGCCGACTGCAATCAGCGGACGGGTATTGAGCACGCGGCCAGCGAGGCCATGCGGATGCACGATGACATGCAGCAGGAGCAGGACGATGCCGACGTTGGCCAGGGTCTGTCCGGCGATGTAGGCCAGCGGGCGGGAAACAAACGCGGCGCCATAGCCGATCGCGATGCAGAGGCCGCCGAGCGGGATGGCCGGCCAGCGGATCAGTTTGCGGACGAATTCGTATTCGACCAGGCGGTTGAAGGTGAGGGCGGTCAGGCATCCCATCGCGAGCGAATCGCATACCGCCTGGAATTCCCTGCTCAGCGCCAGATCCGGGCGGTCCATCAGGTACATGGCCAGGCGCACGAAAGGCACCACCAGTATCGTCGCGACGACGCCACGCACGCCGTGGCGAACGCCGAAGAAAAACAGGGCGAATGGCCACACGAAATAGAACTGTTCCTCGACCGAAAGCGACCACTGGTGGTTGAAGTACCAGTTGTAGTCGAGCTGGTAATTGGCCGTGAAGGTCAGTACGTGGATCAGGTCCGGAATGGCCGTGGTGGCATTGGTTTCCGACAGGTGGTGGTAGGTCAGGTCGATGACCCCGCCCAGGTAGAGCATCCAGATCACGCCGATGTAGACCAGCGCCGCAGGCAGGATGCGCAGGGCCCTGCGTACATAGAAAAGCCTGATGCGGATGCCGCCGTGGCGGTCGATGTCGCGCAGGAGCAGGGTCGTGATGAGGAAGCCGGAGATGATGAAGAAGAAGCGCACGCCGACGTTGCCGAGGGACGTGATCTCCGGCCGGTCGAGGAATGCGGGTGCCAGGCGCGTCGATGCGGCGTGTGCGAAGATCACGAGGGCAATCGATACCGCGCGCATGCCGTCGAGCGAGGGGATGTGGAGCGGAACCTTGGGGGCGCTCGGAATGGCCATGTTGGTCGTAGCTCCTGCCCTGACTGCCCCGAACAGCGGCATCGAATCCAGCCGCAGACGTTAGCAGATTGGCATGGCGTTGTATTCTCTACCCGGATTGCTGGACACCATCACGCAGGCCGGACGAGGCGCCGGCATTGCCCAATGCGGAAAACCGAAGATGCCGGATCCATCTGTTGCCGCCGATTCCCGGCATGTTCTCTACCACCATCGCACCCAGGGCAAGGCCGTCGAGGGCGTGCACATCCGCGGCATCGCCGATGCCCTGCGCGCCGATGGCCACACGGTCGACATCATGTCGCTACCCGGCGCGGATCCGTATGCCAGCCCCAAGGCCATGTCGCCCACCCGGCAGGCGACCTGGTGGATGCGCCTGGTCTCGAAGTTGCCGGAGCCCTTCTTCGAGCTGGCCGAAGTCGCCTACAACGTCGTCGTCGCCTGGCGCATCCACGCCTGGCTGCGCCGCAATCCGGATGTCGATTTCATCTACGAACGCTACTCGCTTTTCCTGTTTGCGACGGTCTGGATAGCGCGTCGGCGCAAGTTGCCGATCATCCTCGAAGTCAACGATTCGGCCATCGTCACGCGGGTGCGGCCACTGTTCTTCCAGCGCCTTGCCATGGCCATCGAGCACTGGATTTTCCGCCGGGCCAGCGGACTGGTCTTCGTCTCCACGATATTCCGCGACCGGGCGCTTGCCGCGCACGGCGAACTGGCGCCGACCATCGTCACGCCCAATGCGGCCAATATCGACAAGTTCAGTTTTACCAGCGAGCAGCGGGATGCGGCACGCACGAAATGGGGCCTCGAAGGCCGCGTGGTTTGTGGTTACCTGGGCGCATTCGTGCCCTGGCACGCCATCGATGCATTCGTGCACCGCATCGCGGCGCATCTCGCCGGCGCGCCACACCTCAAGCTGCTGCTTGTCGGCGACGGGGCAACCTATCCGGCACTCAGGCAGTTCGTCGCCGAGCAGGGTATCGGCGAGCAGGTCGTCCTGACCGGGCGTGTCGCGCACGATGAAGTGCCCGGCCTGCTGGCGGCGATGGACATGGCCATCCTTCCCAGCGCGGGCGACTACACTTCACCGGTGAAGCTGTTCGAGTTCATGGCTTGCGCGGTGGCGCCGATCGCGCCGGATTTCGAGCCGATCCGCGAAGTGCTGGAAGAAGGCCGGACGGGCTGGATGTTCAAGGCGGGCGACCTGGAGGCCGCGGTCGGCGCGGTACTGGCGCGTAGCCGCGACCCTGTCGAGCTGGGACGCGTCGGTGCGGCAGCACGCGCCTATATCACCGCGGAAAGGCAGTGGAAACACAACATCCGCCAGCTTGTGGCGTTTCGCGACGCGCTGACGAAGACCTGATCCGGATCCGCTCAGCGGCCTTCGCGGCGTTCCTTGACCACCTGCTCGCAAATCGCCAGCGTGTCGCGGCCAACATCGTCCCAGGTGCGCCGCATGGCGGCGGCAATCGCCGCATGGTCCCAGGTTCGCAGCAGGGCTTCGTCCAGGGCGCGCTCGAGTGCATCGGCGTCACGCGGCGGGATGAGGATGCCATTCGAGGAATCGACGATTTCGCGCGTGCCGCCGACGTCCGTGGCCACCACCGGCCGGCCACAGGCGATGGCCTCGACGACCACGTTCGGATAGCCCTCCGACCAGCTCGGCAGGGTCAGCAGGTCCGCGGCCGCGATCCATTCGGCAACACGCTCCGGCTCGCACCCCCCGGGAAGGAGAACGCTTGCGTCCAGGCCACGTTCCGAAACCATGGCAGCGAGCTGTTCGCGCATGACGCCATCGCCGACCAGGGCCAGGCGCAGTTTCGGGTTGCGCCTGGCCAGGCGGGCATGGGCCTCGAGCAACTCGCGCATGCCCTTGCTCTCGACCAGGCGGCCGACGTAGACGACCAGGCGGGCATCCGCTTCGATGCCGAGTTGCCTGCGCATGGCGGCGCTGTCGAGTGGCCTGAAGATGCCCGTGTTGAAACCATTGCTGATCGTATGCACGCGATCCGCGCGAGCGCCGAATTGTCCGATCGCCGCCAGGCGCATGGCCTTGCTGACGGTCAGCAGCCGATCGACGCCGGCAATCGTCCGTCGGGTCATGAAGGCATTGATTCCCGAGCGTACATGGATGTCCGAGCCGCGTGCGCCGACGATGCAGGGCAGGCCCAGGGCCCTTGCCGTGCGCAAGGCGGCGTGGCCGTCCGGGTAGACCCAGTAGGCCAGGACCAGGTCCGGCGCGAAGCGGCGCACCCTGGGCGTCAGCAGCCGGCTGGCAACGAAGCCGTTGAGCACGCGCGAGAGGCCGGGAATCGCCGGGTAGCTGAAGGCCTCGACGTCGATGCCGTCGATGCGATAGTCGGGGCCGACGTCATCGTGCAGGAAGCTGCGTGGCGCGAGTCCGGGCAAGCGGGGATAGCGCGGCTGGATGAAATAGGTGCGTACCTCGGTGAGGCGGGCCAGTGCGCGTGCCGTTTCATAGATGTAGCGGCCACGGGTCTGGTCGTGCGCCACGGGCAGCATGGGCGTCACCAGCGCGATGCGCGGCGCGCTCATGGCATTTGCCCGCGCATTGGGAAACCGGCAGCCGGCATCGCCGGCCCGGTCAGGCCACGGTCGCCGTCAGGCATTGGCCAGTTTCCGTTCCCAATCCAGCGCGGTGGCGACGATGAAATCGAGATCATCATGCCGAGGCTGCCAGTCGAGCAGCGTCTTCAGCTGCGTGCTGCGCGCGATGAGCATCGGTGGATCGCCGGCACGGCGCGGTTCCTCCACGACGTTCAATCGCTTGCCGCCGACACGTTCGACGGCATCGATGACCTCGCGCACGCTGTAGCCGTGTCCGTAACCGCAGTTGAGGGTGACCGGATCGCCGCCGCCGCGCAGGTAGTCGAGTGCCTTCAGGTGCGCGCCGGCCAGGTCGTCGACATGGATGTAGTCGCGGATGCAGGTTCCATCGGCGGTATCGTAGTCCGTGCCGAAAACCGACAGCTGCTTGCGCTTTCCCACGGCGTGTTCGCAGGCAACCTTGATCAGCAGCGTCGCATTCGGGGTCGACTGCCCGATGCGTCCGCCCGGATCGCAGCCGGCGACGTTGAAATAACGCAGGATTGCATGCCGCATCGGCGTGGCCGCCGCTAGATCGCGCAGCATCCACTCGCTCATGAGCTTCGAACTGCCATACGGATTGATGGGCAGGGTCGGGGTGCCTTCGTCGGCGATGCCGTTGGCGGGCATGCCGTAGACCGCCGCGGTCGAGGAGAACACGAAATGGGCCACTCCTGCGGCCGAGCACGCGGCGAGCAGGTTGCGCGTGGCACAGGTGTTGTTGGCGTAGTACTTGAGCGGATCCCTGACCGATTCGGGTACGATCGTATGCGCGGCGAAATGCATGACCGTATCGACGCCGCGGCTCTGCAGGACGTGATCGACGGTGCTGCGGTCGGCGGTATCGCCGATGACGAGTTCGGCGCCGATGACGGCTTCGCGAAAGCCGGTGCTCAGGTTGTCGAGCACGACCACGCGCTCGCCGCGTTCGCCCAGTTGGCGCACGACATGGCTGCCGATATAGCCGGCGCCGCCGGTGACCAGGATCGTGCTCACTGTGGCGCCTGTTCCCTGTCCAGCATGGTTACCGTCGGCATCGCCATCAGCGTGTATAGATCACGCGCACGTATGCGGTGTTCTCGTCATAGGAGAGATTGTCGCCCTGGCTGTGGCGTTCACTGCGGTTGACATCGACCCGCCAGCCCCAGTGGCGGCTCATCTGCTGGCGCAGGTAGGCGCCGTAGAGCGAGTCCCGCGTGTCGACGTCGCCGCTCTGGTAGTCGCGCCGGATGACCCCGGCGAGCACACCGAGCGTCATGTTGGGCCGCAGCCTGTAGCCAAGGTCCAGCCGTCCGCCGTATTCATTCCGGTTCGAACCGGTGGCGATACTGCGCTCATAGCGGATGCGTCCGGCCGACACGGCCGTGGTCAGGCTGATGCGTGCGGTTTCCAGTCCGTAACGGGCTTCGACGCGACGATCCTCGTAGACGTCCGGGCTGATGATGGCACCGCCGATGGCGACACCATCGAGGCCATTGGCGAATCCGGCGCTGCCGGCGGCCAGGCTCTGCGCGGCATCGGAGAATTCCCAATAGGCGCCAAGCCCGAACGTGCTGCGTGCGCTCGCCCGCCAGTCGAGGGTCGTGCGTGCCAGCGGACCGCTGGCGTGGCCGCCGCTGTCGAAATCCAGGTAGGTGTAGCCGAGCGCGGCACCGAGGTCCAGTTGGGTGAGCTTCTGCGTGTAGCCCGCGTATCCCGCGTAGCGCGTGTAGTCGGATTGCAGGCTGTCGTTGTCGTAGTTGATTTTCGCGGCTTCCAGGTTTCCGCTCAGCCGCCGCGTCGGATCGAGGTCGATCAGTGCCCGCAAGGCGCCACTGAAGCGACCGGAGTTGAATTCCTTGGTCTTCTCCGCATAGCTGTCGGTGTAGCGCAGCTCGGCAAGGCCGATGACGGTCGGACCGAGGCGGAACTGCAAGGTTGGCCCCGTGGAAAACACATTGGTCTGCTGCAGGTTGCCCGGCGTGTCGGGCAGGCGCAGGTTGATCGGGTTGAGGCCGAGGTTGTCGGCGAAATTCCACTTCAGGCGCTCGGGAATCAGGGTCCAGTCGACGACGCCATCGAGGGTGCCGCGAAACTCGTTGCCGAAAGCGCCGCCGAGATAGTCGCGGTACTCGAGCAGGCCGTTGACCTCCGCCTGCACCGCGGAGCCGGCCTCGGTGAGGCGGAATCCGACGCGCGGTATCAGCAGGTTGTCGCTGACGGGATCGGTGGCGCTCAGGTTGATGTTGTCGCTGTGCAGGTAGCCGATCTCGGCCGTATAGTCGAGGCGAACGGCGAAAACGTCGGACGAAACGAACGCGAGTAGAAGTGCAGGTGCGATGAAGCTGGCGATGCGCATGTCAGTCCCTCCCCATGCTGCCGGTCAGGGCAGTTGATTGATGACGACGCCGGCAAGCTTGTTCGGATCGAAATCGGCCACGTGCTTCCTTATCAGGCTCGGGGTATCGCGGCCGCTGCCTGTCACCAGCACCACGAAATCCGCGAGCTCGGCGAGGATGCGCGCGTCCGGCGATCCCTTCACGGCCGGACCATCGAGAAACAGGTAGCGATCGGAATAGCGGCTGCGCAGGGAATCGAGCATGGCGCGCATACGGAACGACGAGAAATACTCGCCGCCCATCTCGCGCTGGCGACCACTCGGGATCAGCCGCAGTCTCGGGATGCCCGTGTGGTAGAGGATCTTCTCCACGCCAAGCGCCGGATGCTCGAGGTAGTCGATCAGGCCGCCATTCCTGGCGTCCACATCGAGCGCCTTCTGCTGCGAGGCATTGCGCAGGTTGCAGTCGATCAGCAGGGCGGTCTTGGCCTCGTCGAAGGCGAACGCGGCGGCCAGGTTGCGCGCCACGAAGCTGCCGCCGGAGCGCGGGCTGATCGGCGCAACCATGGTGATGAAATTGTTGTCGCCGCCGAGTGCGAGCAGGCGCGTGCGGATTTCGCGGAAGGCGTCGGCCTGGGTGCGCACGGACTCTTCCGGATGGATAAGCCGGCGCTCCTCGAGTACGCGCCGGGTCAGCGCGTAGGGCTCCACGATGCGTGCAATCGAGCGCGACGCGCTGGCGCGACGGGAGATATCGCCCGCCGCGGCACCGAGAGCTGCCCCGACATGATCGGGTGGACCCATTTCGTCTCGCGGATTGCTCATGAAAACTTCATTACCCTTGACCAATAAACGAAGAAGTAGGCGCCAAACACGGCAACGACCAGCAGGGCGGAAAAGGCCAGGCGCACCCGCTCGCGTATCTTCTCACGCGCGCTGGGATAGGTCGGAATGCTGGCCAGCGCGACCAGGCCGGTGGTCCGTTCGAGTTGGCGCGCACTGCGGATGCGGGGATCGAACTGGACCAGGGCGAACAGCAGGCCGAGCGGAACGGCCACGGCCAGCAACAGGCCGGCGATCGCAAAGTGCATCAGGCGCAGGCCGGATGGACGCAATGGCAGGATCGCCGGATCCTGGATGCGGAAGGTGAGGCCACGCTGCTCCTGGTCGAGAACCATGGAAACGCGGGCGTTCTCGCGACGCTTGAGCAGGTCCTGGTAGATGTCGCGGTTGACCTCGTAATCGCGGGTCAATTCCGCCAGCGCGCCTTCCGAGGCGGCAATGCGCCTGCTGCGGTCGAGCTCCTCGCTGAGCAGGCCCTCGCTGGTGGTCATCCGGGT
Source organism: uncultured Gammaproteobacteria bacterium (assembly GCA_963822465.1). Classification (GTDB taxonomy): domain Bacteria; phylum Pseudomonadota; class Gammaproteobacteria; order Xanthomonadales; family Rhodanobacteraceae; genus Dokdonella. The sequence continues at coordinate 53,492 of CAWGHP010000002.1, read as the reverse complement.
CCGGGTGGCCGCCATCTCCTGGCGAAGCTCGGCAAGGCGCACCTTGAGTTCCTGATACAGCGGATTGAACTGTGCATTGTCGAATGGCGTCTGCTTGCCATTGGCTGCGGCCTGGCTGCGCCGCTCCTGTTCGTCCTTGAGCTGGCGCTGGATGTCCTGCATCTGCATGCGCGTGCGGACGACGTCGGGGTATTGCTCCGTGTAGGTCAGCAGGAGGCGGTCGAGCTGGTTCTGCAAATCGATCAACTGGGCCCGGTAAAGTCCTTCGCGGGTCTGCACGGCGGTGACTTCGGATTCGCCGGACAGTTGGGCCACCAGTGCGCTTTCCCGCGACTGCAGTTCCATCAGGTTGGTGCGGGCCTGCTCGACCTGCGTGCGCAGGGCGCTGATGCGCGCATTGGCGTCCGTTGCGCTGCCAGGCTGTGCGTCGGCGTTGGCGGAGCGATACTTGAGCAGGCCTTCTTCGGCCGTGGTCAGCTTCTTGTGGTAGTCGGAAACCTGGTTGTCGATGAATTCGAAGGCATCACGGCTTTCGCGCTCCTTGGCGGCCCGGCTTTCCTCGATGAACAACTCGGCGAATCGCTGGGTGACCTTGAACGCGCGCTCCGGATCCGAATCTCGATAGGTAATCTGGACCAGTTCGGGACGCGGACTCGTGACCTGGGTGCGGTCCTTGATCTGTTCCATGATCCGGTCCTGCTCGATGGGCGTCGGATGGGTCTCCGTCCATCCACCCGACTCGAGCGCGTCGGTCAACACCTTGCGCCCGAAGATCACCTGCCGCGCCATGCCTGCGCGGTCCGTCACTCCGGTGGGCACGGCTCGACCTTCCAGCAACGGCGTGATGATGTCGCTGCTTTGCGCCAGGATGGTCGTCGTCACCACATAGGATTTCGGCCAGAACATGCCGACCACGAGCGCTGCGGCCGCGATGACTGCGAATATGAGGGTGAATGCAAGGCTGTAGCGCCGGCCTTCCCTGAGGAAGACCGGAAGCATTTCGACGATCGGAGGAGGCTCGGTGTTCAGCATGGCGGGTCAGGCGTGGCCTTTTGGCATTGCATGGCGGGCTCAGAATGCCCGTTCGGGTACCGTGATCACGTCGCCAGGCTGGACCGGATAGTTCGATTCGAGGTCGCCCTTCTGCAGGATGCGATCCAGGCGCACGGCAAAAGCGCGCGTGGACTCGCCTTCCTTGCGATAGAGCTCGGTCCGGTCGGGTGCGGCGAACTCATTGGTACCGCCCGCGGCGAGGACGGCGTCCAGGACCGTCATGCCCTGCCGGTAAGGCACTGAAATCGGCGTACGCACCGCCCCGGTGACGCGCACACGGGACAGGTATTCGTGGCTGCGCAGCTGATCGATGATCACCGTGACCTGCGGGTTGCGCACGTATTGTTCGAGCGCGGTCTTGATCTCGGCCGAGACTTCCTCGGGCGTGCGGCCACCCGCCTCGACATCGCCAACCAGCGGCACCGAGATGCGCCCGTCGGGGCGCACCGGCACGGTGACGTTGAGATCCGGGTTCTGCCAGACGGCAACCCGGATCACGTCGTCGACGCCGATCCGGTAGGCATCCACGGCCTGCGCGGCGGGGTTGATCCTTGGCGCGGCGCCCGGCCGCGGGCCAACCGCGCAGGAGGCCAGCAGCAAGAGCAGGGTTGCGGCCAAAATCCTGAGCATCATCGTCATGGGAGTTCCCTTGTACACATTCAACGAGAAGTGCGAAACCTATCACATTTCGAGGCCGATCCCCCGGTTCCTCAGGCCTGGTAATAGCCGCGGTACCATTCGACGAAGCGCGCCACCCCCTCCTCGACGCTCGTGGCGGGAGCATAGCCGGTGTCGCGGGTCAGCTCGGTGACGTCCGCATAGGTGTCGGGAACATCGCCCGGCTGCAATGGCAGGAGGATCTTCTCCGCCTTGCGCCCGACACAGGATTCGATGACCTCGATGTAGTGGGACAGTTCCACCGGCTGGTGGTTGCCGATGTTGTAAAGCCGGTACGGCGCCGCCGATGTCGCGGGAGTCGGGTGCAGGGGATCGTGGGCCGGATCGGCCGTTGCGACGCGGTCGAGGGTGCGCATGACGCCTTCGACGATATCGTCGATGTAGGTGAAATCGCGGGTGTGGCGGCCGTGGTTGAAGACTTCGATCGGCTCGCCGGCAAGGATCTTGCGGGTAAACAGGAACAGCGCCATGTCGGGCCGGCCCCAGGGGCCGTAGACGGTGAAGAAGCGCAGTCCGGTGGTCGGCAAGCCGAACAGGTGGCTGTAGGTATGCGCCATCAGCTCGTTGGCCTTCTTGGTCGCGGCATACATGCTGACCGGGTGATCGACCGGGTCCTGCACCGAGAACGGCAGCTTGCGGTTGGCGCCGTAGACCGAACTCGACGAGGCATAGACCAGGTGCTCGACGCCGCCGTGCCGGCAGGCTTCGAGGATATTGGTGAAACCCACGATATTGCTGTCGATATAGGCGTGCGGGTTTTCCAGCGAGTAGCGGACACCCGCCTGGGCGGCCAGATTGACGACGCGTTGCGGGCGGAATTCGGCAAACGCCTGTTCCAGCGCGGCGCGATCCTCGAGCGCGGCGCGAACGAGGCGAAACGCCGGCTGCGGCGTCAGCCGGTCGAGGCGTGCTTCCTTGAGGCTGGGGTCGTAATAGTCATTGACGTTGTCATATCCCAGCACCTCGTCGCCTCGCGCCAGCAGGCGCGCGCTAAGGGCCGACCCTATGAACCCCGCAGCTCCCGTAACCAGTACACGCATTCGTCGATTTCCTCCTGCAGGGCGATTCCTGAGCCGATCCGGCAAACAGGGATAAGGTCGGGGACAATTCCGCGAGTACGCCAGGTGGCTGTCCGGCGAATGGCCGATCCGGCCGTCGAGCCCCGGCTCGCCGCCCATTATCGTCCGCCGCGGACGGTCTGTCTGCCTGCCTTCCTGGTTTCAGGGCAAAGCGCCTTGCGGCCGGGACCGGTCGTTCAGGGTTGTTGCTTCGTCTGCGGGCCGTTCACCCGGTGATCGGGGCCCGAAGCCCTGGTTCAGAGGCGGTCATCGACCGCTTCTCGTGGCAGTACCTGCTTGACGTCGAAGACGACGCAGTCCGGGGTGCCGAGGGCGCGAATGCGCGCCGCGCCCATTTCGACGAACTGGCTGTGGGCGACCGCCAGCACGATCGCATCGTATTTCCCTTCCTGCAGTTCCGGCACGAGATCCAGCGCGTATTCGTGCCGGGCTTCGGCCGCGCTTACCCAGGGGTCGTAGACGTCGACGTTGACCTGATAGGAGCGGAACTCCCCGATCACGTCGACGACGCGCGTATTGCGCAGGTCAGGACAGTTCTCCTTGAAGGCGAGGCCGAGTACCAGAACATTCGAATTGGCGACATGGATGCGGCGCTGGATCATCAGCTTGATGACGCGCTGGGCGACATGGCTGCCCATGCCGTCGTTGATGCGCCGCCCGGACAGGATGACCTCCGGGTGGTAGCCGATCTGTTGCGCCTTGTGAGTCAGGTAGTAGGGATCGACACCGATGCAGTGACCGCCGACCAGGCCGGGACGGAATGGCAGGAAGTTCCACTTGGTGCCGGCTGCGGCCAGCACCTCGCTGGTATCGATGCCGAGACGGTGGAAGATCAGCGCGAGTTCGTTGGTCAGGGCGATATTCAGGTCGCGCTGCGTGTTCTCGATGACCTTGGCCGCTTCGGCGACGCGGATGCTGGATGCCTTGTGCGTGCCTGCGGTGATCACGCGCCGGTAAAGGGCATCGACGAAATCCGCCGCCTCGGGCGTCGAACCCGATGTCACCTTCATGATCGACTCGAGGCGATGCTGCTTGTCGCCGGGATTGATGCGCTCCGGGCTGTAGCCGGCATAGAAGTCCTGGTTGAAGCGCAATCCGGATTCCTTCTCGATGATCGGTACGCAGACTTCCTCGGTGGCGCCGGGGTAGACGGTCGATTCGAAGATGGCGACGCCGCCGCGACGGATGGCGCGTCCGACGGTGCGGCTTGCCGCCTCGAGCGGGCCGAGGTCGGGCCGCTTGGCATCGTCGATCGGCGTCGGCACCGTGACCATGAAGACGTTGCAATTGCGAAGTTCGGCCGGATCCGCGGAAAAGCTCAGGTTCGAAGTTGCTTCGAGTTCGGCCGCGCTGACTTCCAGCGTGTGGTCGCGATGCGACTTCAGTTCGTCGACGCGCGTGCGGTTGATGTCGAAACCGAGGGTTGGCATCTGCCGGCCAAAGCCCACGGCCAGGGGCAACCCGACATAGCCAAGCCCGATGATCGCGGGACGCACTTCATCGGAATGGGGCAGCGCTGCAGGTGCCATGAATTGCTTCCAGCGGATTCAAACGCCAAGTGTAGCAAGGGGCGTGGCCAACGAGTCGGCCCGGTCCGGGCGCATGTACTGGTGTCGCCGGGGTCATTTGCACCGCCTTCGGCGGGGCGGGCTGCCGGATCAGGTTTTCTTCGGCCGCTTCCACTCGGGAATCGTGTTCTGCCGGGCGCGTGCCACGGTCAGCTTGTCGTCCGGGGCGGAGCGCGTGATCACCGAACCGGCGCCGATGGTCGCATTGCGTCCGATCGAAACCGGCGCGACCAGCGAAGAGTTCGAGCCGATGAAGGCGCCATCGGCGATGTGGGTGCGATGCTTGTTGACGCCATCGTAGTTGCAGGTGATCGTGCCGGCGCCGATGTTGGCCTGGTGGCCGATGTCGGCATCGCCGACATAACTGAGATGGTTGACCTTCGAGCCCATGCCCAGGCGGGTGTTCTTGATCTCGACGAAGTTGCCGATGCGCGAGCCCGCACCGAGTTCGGTGCCGGGCCGCAGGCGTGCAAAGGGGCCGATCACGCACGGACCATGGGTGACGATGCCCTCGATGTCGCAGTGGGCATGGACGACCGTGCCGGCGGCCAGGCGCGAATTGCCGATGCGCGTGAACGGGCCGATGGTGACTTCGTCGCCGAGCTCGACCTCGCCTTCGAGGATCACGTCGACGTCGATCTCGACATCGCGCCCGACGCTGACCCTGCCGCGCACGTCGAAACGCACCGGATCGGAAAAACGCACGCCCTGGGTGGCCAGGTCGGTGGCGCGCATGCGCTGGTACAGGCGTTCGAGCGCGGCCAGTTGCCAGGGATCGTTGGCGCCGAAGACTTCCTGCGGATTGGTGCACAGGCTGGCTTCGGCCGGCTCGCCTTCCTCGTTGGCCTGCGCGTAGATGTCGGTCAGGTAGTACTCGTGCTGCGCGTTGTCGTCCGAGAGGTTGTTGATCCAGACGCGCAGCCGGCGCGCTTCGGCGACGAGGATGCCGCTGTTGACCCAGTTGATGGCGCGCTGCTCGACGGTGCAGTCCTTCTCCTCGACGATGGCGCGCACGCGGCCTATGCCGTCGCGGATGATGCGGCCATAGCCGTAGGGGACCTCGAGCTGGGTGACCAGGGCGGTCAGCGGTCCCGTGGTCAGCAGCAACCCTTCCAGCGTGTTGCGGCTGATCAGTGGCACGTCGCCGTACAGGATCAGCACGCGCGCATCGTCGGGAACCGCCGTCATGGCCAGCTTGACGGCGTGGCCGGTGCCGCGCTGCTCGGCCTGCTTGACCCAGGAAAGGTCCGGATCGGCGAATGCCGCGCGCACCTGGTCGCCGCCGTGGCCGTAGACGATGTGGATGGCCGCCGGTTCCAGCGAGCGCGCGGTATCGAGGACATGGCCGAGCATCGAACGGCCCGCCAGGGGCATCAGCACCTTGGGTCGCGCCGACTTCATGCGTTTGCCTTCGCCGGCGGCGAGAATCACTACGTGCAGCGAAGCGGCAGGCATCGGTTCGAACTCCCCCGGGTCAGGCTAGGCACGATAGCGGAAATCGCAGATGGGGCAAACCGTCACGGCGGCGGCTGTCGCTGGAATTCATCCAGTCGTCGGATCGAGCCCCCGGCCTGGCCCGGTCCTTTCCGGCAATCGGATGGATTGCGGCCGCGCGGCATCGACCGTTGTCCCGGGGCGAGAACACGAAAACGCCGGCTTTCGGCCGGCGTTGGAGTGTCGCGAAAGCCAAGGCCGCGCGGCGGCCCCGGCGTGGTCAGTGCTTCAGGTTGCGCCGCAGGTGCTCGAGCGCCTGCAACTGGGCCATGGCCTGGGCAAGCTGGTTCTGCGCCTCGGCAATTTCCATCGCGCTGCTGCGATTGGCGAGCGCACGTTCGGCTTCGTCCTTGGCCAGGCGCGCGGAAGCCTCGTCGAGGTCGGCCGCGCGCAGGGCGGTGTCGGCCAGCACGGTCACCACCTGCGGCTGCACTTCGAGGATGCCGCCGGAAACATAGAAGAACAGCTCGTCGCCGTTCTCGAGCTTCAGGCGCACCTGGCCCGGCTTGAGCCGGGTGATCAGCGGCGCGTGGCGCGGCGCGATGCCCAGTTCGCCCATCTCGCCGGTGGCGATGACCATGCTCACGTTGCCGTGGAAGATCTCCTGCTCGGCACTGACGATGTCGCAGCGGATGGTGCTCATTTTGTCTCTCTCACTTCGTTCGGTCGACGGGAATGGGGAATGGGGAATCGGGAATGGTCAGGAGCAATAGCGAAGACAAAGCGAAGTCCGCTCTACCTATTCCCTATTCCCCATTCTCCATTCCCGGCCGCCATCAGGCGGCCTTCTTGGCCGCCATCTCTTCGGCCTTCTTGAAGGCCTCGTCGATGCCGCCGACCATGTAGAACGCCTGTTCCGGCAGGTGGTCGCATTCGCCGTCGCAGATCATCTTGAAGCCGCGAATGGTCTCCTTCAGCGTCACGTACTTGCCTGGCGCGCCGGTGAACACCTGGGCCACGGTGAATGGCTGCGAGAAGAAGCGTTCGATCTTGCGCGCCCGGTAAACCGTGTTGCGGTCGTCTTCGCTGAGCTCGTCCATGCCGAGGATGGCGATGATGTCCTTCAGTTCCTTGTAGCGCTGCAGGGTGCCCTGTACGCGGCGCGCGGTGTCGTAGTGCTCGTTGCCGATGACCAGCGGGTCGAGCTGGCGGCTGGTCGAGGCCAGCGGATCGACCGCCGGATAGATGCCGAGGCTGGCGATGTCACGCGACAGCGCGACGGTCGAGTCCAGGTGCGCGAAGGTGGTCGCCGGCGACGGATCGGTGTAGTCGTCGGCGGGCACGTAGACGGCCTGGATCGAGGTGATCGAGCCGGTCTTGGTCGAGGTGATGCGCTCCTGCAGGCGGCCCATTTCGTCGGCCAGGGTCGGCTGGTAGCCCACCGCGGACGGCATGCGGCCGAGCAGCGCGGAGACTTCGGTACCGGCCAGCGTGTAGCGGTAGATGTTGTCGACGAAGAACAGGATGTCGCGGCCCTTGCCGGTTTCCGGATCGATGTCGTCGCGGAAGTACTCGGCCATGGTCAGGCCGGTCAGGGCGACGCGCAGGCGGTTGCCCGGCGGCTCGTTCATCTGGCCGTACACCATCGCGACCTTCGACTGCTGGATATCGTCGAGCTTGACGACGCCGGCCTCGATCATCTCGTGGTAGAAGTCGTTGCCTTCGCGGGTGCGCTCGCCGACGCCGGCGAACACCGAAAGGCCGGCGTGCTGGGTGGCGATGTTGTTGATCAGTTCGAGCATGTTGACGGTCTTGCCGACGCCGGCGCCACCGAACAGGCCGACCTTGCCGCCCTTGGCGAACGGGCAGATCAGGTCGATGACCTTGATGCCGGTTTCGAGCAGGTCATTGCTCGAGGACTGGTCGTCATAGGCGGGGGCCTTGCGATGGATGACCCAGCGTTCCTTCTCGCCGATCGGGCCGGCTTCGTCGATCGGGTTGCCGAGCACGTCCATGATGCGGCCGAGCGTTTCCTTGCCGACCGGCACCTTGATGCCTTCGCCCGTGTTGCTGGCGACGAGGCCGCGCTTGATGCCGTCGGTCGAGCCGAGGGCGATCGTGCGCACCACGCCGTCGCCGAGCTGCTGCTGCACCTCGAGCGTGATCGCCATGCCATCGATGGTCAGCGCATCGTAGATCTTCGGTACGGAATCGCGCGGGAATTCGACGTCGACGACGGCGCCGATGATTTGTACGACTTTGCCCTGGCTCATGTTATGTGACTCCACGTAACTGCTTGATTGTTTCGTAATGGGATTCGGGATTGGGGATTGGGGATTCGCAGGAGCGCTGATGCTTTCCGCTTTGACGAATCCCTAATCCCGAATGCCAAATCCCGGCACTTCAGACCGCTGCCGCGCCGCCGACGATCTCCGAGATTTCCTGGGTGATCGCGGCCTGGCGCGCCTTGTTGTAGACGAGCGTGAGTTCGCCGATGGCCTTGGTCGCGTTGTCCGACGCGCTCTTCATGGCCACCATGCGTGCCGCATGTTCGCTGGCGAGGTTTTCCAGCGTCGCCTGGTAGACCAGCGACTCGACATAGCGGGTCAGCACGTGGTCGAGCACCGACTGCGCATCCGGCTCGTACAGGTAATCCCAGGCGTGCGTGGACGGCGACTCGTCGCCGGGCGGCAAGGGCAGCAACTGGTCGATCGTGGCCTTCTGCGTCATCGTGTTGACGAAGTCGTTGTAGACCAGCGAAAGACGGTCGATGCGGCCTTCCGTGTAGGCGTCGAGCATGACCTTGATCACGCCGACCAGCTCGGTCACCTGCGGCTTCTCGCCGAGGTGGGTGACGCTGCCGAGCATGTTGACCTTGAGGCGGCGGAAATACGAGCTCGCCTTCTGGCCGATGCAGACCAGATCGACTTCGACGCCCTTGTCCTGCCACGTGCGGATCTGCGTGAGCAGGGCACGGAACAGATTGGTGTTGAGGCCGCCGCACAGCCCGCGATCGGTCGAGACGATGACGAAGCCCACGCGCCTGACTTCTGCGCGCTCGACCATGAACGGGTGCTTGTATTCGCTGTTCGCCAGCGCGATGTGGCCGATGGCCTGGCGCATGAGGCGCGCGTAAGGACGCGAGGCCTTCATCAGGTCCTGCGCCTTGCGGATCTTCGATGCCGAGACCATTTCCAGCGCGCGCGTCACCTTGCGGGTGTTCTGCACGCTCTTGATCTTGGTTTTGATTTCTCTGCCGCCGGCCACGTTTACCTCACACTTTCGTCGTTGCAGCAATCATTCGGCTGCGGGACTGAATTCCGGGATTCGAAATTCGGGATTCGGGATTCGAAAAAGCTAAGGCTTGCGCAGATTCGGCTCTTTCGAATCCCGAATCCCCAATCCCGAATCCCGCCGGTTCCTACCAGGAACCGGTGGTCTTGAACTCATCCAGGCCCTGCTTGAACTGGCCTTCGATCTCGCTGTTCCAGTCGCCGGTGCTGACGATCTTCTTCATCATGTCGGCGTAGTTGCTGTGGAAATGCTGGTGCATGGCGGCTTCGAAGGGCAGGATCTTGGCGATCGGGAGATCGTCGAGATAGCCCTTTTCCGCGGCGTAGACCGACAGCGAAAGCTCGGCGATCGACAGCGGCGCGTACTGCTTCTGCTTCATCAGTTCGGTCACGCGCTGGCCACGCTCGAGCTGGGCGCGCGTGGCCGCGTCGAGGTCCGAGGCGAACTGCGCGAATGCGGCGAGTTCACGGAACTGGGCGAGGGCAAGCTTGACGCCGCCGGAGAGCTTCTTGACGATCTTGGTCTGCGCGGCGCCACCGACGCGCGACACCGACACGCCGGCATTCACGGCAGGGCGGATACCCGCATTGAACAGGTCGGTCTCGAGGAAGATCTGGCCGTCGGTGATCGAGATCACGTTGGTCGGCACGAACGCCGAAACGTCGCCGGCCTGGGTCTCGATGATCGGCAGTGCGGTCAGCGAGCCGGTCTTGCCGGTCACCGCGCCGTTGGTCTGCTTCTCGACGTATTCCTCGTTGACGCGCGCGGCGCGCTCGAGCAGGCGCGAGTGCAGGTAGAAGACGTCGCCCGGATAGGCCTCGCGGCCCGGCGGACGCTTGAGCAGCAGGGAGATCTGGCGATACGCCCAGGCCTGCTTGGTCAGGTCGTCATAGATGATCAGCGCGTCTTCGCCGATGTCGCGGAAGAATTCGCCCATCGAGCAGCCGGAGTACGGCGCGATGTACTGCATGGCAGCCGATTCGGAAGCCGACGCGGCAACGATGATGGTGTGCTTGAGCGCGTCATGTTCCTCGAGCTTGCGCACGACGTTGGCGATCGAGCTCTGCTTCTGGCCGATCGCGACGTAGATGCATTTGATGCCGGATTCTTTCTGGTTGATGATCGCGTCGACGGCCAGCGCGGTCTTGCCGGTCTGGCGATCGCCGATGATCAGTTCGCGCTGGCCGCGGCCGATCGGAATCATCGAGTCGACCGACTTGTAGCCGGTCTGCACCGGCTGGTCGACCGATTTGCGCCAGATCACGCCCGGCGCGACCTTCTCGATCGGCGCGGTGTGCTTGGCGTTGATCGGGCCCTTGCCGTCGATCGGATTGCCGAGTGCGTCGACGACGCGGCCGAGCAGTTCGCGGCCGACCGGCACTTCGAGGATGCGGCCGGTGGTCTTGGCCGTATCGCCTTCGCGCAGGTGCTCGTAGCTGCCGAGGACCACGGCGCCGACCGAATCGCGCTCGAGGTTCAGGGCCAGGGCGATGGTGTCGCCCGGCAACTCGATCATTTCGCCGGACATCACATCGTTGAGCCCGTTCACGCGCACGATGCCGTCGGACACGCTGGTGATCGTGCCCTGGTTGCGCATGTCGGCGGTGAGCTTGAACTCCTCGATGCGGTGCTTGATGAGTTCGCTGATTTCTGACGGATTGATCGTGGTTGCCATTGTCGTTTCCCGATGTAGGGTGGTCTTTGCCACCACCGCAAACGGTGGGCAAGTGCCCACCCTACGAAGTTCGAATTAGTGTGAAAGTGCTTGTTCGAGTCGCGCCAGACGGCCGCGCACCGAGCCATCGATGACGACATCGCCGGCGTCGATGACCGCGCCGCCGATCATCTTCGGATCGATGGACTGGCTCAGCTCGATGTCGCGATTGAAACGTCGCTTGAGTGCCGCACCGAGTTTTTCGAGCTCGGCCGGCTCTACCCGCGAAGCCGTGCGCAGACGTACCTTGAGCGAGCGTTCCGATTCGAGCTTGAGTTGCTCGAACAAGGCGCCGATTTCCGGCAACACGGGCAGGCGGCCGTTCTCGACAAGCAGGCTGACGAAGCGTCCGAATTCGGAATCCGCCTTCTCGCCGTTGGGCAGGAACAGCGAAACCAGTTCGCCGTGGGAGATGCGCGGGTTGCCGAACAGCGCCACGACGCGCGGGTCGCTGGCGACCTGCGCGGCGAACGCCAGCTTCTCGGCCCAGAACGGCAACGCCTTGTGCGAATGGGCCAGTTCGAAGGCCGCGCGTGCATAGGGTCGTGCCAGGGTCAGTGCGCTCGACATGGGCCTAGATCTCGGTCACGAGTTGTTCGATCAGATCCTTGTGCGCATTCGCGTCGATCTCGCGCCTGAGGATCTTTTCGGCACCGGAAATCGCCAGTGCGCCGACCTTGCTGCGCAGTTCCTCGCGGGCACGGTGGGCCATGCTCTCGATCTCCGCGGCCGCGATCGCCTTCTGCTTGGCGCCTTCGACGATCGCGTCGGTGCGCGCCTTGTCGATGATCTGGTTGGCCTGCTGGGTAGCCTTGTCGATGATGGCGACGGCGTCGACGCGAGCCTTGCGGATCTCGTCGGCCACGCGTGCGTCGGCATCGGCCAGTTCCTGACGGGCACGATCAGCCGCTGCCAGGCCCTCGGCAATCTTGGCCTGGCGCTCTTCAATGGCTGCGATGATCGGCGGCCAGATGAATTTCATCACGATCAGGGCGACGGCGAAGAATGCCAGGCCCTGAATCACCAGTGTGATATTGGGAATCATTGATCTTGCTCCTGCGAGACGGCGGCCGGGTGGCCGCCGCGCGGATGCCGGGTTTCGTGGACGATTACTTCACGCCAAGCGTGGCGAGCAGCGGGTTCGCGAACAACAGCAGCAGGGCGATGGCGACGCCGATGATCGGCACCGCATCGAGCAAGCCGGCGACGATGAACATCTTCGTCTGCAGCATCGGGGTGAGTTCCGGCTGGCGCGAGGCGCCTTCAAGGAACTTGCCGCCAAGCAGGGCGAAGCCGATCGCCGTTCCGAGTGCGCCGAGTCCGATCAGGAGGGCGGCGGCGATGACCGTCATGCTGAGCAGGTCGCCGACCTGGGCAACGTTTGCGATGGTTTCCATGGTTCTCTCCGTGTCTCTGAAGTTGAATGAAAGTGGGAACTGCTTCTAGTTGAAAAGTGCAGGCAAGGATGCCTGCTGTTTGATTCTCGCGATCGAGAATTGATCGCGAGGATTTTAGTTGAACAGTGCGGCCAAGGATGGCCGCGTTTTGATTCAAGCGATCACGGATGATCGCAAGAACTAGTGATGTTCTGCAGCCATGCTCAGGTAGACGATCGTGAGCGTCATGAAGATGAATGCCTGCAGGGTGATGATGAGGATATGGAATGCGGTCCAGACGAATCCGGCGATGACCTGGCCGGCGCCGAGCATGAAGGTCGAGATACTCAGCTGATCGAGCGTTGCACTCAGGGTCAAGAGGGCAATCACCATGAAGATCAGCTCGCCGGCGTACATGTTGCCGAACAGTCGCAGTGACAGGGACAGCGGACGCACCACCTCCTCGATCACGCGCAGGAGCAGGTTGAACGGCGCGAACCACGGACCGAACGGAGCCGTGAACCACTCCTTGAAGAAGCCGAACAGGCCCTTGTGCTTGATGCCGATGTACTGGATCAGCAGGAATACCGTGATGGCCATGCCGAACGTGGTGTTGATGTCGGCAGTCGGCACCACGCGCAGATAGGCGTGCGCGGGGTCGTGGCCGGCCAGCTCGTGACCGCTGGCCCAGAGCCACGGCAGCAGGTCGACGGGAATCATGTCCATGAAGTTCATCAGGAACACGAGGACGAAAATGGTCAGTGACAGCGGCGCGATGAGCTTGCTGCGACCGTGGAAGGTCTCGCGAACCATCCCGTCGACGAACGAAAGAATCATTTCGATCGCGCATTGCAGCTTTCCGGGCACGCCCGCCGTCGCACGCCGCGAAACGCGCATGAACAGCCAGAAGAAAACCAGTACGGCAAGCAGCATGAAGAAAATGCTGTCGATATTGATCAGCCAGAACTGGCCTTCGGTACCGGGCGCCTGCACCTGGAGATGGTGCAGGTGATGCTTGATGTACTCGGTCATGTTCGGCGATGCGTGCTCGCTTGCCATCGGTCTACCTGATTGCGATTAGGGCGATCCAGAATGAAAACTGTGCAGCCAGCACGCCGGCGATCAACCCGGCGAATGGCAATTTGAGCACTGCGATGGCCAGGTACAGCGCCAGACACAGCCAGAACCACTTCAATACTTCCGCGGCATAGGCGGAGCGCAATGCATTGCGTGCCGGCGCGACTCCCCGCCCGAACAGGCGCATTGCAAACAGCCAGTTTCCGATTGCGATGATGGCGCCGCCCGCAAGGGTGGCCAGGCCGGTCCGCAAACCGAAAATCGACGCGACCAGGGCGACCATCACGGTCACGCCGATCTGCAATAGCGTGGTGCGAACCGCCACCCGCCAGCCGTAGGCGATGGAATTGCGCACCTGGTCTTGTCCGAAAGTCTCGATGAAGCTGCAGACAGGGAGCCCAAACACTGCCCGCTGAGCCGACGAATGATATCAGCTGCGTTTTACGAGCCGCAACCAACACTAGCGGGAAACAGACGAAGCCGCGTCAATCCGACGCCTTCGAGAACGCCCTGACTGGCGGGAAACAGACGAAGTCGCGTCAATCCGACGCCCGCGAGAACGCCCTGGCTGGCGGGAAACAGACGAAGCCGCGTCAATCCGACGCCCGCGAGAGCGCCCCGACTGGCGGGAAACAGACGAAGGCGCGTCAATCCGACGCCTTAGAGAACGCCCTGACTGGCGGTAAACAGTCGAAGCCGCGTCAATCCGGCGCCTGCGAGAGCGCTCCCACCCGCAAGAACCCGGCGTAAAACCGGCGAGGCTGCGCCGATCAAACGCCCGTGTGGATGTCTTTGCCAGCGCAAAGCGGCCACGTTGGCCGCCTCTTGCGCTCGCGGGACCAGGCGTTCCGCGAGCCATGCCTGGTGCCGCTGCAGTTCCGCGCTGACGCCAGTCGCCAGGCAAACAGGCGGCCTGGCGAGCGCATCGAAGCGCCAGCAGCGCAACCCGGCAGGGATATCGCGGCGATATGCCGCATCGGAATCGGCGAATTTCGGCGGCGGCGCGCTGCTTGGCGTTTTGCCGTCCGGGTTCCAGCGCGGTTGCCGCTGGCGTCGCCCGCTCGGCATAATCGGAAGTCAAAGCAAGATCCCGTCGCACCAGAGTCCGTCTTCGATGAGCAATGCTGCCGATTCCACCCTCGACCTGCCGGCCGGCCATACGGTCTTTGCCGAGGGCGACAAGGGCAAGACGATGTACATCATCGAATCGGGCATTGTCGACATCGTCCTCGCCGCCCGCGGCAAGGAACCCATCGCGCAACTCGGCCCCGGCGATTTCTTCGGCGAGATGTCCATGCTCGAGGACCAGCCCCGGTTCGCCAGCGCCATCACCCGGGAACCCACGAAACTGCTCAAGGTCGACCGCGCCGAGCTCGCCGGCCTGCTGGGCGAGAACGTCGGCATCGCGATTGCGATCATGCGCAAGCTTGCCCAGCGGCATCAGCAATGCGAGATGCAACTGACCGATGCGCTTTCCGAATCGTCGCGCCAGCGCCGCAAGGCGCCGGTACCGGTGGCCAGGGCGGCGGCCGCAGAAGCACCGCCGGCACGTCCCGCCGCGGCGCCGAAGGAGCCCGCGAAGCCGGCACCGGCACCGGCGCCAAAGCCGGCCCCGGTCCCCCCGGCGGCCAAGTCCCCCAGTGGCTGCCTGCTGCGGCATGCGCAGGGCGAATCCTTTCCGCTGGATCCGTCGAAGTCCGAGTTCCTGGTCGGACGACCGGACCCTGCCGCGGGCATCGACCCCGAGATCAACCTGAGCGGCGTCGATCCCACGCGCAGCCTGAGCCGCAGACATGCCAAACTGGTGCGCCAGGGTCAGCTCTACTTCGTGCGCGAGGAAACCGGCACGGTCAATGGCACCTTCGTCAACAATGTTCGTGTAACCACCGGCGTGGACGTGCCGATCAAGCCCGGCGACAAGCTCAGGTTTGGTGCAGTGGAAGTCGATTTTGCTACCGCCTGAGGCGGCTGGGAGAGCGAGAAATGGTGAACACCCGCGAGTTGCCCGAGTCCCTGTCCGAAGTGGATCTCGGCGTCATCGATGCCCTCAAGGCCCTCAAGGAGGAAGCCGACGTCCTGCGCGAACGCCTGAAGGCGCTCGAGTCCGTCAAGTCCGACTTCGATCCGGCCGTGTTCAGCCGCGTGAATGCCGACTACGCCCGGCAACTGGCCACGATCGAGGCCAAGGCCGAACCGATGCGCCAGCAGGCGCGCGATTCCTATGCGAAGCTGCGCGGCGCCCTCGGCGAGATCGCCAGTGCGCACGAGGCGGTCAAGCTGGATCGCCAGGAAATCGAACTGCGTCGCAAGCTCGGCGAGTTCGATGACGCCGAATACAAGGAGCGGCTGAAGGCGATCGAGACCGCGCTGGCCGAGCGAGCGGTCGCGCACAAGCAGGGTGAAGCCTTGCGCGGGCGCTTCCTCGAGGTGTTCGAGAGCGAGGATGAATTGCTGCAGGCAGGCGATCCGGGACCCGCCAGTACCCAGGAAATGCCGGCGGCCATGGATTCTCCGCCGCCTCCCGCGCCACCGCCGCCCCCCGCGTTCGCTGATCCGCGCGATGCGCCGGCGGCGCAGACGCAGATCCTGCAGGTCCTGAAGCTGCCCGAGCCGCCCAAGGTTCCGCAGCCGCCGGGAGCGCCGGGCGCCGATGCGAAGGGGCCGTCGTTCGGGCCGAATGCGACGATGTCGCTGCGCACCGCGCGTCTGGTGCCACAGAATCCGGAGGCCGGCCGTTCCGCCATTCCGCTGCCGCCCAAGCCGATCACGCTCGGATCCGACCCGGCCAACGAGATCCGCATCGGCGGACCCGGCGTCGAGGCCAAGCATGCCCAGGTCACGGTCGATTCCAAGGGCTATACGCTGAGCGACCTCGGCAGCAAGTCGGGCACCCGGGTCAACGCCGAAGCCATCCAGCAACGCCTGCTCCGGCACGAGGACGTGGTCCAGATCGGCATGGCGCGGTTCGTGTTCCGGGAGGGATAGATGACCCTTGCGAACCGGGAGGCCTAGGTGGCGCTGACGATCAAGGAGGAGGCCGCCGGCGAGGTGCGCGTGCTCAGCCTGAGCGGCCGACTCGATACCGATACTTCGGCGGACCTGGAACTGGCCGTGCAGGACCTGCTCGACACTGGCGCGAACAGTTTCGTCCTCGACCTGGCGGGTGTCGGTTACGTCAGCAGCGCCGGCCTGCGCGTCCTGCTCATGCTCGGCAAGAAGGTCGATGGCAGCGGCAGCCTGCGCCTGGCCGGACTCAATCCGACCGTACGCCAGGTCTTCGACGTGGCCGGATTCACCCAGTTGTTCGCCATCTTCACCAGCCGCGATGCGGCCCTGGCCGGCACGACCAAAGCGCCGGCCCGTAAGGAGAATCCGTTGGCATCGGCGGCTGCGCGGCTGCTTGCCGCGCCGTCCAGCAGGAAAAGCGCAGGCGCGGCCGATCCGGCTTTCGTCGCCCGCGTGGCCGCCCTGCTCGGAGCCAGCGCCATCTAGGCGCCCGCTCGGCGGATGGCGGGCGCCAGGCAGGCATCCTGCAAGGAATAACCCGGGCTACGCCAGGCCAGTCAGCTTGCGTCGCGGCTGACCAGCAGCAGGGTCAGGTCGTCGGCGGCGGCGGCGCTGCCGACGAATTCCGCGAGCGCCTGGTTGATCCCGGCGAGGACGTCGGCAGCCCCGGCGGCAGTGGCCATCACCGCAGTGGCCCGCTCCAGCCCGAACTGGACGCCTTCCTCGTTTTCGGCCTCGTCGAGCCCGTCGCTGTAGAGCAGCAGGCAGGTTCCCGGTTCCAGCGTCGCGGTTTGGCGGCCGAAGCGCGTCTGCGCGTCGGCGCCGAGCGGTGCTCCCGGATCGATCGCCAACGGAGTGACTTTGGCAGATGCGGAGCGCAGCAGGGGCAACGGATGCCCGGCATTGGCGATTTCGACCTCGCCTGTTGCCGGGTCGATCGCGATGGCCTGGGCGGTGACGAACATGCCGGGCTCCAGCTCGTCGAGCAGGAGGACATTGAGCGTCACCAGCAAGTCCATCGGATTTCCCGCCTGGCTGGCGAGCAGGCGCACGCCCATGCCGAAGCGGGCCATGACCAGGGCCGCGGAAACGGCCTTGCCGGACACGTCGGCGATGATCAGGCCGACGCGGTCGTCGGCAAAACGGAAATAGTCGTAGTGATCGCCGCCGACGACGCGCGCCGGCACATAGGCTTCGGCAAACTGGTATCCCGGCACCCGGATCTGCGATTGCGGCAGGAAATGCTGCTGCACGCGACGCGCAAGGAGCAGGTCGCGCTCGGCCACGCGCCGGGCAGGATGGCTGCTGCGCTCGGCCTCCAGCAGGCCGGCGATGACACTGGCGATGGCCTTCGCGATCGAGCGGTCCATCGGGTTCCAGGTATCCGGACGCTCCGACTCGGCGATGACGACACCCATGGTTTCGCCGGCCAGGATGACTGGCGCGGCAAGAATCCCGGCAGGTGGATCGGTCACGCCCAGGGGTTCCAGCGACGCGCCACCACCGGCGACGCCATCGACGTGGCGAAGACAGGCTTGCGCGATGTCCGCACCCGATGGCCAGTCTTCGCATGCGCCCTCGCTGCGGCAGGCGTAGGGCGTCAGGTTGGCGCTGCCGGGACGGTTGACGAAGAGGCCGACACGGATGCAGCCGTCGAAACCGCCGAGCACGGCATCGAGGATCTGTTCGATCAGCAGGGCGGGCTCTTCGCGTCGCGCCGGCAGGGCCGAGATCCAGGCCACCAGCTCGAGCCGGTCGAGCAACTGGGGGAAAGCCTGTCCGGCACCGTGCCCGGGCTCGTTCAGGTCCCCGGTACTGAGCTCGACCGCCACCTCGCCGATGACCAGTTCGACGTGGTCCCCGATCAGCAGTTCGCCGCGAATCGGATTGCCGCCATGCAGGATGCCGTTGGCGCTGCCGAGGTCGTGGATGCGCCAGATGCCGTCATCGCCGCAATGGACTTCGGCATGGCGGCGCGAAACGGTCGGGTCGTCGATGCGTATGTCAGAGTAGGCGCCGCGGCCGATGACCACGGAATCGGTGAAGCTGAATTGCTGGCCCGCAAGCGGTCCGCCAGTGATCGTGAGGCGCGGCATGGTGCGAGAGTGTCGCATGCCGGTGCGGCCGCAGTGAATCGAAACAGGCCGACGGTCCCGGACGAAAAAAAACCGGACGGCAAGCCGTCCGGTTTCAGGTGGTTCCCGGGCGGCCGGCCGCGCGTCAGCGCGACGACCGTTCCCGGCAGGCTCGCTTACTTGCCCGAAGCAGCCTTCTTCACCGAATTGACCTGCTTGGTCACGGCTTCGTTGGTTGCCTCGAACGAACCCTTCATCAGGTTGCCGAGCTGCTCGTTGGTCTTCAGGGTCAGGCCGAACACTTCCTGGTTCGTGCTGTAAAGCTTCTCGGCCGATTCCTTGGCCAGCTGCACGCCCTTCGGCCAGATCGCCTTGGCGCTTTCGAAATCACGCACTTCGGACGCTTCGGACCAGAACGCGCTGGAGGCGTTGACGTGGTTCTCGACGGCCTTCAGCTGCAGGTCGGCGATCTTCTCGAAGCCGGCGAGGGCCAGGCTCTGGGCCTTGACGGCGGCATCGGCAAAGTTCTTGCCGAGGGAAAGGAACTGCGAATTCATCTGCTCGTACATGGGTATTCCCTCTCTGGGTAAATGGGTGAGCGTACTCTAGCAGGGAGTTTGTTGCATTGCAACATATTTGATGGGGTGTGCCCTGCCTGTTGTTCAGGAATACCATAGACAGCGCCGTACATCGGCTGGTTCCCGGCCTTGATCCCCTTGTTGCGCCGCGGAATCCTTCGAGGCTAGGCGGGCTTGCCGGCGTAGCTGCAGCCGGAAGTGCAGGTCTCGTGGACGATCACCCGGGACAGCAGCGGCAGGCGCGGCCTGAGCATGTCCCATATCCAGATGGCCAGGTTTTCGCTGGTCGGGTTTGCCAGGCCCGGCACCTCATTGAGGTAGTGGTGATCGAGTTGTTCGAAGAGCGGGGCAAACGCCGCGCTGACGTCGGAGAAGTCGCAGACCCAGCCGAGGCGTGCATCGACGTCGCCATTCAGGTGGATTTCGATTTCGAACGAATGCCCGTGCAAGCGCGCGCACTTGTGCCCGTCCGGTACATTCGGCAGCCGGTGCGCCGCCTCGATGCGGAATTTCTTGAAGATTTCCATGATTCGATGAATTCGTTCCGCGTGGATCGCCGCGCAGCGCCCCCAAAACCCCAAAACCCCTACACAGCGATCTTTGCACATGAAGAGAATAATAAATTAAGTTTATAACAGAAAGATAATGTCAACTTCAGCAAGCAACCACTCTTAGACCTTGGGACCCTCTATTAACTTATCTTAGGAGCGCAAACCAGATCACGAAGCCATGAAGCCATAGAATAACCCCTTTGGAAGCTATCCTAAAGCAGAACTACTGAAGTAATGCACGATAAAGACAAATCCACTGCAAGGCAAAGCTAGAAGCACCTTTATCGCTGGTTGGGTCAATCCTACTTCAATTTTATCTAAAGTTATGAAGTCTCCATCGTCATTTGACCTGCATTTTAGCCGGCAACAGAGAAGTATTCACTGCCAGACCCTGCTTGAGTATAAGGACAGGCAAGGCCGATTTCTGCAGGATCAGTTTCAGTATTCAGATCGATAAAGCTTGGAACGAGAACAGCATCCACCTGTTGTTGTATCAGGTGAGCGATGTGGCCATGAGCTGCCTTAACAGGGAAACATGTCTCTGCAAGGATTGTCTCATTGCCAAGGTCAATAATGCTCCTTTCGGTCCCGGGAGAAACGACAACCTCGAAGCCGAGCTCCCAGAAGAGAGTTGTCCAATAGGGCAGAAGATCATGGAAATAGAAGATAAAGGGAATGCCGATCTTGCCTCGTGAGGAAGGTTTTGGGATCCCGTTTTTCTCCTGCTCTGTGCTCTTTGCCGCGTGCTCCCTGCTGTATTTCAGATGTGTCTGCCAGAGCATCTCATTCCTGAATGCGAAGAGGTCAGGCAGATCAGTTCTGACCGGTTTTTTCCTGACATCATATTTTTCGCATCTGCCGCCGTAATAGAGATGATCCCTTTCACCGTGCACGTTAATACGGTTGATCTCGCAGATATTTGAACAGCCTTTGCATTCAAAGGAAGATATTTCGTATGGGCGCTGTGACGCCTCAAAGCCTTTAAAGGCAGTGATGCGTGACGCGTGATGCGTGACGCATGATCTGTCTTTGTCTTGTTATCTCATCACCCATTGCCCTTAACGCATTACGGTCCTTCATATGCTCCCTGTGCTATGAGGGCCATGCCGATGGCGCCGGTAACGTCATGATGTTCCGGCACAATAACCTTTTTGCCGAGATAATTTTCGAAGGCAGCAACAACTGCCTTATTAAAGGCGACTCCGCCCTGAAAGAATATCTTGTCTCCGATGGGACGCTTGCAGACCACACGGTTTATGTAGTTTTGAACTATTGAATACGCAAGTCCTGAAAGAAGATCTTCTTTCGGCAAACCTTTCTGGAGGTTAGCCATAAGCGAGTTTTCCATGAAGACCGTGCAGCGCTCACCGAGCCTGCAGGGATTCTTTGCGCGCAAAGCGATCTCCTGAAATTCTCCCTTAACCGAGATATTCAGTTTCTCTGCCTGTTCCTCGATAAAAGAGCCTGTTCCTGCAGCACATGCCTTATTCATCTCGAAATCGACAATTACGCCATTTTTCAGTGATATATATTTCGAGTCCTGGCCTCCGATCTCAAAGATGGTGTCAACATCTTTATCAATAAAGGCTGCTGCGGTTGCCTGAGCAGTTATCTCATTTTTTACGATATCGGCACCGATGTAATCAGCAATCATGTATCTGCCTGAGCCGGTCGTTCCTACCCCTGCAATGGCGATCCTGTCGCCGACCTCTCTGCGTATCTCCTCAAGCCCCTGCTTCACGGCCTCAATAGGCCTGCCTGCTGTCATGAGGTAACGCTTGGCAATAACATTGCATTGTTCGTCTATTACTGCGAGATTTGTGCTGATGGATCCGATATCAACACCAAGATAGGCCTTAGATGAGGTGATGAGTGATGGGTGATGAGTCTGAGGTCGGTACAGGATTTGCATTTTTACTATTAACCCATTACCCATTACGCATAACCCATTACAGTCTTTAAGGTGTCTTTCTCGTGAAGTCAGCTCCTGGTGCAATGAGAGGAGAATATCCTTTTTCCTGGGGCTGTTCCGAATTTATGAAATCTTCCAGGCATGACAGGTCAAAGTCATGAAACCTGTCTGAGTCCTTGTCTTTCCATGCTGCGCCAATGGCACCCATCAGCGCGAATTCCTCGGGGATGAACAAGTTGTCAATATTGAAGATCTCGCTGGAAGGCCCTTTCCATCCCCTTGTTTGCTGCAACGCCCCCCTGGAAAGAGACGGGTTTTTCAAGGGTCCGGCCCTTTGCGATAGAGCCTTTGAAGTTGCGGGCAACAGCAAAACAGAGGCCGGCTGCAATGTCTTCGACAGGAGTTGCGATCTGCTGGAGATGGATCATGTCAGACTTGGCAAAGACACTGCATCTTCCGGCAATTCTGGGCGGTTTTACAGACGCAAGACTGAGCCTGCTGAACTCTTCGATCGAGAGGTTGAGCCGTTCTGCCTGCTGGTCAAGGAATGAGCCGGTGCCTGCTGCACAGACCGAGTTCATCGCAAAGTCCTTTGCTGAGGAAGAAGTCTCATCGAGGAAGATGAGTTTTGAATCTTCGCCTCCAAGTTCGATGATCGTTTTGACCTCGGGATAGAGCTTTCGTGTTGCATAGGCATGGGCAACCACTTCATTGACCGGCGGAATGCCGAGAATAGTTCCGATTAATCTTCCGGCAGAACCGGTAAGAGACAGTGATGCGTTCTGCGTGATGGGTGATGAGCAGGTATCATTGTGTCCTCAACCTGTTACCCGTTACGCATAACGCATTACGCATTACGGTCTTCAGCAGTTCCAGCGAGACATGAAGCGGCCTTCCCTTATGACGCAGATAGGTGCTTTCGAGAATGCTCCCCTTGTCATCAAGGACAATGATCTTAACTGCTACAGAACCTGCATCAAGTCCGATATGTATCATAATTTTAGAGGTTCTATTGCTTTACATCACGAGGATGAATTGTAAATCAAGGGGCAATGAGCAACTATGTAATAAATGTCTACCGCAAGAGTTATTTTCCTTATTAAGATTTGTACCGTTTTCTATGGCTGAATTGTATGAGAGGTTTTTCAATGAAACGCAATGACGCTATAGACAGTGCAATTGTTGTAGTAAGAGCCAGTAGCGTCACGCCGAAGTCTATTATATTATTATGCCGAGGTGCCTGTGCCAAAATGAGCGAGTGGAATAATCCGAGAAATGGCTGATGAAACAGATAGACAAAAAATGAAACAGCCCCAAGTCCCCTCAAGAACCTGCTGCATAACACAGTGTTAACAAAATTGTTCTTTGCTGTTATTGCAAACAGGATAAATACAAAATAGAACGCTGATATCCAGGTGAAACCAATTGTAAGACTCAGAATATGGCCGGTGGGGAGGTTGAGGAATGAAAGAAAGAGTATCCCGATGCCGAGGATGAGCAGGGGGGGGGGCCAGGATGTCAGGGTCTTTCTGCAACTTCTCTGCGATATTTGGTTGCCTAACTATCCATGCACCTAATACCCCAAACATCAGTGAATCGGCTCTGCTCGGCAAGAGAACGTAAGAAGTATAGAGAGCAGAAGGTCCTTCTAATACACTGAGAAAGCATATTCTGGTTAGTAGTGCAGATGCAATGCTTATTACAATGAAGCTCAATAGATGTCTTTTCGGGATAAGCCTTAAAATAGGAGGCATTATCAGATAAAATTGTTCTTCAATCGCTAAGCTCCAGGTAACACCGAGCCAGTTGTCTCCAAAATGCTGGGCCTTAACCACAACGAAATTCTGCATAAACGTAGCATATGACCATAAAGGGAAGCCACCAGAGATGAGCCAGCGGAATTTTTCAAGTATCTGCCCGTTATTGTTTGCTAAAACGACTACGGAAAAAAATAGAAAAGATAGTAGGAGTATGAAGTAGAGGGGGAGTATTCTCAAGGCTCTCCTAAAATAAAAGACAGAATAAAGATTTTCTGCTGCGGTATTGTCGAGCAGAATACCGCCAATCAGGAAGCCTGAGAGTGCAAAGAAAAGGTCTACACCGCTCCAGGTTAAAGATAGCACAGAGACGGCTAAATTCCACCCGTCAGGGAGTAGATTAACAACATAGTGCCATATTAATACAAAGAAAATAGCAAGACCTCTAATGCCATCAAGTTGAGGTATTCGTTGTAGCACAGTTTTCCTTTCACTTGCCAATACAGGATAATTGCCCATTAATTTCTCTGATGAGGCTGTTACATAAACCCCAAGTCCATAGAGACATGATAAAATAGCAGACATAGAAAACACAAAAGAGGTAGTGATGGCCTATTACATCAAGACAAGTTCCGACACAGGATGGTCGGGCTCTTCGCCGTTATTGTAGACGCTGGCGTGTTGAGCGGTTGTTTGCCTGGATGCATAACTTCAGGCGCCTTGTCGTAAGGTATGATTATTATCTCCATAATTACTTGGGGGTTTGTCCATCTCGGCTGTATCTTAATCCTCCTCAGAGGGTATTTTTAGATGGCTTATAGAAAATGACTTGTTGGAGCAGCATTTCGTAATAGCATTTTATCTATTGATTTGTATAATAAATGACAAAATATAATTTACTGTGACATTAAATGTCACTTGACTCTTAATTTGTAATCATCGGTTAAGTTTATTACTTAAAAAACAGTAAGTTGTATGCCAGATAATTGGCATAACAGTTGCAAATATTAGGCTATAGCAACTGTGGAAGTTCAATTTTTCCATGGTATTTCGAATTTAGGCGGTGACATTTTGTCACAAGTATTAATCTCAAAATAAGGAGGAAGCATCATGTATCAGGCAATGCACAATCTCAAGAATCAAAAAGGCTTTACCCTCATCGAACTCCTGATCGTTGTCGCCATCATCGGAATTCTGGCAGCTATCGCAATTCCGGGATATCTCGGCATGCAGGAAAGGTCAAGGAAGGGAGCAGTAACAAGATCCGCATCATCGGCTGAACCAGAAATCCAGGGCTGGCTGACCTTAGCAAATAAAGGTCTTTCCGGTGGGGCTGGAGCTGCATTGGTTGAGGCAGACACAGATGGTACCGGTATAATTCAATCAACTGTGGACTTTAATAACAGCGCACTTGGCTCACTCCTTTCGGCAGGAACAGGAACCACAGCAGGAACAGGGCTCTGCGCGCAGTATGTTGCTTCGAAGCAGAACCTACAGAGAGAAACCTCACCATGGGCAGCCACAGCTGGTTCTCTCTGGATAGCCGGCACACCTGCGGCAGGAAGGATTACTTGTTCGGTCCAGGGCAACTCTATTGTATTGACTGCCTCTGATGCAGGGAATGCTGCAATCCACACCAAGCAACTTTATTCTGACTAAGCTATTTCAATATATTTGTTTCAGGTTAGGGGGAAACCCCTAACCTGAACTTTTCCCTCTTATGACCAAAAAGAATATCACGATAATAACTTCCCTGTCTTTCCTTATCCTTTTCATTTCATTTTTTTATGTTTATCTTCTTAATGCATTGTGGGATTATGATTTTTGGTGGCACATTGCAACAGGCAGATATATTGTAACTGAAGGCCATCTTCCTCAAACTGACCCTTTCTCCTACACCTCTATAATGGAAGAAAATGTAAATGCATTCCCGGAGCGTGAGCATTTTTTCCTGAAACAATACTGGCTTGCCCAGGTTATTTTTTATCTTGTCTACGATTCATTTGGCTCTGGCGGCATGATCTTCGTCCGATCTCTTCTACTCTTGTTAATCATCCTGACTGCATCCTGGCAGATGATGCGTTCAGGGGTCAAACCATATATCAATTTCATTATTTCCTTTGTTCTCTTTAAGCTTACCTTAGGCTCGCTCGGTGAAAGACCTGTCCTGTTTTCCATGCTTTTCACTGCTGTTGTGATATTTCTCTTAGAGGAATACAGGGAAAAAAGAGGCAGGACTCTATTGTTCCTTATACCTGTAATGCTTATCTGGGCCAATATGCATGGCGCATTTGTCCTGGGTGTCATTATTATTACAGCTTATATGCTCAGTGAGGCAGTAAAATTAGGATTTAAGAAAAGTAATTTCACCCGGAAGGAAAGAGAGCTTTTTTTTGCAATAGCCTTGCTTGCCATACTGATTTCATACGTTAATCCCACGGGCTGGGATGCCTTTTCCATGTCTTTAAATCCAAAATATGATATTTTTCAAAAGGATATTCAGGAGTATGAATCCAACTTCTCGACATACGTCAACAAAACCAGATCACTGGATTACTACTATTTTGCCCTTGCCTTTATTTTTCCACTTGTCCTGGTTTTGAGAAACAGAAAGTTTGACTTGGCCCATTTCATTGTGCTCTTCGGATTCTTTGTGATGAGCATGAAGGCGGTCAGGTTCAATACCTTTTATGCGATCACCGCCGCCATGATCCTCGGCAAAGAGTGTAATTACTTGACGAGAGAACTTCTCGAAAAGAGGCTCAGTAATAGATCAGCATTTAGAAGTGTAGAAACTGGTCTTGTTATTGCCATGCTTGTTTCATCTCTTCTGTTTCTTGCCGGTGTAATAACATATGGTAAGCCTCGGCTTGGCATCGCACGTAATTACAGTGTACCGGAGAAAGCGGTGGACTTTATTGAAAAGAACAATCTGCCGGGCAATATGTTCAATGATTATGGGTATGGAGGCTATATAGCCTGGAGACTTTATCCAAAGAAGACCTTTATTGATTCAAGGTCACTCAACAAAACGGTCATGAACGAGGCTAAATGGGTTGAAAACGCATATGAAAAAGTTGCGGGAATCAAGACCAGAAATGAACAGACTCCACTTTGGGAGGCGATTCTAAGGCATTACAATTTTAATTACATAGTTGTTCCTTATATTGACATATACAACTCGGTGGTCAATCTTGTTTTTGAGCTCATTGGACGTGAGGATTGGAGACCTATTTACATTGATAAAATAAGTGTCGTTTTTATAAAAAATAGCCCTGAAAATAAAGATATTATTGCAAAATATGGCATTGAAGATACCGTAATGTATAATGCAATTATTTCCAGATTAGTATCCCAGAATATGGGGAACAGATTTAACCCGAGATATTTGATTTCTTTGGGCCGTATCTTTTCAAAGATGGGCAGAAATGAGGATGCGATTGAGGCATTCAGGTATGCCGTTCAACTGTGGGATCTTCCTGAGATTAAGATGAAAATTAGTGAACTTGAAGGTATAATCGAGAGGCAGGCAGCTTCTGGCGGCAATAGTCCGAAGCAGTTAAAGCATAGCGACAAAGGGAAAAAGAGTGACATGAAGAAAATAGACAGTAAATGAACAATAGCTGGCTCAATAGAAATGTTTTTATAACAGGATATACAGGGCTTCTGGGGTCATGGCTTGCCGAGGAATTGCTCAGCCGGGGCGCGAATCTTGTCGGACTGGTGAGGGATCATGTCCCCTATTCAAGGGTAAGCAGGGAGGGGATTACAGACAAAATCGCAGCAATATTAGGGAGCCTTGAGGATATGGCAGTTGTTGAGCGTGCGCTGAATGAATATGAAATAGATACGGTTTTTCACCTTGGCGCTCAGACGATTGTTCCGATTGCAAACAATAATCCCCTTTCTACCTTTGAGTCGAACATTAAGGGAACATGGGTACTGCTTGAGGCATGCCGGCGAAATAAGCGGGTAAAGAAGATTGTTGTGGCGTCAAGCGATAAGGCGTACGGCGACCACGAGCATCTTCCCTATACGGAAGATATGCCGCTCAGAGGAAGGAACCCCTATGATGTATCAAAGAGCTGTGCGGATCTTATCGCGCAGACGTATTTTCATTCCTATGGGTTACCGGTCTGCGTGACGCGCTGCGGGAATCTTTTCGGTGGCGGAGATCTGAATTTTAACAGGATCGTCCCGGGCACGATTCGCTCGGTTTTCCTTGGCGAGAAACCGGTGATACGAAGTGACGGTAGTTATGTGAGGGATTATTTTTATGTGAGAGATGCTGCCCGGGCATATATCCTTCTGGCGGAAAAGATGGACGATCCCGCATTATGGGGGCATGCTTTTAACTTTGGCAATGACGAGCCGATCACGGTTCTGGAAATTGTGCAGGAGATCCTTTCTGGCATGGGTAAAGCAGGGCTCGAATCTGTGGTGCTGAATCAGGCAAGCAGCGAAATCCTGAAACAGTATCTTTCTTCAGAGAAGGCTCGATCCATGCTTGGCTGGAAGCCTTCCTTTTCGCTTCAGGAGGGTCTCAAGGAAACAGTGGACTGGTACAAACGGTTTTTCAGTTCAAATAAATAGCTCATGGATGACGCCTATGTTTCTCTCTACCATTCTCTTGAAGAAAAGCACTGGTGGTTCACCGGCCGGCGTGACATGATATGGAGGCTTCTCAAGCAATTTGACAGGGGCATGTCCATCCTTGAGGTTGGCTGTTCCGGAGGGCCCCTCATCCGGCTGTTGCAAAGGAAGGGTTTTACAAAGGTTGTGGGGATTGATATTAATGAATGTTCTGTACAGATACAGCAGGAGCTTCGGAGATGCTGATATCAGCGTTGCTGATGGATGCGCAACAGGGTTTGACGATGGTCAGTTCGATATAGTGATCGCCTCGGATGTCCTTGAGCATATTGACGAACCCCTGCGGGGTCTGCATGAGTGGTTACGTATCTTGAAGCCGAAGGGGCGTGCGATCGTTTTTGTGCCTGCCTTTCAGTTTCTCTGGAGCCGTCATGATTCAGTTAATCGCCATTACCAGCGCTATACAAAACAGGAGATCATAAATCTTCTGGAACAGGCCGGGTTTAGCATTGAACGGGCAACCTACTGGAATTTTTGTCCTTTTCTTTCCTGCGTCGCTCGTTCGCACGATGCGAAGGGCATTCAACGGCAGCAGGGAGAAAAAGAAGGTCGGTGATCTGGCAGCATCAGGCAAGATCGTGAACAGGATACTTGACGGCGTACTCAAGTTTGAAAATCGCATACTGGCTTCAGGACTGAACTACCCCTTTGGGCTTAGCGTGTTTGCTATCGCAAGGAAGCCATGAGGAAGACCGGGCCTCTTGTCTATTGTTATTCCCTGCCACAATGAAGAGGAAGTTGTGCGTAGCAACACATAAGAGGCTGTCTGATATTATGGCTGGCTTGCTTTTGCAGCGTGCAATATCGGACTACGAATTTATTTATGTTGATAATGGGTCCACTGATCAGACGCTGAACGCATTGAAGGTCCTTTTTGATAGGACCCGCATCTGAGGATCATATCCCTAAGAAGAAACTTTGGGTTTCAGGGATCGCTCTCTGCAGGTCTGTATCATGCAAAGGGT
Organism: uncultured Gammaproteobacteria bacterium; assembly: GCA_963822465.1. Taxonomy (GTDB): domain Bacteria; phylum Pseudomonadota; class Gammaproteobacteria; order Xanthomonadales; family Rhodanobacteraceae; genus Dokdonella. The sequence goes on along the minus strand of CAWGHP010000002.1, from coordinate 24,722 downwards.
GATGCAGTAGTGACCATAGATGCAGATCTCCAGGATCCGCCGGAGAAGATAGAAGAAATGATCGGCCATTATGAGCAGGGGTACGATCTTGTGCTTGGTGTCAGGAAGTCTCGTGATACGGACTCTTTTTTTAAGAGATTCTTTGCAGAGAGCTATTACCGTCTTCTCAAGGTCCTTGGCGTTAATATTGTCTATAACCATGGCGACTTCAGGCTCATGTCAAAATCACTTCTGGCTGCGTTCAATGCCCTTCCTGAGAGAAACCGGCTTATCAGGGCGATGATCCTGCAGCTGGAATCCCGGTATGCAGTTGTCACATATGACAGAGAAAAGAGGACTGCAGGGGAGTCCAAGTTCAATATCAGTTCACTCTTCTCGCTCAGTCTTGACGGTATCGTCTCATTTACCTATATTCCCCTTCGATTCGCCTCTATTGCCGGTATTGCATCCGCTTTTATTGCGGCTGCCGGGAGTTTTTGGGTCATGTATATTAAATTGTTTACCGATAAGTTCATACCGGGCTGGGCTTCTATTCTTTTGCCTGTTCTGGCTGTCGGAGGCCTCCAGTTATTTGCCCTTGGCATAATCGGGAGAGTATATCGGAAGACTCTATGTTGAGGTGAAACAGCGCCCTATGTTTCTTGTTCGCGAGGAATATTCACACTCTTCCGCCACCTCCAAGACGCAGAGAAGGGCAGAGGAGAGAACGCATGAAGAAGAACGACATCCCTGTGGTGATCCTTGCAGGAGGTTTCGGCACACGACTGAGAGAGCAGACAGAGTTCATCCCTAAACCCATGGTACCTGTCGGCGGGAAGCCGATACTCTGGCACATCATGAAGATCTATGCCCATCATGGGTTCAGGCGTTTTATCATATGCCTTGGCTACAAAGGCGAGGTCATAAAAGAGTATTTTTTTCATTACCGGATGAGGACCCACGATTTTACGATCGACTCTTTCGAAAGAGGAGAGCATTGTTTTTCATAATTCAGGCGCTCAGGATGACTGGGAGATTACCCTTGCAGATACCGGGCTCAGGGCAATGACCGGCGCCCGGATAAAGAGCGTGGAAAAGTATATCGACTCTGACATGTTTCTTCTGACCTACGGCGACGGCGTTTCCGATGTGAATGTTCGCAAGACTATTGACTTTCACCGTTCGCACGGTAAAATGGCAACCGTAACCGGCGTAAGACCGCCTTCACGATTCGGAGAGCTGGTCATTGAGGGTGATCGTGTTGCAGAATTCGGGGAAAAGCCCCAGACAGGCGATGGCGTAATTAATGGCGGTTTTTTTGTTCTGAATAAGGGTGTCTTTGACTACCTTTCGCACGATGATGCCTGCGTGTTTGAGAAAGAGCCGCTTGAAAGGCTCGCGAAAGATCGCAATCTCATGGTCTTACCACCATTCAGGATTCTGGCAGTGCATGGATACGCTCCGGGATATGGACTTTCTGAACCGTCTCTGTGAAAACGGAGATGCGCCCTGGAAAGTATGGAATGACGCATAGTCAGCTGTTTGCCGGCATACCTGTCCTTGTGACCGGTGCTAATGGTTTTATCGGCTCCCACCTCAGTCGTTATCTCGTAAATCTTGAATGCGGAAGTTCACGTTTTGGTGAGAGACGGCAGTGACAGACCCCGGCTTAGCGATATTGAAGACAGGATAACTGTCTGGCGCGGAGATATTACTCACTATGACCTCGGTCTGCAAATGTCATTTCCGGTGCAAGGCCAAAGGTTATTTTTCATCTCGCCGCTGCACGTGATGTAACAAGAGATATTGCACTTCTTGCCCCCATAGTTCAACACAATCTGGCAGGAACGATCAACCTGTTCAAGGCGGTTCTGGATACGGGAACATCTCCTGCCTGCATAGTAAATACCGGCAGTTCTGAAGAGTATGGCAATGGTCAGTACGCCCTTTGTCGAATCGCAAAGGGAAATGCCGGTTTCGCCTTACTCGCTGAGCAAGGTAGCGGCTACGCATCTGGGGCAGATGCTCTACCGGACGTCTGGCCTGCCCGTTGTAACGCTCAGGCCATTTCTTGTGTACGGCCCTGGACAGAGCACGGATATGTTCATCCCCTCGTTGATCCGGCACTGCCTTGAAAAAAAGGATTTCAGAATGACCGCCGGAGATCAGACAAGGGACTTTGTTTATAGCGATGACCTTATTGACGCCTATCTGCGCGCTGCCTTCAGCAGCTCTGCCAGAGGCGAGGTCATAAATGTCGGCAGCGGCGCTGAATATCTCATCAGGGATATTGCCGAAAAAATCCTTCAAAAAATGGGGGAGCCAATAAAGCTCATCATTGGTGCAATAGAGAAACGGAAGGGAGAAGCAGAGCATTTCTTCTGCAATAACAAAAAGGCATATGATGTTCTTGGCTGGCGTCCAAGTATAGGTATTGATGAGGGGCTGGATAGAACCATTGCCTGGTTCAGGGATTTCGCCTCCAGCACGCCGACAGGGACATAAGAATCTGGGATGGAAAAGCAGGGGATTCTGATCAGCAGAGAGAAGGCAATGTTTATTGTCTTTTTGATTCTTGGGTTGATCGCAGCGTTTTTTAGAACTGCCTATATGCTTCCGCTGAGCGATTCTTTTGTATGGTTTGTCGGTGTGTTTATTTGTTTCTATGTCCCCGGCAACCTTCTCCAGAGGCTCCTGAAATGGAAGGAGCAGGAATATTTCGCAGCCCTTGCTCATTCCATAGCTCTTGGCGTTGCCCTGGTGCCTGTGGTATACACTATCTTTCGAATACTGGCACTGCCTTGGCTGCTTTATCTTTTTCTGGGGGGTCTGCTTTTCATTTGGACCATAATCATGATCAGGGACTGGCCCCGAAGGGAAAAACCTCAAACAAACCTGAATGATCTGCTGGCGATTTTTGTTTTAGGCGTGTTTGTCCTTGTCCTGCTTCAACTGAGCTATTTTACCGATATTGTTTACACAGAGCGTGGGATGCTCATGCGTCATACCAATCTGAATGAGTCCATTTTTCATCTTGGCATTATCAATGTATTGAAAAATGTATATCCGCCATATTTCCCTTATGCAAGTGGTGTAAGTTTCGGGCACTATCATCTAAATATGCATCTTGAGATAGAGATGTTCAGCCGTTTATTCAGGATAGATACAATAAGGCTTGCATACTTTTACTTTCCCCTTCTCTACTTTTGTCTTCTTGTCTATCTTCCGTATCTTTTTGTCAGAAGATATTTGGGCTCAAGATTAGTCGGTGTGGTGACCGGTCTCCTGATCTTTGGTTCCGACCTATCCTTTATCCCCGGAGTGCTCGGTATGTTGCCACAAGATGGGCCCTGGAACAACCTTTTCAATTCAACGATCTGGCCCCTGTTAACGCTGAACGGTTTTTTGCCTGCCGTGATCGTCATGTTCCTCTGCATCCTGCACCTGAAGGAGTATTTTGTCGAAGGGAAAACCGAGGACCTGTTCATATTTGCAGTGCTTGGATTTGCCGGATACGGCTTCAAAAGCTCAATGGGCCCTCATATTATGGCTGCTGCATTCCTCACCGGCCTGCTACTGACCCTGCGGAATGATCGGCAGAAAGGGAAAAAGATTGTCCTATTTTCGCTGATATCCATGTTCGTCATGGTTGCAGATATCGTGCTATTGAGGGGTGGGGCGGGAACACACAGCGTCAGCTTTTCACTGATGGAACGTTTCAGAGAATCGCTTGACTATCTTGGCTTCCCGCATCCGCCCATTACTGTTCTCCTGCTTGCTCTGCCTATTACTTTTGTTGCGGTTTTAGGAGCAAGGGTGATCAGTATCCCTGATGTCATGAAGGGATTTCAACGAGAATCATTTGATCCGACTATTGTTTTTCTCCTGTTCTTTGTTGCGGCCGGTTATATTTTTTCGGAAATGTTTTTTCTCGGTTCTGTTGTTTCTGCCGATATTAAATCGAATAATGCTATGTGGTTTTCTTTCGAGGCGTTGACTGCTGCGTGGTTATTGGTCTCCTGCAGGCTGGCGAGGATTGAGATGGATCCGGACAAATTCTGGCAAGCTACCAGTTTAGTCCTGATATTGTCGCTGCCGGGCACCATAGAGTTTCTTTCCCTCAGACATATCAGGAACTATGATGTCGTCAGTCCGAATGCTCTAAAGGTCGTCTCTTTTCTTGAGACAATTCCGCCGGATGCAGTCATTCTCCATGCGCCAAACATGAAGTCTGCTTCGTTGGCGTCAAACCTTGCCGGTCGGCAGACAGTAGTAAGCATCTACCAGTCGTTTGTCTGGCATAATGCGGGCCAGGCAGAATCGGAGCAGCGTTTGAAAGATATTGAAAATTTCTTTGATGATAACGGCAAAGACAATAGGCTGATAATTTTGAAAAAATATGGGGTGACATATGTCTATGCGCTGTTGTCGTATGCGCAGGAATTTGATAAAGAACACATGATGACGCCGGTTTTGAAGAATTCAGAATTTGTTGTGTACAAAGTCGCTAAAGTTTCTGATGGAGGCATGAGGGATTGGAAACGTTTGAAGATTCAATAGAGAAACGTCAGGGAGAGGCGGAGCATTTTTTCTGCAGCAACAAAAAGGCATATGATGTTCTTGGCTGGTGTCCAAGTTTAGGTATTGACGAGGGGCTGGATAGAACTATTGCCTGGTTCAGGAATTCCGGCTGCAGCACGCTGACAGGCACGTAAGAAACTGAGATGCTAAAGCAGGGAATTCTGATCAGCAGGGAAAAGGTGTTGTTTGCTTCTTTTCGTAACCGTTGGGTTGATCGCAGCGTTTTTTAGAACTGCATATATGCTTCCATTGGGCGGTACTCTTGTCTGGTTTGTCGGTGTTTTTGTCTGCTTTTATGTCCCCGGCAACCTTCTCAAGCGGTTGTTGAAATGGAAGGAGCAGGAATACGTTGCAGCCCTTGCACATTCCATAGCTCTTGGCGTTGCCCTGATGCCGCTACCCTACACTATCTTTCGAATGCTGTCTCTGCCCTGGCTTCTCTATCCTTTCTTTGCCGCGGTCTTTTTTGCATGGCTTTACATAACATTCAGGGATCGAAAGCACGCGATACCGTCACATACAACAGCAGAAGACCTGCTCGTCTTAATCCTTCTCGGCAGTGCCGTTTTCTTGTTGCTTCACTTGAGCTATTTTACCGATATTGTTTACACGAGCGTGGGATGCTCATGCGTCATACCAACTTGAATGAGTCCATCTTTCATCTTGGCATTATCAATGTATTGAAAAATGTATATCCGCCATATTTCCCTTATGCAAGTGGTGTAGGTTTCGGGCACTATCATCTCAATATGCATCTTGAGATAGAGATGTTCAGCCGTTTATTCAGGATAGATACAATAAGGCTTGCATACTTTTACTCTTCCCCTTCTCTACTTTTGTCTTCTTGTCTATCTTCCGTATCTTTTTGTCAGAAGATATTTGGGCTCAAGATTAGTCGGTGTAGTGACCGGTCTCCTGATCTTTGGTTCCGACCTATCCTTTATCCCCGGAGCTGCTCTGGTCTCTTGCCACACGATGGGCCCTGGAACAACCTTTTCAATTCAACGATATGGCCCCTGTTAACGCTGAACGGTTTTTTGCCGGCAGTTATTGTGATGTCTTCTCTGCATCCTGCATCTCAGTGAATATTTTGCCGACGGAAGATCAGGGAATCTTCTCATTTTTGCGGTGCTTGGATTTGCCGGATACGGGTTTAAGAGTTCTTTGGGGCCGCATCTCATGGCTGCTGCATGTCTTACTTCAATCATTCAGATCCTTCGTGACAAGCGACAGAAGGGAAGAAGTTGGTGATTATTTCCTCACTGTATCCTTGTTCGTAATGATTATGGATATGATGGTCTTCCGAAGGGAGGGTCTGGAACACATATCATAAGGTTTTCACTACTGGATCGCTTCAAAGTATCGTTAGGCATACTTGGTTTTCAGCATCCATCGAGTGTCTTTATTTTGCTTGCCCTGCCTGTTGTTGTTCTTGCGTAGTTTTTGGGGTAAGAATGATAGGCGTTCCGGTTGTTCTCGAAGCTTTTCGGAAGAGTTCGTTTAACGCAACGATACTATTTCTTTTTTTCTTTATCTCGACCGGATATGTGCTGTCAGAACTGTTTTTCCTCGGACCGGTTGTGCCTGAACTCATCCGAACGAATAATACCATGTGGTTTTCCTTTGAAGCGCTGACAGGGGCATGGTTATTGGTATCCTATGGATTGGCGCGGCTTGAAAAAGACCCGGATAAATTTTGGCAGGCCATCAGCCTTGTTCTGATATTGGCCCTGCCCGGGACCGTACAGTTTTTGTCGCTGCGATACAGTAAAAATTATGATGTTATCAGCTCTCCGGCTCTGCAGGTGGTATCTATTCTAAGTGAAACGCCGTCGGATGCAGTCATTCTTCACCCGTCGAATATGAACACTGCGTCGCTAGCGGCAAACCTTGCAGGCAGGCAATCAGTCCTCTGCTTTTATCAGTCTTATGTAGCGCATTACTCCAATATCGCAGGAGGCTCAACAGAAATATAATGATATTGATGCATTCTTTAGTGACCGTAATGATGTTGACAGGACTGCGGTATTGACGAAATATGGAGTGACGCATGTCTATGCGCCATTGCCTTATGCTAAAAGATTTGACAAGGAAAAGATGCTGCAGCCGGTTTTGAAAAATGCAGAATATGTTGTCTACCGTGTTACTAAAGTCTATAATGGAGAGTAGTGAGGGAATAAGATGCTTTTGGGACAGCAGACAAATAGTAATTGACTGATTGCCCAATTTGTTTGAGAATACTATGTGGTCGAATTATATCAACGGTTTTCAGGAGGAATGAAATGAACAGAAAAGGTTTTACCCTGATCGAGCTCTTGATTACTGTGGCTATCATCAGGCATTCTTGCAGCTATCGCTATTCCTGGCTATATTGGTCAGCAGAAGAGGGCAGCGAGGACCGAGGCGATATACGAACCTTGAGAATCTGAGGCTTCTCGAGGAGCAGTATTTTGCAGAAAACGGTTGTTATTATAGGGCTGGCGGGCCTCCACCGGTATGCACTAACGCGACCTTGGGTAATGTGGCAGCTATACAGGGATTTCTCCCGGGATTTAAGCCGGGGACTAACATGCAGTTTACTTATAGCATAACTACTTCCGGGGCTACTGCTACATGTTTTATGGCTACTGCTACCGGAATACCCGGGACAAGAGTCTCGGGCGATACATATACTATTGATTGCAACAACGTCAGAACTTTTTAATGGTTGTTCCTGTTTCCCCTGGCAGCGATCGGAAGATTGGTCCTGTGCATGGGGTATTGTCGGGATTGTTCTTCTTGGCATCCTGATCTATAGCAACACATTACAGGCCCCTTTATCTTTGATGACAGGGGCGATCATTACCGAAAATCAGGCAATAAAGAGCCTGCCGCTTGGCGCTGCAGAATGTTTCGAGTCGCCGGTATGTCGGATACCTGAGTTTTGCACTGAACTACGCATACGGCCGTCTTGCTGTTCGGGGATATCATCTGACCAATATCGGCATTCATATTGCCAATGCCCTGATCCTGTTCTTTCTGCTGCGTCTTTTTTTTGCCACTCCGGAGATTCAGAAAACGAATTATTCAAAGGATTTTCTCGTGTTTTCCTCTGTATTTCTTTTTCTTGTGCACCCAATACAGACACAGGCGGTTACCTATCTTTCCCAGCGTTTTGCTTCTCTTGCCACTCTTTTCTACCTCACTTCATTGTTATTCTATGTAAAGGCAAGACTCTGCCAGACAGGAGCGGGAGGAAAAGCGCCTTCTAAAAGCAACAGGGTTTTTTTCTGTCTCGCTTCTTTCGGCTGTTCTGGCCATGAAGACAAAGGAGATAGCCTTTACTCTTCCGCTCATGGTCTTTTTGTGCGAGATATATTTCTTTGGTTTCAGGGATAAGAACGAAAAAATACGAGGCATTGTCCGGGCGTTTCTTCTGTTGCTCGTGCCGGTTGTGCTTGTTCTGTCAACGGTCATCATTGCCGGAAAATCGCTTGGGTGATATGGCAGCATCGCTCGATTCGCTTTCGCGGGATACGGTTCAGATTTCAAGAAGCGAATATCTCTGGACCCAGTTCAACGTTATCACTACCTACCTCAGGCTCATGATCCTTCCGATGAACCAGACCCTGGATTATGATTATCCTTTATCCAGCCACCTTATTGTCACAGGATATGATCCTGCCGCTTTGCGTTTTCGGATTACTTATCTATCTTGCGATCGCTACCTATAAAAGGGCGCGGCTTGTTTCATTCGGCATTGCATGGTTTTTTGTCGCACTGCTGGTGGAGTCAAGCGTGATACCCATACGCGATGTTATTAATGAGCACAGGATGTATCTGCCGTCGATAGGATTATGTGTGGCCTCCATGGCTGCTGTTGACAGGATTGTGCAGCACCAGAGAGCCAAGATAGGCCTGGTTGTTGTGATTGTCGTCTTTCTTGCGGTTGGCACGATAAGCAGGAACCGTGTCTGGCAGGCACCTGAAACGTTATGGAGTGACGTTATCATCCAAGGCGCCGAACAATGCCAGGGCCTATAACAATCTTGGGATCGTGTACAAGGAACAGAAGCAATATGAGAAGGCAAACGAGCTTTTTGAGAAGGCGCTGAGGGCTGACAAGAATTATACTGCAGTATATTATAACCTCGGCGACGTGCAATACGGACTCGGCAACTATGAGAAGGCCCTTGAATACCTCGACAAAGCGATGAAGGGAACGAAAGACAGTCTTCTTCATGTCGATATCCTGAATAAAATGGGGCGAACATACGGTGCGATGGGAAGTAGGGAGCAGGCGATCGACAGTTTTCAAAAGGCTATAGCGATCTACCCGTCATCTCCTGTCTTCAGGAACAATCTGGCAGTGCAGTATATCAAGGCAGGGAGGCTGGATGATGCAATTGCGACACTCGAGAAGGCCCTGGAATATGCTCCGGACGAGGATTACCTTTATCTCAACCTTGCCAATGCCTATGCAGGCAAGGGAGATGAGACGAAAAGACTTGTGCTGTTTGAAAAAGCCCAGGAGATAAGAAGAGCAAAACAGCCATAGTATCCCTCAACTTTCTCAGCGTTCTTTTGCGCATACTCAGGCTGTGTTAAAATAACAGGATGTCCACACAGGAACTGATCATTGAAGGCGCTCGACAGAACAATCTCAGAAACATAACCCTCCGTATCCCCCACAACAAGGTCATTGCCGTGACCGGAGTCTCCGGTTCAGGCAAATCTTCGCTTGCCTTTGATACGATCTTTGCCGAAGGCCAATGGAGGTTTATAGAATCCCTCTCTTCCTATGCCAGGCTATTCCTCGAAAAGCTCGACAGACCTGATGTTGACGCTATTTTGAACATACGGCCTGCCATAGCGCTTGAGCAGAAGAACTCCATTCGCGGTTCGCGCTCGACAGTCGGTACGCTTACAGAACTGTATGATTTCTTTAGGGTTCTCTATGCAAAGGTCTCAACCCCATATTGCCCCCGGTGCGGCAAGGAAATACGAAAATGGGACCCATCGCAGATATCGGCAGAGCTTGTAGAAAAATATGCCGGAGCAAAAGGCGTTCATCCTCTTTGATACAAAAGAGCCGCCTGAAGAGATGAAGAGAAAGGGCTTTACCAGGGCATGGAAAGACGGGGAGATGGCAGAACTTGGACCTGGCTTGCAGGTTGACGGCAATCTCACCATGGTGCTTGACCGGCTCATCATTAAAGACGAACCGAGACTTTCCGATTCCATAGAAACCGCATGGAGAGAAGGCAAGGGCAGCATGCGGGTCTTATAATAAGCAGTCATCAAGCAGCAAAAAGTGGTCAGTCAAAGCAGGCTGCAGCGGAACGTCAGGAGTCAGCAAAAATATCTTGCCTTTTTCATCAGAGCACGCCTGTGAGGACTGCGGTATTGTCTTGTCGGAACCGTCGCCTCTGCTCTTCTCTTTTAACCATCCGATCGGAGCATGCCCTGTCTGCAAAGGCTTTGGGGACACCCTTCAGTATGACGAGGATCTCATTGTCCCTGACAGGAGCCTCTCCCTTGCAAAAGGGGCAGTCGATCCCTGGAACAAACCGGCAGCCAAGTGGTGGAAAAAGCAGCTTCTGGAAAAGGGGAAAAAGGCAGGTCTTGATCTAAATAAACCCTATGCTGACCTCTCGCCTGAAGAAAAGACCATTCTTTTTAAAGGCGTCAAAGGATTTTATGGCATTGATGACTTCTTTGATGAGCTTGAAGGCTGGCGGTACAAGCTTCATGTGCGAGTATTTCTTTCACGATACAGACGGTCGAGCACCTGTCATGCCTGCAGCGGTAAGAGATTAAAGAAAGAGGTTCTTGCCTATAAAATTGCGGGTCTTGATATTGCCGAACTTTCTGCCATGCCGATCAATGTGCTTGCTTCATTTTTCGCCGATATCGACCTTTCACCCTTCAGACGGGAGACGGCAAAGGAACTGCTGAGACAGATAGCGATGAAGATCGAATATCTCGAAAAGGTTGGGCTTGGATATCTCACGCTTAACCGCTATGGTAAGACCCTGTCCGGCGGTGAATATCAGCGGATCAATCTTTCGAATCAGCTTGCGTCAGTCCTTACAGGAACGCTCTATGTGCTGGATGAGCCCACCATCGGTCTCCATGCGAGAGACACAGACAGGATTGCAGGCATATTGAAGCAGCTTGCAGAATTGGGGAACACGGTCATCGTTGTTGAGCATGACAGGAGTATTATCGAGGCCTCTGACTGGATCATTGAGCTTGGTCCTGGCGGCGGACATCAGGGGTGGCAATGTAGTCTTCTCCGGCCCTCTGCAGGATTTTCTTAAGGCAGATACGCTTACCGCAAGGTATCTGCGCGGCCAGGAAAAGGTCCAGCTTCCGTCAAAGAGCAGGTTGTTCTCAGGAGATGAGTTGATGCTTTCCGGTGCCAGTGGCAATAATCTCAGGGGTCTGGATCTGAATATCCCCCTGAAAAGACTGATCGCAGTCACCGGTGTTTCCGGATCAGGCAAGAGCAGTCTTGTTGTCGAGACCCTGTACCGCGGCCTTGCCCGCCATTTCAGGGTCGGCAATGAGCAGCCGCTTCCGTTTCATGGTCTTGAAAGGTGAGGAGCACCTGAAAGGGGTGAGGCTCATTGATCAATCGCCGATCGGCAAGAGTCCGCGTTCAAACCCTGCAACCTATCTCAAGGTATTTGACCATATCAGAAAGATATTTGCCCAGCAAAAAGAAGCAAAGGCACATGGATATGAGCCCGGTTTCTTTTCATTTAATGTCGCGGGCGGAAGATGTGAGACATGCAAGGGCGGCGGGTATCAGCTTATGGAGATGTTTTTTTTCGAGGACCTCTATATCACCTGCGAGAAGTGCTCTGGCAAGCGGTACAGGCCGGAGGCGCTTCGTGTGACGTTCAGGGGAAAGAATATCTACGATATTCTGAACCTTACCGTGGAGGAGGCGCTTGTGCTGTTCAATGACTACCCCCCCATAAAAACAAAGCTTTCTTTGCTTATCGAAACCGGGCTGGGGTATCTCCGGCTTGGACAGCCTGCTACTACGCTCTCAGGGGGAGAGGCCCAGAGATTAAAGATCTGCTCAGAGTTGGCGACACAGTCATCCCCCCCTCGCAAGGCCCAACCGCGGATATTCTGTACATCCTTGACGAGCCGACTGTCGGGCTTCACTTTGATGATGTGAAGGCCCTGCTTCATATCTTGAACAGGCTTGTCGAGGCAGGCAATACTGTTGTCGTGATCGAGCATAATCTCGATGTTATCAGGGCGGCTGACTGGGTAGTTGATATCGGCCCTGAAGGCGGCGATCAGGGCGGCATGCATTGTGTTCGAGGGCACACCTGATGAGCTGGTGAAAGATAAAAAATCTTATACAGGGGCCTATTTGAAGAGAATATGTATGATGGACAGCATTGCCCAGGAGAGGCACAATATGCCATGAGTATTATGGCACAGGGTATCTTCACCCGCAGGATCAGGCCGAATGTTTCCCTATAAAGACGACAACCCAACCAATACATTTCCCTTTGTCACTATCGGTATCATCGGGCTGAATATTCTCGTTTTCCTGCTCCAGCTCGTGACAGACGTTGACGGCAAGCGTATTGTCTATGCCTATGGTGCTATTCCGCATAATATTGTTACTTTTGAATCTACCCAGCCCATACATCCCCTTCTTACCATTTTCACCTCCATGTTCATGCACGGCGGGGTCTTCCATATTTTTGGCAATATGCTCTACCTTTGGATATTCGGCAATAATATCGAGGACAGGCTCGGCCACTTCAGGTTCATCCTCTTCTATCTGTTCTGCGGGATTGCAGCTGCCTTGTCACATACGCTGAGTGCAACCGGACTCAGGCGTGCCGATGATCGGAGCAAGCGGTGCGGTCTCAGGTGTGCTTGGAGCCTATCTTCTCCTTTTTCCGATGGCGAGGATACATACGATCATCTTTCTCGGTTTTTTTGTGCAGTCCGTGCAGATTCCAGCCTTGATAGTTATAGGCTTTTGGGCTATTATACAGGTTGTAAATGGCTTGATAACGCAGGGAATGCAGAGCCAGGGAGGTATTGCCTGGCTTGCACATGCAGGAGGATTCCTTGCGGGTCTCATCACCATTAAACTGTGGCAGCCAAGGAGGTTCAGCACGTGGTAGTTGTATGTCCAAAATGCAAGACAAGGCTGAAGGTAGACGAGACAAAGCTCTCTCCTCAGGGTTCGAGGTTCAAGTGCCCTAAGTGCAGCACAGTCCTCGTTATCAAAAAGCCGGCTGTCCAGGAAAAGAAGTCATTAGATCACAAGAAGATCCTTCTTGCTCATTCCAGCGCATCGGTTGTCGAGAATATCAAGAATCTCCTTGTTGGGGAAGGATATACAGTCATTACTTCTGTTGATGGCATAGATGCAATGGTGAAGGCTCTAAAGGAACTGCCGGCATTCGGCATTATAGAGGTCGCCCTTCCGAAGATCTACGGGTTCGAGGTCTGCAAAAAACTGAAGTCGCGGCCTGAAACAAAAGAGATGAAGCTGATCCTTGTGCCCTCGATATATGACAAGACAAAATACAGAAGAGACCCGGTGTCTCTCTATGGAGCTGACGATTACATCGAGGAGCATGATCTTTCTGTAAGACTGATCGAGTCGATCAACCGGATCAAGAGCGGAGTTCCCGCTGAGCCTGACAAAGCCGGAAGTACAGCCCCAACCAACGCAGCTCCGAAAGCGCCTGAACAGCAGGCCGGCAGAAAAGGATGCCGAGGCGCCGGGCAGGGTTGGAGCCGGCGCCCAGCTCGGACAGCAGATGTAAAGACTGATGAGTCGATCGAAAAGGCGCGGAGGCTTTCCCGTACAATAATCAATGATATCTATCTTTACAATTCGGCCAAAGTTGACGAGGCTGTCAGGCGTGGTGATTTTTATGCGGTTTTTGGCGCTGAAGTAAAAGAAGGCTTTAAGCTCTATGAGAACAGGATACCCCAGGAGATAAGAAATAAGGCTGATTTTTACCGGGAAGCTATAGATAACTTTCTGGTTGCAAAGAAAAAATCACTTTCGCAGTAATCTATTTAAAACAGAAGATTTTAAGAGAAAATAAGAGAAAAAACGTATTTGACTGGCTTATTCTTCCCTCATTTGACCTTGCTATAATCGAGCAAATCCAGTTATATTAGCACTCACCGGCATTGAGTGCTAATAACCCAAAAATCTATTATTGAAGAAAGGAGAAATGCTTATGAAATTTAAGCCATTGAAGGAAAGGGTATTTGTATCCTACTCTGAAGAAGGAGAAAAAACAGCAGGCGGGATCTATATCCCTGATTCTGCCAAAGAAAAGCCCCAGAAGGGAAAAGTTGAGGCTGTCGGTTCAGAAGTTAAGGAACTGAAGGTCGGCAATATCATCCTTTTTGACAAGTATTCAGGCTCCAAGGTAAATATTGATGGGACTGATTATCTGATCGTAAAAGAAGAAGACATACTCGGCATCGTAGAATAACCAAAATCCAAACACAATTTTTCAGGAGGAAATGACATATGGCAAAACAGCTTCTTTTTGATGAGGCAGCAAGGAGATCGATGCTCAAGGGCATCACTCAGCTTACGGATGCAGTAAAGGCAACGCTCGGCCCCAAGGGCAAGAACGTTGTGATTGACAAGAAATACGGCGCACCGACCATTACCAAGGACGGTGTTACAGTTGCAAAAGAGATCGAGCTCAAGGATCCTTTCGAAAATATGGGAGCACAGCTTGTCCGCGAGGTAGCCAGCAAGACCTCAGATGTCGCAGGCGACGGCACAACCACAGCAACAGTCCTTGCTTACGCGATCTACAGCGGCGGCATCAAGCACGTTGTTGCAGGCTCAAACCCCATGGATATCAAGAGGGGTATCGAGAAGGCTGTAGAATCTATCGTAGGCGAACTCAAGAAGATCAGCAGGCCTGTACAGGACAAGAAAGAGATCGCCCAGGTCGGCACCATTTCAGCGAACAATGACTCCACCATCGGCGAGCTGATAGCAGACGCAATGGACAAGGTCGGCAAGGACGGCGTTATCACCGTTGAAGAGGCAAAGAGCATGACAACATCCCTCGATGTTGTTGAGGGAATGCAGTTTGACAGGGGATACAGCTCACCCTATTTCGTGACCGATCCTGAGAGAATGGAATGCAACCTTGACGATGCATTCATTCTCATCAATGAGAAGAAGATCTCCTCCATGAAGGACCTGCTTCCGATCCTCGAACAGACAGCAAAAATGGGCAAGCCGCTCATGATCATTGCTGAAGAGGTCGAGGGCGAAGCCCTTGCTACCCTTGTTGTGAACAAGCTCAGGGGCACCATACAGGTATGCGCTGTCAAGGCTCCGGGATTTGGCGACAGGAGAAAGGCAATGCTCGAGGATCTTGCTATCCTCACCGGCGGCACCGTCATTTCCGAGGACCTCGGCATCAAGCTTGAAACCGTTAAGCTGACTGATCTCGGAAGGGCCAAGAAGATTACCGTTGACAAGGAAAATACCACCATTATCGAGGGCGCAGGCGATCCCAAGAAGATCGAGGGCAGAGTAAAGCAGATCAAGGCACAGATCGATGAGACCACCTCTGACTATGACAAGGAAAAACTCCAGGAGAGGCTTGCAAAGATCGTTGGAGGCGTTGCTGTCATCAATGTCGGCGCAGCCACCGAGACCGAGATGAAGGAAAAGAAGGCAAGGGTCGAGGATGCGCTCCATGCCACCCGTGCAGCTGTTGAAGAAGGTATTGTCCCTGGCGGCGGCGTTGCACTTCTTCGTTGCGTCAGCGCACTCAAAGGCGTCAAGGTTGAAAATCATGACCAGCAGGTAGGTGTTGACATTATCAAGAGAGCACTTGAGGAGCCTATCCGCCAGATCATCAACAATACCGAGCTTGAGCCGTCTGTTATTGTGGAGAAGGTCAAGAGCTCAAAGGATGCAAATTACGGTTTTGACGCAGGTTCAGAAGAATATGTTGATATGCTGAAGGCCGGAATCGTTGACCCGACAAAGGTCACGAGGTGTGCGCTTCAGAACGCAGCATCTGTTGCATCCCTTATGCTTACCACCTCGGTCATGATCAGTGATCTGCCTGAGGAGAAGCCTGAAATGCCTGCAATGCCTCCTGGCGGCGGCATGGGCGGCATGTACTAAGATACAGGTCATTACCGATCTGAAAGGCGGGGCAATTGCCCCGCCTTTTTTTATATCCCTCCAGAGGGTAACCTCCGAGTGTATACCTTTACTTTGCCGGTCTTTTCTGGCATCCTAACTCTGAATGAAAAAGAACATTTTTTTCATGCTTTTCGCAACGTTTCTGCTCTTTCTGCTCTATGCTGCCATAGAGCTTTTTCTGCCTGTCCAGACCAGCAACAAGAACATGGAAATTGAGGTCCCGAAGGGGTCCACCTTCAGGCAGGCTGTTGAGATACTCCGCAGTCAGAACCTGATCAGGGATAAAAGGATTTTTCTTGTTATCGGCAGACTTACCGGCGTTGACAGACGCATCAGGGCAGGATTCTACTCCCTCTGGACCGGAATGACCCCCCTTGAGATCCTGAAGGTACTCCGCAAGGGCAGGATCATTGAGTATGAGGTGAAGATACTCGAAGGCGATTCTCTGCTTGAGATTACATCTGCTTTTGCAAAGACAGGGATCATATCACCTGAGGAATTCATGGAACTTGCGAGAGACAGCGATTTCCTTGAAACCTATGACATTAAGGCCCCGAGCATAGAAGGATATATCTACCCGGATACCTATTTCATACCAAAGGGCATGGACGCTGAAGACGCCCTTGACATCATGATCTCTAAAATGCGCGAAAAGCTCACGGATAAGATGACTAGCCGGACGCAGGAACTTGGCATGACCGAGAACATGGTCCTGACCCTTGCATCGATCATAGAGAAGGAGGCTGTTATTGACAGTGAACGGGAACTGATCTCGGCTGTGTATCACAACAGACTCAGGAAGAAGATGCTTCTCCAGGCAGACCCTACCGCGATCTATGGGGTGAAAAGCTCGAAGGAAAAGATTACCCTGTCTGATCTCAAGCGCAAGACTGCTTATAATACCTATGTTAATAAAGGGCTTCCTCCTGGGCCCATTGCCTCTCCGAGCATTAAATCGATCACTGCAGCACTTTATCCGGCGAATGTGCCCTATATATATTTTGTTGCTCAGGATGACCGCTCGCATCGGTTCTACCGAGACTGCTGCGCAGCATGCAGAGGCCGTAAAACGCTACCGCCTGATGAAGCAGGAAAAAATGAACAGCACAAAGGAAGGCAGCAATGGCAACGGCCCATCGTAACAGGACAAGAAAACTCCAGGTTGGGAATGTTCCTGTAGGTGGAGGGAGCACCATATCTGTACAGTCCATGTCAAAGACAGATACCAGAGATGCTGCAGCAACAGCGCGGCAGATACGGAGGCTTGCAAAGGCAGGATGTGAGATCATCAGGGTTGCAGTCCCGGACATGGAAGCTGCTCAGGCATTAGGAAAGATCAGAAAGGCGATACCCGATCCCCCTGATTGCGGATATTCACTTTGACTGGAGACTTGCGCTTGAAGCCATAAGGCAGGGGGTCGACGGGCTGAGGATCAACCCGGGAAACATAGGTGCACGCTGGAAGGTGGCCCAGGTCGTATCAGCCTGCAAGGATAAGGGCATTCCGATACGCATTGGCGTGAATGCCGGCTCTCTTGAAAAAGAACTGCTCAAAACAATACGGACATCCTACTCCCGAGGCTCTGGTAGAAAGCGCAGCAGAACATATTAATATCCTCGAAAGCATGGACTTCAGGGAGATAAAGGTGTCTCTTAAGGCCTCTAATGTCCTGACAACGGTCGATGCATACCGCCTTTTTGCAAAGAAATTCAAATATCCGCTTCATATCGGCATATCAGAGGCCGGCCCTTCCTTTACCGGTATTATCAAGAGCTCTGTGGGGCTTGGGTATTCTCCTTGCTGAGGGTATTGGCGATACCATGAGAGTTTCTCTGTCAGCCGATCCTGTCGCAGGAGGTGCGCGTTGCCTATGAGATACTCAAGTCACTCGGCCTCAGGCAGAAGGGAGCAACAATCATTTCCTGTCCAACCTGCGGCCGATGCCAGATCGATATCAGGGGACTTGCTACCAGGGTTGAGTCTGAGCTCAAGGACATAAAAAAGCAGGTGACCGTTGCTGTCATGGGCTGTGTGGTGAACGGCCCCGGAGAGGCGCGTGAGGCTGATATCGGTATAGCCGGAGGAAAGGGCAGGGGTATTCTTTTCGGAAGGGCAAGGTTGTAAAGACGGTCAAGGAAAAAGATCTTCTCAGCGAATTGATGAGTGAGATCGACAAAGGAGCGAAATAGAGAGGAATGGAGATCATCAGAATTCCGAGGATCATGCAGGACACATCGCGCGGGCACCTGCTCCACAGCAGGACCATTGGCTTTGTGCCGACCATGGGAGCGCTTCATGAAGGACATCTGAGCCTGATCAGGATGTCGAGAGAAGAAAATAACGTCACCGCAGTAAGCATCTATGTGAACCCGACCCAGTTTGGACCCTCTGAGGACTTTTCCAAGTATCCGAGACCGCTTGAGGCTGATATCGAGAGACTCAGGGCAGAAGATGTTGATATTCTCTTTCTCCCTGACGATACCCTAATGTACCCGTCCGGCTTTTCGACAGAGATCGACAGTGAAGGGCCTTTCTGAGAGGATGTGCGGCCATTTCAGACCGGGCCATTTCAAGGGCGTTGCGACCATAGTGGCAAAGCTCTTTTAACTGGTGAGACCGACACGGGCCTATTTCGGCCAGAAGGACTTTCAGCAGACCGTGATCATCAGAAAGAATGGCAAGGGACCTGAATCTCGATACAGCGAGATCGTTGTCTGCCCTACGATCAGGGAAACAGGACGGTCTTGCACGGAGCTCGCGTAATGCCTATCTGGACAGGGAACAGAGGAGTGCGGCACTTGTGCTTTACCGCTGTCTCAGCGAAGCAGCTGATGCCATACGATCAGGGACACGGTCAGGAGAGAAGATACGGCAGCTCATGAAATCTCAGCTCGAAAAAGAGACACGGATTACCGGCATTGACTACGTATCTGTTTATCATCCTGATACACTTGACGAGACAGAAGATCTTCAGGGAGATGTGCTGCTTGCTGTGGCTGTCAGGATATCGGGAACACGGCTTATCGACAATATGCTTGTTACGGTTTAATCACATTCAGTGCGTCATCAATCCACGTCTCGCCTGCATCACCAACGCTGATATCTCTGGTTAATTCCTTCATGACAACATAGTGGATCCGGTAACGGACATCTTCGGGCACATCCAGAAACTTTATGCCCATGCCGGATTCAGGCTGGATATCGGCAGCGATCCTGTGTGCAGACACGACCTTGCCCTTTAATTCCATAGGGTCCTCGTCATCAACGGTCAGGACCAGATCTAATTCCGTCCCCACCGGATACAGCTCAGCAGTCTTCAGAAAAATTCCCTCTACATTAAGACTTGATCCGAAAAGCTCCTTCTGTTCCCCTTTGCAGTTTATACTTACGTTAATGTTGAGGGGAGCCCTGATATGTTTTCTTTTGATCGTATGGCGAAGGCACTTTTGTATGGCGAGATAAAAGTCGGTAACGTTCAGGGGTTTTTTCAGATACCCCTGGATATTCATTTTTTCGATATCCGGTTTTGAAATGGCATCCTCTTCCGGGCCGAGTATCAGGACAGGGATATCCCGCAAAAAGGCATCATCGCGTATCATGCTCATACACGAAATGCCATTTATTTTTGGAAGGGCGTAGTCAAGGACTATGATGGTCGGTTTCCGCTCCTTGGCCACCCTGACGGCTTCAATGCCGTCAAGGGCGAGATAGACCCGGTAACCGAGTCGCTTCACCAGAATGCCGACATACATAAGCAAAGATGGATTGTATTTGCAAAGAGAATGGCACTGGCATCAGGCTGGTTCATTGTTCCGGCTCTCTCCTGTGGTCTGCTTCGGCTCAGGCCCGCTTATTATACATCTCCCTGACCGTGGGGAAAAGGTCAATGTTGGTATGGGGCAGAAAAAGTGCTGACATGTATTCATCCATGAATCCGTGCGAAACCGAAAGCTCGATATAGGTCATCTTCTTTGCAATATCTTCTGCCTCGCGCCGCATCTTTCCGGACAGCAGGCAGAGATATGCCCCTGCAATGGAGGTGTTGCCGATAAAGGAGAACTTCTCCTTTGGCATATCAGGGAGCATGCCGATCATGATCGCCTTTTCGACGTTGAGGTAGTTGCCGAAACCGCCTGCAATGTAGATACGCTCCACGATATCAAGAGAAAGACCTACCTCTTTAAGAAGCACGGACATGCCGGCATAGATCGCTGCCTTGGCCCGGAGGATATTTTCAATATCCACTTCGGTAAGCACGATGTCCTTTGTCTCGCCGTGATGCAGAACAAACTCCGGACCTTCTTCCTCGATCCTGATCCTGTCAGTATTCAGGTCCCGCGTGAACTTGCCCTTCTGGTCAATGATGCCGGCAAAAAAGAATTCCGATATCGCATCGATCATGCCGGAGCCGCATATGCCCACCGGCTGCGCATTGCCGATCACGCCAAGCTCAACATCAAGGGTAGTCGGGGTTTATCTTCACTGACTCTATGGCCCCCTCAGTTGCCCTCATGCCGTGTCTGATGCCGCTCCCCTCAAAGCAGGGGCCGGCTGAGGTGGCAGCGGTAATGAGCCATTCGTTGTTGCCTACAACGATCTCGCCGTTCGTGCCGATATCCATGAAAAGCGCTATTTCCGGATTTCTGTGCATCCTTGATGCAAGAAGTCCAGCGGTGATGTCGCCGCCCACATAGCTGCCGACGCACGGGATGGTATAGACCGGGGCCTGATGGTTGATCAAAAGTTTTGCCGTGCCTGCACGCCATGCCGGGTATGCGTTCACCGTGGGAATGTATGGCTCCTCGCGTATCGATGAAGGGTCAAGACCCCAGAAAAGCTGGACCATCGTAGTATTGCCGGAGATTACTGCACAGTCGATGTCGTCGCGGCTGATATGATTACGCTCCATCATCGGATTAAGCAGACCGTTGATGTCGTTTACCACCGCATTTCTCAGTTCCTGAAGAGCGCCGCCTTCCGTTGCATGGACGATCCTGGTGATGACATCATCGCCATGACGCATCTGTGAATTGTACGTAACGCCTGTATCCAGAAGCGTGCCGTCAGTGCAGTCCACGAGATAGACGACAACGGTCGTAGTCCCGATATCAACAGCAAGGCCATAGTGTTTGATCCGTTCAGGAGAGACGATCGATATTGCCTCAAAATTTTCGGTATACGTAAGATGCACGCTCCAGTTGTGCTGCCGCAACGCCTTTGCCATGGACTGCACAAAACCATGAGAAAAACGCATCTCCTCGATGCCATGTTCAGAGAGGGATCTTTTTACCCGTTCCACGTCGCTGATATTGTCCTCAAGTGAAGGCGGCATAAGGGTAAGCATGATCTTTCGGACAGGAGGTGTCAGTGCCGGGTCTTCTGACCTGAGGAAATCGAGAAAGCTTTTTGACTTTGAGACAGCTATTTTATCGCCGATAACAAGCTTCGAATCCTCAGGGATCTCGATATGGATGTCTTCTTCAGGGAAGGTTGTGCATGCCAGAACGACCTTGTCCCCGATCTCCTTTTTCTTCAGCTTTGTTGCCGACTCGGTCCGGTATTTGCCGTCAAGGACCTTTACGCGGCATTTGCCGCAGACGCCTTTGCCCCCGCAGGATGCGACCAGATAGACACCGTTGTCTCTCAGTGTCTGGTACACGCTTTTGCCCGGTTCTGCTGCAAGAGTCCTGCCGTTGAGTATTTTTATTTCCATCATCTTACATTGTATTGCTTGGCAAGATTGAAAATCAAGAAATCAAAAAGGAGTCCCGGTCTATCCATGTTTAATCTTGAGCAGAAGAATAATGAAGGCAAGAATAAAGGTGACGATGTTAGTAATTATGACCGGCATGGAACCGATAGCAAGTCCGTACAAGCGCCCAGAGAAAGATACCTGTGCAGAACATTACGAACATGCCGGTTGAAATATCCTTGGTGGAGCGTGTCTTCCAGGTCTTTATGACCTGGGGCAGAAAGGAGAGTGTTGTCAATGTTCCGGCAGTCAGCCCGAGAAGGGTCACATGATCCATGCGCTATTGTACCACGCCAGGATGGAGATCGACAGACAGGCGTGAGCTTCTCCAGCTTTTATCAGGCTGCACAGTAACGTCAACTGCGAATATCATTGAGTGCCTCCATCAGATCGCCTCTGATCGCTGACAGCACTTCTGACGCGTTTATCGGCACATCTTCGAGAGCAGCGCGGATTTCCCGGGTATCGAGCTGATAGGTCCTGTTGTCCCCGCTGGTATCTGAAGAGAAAGTCTGTTCCAGGATTGCCTGCTATCAGGGTAATAATCGAATCCGCTATGTTGCCAAGCGGCTTCATGTCGATATGGCTCGGTACAAAATCAGCGGTGACGATGGTGCCTTTGTCCGAGACAGACTCAATCCGGATGTCACCGCCTGTCTCCCGGGCAGACTGTGCGAGAAATGAAGACCGAACCCGACCTTCCGCGTTGTCCGCGTCGTGGAGAAAGGGTCAAGGACATTCTTTACGAACTCCCCGGTCATGCCTCTGCCGTTGTCTTCAATAGTGACCATAAAGCTGTCTTCCTTGGTCTTTTCGTCAATGTTGATCGTACGAGTGATGCGCCTGATGCAACAGAATTTTCCGCAATGTCGAGAATGTGCAGAGAAATATCTTCCATGGGCTAAAAAAGGACCCTTCTTCCTTCAGCCCCTCTGAGCGCAAGGCAAAGTTCTTCGAACGTGGCGTGGTTCACGATGCAGTCCGACTGTCTTTCTCCCGATATCCTCAAGCTCATGTGCGTCTGAGGAGGTGATCCACGGGATGGAGCGGTACATGCCGAATGTTTCTGCTGCCTTGTCGAGAGGTGTCCTTGACGAGATCTCAAGGGCATCAAAGCCGGTATCAGGTGGTATGAACCCGAGCTGGCCTATGATCCCGAAGCCTTCCCTGTCGATATGGCTGGCGATTGCAATTCCCTGAAACCTCATGGATAAGCGCAACGATCCGGTCGATGGAGAGGTCTGTTGAGCCGATGAGAAGCCTTTTGTTAAAGCCGAGGACCTCATCTTCTTCGTTCACCACAACCTGCATGCCAAAGGCATCCTCATCGTTTTCGCCTGGCTGAAGGTGTTCATAGACCTGCTTCTGCATATCATATGACCTGCTCCAGACTGCTGAAGAGTCCGAGTATATGCACCTCTTCGGATGAGGTGATCTCCATGCCGGGTATTACGGTGATGCCCCGTTTTTTCCCGATATCATGAGTGACCGCGATGTTTTCTGCCGAGTTATGGTCGCATACTGCAATAATGTTTATGCCGAGGGAGGCGGCCTTCTCGATGATGTTGCGCGGAGTCATAAAGAGGTCTGCGCAGGGGGAAAGACAGGTATGTATATGCAGGTCTGCCCTGAATTCTACCGGCATCTCAGCCCGAGGGCATAGAGCTTTCCGACGAGCTCGAATGTGGGCAATGTGCTGATCATGACCGGGATGTTCTCTGCGGTCGCTTTCTTCAGGGTGTCTGTATCAGGGTTCCTGCTGCTGACGAGGATAATGCCGGATAACTCCTTGAGGGATGCTACAGCAATAATGTTCAGATGGACCTGAAGGGTCACCCAGATATTGCCTTTGTGTCGCGTTTCCGATGACGTCCGAAAGAAGGTCGCTTGCATACCCGCCGGTTACTTCACGATGCAGATCGAGTTCCGGGGTCTTGAGCTTCAAGGGAAAGACTGTTGATCAGCTCCTGCAGTTCCATATCTCCTCCTAACTGACAGTCTTTTATCCGTATCACGAACTCCAGTGGTTGTCCCTTCGCCGACAATGGAATTAACCGAAAGGCTGTCGGTGTTTCTCCTGATGTTCGGGAGGCCCATGCCTGAGCCGAAACCCATTGCCCGGATATGGTCCGGTGCAGTGGAATATCCCTCGGTCATTGCAAGCTCAATGTTCGGGATACCCTGCCCCATGTCCTGGACGGTCACGGAAACTTCGGTATCAGTGATCCGGTATTTCATCATTCCGGCAACTGCGTAGATGACGACATTCATCTCTGCCTCGAATGCCGCAATTGCTGTCCTCCTGATGATATCCTGACCGATGCCCATCTCTTCGAGGACTGCCTTCAGATTGCTCGATGCAGTGCCGGCATGGGTAAAGTCCTTGCCGGTAAGAAAAAAAATACCGTCTTTGCCATTATCCATGGTTATTATCCCATATCATGCTTCGGCAGGGATCGCAACAGAAAGACCTACTCGGCCTTCATATCATATCCCTCATGACAGGTCACGATCGACGTCCTGCCAAGAGATGCGGATTGGCTCCGGAGACCTTTTTCGTACAGCCGGCCGCAGGTATCGAACATGGCAAGACCAGTCACGAGCAGGGGAATATTCTTTTCCTCAGCGAGCTTGATGGTCTGGACTGCCGGCCGCTTGCCCTGGACAAAGACGATCATATCGATGGCCGCCATTTCAGCAGTCCGGATCACCTGTGCATTCGTCAGCCCTGTGATCAGGAGACATTTCGCGACAGAAAAGGATAAGACGTCGCTCATAAGATCTGCGCAGTACACGCTCTCGACTGAGTTCCGGAGCGACGCCTGATCGGTAATTACCGTTGCATTCAGAATGTCCCGGATCTCAACGAGATTCATCCCTTTGCAGACTCCACCTTGACAGCGCAGGTCCCGGCAGTGCCGTTCTCCGGATAGTAAAGCAGAGCATTGACCCGTCCATGCGGGAAATGTGTGGATGCGAAGACCGTCCCCGCAGGCACAGTGCCTGTCACCTTTGCCTTGAGATAGATCGTGCCTCTTCTTGACGAGACCTTCACATGGCTGTTGTCACTGACACCGAGCTTTGTTGCGTCATCTTCACTGACCTCGAGATAGGGCTCGGAGACAACGAGGTCGAGCGATTTCGAACGGGTCGACATGGACCCGGAATGCTGGAGCACATCCCTGATCGCAAGCGAGAGCGGGTATTCCGCTGACGGGGCCTCTCCTTCC
>CAWGHP010000001.1:0-363189 GCA_963822465.1 uncultured Gammaproteobacteria bacterium | reverse complement strand
AGGAATTGCCCATGCTCCTGGTTCCGTCGCTCATCGCTGCCATGACCATCGCCCTGCCGCCCGCGCCCGACTGGATCGTCGCCCAGGGCACCGGCAATTGCTCGGGGAACTACGTCGATTTTTCCGATGCCA
Source organism: uncultured Gammaproteobacteria bacterium (assembly GCA_963822465.1). Classification (GTDB taxonomy): domain Bacteria; phylum Pseudomonadota; class Gammaproteobacteria; order Xanthomonadales; family Rhodanobacteraceae; genus Dokdonella. The sequence goes on along the minus strand of CAWGHP010000001.1, from coordinate 363,057 downwards.
GGCACGGCCTCGTCGCGTGTTCGCTCAGCGACTCCATGGTGACCAACGATGGCGGCCTGACCTGGAGCGTGTTTCCGACCGGCCTGGCACAAAGCCTGGTTTACGCCCATGCGGTTTCGCCGACCGAGTTGTACCTGGCCAGGCTGGGCCTGTATCGCAGCACGAATGGCGGCACGACCTGGACCGAGGTGGGCAACCTCAGCAGCAATTTCGGCAGCGTCTTCGACATTCATTTCGATGGCGCGCATCTGGTCGTGCTGCAGGGCGGCAACATCCTCTACAGCGACAACAGCGGATCGACCTGGCAGACCGGATTTCCGTCGCAGCAGGATGTCTACCTCGACGAGCTGCATTTCCCGACCAGCCAGGTCGGCTATGCGAGCGGCGGCATTACCTATGAGCTGGGCAGCTTCGGCAGCGTGCTGCGCACGCAGAATGGTGGCGCCAGCTGGACGCAGCTGAACTTTCCGCATGGCCAGGTCACCGCGGCGGATTTCAGCGACGCGACCCACGGCATCGTCGCCACGATTTCGTCGAACGTCCATGCGACGGCCGATGCCGGCGCGAGCTGGCAACTGGTCGGCCCCTTGCCCGATTCCGCCTACCTGACCGACCTCGTCGAGCGCAGCGCGACGCACTGGTACGGCGTGGCCTATTCGGGATGCATATACGAGACGTTCTCGGCCGGTGCGGTCGTGGACGCCGACCTATTGCGATCCGACCGGCCGCGCGCTTGTCTCGATCACCCTCGATGGCGGCGCGGCGGTGGCGGTCGGCAGCGATGGCCTGGCCCTCTACGAAAATCGCATCCTCCGGCACGGCTTCGACTGAGCGGATCCGCGCGCGGCAGGGCCGGCTCAGTCGATCCCGGGGTCGGCGGCGGATGCATGCGCGTCGGCGCTTTTCGTCCCGGCGCGCCCGCACGACCGTGACCGTGCAGTTCGCCTCGGCGACGACGCGCGAGGACACGCTGCCGAGCATGCGCCGCACGCCGGTGACGCCGCGGGCGCCCATGATGAGCTGGTCGATGGCGTTGCTGCGCGCATAGTCGATCAGGGCGTCGGCGACATCGCTGGCCTCGAGGACGTGGAAGGTGATGCGGTGTTCCTCGAGTGGCAGCGTCCGCGCCCAGTCGCGCAATGCGATCAGGCGTTTGACGTGGCGATTGCGGCCTTCGAGGTCGACGCTCGGTTCGATGCCGATGCGCGCGACGCGCAGTACGGTGACGCAGGCCAGGCGCGAATCGCTTGCGGTCTGGACGATGCGCGTGGTCATGTCGCGTAGCGCATCGTCGAGCGCGCGACTGGTCTGCTTCAGGTCGATGGCGGTCATGATCAGCGGCGCGCGCCGGGTCGCCATGCCGCCGCTGCGCTCGATGGTCGCCCTTGTGCCGAGCGAGCCCAGCCAGCGCAAGGTACCGGCAAGCGCCCCATGGCGCCTGAGGCGATCCGCGCGCGCGGTCAGCGCGACCTGGTCGGGGTGCTGCAGGTCGAACGCCAGTTGCGCCGCACTCGCGTGGCGGCGATCCGGATCGACTTCGAGGCAGCGCAGGATGATCTCCTGCAGCCAGCGTGGCACGGCAACATTGATCTGGCGTGGCGGCACGGGTTCTTCATGCAGGCGCCGTCGCATGCCAGGCGTGCTCGACGGCGCGCCGAACGGCAGCGCGCCGGTGGCGAGCTGGTAGAGGGTGACGCCGAGCGCGAACAGGTCGCTGCGCGGTTCGTTGCGCACGCCAAGCACCTGCTCCGGCGCGATGTAGGGTGCGGTCCCCATGGGCACATGGAACTGCTCGGCAAGGAGGTCCGGCAACTCGGCATGGTGGGACAGGCCAAAATCGAGCAGGACGATGCGCTCGTGCCCGCCGGACGGATCGACATGCAGCAGCAGGTTGCCGGGCTTCACGTCGAGATGGACGACATGCTGGCGATGCAGGTCCTCCAGCGCGCGGGCGGCCATCGCGCCGATCGCGGCCACGCGTCCGGCGGCGAGCGGAAGCTGGTCGAGCAGCGGCTGCAGGGTCGCGCCGTCGATCCGTTGCATGACCAGCCACGGCTGGTCCTCGTATTCGCCACTGGCGAAATAGCGAGGGACGTGCTCACCGGTGAGAACCGGCATGAGCATGCGTTCGACTTCGAAGCTGACCACCTGCGAGGCGGCTTCGCCATAGTCGATGCGCGGCAGCTTCATGAGCAGCGCCAGGGTGTGGTCCGGGTGGGTGACCGACCACAGCCGCGACATGCCGCCCTCGTGCAGCGGTTCGACCAGCGTGAAGCCGGCTATCGTCATGCCTGGACGGAGTTTCACCGGCATCTCACGTACCCCGCTCGAGGCGGTCGGCAAAAGCCGCCGGCAGGCCCGCCTCGCGGATCCTGGCTGCGCTGCGCGCATGGTCGTAGGGCAGGCGCAGGAATCCGATCTGCCGCGTGTCGCTGTCGAACCACGCGCAGGCGGCAGCCGGATTGCCATCGCGCGGCTGGCCACAGGAGCCCGGGATCGCAAGCCATTGGCGCTGGCCGGAGAGGGCGATCGGCAGGCCGCTGCGTGGCTCGAAGTAGCGTGCCGGGCCGCCTTGTGCATGGAACAGCGCCGGCGCATGCACGTGGCCGCACAGGCTCAGCCACTGAGTCGTCGCCGCCAGGCTGCGCGTCGCCGCCAGCGGACTGGAGACATAGGCCCATTGCGCTGGCGCCCACGCGTTCGCGTGCACGTACAGACGATCATTCTGCTCGACGGCCAAGGGCAGGCCACGCAGGAACGCAATCTGCGAGTCGTCCAGTTGCGTGCGCGTCCACGATGCCGAGGCGCGGTTGTCCGCGCTCACGGCATCACCGGGTTCGCTCCAGGTCGCCTCGTCGTGGTTGCCGACGACCGCGATCGCCCCATGGTCGATGCAGTCGCGCACGCGATCGACCACCCAGCCCGGATCGGCGCCGTAGCCGACGAGGTCGCCGAGGAACACCCACTGCCGGCATCCGAGCGCGGTCAGCGCCGCCATGCAGGTTTCCACGGCGTCCCGGTTGGCGTGCAGGTCCGCTAGCAATCCGATTCGCATTCGGGGTTCCTCCTCACTGCCATCCTAGGCGTGCGCGGGCGCAAGAGCCATTCGACGATAGGCGTGTGGCCTTTGCGCCGGCGGCTGGAGCATCGCAGCCAGCGACACGATTGCCGCGGCAGCGTCCATGCTTCAGAGACCTGAAGCCAGGCGTCACTAGTTGACAGGCATCAGGCAGCAGTACGCGCGCAGGTCGCTGTAACCGCTTTCAATTCCGCACTTTCGCCGAAAGCGGTTGATGCAGCCGTTGCTGTGTCGCGCCGTGCGCTGCTCAACCGGCCTTGGCCGGCATCTTGCAAGTTGTCCGGGCAGCGGTTGCGCGGCTGCACAGCCAGCGCAACCGCGGTTTCGTGAACGGAACGGACTCTTGCCGACCGGGCGTGTTGTTATTAATGGGAATTTTATCCACACTATGTTTTTATTTCATTGGCCGATAATGATCCCTGTCCGTCCTGCGTCGTCCACTGGTGGCCTTCCGTGAACATTGACATCGTCGAAGGCGCCACCGACAAGTCGGATTCGGGCCTCAGGGCCATCTTGTCCGCGCAGGCGAAGCTGCGCATCTTCATTGCCGTGCCGGTCGTCATCGTCGAGGCGCTGCTCTACCTGATGTCGCCGGACGGCGTCGCCGGTCGGCTGGTTGCATTGACGACCGGCTACTGTGCCTATGTCGCCATCATCCACGTGCTGGTGCGCTACCGGCACTCCGTGCCGCCGCAGCAGCTGTTGCTGGCTACTGCCGTGCTCGATCCGCTGGCCCTCTCGGCCTGGCTGGTCGTCATGGGTGAATACGGCAGCATCATGGTGGGTTTCTACCTGTTCACCATCCTCGGCTTCGGTTTCCGCACCGGCCGCCCCCTGATGCGCCTTTGCCAGTTGACCGCCGTGGCGAGCTTCCTGCTCGTGTTCCTCAGCGTTCCGTACTGGCAGCAGCATCCGACCATCTGGGTAGCGTTGATGCTGCCCCTCCTCGCGGTGCCGATGTACGCCGGCGTGCTGATCAGGACGCTGCGCGAATCCCGCGAGCTGGCCGAGCGCGAAAGCCATGCGAAGACCGAACTGCTGGCCAAGGTCAGCCACGAGCTGCGCACGCCGCTGACCGGCATCATCTCGGCGACCGAACTGCTCGCGGCGGAAGTGGGATACGAGACGGTGACGCGGCGCACCGACACGATCCTCACCCTGTCCAACGAGCTGCTGCGCGAGATCAACGAACTGCTCGACGTCGCCAAGTTCGGCGCGCGCGCGGCGCAACTGCAGGTCGCCCCCTTCGATCTCGCCACGAAGGTCAACCTGGTCGGCGATGCGCTCGAGGTCACGGCGCAGAACAAGGGGCTCGATTTCCGCGTTGCGGTCGATCCGTCGATCACCGACTGGGTCGTATCCGATGCGCACTATCTCGGCCGCGTGCTGCTCAACCTGGCCAGCAATGCCGTCAAGTTCACCGAACGCGGCCACGTCCATGTCGGCGTGGACCTGCTCGAGGACACTGGTTCGGCGTACCGCCTGCGCTTCTGCATCGAGGACACGGGCATCGGCATCCCCGAAGCTTTCCATGCCTCGATTTTCCAGCCGTTCGCGCAGGTGGAGCAGGGTGCGATCCGGCGCTTCGGCGGCACCGGCCTCGGCCTGGCCTTCGCGCGGCAGATCGTGGAACTGATGGGCGGCACACTGCGTTTCGAGAGCACGCCAGGCGTGGGCAGCCGCTTCTGGTTCGACGTCTCCCTCGCGCGCAGCGAAGTCCCGCAGGCGCTGCCCGCCGCCGGGGATGCCTCCGCCGGGCACGAGCGCAGCACACCGCTTCGCATCCTCGTTGCCGAGGACAACGAGACGAACCTGATGCTGCTGCGCGAGCTGCTGCAGAACGACGGCCACGAGGTCACCACGAGCGCCAGCGGCATGGAGGCGCTTGAAATCCTGGTCGAAAACGATTTCGACCTGCTCCTGCTCGACTACAACCTGGGCGACATGGACGGCGTGCGCCTGCTGCAGACCTATCACTTCGGCCGCACCGATCCGGCGCCGGCACTGTTCCTGACTGCCGACACGACCCAGCAGACCGCCACCCGGCTGCGCGAATCCGGCGGGATCGGCGTGATGTACAAGCCGATCACGCTGGCCCGGTTGCGCATGGCGCTGCGCGATCTTGGCACTTCCGATGATGCGCACCACCACGTCCTGGATCCCGCGCCCGTGGCCGAGGCGGTCGCCCGGCCGGCACGTCCGGTCCTGACCGCGGTGGTCGTGAGCCCGCTCGATCAGGCCGCCATGGCGGAATTGAAGTCGGTCAGCGTGCGGCCCGAGTTCTTCCCCAACCTGCTGATCGAAGCCAGCAACGACATCCAGCGCAATGCCCAGCAGATCATCGAGGCGCTGGCCGGTCGCCAGTACACGCTGGTGCGTGATGCGGCGCATGCCCTCAAGGGCGTCAGCGGGGACGTCGGCGCCGTCCGGCTGCTGGCCCTGGCCGGCAACCTGATGACGGTCACCCGCGAAGAACTCGACAGTTCGCGCGAACGCCTGTCGGCCGACCTGGCCGATGCGGTGCGCATAACCCTTGCCGCCCTGAAAAAGGAAGTCCAGCAGGTCGCCGTCGCGGCATCAGCCGACAGCGCGACCACGCTGCATCTTGAATAGCATTTCCATCACGCGAAGCTCGTGGCTGCCGAGCCCCATGGCAGTCTCGGTCCATTCATCGACCACTTTGTGCAGTTCGGCCCGGTCCAGGCCCGCCATGCGGTGGCGGCTGCGTTGCAGCATCAGGCGCGCCGGGCGCTGCCGGGCATGGGAAGCGATCAACTTCTCGACCGCCCGTTCGCCTTCGCCGGTGGGACAGATTTCATCGATGACGCCCATTTCCCTGAGTGCCCTGGCGGTGTGGATGCGACCGTCGCCGAGCATGCGTTCGGCGGCACGGGCACCGATGCGCTGCGCCAGCAGGCTCATGCCGCCGGTGCAGGGAAACAGGCCGAAGAGAATTTCCGGAAAGCCGAATTCGCTGTGCTCCTCGGCGACGATGTAATCGGCCGCGAGCACGGTTTCGAAGCCGCCGCCGAGGGCGCGGCCCTGCACCAGCGAGATGGTGGTCGCTTCGGCACCGAGCACGCTCGACCATTCGAACAGCATGTCGGCACAGGTCAGCGAGTAGGCGTGCAACGCCTCGCGGTCGCGGCGCCGGATGCAATCGTGGAAGTAGGCGAGGTCGCCACCGAGGTTGAAATAGTCCGGATGCGCCGACTTCATGACCGTGTAGTGCACGGGCCGCAACATGCCATTGCTGGGCCACATGGCGCCGTGCTGCTTCATGCCATGCAGCAGTCCGAGCAGGTCGTCGATCAGGGGCGGTGAGAAATACGGAGCCCCGCCATCGATCGATTCGGGCAGGGTTATCCAGAGGACATTGTTGGCATTCGCGTCGTACCGCGTGCCGACATAGCGGGGCGCGGGGGCGGCTGGAAACAGTGAAACGGCATTCATGGCGGCACTCTCCGGTCAAAAGAGCGCTTCGGCATGAAGCGCTCGTCAGTTAGTTGACTCTTCAGCGACAGGGAATTTAGTGAGCAAGTCGCGTTCCTTGGAAACTGCCAGGGCCACATTCGTGCCACCGAAGCCGGCAGACAGCGAAAGCGCATGCTCCACCGGATGATCCATCTTCGGCCGGTTCGCCACATGTGCAAGCTGGCACTCCGGATCGACCCGGTCAAGGTGTGCGGTCGCCGGCAGGAACGAGCCGCCGATCGCCAGCACGCAGACCGCCAGTTCGATGGCGCTGGCCCCGCCCAGCAGGTGGCCGTGGATCGCCTTGGTCGAGCTGACCGGGAGCCGATCGGTCGCTTCCGCGAACACCTCGCGGACCGCCGCCGTCTCCACCGGATCGCCGCCGCGGGTGGCCGTGGCGTGGGCGTTGTAGTAGCTGATCTGGGCGGGCTGCAGGCCCGCGTCGGCCAGCGCCGCGCGCAATGCAGCGGCCTGGCCCTGGGCATTCGGGGAGCCGATATGATACCCGTCCGAGGCGATGCCGTAGCCGGACAGCCTGCAATAGCAAGCGGCGCCGCGCTGCTCGGCATGCTCGCGCGATTCGATCATCATGAACACGGCGCCCTCGCTGAGCACGAGCCCGCTGCGATCGGCGGAGAACGGCCGGCAACTGCGGCCTGCATCGGTCGGGTCGACCTCGGCCAGGGCGCGCAAGCCGCCCCATAGTGCGACGAACGTCGGTGTCAGCGCGGCTTCGGCGCCACCGACCAGGGCCACGTCGAGGTGGCCATCGCGAATGGCGCGAAAGGCTTCGCCGATGGCCGCGCCCGAGGACGAGCACGCGCTGCTGTTGGTGATCACCGGTCCGAGGATCTTGTGCCGGATCGAGATCAGGGCCGGCGCCGCATTGAGCATGCTGGCCATGATCGTGTAGGGCTTGGAACCTTCGATGCGGTCGACATGGAACTGCCGTACCCAGTCGTGTTCGGTCTTCACCCCGCCGCCCACGGAGCCGTAGTACAGGCCGGCCCGTTGCGCGTAGTGCGCGAACTGCTCGATGCCGGCATCCTGCATGGCCTGGCGCGCCGCCAGCATGGCCACCTGGCTGCAACGATCCATGTAGGGGAGCTCGAGCTTGGTGAACTGGTCGGTGAAGTCGCGTTCGACGATGCCGGCCGGGAAACGCCTCGACAGTTGCGGGGACTCCCACAGGCGTATGCCCGAGCGGTTGCGCACGAGGCTTTCGTGCAGTTCGCGCACGGACTGTCCGACGGGCGATATCACGCCCATGCCGGTGATCACCACATCGCGCGCGGAACGGGCCACGATCAGGCGCCGACGCGGAGGTTGCGCTCGACGAGGCTTACCACGTCGCCCAGCGTCGCGTCGCGCGGCAGGGCGACATCATCGAGCTTCACCCCGAGGCGATCCTCCACCTCCATGATCACGTCGAGGACCATCATCGAATCGAGTCCGATGTCGCGCAGCGATGCCTCCGGCCTGGCGGACTCGGCGGGGATGTCGAAGCGCTCGTCGAGGAACGCCTGCAGGGTGGCGAGGATGCTTTCCTTGTCGGCTTGGCTCATGTCGTTTTCTTCCTTTGTTGCGGAAAATGGAGTGCGCGCACTCGAGTCGCGCACCGGGCTGCGCATGCGTCGGGTGGCTGCGTCGGAGCAGTCGAACCGGAGGCCCCTGTCGCTACATCAGGCATCGGGCGTTTGCACGCCCGGCAGGATTCGATTTTCGGGCACTCGCGCTGATTTGTATAGTAGTGGCACGGACAAGGACGGGACTCGCGCGCCGTCAGCGTCCGCATGCCTGCCCTCAATCCGCCTGCCCGATGATCGCGCTCGACGTGCGCACAGGCCGGGAGTGGCCCGGATCCGCGAAGAAACTGCCCTCGTGCCAGGTCGCACCTGCATTTGCCAGCGCACCAGCGGCGAGGCGCGGCCAATGCGCGCAGGGGTCTTTTCGACGCGCGCAAGGAGATTTGGTATGGTGCGGCCTGGGGTCGATTATGTGAACTGCGTCACACATTGACGCGCCTGCACCGGGGGGGTTCTCCATGAGACATCGTCCATTGCTTTGGCTACTTGTCCTGTTGTCGGGTTCCGCGCATGCGCAGCTCTACGTGGATGGCTTTGATCCGCCCAGGATCGATCCGTTGTTCCCGCTGGTGGCGGGTACGTACCAGTTGCCCTCGAATCCGATGACCAACCAGTTGCAGTGGCTGATCGGCGAGCTTGCCGCAGGCGAGACGACGACGACGGCCGAGGTCAATGCGCATTTCGACGCCTCCTGGCTCAGCCAGATTTCGGTCGCGCAGACGCAGGCCTTCCTGCAGACCCTGCGCAACCAGCATCCGAATGCCAAGATCATCGATGTCATCGGAGTCACGCCGGTGACCGGCACGTTCGTGATCGATGCGCCGGGAAGTCCGTTGCCGACCGGCTTCATGGTGTTCTCGACGCGTTACACGGGGACCCAGCGCATCGTGCAGCTGGGCGTCAGCGATTTTTTCGGCACCGTGCAGTATCCGGCCGACCAGACGCTCACCATGAGCCAGGCCGCCGACAAGTTCGCCACGCTGTCCTCGGCGCCCTCATTGCTGATCGGGCGCATCAACAGCGCCGGCCAGTGCACGGCGATGCAGGATCGCAACGCCAACACGCCGCGCGCCACCGCGTCGGTATTCAAGACCTGGGTGCTCGGCGGCGTCGGCCAGTCGATCGTGGAAGGCACGCTGTCCTCGACGGAACTGGTGCCGATGGTGGCGAGCGAAATCGCCCCGGGCGGAACCATCAACAGCGAACCGCTGAACACGCCGTTCCCGGTCGGCGATCTTGCCACGCTGATGATGGGCATCAGCGACAACACCGCGACCGACCTCCTGCACGAGCGGGTGGGGCGCACCCGCATCGACCAGATCGTCGGCGAATACGGCGTCGCCCAGCCCGACCTGCTGCGGCCGTTCCTCGGCATCAGCGAGCAGTTCCACCTGTTCACTTCATTCCCGCTTTCCGAGGCCCTGAGTTACGTCAACGGGACCCAGCCGTTCAAGTATCAGTTCCTGCAGGATCAGATCATTCCGCTCGGACCGAACAACGGCGGCCCGTTCTTCCACGAGCAGTTGCTCACTTCGGGTACCTGGCGCGCCAGTCCGTATGACGTCTGCCGGGCATTCGCCAAACTGCGCCGCTTGCCACAGGGCTCCGAGGCATTCAGGACCGTGGATGCCGCACTTGGCGCGGGCGCCGCCCAGCCCAACGTGCGCGCCAATTGGGACCGGGTCTGGTACAAGGGCGGCGACCTGACCTCAGGCACCACCGGCAAGCACGTGCTGACCCATGCCTGGATGCTCGAGAACGCCGGCGAGGATCCGTACGTGGTGATCGCCCTGTCGAACAGTCCGACGGGCGGCATCGACGTTTTCAATGTGCAATCGGTCACCGGCCGCATGCTGGAGTTGCTGGCGCTGCTGCCGTGATCCGCGGCGCGTGGCGGCGAACAGCCTGGCTCGATCCGCGCTTGCCCACGGCCTGGCCGTTCAGGCGGGCTGGAGCACAGGTTCCGTCGCGCAATCGGCATGCCCGCAGCGACAGGTATCGCTGCCGGCTTCGGCCTGCTCGCGGCAGTGTTCGCTGCAGAATTCCCTGGATGAGGGAATCTGGCAGATGCACGGTTGGTGCGCGCATTTCTGGAGGTGGTCAATCTGCATGTCGGATCTCCTCTGGCGGCAGGGGTTTCCTTGCAAGCCGCACAAGCCGTGCGGCGGGCCATGGCCGATAGCCGACAGGATGGACCTTCCACTCCGTGAAGTCAGGTCATGTCCGGCATATCCGTCGATGGCCGCGCGGCTTTGCGGAAAGTCGCGCGAGGCGTGATCAAGAGCCACCGGTGGATCCCGGGGGGTGATCCACCAGTGGCGACGCAACGTCCCGTGGTCAATCTTCCTTGTGGGAGTCGCGCCATGACGCGTATTCGCTGCGCGAAATCTGTCCGTCGCCATTGCTGTCGATGGCGACGAAGTCCTCGCTGAAGGCAGGGAACGGAATGAGCTCCTCTCGACTCAGCAAGCCGTCCCTGTTCTTGTCCGCAGTGGTCCATTGCCGGCTCGAATTCCCGGCATCCGGCGACGACGCAGCTGACTGAGACGGCGCGGGGGGAGTTTCCGCAAATGCGGCTATGGATGCTGCGAGCAGCACGGCGGCAAACCAGCTGTTGTGGATACCTGTACGTATCACCTGCTTTCTCCTTCGGTCCGATCGGGGATCGATGAATGCCGGGTGCTGCAGCCAGCGTGTTGCACGCTAATCCCTCCAGCCTCACCGGCGGCTGAATATGTCGGGTCCCGCAGAGCGCGGTTCAGGTGGAAGACAGGCTGCCATGGCCAGCGGGTCGCGCCGTGCCCCTCGTGGCGCTTGTGCCCAGGGCCTGATTGGGTTGCGGCATGGGAAACACGGGTTCGTGCGGAGCGCTGGCTTCCGCCCTGTGCACATCGAACCCGCTCGCGCGCATCCGGTATGCGGGTTGGTCCATGACCGCGAGTGTGATGCTGTCCGCTGGTTTCGGGCGGAGGCAGGCGTCCTTCCGCGGGCTTTCCTGCAATTCTGTGCCAAAATGGAGTGTTGCAAACAGGGTTGCTGTGTCTGGGGGGAGACGGGCATGACCGCAAACGCAGGTGCAGAAGCAGCGCAACTTCGACGCGCGCGCCGGCTGAAAACGCGGGCCTTCGATACCTTTGCGCACTCGTCACGCGGTGGCTACCTTTACCTCATTGCATGGTTTCCGCTGCTCGCCGTGACCGGGATGTCCGCGCGCAAGCCGTGGCTGGCCGGCGTGGCAACTTCGGCTTTCCTGCTCGCGGCCATTCTTCGCCAGCGATTTCGACCGCCGATCGGCCCGACCGATGCACTGGAGCGGTGGATCAATGGCTATGTCGCCCTTGCGCTTTGCAGCACCGCGATCTGGTCGGCCATCCAGTGGTGGGTGATTGTCGATCCCGCGATTGCACCTTTGGTCAAGAGCGCCTCGCTGTTCGGCACGATCGCGTTCTCAACGGTGATGGCGCATCTGTACACCAGCGTGCTGCGCATGGCGGTCATCGGCATCGCGATCCTCATCGTTCCCGCGGCCATCGCGCTGGGTCTCGATCCATCCCTGCATGTACTTGGCGTCAGCCTGATCCTCTATACCGGCTACCTTGCGGCCGCGGCATTGCGCTCGCATCGCGAATACATCCGCCGGCTCGATCTCGACGATGCGCTGCGCGACCAGCGCGACCAGTACGAGCATCTCAGCCGCACGGATCCGCTGACCGGGCTCTGCAACCGGCGCACGTTCACCGAAACGCTCAGCGCGCAGGTCCGCGAGGCACAATGGCTGGCGGGCGCGGGCGTGGCCCTGGCGCTCCTTGATATCGATCACTTCAAGGCGATCAATGACCGCCACGGGCACCTGATGGGCGATGAAATCCTGCGTCGCCTGGCCGAGAGGCTCGAACTGGCATTCCTCGGTGCCGACTTCCTCGTATCGCGAACGGGGGGCGAGGAGTTCGGCCTGATCCTGCGCGATTACGACGAGGTTTCAGCCATGCTGCGGGTGGAGGCATTTCGTGCGGCGCTCGGCTCACAGCCGTTAGAATGCGAGGGCATCGAAGTGCCGGTGACGGTCAGCATCGGAATCGGCAGTTTCAATCCGGCGCGTCACCACGGCGACGTCGACCTCTACGGCGATGTCGACGTCGCCCTCTATGCTGCAAAGCTGCAGGGACGCAACCGGGTGGTCTCGGTGTCCATGCTCGAACAGGATTCGGTTCCCGGTACCGGGGTCAGCCAGTTGCGGGAACACACGCCAATGGGGATTCAGGGTAATGCTTGAGCTGGTTGGATTCGACGGTGACGACACGCTCTGGCAAAGCCAGGATTTCTACGACGCCGCACAGGCGGAATTCGAGCGCATCGTCGGTGCCTACGTCGACCTCGCCGACGTGCGCGTGCACGACCGGCTGCTGGCGATTGAAACCGGCAACATCCATGTGTTCGGCTACGGCGCCAAGGGCATGACCCTGTCGATGATCGAGGCCGCCTTCGACATCACCGGCGGCCTGATCAGTTCCGGCGACCTGCATCGGCTGGTCGGCATCGGCAAGGAAGTGCTCGCCCATCCGGTCGAGCTGCTGCCGGGCATTCGCGAAGCGGTGGAAGCCGTCGCCGCGAACTACCGCATCGTGCTGATCACCAAGGGCGACCTGATCCACCAGCAGGCCAAGGTGAAACGTTCGAACCTGGCCGATCTGTTCAATCGCATCGAGATCGTCTCCGAAAAGGATCCCGAGGCCTATTCGCGGGTACTCAGCGAGTTCGGGATGCGGCCCGGGAGTTTCGTCATGGTCGGCAATTCGCTGCGCTCGGATATCGCTCCGGTCGTCGAACTCGGCGGCTGGGGCGTGTACATGCCCTATCACTCGACGTGGTCGCTGGAAACCGATCCCCATTTCGCGATCGACAATCCGCGGGTCATCCAGGTTGGCGCGGCGGGTTCGATTCCCGCGGCCATCGAGCAACTTGCCCGGCTGGCGGCGAGCAGTCCGGCCTGACCCGATCGACCAGTGCCGGTGCACTGGCTGCAGCGGCGGTCGCGATGAAGCCGCCGGCAGGCCCAAGTCCGCGGGCCTTGCCCGGCGGTCGGCCCCGCGCCTGCCGGGGAGGGAGGTACCTCGCCGGCCGAATCCGGCGCCGCGGAATCCGGCCGCGGGTGAACGGGGTGATGAACGCAATTGCGTTGACCGGGCCGACAGGATCGTGCGGCGTCGCACCGATGGAGAGGAATCGGTAATGCGATCAGGTTCACGCAAGCGATCCGCGTGACTGCCAGCTGTATGCGCAACGCGGAGTCCGCGCAATGACAGGGCGCATTCATGCGCCTGAAGCTAATCCTGTCGCCGGGGTTGCACCGCTGTCGAAACATTCGCGTGGGATAGGGCCGGGCCCGCTCGCCGGAACCAGTCCGAGGATCTTGCGCAGCCATCGGAAGTGCACGCCCTCCTTCGCTCCGGACAGGGGCTCAAGTTCGCAGGAGATCTACCATGACGCTTTCGACCATTCTTCTGATCGTCTTCATCCTGCTTCTCGTCGGCGCACTGCCGACGTGGGGCTACAGCCGCAGCTGGGGTTACGGTCCCAGCGGTGGTGTTGGCCTGATCGTCGTTATCCTCATCGTACTGTTGTTGATGGGGCGAATCTGACCCAAAAAAAACCCGTCCCGGCAAGACCGGGACGGGTTTCTCGTGGGGGGTCATTGGATGCGGACCCAGGTTCGCCGCGAGTCGGCCTGATGCAAGTCCATGCTGGCCGACTTCGTGGCGGTGGCGCGCTTCCGTCCATGGAAACGCGGGAGTGCTCCTGAACGCACAGGTTCGAGCGAATCGCTCAGGCCGCGCGCAAGTAGATTCCGGCAACTTCCTCGACGCGCTGGCGCGCGGCATCCATGGAAGGATGAAACTCCAGCGTCGGCGGTGCCTCGGCATTGTCGGTCGACCACCAGGTCAGGGCGTAGTTGCCATCCGGCCATGGGCCGGAGATGCCGGCAAATGGCACCTTGTCGATTATGGCAACGGAAAGGACGCCGTCGTAGCGGGTTTCCCATCCGATGGCTGAAACCGGCGCGGCGGATTCGCGTGGAGCGATGCCGAAAAGGTTGCCCATGATGATCGTTTCCTTGCGTTGGGTTCTGGGTTCCAGACAGGTACAGCAAGCCCTGTGCCAGACGACGGCCCGACCAACACGCAGGCCGGCCAGGCGTCGTGGAATTGCGGGTTGCGTCACGCTTTGTGCGGGTGGGGTTTCGATTCTGCCGGGCCAGCGCACACAAATTTGCCGCCGGTTGGGCGCTGACGGTCGCCTCTTGTGGTTCCCAGTGTCAGGGCTCGACATTTTGCGTTGGTCCAGCCCGGCCTGCCTTGCGGCCCGCCGCCAGAAGTTGTCCGGCATTGTCGGACTCGTGCCGGCATCCGGTCGCGACCGGCACACACCGGAGAGTGAACGGTCGCGAAAGAATGATGTTCGAATCCGGACAGTCTGGCCGCGTCCTGAGTGCCGACATTCCATGAAAAATACAATGTAATCAATATGTTGATGAGCATCCCGCAGTCTGGCACGGCTCGTGCTGAAGCAGACTCATGGATATCGCACGCCCCGAACTCAAACAACGCAAGCGCCGTCGCCAGGTCTTCATCGGCGGCGCCATCCTCGTCTTCGTCGTCGCTGGTGCCGCCGGCCTGATGGCCCTCGGGCCGGCCATGCCCTCGGTCGAGCGCAGCAGCGTCCTCGTCGACACGGTCAAGCGCGGCGAACTGCTGCGCGAAGTCCGCGGCCCCGGCACCCTGGTGCCCAAGGAGATCCGCTGGATCGCCGCGGAAACCCCGGCACGCGTCGAGCGCGTACTGGTAAAGCCCGGCGCCCAGGTCGAGCCTGAAACGGTCATCCTCGAGCTGAGCAACCCCGAAGTCGATGACCAGCTGCTCGCGGCCACGGCCGCGCTGACCGCCGCCCAGTCCGATCTCGCCGCCAAGCGCACCGACCTGAAATCGCGCCTGCTCGACCAGCAGGCCGCGCAGGCACAGGCCAGAACCGACTACGAAACCGCGCGCATGCAGGCGGAGTCGGAAAAGTCGGTGGCCGAGAAGGGCATCATTCCGGCCGTGCAATACAGGAAGAGCCTGGTCGTGCTCGAGCAGCTCAAGTACCGCGTCGAAATCGAGCGCCAGCGCGTCGCCGAATTCGAGCGCAACATCAGCGCCCAGCTGGCTGCCGAGCAGGCACGCCTGGACCAGTTGGCCAACACCCGCGACCTGCGCCAGCGCCAGGCCGATGGCCTCAAGGTGCGTGCCGGCATCGCCGGCGTGCTGCAGCGCGTTCCGGTCGAGGAGGGCCAGCAGGTCGCGGCCGGCAACAACCTGGCCCGGGTTGCACGTCCCGGCGACCTGATGGCCGAACTGCGCATCGCCGAAACCCAGGCCAAGGACATCGTCATCGGCCAGCCCGCGCGCATCGATACGCGCAACGGCATCGTCGACGGCAAGGTGCTGCGCGTCGATCCGGCCGTGCAGAACGGCACCGTGCAGGTGGATGTGGAACTGCAAGGCGCGTTGCCGCCGGGCGCGCGCCCGGACCTGTCCGTCGACGGCACGATCGAGATCGAACGCCTGGCCGACGTGCTGTATGTCGGGCGCCCGGCCTTCGGCCAGCCGGAGTCGGAAGTGCGCCTGTTCAAGGTCGACGCCGACAACGTCGCCGCGCGCGTCCCCGTGCAACTCGGTCGCAGCTCGGTCAACCTGATCGAGGTGCGCGCGGGCTTGCAGGTCGGCGATCGCGTGATTCTTTCCGATACCAGTGCCTGGGACCAGAGCGACAGGATACGTCTGAATTGAAACATCCATCATTGCCCAAGGCACGCGTTGAAATGAATGCACAACCAGCTTCCGTTCGTGGTGAGCCAAAGCCTCTCGAAGGAAACCATGAGCGGAAGTTGCCTCAACCGATCCGTGGTTCGGGTTCATCCTTCGACAGGCTCGGGACGAACGGTTGAGGTAGACCAGGGCTCTCCATCAAGACGATCGGCAACAAACAAGAACGAACCAGAACAGGGCGGCTTGACATGAACGAAAGCAACGACACGCTGATCCACCTCGACAACATCCAGAAGGTATTCCTGACCGACGAAGTCGAGACCCACGCGCTGGCCGGCGTGCACATCGACATCGCCAGGGGCGAATACGTTTCGATCACCGGACCCTCCGGTTGCGGCAAGTCGACCCTGCTGGCCATCCTCGGCCTGCTCGACACGCCGACCGAAGGCCGCTACACGCTCAACAACCGCGAAGTCGCCGACATCGGCGCCAGCGAGCGCGCGGCGATCCGCAACCAGGAAATCGGTTTCGTATTCCAGGCCTTCAACCTGATCGGCGACCTCAGCGTGTTCGAGAACGTCGAACTGCCACTGACCTATCGCGACGGCGTGTCGAAAGCGGAACGGCGCGAACGTGCCGTTGCCGCGCTCGAGCGGGTCGGCATGGCGCATCGCGTCAAGCACTACCCGGCCCAGCTTTCCGGCGGCCAGCAGCAGCGCGTGGCCGTGGCCAGGGCCCTGGTCGGTGGGCCCTCGATCCTGCTCGCCGACGAACCGACCGGCAATCTCGATTCGAAGAACGGCGAGGCCGTGATGGCCCTGCTCGACGAACTGCACAAGGCCGGCTCGACCATCTGCATGGTCACCCACGATCCGCGCTATGCCGATTTCGCCGATCGCAAGATCTTCATGTTCGATGGCCGTGTCGTCGACGAGGAAACCATGCATCGCCTGCGCCACGAGGAAGACCAGCGCCTTGTGCGGCCGTCGCGCAGCGCCTGAGGACCAGACATGTTCATTGCCGACATCAAGCACGCCATTCGCGCCATGCGCGCCCGGCCCGGTTTTTTCCTGACCGCGGTACTGACCCTGACCCTCGGCATTGGCGCGGTGGCCGCGATATTCACGGTCTATGATGCGGTGCTGCTGAAACCGCTGCCGTTCGCGCATGCCGAACGCATCGTCAGCGTCAGCCGCGAACGCGACCAGTCGGTGCAGCGCACGGCGTCGGTGCCGGTGTTCGACGAGTGGCGCGATCGCGGCGCCGCGGACTTCGCGGCGATCGGCGCCTATGCGCCGGAGACGATGAATCTCACCGGTACCGACAGCCAGGGCGCGCAACGCCTGTCGGTGAGCAAGGTCACGCCAGGATTCTGGGATGTCTTCAGCCAGCCGCTCGCGCTCGGACGCAGCTGGGGCGAGCAGGAAGAAAACCACAACGAACACGTGGTCGTGCTCGGCGAGGCGCTGTGGCGCTCGCGCTATGCGTCCTCGCCGCAGGTACTGGGCCGCGACATCGAATTGAATGGCGACCGCTATCGCGTCGTCGGCGTCGCGCGCGGCGGATTCCGTTTCCCCGAGTCGACCGACGTCTGGATCCCGACCTTCACGCCCGGCCATGCGCAAAGCCGGCGCACGATGAATTTCCTGCGCGTACTCGGTCTGCTGCGAGCGGACCGCAGTGCCGCGCAAGCCGCAACCGGCATCCAGCGCGTCATCGACTGGCAGGTGCAGACCTTCCCGCAGGACGAGTCGCCGATGACGGCCAAGCTGACGCCGCTGCAAACCCTGATCGGTGCGCCAGTCGGCAATGCATTGAACATGCTGCTGGCCGCCGCCGCGCTGGTCCTGCTGATCGCCTGCGCGAACCTGGCCAACCTGATGCTGGCGCGCGGCCAGGGCCGGGCCCAGGAGCTTGCCCTGCGCAGCGCACTGGGTGCCGACCGCAGTCGCCTCGTGCGTCATGTGCTGGCCGAATCACTGCTGATCGCCGTCGCCGGCACCGCTGCCGGACTGGCCCTGGCCAGGCCCGCGATCGCCGCGCTGCTCGCGCTCGCTCCGGACCTGCTGCCCGCCTACAACCCGCCGTCGATCGACTTGCGCGTGGTCGGCGCGTGCAGCGTGATTGCCCTGGCGACGATCCTGGTCTTCGCGCTGTACCCGGCCCTGCAGGCAGCGGCCGCCGATCCGGTCACGGCAATGCAGGGAGCTTCGCGCAGCCAGACCGGCAGCGTGCGCCAGGTGCGCGCGCGCTCGATCCTGGTGTCGGCCGAAGTCGCCCTCGCGCTGACCCTGCTGGCCGGAGCGGGCCTGTTGATCGGCAGCCTGCAAAAGCTCGGCGAGATCGAACCGGGCGTGCAGACCGACCACGTGCTGACTGCGCAGTTCTCGATCTCGACCCTGGTCCTGCAACCCGGCGAAGAGCTCAATGCCTGGGCTGAAAAGGCCACCACCCAGCTGACGCCGAAGCTCGATGCCATCGAGAAACGCCTGGGCGAAATTCCCGGCGTCGAATCGGTGTCGCTGAGCTTCGGTCTGCCGGCCTCGGGCAATGCCAACTGGAGCAGCAGCTTCCAGGTCGTCGGCGAGCCCGAGCAGAAGCATCCGGAAGTGCAGTACCGTTTCGTCAGCGAGGATTATTTCCGCACGTTCGGCATCGCGGTCGAGTCCGGGCGCGCCTTCAACGCGCTCGATGGGCGGCGTGGCCTGATGCCGACCGAGCTGCTGGTCAACCGGGCCTTCGTCGACCGCTATCTTCCCGGCAAGGACGCGGTCGCACGCGAGATCAAGACATTTGGCGATGCACCGATCCCGGTCATCGGCGTGGTCGGCAACGTGCGCCAGGCCGGACTCGATCGCGACATCAACCCGGAAATCTATTTCCCGGTCAGCAAGGCCATCCAGGGCGACATGAGCATCGGCCTGAAGGTGCGCGGCGATACGCTGGCCTACATCGAGCCGCTGCGCCGGGCCATGCGCGAAGTCGCGCCCGATGCGCCGCTCTACGAAGTGCGGCCGATGGATGCGGTGATCGGTGCGACGCTCGGCCTGCGCCGCTTCAACACGACCCTGATGAGCGTATTCGCCGTCGTCGCCGTCGCCCTTGCCGCGATCGGCCTGTACGGCGTGATTGCCTACACGGTCGGCCAGCGGCGCCGCGAGATCGGCCTGCGCCAGGCGCTCGGCGCCAGTCGCGGCGCGATCCGCCGGCTGGTCTTCGGCCTCGGCCTGCGCATGCTGCTTCCCGGCGTTGCCGTCGGACTGGCCGGCGCCATCGCGCTCGGCCGCCTGATCTCCTCGCAGTTGTACGGCGTGGGTGCCGCCGATCCGCTCGTGCTCGCCAGCGTGATCCTCGTGCTGGCCGCGGCGGCGCTCTCGGCCTGCCTCGTGCCGAGCATGCAGGCTTCGCGCCTGCAGCCGATGGAGGCCTTGCGCGATGAATGACCCGGTTTCTCCCTCGAACTCCTGCCGCGGTGCCGGCACTGGGGACATACGATGAACCTGATCGCCGATTTCCGATTCGCCGCCCGCAGCCTGCGCTCGCGTCCGGGCACGAGCCTGTTCGCCGTGCTTTCGCTGGCGGCGGGCATGGCCGCCGCGATCGCGATCTATTGCGTGATCGACGGCGTGATGTTGCGCGGGCTGCCATACGCCGATGCCACGCGCCTGGTCGAACTGCGCGAGCTGGCCGATGACGGCCATGCGATGAACCTGGCGGCACCGAATTTCGCCGATCTTTCCACCGGCCTCGACCAGTTCGAATCGATGGCGATGTACAACGGCGGCAACGGGCTGCTGCGATCCAGCGACGCGACGGTGCGCGTGCCGATCGCGTGGACCGACGGCGACCTGTTCCGCGTGCTTGGCACGGCACCGCTGCTGGGCCGGTATTTCACCGCCGGCACGCATGAACCGCTGGCCGTGATCAGCCACGAGCTCTGGCAATCGATGTTCAATGGTCGCAAGGACGTGCTTGGCCAGCCTGTCGCGATCGACGGCGAACCGTACACGATCGCTGCAGTGATGCCGGCGGGCCTGGCGTTCCCGCAGGGAACCCGCGCCTGGATCCCGCTGCCGTTCGAAGTCGGCGCCTCGCGGTCCGCGCACAACTGGCGCGCTCTCGGTCGTCTCAAGCCGTCGGCCGATCTCGGCCAGGCCCGGCTGGCCGCGAGTGCCCTGGCTACGCGGCTCAAGGCCGAGCATGGACGCGACACGGACGCCGTCGATTTCGGCCTGATCCCGCTGGCCGAGGCAATCGCCGCGCCGGTGCGCAGCGGCCTGTTGCTGCTCGCCGCGGGAACCGCCTTCCTCATGCTGATTGCGATCACCAACACGACCAACCTGCTGCTGGCCCTGAATGCGTCGCGCTCGCGCGAATTCGCTGTGCGCGCCGCGCTTGGCGCGAGCGACCTGCGCCTGGCGATGCAGGTCCTGTTCGAGGGTCTCTTGATCGTGGCCCTGGCGACCGCGGCAGCGCTCGCGCTGGCTGCGGCCGGACTGGAAGTGCTGGTCCATGCGGCGGGCGAGAGCCTGCCGCGCGCCGAGGAAATCCGCCTCGATGCAGGCACGTTCGGTTTGGCCGCACTCGCCGGCATCGGCATCGCCCTGGTGGCGACGATCGCCGTGGTCTGGAGCATGCGCCGCCAGAGCACGATCAGCGAACTGCGCGAAAGCGGGCGCGGCCAGTCGCCCGGACGCGGCCAATTGCGCACGCGCGCGATTCTCCTCGTGGCGCAGACCGCGCTGACGACCGTGCTGCTGATCGGGGCGGGCCTGCTCGGCCAGCGCTTCCTCGAACTGCTCGCCGTCGATCCGGGCTTCCAGGCACAGGGAGCGGTCAGCGTGCAGGTATCGCAGGCGTGGACGTCCGATGCTGCCCAGGCGGCCGCGAATGCGCGCCGCACCAGCGAGCTGATGGATGAGTTCGCGCGCATCCCCGGCGTTTCGGTGGTCGGCGGCATCAGCAGCCTGCCGCTGACCAACGACGGCGCGAACGGCGGATTCTGGGATGGCTCGGTCACCAGTCTCGAGAAGTCGCCGCCGCCACCCATCGGCCAGGCCGAGTATCGCGTTGCCAGTCCCGGCTACTTCAAGGCCGCCGGCATTCCGCTGCTCAAGGGTCGTGAATTTTCCGCGACCGATCGGGCCGAGGGCGAACACGTCGCGGTGGTCAGCGAGAGCATGGCGAAGTCGACCTGGGGCGCGCGTGATCCGATCGGCCAGCGCATCCAGTTCGGCAACATGGATGGCGACATGCGCCTGCTGACCGTGGTCGGCGTGGCCAGCGACGTGCGCGAACGCAGCCTGGACCGCATGCCTGCGGGTGCCGTGTACGTCGACCTGGTCCAGCGCCCGAAGGTGGCCGCCGAATTCAACATCCTGGTCCGCTCCGCGCTGCCCGTTGCCACGCTGATGCCCGCGCTGCGCAAGGTCATGCTCGAACGGGGCAAGGGCATCCCGTACAGCCTGCTGCCGCTCACCGAACTGCGTGCGAACTCGCTGGCCGATCGACGCTTCGGCCTGATCCTGCTCGGCGCGTTTTCCATCGTCGCGTTCGTGCTTGCCGTCAGCGGCCTGTATGCGCTGATGGCATTCGCGGTCGGCCAGCGCAAGCACGAGTTCGCCCTGCGCCAGGCGCTTGGCTCCTCGCGCCAGCGGATCCGTGGCCTCGTCCTCGGAGGTGGCATGCGGCTTGGCGTCGCCGGCGTCGTGCTCGGACTGATCCTGGCAATGGTCATGTCCCGAATTGCCGGCAGCGAAGTGCACGGCCTGCCGGCGCTGGATCCATGGACCCTGGCCGGCGTATGCACGTTGCTGCTGGCAACCCTGTTGCTGGCCTGCCTGGTCCCGGCCAGCCGCGCCTGTGCGGTCGCGCCACGCGATGCGCTGGGTTGAGCCATGAAGCTGCTGCCGCCCATCGGCCAGGCTGAAGACCAAGCGACATGTCGCCGGCAAACCGGATGCCGTTGCCACCCGTTTCCGAGGAGGATCCATGCACGCCATTGCAAATGAACTGAAGCAGGCGGTCCGCAGCATTGCCGCGCAGCCCGGATTTTCCCTGCTAGTCGTGGGTGTGCTGGCTGCCGGATTGACTGCGGTGATTTACATGCTGATCGCGATCGGCAGCATGGTCATGCGGCCATTGCCGTTTGCCGAGGCCGACCGCTTGCATTACATCGGTATCGACGACGGCTACGGTCGCAATGGTCAACTCGATCCGATGCGCGAAGCGGACCTGATCGGATTGCGCCGTCGCCTCGACGGCCTCGCTCGTGTCGGCGGCTTTGGCACGGCAACCATCAACCTCAGCGATCTCGATCGGCCCGAACGCTATGACGGTGCCTTCATCAGCGGCGACTTGTTCAGCATACTCGGCACATCGCCGATACTTGGTCGTGACTTCACCCGCGAAGACGAGCGCGATGGCGCACCAACCGTCGTCATGCTTTCGCATGAGTTGTGGGAAAGCCGATACGCTTCGGATCCCTCGGTGATCGGACGACAGATCCGGGTCAATGCGGAAAGCGCGACCATCGTCGGTGTCATGCCCGAAGACTTCAGCTTTCCGCGCAAGGAGCAGATCTGGAGTGTTGGCCGTCTCGTTGAAGGCAGCCCGGCCGATCGCAGCTATACCGTGGTCCTGCGTCGTGCGAAAGGGGTTGAGGTCAGTGCAATCGACACCGCACTGGCGGCATGGGCGGCAGATGCTGCCCGTGTGGAACCGGCCTACTTCCGTGGACTGGGCGTCGCCATGGAACCGCTCAACTGGCTTGCCGTAAACCACGGTACGCGAAACATCCTCGGCATAATGATGACAGCCGTCGTGCTGGTGTTGCTGGTCGCCTGCGCAAACGCGGCCAATCTGTTGCTGACGCGCACCCTTGGTCGGCGTCAGGAACTCGCCGTGCGCGTTGCCCTGGGCGCCAGTCGCTTCCGGCTTGTCATGCACCTGCTGACGCAAAGCCTGTTGCTGACCCTGGGGGCGGTGGCCATTGCCATCCCGCTGGCCATGGCTGCCGCCGACTGGACTGAACGCTCGTTCCAGACGTCCGATGACGGTCCGCCGCACTGGTTGCATTTCACTCTGGACGCAAACGTGATCTGGATGACTCTGTGCGTTGCCGTGCTGACCGCGCTAGTCGCCGGTCTCTTGCCTGCCTTGCGTGCGGGTGGCGACGCCATGGCGGGCGACCTGCGCGATGGCACGCGCAGCGTTGCCGGCGGGCGCTTTGCACGGATCAGCCGCGCACTCGTGGTCGGCGAGGTTGCGCTTTCCTGCGCCTTGTTGATTGCCGTTGGTACCCTCGTGCACGGCATATCCGCGCTCGATCGCGCTGAGCTGGGCATCGATCCCGCCGGCATCCTGACGGCGCGCGTTGGCCTGTTCCCGAGCGCCTATCCGACTGGCGCCGACCAGGTTCGCCTGTTCGACAAAATCTCCGAGCGGCTGCGTGCTGATCCGGCCGTGATCGACGTGACAGCCGGCACCAACCTGCCAGCCATCAACAACTATCATCGTGAGTTTCTCACGGACGGAGAAGTCGCCGGCGACGACCGATTCCGCGCCTGCTCTTCGGCGCCGTCGACGATCGCTTCCTTGAAACCTACGGCCTCAAAATGCGCCAAGGTCGCTACTTCGATCGCGGGATACGGCCGACTGGCAATCCGGTCGCGGTCGTCGACGAGCGCTTCGCGGACAATACGCGGTGGACGGCTCCGTGCTCGGTCGTCGTTTCCGCCTCGACCCGCGTAGTGAGGATGGCCAGACCGTCACCGTGATCGGCGTCATCGCAACATTCACCATGAACCAACCCGGCGGTGCCTTGCGTCCGGCCCTGCTCGTGCCGCTGCGTCAGCAGCCGGCGCGCTTTGTAAGCCTCGCCGTGCATGTGAAGGGCGATCCGGCAGACTTCGCGCCTCGCCTGTCTGCGGTGGTCCGCGAAGTCGATGCAGATACGCCGGCCTACTGGGTGCGCACCTATGCCGATGCGATCCGCGAAGCCACGTTTGCCGAGCGTCTGCTGGCCAAGGTGTTTGCCGCGCTCGGGGTGATTGCATTGATCCTCGCCGGCGCAGGATTGTACGGCGTGATGGCCTTCAATGTCGGTCAGCGCACGCGCGAGATCGGCGTTCGCCGCGCGCTCGGTGCACAGAACTCCAGCGTGCTGCGCAATCTGGTTTCACGGGTCGTCTGGCAGCTGGCGATCGGCCTGCTGATCGGCCTCGGTCTCGGACTTCCATTCGCGCGCATGCTCTCGGGCGCGATTCCGACCATCGAGACCAGCGACGCCCTGGTCGTATCAGTTGCCCTGGTCGTGTTGACGATGGCCACCCTGCTGGCGTTGATCGTGCCCGCCCGCCGCGCCCTGCGCGTCGATCCGATGATTGCACTCCGCCACGAATGAGGTAGCGCGGTGATGGACAGACTGATGAACGATCTTCGCTATGCCGCGCGCACGCTGATGGCGCGGCCGGGCTTTTCCGCCGCCGTCGTGCTCACGCTCGCGCTCGGCATCGGCGCCAACGCGCTGGTGTTCAGCCTGATCGACGCGATCTACCTGAAACCCCTGCCATACCGCGACGATGCCGCGCTGATCGACCTGAGCAACCGCTACGCCAGGTCCGGTCCGCAGCATGCCGGCGTGTCGATCCCGGACTATCTCGACCGCCGCGAAGGCGTGCCGGCACTGGCCGACAGTGCGCTTTACACGGGCGCCAGCCTCAACCTCTCCACCGAGGGCGGCCCGCAACGGCTGCAGGCATTGCGCGCGACGCCGTCGCTGTTTTCGACACTCGGCGCCGCTGTCGCGCTCGGACGGACTTTCAGCGAGGACGAGGCACAGGCGGGCCGCGACAAGGTCGTCGTGCTCGGCAATGCGCTGTGGCGCAACGGGTTCAATGCCGATCCCGACATCGTCGGCCGCGAGCTGCGCATCGACGGCGAGAGCTGGAGGGTCATCGGCGTCATGGCCGAAGGGTTTTCGTTCCCGAACCGCGATTTCCAGCTCTACGTGCCGTTCGTCTTCAGCGATGCGCAGAAGGAGGATCTCGAGCGCGGCCGAGAATTCTCGGGAAGCGTCGCAAGGCTGGCGCCCGGCGCCGACCTGGCCCAGGTCAAGGTCCAGTGCGACGCGATCATCCGGCGCAACATCGAGCGCATCGGCGCGCTGGGCGCGGACGGCGCCGGCTTCCGCAACTTCATCGAATCCTCGGGCTTCACGGTTGCCGTGCAGCCATTGCGAACACAGCTGGCCGGCGAAAGCTCCGAGATCCTGCTGCTCCTGCAGGCGGCGGTTGCGCTGGTCCTGCTGATCGTCTGCGCGAATACGGCCAACCTGCTGCTGGCGCGCTACTCGGCACGACGCAAGGAACTCTCGGTGCGTGCGGCACTCGGCGCCGGGCGCCTGCGCATCGCGCGCCAACTGCTGATCGAAACCACGCTGCTGGCGCTGCTCGGCGCGGTCGTCGGCGTGCTGCTGGCGGTCGCCGGCGCCCGCCTCGTCGCTGATTCCGGCCTCGTTCCCAACTGGGTCGAGGTGTCCCTCGACCTGCACACGGTCGGCTTCGGCTTCGGCCTCGCGCTGCTGGCTGTCGTGCTGTTCGGCGTGCTTCCCGTGTGGTCCGCCATCGGTTCGCCCTCGCAGCAGGCGCTGCGCGATTCCGGGCGCTTCGGCGGCGGCGGCCGTGGCGCCAACCGCATGCGCAACGTGCTCGTCATCGTGCAGCTCGCCCTCGCGGTGACCCTGCTTGCCGGTTCCGGTCTGCTGCTGCGCAGCTTCTCCAAGGTGCTCGGCGAAAGCCCGGGCTTCGACAGCGGCGGATTGCTGACCGCTGCCATCAGCCTGCCGGCGACGCGTTATGCCGATGGCCAGGCACAGGTTCGCGGATTCGCACGCATCCTCGACGCCGCGCGCAACCTGCCCGGGGTCGAATCGGTGGCGTTGTCCAGCGCGCTACCGTTCGACGGCAACACCGGAGGCGCGAGCTACAGCATCGTCGGGCGCGACCAGGCCGGAACGCCGCCGCACGGCCACGTGCTCAACGTCGATCCGGGCTACTTCAAGGCGATGCGCATTCCGCTGCTGCGCGGGCGCGACTTCTCGCGGGCCGACTGGGACAACGCGGCCAAGGTCGTGATCATCGATGCGGCCTTCGAGCGCAAGCAGTTTCCCGCCGGCGACGCCGTCGGCAGCCAGCTCGACATGGGCCGGCCGAGCCAACCGGATCCGTACACGATCGTCGGCGTTGTCGGCAGCGCGAAGTATGCGGACCTGGCCACCGAAAACCTCGAGGAAACCTACTACTTCAATTTCGCCGATTCGCCCAACGACAGTGCGATGCTGACCGTGCGCAGCTCGATCCCGCCCGCGGCCATGGTCGAACCCCTGCGCGATGCCATTCGCGCCATCGACGCCGACCTGCCGCTGTTCGACGTCAAGACCATGCAGGAGCGCATCGACCTGTCGCTGGCCGGGCGGCGCGTGCCGATGCAACTGATCAGCGTGTTCGCGGCATTGGCGTTGCTGCTGGCCGGCATCGGCATCTACGGCGTGCTTGCGTTCGCCGTAGCCCAGCGCAGCGGCGAGTTCGGCGTGCGCATGGCGGTTGGCGCCAGCGATAGCCAGATCCGGCGGCAGGTATTCAGGGATGGCGCGCATCTGATCGCGGTTGGCCTCGGCCTCGGCGTGATCGGCGCGATCGCGCTCGGCTTCGTGCTGCGCAGCCAGCTGTTCGGCGTCGGCAGCATCGACCCGCCAAGCCTGCTCGGCGTGATCTGCGTGCTCGGCGCGACGGCCTTCCTCGCCTGCTGGCTGCCGGCGCGCCGGGCCGCGGCGACCGACCCGATGGTGGCATTGCGCAATGAGTGACCCGACTGACTCCTGCGTGGCGGTGCGTCGGGTATTCCAGGCGTCGATGCCTGGCTTGAATCCGCGCTTGACGGGCGAGGGAAAAATAGCGAAAGCATCCTCTTGCCCGGCAGCGCTTGCTGTTCATGCACGAGCGGAAATCGATCGATGATGGTCCATTCGATGATTCGATCGGTCCAGCGCGCACCGGCATTCGCCATGGTGGTGATCCTGTTGATCG
This sequence comes from uncultured Gammaproteobacteria bacterium, assembly GCA_963822465.1. Classification (GTDB taxonomy): domain Bacteria; phylum Pseudomonadota; class Gammaproteobacteria; order Xanthomonadales; family Rhodanobacteraceae; genus Dokdonella. Next base: position 336,029 of record CAWGHP010000001.1, on the reverse strand, counting down.
CCGGCGTGGTAGCAATAAACGCGAGCGCATTTTCGGCGATCCATGCGTTGCGCTGGAAAGCACTGCCCTATGCGGACAGCGACAACCTGCTGGAGCTGCGTGGCGACATGCAGAAGTTCGGCTTCGTCGCCGGACTCAATGCAAGCATCCGTTCTGCGCTTGCAGCGGATCGCGAACACTTTTCCGGGGTTGCCGGATTCGCCATCGCCGGACAGGAGCGTGTCGACAGCGCGGGGCAGGGCTGGCGGCTGGCCGAGGTGACTCCTGGGTTCGAGCGCGTCCTCGGGATCGCGCCGGCTATTGGCCGGAGCTTTGTCGAGGGCGATGCGGTCAAGGGAGCGGATCAGGTCCTGTTGATTTCCGATCAGACGTGGCATTCGCGATTCGACGCGGACCCGGCGATTGTTGGCCGCATGGTCGATCTCGGCAAGACCAAGCTGGGCGTGATCGGGGTCATGCCGCCGGGTTTCGCATTTCCGGATACCCAGATCGATGCATGGCGTCCGTACGTCTCCAGCAGCGACAGCGGTTCCGTCGGCGGCCTGGAGGTCGTGGCAAGGACGACTGCAGGCACTTCAATCAAGCAGGCACAGGCCACGCTGGACTCAGTGATTACCAAGGACAAGCAACTTGTCGAAATGGTGTCGTCCGCCGGTCTAAAGGCCAGTGCGCGGCCGTGGCGCGAGCGCTATTCCGCAGGACACCAGCAGGCGCTCGGTTTGCTGCAACTGTCCGCGCTGGTCCTGCTTGCCGTTGCCGTCGCCAATCTGATCAATCTCTACCTCGATCATTTGCTGGGGAGGCGTCGCGAGTTCGGCATCCGACGCGCACTGGGCGCCAGCGAGCGCGTCATCGCCCTGGGGATCGCCGCCGACGTATTGACTCCTGCAATGGTCGGTCTCGTACTCGGCCTGGCCCTGACCCCGCTGGGCTTGCAGGCTATTTCCGATCGTGGCTTGCTGCCGGAAAACCTCCCGCAGTCCGCGGCTTTCGGTCCAGCGACAATTTTTGCCGGCTGCATCGCCACTGCCCTCGTCCTGGCAACCATCCTGCTTGCCGTATGGATCACCCAGCGCAGGCAGGGATTGTCGAGTCGCGGAGGATTCGCCGGCATGGGACGGCTGCGACCTGCGCTGATGTTGGGTCAGGTCATGGTGACGACGGTTTTGCTCGGCGGCAGTGCGCTTCTGTTGCGCAGTGCGATCAATCTTGTCTCAACCGACCCCGGTTTTTCCGAGCAGGGTGTCCTGATGACCATGGTCGATCCGCTCGGCGTCAGCGCCGACGACGCGGATTTCAACCCGGAATCCGATGCGGAAAAGCTGCGCGTGGTCTTCGCACGGATGCGCGACGAATTGGCAAGCTTGCCCGGAGTGGATCACGTTGCGTTGGCCAATGCTCCGCCATTCAGTCACAGCGAGGTCGTTTCAACGGTGCAGGTTCCCGGCATCGCCGAAGCCCAAAGCGCACGCTTGCGTTTTGTCAGTCCCGACTACTTCGTGACGCTTGGTATCGGATTGGAGGAAGGGCGGGGATTCACGAGCAAGGATGCCGGGGATGCGTCGCCGGTGATTGTCGATACCGTCTATCGCGAGCGCTATCTGCAAGGTGCCAAGGCGCTCGGGTCGCAAGTCGGGATTGGGTCAAAAGGAGGCGACTACCGGGATGCACGCATTATCGGCGTCGCACGTTCGGTCAAGCAGGATACGCTCGATGAGGCAAGCGGCCTGCCAACGATCTACTCCTTCACGCAGGCGCCGACACCGGTGGCATTCCTGCTCGCGCATACCCTGGGCGATGCGCGACTGCTTGCCGAAGCTGCTCGACAGCGAATTCTTGCGATGCACCCCGGTGCGGTGATCATGTTCAACAAGCCGCTGGCCGACAGTGTCGCCGAAACCCTTGCGCCGCGCCGTGCGCTGCTGGAGGCCATTGTCGGTTTCGGCGTTGCGACATTGTTGCTCGCGAGTATCGGGCTGGCGGCTGTGCTGAGCTTTTCGATTCGACGTCGAAGCGCGGAGCTCGGTTTACGTTTGGCCATCGGTGCGACACCCCTCCAGGTTCGAAACCTGGTATTGCGGCAGGGCGGTATGCTTGTGGCGACAGGGGGCATCCTTGGGTTGTTCATTGGCGTTCCCCTGGCACGCCTGCTTGGCGACCGCCTTTACCGGATCGAGTTTACCGACGTTGCGAGCTGGCTCGCTGCGCTGGCATGTGTCGTCGTAGTAGCCTTCCTCGCCTGCTGGCTGCCGGCGCGCCGGGCCGCGGCGACCGACCCGATGGTGGCATTGCGCGATGAGTGACATGCTGCTCGGGAAGGCGGGGAGGGACGGCGCATGAACCTGATGTGGAGCGAATTCCGCAACGCTGCGCGCGGACTGGCGGCGCAGCCCGCTTTCTCCGCCCTGATCGTCGGCGTCCTTGGGGTCGGACTGGCCTCGGTGATTTTCATGTTGGCCATGATCAACGGATTCCTGATCCGGCCCCTGCCATTCGCTGAGCCGGAGCGGCTCTTGCAGACGGTCGTCCGGGAAGCGGAAACAGGCAATGGCGAGTATCCGCTCAACAGTCGTGAAATCGACACGCTGCGGGAATCACTCGGACCGAGCGCCAACGTCGCCGCTGCGGCGCGCTCCACGGTCAATCTGAGCGACCAGGGCCGCCCCGAGCGATACGAGGGTGCGTTCGTCAGTGCCAACCTGTTTGGCGTGCTTGGCATAGCGCCGTTGATAGGACGCGATTTCGCAGCTTCCGACGAGCAGCCCGGCGCGCCCGTGGTCGCCATGTTGTCCTTCGAGCTTTGGCAAAGCCGCTACGGCGGCGATACCAACATCGTCGGGCGCATGCTGCGCATCGATGCGAAGCCCGCAACGGTAATTGGCGTTATGCCGAAGGATTTCAGCTATCCCCGTCGTGAGCGCGTGTGGTTGCCCGCGGAACTCTCCAATGGAGACAAGGCGGACGGGCGCTCCTATCGTGTCGTGCTGCGCCCGCATGCGGAGACAGGAACACCCGCAATCTTCAGCGCATTCGAGCGTTGGTTTGCGCAGGCCAGGAAAGAAGATTCCGAGCGCTTTCGCGGGCTTGCACCCTACGTTGAAGCACTGGCACCGATGGGCGTGGACTCGACCACCCGACGCATGCTCGGATTGACGCTCGCCTCGGTAGTCATGGTGCTGCTGGTCGCCTGTGCGAATGCCGCAAACCTGATGCTGACGCGGACACTGGGTCGTCGCCATGAGCTCACCGTACGTGTCGCCATGGGTGCCAGCCCGAAGCGCATTGCCCTGCTCCTGCTCAGCGAAAGCCTTCTGCTCAGCGGCGCGGCAACCCTGCTTGCACTCGTCCTTGCGAACGCCGCACTCGGACGGCAGGAATCGGTCTTGCACGACGCCGAATGGGGGCCGCCGCTGTGGCTGCATATTGGTATCGACTCGACGGTGCTGCTGATGGCAACAGGCGCAGCGCTGCTGACCGCCGTGCTAGCCGGAATCTGGCCTGCGCTGCGTGCGTCCCGAACGATCGGGAGCCGACTCCGCGAGAATTCACCGAGTCTCGGGGGTGGTGTGTTCGCGCGAACCAGCCGTTTCCTCGTGATCGGCGAAATAGGGCTTTCCTGCGCCCTGCTTGTCGGCGTCGGCACGATGGTTCGCGGCCTCGCCGCGATCGGCGAGGCGGATCTCGGCATCGACACCAGGCACCTGCTTACTGCTCGAGTTGCCCTTCCAACCAGCGCCTATCCGACTGCTGCCGAGCAGACGCGCCTGTTTGATCGACTCGGAGAACGCCTGCGCGAGATGCCCGAAGTTGTCGATGCGACGGTAGGCACGGCTTTCCCGGGCACGTTCTTCAACGAAACGCGAGAGTTGTTGCCGTCAGGAACGGCGCCTGGGGAGCAGAAGCTGCCGACAATCAGCTATGCCGCCGTGGACGATCATTTCCTTGTCGCCTACGGAGTCGCATTGCGGGAAGGGCGATTCTTCGACAACACCGATTCGCCGACGTCGAACCGGGTCGCGGTCGTAGACCAGATATTTGTCGATCGATATGCCGGCAATCGATCAGTACTGGGTCGCCAGTTTCGCGTCGATCCCCGTTATCCCGAAGGCCACACGATAACCGTGGTGGGCGTGATTCCCGCCTTGCGCCTCGAATCGCCCGATCAACCGCCGTCGCCATCCGTCCTGATCCCGCTGCGGCAGGAGCCATTCCGGGTCGCAACCATTGGCGTTCGGACGCACGGCGACGCGCTGGCGTTCGCACCTCGTCTCACCGCGCTCATGCAGACGGTCGACGCAGATACACCGCTTTACTGGGTGCGTGACTATGCGGCCGTGACGCGCAGCATGACCTTTGGCGAAACGACGATTGCGCAAAGTTTTGGCGTATTCGGCGCAATCGCCCTGGTGCTTGCCGGAACCGGCCTTTTTGGCGTGTTGGCCTATGTCGTTGGACAGCGGCGCAAGGAAATCGGTGTGCGCCGCGCGCTGGGTGCGACATCGCTTCGCGTCGCGCGGGGCGTGCTTGCGGGGTATGCCTCGCAGGTGGTCGTGGGCCTGTGCATTGGCCTTGTGGCCGGCTTGCTGATGGCGCGACTGCTGACCAACGCCTTGCACAGCATTGTCGCTACCAACCTGTCTGTTGTCGTACTGGTTATCGTCGTGATGCTGGCAGCAGCGACATTTGCGTGCGTGGTGCCCATTCGTCGCGCCTTGCGCGTCGATCCGATGGTGGCCTTGCGCAGTGAGTAGTGCAGATTACATTTCCACCGGGTTGAGCTCTTGTAGGAGCGCCTTCAGGCGCGATGCTTTTCGGCAATCGGAGCGAACAGCCTCGCCCCTGAAGAGGGCTCCTACAGAGCGCGCGAGCGAATGATGTCGTAAGCGGGTGGCGTGGCGATTTGCATTGATTTGGGGAAAAAAATGTCATGGCGTCGTGTTTTGATCACTCGCCAAACTGCACGGGAATTGAACCATGATCCATCTCGAGAAAATCGAAAAATCCTATCCGCTCGAGGGCGGGCGCAGCTGGGTGCTGCGCAATGTCGACCTGGACATCGCCGAGGGCGAGTTCGTCAGCGTGATGGGTCCTTCCGGGGCGGGCAAGAGTTCGCTGCTGAACGTGCTCGGCCTGATGGATCATGACTGGCAGGGCAGCTATTCGCTCGATGGCGTCGCCGTCGACTCACTCAGCGGCAAGCAGCGCCAGGACCTGCAGCGCGGCAAGATCGGCTTCATCTTCCAGCACTACCACCTGATCGATGACCTCAAGGTCTGGGAGAACCTCGACCTGCCGCTGCAGTACCGCGACGTGCCGGCGAAGGAACGTGCCGCGCGCGTCGCCGACCTGCTCGACCGCTTCCAGATCGTCGGCAAGAAGGACCTCTACCCGGGCCAGCTTTCCGGCGGCCAGCAGCAGCTGGTTGCAGTGGCCCGCGCGGTGATCACGCGGCCCAAGGTGTTGCTGGCCGACGAGCCGACCGGCGCGCTGCACTCGGGCCAGGCACGCATCATCATGGACCTGCTCGGCGAATTGCACGCCGAGGGCATGACCATCGTCCAGGTCACCCACAACGAACTGTATGCCAGCGAAGCGCAGCGCATCGTGCGCCTGCGTGATGGCTGGGTGGAAAAGCCGTGACGACCGGCCTTGCGCCAGCCCTGCGCGCAACGCAGGATGGGCGCACGATCACGACGCACGATCACGGACATCCCGATGGCAGCAGCTGACAAACCGCATATCCTCATCGCCGACGACCAGCGTGACGTGCGCGAGGCACTGCGCCTGCTGCTCAAGAGCGAAGGCTGGTCGTGCACGGCGGTCGAAGGTCCGGCCGACGCCCTGGCGGCGGTGCGCGGACAGCATTTCGACGTGGCCCTGATCGACCTCAACTACACGCGCGATACGACATCGGGGGCCGAAGGCCTCGAACTGCTGCGCGAGCTGAAGAAACTCGACGAAGAGCTGCCGGTCGTGGTCATGACCGCCTGGGGCACCATCCATGTGGCCGTCGAGGCGATGCGCCACGGCGCCGGCGATTTCCTCGAGAAGCCCTGGGACAACCAGCGCCTGATGAGCGTGCTCGGCAACCAGCGCGCACTCGGCCGGGCACGCCGCCGCGGCCAGCGCCTGCAGGCCGAGAACGTGCTGCTGCGCGGACCGGCGGCCGAAGGATTCATCGCCGAGGCGCCGTCGATGCGTCGCCTGCTCGAGACCCTGGCGCGCGTCGCGCCATCGGATGCGAACGTGTTGATACTCGGCGAGAACGGCACCGGCAAGGGCGTCATCGCACGCCTGCTCCACGATGCCTCGAAGCGTGCCGAGGCGAGCTTCGTCAAGGTCAACATGGGCGGCATCCCGGAGACCGTTTTCGAAGCCGAGATGTTCGGCCACGTACGTGGCGCTTTCACCGATGCCAAGAGCGATCGCATCGGCCGCTTCGAGCTGGCCGACGGCGGCAGCCTGTTCCTCGACGAGATCGCGAACATCCCGGTGGCCCAGCAACCCAAGCTGCTGCGCGTGCTCGAGGATGGCGAACTCGAGCGCGTCGGTTCCTCGCGCACGCTGAAGGTCGACGTGCGCCTGATCTCGGCGACGAATGCCGATCTCGCCGCCGCAGTGGCCGAGGGCGCGTTCCGCAAGGACCTGCTGTTCCGCCTCAATACCGTCGAGTTGTACCTGCCGCCGCTGCGCGAGCGTGGCGAGGACATCCCGCTGCTCGCCGAATCATTCCTGGCACGCTTCGGCAAGCGCTACCAGCGCGACGGATTGCGCTTCGCGCCGTCGGCGATGAGCGCGTTGTCGGCCTATGCCTGGCCGGGCAACGTGCGCGAGCTCTCGCACGCGATCGAACGCGCGGTGCTGATGACCGCTGGCGACGTTATCGATGCTGGCGCGCTGAACCTGAATGCCGCCGCGGTCGGCGTCGGAACGGGTGCCCACGCCATGCCGGCCAACCCGCAGATGACCGTCGAGCAGGCCGAGGAGCGGCTGGTCCGCCAGGCGCTGGACCAGACCGGTGGCAACATCCAGCGTGCCGCCGCCAAGCTCGGCCTCAGTCGCCCGGCCCTCTACCGGCGCATGGAAAAGTACGGCATCGGCTGATCGGGCGATCGCCTTTTTCTGATAGTTTCCGCCACGCATTTGCGTACTCAAAGGGATGAGCTCCGCAAACAGCAGCGCACAAGAGCGCCTGGCGCCGGCCAAGGCCGGACGCATCACCCAGTACCGGATAGGCAGCCTGCATATCGACCTGGCGGCACGCACCTTGACCCGCGATGGCGAAACGCTCGGCGTGCAGCCGAAGGCGTTCGACCTGGTCGCCTACCTGCTGACCCACCGCGAACGCGCGGTCGGCCGCGACGAGCTGATCTCCGGAGTCTGGGGCAAGGTCGACATCTCGGATGCCGCGCTGGCGCAGGCCGTGCGCGTGGCGCGCAAGGCGCTCGGCGATAGCGGGAATCGCCAGGAAATGATCCGCACGCTGTTCGGATTCGGCTACCAGTGGGTGGCGGCAATCGGCGAGCCCGCCAATGAAACGAATGCAGTTCAGGCCACTGACAACGCGTCCGTGCCACTGCCCGGGTCAGCCCCGCCACGCCCGAAGGCGTTCTCGCTGTGGCGCAATCGTCGCCTGCGCGTAGTCCTGCTGGTCCTGCTGTTTGCCCTGGCCACCTGTGGCGGCTTCGCCGTGGCCAGCGTCCTGAGCGCGATCGTCGGCAACCTGGGCGGCGCCTGAGCCATCCCGTCTTCGTCGTGCCGGGTCCGGCGCCCGCGCAGTCGCGAGCCGGGTACGGATAGGCGCGTCTTCATCAGGCCATGGAGCGTTGCTCATGCAGCGCTCATCCCTTGCTCACGCCGCTCGCAACCCGCTGATGCCCTGATCGCGCCAGTGTCGCGCAGTGCGGCGACTATCGGAGGTTCACCCGCCCCGGGCCGTAGTCCGTGGAAGCGGCCAACTGGCTTGTGGAGTAGACGAATGAGTTCACTGAAGATTTCAGCAGGCGCGCTGTGCGCGATGATCGCCCTGGCATCCGCGCCGGCCGGCGCCGAGGATGGGCAACTCGATCCGGCATTCGCCGCTGGCGGCGCCGCCTATATTTCGCCGGACGGCGTGACCGGGCACCAGCTTCGCGCGCGCAGCGTGGTCGCGCGCGCCGATGGCCGCATCGTGATCGGCGGATCGCGCAATTTCCTGCGCGAGGGCAATCCGGATCCCGAGAAGCGTCCGCTGCTCGCGCGCCTGAATGCCGACGGCAGCCCCGATGCGGGCTTCGGCGTCGATCCCGCGCACCCGGGCGTGGTCGTGTTCGATGCCTTCTTCGCGGGCAGGCAGGAACAGGAGATCGAATCGGTCATCAACCTTGCCGACGGCTCGGTGATCGCGGTCGGCACGGCGACCGCGTTCGGGCCCACGGTCGGCTTCATCATCAAGGTCGACGCGGCGGGCGAGTTCGATGGCGGCTTCGGCAACCGCGGCGTCGTCGAGTTCCCGAACACCTACCTGCACGCGGCGGCGCTGGACGGAACGGGCCGGATTGTCGCGGTCGGCGAACGCGTCGGCGGCGAACCGTTCTACCACGGCGTCGTCGTGCGCCTGCTCGCCGACGGCCGCCTCGACGACAACTTCGGTTCCGCCGGCGAAGCCGCCCTGTTCGAGCCGGGCGTCGAGCAACTGGGCTACCTGGCCACGCTGGCCATCGATGCCAGCGACCGCATCCTCGTCGGTGGCCAGTACCAGGTGCCGCAATCGGGGATGATCGACAACTACGACCTGTCGATCGCGCGCTTCACGACCGACGGGCAGCTCGACGCCACGTTCGCCGACGGCGGCTGGCGCCATTTCAACGTGGACACCGCCTCGGACTTCGATGGCGTCGACCGCCTGCTGGTCCTGGCCGACGGCCGCATCCGCTTCGCCGGGCACTACCGCCAGTTCGACCAGGGCGGCATCGACCGCGGCGTCAACATCGTCCTCGGCGGCCTCGACAGCGACGGCGCCACCGATCCCGCGTTCGGAGACGCCGCCGGCTACACGCTGACCGGGATCCTGCCGCTCGCCTTCAACCGCTACCCGACCGCGCTGTTGGCCGACGACCAGGGGCGCCTGTTGGTGTCGGTCGAGTACGCGATCTCCGGCAAGTCGAACTTCATCACCCTGCGCGCGTCGGCGGACGGCATCCTCGATCCCGCCTACGGCAGCGGCGGCCTTTCGGAGATCGACCTCGCCCCGCAGGGGATCTACAGCCAGAGCCTGGCCATGACGATGCACGAGGGTCGTCCGCTGGTCGCGGGCGCCGCCCATCGCAGCACCAGCACGCCGCTGGTCGACATCGCCGTGGCACGCCTGCAGAACGACAGGATCTTCGCTTCCGGCTTCGAATAATCCCGGCGCCATCGCCGCTTCGGCCCGGCCCGGCGGGTGCAGTCGACGACTGCCCGCGCCGGGCCTGCGCGCCCGTCCTTGCAGCGGAAAATCTGTCGGCCCGCCGAATCCACTATGCTGGTGGCGTGCGCTGGTGCACGGGCCGTCCGATCGATCGCCGATGCCGAACGTTTCACCCTCCATCCGACGCAACCCGCGGCGCTTCAACCATGAATCGCGCCTTCTCGCCGGTGCGCTCGCGGTCGCGACGCCAGCCCTTCTCGCATTCGCCGTCGTCCTGTTCCGCGCCGAGGGCGGTCTCGGCGGGAAATTCATGGCCCTCGGATTCGTCGTGCTGGGCACGCTCGTCCTGGCGATGAACCTGCGCCAGCGCGCGGTCTACCCGCTGCGCACGATGGCCAACCTGCTCGAAGCCCTGCGCGAGGGCGACTACAGCCTGCGTGGTTCGAATTCGCGCCGCGACGACGCGATCGGCGAAGTCATCATCGAGATCAACACGCTGGCGCAGACCCTGCGCGAGCAGCGCCTCGCGGTCGAGGAAAAAAGCGCCCTTTTGGCCAAGGTGATCGCGGCGCTCGACATCGCCGTGCTCGCCTTCGATGCGCAAGGTTTCCTCAAGCTGGCCAACCCGGCCGCGGAGCGCCTGCTCGGCGCCGCATTCGCGCAGCTCAATGGACGCTCCGCGCAGGCACTCGGGCTCGGCGACTGGCTGCTGCTGGCCGAGCCGAAGATCAGCGAGCGCACGTTCCCCGGCGGCAGCGGGCGCTGGGAAGTGCGCCGCGCCAGCTTCCGCGAGGATGGTCGCCCGCACGACCTGCTCGTCATCACCGATCTCAGCCGCACCCTGCGCGAGGAGGAGCGCCTCGCCTGGCAGCGCCTGCTGCGCGTGCTCGGGCATGAGCTCAACAACTCGCTGGCGCCGATCCGCTCGATGGCGGCGACCCTGGCCAAGCTGCTCGCCGCCGAGCCGCTGGCCGAGGACTGGCGCGAGGATGCCGGCAGTGCGCTTGGCGTGATCGGCGACCGCGCCGAAGCGCTGGCGCGGTTCATGGCGCGCTACACGGCCTTTGCGCGCTTGCCGCCGCCGAAGCCGCGCACGTTCGCGTTCGCCGAACTGGCGCGCCGCGTGGCGCATCTTGAACAACGCCTGCCGGTCCGGGTCGAGGCGGGGCCCGAAGTGGAGCTGCGCGCCGATCCCGACCAGATCGAACAGGCGCTGATCAACCTGCTCAAGAATGCCGTCGATGCAAGCCTGGCCGAGGCTGGCGAGGTGCGCCTGCGCTGGCGCCGCGAAGCGGGCAGCCTGACGGTGGAGATCATCGACTCCGGCAGCGGCCTGCCGCCGAGCGAAAACCTGTTCGTGCCGTTCTTCACGACCAAGCCGGGCGGCTCGGGCATCGGCCTTGTCCTCGCGCGGCAGATCGTCGAGGCGCACGACGGCGCGCTGACCCTCGACAACCGCGAGGACGCGCGCGGCTGCGTGGCCCGCGTGCGGCTGCCGCTCTGATGCGCGGCCCGGCGCCCGGCGCTCGCGCATGACTGCCTCGCCGGGCTCCAGCGCCGCGGGCACGGACCGGCAACGCGCCGGCAAGACAGGCCGGGGCTACGGGCCCGTGCTGCTCGGGCTGTTCCTCGTCGTCTTCGTCGCGCTCGGCATCGATCCGGAGACGCGCTCGGACTGGCTGCTCGAAAACGCCATCGTCGTGCTCGCGGTGGCCTGGCTGGTCTGGGGCTGGCGGCACCTTCGCCTGAGCAACCTGTCCTATGTCCTGCTGTTCGCGTTCGGCGTGCTGCACGAGATCGGCGCGCACTACCAGTATTCCAACGTGCCCTACGACGCGTGGTTCTCGGCGCTGAGCAACGGCCATTCGCTGGATGCCATCCTCGGCTTCGAACGCAACCAGTACGATCGCCTGATCCATTTCCTCTACGGATTGCTGATCACGCCGATCGCCGCCGAGCTGATGACCGCGCGCATCCGCCTGCGCGGCGTCTGGCTGTTCCTGTTGCCGGTGACCTTCATGATGTCGCACGCCGTCATCTACGAACTGATCGAATGGGCGGCGGCCAGCGTGTTCGCGGGCGATCTCGGCCAGGCCTACCTCGGCACCCAGGGCGATGTCTGGGACGCGCAGAAGGACATGTGGCTGGCGACGCTCGGCTCGCTGATCGCGCAGCCGCTGTGGATGTGGCGACGCGCACGGCGCGCACGCGGCGATCGCGACTAGGCTCGCGCCGTTCTCCGGCCACCGGTGACGATCGGCAGGCTTGATGCATCCGGCCGGCTCGCGTATCACTGGGGGTCCACCGCACGGAGCCTGACGATGCGATTCGCCTGCATGGTGTGCCTGCTGTCGATTTCGGTCCCCCTTTGCGCCGCGGACCGCCGCGCGATCACGCACGAGGATCTCTGGCTGATGCCGCGGGTCGGCGCGCCGGCGACCAGTCCGGATGGCCGCTACGTGGCGTTTCCGCTGGTCGAGCCGTCCTACAACAAGGACGAACAGGTCGGCGACCTCTGGCTCGTTCCCGGCGATGGCCGCGAAGCCGCGCGTCGCATCACCTCGGGCAAGGGCGGCGAAACCGATCCGGACTGGAGCCCCGACAGCCGCCGCCTGGCCTTCGTCGCCAAGCGCGGCGACGACAAGGAGAGCCAGGTCTACGTGCTCGACCTCGCCCGCGGCGGCGAAGCGCAGCGCGCGACGCGGATCTCCACCGGCGCGGCGGCGCCGCAATTCTCGCCGGACGGCACCCGGCTGCTTTACGCCAGCATGGTCGCGCCGGAAAGCCGCAACGATGCCGACAGCCAGCGCCTCGCCAAACTGGAAAAGGAGCGCAAGTTCAAGGCGCGCACCTACACCTCCTATCCCGTGCGCGACTGGGACAAGTGGATCGACGGCAAGCAGCGCCACCTGTTCGTGCAGCGGATCGGCGACCAGGATGGCGTCGACCTGCTGGCCGGCAGCAAGCTGATCGCGTTGCCGGGATTCGAGCTCGTTGAAAATTCGGCACGCTGGGCGCCGGACGGCAAATCCGTCGTCTTCGCGGCGAGCCGCAACCGCGATCGCGCGGCCTGGTCGTTCACCCACGCCGACCTCTGGCAGGTGCCGGTGCAGGGCGGCGAACCGCGCCGCCTGACCGGCGCCGAAAGTCTCGACGCCGCCGATTCCTGGGACAAGCCGCGCTTCAGCCGCGACGGCCGCAGCCTGTTCGCCCTGCTCACGCCGCGCACGGACAATGTCTACAACGCCAACCGCATCGGCGTGTTCGAGTGGCCGTCGATGCGCGAGCGCGGCCGCATCGAACTGCCGGAAGGCCGCCAGATCGCCGATTTCGCGATCGCGCCGGACGGGCGCAGCGTGCACGTGCTCGGCGAGGATGCCGGGCAGATCAAGCATTACCTCGCGGCCGCCAGCGGCGGCGTGGCCCGCCTCGTCGGCGCCCCCGAACACGGCATCTACTCCAATCTGAGCATCGGCGGCACGCGTTCGCCGCTGCTCGTCGCCGCCTACCAGAGCGCGACCGAGCCGCCCGAGATCGTCGTGCTCGATGCGGACGGGCGCGGACACCGGCCACTGACCGCATTCTCGCGCAGTCGCGTCGCCAGCCTCGACCTGCCGCAGACCGAAAGCTTCTGGTTCACCAACACGCGCGGCCAGCGCATCCACAACATGATCGTGCGTCCGCCCGGATTCGATGCACGCAGGAAATATCCGCTGCTCGTGCTCATGCATGGCGGGCCCTACTCGCAATTCCACGACGCCTGGGTGCTGCGCTGGAACTACCACCTGCTCACCGCGCAGGGCTACGTATTGTTGCTGACCAACTTCGTCGGCTCGACCAGCGCCGGCGAAGACTTCGCCCAGGCGATCCAGGGCGATCCGCTGAAAGGGCCGGCCGACGACGTCAACCAGGCCGCCGACGAAGCCATCCGCCGCCATGCGTTCATCGATGGCGAACGCCAGTGTGCCGCGGGCGCCAGCTATGGCGGGCATCTGGCCAACTGGCTGCAGGCGACGACCACGCGCTATCGCTGCCTGATCAGCCATGCCGGCCTGGTCAACCTCGAAACGCAGTGGGGCACCAGCGACATTTCCTACGATCGCGAAGTCGCGATGGGCGGGCCGGTCTGGGAACAAGGCGAAGTCTGGCGCGAGCAGAACCCGATCCGGCTGGCGGCAAACTTCAAGACGCCGGTCCTCGTGACCTTCGGCGAAAAGGATTTCCGCGTGCCGGTCAACAACGGGCTCGAATACTGGACCGCACTGCAGCGCCAGCGCGTCGAAAGCCGGCTGATCGTATTCCCCGAAGAGAACCACTGGGTGCTCAGTGGCGAGAACAGCCGCTACTTCTACAAGGAAGTCGCCGACTGGCTGGCGCGCTACCTGGGGCCGAAGGCTGAGGCGAAGCAGACGCCTGGCAAGCCGGTGGAAACCACGGAGATCCAATAAGAAAAGCCCCGCAGGGCGGGGCTTTTCGATGGAGCGGTGTCGCTGCTTACTTGGCCTTGAGGCCCGAGGCGTCCACTTCGACGACGCCCTTGATGCCCTTGGCAACGGCAACGGCTTTCTTCACCGCGGTCTCGGAACCGAGCACGCCGATCAGGGTGACCACGCCATTCGTCGTGTTGACCGAAATTTCCGTGCTCTTGATGCCTTCCGTGGTGGCGAGATCCGCCTTCACCTTGGTGGTGATCCAGGTGTCGGTCACCGGCTGCTCGGAATCCATGTCCGCGGCGTTTTCCGCCGGCTTGTGGTGATCGGCCAGTGCGATGGCGGGGGCGCCGACGACAAAAGCCAAACCAAGTACGACACGATTGAACACGAGGGCTGCATTTTTCATGGTTATCTCCTGTGGGGATTCAGTCTCCGCAGTGCGGAGCGAGTACCGGCGCGGCGTTCGCGAGCGAACAAGGCGGGCCAGCCAACTCGCGGCCAAGTCTCCACAAGTGAGAACGTATCTCCCCTGAACAACGGGGTCTTGACGCGGTTCCCGTAGGGCAAGCATTCAGACTCGCGGCAATGCGCGCACACACACACCACCGCAAACCGCCCTCGCAGGTTGGGGTGAGCAAAGCGAACCCCAACACCCCGCAACCCAAATCCCATCGCAAACCGCCCTCGCAGGTTGGGGTGAGCACAAGCGAACCCCAACAATCCGTGACCAATACCCCGCAACCCAAATCCCGCAACCCCGAAAACGATCGCGAACAAACCGGGCACATCGTCGCCCTGCAACTGGCGCGGGCGCAGGCGCGACGACCTGCTCCTGCATTCGTCCTTCCGGTTCACCTGAAGCACCTCGATGCCGTATCGTTGCCGCTCCCCTGCATCCAGGAACTTTCGCCATGACGATCATGCTGCGCCTTTCCCTTGCGGTGGCCATGACCTTCGTCGGCCACGCCCTGCCAGCCGCAGAACTGCTGGTCGACAACGTCAATGGCTACACCCTCGACAGCGCCGGCAAGCTGCATCGCTTCGAAGCCCTGCTCGTCGACAAGGGCAGGGTGGTCGCCACCGGCAGCCACGCCGACATGGCAAAACGCGCCGATGGTGCGAACGTACTCGATGGCAAGGGCCGCACCCTGCTGCCCGGCCTGATCGACGCGCATGGCCACGTGATGGGCCTCGGCGCGATGACGATGCAGGCGGACCTGACTGCAACGACGTCGCTCGATGCCGCCCTGTCCAGGGTCAAGGCCTTCGCTGCCGCCAACCCGGAGGATCCCTGGGTCATCGGTCGCGGCTGGAACCAGGTCACCTGGAAACTCGGCCGCTTCCCGACCGCGAACGAACTCGATGCCGTCGTGGCGGATCGCCCCGCCTTGCTCAGACGCATCGACGGCCATGCCGCCTGGGCCAACAGCGCGGCGCTGAAACTAGCCGGCATCGACAAGGACACGAAGGACCCGAACGGCGGGCGCATCGAGCGCGACGCCGAAGGCAATCCCAGCGGCGTGCTCGTCGACGGCGCCATCGAACTGGTTGCCGCGAAGGTTCCCCCGCCGACCGCAGCGCAACGCAGCCGGGCGCTGACGGAAGCGCTCAGGCAGATGGCCAGCCTCGGCCTGACCGGCGTGGCCGACGCCGGCATCGACCAGTCCACCTACGCGCTGTACAAGCAGTTCGCCGACAAGGGCAAACTGACCACGCGCATCTACGCGATGATCGGCGGAACCGGCGAAGACTTCGACGCCATCAGCAAGGATGGCCCGCTGCTCGGCTACGGCAACGATTTCCTCAGCGTGCGCAGCGTCAAGCTGTATGCCGACGGCGCACTCGGCAGCCGGGGCGCAGCCCTGCTGGCGCCGTACTCGGACGACGCGAAGAACACCGGCCTGCTCTTCAACACGCCGGCCGAACTGACCGCGATGATCGGCAAGGCGCTGGGCAAGGGCTACCAGGTGTGCGTGCACGCCATCGGCGACAAGGCCAACCGCGAGGTCCTCGACAGCTTCGCCGCCGCCTACAAGGAGGTTGGCGGCAAGCAACTGCGCAACCGCATCGAACACGCCCAGGTGGTCGCACTGGCCGACATCCCGCGCTTCGTCGACCTCGACCTGATCGCCTCGATGCAGCCGACCCATGCCACATCCGACATGAACATGGCCGAGGATCGCGTGGGGCCGGAACGCATCAAGGGCGCCTACGCCTGGCAGCGCTTCCTCAAGCAGGGCACGCGCATCGCCGGCGGCTCGGATTTCCCGGTCGAATCGGCCAACCCGTTCTTCGGCCTGCACGCCGCCGTCACCCGCCAGGACCACGACGGCCATCCGCCGGGCGGCTGGTATCCCGACCAGGCCATGACGGCCGTCCAGGCACTGCGCGCCTTCACCCTCGATGCGGCCTATGCATCGCACCAGGAAAAGACCCTGGGCACCCTCGAACCCGGCAAGTGGGCCGACTTCATCCTCGTCGACCAGGACATCTTCACGATCGACCCGAAAGCGATCTGGTCGACCCGCGTGCTCGGAACATGGGTGGGCGGAAAGAACGTCTACGAGCAGGCAGACCAAAACCGGCCCGCAAGACCGGAAAAGGCTGGCCGGCAAACACCCCAGGATTAGGTCGCAGGATTAGACTCCTGTTTTTCCGTAAGGTACTGAATGAAATAAGTATGCTTCCGGCAACTATTGCGTTCTACCCGGATTGGGCCGCAAGATTGGATTGCGCTTTGCACTCAATAAGTGGTTGCGTATCAGCAAAGGGGATCATCGTGGCGGAAAAGTCGAAGAGCAATTGGTACTGGCCAACACTTGAAACCCCTGCTGATGCCATCAAGGCTTCCAATGGGGCATTTTGGGGAGCGATATTTGTCGCGTCCGTCACCGCCGTTTTCGCGACCATTGCGCTCTATACAAAGGTCAGTATCGCCACAATTGACGCCTCTGCCTACATCGATGCCGGGTTGTTCGTAGTCATCGCTTGGCGTATTCGCCGTCGCTCAAGAGCATTCGCCGTTGTAGGCCTCGTTCTCTTCATCATCGAAAAGGTCTTGCTATTTATTTCTGCTCCGCAGGCGTCCACATCCGGCATCTTTATGTCAGTGTTAATACTCCTCTTATTCATTAATGGCGTGCGCGGCAACTTCGCGCTCTATCGCCTAGCGAAACAGAAGCAGTCGGCCATGGTGGCTGAGGCATAATTACTCACTCGATTCGACGTGCTAACGCGCGCGGCGCAAATTCGGCGTTGTACCCCAAAGGGAGTTTCTCGCATGTTTAGTCTGGAGAGTCCTAGATGGGGAGAGATGAGCCACGCGTACGGTCCCGCGTCAGATATTCCAGCGCTCCTCCGGCAGCTTGCCCAGCAACCCGATGCCTTTGGCGAGTCGCAACCTTGGTTCACGCTTTGGAGCTCCTTGGCGCATCAAGGCGATATCTACTCGGCCTCTCTCGCCTCGGTGCCTCATGTTGTGAACATCCTCGCAGCTCATCCAGGCTCGGCGACAGCTACATACTTTCAGTTTCCTGCTTGGATCGAAATCTGTAGGCAGGTCAGTTCCTGCGTGAGGAAATTGATATTCTGCGCCCTGCAGGCACAAGCCGTTGTCCCCCGCTTGGCTCACACGTTTGGCATTAGCCTATGGAGCAACCGATGAAGCATTTTGGCGCACTTTTCTTCCTGTGTTTGACTGGTTGCGCAACGATGCAGTGGGGAGAATTTGATGGGCAGCGCACCAAAATGTCTGATCCGGATGTCTATGACGTCTTGGTCATGGCAGCGGATGGCCAAGCCAACTTTGACGAAAGAAAACGACAGAGGCTCAAGCCTGGTGTCCACCTTCTCGTAGTGGCCTCCGCAAAGAAAGGCAACAACGGCGAGGTTTCAAGCATCTCTTTCCCAATCGTCGTCAAGCCATGCACCCGTTATAGTTTTGTGGCGAAACATCGGTCGCGTGCAAACATTTACAACTGGGACCTCGTTCCTGCCGGGGAAACAACAATGGCAGGATGCGAAGCGCCTCAAGAGTGACGTTGCCGCAAGTATGACGGGCGAGTCCGCTAGAGCGTTCCCGTATACAGCAGGCGAGTTAGGCTGTTGTCCTGCGTTTTCTGGCTTCGGCGGACACCCTGTCAACGGCAACTGAATTCTGACCCACCTCGTCATTGCGAAGGTGTGCGTCGAACCCTGGCAGATCCCGTTCCCCGGCCAGATGACGCACCACCTGCGCGAAAGGCCGACTTCGAGTTCCCCTAGAGGAAAATCATGAGCACGGTATTCGTCAACATTGGGCTTAGCCTTGATGGCTACATGGCGCCTGATGGAATGACGATGGGCAAGCCTGAGTACAAGAATTGGGGGGCCAAGTGGGGTGCGATGATGGCCTGGCTCATCAAGCAACAATACTTTCGCGAGAAGCTCAAGTTCGGTCCGGGGGGAGAGACTGGTCCGGTCAATGACATGGTTCGCCACACCTTCCAGCGCACCGGTGCCAACATCATGGGCAAGCGCATGTTCGACCAGGGCGAGGTCAGTTGGCCGGAGGAGGCCCCGTTTCACACGCCGGTATTTGTCCTTACCCACGAGAAACGAGACCCTTGGGTGCGGCCTGGCGGAACGACGTTCTACTTCGTCAATGAAGGCCCCGAGCGTGGGCTGGCGCTGGCCCGGGAGGCCGCAGGAGGGGGTGATATCCGCATCTCGGGAGGCGCAGATGTTATCCAGCAATACCTGAACCTGGGTGTCGTGGAGGAGCTGGAAATTGCCTTGGCACCCGTGTTCTTCGGCGGCGGGCGGCGCCTATTCGAAAACTTGCGCGAGCCCGGGCCGCAGTTTCGCATTGACAAGATCATTGATGGTCCAGCTGCGACTCACCTGCGGTATGTGCGCCAGTAAGCGCAGCCCGACAACCGGTTGCAGCGGGCGGGACGGTCCCTGCGCATTGGTGGATATCCCGAACCGGTCTTCGGGTGTTGGTTGCGGAGCATGGATATGGCCAGGCTCCCGCTGGTCATGTTGACGTGACCAGCTCCGGGGTTTCATCGGTCCACTGCGGCCTGGTGCGGCGTTGAACTTCATTCGTTGGTGACCACGATATGAAAGGCGTGCTCGCAGCAATCCTGATCCTGGCATTCCTGGGCTCCGTGCTTGCACTTCTCCTCGGTGGTGCGATTCTTGAATATCCCTTGCCCGGGGAACTCCCGCTCGGCAATGCGCTTGTCGCACTCGGCTTGATCTCTCTTTCTTCGATTCCTTTCACGCTCAGCCGACCGGGCACGTGGCTGCGGGCTGCATCGGCGGCCACGGTGGTGGGTTCCGTTGCGTGGCTCCCCGTGTCGATCGCGCTGGCCGGCAATCTGTTGCTCAACTTCTCCGGCATGCGTGGTTCGGTCTGGCTGGCGTTTAGCGCGGGCCTGGCCAGCGCCGTTCTCGCTGTCCATGTGTGGCTGCTCGTCGCATTGCTGCTCGGTCTGCGGCGCCGAACCCATGCATCGCAGTTGAATGTTCGGGCAGGCCGTGGGAAGAGATAGCGGCGCCGTCCGGGCGATCGTGGTCGTATAGTGGGGTGGGCGGAAACGGCGGAGACCAGGACGCGCAGCTTCGGACAGTCACCGTCCTGCAATTCCCTCGTGCCGTGCCGCAGGACATGCGCTCCCTCACCATCATCAAACCCCGGAGGTTCCATGAAGCGAGTCACTGGCATTGGCGGCATCTTCTTCAAGGCCAAGGACGCCCCGGCATTGCAGGCCTGGTACAAGCGGCACCTCGGAATCGATGTGCAGGCGTGGGGTGGCACGGCGTTCACCTGGACCGACGCCGACGGCAAGCCGGTGGGCGGTACCACCGTCTGGTCGATCGGTTCGGCGCAGGGCGACCAGTTTGCACCGGGCACCGCGACATTCATGATCAATTACCGGGTGGAGGACCTGCACGCCCTGGTCAAGGTCCTGCGTGAGGAAGGCTGCAACGTCCTCGACAAGATCGACGATTCCGAATACGGGAAGTTTGCCTGGGTCATCGATCCTGAAGGAAACAAGGTGGAACTCTGGCAACCACCTGAGGGCCAGTGACCAGCAAAACGGAGGTCTTTTCGTCCGTCACACGATCGGCCGGGCGGAGCCACTGAACCGATTGCAGTGGCTCGGTCGCACGTCGAGCAATCCCCACTGATAGGGAGAATGTCATGAAGAAACTGTTGATAGCCGTTGCGCTGCTGTTTGCGCCGTTTGTTTCCCCGCTCGCCCAGACAGGGGGAGACGCCCTGTTCGGCGAAGCGCGCAAGGTGGCCACGATATTGCCGCCCAGGCTGCTGGTCGCCTTGCAGGAGGAAATCGGCAGATCCGGCCCGGAAGGGGCGATTCCCGTCTGCAAGGACATGGCGCCGCAGATGGCCAGCGAGATCTCGAAGGAGACGGGCTGGAAAATCAGGCGTGTCAGTCTCAAGGCCCGCAATGACGCGCGCGCCATCCCCGACGCGTGGGAAAAGGCGGCGCTCGAGGATTTCGACATGCGCGCGGCGGCAGGCGAGCCGGTCGCAAACCTGGAGAAGGGCGAAACGGTCGGCAACGAGTATCGCTTCGTCAAGGCGCTGCCGGTGCAACCCCTCTGCCTGGCTTGCCACGGTGCCGTCGAACAGATGAGTCCCGCCGTCAAGACCGCTCTCGCCCGGCACTATCCCGATGACCGCGCCACCGGATACTCCGTGGGCCAGGTTCGCGGTGCGATCAGCGTGCGCAAGCCGTTTTGAAGGATCGGGTCATTTCCCTTCCTGCTGGTACTCACCCTTGTGGGCACGGTTGCGTTCCTCCTTGCCAGGCGTCGTTTTGATGCCCTCCTGCTATCGGGATGTGCGTCTGGACCACCCACGTGCCAACCACGGGAATTCACAATGAAGCTGCGCCGCGTTCTGGCCCTCTGTTGCGTCTTTGTGTGCGGATGCGCATCTGATATTCAACGTCAAGTCTCGCCACCGCTTCCCTCGCCTGGCCAGGTGGATGAAGCGGTCAATCGGGTGATCAAGGGCACGGGCGCGCAAGGTCTTGCACTGGCCGTGATAGACGGCGGGCAAGTCGTGCAGGTGGGCGTTTACGGCTATCGAAATGCCGCCAGCGATCCCCTCGAAGCCAACAGCATCATGTACGGCGCGTCGCTGACCAAGATGGCGTTCGCCTACATGGTGCTGCAACTCGTCGACGAGGGCCTAATCGACCTCGACCGGCCGATTCGCGACTATCTTCCACAACCTTTGCCCAGCTATACCGATGCCGACGTGGAGGATCGTTACGCGCGCTGGAGTGATCTGGCAGGAGACGATCGCTGGAAGGCATTGACCGCGCGCATGCTGCTCAATCACTCGTCCGGCTTTGCCAATTTCGGCTTCCTCGAGCCCGATGGAAAGCTGCGCTTCCACTTCGCTCCGGGAAGCCGATACTCCTATTCCGGGGACGGTGTCGTCCTGCTGCAATTCGTGCTGGAAAAGGGTCTCGGGTTCGATGTCGGTGAGGAAATGCAAAAAAGGGTTTTCCTGCCGCTTGGCATGCCCGACACCAGCCTGATATGGCGAATGGATTTCGCGAGCCACACGGCAGATGGGTGGACCGCCGAGGGCAAGCCGGTTGCGCACGATGACCGAAGCTCGGTACGCGCATCCGGATCCATGGATACGACCATTGCGGACACCTCACGCCTGGTCGCCGCCATCGTGCGCGGAGAGCGGATTTCCGCGAAAGCGCGCGAGACCCTTTCACACGCCCAGCTGCCGATCACCAGCGCGAGTCAGTTTCCCACCCTGCAGGACGATGCGCCGCCCGCACAGCGCCAGAAGGGGCTTGCTGCCGGCCTCGGCGTGGTCGTGTTCGACGGCCCGCAGGGGCATGGCTTCTTCAAGGGAGGCCACAACGAATGGACCGGCAACATGGCTGTTTGCCTGGAGACAGGACGGCGATGCGTGGTCATCCTAGGCAATGACTTGCGCGCGGAACCGGCGATTCCCTATCTGGTCGACTTCATCCTGGGCGAGACAGGCCTGCCCTGGGAGTGGGAGTACGCCAATGTCGCTCTCTGGAAGCCGTCGGGACACCGTGAGGACAGCGGATCCCCTTGAGGTGGACGGCAGGATTGCCGACGACTCATCGGGCCCGAGCCAAGCCGGGTGCGGCTGGCCGGGGTATCGGGCCGTGCGTTCCAAAGACGCGTCGACCTGTCCGGGGGAATTCGGAGAAGCATCATGAAAAGCGGATCTGGCATGTGCAGCGCAGTGACCTTCACCGTTACGAGCGCACTGAAGGCGCCGGATGCGTGTCACCGCACCCAGTGCCGGAAGTTCTCGGGGCACTACATTCGTATCGACCGATGTGCCCAGGAAAGCGGTAACGATTGAAGGGGCGCGGAACATCACCTGGTATCAGTCTTCCGCGAAGGTTCGCCGCGGATTCTGTTCCATTTGCGGGTCCTCGATGTTCTTCGACCCTCCGGCCAGGGACTGGATGGGAATCCCCTGATCGTGAATCAAGGCGGCAACGCCCTGGCTGTTTGGATTGCCACGGCCTTTGACCATTTCCATTCCGGCTTCGGGAGAGAAATCCGGTCGGCTTGCAATCGACGCTGCAGTAGCGAATATTCGGTCCGGGAGAGCGCCGGCTTGCCCGTGGCCGACCGGCCAGGGTTCGTGATCACGCGCCTGCACATGCCCCGACGCACAGCGTCCGGCAATGTCCAGTGGATGCACCGACCTGGAGCCAGTGATGAAAAGTCTGCTGTTGTTCCTCGTTTTGGCCATGTCCTGCGCGTCGCCAGCAGGCGCTGAAGAGGGGATGCGTGGCGATCGGGAAGCCTTGGCGGATGCCCGCGCCATGGTTGAAACCATGGGAGGCGCGGCGATCTGGTCGCAGATGAAGACACTTCATCTGGTGCACGAGTGGTTTCCGTGGAACCGTGCGGACTCCTATGTCGAGGAAGAGACGCTCGATCTCACCGGTCCGCGTTCGCGCGCCGATCGCAAGAGCGAAATCAATCACGCCATTCGTGCCTACAGTCCGGAGGGCGGCAGGTGGGACTCGTCCAATGGAGTGATCACGCGCGCCGGCAAGGATGCCGTCGCCGAAGACCTCAAACGCGCCCCGTTCAACTTCTACCAGCTGGTGCGCGCCGTAGCCGTGGATGACCCGGCATACGAGGTCCGCTACGGCAAGGGCGATATTCCGACGTCGCGCCGGCTGGAGTTTTACGGCGCCGACGGCGAATTGGGTGGCTGGGTCATCCTCAACCTGAGGAAGGAACCCATCGTCAAGGCAACTCCGGCCTACCGCTACACCCTCGGTCCGCTGAAGCGATTCGGAAACCTCCGGATTCCGGCCTGGGGCGTTTACGACAACGGCTGGACGCGATACGAGATGATCGACGCAAAGGGCGATCGCGAAGCGCCGGAGGCCTCGTTGTTCATGGCGCCAGGCGGGGTCGACAAGGATCCGCAGTGAGCTGGCTGCCAGCAGCGAGGCGGAGGATGCGGGCGATTGCAGGGACTCGGCTTCCGCGCTGCCCTGGTTCGGTGTAACGTCCGCGGCGAGTCCGGGCCGCTAGTCACGAAGGCACGGCATCGTCTGCAACGGGGCGTCGCGATCATGGCCAGGCGCGGGTTTTCCAAATGGATGCTTCGACTGTCTGGCGTGCTCGGCGCGGCGATCGTTGTGTTTTTCTGTTCGGTCTTTGCGATCTCCGAATGGAAGATGCGCCGCGCCTACGACGCGCCGC
This sequence comes from uncultured Gammaproteobacteria bacterium, assembly GCA_963822465.1. Classification (GTDB taxonomy): domain Bacteria; phylum Pseudomonadota; class Gammaproteobacteria; order Xanthomonadales; family Rhodanobacteraceae; genus Dokdonella. The sequence goes on along the minus strand of CAWGHP010000001.1, from coordinate 312,452 downwards.
TCGTGCCGCTCGCCTGGCAGGGCGTGCCGGATCCTGCGCGCGGCCTGCACATGGCAAAGGTCGCCGGGTGCTGGGCCGGTTGCCACGGCACGCGCGGCGAAGGCGGCGAGGAAGCCATCGACGGCATCCACCGGCGCACGGCACCGACACTCTCGGACGTGCTGCCGCAGTACACCGACGAAGAACTGGTGCGGCTGATCCGCTACGGCGTCAAGCGCGATGGCCACAGTGCGATCGGGATGATCTCGTACACGTTCTGGCCGCTCGGCGACGAAGATCTCGCCCACATCATCGCCCATTTGCGCGCACAGCCCGACAGTCCGCCGGTACCGCGAGAGGCGACCATGGAATTCACCGGACGGCTGGCCCTGGTCACCGGCGAATGGGGCGTTTCAGCCACCCAGGTTGATCGCACGATACCGCGCTGGGGCAACCTGCCGAGGACCACGGCCTTCGAGCGCGGGCGCTATCTCGCCAGCATCACCTGCGCGGAATGCCATGGCCTGGATTTTCGCGGCAATCCCGTCGAAGGAGGACCCTCGCTTGCGGTAGTGGCCGCCTACCCACCGGAACTGTTCCGTCATCTGATCCAGACCGGCAAGCCACTGGACGGCCGCGACATTCCGGCCATGAGCTGGATGCCCGATGTCGATTTCAGCGACGAGGAAATTTCCGACCTGTACCGGTTCCTGCGCCAGTACCATGGCCTGCCATGAAGCGGAGACAAGGAGATTTTCCGGCGAATTCCTTGCCAGGCCAGGCACATGCAAACAGAACGTTCCTCCGGTCCCATCCTTGAAGCTTGCAACGCTGGCGTGAATCGCGATGTGTGTTTCGGGCATGATGGTGCACCGAGCGGAGCTATCCCATGCTGGAGAAACTCACCCAGGACGCCCTGATCATCTGGGCGACGATCGATCCGATAGGCACCATGGCGCTGTTCACCGCGCTGACGGCGCATCTGACGCCCGCGCAGCGTCGGCGAACGGCATTCAAGACGGTCGGCTATGCGGGCATGGTCCTGCTGGGATCGATCGTGATCGGCCAGTTGATCCTCAATGCGATGGGCATCAGCCTTGTCTCGTTCCAGGTCGCCGGCGGGCTCATCCTGTTCCTGTTCGGATTGCAGATGATCTTCGGATCGGATTCGCAGAAGCCGCAGAAGGAATCCGAGCACGACATCGCCGTGTTCCCGCTTGCGATTCCCGCCACGGCGACGCCCGGTGCCATCCTCGCGGTGATTCTCCTCACCGACAACCACATCCATCCGGTTTCGGTCCAGTTCGGCACGGCACTGGTTACCCTTCTCGTCCTCGGCGTCACGCTGCTCCTGTTGCTTCTTTCCACCCGGATCATCCGGATCATCGGCGTCGGCGGAGCCTCGATCATGACCCGGGTCATGGGCATGATCCTCGCCGCGCTTTCGGTGGAACTCGTCATGAAGGCGCTCGGTGTCGAGCAATGGATCGCACCGGTATCCTGAGCGTTCGTCGCCACGGTGGCCTGGCGTGCCGTATGTCTGGTCGCCCTGGCATGGCTTGTCGGTGCGAGAGGATCGCCCGCCAATTGCCGTACTGGTGGGTGAAGGGAAGTCTTCGTGGACAGGGTCCTGTCCGGGAAGGCTACCGTTCAACCGCACGCGCCTCCCATGGAGTCTCCGATGAGTCATGAACCCCTGCATCTTTACGTCGACAGCGAGTTTGCAAGCCCCTACGCGATGTCGGCATACGTGGCGCTCGTCGAGAAAGGCCTCGCGTTCGAGACCCGGACCATCGACCTGGCAGCCAACGAAAATCGCGCCGCGGGCTACGCGGGCCTGTCCGTGACCCAGCGCGTACCGACGCTCGGGCATGGCGGATTTTCGCTGTCCGAATCTTCCGCGATCACCGAGTACCTCGACGAGGTTTTCCCGCAGAATCCGTTGTATCCGAAGGCGCCGCAAGCCAGGGCGCGGGCGCGCCAGGTCCAGGCATGGCTGCGCAGCGACCTGCTGCCGATCCGGCAGGAACGGACCACCGATGTCATCTTCTACGGGGTGAAGAAAGCCCCGCTTTCCGCGGACGCACGGCAGGCCGTGGAAAAACTCTTCGCGGCGGCCGAATCGCTGATTCCCGCCGATTCCGGATTCCTCTGCGGGGCGTGGTCGATTGCCGATGTCGACCTGGCGCTGATGCTCAACCGCCTGTTGCTGCATGGGGACCCCGTGCCCGACCGGCTCGCCACGTATGCGAGATTCCAGTGGGGCAGGCCGAGCGTGCAGCGCTGGGTCGGCCAGCAACGGCCTCCGGTGTGAGCGAGGACAAGGTGATGCGGAAAAGTGGACGGAGCAGCAACCATCTGAATCGCGCCGGTTTTCCCTGAAAGTCGCCGGGACATTCCTGCGCTCCTTTTGTCACCCCGAGCGCAGGGGGCTTAACATGGCCGCACGGCGCGGACTCATCCGGCGCGGGCCTTCACCATGCGCCGCGTCCATTGCGAAGGAGACGACCATGAAACTCGGAGCATTCTCGATCAGCCTGGCGGTCAAGGACATCGAGGCGTCCAGGGCCTTCTACGAAAAACTCGGATTCGAGAAATTTGGGGGCAACGCCGCGCAGAACTGGTTGATCCTGAAGAACGGCGACCACATCATCGGCCTGTTCCAGGGCATGTTCGAGAAGAACATCCTGACTTTCAATCCGGGTTGGGACCAGGATGCAAAGCCGGTCGACGGATTCACCGACGTGCGCGAACTGCAGCGCCGCCTCAAGGCCAGCGGCGTGACGTTGACCAGCGAGGCCGACGAATCGACGACCGGCCCGGCCAGTTTCACCATGCTCGATCCCGACGGGAATCCGATTCTCGTTGACCAGCACGTATAGCGAACCGGAGAGCCAAGGATGATGACCGACAGCAAGCGCAGGCACCCGGAATGAATGCCCGGGCCATCGAATACCGCAAAGATGCCAAGGTCGATCTCGACCAGTTCATCGGCCTGTACCGGGAATCGACGCTGGCAGAGCGCCGGCCGGCCGACGACCGCGAGGTCATGCGCCAGATGATGGAAAACGCCAGCCTGACGATCACGGCGTGGGACGGCGATGCCCTCGTGGGTATTTCTCGAACGCTGAGCGATTTCGGCTATGTCGCCTACCTGTCCGATCTGGCGGTGGCGAAATCCCACCAGCACCGGGGCATCGGCAAACGCCTCATCGAAGAGACGCAGGCGGCGTTGGGCCCGCGCTGCATGCTCGTTCTGCTGTCGGCGCCGGCGGCCAACGAGTTCTATCCGAAGCTCGGCTTCAGCCACAATCCGCGGGCCTGGGTGCTGGGCGCCGGAGAGCGCGTGCGCTGATCCGGCATCGCCATTGCAGGTTGCAGACGAGATGACTTCGACAGACCGTATTTCCGACGCCGCCCATGCCGAACACTACCGCTGGGGCGAAGCCTGCGATGGCTGGCACCTGCTCAAGCAGGCGGACCTGAGCGTGATCCAGGAGCGCGTTCCGCCGGGCGCCGGCGAGGTTCGGCATTTCCACGCTCGCGCGCGCCAGTTCTTCTTCATCCTTTCGGGCACGGCGACCCTGGAGTTCGACGACGGCCCGGTCGATTTCGCGGCCGGCCAGGGTGTCCACGTCGAGCCCGGCGTGGCGCATCGTTTCGCCAATCGCTCCGATGCCGAAGTCGTGTTCCTGGTCATTTCCACCCCGTCGACGGCGGGCGACCGCATCAACGCGATCCTGCCGGCCTGACCCCGGGATTGCCTGGAGGAAACATGCCTGCGCAAGATGGAAGACATGTCCTGCACGGCCGCTGCCATTGCGAAGGCATCGGCATCGAGTTCGCCACCGCGAAGGCTCCGGCCTCATTCCAGCCGCGCGCCTGCGATTGCTCGTTCTGCTGCATGCATGGTGCGGCCTGGCTCTCGGATCGCGATGGCCGGCTTGTTTTCAGCGAACGTCGCGCGGGAAGCTTCCACGAATATCGCCAGGGCTCGGAATCCGCGCGGTTCCTGTTGTGCAATCGCTGCGGCGTCTGCGTGGGCGTGGTCTACGAGGAGGGTTCGCAGCGTTACGGCGCGGTCAATGCCGGTTGCCTGGACGGGCGGGCCGGGTTCGGCGACAGCGTATCGGTCTCGCCGCAGGTGCTGGGCGCCGACGAAAAGATCGCGCGCTGGAAATCGGTCTGGGTGGCGGATGTCGAACTGCGGCGATTCGGCGGCTGACAGCAGCGGAGCTGCTGATTCCCCGCGCCCGGATCAACGCGAATTGCATGCACTGGTCGAACGACCTGTCGCGCCGGAATGATCCGGCGCGACGTTGATGGCTTAGTTGTTGCCGCCCGGTATCAGCTCGAATCCGTCGGCGAAGATCAGGTCGTTGACGACAGCCGAAGGCAGTTCGATGCACCAGCTGTTGAGCGTGCCGGTGTCGGCGTTCGCGCGATCGGACAGGTTCAGCGTCCAGGTGCCCGAATAGCTGGCGCCGTCGAACACCGAGAAGACCTGGCTGGGCTTGACCTCGCCGGCGATGGCGACACCGCTGGTGGCACAGGTATTCGATGCACCGGATGCCGCATCCGAGAATGCCGCAGCGATGTTGTCGCCGGCGCAGGAACCGCCGCCGCCATTCGGCCGATTGATCAGGTCCGCCGCCGGAATGCCGTGGCTGGCATGCAGGATCAGGTCGCCGACATAGGTATGGCTGAGGTTGATGGTCATGCGCGCGCCGCTCACGTTGGGCTGCCCCGCCGGAATGACGATCGTGGCATCGATGCCCGCGGTCTGGTTGTCCGGAATGGCCAGGGGGCCGCTGAAGCAGTAGCTGTTGATCGTGGTGAACGAGCGCGGCGTGCTGTTGGCGCTGGCGCCGCAGGCATTGGCCGCGCGCACGCGCCAGTAGTAGGTCGTGTTGCCGTCCAGGGCCGGGCTGACCTGCCAGCTCGTGCCGCCGGTGATGGCGCTGCGAACCACGTTGCCGAAGGCGCCGTCGGTGGCCACTTCGACGGTGTATTCGTCGGCGCCGGCGGCGGCATTCCAGGCCAGGGTCGGCTGCAGGCCGAGGTTGGCGGCGCCATTGGCGGGCGCCGTTGCCGTTGGCCCTGCCGCCAGCGGACCCTGGAACTTGAGAGTGGCGCTTGTCGTGCGGTTGATCGGTCCGGTAGCCGAACCGTCGATCGTGATCGTATACGGGCCCGGCGTGACGGCCGAGGTATCGGTGATGCTCAGGGTGCTCGTGCCAGGCAGCGGCGTTACCGGATTGGGCAGCAGGCTGGCGGTGGTGCCGGCCGGATTGCCGCTGGCCAGCAGGCTCACCGGGCTGTCGAAGGACGCGATCGAATTGACGGCGATGTCGACCGTGGCCGGCGATCCGACGCAGACCGACTGGCTGGCCGGCGTCGCCGACAGGGTGAACGTGGGCGTGCCGCATTGGTTGAAGCGGAACGCGCCGACGCGCAGCTTCCATCCGGTGGCGCTGGAGACTGGCGTGTACTGGTTGACGTACCAGAACGTGCAGTCGTCGGTCGGATCGACGTTCATCGATGTGTAGTCGCCCCAGCGGCTGCTGCTGCCGTTGTTGGATCCGGTGCCGGCGACGATGACGCCTTCGCCCTGCGGCATGGTCCCGGGTGGATCTCCGGCAAGCCGGCCGGTGTACCAGATGCTCGGGAACATGGTGGCGCTGGTGGCGCTGAAACCGAGCGCGATGTTGCCGGACGAGTCCATCGCGGCCGATCCCATCCAGCGGTGGATGCCGTCAGTGATGCCCGGTGCGTAGGTGCCTTCCTGGAAGACGACCGGGGTGCCGCTCGGGTTGCGTATTTCCCACCAGCGGATGCCGGCGATGCTGGCCGCGGCCTCGACCGACTGGTTGGTCACCAGCGATTCGTGCGTGCCGAAATTCCGGTAGGCCAGGCGATTGAGCGGACGCTGCCGGTAGGAAAGGATGTCGACCTTGGTCGTCGTTCCGGATTGCGGCAGGCACTCGCGCGCCGATGGCGAGCACGGGTAGATCGTGTCGAAGGTGGCGATCGGAATCGTCGCCGACAGGGTGAAGGTCGACGCCGCCGGCGTGGCGAAATTGGCGGTGAACTTCCACAGGGTCAGCGCATCCTGCGGGGCGGCGTACGGTCCGCCCGCATCCATGGTGCCGACGAAATATTCCGGCGTGCCGTTTGGCGGCAGGTCGAAGCCGTCGATGTCGGCGGGCAGCAATCCGTCGCCCGTATTGAACGGCGAGGCGCCCGGCGGAATGATGATGCTGATGACCGCCGGGCTCGGACTGCCGGCGATCATGTCGGCGCGATTCAGCGCATAGCCGCCGATGCCGGCGAACGCATTGCTCGGCGTGAATTCGCGCGTGCTGATGTAGTAGGCGTCGCGCCAGACGCCGTACTTCGGGTAATCGGGGAAGTTCGCGCCGGTGGTGAACGCGTAGCGGTAATAGGCGCCGGTAGGATCGGCTGTCTGCGAAATCGCCACGCAATTGAAGAACTCGGGGCCTGCGGAAGTGAACTGGGTGATCAGCCAGCGGTCGGCGAACTGGTCGTGCAGCACGACCGGATCGCCGGAGTTCTCGTTCTGGCAGGGCCCGCCGAATCCGCTCCACAGCGTGTTGATGTTGATCGGGCCGAGCAGGGTGGTGCCGGCCTTGTCGAAGATCTGCAACGAGGAATTGCTCATCGCCACGTAGTGGTTGGGGCCGACATCACCCACCGGATCCGGCGGATTGACGCCCGAGATGTTGCCTTGCGCATCGAACGAGACGGTCGGCGCAGGGATGTTGCGCACCGGCCCTTTCCAGGACTGCGCGATGGCATCCGGGCGCTGTGGCACGTTGAGCCATTCCAGGCCGCTCGGCATTTCCTCGCGCTCGCGGCCGGGCCGCATCGGTCCGGAATAGACCGGAACCGGCGGGATATCACGCAGTCGCGGTGATATGTCGAAATGCGCGACCGGCAGAACGCCGCGGAACTGGCCGGCGATCACGCCGCCATCCGGACCGGTTTGCACCTCGGTCGCGCTGGCAGAGACGCACACACAAAGACTCGCGTACAGAAAACGCGCGCAGCTGGAATTCATTGGTGGAGCCCCTTCCCCTGTGGAACCCGGAGGGTAGCGGATTTCTGCAACCGAAACGACCCGGCGGCACGGGCCACGCGGCAACCTATTCGCGGCGCTTGCGCCGCACGTAGAGCTGCTTGCGCACGCGGGCGACGACTTCGCCGGATGCCGTGACCACTTCGGTTTCGCACCAGCGCAGCACCTTGTCGCCGTTCGCGGTCGCCGTGCGCAGCTCGTCGAGGAAGGCCTCTTCGATGCGGAATTCGGCGAACACATCGCCGCGTCCAGGCGCGACGAACTCGATCTCGGCGGCCTTGTCCCAGACGATGTAGTCGCGACCGAGGCATTGCATGGTCAGGATCATCCAGAACGGATCGGTCATCGCGAACAGGCTGCCGCCGAAATGGGTGCCGACGAAATTCCGGTTGTACCAGTGCAGGCGCAACCTGACGCGCGCAGAACGCCAGTCATCGCCGATATGCAGGACGCGAATGCCGGCGAACAGGAACGGCGGCCACCAGTTGATGAAGCGGCGCAGGCTGCGTGGGGTCTTCATCTGCAGCGCCATTCAGAACAGCAGCGAGGACATGCGCCGACGGTAGCGGCCGACCAGTTCCGCATCGTCGATGACGAGGAAGGCGGCGATCAGGCGCTTGCGTGCCTGGCCTTCGTTCCAGCTGCGGTCGATTTCGAGGTTGCCGATGAACTGCTCGAGCGCGGCTTGGGCCTGTCCATCGATGAGCAGGCGCACGCCGAGCAGGTCGCGTGCCGCGCAATCCCCGGGGTCGCGCGCCAGGCGCGCTTCAAGCTCGGCGAGCGGCGGCGCGTCCTTGAGCAGGCTGACGAATTCAAGCTGGCCGCGCAGGCGCCGGGCGCGGTCGTCGCCTTCGAGGTTGGCCGGCAGCGCATCGAGCTCGGCTTGCGCGGCCCTGGCGTTGCCCGATTGCATGTAGGCGACGGCGAGATCGAGCTTCAATTCGGCGCGATCCGGATTCGTCGCGATTTCCTGCTGCAGGCGGGCGATGGCCTGCTCGGCGGTCTCGGCGGGCTTCGCCGGTTCGGCATCGTCGTCAACTTCGGCAGCGGCCGGCGCGCCGACGTGGCGACCGAGGAATTCGCGGATCTCGGCTTCCGGCAGCGGGCCGGCGAAGCCGTCGACCGGCTGCCCGTCGCGCATGAGGACCACGGTGGGAACGCTGCGGATGCCGAACATGGCAGCGACCTGGGCCTGCTGGTCGACATCGATCCGGGCCAGCCTGGCCGCGCCCTGGTATTCGGCGACCAGTTTCTCCAGCAGGTCGCCGAGCCTGGCGCTGACCTCGCTGCGCGGGGTCCAGAAATTGACCAGGACAGGCAGCGTCATCGAGGCCTGCAGCAACTCGGCTTCGAAATTCGCGGTGGTGATGTCGACGCTGGTGGCGGGCGGGGCGGTCGGAAAATCGGGCACTGTGACTCCTGAGCGTTGGGAAGCCCCAAGGACTTCGGGTTTCGCGCAAGGATATCAAGGCAACCCGGTGCTGCCGGGGTTGACGGCGGGCTGCAACGATATGTAATGTATAGCTTACATATTGTAATGAAGGAATTACATCATGCGCGCGCCTTCCTCCGCCCTGTTCTGGCTGCTTGCGCCGGCTTCGCTGGCCTTGTGGCTGATCCTGGTGACGCCGACCCGCTGGCTCGGCATCGAGACCGGCGCGCTCGGGACGGGCCTGCTGCTGCTGACCGCATGGGCCGGCCTGTGGCTGTCCACGCGCATCCCGGCCAGCCGCGAAGCGCGCGTGTCGCCGTCCGAGGTCCGCCAATGGGTGGCACTGGTCTTCACTGGCGCCATCGCCGCGTTTCTCGCGTTTCATGCGGTTGATATTGCGCGTGCGGAGAAGGTTGCGGACCTGCAGTCGATTGGGCGCACCGTCGCCATGCTGGTGATCGGCTGGATCCTTTTCTCGGCGGTCCTGCGCCAGCGCGCGAATGCGGGCGTGCAGGAAGACGAACGCGATCGCGAGGTGCAGCGACACGCGGACAGCTGGTCGCACGCCGCGATCAGCCTGTTCGTCATTGCGGTTGCGGTGACCCTGGGACTGTCGCCTGCCGATCGCCTGGCCTGGGCGACACCGATCGTCGTTGCGCATCTGTTGATCTTTGCCCTGGTCGTGTCCAGCCTGACCGGTTGCGTGGTGGCCGTCTGGCAGTACCGGCGCGGCTACGCCGAGGGACCGTCGACATGAGCGGCACGCCGGTCGGCAACCATATCCGCCGGCTGCGCTTTGAATCCGGCGAGTTGACGCAAAGCGACCTCGCCGAACGTTGCGGCATCACGCGGCAGACCGTGATTGCCCTGGAAGCCGGAAAATACGCGCCTTCGCTCGAACTCGCGTTCCGCATCGCCAACGCGTTTGGACGGCCAATCGGGGAAGTCTTCTTCTGGGAGCCCTGAAGCAACTGCCGGCTGCGGGCAATCGCGTGGACTACCAACCGGCGTTGACGTCCAGGCGGATACGGTGCGTATGCTCGGAGAGACCATCGCGCAATTCACGGAATCCCGACAGGCGCAGGTTCCAGGTGCGGTCGATGCCGTAGGCGATCCAGGCGAGCTGGCCGCGCATGTTGCTGTGGAACCACCAGTCGTCGGAACCAAACGCGGCGAGTACCGCTTCGCGCTGGATGCGTTCGATGGCGATGCCGAATTGCAGCCCGCCCGGCTGGCGATGATCGCCGGCACTCAGGCTCAGGCGCGCGCCATCGCGCGCGAAGTCCGCGCCGAGGTTGCGCACCAGGTCCAGGTGCAGGTCGATCGGCCAGCTGCCGAGCTCGGTGCGTGCGCCCAGTTGCAGGTCGACGAGGCGGTAGTCGCTGCGCAGCGCACCGCCAGCGACGGCGTTGGTCCGTGCCAGGCCCTGCCGGGCCAGCTCGCCCAGGTCGGAAAAGCCGAGCCAGGAAAGCGCGATGTTCGCCCGCGTCGGTGCGCCCTCGCGCCAGTTCCAGGCGACCTGCGCCGCGGCGATCCGCGAATCGTCGCCGTACAGGTGCAGGCCGGCGAAGTAACCGGCGACCAGGTGCAGGCGATCGAAATCGCCCAGCGCAAAGGACTGGTCGAGGGCGATGCCGGCCGGGCGCAGGTCCGGATCCCAGAGCATTGGCGAAAGATCCAGCGGCAAGGGCGCCTTGCCGAACTGCAGGCTTGCGTTATCGCTGGCGCGCCAGCGCACGAGGACCTGGTCGACGCCGACATCGTTGCTGCGTTCGTTGTCGTTGTTGCGCCGGTTGTCGCGATTCGAATCGCTGCCCTGCGCGATGCGCGCCATGGCGGTCAGTTCCCAGCCTGAAGCAAGGTTCCAGAGCGCACCGAAGCGCAAGCGGCCGCGCGTGCGATCGATGTCGGCGCGGTTGTTGGGCAAGCCGGAGACATGGTCCTGGCCGAGCCACAGGTCACCGGTGAAATGCATTTGCGAAGCCGGCGCCTCGTCGGCTGGCGACAGGATCGGATCGACGTCCGGCGCCTGCGCGAATGCCACGGTCGATGCGGCCATCAGGGCCATCGTCCAGAGAGGGCGGAAGGGAACGCCAGCGACACGGGCGAAGCGGCTCATCGGACAGTCCTCATGCATGCGAGTCCACTATTTCAACTGCGCAACTGCGACAGGGCCAGACCGAGTTCCGCGGCGCTGGCGAAGCGCTCTTCGCGCGCACTGCGCACGCAGCGCAGGATGATGGCTTCGAGTTGGGCGGGGATGTCGGCCCACAAGTCCGATGGCTTGACCGGCTCGTCGCTGATCTGCGCCTGGTAGATATCCATCGTGTTGGCGCCGGCGAAGGGCAGGGCGCCGCAGAACATCTCGCTCATCAGTACGCCACAGGAATAGATGTCGGCGCGTTCGTCGACATCGCCGCCGGAGAGTTGTTCGGGCGAACAATAATCCGGCGTGCCGACGAAGGTGCCGGCTTCGGTTTGTCCCGGCGTGCTGCGTCGTACCGGGCGGGCGATGCCGAAATCCATCAGCTTGGCGTTGCCGTTGGCCTCGAGGATGAGGTTTTCCGGCTTGATGTCGCGATGCAGGACGCCGACTTCGTGCGCGGCTCCGAGTCCGGCGGCGAGCTGGCGCGCGATGCGCAAGGCAGCGGAGTAGGGCACGCGCTTGGCTTCGCTCAGGAGATAACGCAAGGTTAGGCCGCGGACGTATTCCATCGAGATATACGGACGTCCGTCGACCTCGCCGAAATCGAAGGTGCGCAGCACGTTGGGGTGGGTGATCCGGCGCGCCAGCTTGATCTCGCTCTTCAGGCGCTCGAGCTGCTCGCTGTCGACGAGCAGGCCGGGTCGCAGCATTTTCAGCGCGACGATGTCGTCGAGTTCGATGTCGTGCGCCTTGTAGACGACGCCCATGCCGCCAGCACCGAGTTGCGAAATGACCCGATAGCGCCCGCCGAGCAGGGTGCCGCTGGCCAGGGGTCCGGCCTGGCTGACGGCCGCACGCGGCTTCGCGGAAGAAACCTGGCGCGTGAGCACGGTGTTCGCCGTTTCCTCGCACAGACCGGGCAGTGCAAGCTCGGCCAGCGCGTAGAACTTCTTGTCGCTGTAGCCTCCGGCCGCGACCGTCATGGCGCCGTCGGGCAGGCTCGGCTTGAGCACATCGCCCACGGCACGGGTGAACAGCAACTGGCCCGGCGCCGCCTCGCAGAGCAGGCGGTCGCCATGCGCGACCGGCGTGCCGAGGGCCAGGGCGCGGCCCGGCTGGCCGTGCAGGCCGATCGCGCGGACCAGCTCGCCATCCATCAGGGCGCCAGCAGGCAGGCCGAGGTTGAGATGTCGGCAATCGCGCATGATCGTGGCCCATACGCGAGCGGCGTTGTGCAGGCGTCGTGCCCCGGCCACGGCAAATCGCCAGCGCGCGCCGTCCATCTGTTCGAGGTCGATTTCCTCGCTGGCCGCGATCGAGACCAGCAGGTCGTGCACGCCGGCATGCGCGTCTGCGCGTTGCTGCGGATCGGTGTCGGGGGTCACGGCGCCTAGCAGGTGGCGGAACTCGACTTCGAGCAGGGCCAGGGCTTCGCGCTGCGGCGCCATGCGCGGGGTCGTGGAGGCGCTTGCCGCGAGCGGCTCGGCGGCCGGCTCCGGCAGGAAACGCGCCATCTGCCCGACATAGCCTTCGATGTCCTTCTTCTCGCGCAGATCGGAAAGCAGCGTATCGAACGCGCGTGCAAGGCGGCCCAGGGCATCGCTGCCCTCGCTGCCGATACGCGTCTGGTAGTCACCAGCGGCAGCGGATTCCGCTGCCTCCGCCATGTTTCCGATCGGCTTCAGGATGCGCCGGGCGAGGAAGATCGAAAGCAGGATGGCAACCGCGATGGAGGCGATGCCGGCCAGCGCCACGCTGTTGAGGATGGCGCGATAGCTGGCCGTGATCTGTTCGGTGGATGTCATGATCGCGACGCTGCCGAGGCGTCCTTCGCCGGGCGCTGCCGCCGGCAGGAAGCGCGCACTCCATTCCTGTCCGGAAAAGTGCATCGGCACGTGATCGATCGTGCCGCCATCCCTCACGGCCGGCAGCAGCTCGGCACGACGACTGGCGAACAGCGCGTTCAGTTCGGTCGCGGCGCCGGCATCGAGCGAACTTGCCACCAGCGTGGCGCCATCGTCCACCGGCAGCCAGAAGGCGATCTCGGCGCCGCTGACCTTGGCGACCGATTGCGACAGCGTATCGTTGACGTTGAGTGCGACCAGCAGGAAGCCAACCAGGTCCTGGTCGCGGGCCAGCGGCATGACGGCGGCCTGGTAGAGGCGGTCGCCGACGCGCCAGTAACCGCTGATCGGCGAGCTTGCCTGCAAGGCCGGCTGCACGAGCGGATCCTGGGCAAGCGAAACGGCATAGGATTCGTTCTCGTCGGTGCGCGCCAGCACTTCGCCGCTGGCGTCGAGCAGGATGGCGAGGTCGAGGCCGAATTCGCGCTGGCGTTCGGCGAGCAGGTCGCGCATGGATCCGGTGTCCGGCCCCGCCTCGTCGCCGCCGAGGCCGGGCAGGCTGCCCAGCCCGGAGGCATCGGCGATGTACTTGACGAAGCCGGCGTCGGCGGCGATCAGGCGCACGGCGAGTTGCAGTTGATCGAGGCGGCGCTGCTCGAATTCGCGTTGCACGGCGGCGCTGGTGTTGACCGCCTTGTCGACGGCCTGGCCGGCGATTTCCCGGCCCTGCAGCCAGGTGATGAAAACCGCTGCCCCGACCGCCAGGGCGATCAGCAGCGCCATGCCGAGGAACAGGCGCAGCGCCAGGGGAACGGAAATCCTGCCGCCCTGGAACCTCCGGTCAGTATTCCGCATTCCTGCTCCTTCCATATGGCTTGCCGAACTTGTTCATGTGCTGCGGAATGCGGCGCAGGTTGAGGTCGAGGACGACCTCGGCGGCCGGCGTCTCGCCGGGCAGCGCCTTGATGTGCCAGGGCTTGGCGCGATCGTGCCAGACCACCAGGTCGCCGCGCTCCCCGGGCAGGTCCGCGAGCGCGAAGCGACCGTCACGGTCGGGGCGCGTGAAGTACGGCGTATCGAGCACGAGGATGTGCCCGATCATCGAGTGATGGACGTTGCAGTAGACGCGGACATAGCCGGGATTCGCGAATGTCACCGTCTTTCCTTCGCCCTCGGAGTAGAGGCCGACGTCGAAGGCGTTTTCCCTGGATGTCGAGAACGCGTTGTGCAGGATCGTGTCCTGGTTCGGAAAGCGCACGACGCTGCCGACCACGATGGGAAGGATATGCGGCGCGAATTGCTTGCGCTGCGTACTCATCGTGTATTCGGTGGTCGAAGGCGCCAGCGCGCCGACCTTCGCCGGGCGGAAATAGACCACGGCTTCCGCCGCTTCTTCGGCGCGCAACGGTTTGCCGTCGATGATCAGGCTGACCCGGCCCTCGAGCCCCGCCGCCATTGCCAACGCCGGCATCGCCAACAGCCCGAACACGATTCTGCGCATGTCGATCCCCTTGCCCCCGCGCCGATCATACTGCAGGCCGGTGGCTGGGGGTCGCGCAGGGGCCGACCGCAACGCGCGCCGGGATTGCCGGTGCCGCGACGATTGAGGCCAGGCAATCCCGGCTGACTACTTGCGCGGCTTCCTGGCCGCCTTGGCGGCGGTCTTCGCCCTGGCGGATTTCGCCCGGGTTGCCGTCTTCGGGCTGGCTTTGGCCCTGGTGCTGGTCTTGGCCTTGGCCTTGGCTTTGGTTTTGGCTTTCGTCTTCGGCTTCGTCTTCGGCTTCGGCCTGGCTTTCGCCTTGGCCGCGGGCTTGACCTTTGCGGCGCGTTCGGGGCCTGCCTGCGGCGCGCTGCGGGCTGGCGCCTGCGAGGGGGTGAAGAAATTCATGAAATCGGCGAATTTTGCGCCGGGCAATGCCATGCCGCCGCCGAGCGCATCGGCGGACTGCTGTTGCCATGCCTCGAAGGCTTCCTTGAGGCCTTGTGCGAACGCCGCCTGGCTGCCGACGGCGGCCTCCACGGTGCCTTGCACCGGCGCATTGTCATCGCGTATCGATTTCCAGAAATCCTCGCCGGGTATTGCCGACAGCGATGTCCAGTCGTTCGAGGTCAGCACGCGTTCGGCCTGGGCCAGGGTGCGCTCGATCGCGTCGCTGGTTCCGGCCGCGCCCAGCTGGGCCCAGCGTCGCCGGTTTTCCTGCAGCAGTGCACCGATGCGCAGGACGAGTTCGAGATTGGCCTTGTACAGCGCCATCGGCGTCTTGGAATTCGTGGTCATGGAAGTCTCCTGTCGGTGGATTCAGGAACAGAGAAACGTGAGCGGCTGGAACGCCTGATGGCGATGATGCGCTGTCGCCATGGACGGGGCATTGCCGCATCGGATGCCGGGCGCCAATCGTTGCGGGAAAGTGCGCCACCTGCCTGTGAAGATCCATCCCGCAAGGCGGACCATTGCGCCATCCTTGCCTGGCGCCAAGCATGGCACAGGATGGGGGCGACCACATCGACGGCCAGCGGCCAGCGATCAGGTGTCGTTCATTCCGCGCCCTCGGCCTGGCCGTTCTTGTAGACCATGCCGTTCTTCATGACGAAGACGACGTGCTGCATGACCTTGATGTCGGCCAGCGGGTCGCCCATGACGCCGATGATGTCGGCGTACTTGCCGGCCTCCAGCGAACCGATATCCTTTGACTGCCGCAGCAGTTCGGCGGCATGCGTGGTCGCGGCCTGCAGGACATAGGCGTTCGGCATGCCCGCCTCGACCATGTACTCGAATTCCTTCGCGTTCTGGCCGTGCGGATAGACCCCGGCATCGGTGCCGAAGGCGATCCTGACGCCGGCCTTCCAGGCCTTGCCGGCGGTCGCCTGGATGATGGGCCCGACTTCCCTGGCCTTGCGCGCGACCTGCGGCGGAAACCAGCCTTCACCCGCCTTTTCCTCGACATACTTGCCGGCGATGATGGTCGGCACATACCAGGTGCCACGCTGTTTCATCAGTTTCATGTCCTGATCGTCCATGTAGGTGCCATGTTCGATCGAATCGACGCCGGCGATCACGGCGCGCCGGATCGCCTCGGCGCCGTGGGCGTGCGCGGCCACGCTGAACCCGTAATCGTGCGCCGCCGCGACCACGGCCTCGATTTCAGCCACGGTCATCTGCGCATTCTCCGCACTGCTGCTTTCATCCAGCACGCCGCCGGACGGCATGATCTTGAGAAGGTCGGCACCATCCTTGTAGTGCTGGCGCACCGCCTTCCAGGCATCGTCAGGCGAATTGATGATGCCGTCCTTCGCGCCGGGATCGCCCTGCAGGTCCCAGCGGAAACCATTGGTCGGGTCGGCGTGTCCACCGGTCGAGCCGATGAACTTGCCTGCCGTGAAGATGCGCGGACCCGGCACCATGCCGCGGTTGATCGCATTGCGCAGGGCGATCGAGGCGTTGTCGTCGTCGCCCAGATTGCGCACGGTGGTAAAGCCCGCCTCAAGCGTGCGGCGTGCGTAGACGGTGCCACTGATCGCGTCGTCGGCGGGATTCATGCGGAACTTGTCGCTGTAGGTCGACTTGCTGAACTGCATGGTCAGATGGGTGTGGCTGTCGACAAGGCCGGGCAGGCAGGTCATGCCGGGGCGCTCGATTGCCGACATGTCGGTCGTGGCGACATAGCCGGCCTCGATCGAGCGGATGCGCTGGCCGTCGATGATGATCGTGGTCTTGCCGAGCAACTTGCCCGAGTTGGCATCGAACACATGGTCGCAGTGCAGGGCGAGCGGGCCGGTCATGGGTTCATAGCCCAGCGCCTGCGTGCCGGTCGCGCACAGGATGGCGGCACAGATCAATCGACGAATCATGGTGTTCTCCGGGGGGGATGGTCGAGGCGTCGTGCGCAAAAAGACAGCGCGAATGCCGGCCGGCGGCGAAGCGTTGCGGCGGCACTGCGGCACCCCCGGACTTATAGCGCGAGCCGCGATGGCCGGCAATCCGGCGCGTCGGCAGGGTGCGGCACGGCGTCAATGCATGGCGCGAAATCGCCCGCTGCGCTAGTCTGGCGAACATTTTCCATCGCCCAGCCGGCCACCGGCGACCTCCTGAACATGACCGAGAAAACCTACGACCCGCAAGTGGTGGAAGCCGCTGCACAGACTTTCTGGACCACGACCCGCGCATTCGAGGTGGTCGAGGATCCGGCCAGGCCGAAGTTCTTCTGCCTGTCGATGCTGCCGTATCCGTCCGGTGCGCTGCACATGGGCCATGTGCGCAACTACACGATCGGCGACGTGATCAGCCGCCACCAGCGCATGCTCGGCAAGAACGTACTGCAGCCGATGGGCTGGGATGCGTTCGGACTGCCCGCGGAAAACGCCGCGATCGCACGCAACACGGCGCCGGCGAAGTGGACCTACGCCAACATCGAACACATGCGCAGCCAGCTCAAGGCGATGGGCTATGCGATCGACTGGTCGCGCGAGTTCGCCACCTGCAAGCCCGATTACTACGTGCACGAGCAGCGCATGTTCACGCGGCTCATGCAGAAGGGCCTGGTCTATCGCAAGAACTCGATCGTCAACTGGGATCCGGTCGACCAGACCGTGCTCGCCAACGAGCAGGTCATCGATGGCCGCGGCTGGCGCTCGGGCGCGGTCGTCGAAAAGCGCGAGATCCCGCAGTGGTTCCTCAAGATCACCGACTACGCGCAGGAACTGCTCGACGGCCTCGACAAGCTGCCGGGCTGGCCGGAATCGGTCAAGACCATGCAGCGCAACTGGATCGGGCGCTCCGAGGGCCTCGAGATCCAGTTCGGGATCGAGGGCGGCGGCGAGCCGGTCACGGTTTTCACGACGCGCCCGGATACCCTGATGGGCGTCAGCTTCATCTCGGTCGCGGCCGAGCATCCGCTCGCCCAGCTGGCAGCAAAGACACAGCCGGAAGTCGCCGCCTTCATCGAGGAATGCCGCCACGGCGGCACCGCCGAGGCCGACATCGAGACGCAGGAAAAGAAAGGAGTGGAGACGCACCTCAAGGCGATCCATCCGGTCACCGGCGAAAAGATTCCGGTCTGGGTGGCCAACTTCGTGCTGATGAACTACGGCACCGGCGCGGTCATGGCGGTGCCCGCGCACGACCAGCGCGACTGGGAATTCGCGACCAAATACGACCTGCTGATCCGCATGGTCATCGTCAGCGATGGCGTGCGCGATGCGATCCGCGAACTCGGCCGCGACGCGGCCGGCAACAAGGACGCGATGTCGGCCGCGCTCGGCGAAAGCCGCGCCATCGACGTGGCCGAGCCGGCCGGCGAGTTCGACGTGCTGGAAGAATTCGAGAACCGGATCATCACTGAGGGCGCCTTCACCGGGTACGGCACCCTGGTCAATTCGGGCGAGTACGACGGCCTCGACTTCAAGGGCGCCTTCGATGCGCTGGCCGAGCGTTTCGAGAAGGAAGGCAAGGGCGCGCGCCGAGTCAATTTCCGCCTGCGCGACTGGGGCGTTTCGCGCCAGCGCTACTGGGGTTGCCCGATTCCTGTCATCTACGACAAGGACGGCGTCGCCCATCCGGTGCCCGAGGACCAGTTGCCGGTGCTGCTGCCCGAGGATGTCGAATTCACCGGCGTCAAGTCGCCGATCAAGGCCGACCCGGAATGGCGCAAGACGGTCAGTCCGGTCGACGGCAGCCCGGCCGAGCGCGAGACCGACACCTTCGACACCTTCATGGAGTCGAGCTGGTACTACGCGCGCTACACCTCGCCGGGCGCCAGCGACATGGTCGACGCACGCGCCAACTACTGGGCGCCGGTCGACCAGTACATCGGCGGCATCGAGCACGCGATCCTGCACCTGCTGTATTTCCGTTTCTACCACAAGCTGCTGCGCGACTGCGGTTTCGTCGACAGCGACGAGCCGGCGATCAACCTGCTCTGCCAGGGCATGGTCATCGCGGAGACCTTCTACAGGGAAGATGCGCAGGGCCGGCCAGAGTGGATCAATCCGGCCGACGTCGAGATGCAGCGCGACGAGAAGGGCAGGGTGACTGGCGCGGTGCTCAAGGCCGATGGCCAGCCGGTAATGATCGGCGGCATCGAGAAGATGGCCAAGTCCAAGAACAACGGCGTCGATCCGGAATCGATGGTGCGCAAGTACGGCGCCGATACGGTGCGCCTGTTCGCCATGTTCGCGGCGCCGCCGGACCAGTCGCTGGAGTGGAACGAGGCCGGTGTCGAAGGCATGTCGCGGTTCCTCAAGCGCCTGTGGCGCGAGCTGCATGCGCACGTCGCCCAGCCGGATCATCCCATGATCAAATCGGCGAGTGCAGCGAGCACGGATTCCCTTCTCCCGCCTGCGGGGGAAGGTGCCGAAGGCGGATGGGGGGACGCCTTCGGCGTCGTGGATCCTGCGAATCTGGATGCCGCGCAGAAAACCCTGCGCCGCCAGATCCACGAAACCATCAATAAAGTGTCCGATGACTACGCGCGACGGCACGCCTTCAACACGGCGATCGCCGCCTTGATGGAGCTGCTCAATGCGGTGACGAAGTTCGACGACATGAGCGACCAGGGCCGGGCGGTCCGCCACGAGGCCTTCGAGACGATCGTGCTGCTGCTCAATCCGATCACGCCGCATATCTGCCATGCGCTGTGGCAGGCACTGGGTCATTCCGAGACCCTGATCGAGAACCAGTCCTGGCCGAAGGCCGATCCGGCCGCGCTGGTCCGCGACGCGGTCAAGCTGGCCGTGCAGGTCAATGGCAAGCTGCGCGGCACGATCGAGATGCCGGTGTCCGCCTCGAAGGAGGAGTGCGAGCGTGCGGCGCTGGCCGAGCCTTCGGTGGTTCCGCATGTGGCGGGACAGACGGTGAAGAAGGTGGTTGTCGTGCCTGGCAAGATCGTCAATATCGTCGTCTAGCAGGCTCGCCGTGCCGACGCGGGCCGGGAACCGGTGACTCCGAGCCGACAGCCAACACACCGGTTTGCAGAGATCGGCCAACCACATCCGTTATGCTTCGCCCACGCCCTTCGTTCCAGGTGCCCATGAACATCCATCGCCTTGCACTCATTGCCGTTTTCGCCATGCTCCTGGGCGCCTGCGGATTCCACTTGCGCGGCGAAGCGCAATTGCCGGCGGGCATGCAGACGCTCGCCATCGAGGGCGCCGATGCGCTCAGTCCGCTCGGTCGCGACCTGCGCAAGGCGCTGGCCCGCAGCGGGGCAGCCGTGGTCGAGACCGCAACGCCGGGCGCGGCGGTCCTGCGCATCGGCAGCAACCAGTTGCGTACCGATGTGCTGTCCGTCGGCGGCAATGCGCGCGCCAACGAATACACGATCCGCTATCACGTCGAGTTCGACGTCGTCGATGCCAGGGGCGCGGTGCTTGTCGCCAGGCAGACGATCGAACTGACCCGCGACTTCACCTTCGATGCGACCCAGGCGCTCGGCATCGCCGCCGAGCAGGACCTGCTGACCGGCGAGCTGCAGCGAGACATGGTGCAGGCGATCCTGCGCCGGCTCGAGGCGGCCGGGCGCGACTCCGGGTCCTGACGGACAGACTGATCCCGCGCCATGGAAATCCGCGACGCCCAAGAATCCGATTTCGATCGCATCCTCGAACTCAATGCCGCCGAGGTGCGCAAGACCAGCCCGATGGATCGCGATCGGCTGCAGTTGCTGCACGGCCTTTCCGGCTACCACAAGGTGGCGGTCATCGACGGGCGCGTCGGTGCATTCCTGATCGCCATGCGCGAGGGCGTCGACTACCAGAACGAAAACTACGCCTTTTTCTCGCAGCGCTACGAGCGTTTCATCTACATCGACCGCATCGTCGTCGCGCCGGAGCTCGCCGGCGGCGGCATTGGCGCCTGCATGTACCGCCACCTCTTCGATTTCGCGCGTTCGCAGGATGTCGACTACATCACCTGCGAATACAACATCGAGCCGCCCAATCCGGCGTCGCGAAAATTCCACGACCGCTTCGACTTCGACGAAATCGGCACGCGGACGATCGGCGATGGCGGCAAGATCGTTTCGATGCAGGTCGCCGAGACCTGATCGCGGCGCGGGCCACGGCGCGAAGGCGACGCGCAGGCACGGCATGCCCCTGGCCGGGCATTTGAAACCTCATTTGCAAGAGTCTGCCAGTGAGCGCCGGCATCGGGCGTTCCATCCGCCTCGCGTGTCGAACGCAAATTTTTGTATCGGCAGCGGCGCCCTCATGCACAGGTTGCTGAATGGCGCGACCTGGCACCTGCACCCTTCGTCGGCATCCAGACGAAACCGGAGTCAAGTGAGGTATGCTCGGCCGCGTCGGACGTCCGGTGTGCGAGCGTCGTGGTGCTGCTACAGGTGGTGCCAGGATGGGGAATTCGACAAGCACGGATCAATTGTCGGGAACTGACGGTTCTCGATGGATCTGGCGCGGCAATTGCATCGAGGCACGGGGATTGCCGTAAAAGCGGCAGAATTTTGTTGCACGAAACATCCTGGGGATCACATGAATAGAATGATCAAGTGGGTCGCGGCCTTCGCACTGATGGTTGTGGCCGGCAGCGCGATGGCGCAGCAGACCTTCAGCAAGACCCGCATCAGCGGCGCCGGTCCGTTCAACACCAACCAGACCGTCACCTACCGCCTGCAGGGTTCCTGCAACAACCTGACTTCGGGCTGCGGCACGCTGCGCATCGAGGATGCGTTCCCGCCCGAACTGGTCGTCAGCAGTTGCCCGGTCTCGTCGTTCTTCAACACGATCACCTGCACGGTCGGCACCAACCAGCTGATCCTCGTGCGCAACAGCTACGCGGGCGGCGACAGCTTCTCGCTCGACATCATCCTGCGCATCACGCCGGCCATCACCACGGCAGTGACCGACGTGGTCAATCGCGCGGTCGCCGGCATCAATGGCATCGTCTGCACGCCGCCACCGCAGAACACAACCTTCGGCGGCCCGCGACCGCCGCTGCCGGCGGACACCGCCGATTGTTCGTATGCCGAAGCGCTGCCGATCAGCGTCAACGCCCCGATTCCCCGCTACCAGGCACGCAAGCAGCGACTGGACCCGCCGACCTCGCTGGCAGTCGCCGCAGGCCAGGCCGTGACCTACCAGGTGCAGATCTGTTCGACCTCGGCCAACGGCAACCTGCCGATCACCAACGCAACACTCGTCGATACCCTGCCCAACGTGCCCGGGCTGATCATCGAAAGCGCCGGCGGCGGCACGATAGGCGTCGGACCGCCGCAGACCATCACCTGGAACCTCGACGACACGACGCCGCCGCCGACAGGCCTGCAGGGCATCAATACCGGCACAAGCTGCGCCAGCCGCCAGTTCATCGTGCGCTATCCGGCAGGTTTGCCCGTCGGCACCGTCATCGACAACCGCGTCGATGCCACGGTCGTGCCGATCAGCGGGTCGCCGCCGTCCATCCCGCCGGCGATACGCAACGACACGATCGGCGCGGATGCGCCGGACGGCACCTCGAGCAAGAGCGCGCCCGATGTCGCGCCGGGCACCGGCAACCCGATCGTCTACAGCATCAATGCAAACACCAACAACGCCAACGTGCGCGTGCCGAACTTCACCGTGGTCGAGCGCTTTCCGCAGGCGCTCGCGCCGCTGCCGCCCGGCATCACCTTCGCCTCGGTCAGCAGTGGTCGCTGGAACTCGCCGCTCGACGGCACCGTCGCCAGCGACATGCATGCAACCATCGAGTACACGACCCTGCCGGTTGTCGGCGCCGGAAATTTCTGCGACTTCTCGGCGGTAACCGCGCTCGACACCAATATCGCCAGCCCCGGCGCGTCGATCACCTATCCGGTCGGCGGCGGTCCCGGCAACATCCCGGCCACGGCCACCTGCATGCGCTGGGTGTTCACCGACATCGGCGCGAACGGACCCGACACGCCGCGCAATTTCGCCTTCACCACTTCACCCCAGGTGCGTTATGACGTCGGCACCAGCCCGCCGGTGATCGTGCCCTCGGCCATCGAGAACTGCACTTATGTCAGTTTCACCGGTGGCCCGGGTTCGCCGCCCGTGCAATGCGCCAACGTGCGCGTCGAGGAAGGCACGCCGTCGGTGCGTCCCGGCAAGACCGCCGTGCCGAACACGGCGCCACCCGGCAGCACGATCGATTTCACCCTCAGCGCGGACCATGTCGGCGGCGACAGCACGGCGCCGATCGTGAACCCGGTCGTTTCCGACTGGCTGCCGATCCAGCTTGAATTCGTCAGCGTGGTCAGCACGACACCGGCTGGCGCGGCGATCCAGGTCACCCAGAACTACGGCACGTTCGGGCGCACCCTGGTGCGCGCCAGTTTCACCGGCAGTTTCGCAACGAATGCGACCGGGCCACGCGTGGTCATCCGCGCACGGGTCCGCGAAGGCGTTCCGGCCAACCCGGTGCCTGCCGCGGCGTATCTCAACGACATGGCCGTGTTCATCAATCCAGGGCCTTCCGGTGCGTTCACCTGTCCGAACAACTCGGCGCCGATCGCCGACGCCGACGACCTCGACAACGACGGCTCCACCACCGACCTGATGTGCCCGGCCTCGGCCACCTTCCGCGTCAACGAAGTGTTCCTGCTCGGCGGCGAAAAGTGGGTCGAGGGCGATCCGGCCCTGCCGATCGTCGGCGATCCCTCGCAGTCCGGCGTGGCGACCAACAATTCGACCTGTCCGGATTACGACACCAGTTTCGGCGGCCCGCCCTCGGACTTCACGCGCTTCCCCTGCGTCGCGCGCACCGATCACGGCGACACGTTCCGCTACCGCCTGCGCCTGGCCAATGCGGGCAATCGCCTGCTCGAGGAATACATCGTCTATGACACGGTCCCGTTCATTGGCGACACCGGTGTCGGTGAGCCGCTGATCGGCACGCCGCGCCTGAGCCGCTGGGCGCCGACCCTGGATGGCGCGCTGACATCCACCGTGGTCGTCCCGCCGTTGATCCTGCTGGTCAATCCGGGACTCGATCCGGTCGCCTATGCGAACGCCGCCCAAGTGCAGATCGAATACACGACGACCCCGAATTTCTGTCGCGGCCAGGTACGCACGGCGAACTACACGCCAGCCAATGCCGGCACCGCGGGCGTCGAGAATTCATTCCCCGCCGGTTGCACGCCCGGCACCTGGAGCACGAGCGTGCCGGTACCGGCATCCGCAACGACCGGTTTCCGCATCCGCGCGTTCTCCAACCTGACCACGCCCGCGGCAACCACCAAGTGGGTGGCCGGTTCCTATATCGAAGTCAACGTGCCGATGCGCGCGCCGGCAACCGGCGCGCCGCCGAGCTATGTCGGCGGCACCGCGCCGAACATCCGCGGCAACACCGCCGTGTTCAACCCGAGCTGGAACTCGTTTGCCCATCGCGTCTTCCAGGAAAACGCCACGATCGCCGCCGACCTGCTGCCGACGGCCGAACCGCCGAAAGTGGGCGTGATCCTTCCCGAACGTTATCGCCTCGGCAACCTGGTCTGGCGCGATGATGGCGCCGGCAATCCGACCCAGCGCAACAACGGCCGCGCCGACAACGGCGAACCGGGCATCAATGGCGTCACCGTGCTGCTCTGCCGCGACAACGATGGCACCGCGGGTCCGAGCGCGGGCGATACCCTGCAGGCGACGACGGTCACCGCGACCCTGGCAGGCAATCCCGGCAAGTACCGCTTTACCGACCTGCTCGCCGGCAACGACTACTACGTCGCGATCGCCAACGCGCCAGCCCAGGTCGCGCTGAATGGCCTGTTCTCGACCGTGCCGGACGAAGCCAACCCGAACCTCGATGTCGACAACAATGACAACGGCGCCAGCGTCGGCGTCACCGTCTGCGGCGGCAATCCCAATTCGATCGCCTCGGGCCTGGTCGCTCTCGGCCCGGTCGCCGGGACGCCACCGGACGCGCCGGAGCCCACCAACGAAACGCTGCGTTTCGGCGGCGCCGACGACGACAACGATGGCAATACGGTATTCCCCGATTCGGCTTCGAACTTCAGCGTCGATTTCGGCTTCGTGCAACCGGTCGACCTCGGCGACGCGCCGAATTCCTACGGTACCCTGATCTCGAACAATGGCCCGGTGCATCCGGTGATCAATGCGCTGCGCCTCGGCGCCACGGTCGATACCGAAGTCGATGGCCAGCCCACCATCGGCGCCGATGGCGACGACAGCAACGGCGTGCCCGACGACGAGGACGGCATCACCGTCGCCGACCTGACCCAGTACATCGGCGCTCCGGGCAACGTGCGCGTCACCTACAACAACCCGAATGCGGGTGCGGCCTCGGCGCGCATCTGCGGCTTCATCGACTACAACAATGATGGCCTGTTCGGCGGGGCCGGCGAAACCGCCACGCTCGACGTCGGCAACGGCGCGGGAACGGCCACGCTGGCCTTCGGCACCGTGCCGCCGGGCTTTACCGGCCAGACCTACGCGCGCTTCCGCATCAGTTCCGATACCGGCGCGGCCTGTGCGCCGACCGGTCCGGCCAGCGATGGCGAAGTCGAGGACTATGTCGTCGACGTGCAGGATGCGGTCGACTTCGGCGACCTGCCGGACACCGCGCCGGGCATCGGCCCGGGCAATTACGAGACCCTGATCGCCAGTGGTGGCCCGTCGCACGTATTGCGTCCCGGCCTGCGCCTCGGCGCCTGCGAGGATGCCGAGATCAATGGCCAGCCTGGCGCCCTGGCGAACGGTGACGACCTCGGTGCCGGCACCTTGACCAATGGCACCTGCGCGGTCGCCAACGACGACGAAGACGCGGTGGATCCGACCTCGCTCGCCTTCCTCGCCGGCGGCCCGGTCAGCGTCACCGCGATCGCCACCAACACGGTGGGAACGGGCGCGACACTGTGCGGCTTCATCGACCTCAACGGCGACGGCGACTTCGCCGATGCCAGTGAAACCGCCAGCGCCCCGGTGCCGAATGGCAGCAACGACGCCGCCTTCGTGCTCAACTTCGGCGTGGCGCCACCGGGCACCGTCCCGGCCGGCTACGCGCGGTTCCGCCTGAGCACGGCGGGTGGCTGCTCGCCGAACGGCGCGGCGCCGGACGGCGAGGTGGAGGACTATGCGTTCACCGCCATCACCACCGATCTCGGCGACCTGCCCGATACCGCGGCCGGCACCGGCAACGGCAACTACCAGACCCTGCTCGCCGACGGCGGCGCGGTGCATCCGATCATCGCCGGCCTGTTCATGGGCAGCCTGGTCGATGCGGAAGCGGACGGCCAGCCCAGCGTGATCGCCAGCGGCGATGACCTGCAGACCAGCGACGACGAAGATGGCGTCGACACCGCCAGCCTCGCCTTCGTGGTCGGCCAGCCCGGTTCGGTCAGCGTTCGCGCCACCAACCTCAGCGGTGCCGACGCGCGTCTGTGCGGCTTCATCGACTTCGACCAGGACGGCAGCTTCACGCCCGGTGTCGAAGTGGCTTCGGTGACGGTGCCGAACGGCAGCAACAACGTGACCTTCCTGCTGCCGTTCACCAAGCCGCTGAACACGCCTAGCGGCCCGACCTTCTCGCGCTTCCGCCTGAGCACCGACGTGGCGGGCGCCTGCGCGGCCTCCGGCCCAGCCAGCAACGGCGAGGTCGAGGACTACGTGGTCAGCGTGCGCCGCATCGATCTCGGCGACTTGCCGGATACCGGCGCCGGCACCGGAACCGGCAACTACCAGACCCTGATCGCCGATGGCGGTCCGCAGCACGACATCGTGCCCGGACTGTTCATGGGCGCCTCGGTCGACAACGAAGCCGATGGCCAGCCGAGCACGAATGCCGACGGCGACGACCTGGTCGGCACGCCGGACGACGAAGACGGCGTGCTGCTCGCCGACCTCGCCGACATCCAGGTGGGCCTGCATCCGGTACGCGTCAGCGCAACGAATCTCACCGGCGCAGCCGCGCGCATCTGCGGCTTCATCGACCTCAATGGCGATGGCGACTTCGCCGATCCGGGCGAGAGCGCGACCCAGGGCGTTCCGAGCGGCAGCAACAACGTGCAGTTCACGCTCAACTTCGGCCCGGTCGATCCGAGCTCGCCGCCGACCTCCTATGCGCGCTTCCGCCTGAGCACGGCAACCACGCCGTGCACGCCGGTGGGCGCGGAACCCGACGGCGAGGTCGAGGACTACGTGGTCAGCTTCCGTCCCTACGACCTCGGCGACCTGCCCGACACCGGCCCGGGTACCGGCACCGGCAACTACAGCACGCTGTTCGCCGACAACGGCCCGGCCCACGGCATCGTCGCCGGCCTGCATATCGGCGCCTGCGTCGATGACGAAGCGGATGGCCAGCCGACGATCGGTGCCAATGGCGACGACACGGCGGGTGGCGGGTTCACCAGCGGCACCTGTGCCGTTGCCGGCGATGACGAGGACGGCGTGCAGCTGCGCACGATCTACAACGAGGGCAGCCCGACGACGACGCCGGTCTCGGTGACCAACACGACGGCCAGCCCGGCCACGCTGTGCGGCTTCATCGACTGGAACGGCAACGGCAGCTTCGGCGACCTGAACGAGACGGCACAGATCGCGGTACCGCCAGGCACCAATGGCGGCACGGTCATCCTCGACTTCGGCGTCGTGCCGGCCGGCAACATCGCCAATCCGTTCGCGCGCTTCCGCCTGTCCACGCAGGCCGGCTGCTCGCCGACCGGCGTCGCCCCGGATGGCGAAGTCGAGGACTACGTCGTCGACAGCACCGGCGGCGCCATGAGCCTCGGCAACCTGGTCTGGGAAGACCTCAACAACGACGGCCTGGTGACTGCGGGCGAACCGGGAATTCCCGGGGTTCCGGTCAACCTCTACCTCGATGCCGACAACAACGGAACTCCCGACGGCCCCGCGATCGCCAGCACGGTCACCGACGGCAACGGCAACTACCTGTTCAGCGCATTGCTGCCGGATACCTATCTGGTCGAGGTGGTTGCCCCGGCGCAGTACACGGTGTCGACCGGCACCGGACGACGCTGGTTGCCGACGGGTCCCTACGAGCCGGCTCCCGATCCCGACAACGACATCAACGACGACGACAACGGCACCTCGAACGGCACCAGCGTCTGGTCGCTGCCGGTCACGCTGACCGCCAAGGGCGAGCCGACCAATGATGGCGATGCCGATTTCAACTCGAACCTGAGCGTCGACTTCGGCCTGCTGACCAACTTCGACCTGGCCCTGCGCAAGACGCTCGCGCCGGGGCAGCTGGCCACCTTGCACATGGTCGGCGAGAACGCGGATTTCACCATCACCGTGTTCAACCAGGGCTCGATCGCGGCGACCAACATCACCGTTGTCGACTACCTCCCGGTGCAGCTGCAGCTGAATGATCCGGCCTGGACCTCGCTGTCCGCCAACCGGGCAAGCATCACGGTGGCCGGGCCGCTGGCTCCGGGTGAAAGCATCGAATTGCCGCTGCGCCTGCAACTGGCCCAGGCCTTCGGCGGCACGATCATCAACAGTGCGGAGATTTCCGATGCCCGCGACGGCAACGGCAATCCCATTCGCGACAAGGACTCCGATCCGGATGCCAATCCCGACAACGACGGTCCGCCGGTCGACGACGCGATCGACAACCAGGGCCAGGATGAAGACGATGCCGACTTCGCCTCGCTCGGCATAGCGGTTGGCATACCGAGCCTGAATCTGTTCGGCCTGCTCGCCCTGATCTCGATACTGCTGCTGTTCGGCGCGCGCCGGCTGGTCAAGGCCCGCGACTGACATGAACCGACACCTCCCCGGCCGGGCCGGGGAGGTGGATGCGACGGGCCGGGGCCTCGATCCGGCCCAGGCGGGCCCTCGCGGCGCCAGTCTCGTACAATCCGCCGATGCCTGCCCGAATCACCGATCTGCCGAAACTCCTCGCCGCCAGCGAACTCAAGCCCGTCTGGCTGATCGCCGGCGCCGAGCACCTGCTCGTGCTCGAAGCCGCCGACAGCCTGCGCGCGCGCAGCCGCGAACTCGGTTTCTCCGAGCGCGAGATCCACGATGTCGACAACCGCTTCGACTGGAACGAACTGGCCATGTCCGGTGCCGCGCTGTCGCTGTTCGCGACGCGGCGCGTCATCGAGCTGCGCATGCCGACCGGCAAGCCCGGCAAGGAAGGATCCGCCGCGATCAGCGCGTGGTGCGCCGATCCGCCGCCGGACACCCTGCTCATGATCACCGCGCAGGAATGGAGTCGAGATCCACGAAGGGCGCCTGGTTCGGGGCGGTAGACCGGATCGGCGTGGCCATGCCGGTGTGGCCGCTGAAACGCGAAGACCTGTCCCAATGGATGGCGTCGCGCATGAAGGCGCGCGGCCTCGTCGCGACCCGCGACGCGATCGAACTGCTGGCCGAACGCACCGAAGGCAACCTGCTCGCCGCGGCCCAGGAAATCGACAAGCTGGCCCTGCTGGTCGGCTCCACGACGCTCGATGTCGACACCCTCGAAGCCAGCGTCGCCGACGACGCGCGCTTCGATGCCTTCCGCCTGACCGATGCGGCCATCGCCGGCGATGCCACGCGCGCCCTGCGCATGGTCGGCGGCCTGCGTGCCGAAGGCGCCGAGGCCATCCCGCTGCTCGGCTGGCTGCTCAACCAGTTGCGCGTGCTGTCGCGGCTCGCCCAGGCCGGCAGCAACCTCAACCAGGCGTTCAGGACCGAGCGTATCTGGGAAGCCAAGCAACCCGGTTTCAGGCGCGCCCTCAAGGCTGGCGATGTCGCGCACTGGGAGCGTTGCATCGTCCATGTCGCGCGCATCGACCGCATCGCCAAGGGCCGCGGAGATGGCGACGTCTGGCGCGAAATCGAACGCCTGATCACCGCCATCGCAATGCCGAAACGCGGCGCGGAACTGCTCGGTGCAAGGTAGCGCGCTTCGGCCGCTGGCCATCCTCGGCGGCACCTTCGACCCGGTGCATCTCGGCCACCTGCGCGTAGCCTGGGAAGCGGCCGAGTTCCTCGATGCCGAAGTGCGCCTGATGCCGGCCAACGTGCCGCCGCATCGCCCGCAACCGGTCGCCAGCGCGGTGCAGCGCGTCGCCATGTTGCGTGCGTCGCTCGAAGGCCAGCAGCGCCTGCGCCTGGACGACCGCGAACTGCGCCGCGACGGGCCGTCCTACACGGTCGACACCCTGATCGACCTGCGCTCCGAAATCGGCGCTTCGCAACCGGTAGTGCTGCTGGTCGGTGCCGATGCATGGTCCGGCCTGCCTGCATGGCATCGCTGGGAGGAGCTGTTCGAACTGGCGCACATCGGCGTGCTCACGCGCGCCGGCCACGAGCCCGGGGAGTCCGCCGCGCTGCGTGGAAAAGTGCTTGAACGGCGCACGACGCGTGTGGCGGATCTCTGCAGCAGCGCAGCGGGCCGCGTCATCGAACTGCGCGTATCGCAGCTGGAGATTTCCGCTACCCACATCCGCAGCGAACTGGCCGCCGGTCGCGAGCCGCGCTATCTGCTCGCCGACCGGCTGTTGGCGGACGCTTCCCTGCTCGCCGCCTATTCGACGCACGCAGCCAGCGGCTAGCCAGGCACGGCCGTGCTGCCGGCGCACCGGCTGGCAATCGCCGCCGCGGAATCCTGCGATGCAGCAATGCGGACTGTTTCCCGGCCGCGTCGCGTTGTCACGCCTTGTCCGACGATCCGATGCACTGCAGCGCGAACCCGGTGCCGTTCAAACATCCGAAATACAGGTCTTGCTATTGCTGGAGGTTGGGACTACTTTCGGCGCGCCCATACGCATGAGTACAGTCGCAGGCGCCACGTCTGTAAGGGGAGCGGGGCAGGCGTCACACCAATCCACCATCATCGTCATCTCTGGGGAGAGAGTTTGTGAAATGCAAACATGTTGCATTATCCGCGTGTGCGCTTGTCTTTTCCGTTTCGACCGCCCTGCAGGCCCAGGACATCGTGGCCAAGCAGCTTTCGGGTCCGCCCGATGAATTCGCCTCGATGCGTTCGCCCGACCCGGCCGATTCGGCCATCTATTCGAAGAGTGCCCTCATCCCGGTCGAGATGAAGGCGGATGGTTCCGGCAGGCAAAGCTGGACAGGAAAACTGCCGGTCGAGAACAGCCAGGCCCGTTTCCTGGTGTTCTCGGGTGGATCGAACTGGCAGGCCACGCTGACGGCACCGGGACGCAGTTCAGGCGCGACCCGGTCGCTCGCGGCCACGACCAGGAATACGGATTTCGGCATCGGCCAGGCGAATGTTGCCGGCGACCTGTACGTGCTCGACCAGGCCAAGAGCGGCGAGTATTCGATCACCCTGCAGGGGACTGCAGCAGGCCAGCGCGGCTTCCTGCTGATCGAGGGCGATCCTGCAACCGAACTGGTTTCCTATCCGACCCACCGCAAGCTCTGGGTCGGGGAACGGATCTCCTTCAACGCGGCATTGATGAGCGAATCGCGGGGCAGCACCGTCCTGCTCGGCAGGGGCGCCATCGGTTCCGCCGAGTTGCGCGTGACGTCTCCTGATGGAAGCGTCGCGACCTATCCCATGTTCGACGACGGTCGCCACGCCGATGGCATTGCCGCGGATGGCGTATTTGGCGGGGATTTCCGGGCCAGCGCCGAGGGCAGCCACGTGGCGCAGGTGATCGTGCATGCCATCGACGGCAAGGGCCAGCAGGTCCTGCGCAGCGCCGAGCACGTGGTACCGGTGGTGCGCAATGTCCTGCGCCAGTCCGGTGCCGCGGTACTGGCAGGCAAGGCGCTTGAAGGAACGCGACTCTCGATCGATACCGGCGTGCGCGCTCCGGATGACGGCGCGCACTACCGCGCCTATGCCGAAGTGTGGGGCACCTCGAAGAGCGGCGCGCAGGTACCGGTTGCCTGGGTGGCCGGCATGGTGACTCCGAAGAACGGGAGTCTCGAGCTCGGTTTCGACGATCGCTGGGTGGCGCGCGCCGGTGCGGCCGCGCCATTCGAGCTGCGCAACCTGCGCGTCGAGGATGCGGACAACTTCGTGCCGCTCGCGACCACGGACCGTGCCGCCCTGGCCCTGCCTGCAACGAGTGGCCGTCGTGCCGACGGTGCGATTCCGCAGATCGACGAGGCGATGACCATGGGCGTGCGGCCGAGTGATGGCTATGCCGTGCGCGGCGTCGGCAAGCGACTGCTGCTGGTGCATGGCTATTGTTCGGGTGGGGTCTGGCCGGCATCGCAGTTCTCGACGGCGTCGACCTTCCTCGATGTCAACAAGAACCGCAGCCACGATGCCTTTGCGCGCCTTCTGCAGACGTTCGGCAGCACCTGGAATTCGTTCGGCACGGTCGCCCACAGCCAGGGTGGCGCCGCCGCGCTGCACCTCTACACCTACTACTGGAGCGGCCTCGACAACGCCACCGGCAACCGCCTGATGCAATCGGTCGGCACGCCCTACAAGGGCACCAACCTGGCCGGCATCCTGGCCACGCTCGGCTCCTGGTTCGGCGTCGGTTGCGGCAACAACAGCGACCTGAGCTACAGCGGATCGGCCGCCTGGCTGGCCGGCATCCCGACCTCGGCGCGGGCCAAGGTCAACTACTACACGACGTCATTCAAGTTCACCAACTGGTGGACCAACGACTACTGCAACTTCGCCACCGATCTGGTGCTGAGCGATCCGGAGGACGGCACCACCGAGCAGGTCAATGGCCAGCTTTCCGGCGGGGTCAACCGCGGCCATACACTGGGGCAATGCCACACCACCGGCATGCGTGATCCTGCCCAGTACCTCGACAGCAGCCGCAACGCGACGATGAACAGCAACGCCGCGCGCTAGTTGCCGCGGAGCCGATAGCAAGCGCCGGGGTTGAAATCCCGGCGCTTTTTCTTGCGGAAGGGTCTTGCGGGTGGGCTCAGGGAGCGTCCGCTGGTTCGAACGAAATGACCACCTTGCCGCGGGCGCGACCCAACTCCAGGTAGCGGATGGCGTCTGCGGTTTCCGCGAAGGGATAGCTGCGGTCGATGACTGGCGTCAGCTTTCCGGCATCGACGAGTTCGCCGAGAAACTTGAGGTCGCCCGCGGACTGATGGGCAAGCATCATGCCCATGTCCTGCTTGACGAAGGGCGACACGAAAAACGCCTTGATCGCCCCGGACAGGGGGCTGATCCAGTTGCCCTCCGGGCCGCCGACGATGACAAGCCGGCCATCGGGCTTGAGGACCCGCTTCAGTTCGAGCAGGCCGCGATTTCCCACCATGTCCACGATCAGGTCGTAGCGATCGTCAGTCGCGGCGAAATCTTCGCGCGTGTAGTCGATGACACGATCTGCGCCCAGCGAGCGGACCATCTCCACATTGCGTGTGCTGCATACGCCGGTCACTTCCGCGCCGAATGATTTCGCGATCTGCACGGCAAACGTGCCGACCCCGCCCGAGGCGCCGTTGATCAGGACCTTCTGCCCGGCCCGGATGCCGCCTTCATCGCGCAACGCCTGCAGGGCCGTGATTCCGGCGATGTTGATGCCGGCGGCCTGTTCGAAAGTCAGCCGCGCCGGTTTCAGGGCCAGGGCGCGACTCTCCCCGACCGCAACGAATTCCGCAAACGCTCCATCCGCGCCGCCGAAAACTTCATCGCCCGGCTTGAACTTGCGCACGTCCTTGCCGACTGACTCGACGACCCCTGCGAAGTCGACGCCCAGCCGCGGGTCGGTTGGCGCGCCGATGCCGCTGCCCATGCGCATGATGTAGGGCGTGCCGCGCATGAAGTGCCAGTCCAGCGGATTGACGGCCGCCGCGCGGACCTTGACCAGCACCTGGTCGTCGGCCGGAGTCGGCTTCGCGACATGCTCGAGCCCGAGCACGTCGGGTGGACCGTAGCAGCGGTAGGTGATCGCCTTCATGCGCGTTGGAGATTCGCCTGGATCCTGCGCCGTTGTGCACGGCGAATCATGGCTGATGACGAGGGCCAGGATTCCCAGTGCGATGACGAACACCACGACGATGACGCGAAGGAAGCGGAAAATGCGAATCATCGATGAACCTCCAGGATCGCCCTTGCCATTCGATGGCCGATTTGCACGACGACCGGCGGGCCTGGATCGTCGTCATCGCGCCTGCCTGACATCCAGCCAACGCTGCGGCACTATGGTCGCGCCGGTCCACGTGGCGCAAGCCGGCGTGCGATGGACGACCGGGCAGGG
This sequence comes from uncultured Gammaproteobacteria bacterium, assembly GCA_963822465.1. Taxonomy (GTDB): domain Bacteria; phylum Pseudomonadota; class Gammaproteobacteria; order Xanthomonadales; family Rhodanobacteraceae; genus Dokdonella. Next base: position 278,860 of record CAWGHP010000001.1, on the reverse strand, counting down.
CTGACCGCCTGCGCTATTTGCCGACAAGCGCCGGCAGGAGGAGATGCACGCGCATGACACGGATGCGCGGCGACCTGGCGCGAAGGCCAGCCGGTTCCGTGTCGGATCGTGACGGTCGTGGATTGCAGGGTCGGCACGAGAGCCGCGCGTGGATCAAGGGCCATGCGTGCCTGGAGAGTTTTCGCGCGCTGGCGCACTGGCCTGCTGCAACTCCCGGAGCCGCTGCATGCTCCGGACCGGCGCGCTCCCTGCGGAGCTTGCAATTGCGCGCTTGCGCCGACCCTTTCTTGCGATCGGCAAGCCTTGCGCAACACGCGTCGATAAGGTGTACTCCGGAGCGCGACGGCGGCATGGTGCGGAGGGATCGCAGCATTTGCAGGGTGGGGAAGGCCCGCGCCGGTTGCTTGTTCCGGGGGCGCGCAACGGGTGCGCGCTCAAGGCGAACCAGGGGAAAATCCGATGGCCAGAAGGCCGAACTTGTCACCTGCGCGCGGAGGTCCGTTGCGCCGTGCATGGAATGCGTTCTTCGGCATCACGCTGGGAACGATGCTGCGCTGGGCATTCGTGCTTGCCTTCGTGGCGGCGATCCTGGCGGTCGTTGGCTTCGTGCTGTTCATCCTGGTGCCGGTCAGGTCCATACCGGCCTATGAAAAGGTCGACGCCTACGCCTATCTCGACCAGGGCTGGGGCACCACGGCGGACACGCCGGACCGGCAAACCTATTACTACACCGCGCAGGGTACTTCGATGCCGCAGGGGGCGTTGACCACGCCGCTGCGCTACAACTGGTTCGTCAATCTCGAGATGCCGCTCGACGCGCAGCGCTTCGCCGAACCCGAACACATGCAGCGCTACCGTTTCATCGTCGATCCGCAGCCGACCGCCGCCAATCCCGATCGCCTGCCGGTCGGCTTCACGCGCCATTTCGATGCGGCGCTCGGCCAGTACGTGCTCGACATCACCTGCGCGGCCTGCCATACCGGCGAGATCCATGCGCTGAAGGACGGCAAGACCACGGCCATCCGCATCGACGGCGGCCAGGCCATGCATGAGTTCACCAACATGCAACGCGGCGCCTTCGGCCCGACCCTGGTTGCCTCGATGCTGTCGACCTGGGCCAACCCGTGGAAGTTCGACCGCTTTGCGAAAAAGGTGATCGGCGCGCGCTACCCCGAGGGCAAATCCGATTTGCACGGCGAACTGCTGGACACGATCAAGGCGTTCGCCACGCAGGGCCAGAACAGTCCCCTTCGCCACCTGTACCCGGTGACCGAAGGATTCGGTCGCACCGATGCGCTCGGCCGCATCGCCAACACGGTCTTCGGCGATCACCTGGTCGCCAGCAATTACCAGGACGCGACGGCGCCGGTCAGCTATCCCTACGTCTGGAACATCTGGAAATTCGACTGGGTGCAGTACAACGGTTCGGTCAAGCAACCGCTGGCACGCAATATCGGCGAGGCGCTCGGTGTCGGCGCGGTGATCCGTCTCACCGACACCTATGGCAATCCGGTGCCCGAAGACCAGCGCTACGTCTCCTCGGTGATCATTCCGAATCTCGACCGCATCGAACACACGCTGCAGAAGCTGACCCCGCCGCGCTGGCCAGAGGAACTGCTCGGACCCGTCGACCAGGAGCTGGCCGTGCGCGGCAAGGCCCTGTTCGATACCCATTGCCAGGGCTGCCACGGACCGCATCCGGCCGATCGCGCGCAACAGCAGGCCAGCGCGCCGGGCAAGCCCTGGCCCGGCACCGAATGGAAGATCGAGGTCATCCCGGTCGGGCACATCGGCACCGACCCGAGCGAGGCCAACGGATTCGTCACGCGGCGCTATGACCTCGGCAAGGCCGGCCTCACGCGCGAGGAGATCGACCGCGTACTGCGACCGCAGCTGATCCGCAACCTTGCCCGAAACGTGCGCTGGCATCTCGACGATCTCATCGCGGCGCGGGCGGTCGCGAAACAGGCGCCCGCCGGCCTGCCCGAACTGCTCGCCGCGTATCCGGATCCGGATGCGAACGAAGTGCCTTCGATTCCGCAGGCAAGTTTTGCCGCAATTGCCGCCGCGGTGGGCGAGGCAGGGGCGGTCGCCGTCACGACGTCCGCGCCGTCGTGGGAATGCGACCTGGCGTGCAAGACCAAGACCCTGTTGCACGAAGTGACCGCGGGCGTTTCCGACATCGACCGCCAGCTGGACGCCATCGACGTGAGCAGCCTCAGCGAAGGCGAGGGCCTGAACATCCTCGGCCTGATGATCAAGGCGAAGTATTTCGCGGACAACCGCATTCCCTGGGAGCAGCAGATGTGCCTGGGCGGATTCGGCACGCTGGACCTGCCGCAGCAGGTTGCCGGCTACAAGCCGCGTCCCCTCGAGGGCGTCTGGGCGACGCCGCCCTTCCTGCACAACGGGTCGGTGCCGAACCTGTACCAGATGCTGTTGCCGCCGGAACAGCGCAGCGCACGCTTTTTCGTCGGTCGTCGCGATTTCGATGCGAAGAACGTGGGCTACGTCAGCGAGCCAGCCAATCCGGATGAAGACAACGGCTTCTGGTTCGATACTTCGATTGACGGCAACCACAACAGCGGTCACGCCTTCGTTGCCACGCCGGAGCAACTCGAAGCGGCACGCACCGATCCCGAGGCGCACGCGCTGCCTTCGGGCGTGATCGGTCCGTTGCTCAGCGACGAGGAGCGCTGGGCGATCGTCGAGTACCTGAAGGTCCATCGTGACCTGCCGGCGACACCATCCGATTTCGCGCCACCGGATTGCTGGAAGTAACGCCGGCCTTGCACCACGGGATGAAAGCATGAGGAATGAGGGCGACAACGCCGCGGGCTATGCGGCGGATTTCGAGCCGGTGCGCCTGGCCGAGCGTGAATGGCTCGCCGAGCGGCGCAAGGCAGCCGGCCTGCCGCCACCCGGCGACGACGTGGCCGGACTCGCATTCTCGGGCGGTGGCATCCGTTCGGCCACGTTCAACCTCGGCGTCCTGCAGGCGCTGGAATCCGCCGGTGTCCTCGGCAAGATCGACTACCTTTCCTCGGTCTCCGGTGGCGGCTATGTGGCGTCCTGCTACAGCTGGTTGCGGGCCAGGCTCTGGCCGCTTCCCGCCGCCGGCGTGTTCAGTGCAGCCGTTGCCGGCGAGGAGGGCAGCGTGCTCGACTGGTTGCGCGGCCATGGCAAGTACCTGGTCAGCCAGCGCGGCTTTTCGATCTGGACGCTGGTCGCGTCGATCCTTGCGGCGACCTTCGTCAATGTCCTCGTGCTCGGCCCGCCGTTGCTGGCGACCGTGTATGCCATGACCCTCGGCTGGCTTCCGTTCGGATGGCCGGAATGGCTGGCCCTGCCGGGCGGACAGGTGCCGTTGGGTCATCACGGGTTTTTGTTGCTGCTACTGCTCGGTACCGCCAGCCTGGCCGCATTCCCGCTCATCGCCATCGTGTTCGCCGTGGTTTCCGGCATCGCGCGGCGTGGCTCCGAACAGCGCATCGATCGATTGCGTGTCGCCATGGGCCGCTTGATCGTGTTCGGACTCGGCTTCATTGCAGTGGGCCTGATCCCGCTGGCCGAAACCATCGGCGAAATGGCCGAGCATCTGTTCGCGATGCGATACGCCGATGTGATCGGCAGGCATGCCTCCTACCTGGTGCCCGTGCTGGGCGGCATCGGGTCGATGCTGCTCGACCGGCGCAAGGGCCGCGACAACAGCGGACGCCTGACCACGATCGGGCTGAGCCTGCTCGTCTATGGCCTGCTCATCCTCAGTTATCACCTGGCCGTGCACATGGCCTGGCTGCAGTCGCCGGTGTTCCTCGGATTCCTCGCGCTTTCGATCCTGCTGGCGCTGACCTGCAACATCAACCGCGTCTCGATGCACGCCTATTACCGGGCGCGCCTGAGCAACGCATTCCTGCCGAATGTGGCTGGCAAGGGCGAACCAGATCCCGGCCGCTTCGACCTTTCCAGCATCGACCCCGCGCACGGCGCGCCGCTGCACCTGATCAACACGACCCTCAATACCACCAGTTCGGACAATCCGAAGCTGTGCAGCCGCGAAGGCGCCAGCTTCTTCTTCTCGCCGGTCTACACCGGTTCCACCGATACCGGCTTCCGGCGCATCGACACCTATGCGCGCGGCGCCATGGCCCTGTCCAATGCGTTCACGATCTCGGGCGCGGCGCTGGATCCCGACATGGTCGAGACGCGCGCGCGCTCGGTCTCGTTCCTGATGGCCCTGTTCAACGTGCGGCTCGGCTTCTGGGCGAGGAATCCGAAGTTCGGCAACCGGCCTGCGCCTCCGCTGCCGTGGTGGTGGATCTTCATCACGCGCGAAATGCTCGGCATCGGCCTCGACGAGAAGCGTCGCCACGTGCATCTTTCCGATGGCGGCGGCTTCGAGAATCTCGGCATCTACGAATTGATCCGCCGGCGCGTGCGTTATCTGGTCGTCACCGACGCCGGGGCCGACCCGCAGACGACGCTGAGCGACCTCGGCCGCGCCATCGAGCGCGTACGCGTGGATTTCGGTGCCGAGATCGACATCGATGCCGATCGCCTGTACCGCCAGCGCGACATGGCGCTGCAGCAGAGGCCCTATGCCATGGGCCGCATCCGCTATGCCGACGGCAGCGTCGGGCAGATCCTCTATATCAAGCCGACCCTGTGCGCAGGACTGACCGCCGACATCTACGCCTACTGGCGCGCGAATCCGGCATTTCCCGATGAGCCGACGTCCGAGCAGTTTTTCGCCGAGCCGCAATTCGAGGCCTATCGGGCGCTCGGCCAGCAGATTGTTGCGCAACTTCTCGGCGCGTCGTCCCCCGCAGGCATCGGCGAGTGGTTCGAATCGATCCAGGAGCGACAGGTCCAGGCCTAGCTGCGACGGGATCGTGCCGATCCCGTGCCCTGGCCCGGCCGCTTCGGCGCACGCTGCCTAGAGACTCTTCAGGTATTCCAGCAGGTCGTCCTTGTCGGCGGCAGCGAGCGTGGTCCCGTACGCGTGCCCCGCATTCGAATTGCCGGGCAGGGTGGTATCGAACGCACTGGCATGTTCGCCGCGTGCGCTCGCCAGACCGACGGTCTGCGGATCGAATTCGCGGCTGCCGACGTAGAAATGACCAATGCGCTCGGCCGCCGGCTTGAGCAGTTCGGCGAGGCTCGGAACCGAGCCGTTGTGCAGGTAGGGTGCCGACGCCCAGATGCCACTGAGCGGGCGTGCCTTGTAGCCATCAGGATGGCTGTCGAGCGCGGTCTTGATCACGCCGTGGTAGCTGCCGACGGCTTCGCGCACCGTCGCCAGCGGATGGCCGAGCGCGGCACCGACGGCGGCATGCACGACGAGGTCCGAGGTCTGCGCCCTGGCGCCGAGGTCGGGTCCGAACACGACGCCCTGCTTGCGTCCTTCGAACGCGCCGCTGTCGGAAACCGAATCGAGGAAGTTGCGCACCATGCGCGGATCGGTGCCGACTTCGTCGAGCGGCGTGACATGTGCCTTCAATTCGCGCTTGGGTTCGTCGCGGTTGGACAACTCATGGCAGGACAGGCATTGCGCCGCGTAGATTGCGGAACCGCGGTCGACCCGCGCGCTGTCCAGCGCGCCGAAAACGGCGGTCGGCCACTGTGGCGCCTGCAAGGCGTACAGGTCGTTCTCGATCTGGTCGAGATGGCTGAAATCGATCGAGGAGGCATAGCCCTCGATGCCCTCGTGTTTCGTGACATCCAGCGAGCCGTAGACGGCCATCGCGGTGGTGATGTTCTGCAGCAGCGGGCCGGGACCGGCATTGGGCGCCGAACCGTTCCACTGCACGACATCGAGATGCGGCGCATCCCAGAGCACCGGATAGCTGACCGGCGCATCGGGCGCGCGGCGGTTTTGCGGCAGGCCGAGGAACTGCACGGCGACCGCATTGAAGATCTGCCCGAATGCGTCGAGTCGGCCGTGGCCGTACGGCACATCGACCGCATTCATGCGATGCCGTGCGGCGATGCGGTCGGCGAGGGCGCCAAGTTCCTGCCTGAGCGACGGGCGGCCGGTTTCGTCAATCTGCAGGGCAGTGGCGAAGCGCGAGAAGACCTCGTCGTGTGCAACCGTCGCTTGCAGGCTGGCCACGAGGCTCGCTTCGAAGGCGTCGAAGTCGAGCGTTCCCTGGCCACCATCGAGGCGGATGCGCTTGCCCTGGTAGCGGACTTCGCCGGTATGGCAAGCCGCGCAACCGAGGCCGGTCCAACTGCGCTCGTGGGAATCGGTTTCGCGGGTAAAACCCAGCGGAAATCCATCCGGGTTGCTGGCCGTCGGCGATTGCACGAGAAAGCCCAGCGCGTCCATGTTCGCGTCCGTCATGAAGCGCTGGCCGGAGCCGGCCTGCTCAAGCGCCTTCAACCAGGCGGTCGGAATCAGGCGCGAGCCGAACGAGGTGAACCAGGCGCGCTGCTGGACCTCGGCGCTCCAGCCCTGCTCGAGGTTGATCGCCCCTTCGCCGCCGGCGACGGCTGCGCCGCTGGAGATGGGTTTTTCCGAAGGCCCGCAGGCGGCAATCGGCGCGACAAGCAGGACTACCGCCAGGCACTGGCGAATACGCATGGTTCGAACTCCCCGGAATGTTGCAGCCTGCTATTCTAGCGGCGAACCGCGTTCTTCGAACGGCGTCAGGGGAGCCGACCAGACACAATGTCCAAGCATTGGATCCGAATGGTCCTGGTGCTCCTTGTGCTTGCGTTCGCTGCCGCGGCCGCCGCCCAGGAGCAGGCGACGAGAATCGACGGGGAGTTTTCGCACAGCGCGGTCGTTCCCGACATGTATGTCCTGGAAGACGCCGGCGGCAAGCTGGATTTCGACGCCGTGCGTGCGTCGGCCGACTTCAAGCCGGTGCCGGCCATAGGCACGAATTTCGGCTTCACGCGCTCGACCTGGTGGGTGCGCTTCACCCTGGCCAACCCGGGCGACGACGATCGCCACATCCTGCTGCGCGAAGACTACCCGCTGATCGACTATCTCGAACTATGGGCGCCGCAACGCGACGGCGGCTGGCGGCACACGGCAACCGGCGACCGCACCGTGTTCTCGACCCGCGAGTTCGTCCATCGCGATTTCATCTTCGATCTGGATGCGCCGGCGCGTTCGCAGCGCACGTTCTACCTGCGCGCGCAATCCGGCGGGCCGGTGGATCTGAGCCTGACCCTGAACGGGCCGCATGCCCTGATTTCGACCCTGAGCGTGGAGCAGCTTGCCTACGGGGCCTACTACGGCGGATTCGTCGTCCTCGTCCTCTACAACTTCTTCATCTTCCTGATCGTGCGCGATCGCGCGTTCATCTTCTACCTGTTGTACGCGGCGAGCTACGGCCTGTACTTCGCCATCCACAACGGGCTGGCATTCCAGCTCCTGTGGCCGGACAGCCCGGCCTGGGGCAACCAGGCCCTGCTGGTCATGTTGTCGCTGACGCTGATCTTCGGCATGCAGTTCACGCGAACCTTCCTCGATACGCGCGGCTTCGCGCGTCGGCTCGACACCCTTGCCGTCGTCACCCAGGTGTTGGCCGGCGTCGGTCTGGTCGCTTCGTTCTTCCTGCCGTACTCGGGGCTGATCCTGCCGGTGGCCGTACTGACGGTCATCGTCGTTTCCCTGATCATGACCCTCGGCACCCTCGGGCTGGTCATGGGCTACAAGCCCGCCCGCTACTTCATGATCGCCTGGGGCATGCTGCTGGTCGGCGTGCTCGCCTACATGCTCAAAGTGTTCGGCGTGCTGCCGCACAACCTGCTGACCCAGAACGGTTTCCAGGCCGGGTCGCTGGTCGAGATGGTCCTTCTCTCGCTGGCCCTGGCCAGCCGCGTGCGCGAGCTGCAGCGGCAGAGCCGCACCGACACCCTGACCCGGGTGCCGAACCGCCGGTCCTTCGACGAAGTGGCCAGTGCCGAATTCGATCGCGCAAGGCGCGGCAATGGCGCGATGGCCCTGCTCGTCATCGACATCGACCACTTCAAGCTATTCAACGACCGCCATGGCCATGCACGTGGCGACGAAGTGCTGAGGCTGGTCGCCGACAAGCTTTGCATCGGCGTGCGCCGCGGCGACGTCGTCTGTCGCTACGGTGGCGAGGAATTCGCCGTGGTTCTGCCAGGCAGCACAAGCGCGGATGCCGCGATGGTCGCCGAATCGCTGCGCAGCATGATCGAGTCCACCTTGCCGGTGGACGCGCCAGTGACGATCAGCGTCGGCGTCGCCAGCACGCGCGACCGCGAATTCGCCAGCCTCGACGAACTGTTCAAGGCCGCCGATCGCGCGCTGTACCGGGCCAAGGATCTCGGCCGCAACAGGGTGGTCTGCTCGGACGGGTAGGGCGTGCGCCAATGCCTGTCATTGGCTCACTTGCATGCGATGTCCGGTGCGCTCCGGTCGATCTCAGGAAACCTGTCTGGCCGGAGCCACGTTCTGCCCGATCGCGTCCATGATCGGCTTGATCAGGTCCATTGGCAGCGGGAACACGATGGTCGAGGACTTGCCGTTGTTGGACATGTCGACCAGGGTCTGCAGGTAGCGCAACTGCAGGGCCTGCGGCTGCTGCGACAGCATGGCGGCGGCATCGCGCAGTTTCTCCGAAGCCTGCAATTCGCCTTCGGCGTGGATCACCTTGGCGCGACGTTCGCGTTCGGCCTCGGCCTGGCGGGCGATGGCGCGGATCATCGAATCATTGAGATCGACGTCCTTGATCTCGACGTTGGTGATCTTGATGCCCCACGGATCGGTGGCATCGTCGAGGGTCTGCTGCAGGCTCTGGTTGAGCGAGTCGCGCTTGGACAGGATCTCGTCGAGCTCGTGCTGGCCGAGCACCGAACGCAGCCGTGTCTGCGCGAGCTGGCTGGTCGCCTGGTAGTAGTCCGCCACCTGCAGCATGGACTTGTCCGGCTCGAGCACGCGGAAATAGACCACGGCATTGACCCGCACCGATACGTTGTCGCGCGAGATCACGTCCTGTGGCGGCACGTCCATCACGGTTACGCGCAGGTCGACGCGCAGCATGCGCTGGATGACCGGGATCAGGATCACCAGGCCCGGTCCCTTGGTGCCGGTATAGCGACCCAGGGTCAGGACGACGCCGCGCTGGTATTCCGGCAGCACCTTGATCGAGGCGAACAGCAGGGCCAGCGCAATCGGCACCAATATACCGACGAATCCAAACATGGAAATTCTCCTTGTATTCGTGACTATTCAGGCTTCACCCAGAGCACGATGCCCTGGCGGTTGACGACGCGAACGCGAGCGCCCGCCGCTATAGCGACGTCGCTGCGCACGCGCCAGCGTTCACCGAGCACCTTCGCCCAACCATCCCCGCCGGCAGCGAGCGCATCGAGCATTTCGCCGCGGGCTTCGCGCATCAGTTCATCACCGCTGAAGCGCGGCGCCTTGCGCGAGCGCATCACCAGGCCCAGGGTCAGCGCCAGCAGCGCTGCGGCGCCGGTGGCGATGCCGGCGATCACGCCGATGTTGACCTCGTAGCCCGGCACGTCGGTATCGAACAGCAGGACCGAACCGAAGACGAAGGCGATCAGGCCGCCAATGCCGAAAATGCCGATGCTGGGCGAGAGCGCCTCGGCAATTAGCAGGCCGATGCCGAGCGCCATCAGGGCGAGGCCCGCGTAATTCACCGGCAACAACTGCAACGCGTAGAGGCCGATCAGCAGGCAGATGCCGCCGACGACGCCGGGCACGAAGGCGCCGGGATTCCAGGCTTCGAGGAAGATGCCGTAGATTCCGGCAAGCAGCAGCAAATAGGCGAAAGTCGGATTGGTGATGATGCCGAGGAAGCGCGAGCGCCAGTTCGGCGCATATGTGCGGATCGATGCGCCGGCGAGTTGCAGGGTCCGCTGTTCGCCATTGATCTTGACCTGGCGGCCGTTGGCTTGGGCGAGCAGGGCGGGCACGTCGGCGGCGATGATTTCGATGACGTGCTGTTCGAGCGCCTCGCTGGCGGTCAGGGTCGCCGCATCGCGCACCGCGGCTTCGGCCCACTCGACGTTGCGGCCGCGCAGCTGGGCGAGGGTGCGGATGTAGGCGATCGAATCGTTGAGTGCCTTGCGCTCTCCCGCATTGCCCTTCGCGGCTTCGCTATCGGCGGGCTTGGCTTCGGTTCCGGGGGCATCCTTTTTTTCCGGCAGGCCGGATGGCGATTCGGCCGGCGTCGGCATCGGGCCGCCAAGCGAGACCGGCGTCGCTGCGCCGAGATGGGTCGCCGGTGCCATCGCCGCGACGTGGCTTGCATAGAGGATATAGGTGCCGGCCGAGGCCGCTCGCGCACCATCCGGTCCGACGTAACCGAGCACCGGGATCTTCGACGACAGGATGCGCGTGATGATCTGGCGCATCGAATCGGCCAGGCCGCCGGGTGTATCCAGTCGCAATACGATGGCGACGGCGCCATCGGCTTCGGCGTGGCCAGCGGCCTGCTCGAAATACTCCGCCGTGGCCGGGCCGATCGGTCCGACCAGGTCGATCTGGGCGACGGTTCCGGCGGCAGGTGCCTGGGGCGATCCGACCGCAGGCCCATCGGCAAACGCCGCGGACGCGACGAAGATCGATGCGCCGAAGAGGAGACTCGCGCAGGCCGTGTGTATCAACCGATTCATGCTTCGCACCTCACGCGGGGTGATGGCGAGTGAGGTTCAGGTATACGCCTTGCGCGACCGTAATGCCAATCCGGTGCCTGCGATTCGTGGGGGCTATGGGGTACCGGAGGAAAGCCGGCTGCCTTCGGGAATACCCCTCAATCCGGCTCGGCAAGCAGTATCATTTGAGTCCCCTGCCAGCCTGGACGGAATCTCCATGCCTAGCGTCGTCTCGCCAGCGAAACTTGCATCGGCGCTCACGGAGCAGTGGTCCCCGCGCGTCATCGCCGAGATCGATGATGCCTATGTGAAGGTCGCCAGCATCGAGGGCGTGTTCGGGTGGCACGCCCACGAGAACGAGGACGAACTGTTCTTCGTGCTGCGCGGAAACCTGCATATCGAACTGGAGGACGGGGCGGTCGACCTGGCCGAAGGCGACCTGTTCGTCGTACCGAAGGGCGTTCGCCACAACCCTGTCGCACGGGAGGAATGCCTGGTCATGCTGGTCGAACGCAAGTCGACCCTGCACACCGGCGACGTGGTCAACGAAAGAACGCGATCGCTCGACGAGCAGCTTCGCCCGCTCTAGAGCCCAGGCGTCGCGCCCGCGGCAATCGACTTCAGGCGTGCTTGGCCTTGAGCTTCGCGACCATCGCGCCGAGCACGGTCTGCGATTCCTCGGAAAACCAGCGTTCGGCGAATTCGTCGTTGCCCGGCGTCGACGTGTTGCGGTCGAAATGCGCGTGCAGGTCGGCGCGGGCGAGGCGGCGCGTCTCGCTCATCGCTTCCGGCGGCAGCTTGAGCAGGTCCTGCAGCCAGCCGATGGCGCGACCGACGACGAGCTCGGTGTCGATCAGTTCATCGACCAGGCCGACGCTGTGGGCATCCTCGGCTTCGATCATCGCGCCGGCCACCATCAGCCGTTCGGCGCGGTGCGAACCGAGCAGGCGACGCATGGCCGCCTGGATGATCTCGGGCACGACGAGGCCCACCTGGACTTCGTTGAGGCCGATGCGGAACGGGCCGCGCGCCATGATGCGGTAGTCGCAGAACAGGGTCAGCACGGCGCCGCCGGCCGGGCTGTGGCCGGTGATCGCAGCCGCGATCGGCACCGGCGAGCGCGCGAGCGCCTCGCACAGGCCGACGAAGTTTTCCCATACCGAGCGCATGCTGTCGCGATCGAGTTGCAGCAGGGCAGGAACGTCGAGGCCGGCGGAAAACATGCCCGGGTGTCCCGACAGCACGATGCCGCGCGCGCCCTGGCCAGGCGCGGCGAGCACGGCTTGGCGCAGGGTGCGGATCAGTTCGGCATCGAGCGCGTTGACCGGCGGCCGGGCCAGGCGCAGCTCGTGGATGGAATCGTGCTGGAGGATTTCGAGTACGGTCATCTTGGGGCCCGGGAATGGGGAATAGGGAATGGGGAATAGTGAGGAACCAGTATAGGGCAGGGTGGACGGGGCCACGTTTTTCGTAAAAAGCGTCTGCGGCATTTGGTGTCAATCGATTCTGCCGGGCAGGGACTATGATGGGGGATCCCTTGTGGAGAAGCCCATGAAGACCCTGCAACGCCTGATCGCTACTGCCATTTTGCTCGTGCTGGCCCCTTTCGCCTTCGCGGCGGGCCAGCTCGGCGTTTCGAATGCCTGGATTCCGCAGGCGCCGCCAGGCAGCGACATGCTGGCCGGCTACCTGACCCTGAAGAACTCCGGCGACGTGACGATCAGCATCCTGGCCGCGCAGAGCGACCGCTTCCGCACGGTGACCGTGCACCAGACCGTCATCGAGAACGGCGTTTCGCGCATGCGCGAACTCAATCGCCTCGAGATCGATCCGGGCAAGGAGGTCAAGTTCGCCCCGGGCGGCCTGCACCTGATGCTGATGCAGCCGCGTAGGGAAGTGATGCCCGGCGACCGCATCGAGATCACCTTCATGCTTTCCGATGGCCAGCGCGTGCCGGCGATCTTCGACGTGCAGGCGGCTGACGGCGAGGCGACGGAAGGGCACCAGCACCACCACTGAAAGCGCGCGGCGGAGCGGTTGGCGTTCCGCGGATGGCGGGGCCGCATTGCCTTTTGCTGCGTTGCACCGAAGAATGGGCGACCGATGCTCCCCTGGCCCTTCCTGCGCGCTGAACCGTGAATACGCCCACTCCATCATTGCCGGACGACGCCCCCTGGGTCGTCATCAAGTTCGGTGGCACCAGCGTCTCCACGCGTCCTCGCTGGGACAATATCGCCAGCATTGCCGCGACCCATCACGAGGCAGGCAAGAGGGTGCTGATCGTGGTTTCGGCGCTGTCCGGGATCACCGACCTGCTCAAGGGTGTTGGCGAGAGCTTCGCCGACGAGGGGCGCTGCGCACAGTTGCGCGAAACGATCGTCGCCCGCCACCACACGCTGTTCGGCGAGCTCGGCTTGCCCAGGCGCAATGCGATCGACGCCTGGCTGGCGCGGCTGGACCAGCTGCTTGGCGATCCGCGCCGCGCGACAGGCGAGTTGCCATGGCAGGCCGAAGTGCTCGCCCTCGGCGAACTGTGCTCGAGCACGCTGGGCGCGCTCTACCTCAACAGCCTGGGCCTGACCACGAACTGGCTCGACTCGCGCGACTACTTCCGTGCCGAGGCCTTGCCCAACCAGGGCGACTGGGGCCGCTGGCTGTCGGCTTCGGTGCGCGTTCGCCATGAGCCGGCGATCGCCGCGGCGCTGGCCGCGCGTGGCGACGTGTTCATCGCGCAGGGCTTCATCGCGCGCAATGGCGAGGGTGCGACGGCCGTGCTCGGTCGCGGCGGATCGGATACCTCGGCGGCCTACTTCGGTGCCCTGCTCAAGGCCGAAGCGGTCGAAATCTGGACCGACGTGCCGGGCATGTTCAGCGCGAATCCGCGCCAGGTGCCCGATGCGCGGCTGCTGTCGCGGCTCGACTACGCCGAAGCGCAGGAGATCGCGACCACCGGTGCCAAGGTCCTGCATCCGCGCTGCATTCACCCGGTGCGCGACGAGCGCGTGCCGATCCGCATCAAGGACACCAACCGGCCCGATCTTCCCGGCACCGAGATCGTCTGGAACACCCAGGCCAGCGCGCCGAGCGTCAAGGCGATCAGTTCGCGCAAGGGCATCACCCTGGTCTCGATGGAATCGATCAGCATGTGGCAGCAGGTCGGCTTCCTCGCCGACGTGTTCGAGGCCTTCAAGCGGCACGGCCTGTCGGTCGATCTGATCGGTTCGGCGGAAACCAACGTCACGGTGTCGCTCGATCCCTCCGACAACCTGCTCAATTCCGACGTGCTGGCGCGCCTGTGCGCGGATCTCGAGGCATTCTGCCGGGTCAAGGTGATCGCGCCGTGCGCGGCGATCACCCTGGTCGGGCGCGGCATGCGCGCGATGCTGCACAAGCTCTCCGCCGTGCTCGCCGAATTCGGCGCGCTCGACGTGCACCTGATCTCGCAATCCTCGAACAACCTCAACCTGACCTTCGTCATCGACGAGGCCCTGGTCGACTCGCTGATTCCGCGCCTGCATGCCCTGCTGATCCGCGCCGAGGTCATGCGCGTCGGCGATGCGACAGTGTTCGGTCCGAGCTGGCGCGAACTCGCGCAGGGCCCCGATGCGGTGCACAGGAGCACCTGGTGGCGCAACGAGCGCCCGCGCCTGCTCGACATCGCTGCCGAGGGAACGCCGCGTTATGTCTACAGCCTCGACCAGGTGCGTGCGCAGGCGCGCGGCCTGGCCGCGCTTGGCATGGTCGATCGCTGGCACTTTGCACTGAAGGCCAACCCGCATGCGCAGATCCTGCGCACGCTGCATGGCGAGGGCTTCGCCTTCGAATGCGTGTCGTGGAACGAAGTCGAAGCCGTGCGCGCCGCGCTTCCCGATCTGGCCGTCGAACGCATCCTGTTTACGCCGAACTTCGCTCCGCGCGAGGAATACCGGGCCGCGCTCGCGGCGGGCGTGCGCGTGACGCTCGATGCGCTGCATCCGATCGCCGAATGGGGCGCGGATTTCGCTGGTAGCGAAATCTTCCTGCGCGTCGACCTCGGTGCCGGGCGCGGCCATCACGACAAGGTCAAGACCGGTGGCGCGCAATCGAAATTCGGCGTGTCGCTCGACGAAATCGAGGCATTCCGCGCGCATGCGCGCCGCCACGGCGCGCGCATCGTCGGCCTGCATGCGCATCTCGGCTCGGGCATCCTCGACGCGCAGCACTGGCGCAGCGTCTACGCGCAACTGGCCAGCCTGGCCGAGCAGTTCAACCGCATCGAGGTGCTCGATCTCGGTGGCGGCCTCGGCGTGCCCTCGCGTCCGGAAGACCTGCCGCTCGACCTCGATGCGCTCGGCGCCGCGCTGGCCGAAGTCAAGCAGGCCTACCCTCAGTTCCAGCTGTGGATGGAACCGGGCCGCTACCTGGTGGCCGAGGCCGGCGTGCTGCTGGCGCGCGTGACCCAGACCAAGCGCAAGGGCGAAGTGCACTATGTCGGCATCGACGCCGGCATGAATTCCTTGATCCGCCCGGCGCTGTACGAGGCCTGGCACGAGATCGTCAATCTTTCGCGCATCGATGCGCCGGCCGATGACCTCGTGCAGATCGTCGGTCCGATCTGCGAGACCGGCGACGTGCTCGGCAACAACCGGCGCCTGCCGACCTGTCACGAGGGCGATGTGATCCTGATTGCCGAGGCCGGCGCGTATGGTTCGGTCATGGGCTCGCGCTACAACCTGCGCGATCCTGCGCCCGAGGTGTGCCTGTGATGCGCGCCCGCGTCGTCCTGCATCTCGCTGCGCTGCTGCTGCCGGTGCTGCCGCTGGCGGGCTGGATGCTGGTGGTGGATCGCTCCCTGGACTGGAACAGCCTTGCCGCCATGCTTTTTTTCGCCGGGCCGGCCGTTCTTGCGGCACAACTCGCCGCCTGGCTGCGCTGGAAGGCCCTGCAGGCGCGAGCGATGGCCAATGGTCCAGCCTGGTTGACGGGACTGGGCATGGCCGCCATCACCCACTTGCTGTTCGGCGTATTGCTTGTGCTGACCCTGCTCGTGGCTTCCGGTGCCGGCGAATGGACATCGATGGAGAGCTGGTGGCAGCTGCCGGCGCAGGCCCTGTTCTTCGCATTTGTTTCGCTGTCGCTGACCGGCGTCGTGACCTTGCCGGCGACGGCCTGGATCGCGCACAGGGTCGCTCGCCACTACCAGAAGGAGTTGGCCAGTGAGCCTGCCTGATCCGCGGATCGCCGGAAGTTTCCGTTTCGTTCGCTGCGAATACGCGCAGGGCGAGGCGAGGCTGGTCTATGCATTCGACGACGGTCCCGAGTTGATCGAGCGGATCGGGTTTCCGCATGCCCCGGATTTGCCGGTGGAACGACAGCCTGCGTTCGATGCGGCGCTCAACCTGCTTCACCTGATCGCCGGCGTGAGTTACTACAAGGCCGGGGTCCCCGCAGAAATCCGCGTGGAGAGCACCACGCTTGATGCGGCGACCGCGGCGTTCCTCGATGCCCTGTACCTGCATGGACTCGGCGAATTCGCCTACACCAACAAGCTCGACCTGCGCGGGAAGATCCGCTTTCCGTTCCACGCTCGTCATCCCGGCGAAAGCCGGGATGACGTTGAGGGACGGGTAGCTGTTTCTGCTCATCGGGGGCTCGTCATCGGCCTGCCACGCAGCACCCTGGTGCCGATCGGCGGCGGCAAGGACTCGCTGGTCAGTGTCGAGATCCTGAAGACGGTTGGAGAGAACGCGACGGCCGTATGGATCGGCAACTCGGCGCTGATCGAATCCTGCGCGCAACGCACCGGGCTGCCGATGCTCAACATTTCGCGGGCGATTTCGCCGGTGCTGTTCGACTACAACCGCGCCGGTGCGCTGAACGGGCATATCCCGGTGACCGCGATCAATTCGGCGATCCTCGTCGTCGCCGCCATCCTCCATGGGCACGACGCGATCGCATTCTCCAACGAACGTTCGGCGTCGAGCGCGACGCTCGAGTACGACGGCGTGCCGATCAACCACCAGTGGAGCAAGGGCTGGGAGTTCGAGCGCGGATTCCGCGACCTCATCCATTCCCGGATCGCCGCCGATCTCGACTACTACTCGCTGCTGCGGCCGCTTTCCGAACTCGCCGTGGCATCGCGATTCGCACGCAGCAATCGCTACGACGACGTGTTCTCCAGCTGCAACCGCAACTTCCGCATCCTCGGGCCGAAACCTTCCGACCGCTGGTGCGGGCAATGCCCGAAATGCCACTTCGTGTTCCTCGCACTCGCGCCGTTCATGCCGAAGCCGCGCCTGCTCGGCATCTTCGGACGCAACCTGCTCGACGATCCGGCGCAGATTCCGGGATTCGATGCGCTGATCGAATACCAGGACCACAAGCCCTTCGAGTGCGTCGGCGAGGGCCGCGAATCGCGAGCCGCGATGGCCGCGCTGGCCGCCCGCGCCGAGTGGCGCGAGGACGCCGTCGTCGAACGCTTCGCCCACGAGATCCTGCCCCAGCTTGATTCATCCGGACTGGCCATCGGATCCCTGCTGGCACTGGAAGGCGAGCATTGCATTCCCGCCCGCCTGCTGGCCGAAGTCGGGCGGCGCTGAGTCATGCGTATCGCCGATCTGGCAAGCCTGCGCGTGGCGATCTGGGGCCTCGGCCGCGAGGGCCACGCGACGCACACGGCCCTGCGCGAGCGCCTGCCGGAACTCAAGCTCACCCTGTTCTGCAACGATGCCGAAGCGCATTTCAAGTCGGTGGACCATCCGCTCGATTGCCATGTCACGCGTGCGCCGAACGCCGCCGACCTGTCGGCTTTCGATATCGTCATCAAGTCGCCCGGCATCAGCGCCTATCGGCCCGAACTGCTCGACGCGCAACGCAACGGCACGCGCTTCACCTCGGGAACTGCGCTGTGGTTCGCCGAACATGCCGATGCGCGCGTCATCGCGGTGACCGGCACCAAGGGCAAGAGCACGACCAGCGCCCTCATCGCCCACCTGCTGCGCGCCCTCGGACGTCGCACGGCGCTGGCCGGCAACATCGGCCTGCCGCTGCTCGAGCTGCTCGATCCGCCGCTCGTGCCGGACTGGTGGGTCATCGAGCTTTCCAGTTTCCAGACGCGCCAGGCTACGCGACTGCGCCTCGGCGTGATCACCAATGTCGAAGAAGAACACCTCGACTGGCACGGCAGCCGCGATCGCTATGTCAACGACAAGCTGGCCCTTGCACAAGCGGCAGAGACGCTGCTGGTCAATGCCGCGCAGGCGGAACTGCTGCAGCGCACGGCGACGCATCCGCGGCGCCTCCAGTTTGGCGGCGCCGAGGGCTGGCATGTCCACGACGGCTGGATACTGCGCGCAGGCCAGCCCGTGTTCGAGCTGGCCGCGTTGCCGTTGCCTGGCCCGCACAACGCACTGAACGCGTGTGCGGCACTGGCCGCGCTCGAGGCGGTCGGCGAGGACGCGATCGCGGCGGCACCGCACCTGGCCGGTTTTCGACCCCTGCCTCACCGCTTGCAGACCCTTGGCGAACACGATGGCTTGACCTGGATTGACGACAGCATCGCGACGACGCCGCAGGCCACCACCGAGGCGCTACGAAGCCTGTCCGGACGCGTCGTCAGCGTCATCGTCGGCGGTTTCGAGCGCGGGCTGGACTGGCAGGCCTTCGTCGACCATGTGCGCGCCGATCCGCCGCACCTGGTTGTCGCCAATGGCGCCAACGGCCGGCGCATCGCCGCCCAACTGCAGGGCAAGGTCGCCGCAGTCCGCCTGCACAGTGTTGCCACACTCGCCGAGGCCGTGGCCATCGCCCGCGACCAGACGCCGTCCGGCGGCGTCATCCTGCTCTCGCCCGGCGCGCCCAGTTTCGACCAGTTCCACGACTACGCCGAGCGCGGCCGCTGCTTCGCCGAACTGGGCGGATTCGACGCCGAGGCGATCGGCCAGATCGAAGGCCTCGGCATCGCCTGAGGGCATGTTGCGCAAGTGCTGGCCTCGTCGACCCGTCCAGGTGCCGGGTGCTTGATTTGCTCCATGGCAGCGGCCATGTCCGCCATTCGATGGTCCGACGCGGGCAATCTGGGGGTTGGCCGTCGGTCGGTTGATGCGGATGTGCATTCCAACCCTGTGGGCGTATCCATGAACGAACTCGAGTTGCTGGAAGAGGCCGACCGTCGCGGTCGGGCGTATGTCGCGAAGGTTGCCGCGATGCCGGTGTTCCCCGATAGCGAAAGCCTGATCGGCTTGAAGAGGTTCCAGGAGCCGCTGGAAGACAGGGGACGCCCCGCGCATGAGACCTTGCAGTTGCTCGACGAGGCCGGTTCGCCGGCGACCGTCGTCAACAACGGTCCCAACTATTTCGGTTTCGTCATTGGCGCATCACTTCCGGTAGCCGCGGCTGCGGAACGGATGGCCGTGGCCTGGGATCAGTGCGCGTCCTCGTTCGACAATTCGCCGGTGGCCGACACGCTGGAGAAGGTCGCGGCACGATGGACGCTCGAAATCCTCGACCTGCCACGCGAAAGCGCGGTGAATTTCGGCACCTCCGCGTCAGCTTGCGGCCTGGCCTGCCTGACCACCGCCCGACGCATCCTGCTCGAGCGCCTGGGCTGGAATTTCGACGCCGATGGCCTGGCCGGGGCACCGGAAATCCGGGTGGTCGTACCCCGCACGGTGCATACCACGGTCCTCAAGGCGTTGCGCATGATGGGATTCGGCCTGAATCGCCTGGTCCGCGTGCCGGTCGACGAGCATGGCCGGATCGATCCCGCGCAGATGCCGGACCTCGACGACCACACGATCCTGTGCCTGCAGGCGGGCGAAGTGAACACCGGCGAATTCGACCGGTTCGAAGAACTGATTCCGAAGGCCAGGGCCGCGGGTGCATGGGTCCACGTGGACGGCGCTTTCGGCCTGTGGGCACGGGCGAACCCGGATACCCGGCATCTGACCGCAGGTATCGAAGGCGCGGACAGCTGGACGACGGATGGGCACAAGTGGCTCAACACGCCCTACGACGGCGCCATGGGCATCTGCCGCGATGCCAGCGCGCTTGCCGCGACGATGAACAGCGATGCGGTCTACGCGACATCGTCGGCGGACAGCCAGAAGAACCTCGGCATCGAATTCTCGCGGCGCGCACGCGGCGTTCCGATCTGGGCCGCATTGCGGACCCTGGGCCGCGCGGGCGTGGCCGACCTCGTCGCGCGCCACTGCAGGCAGGCGAAGCGATTGGCCGAGGGACTGCGTGAAGCCGGTTTCGACGTGCTCAATCGCGTCGTGCTCAACCAGGTTCTCGTCCGACTCGACACCGATGAGGCGACCCAACGCCTGCGCGAGGCCGCCGTGGCTACAGGAAAACTCTGGTTCGGTCCGACCGTCTGGCAGGGTCGACCGGCCTTTCGTCTCTCGATTTCGTCATGGCGCACGACCGACGATGACATCGACGCAGCGATACGGCTGCTGGGTCGGCTGAAGGACGAAGCAACGGCTTGAGCGAATGGACTTGCCGCCCCGAGGGTCTATGATTGTTCGTTCCTGCAAGGAGACTGCCATGCGAATCCTGATCGCTTCGATGCTGTTGTTGATGGCCGCCTGCTCCGCGCAAGCGGCGATGGTCGCCAAGCCCATCAGTTACACCGTTGGCGACACGATCTTTTCCGGGCACCTGGTCTACGACGATGCATCGAAGGCGTTGCGGCCGGGCCTGGTCATGGTGCCGAACTGGATGGGCGAAACCGAATCCGCGGTCGAAAAGGCGAAGCAGATCGCTTCGACCGACTATGTGATCCTGGTCGCCGACATGTACGGCGAAGGCGTGCGTCCGAAGAATGCCGATGAGGCCCGCGCGCAGGTGAGCAAGCTCTACGGCAACCGGGAACTGCTGCGCGCGCGCATCAACGAAGCCGTGGCCACGCTGAAGGCCCAGGTCGGCAAGGCGCCGCTGCGGCCGGGCAAGGTGGCCGCGGTCGGATTCTGTTTCGGTGGCTCGACCGTTCTTGAACTGGCGCGCAGCGGCGCCGACGTGGCCGGCGTGGTCAGCCTGCACGGCGGACTGTCGACCTCGCTGCCGGCAGCGGCGAACTCCGTGAAGGCGCCGATCCTGGTGCTCAATGGCGCCGACGATCGCGGCACATCGATGGAGGACATCGCGGCATTCAACAAGGAGATGGACGGCGCCGGTGCCGACTGGCAGTTCGTCAACTTCAGCGGCGCCGTGCACTGCTTTGCCGAGGCCGACGCCAACAGTCCGCCCGGCTGCGTCTACAACGAGCGTGCGGCGAAGCGCGCCTACCGGATGATGGGCAACTTCCTCGCCGAGGTCTTCGCCAAACCCTGAGGGCAAAGGTGGCACCGTGTCGTCCGGGTCGCCGCCTTGGAGACCTTGGGTGGTGCCGCGTGTCGCCAGAAACGTCCATTGATACAAGGACTTGCTGGCTCGGTCAGGCGAATCCGAGCAGCCTCCGGCGGCCCCCCCTACAATAGCCGGCCCGAAAACACGTCCGAGGACATCCGGTGACAGCACGACGCGGCATCATTCTCGCCGGCGGTTCCGGTACGCGCCTGTATCCGCTGACCCAATCGGTCAGCAAGCAGCTGCTGCCGGTCTACGACAAGCCGATGATCTACTACCCGCTCAGCACGCTGATGCTCGGTGGCATCCGCGACGTGCTCGTGATCAACACGCCGCACGAGCAGGCCCTGTTCCAGCGCCTGCTCGGCGATGGCTCGCAGTGGGGCCTGTCGATCCGCTATGCCGTGCAGGAGTCGCCCGACGGCCTCGCCCAGGCCTATCTGATCGGCCGTGATTTCGTCGGCAACGATCCGAGCTGCCTGATCCTCGGCGACAACATCTTCTATGGCGATGGATTGACCCGGTTGTTGCAGGCCGCTGATGCGCGCACCAGCGGCGCCACGGTTTTCGGCTACTGGGTACGCGATCCCGAACGCTATGGCGTCGCCGAACTGGATGCCTCGGCGCGCGTCATCGGACTCGAGGAAAAACCGCTGAAGCCGAAATCGAGCTGGGCCGTGACCGGGCTCTATTTCTATGACGGACGTGCTGCCGACTTCGCGCGCGAGCTGAAACCTTCCCCGCGCGGCGAACTCGAGATCACCGATCTCAACCGCTGCTATCTGGAAGACAATTCGCTGATGCTCGAACGCATGGGCCGCGGTTTCGCCTGGCTCGATACCGGTACGCATGAATCGCTGGTCGAGGCGTCGAGTTACGTGCAGACCATCGAGAATCGCCAGGGCCTGAAGATCTGCTGCCCGGAGGAAATCGCCTTCCTCAACGGCTGGATCGATGCCGAGCAGGTCCTGCGCCTGGCCGCGCCGCTGGCCAAGAACGCCTATGGCCAGTACCTGCAGGAACTCGTGCGCGAGGGACGCCGCGGATGAAGCTGATCAAGACGGCGCTCGAGGGCTGCCTGGTCATCGAGCCGAAAGTCCACGGTGACGCCCGCGGCTTCTTCTACGAAAGCTTCAACGCGAAGCGCTTCGCCGAGGCCGGGCTCGACCTGGACTTCGTGCAGACCAATGTCTCGCGCTCCGAACAGGGCGTCCTGCGCGGCCTGCATTACCAGTGGCCCAATCCGCAGGGCAAGCTGGTCAGCGTGCTCGAAGGCGAAGTCTATGACGTGGCCGTCGACATCCGCAGCGGCTCGCCGACCTTCGGCCAATGGGCCGCAGCCATCCTGTCCGCGGAAAACAAGCGCCACTTCTGGGTGCCGGAAGGTTTCGCGCACGGCTTTGCCGTGCTCTCCGGACCGGCCACCTTCGTCTACCAGTGCACGGCGCACTACGATGCCGCGGCCGATTCCGGCATCCGCTGGAACGATGCCAGGCTGGCCATCGACTGGCCGCTGGCCAATCCGTCGCTCTCGGAGAAGGACCAGAAGGCACCCTTCCTTGCCGACGTGGCGCCGGACAGACTGCCGGTCTGCGCGTGAAGATCCTGCTGCTCGGTGCCAACGGCCAGGTCGGCCATGCCTTGCGCGAACCGCTGGCAATGCTCGGTGCGCTGGCCTGTGCGACGCGCTCGGGCTCGCTCGAAGATGGCACATCCTGTCTCGCAGCCGATCTGGAAGATCCGGCATCGCTGGCGCGGGCCCTCGATTCGGCCGACGCACAGCTCATCGTCAACGCGGCGGCCTACACGGCAGTCGATCGCGCCGAGGATGAGCCCGCGCTTGCCGATCGCATCAACCATCGCGCGGTCGGGGAGATCGGTGCATGGGCTGCGCGCAATGGCGCGCTCGTGGTCCATTACTCGACCGACTATGTCTTCGACGGAACCGACAGTCGTGCGCGCCACGAATCCGATGCCACTGCGCCGCTCGGCGTCTATGGAAGCAGCAAGCTCGCCGGCGAGGTCGCGCTGCGCGCCAGTGGTGCGCGGCACCTGATCCTGCGCACGGCCTGGGTGTATGCCGCGCGGGGACAGAACTTCCTGCGCACGATGCTGCGCCTTGCCGCCGAGCGCGACGAACTGCGCGTGGTCGATGACCAGGTCGGTTCGCCGACGCCGGCTAAGTGGATTGCGCACGCAACCGCCGGCATTCTGGCTCGATGGTTGGCCATGAAAGAGTCAGAGCGCGAACAAATTGTCGGCACTTATCACTTGACCGCGTTGCTGCGTTGTAGTTGGTTCGATTTCGCGCAGGCGATCATGGCCGCGGCCAGCGCGGCCGGCCTGCTCGACAAAGTGCCGCGCGTGCTGCCGATTGCCAGCGCGGACTACCCGACGCGGGCGCGACGCCCGGCGTTTTCCGTGCTCGACAATGCGAAGCTGGCGCTGGTGTTCGGACTACAATTGCGGCCCTGGCAGGAAGGGTTGCGCGAGGTGATCGGCGAGCTCGCCGCCACCGCATCGACTGGAGAACCTTCATGATCGTACCGGTGATTCTTTCCGGTGGCGCCGGCACCCGGCTCTGGCCGGTGTCGCGCAGCGCCTATCCGAAACCGTTCATGCGCATGGGCGATGGCGAGACCCTGCTGTACAAGACGCTCGACCGCGCCCTCCGGCTGGCCGATGGCGGCACCGTGCTGACGGTGACCGGTCGCGACTACTATTTCCTGACCCGCGACGAATATTCGACGCATCCGCATGCGGACCTCGACAAGCTTCCGTTCCTGCTCGAGCCGGTGGGCCGCAACACGGCACCCGCGGTGGTCCTGGCCGCCTTGCATGCGCTGGAGCAGTGCGGCGCCGACGCCACCTTGCTGGTGCTGCCGGCCGATCACCTGATCCGCGACCTCGATGCCTTCGTCGCCGACGCACAGCGCGCGGCCAGGCTGGCCGCCGACGGCTGGCTGGTCACCTTCGGCATCCAGCCAACCGCGCCGGAGACCGGCTTCGGCTATATCCGCATGGGTGCGGAGATTGCGGGCTGCGAGGGCCGCGAGGTCGCCGCCTTCGTCGAAAAGCCCGATCGCGAAAAGGCCGAGACCTACCTGGCATCCGGCGACCATGTCTGGAATTCCGGCATGTTCTGTTTCCGCGCCGATGCCCTGATCGCAGCCGCGGAACAGACCTGCCCCGACGTGCTCGGCGCTGCGCGCGCCTGCCACGCCAGCGAGAGCGGCCAGTCCAGTCCTGTCGAATTCGCGCGCGAGGCCTTCCTGGCCCAGCCCGACATCTCGATCGACTACGCGATCATGGAACGCGCCACGCGCGTGGCCGTGGTGCCGGCGCGCTTCGACTGGAGCGACATCGGTTCGTGGAAGGCGATCAGCGACATGGACGCCGAATCCGATGACGCCGGCAACCGTGTGCAGGGCCAGGCGATCATCGTCGAAAGCAGGAACTGCTACATCCAGTCCGACACGCGCATGGTGGCCGCGGTCGGCGTCAGCAACCTGGTCATCGTCGATACCGGCGACGCCGTGCTGGTGGCCGATCGTGACCGCTCGCAACAGGTCAAGATCGTGGTCGATCGCCTGCGCAAGGAAAACCACCAGGCGGCATCGTTCCACAAGACCGTGCACCGGCCGTGGGGCAGCTACACGATTCTCGAGGATGGCGACGACTGCAAGGTCAAGCGCCTGACCGTCAAGCCTGGCCATGTCCTCTCGCTGCAGTTGCACAACCGCCGCAGCGAGCACTGGACCGTGGTCAATGGCACGGCCAAGGTGCGCATCGGCGAACGCGAGTTCCTGCTGAATTCGAACGAATCGGCCTATATCCCGATGAACACGGTGCATCGTCTCGAGAACCCGACCGATCGGGACATCCACCTGATCGAGGTGCAGTGCGGCGACTATTTCGGCGAGGACGACATCGTGCGCCTGGAAGACCGCTACGGGCGGGCGCCACGCAAGGTTTGACTTTTTCCCGCGCCATGCAATAGTCCACATTCCCATTCCTGACATGGAGCGTGTCGCGATGCGAATCCGCCTGGCGTTGTTGCTTTTCACCGTGGTCGCCACGTACTGCGTGCAGGCCGCGGAGCCCGTTCCGCTCGCCGATTTCGCGCGCCACATGAAGTTCAAGGACGCGAAGATCTCGCCTGACGGCAAGCACCTTGCGGCAAAATCGATCATCGACGACAAGTCCGTTCTGTCGATGATCGACCTCGAGAACAACTCCGGATTGACGCTGCGCCCCCGCGACGACGATGAAGTCGGCGATTTCTGGTGGGTCTCGCCGAAGCGCCTGGTTTACTCGGTGGTCCAGCACATTGGCTACTTCGAGGGCCCTGCGATGACCGGCGAGTTGTTCGCCGTCGATGTCGATGGAAAGAACAAGGACGTGCTGTTCGGCTACCGGGTCAACCAGAGCATGGCGGGTTCGACCGGAACCCATATCTCCAAGAAGGAAAGCGAATACGCCAGCGCCTGGATGCTCGATGACCTGCGCGACAATGACGACGAGGCCCTCATTTACGTCCAGCGCTGGAACTGGAGCCATGTCGGTTCGGCAGGCGGCGAAAGCCTGCATCCCGAGGTTCGCCGCATCAACGTCAAGACCGGCAAGAACCGGACGGTGGCCACGGCGCCGATGACGGGTGCGAGCTTCGTCATCGACCACAAGGGTGCCGTGCGCTTTGCCACCGCCAGGGACAATGCGCAGATGCTCAAGGTCTACTACCGCGAAGCGGACGGCAAGGACTGGGAGCTGGTTTTCGACGAGGCGGTGAAGGGTGAGCAAGCCTACCCGGTGTTTTTCAACCGGGCCGATGATGCCGTCTATTTTTCCTGCAGCGGCAGCAAGAACCGGGGCGGATTGTGCCTTTGGGATGTTGCCACGCGGGAGTTCAAGACGCTGTGGAGCGGCACCGATGCCGCGCCCACCGGCTATGACGAGACTTTCGACGGGCAGGACCTGTTCGCGATCCGTTCGATGCCCGGCAGGACCGCGGTTACCCTGCTGGACAAGAATGCGGCAGAGGCCAAGCTGCTGGTTGATCTCATGGGCCAGTTTCCCGGCGAAGACGTGCGCTTCATCAATGCCAGCCACGATGGCAGGAAAGTGGTTGTCGCCGTTGACGCCGATCGCGATCCGGGCGCCTTCTATCTCTACGATGCCGACACGAAGAAGCTGAGCTTCCTGTTTGCGCGCGCTCCGTGGATCAAGCCGGAGGCGATGGCGGTCATGGAGCCATTCGCGATCAAGGCGCGCGATGGCGTCGGACTTCGCGGTTTCCTGACCAGGCCCCCCGGCAAGGAGAATGCGAAGGACCTGCCGATGGTCGTGTTCGTGCATGGCGGTCCCTACGGCATCATGGATACCTGGGAATACGATCCGATCGTCCAGGTCCTGGCCAGCCGTGGCTATGCCGTGCTCCAGGTCAATTTCCGGGGGTCGGGTGGCTATGGCGAAGCGTTCCTGAAGTCGGGCTACCTCGAGTGGGGCGCCAAGATGCAGGACGACGTCACCGACGCGACCCGCTGGGCGATCGAACAGGGCGCGGCCGATCCGAAGCGGGTCTGCATCTTTGGCGGGAGCTACGGCGGCTACGCAGCGCTGCAGGGCGCCGCGCGCGAACCGGACCTCTACCAGTGCACGATCGGCTATGTCGGTGTGTATGACCTGGGCCTGATGAAATCCCGCGGCGACATCCCGCAGTCCTTCCGCGGCGAAGGCTATCTCGACAGGGTCCTCGGCAAGGACGACAACGTGATCGCCCAGCGCTCGCCGATCAACCAGATCGACCGTATCAAGGCCAGGGTCATGCTGATCGTCGGCGGCCAGGACAAGCGCGTGCCGCCGGTGCAGGGCGAAAGCCTGCGCAATGCCATGCTCAAGCGCGGCAAGGAAGTCGAATGGTTGTACCAGCCCACCGAGGGACATGGCTTCTACAACGAGAAGAACGTCACCGAGATGTACGAGAAGGTGCTGGCCTTCCTCGACCGCAGCATCGGAACCGCTGCAAAGCCCGTGGCTGCCGCCGAGCCGGCGCAGGTTCCGGTTTCAGACTGATCCGCCAGCATGGGCCGGCAGCAATGCCGGCCCATCGGGTCGCATGTTCACTGGCGCAGGCGGCGCAACAGTCCCGCGGTTGATGCATCGAGCCCGTCGGTATCGATGCTTGCGAAACGCGGCAAGAGGTCGTTGCACAGCGCCTTGCCGAGTTCGACGCCCCACTGGTCGAAACTGTTGATGTTCCACAATGCGCCATTGACGAAGACGCGATGCTCGTACATCGCGATCAGGGCGCCGAGTGCGCGCGGCGTGAGGCGATCGAGCAGCAGGGTCGTGCTCGGGCGGTTGCCGGGAAACGTGCGATGGCGGGCGAGTACCTGCGCATCGATCGAGGGTGCCGCGGTCGGCACGCGCTCGGCCGCGGCCTGCGCCGCGCTCTTGCCGAGCATCAGCGCCTGCGCCTGGGCGAGGCCGTTGGCCAGCAGTTTTTCGTGCGCATCCGCATTGGCGTGGCCGGGCGTGCGCACGAGGATGAATTCGACCGGGATCACATCGGTACCCTGGTGCAGCATCTGGAAATAGGCGTGCTGGCCATTCGTGCCCGGCTCGCCCCAGATCGTCGGGCTGGTGGCGAACGGCAGGGTCTCCCCGGCGAGGTCGACGCGCTTGCCGTTGCTCTCCATTTCCAGTTGCTGCAGGTAGGCGGGCAGGCGGCGCAGGCCCTGGTGGTAGGGCGCCACGCTGCGGCTGCTGAAGCCATGGAAGTTTCGATACCAGATGTCGAGAACGCCGAGCAGGACCGGCAGGTTGTCCTCCAGCGGCGCCGTTGCGAAGTGGCGGTCCATCGCGTGCGCACCCTCCAGCAGGGCGCGGAAGTGGTTGGCCCCGATGGCCAGGGCGATCGGCAGGCCGATCGCCGACCACAACGAATAGCGCCCGCCGACCCAGTCCCAGAAGCCGAAGGTCGTGTCGATGCCGAACGTCGCCGCGGCCTCGATGTTGGTCGTCGTCGCGACGAAATGCCGGCGCGTGTCGCCGCCGCCATTGGCGACGAACCAGTCGCGCGCGATGCGCGCATTGCTCATCGTCTCCTGTGTCGTGAAGGTCTTCGAAGCGATCACGAACAGCGTCTCGGATGGATCCAGCCTGCGCAGCACCGATCCGATGTCGTGGCCGTCGACATTGGAGACGAAATGCATCTGCAGGTCGGGCGTGGCGAATTCCCCGAGTGCCGGCACGACCATCTGCGGGCCGAGATCGGAGCCGCCGATGCCGATGTTGACGACATGCCGGATGCCGCTTGTCGCGGTATCGCGGACGCGTTCGGCGTAGGCCAGCATGCGATCGAGCACATCGTGGATTTCCGCGCCGTGGGGCGAGGCATCGCGCGGCGCGCGCAGCGCGACGTGCAGGACCGCGCGGCCTTCGGTCGTGTTGATCGGTTCGCCGGCGAACATCGCGTCGCGTCGCTGCTCGACGCCACACTCGGCGGCGAGGCTGAGCAGCAGCGCCAGGGTCTCGCGGTCGATCAGGTTCTTCGACAGGTCGGCGAAGATCTCCGGCGCCTCGAACGAGAACGCCTCGAATCGCCGTGCATCGCCCTCGAATGCCGCTCTCATGTCGAAGCCCGCTCCGCCATTGCGGAAGGCATCCTGCAGGAGCGACCACGCCCGGGTCCGGTCACAGCGAACGGCAGTATTCATGCACATCTCATGCGAAGTATTGCGGAAAGCGAAGCATAACCACTCTGCGTCCGCGGCATGACAGGCCGCGTGCATGGCGCGCGGGTGCGCAGCCGGCGGCGCGCGCTAGAGGCGGACGCCGAAGCGGCCGAGCACGAGGAGCATGACGAAATAGGCCGCCACCGTGACCGCGCAGGCCGCGCCGAGGCTGGCCCAGAAGTTCACCCCGGCGCGCAGCAGCGCGGGCAGCAGCAGGAACAGCGGCAGGGACGGAATGACCAGCCAGAAGATGCCCTGCGACAGGGCGGCGACGCGCTGGCTGTCGCCGCTTTCGAGGTACAGCCAGGTGAAGGCGAGCAGCGAGGTCAGTGGCAACGAGGCGAGGATCGCCGCCCAGAACGAACTGCGCTTGGCGATTTCGGAAACGATGACCACGACCAGCGCGGTCAGTGCGATCTTGATGCCGTATTGCCACATGCTGGTGATCCCTCGAAGCGCCCGCCCGGGTGGACGAATCTGCAGCCGACCATGATGTTGCCGCCGCCGCCCCGTGGGCGGGCGGCCCGCAATCCTGCGGAGAGGAGAGCGGGCCGCTTTTCCGGGCAGCAGGTGTCGCTGCGGCTACTGGTCCTTGCGCTGCGCCGCCGTGGCCTCGCGGGTGGCGCGGAATTCCGAATCCTGGCCCCATTCCGGCCAGCGCTTCGAATTGGCCAGGTCGTTGCCGAGCTTGTAGAGCAGGGGCAGGTCGTGGACCATGCCGGCGAAGGTCCAGCTGGCTTCCCATTCGTCGGCGGGCTGGTGGTAGCGCTTGACCACGTAATCCTTGCCCGCCGCTTCGCCCGCGGCGATGCCGCCTTCGACCCAGTCGTTGCCCGAGCCGTAGGAAAGCGCCGGCACGCCGCGCTTGGCGAACGGGAAATGATCGGAGCGGAAGAAGTGCCCGGCTTCCGGATGCGGGTCGGTGACATAGGCCATGCCGGCGGCCTTGCCGTCGGCGATCAGCGCGTCGAGCAGGTCGGACTTGGCGCTGCCCGAGGTCGTGAAGTTGCGCGCGACGCCGGTCGGATCCAGTGCATCCATGTTGATCACGGCCACGGTCCTGGCCAGCGGATAAAGCGGCTTGGACGAATAGTACTCGGAACCGAGCAGGCCCTTTTCCTCTGCGGTGACGTTGAGGAACACGACCGAGCGTTCGGGCTTCGGCGCCGTGGCGAAGGCGCGACCCAGTTCGATCAATGCTGCCGTGCCGGTCGCGTTGTCGACGGCGCCGTTGTAGATGGTGTCTCCCTTGGCATCAGGCTGGCCGACGCCGAGATGATCCCAGTGCGCGCTGTAGATCACGATCTCGTCGGGCCGCTTGCTGCCATCGATGCGGCCGACGATGTTCTGCGAGGTGATGACCCCGGAGTCGACGGCATAGCTGGCCGAAAAGGTCGCGCCCTTGAGCACGACCGGCTTGAATGCGCGCGTCTGTGCCTGCTTCTTCAGCGCGTCGAAATCGAGCCCGGCCTTGTTGAACAGGTTCTTCGTCGTGTCCAGCTGCAGCCAGCCCTCGACCTGGGTATGGGCGGCCTTCGGATCATCGCGGACGACGTCGAACATCGTGTTGGTATTGGAGTTCTTCACCGTGGCCCAGCCATACGATGCCGGGTCGGTTTCATGCACGACCAGCAGGCCGAGCGCGCCCTGGCGGGCAGCTTCCTCGTACTTGTAGGTCCAGCGCCCGTAGTAGGTCATGGCCTTGCCGCCGAAGTCGCCTTCGCCCGTTTCGAAATCCGGATCGTTGATCAATGCAATGGCGATCTTGCCCTTGAGGTCGACGCCCTTGAAGTCGTCCCACTTTCGTTCCGGGGCGAGCGTGCCGTAGCCGACGAAAACCATAGGCGCATCCTTGATCGATACGTTCTTCGATCCGTCCATGGCCGCGCGCACGGCGATCTGTTCGCCCTGGTTCAGCGCCTGGGCCTTGCCATTGACCGCGATGGACAAGTCGGGCTTGCCCACGATCTCGGCGCGCAGCAGCGGCACGGCCTGCGTCCACAGGCGCTTGCCGTCCCTGAGGTCGCCGCCGGGCTCGAGGCCGGCGCCCTTCATCTGGGCGACGACGTATTCAATGGTTTTCCTTTCCCCGGCCGTTGCCGGGCCGCGCCCCTCGAAGGCATCGGACGACAGGGTCCTGACTTCGTCGGAAAGGCGTTTGGCGTCGAAAGTCGGTGCGTCCTGCGCAGACACGATCAGCGGTAGCGTTAGCGCAATGGCGCTGGCGAGCATTCGTTTCATCGCGTGGTTCTCCGGGGAAAAAAGACGATCGATGTTAGCAGGGTGGCGAGGACAAGCATCTGCCACAAGTCCTCAGTCGGGTCGGTGCGCGTGACCGGCGCCCGTGTTCCGCGTCGAGGTCACTTCGCGAAACGCGGCGGCTTCGGCGAGCAGCCAGGTACGGAACGCCTGGAATCCGCGGTGGTTGACCGATCGTTTCGGATAGACCAGATAGTGGGCATAAAGTGCCTTCATGCGTTCGGGAAACAGGGCGACGAGGCGCCCGCTCTCGATCAGCGGGCGCGCCAGCGTTTCGCGGCCGAGGGAAACACCCATGCCTTCCACCGTCGCCCGCTGCGTGGTTTCGGAATCGCTGAAGCTGGCCACGTAGCGCTCGGGTGCGCTGCCGCCGTGCAGTTCGAACCAGCGCGGCCACGAGGTATCCCCCGGGCTGAGCAGCGGCCATTCGCCGAGCGCGTCGAGTCGCGGTCGCTCGCGTCCCTTCAGCAGGTCCGGACTCGCCAGCGGCGTCAGCCATTCCTCGAACAGCAACTCCGCTTCCAGGTCCGCCCAGTTTCCGGGTCCGTAGCGGAGCGCGGCGTCGAAACGGCCATCGGCGAAGTCGACGCGCTCGGCGGACGAGTCGAGGTTGAATTCGAGGTCGGGATGCAGGGCGACGAAGTTCGGCAGGCGCGGAACCAGCCAGCTCGAGGCGAGCGAGGGCAGGGCGCTGACGCTGAGCACGCAATCGCGATTGGCCGAGAGTGTCTGCAGGGCCGTGCGGATCGCGTCGATGTGGGGGGCGACGCGATCGAACAGGGAGGCGCCCTCGCCGGTGAGTTTCAGGCCACGCGGGCCGCGCACGAAGACGCTCATGCCGAGGCGTTGTTCGAGCAGGCGGACCTGGTGGCTGAGCGCGCTGACGGTGAGGTGAAGCTGTTCCGCGGCGCGCGTCATGTTGCCGGCGCGTGCCGTCGCAACGAAGACATGCAGGGTGTTGAGGGGGAGCCTTTCCATATTCGATTTTCCTCAACGCTGGCTATCAATCTTGTCGCTTCTGTGCTGGACGATCGCCCAATATATTTGCGCCTGGCAAGTGAAATCGCAAGCACAGGAGAGTGAGTCATGTTGAAAGAATTGAACAGCATAGCGATCGGCATGCTGGGCCTGAAAGGGTACCCGATGGTCCCGTTTTCCGCCCCCGGCAAAGACCGGAAGACGCCCGGCAGTCCGGCAGCGGCCGACAGCCGCAGCGACGCCGGCGATCGCGCGCCGGGGCGCGGGGCGCCAGCGGCCTGCGTGCCGGTGGTTGCGGCCTGATGGTGGACGGCCTGGTCGCGCGTCGACGCGAACCGGGCCCGCGCAGGCCGCGCGCCGGGGTCGGCCCGGCATCCGCTCCGGGGCCATGACTTCCGGCCCGTTGCATCCTTCCCGGCTTGGTACTACGCTTGTAGTACGACAACTGTAGAAGAGGATGCCGTGGCGGATTCAAGAAACATCAGCCTGAGCGAATTGCAGATCGCCCTGATGCGCGTGCTGTGGAGCCGCGGCGAGACCAGCACCGCCGAGATGGCGGCTGCCATGGCCGAGGACCGCGGACTGGCGCATACCACCGTCGCCACCCTGCTGACCCGGCTCGAAAAGCGCGGCGTCGTCACCCAGCGCCGCGATGGCCGGCAACTGCTCTACCGCGCCAACGTCGAGGAGTCCGATGTCCGTCGTTCGATGGTCGCCGACCTGATCGGCTCGCTGTTTGCCGGCGATGCCAACGAACTGGTGGCCCACCTGGTGCAGGAATCGGAAATCGAGCCCGGCGACCTGGCGCGGATCCGCGCACGCCTGGAACGTGGGGGCGGCAATGAAGACTGAATTCCTGGCGGCCTGGCTGCTGACCCTCGGGTTGCACGTGGGTATCCTGTTGTCGCTGGCCTGGATCGCCGATAGAACCGTGTTGCGCGGCCATCTTGGCTGGCGCGAGTGGCTGTGGCGGATTGCGCTGCTCGGCGGCGTGCTGACGGCGAGTTGCCAGTTCCTGCTCGATACGCCAAAGCTGGCGCGCATATCGGCCGAGGTCGCTGCCGGCTCACTGGCGGACGTGCCGGAGCACGCCGCGGTCGCGACCGTTCAAGCCGCGCATCCGGCCACGTCGCAGGCGGTCGTGGGTGCACGACCATCCGGCGTGGCTGCGGGCGACATCCTGCGAGTGTCGCCGCAAGCGAACCAAAGCAGCCGCAAGGCAGCGCCTGTTCCTGCGGTTCCATTTCAGCTGCCGGGCTGGCATCTCCTCGTGGTGGCCGGCTGGCTGGCCGGATGCCTGATCGTGTTCGGACGCATTGGCGTGGCGTGGCTGCATTTGCGTCGTGCATTGTCGGGCGTCGACCCGCTCGACCATCCCGTTCTTCATCGCGACGCCGGTGACCTCGCCATTCTGTCCGGCATCGCGCAGCCCCGATTGGCCGTGCTCGAAGGCCTGGACAGCCCCATCGCCGCGACCGGCGACCGCATCGTGCTGCCGCGATGGGTTCTCGATCGCTTCGACCGCGATCAGTTGCGCGCCATGCTCGCCCACGAGATCGCCCACCTGGCCCGCCGCGATCCGCGGTGGAAACTTTTCCACGCACTCGCTTGCGGGCTGCTCTGGTTCATGCCGCTCGCAGCCATCGCCCGTCGCCGGCTCGACGAAATTGCCGAGCAATCCTGTGATGCATGGGCGGCCAGCCAGATCGGCGGCGGACGAGCGCTGGCCGAATGTCTGGCCGGATGTGCCGAGCGCAGCGTGCGCGGATTCGAACCGGAATTGGCGTCGGCCATGGCCGCGCGCCATTCCCCCTTGTTGAACCGCATCAACCAACTGATGGATGGATACGCCATGAACACGACCCTTTCCGTTCCGCGCGCAATGGCGGCTACGGCCCTCGCCCTGCTGGCTGCCGTGGTCCTGCTGCCAGGCGTCGGCGTGAGCACGGCGACCGCCGGTAGCGCCCTGTCGGCCCCGCCTCTTCCACCCGCGCCGCCTGCGCCACCCGCGCCGCCTGCGCCACCGGCGCCACCCCCGGAAACGGCGGACTCGCCTGGCCAACACCTGCATGTCTCCAGCGAGACCGATCTGTTCGGGCGGAACCATCAGACGATCTCGATGCAAAGCGCGGACGGGCATCGGATCTATCGGGCCAGGATCGACGGACAGGTCACCTTTACGCCGGACTACAAGGGCATCGCCAGCCTCGGCAGCGATGGCACGGCCAGTTTTGGCGAAACCCGGGAAGGCACCAACCGGCGCATCGATTACGCGAACAAGGGCGGCAAGCTCGAGCGGCGCTACTTTGTCGACGAGAAGGAACTGCCGATCGACGCGGCGGCCGATGCCTGGATCGCGGGCATCATTCCCGAACTCGTGCGCGAAACCGCAACGGATGCCGACAAGCGGGTCAGGCAGATCCATGCCAGCGGCGGAGCAACGGCGGTGCTCGACGAGATCGCGCGCATCCATTCCGATTACGCGCGTGGCCAATACATCCAGCAGCTTGCCGCGATCGGCAAACTGTCGCCCGCGGAGATGACGCGGGCGCTTGGCCTGGTCGAACCTTTCAAGTCCGATTACGAACGCCGCACCGCGCTCACGGCGCTCGGCACGGCCGGCAAATTCGACGCGGGCCAGCAGGCGCTGGTGATCGGCCAGGCGGAGAAGATCGGGTCCGACTATGAACGTGCCGAACTGCTGCTTGGGATCCTGCCCGACCTGGCCGACGACCGCAGCGTGCATGCGGCATGGTTGAAGGCCGCCAACGGCATCGAGTCCGATTACGAGCATCGTCGCTGCCTGACCGCGATGATCGAGGCAGGTGGCAACGACGACGCCACGCTGGCCCTGGTCATCGACGCGGCGAAGACGATCGAATCCGGCTACGAGCGGCGCGAACTGCTGTCCAGCGCGATTCGTGCAGTCGCCAATGCCGATCAGGTCGCTGCTGCCTATGCGGCGGCGGTAGCCGGCATCGATGGTGACTATGAGCGTCGTGAAGCGCTGATGGCCCTGATGAACGCCAGGGGTTTCGGTGCGCGTGCGTCGGCTGCCGTCCTCGATTCACTGGCTTCGGTCGGTTCCGATTACGAATGCCGCGAAGTGCTGGTCGTGCTCGCCGGCAAGATGCCCGACGATGCACAGCTGATCAGTCGCTATCGCGATGCCGCGCGCAAGCTGTCGGACTACGAACGCAGCCAGGCCGAGCACGCTCTGGACCGGTTCGCTTCACGTTGATGGTCGTCATGGCCGGGGATCGAATCGATTCCCGGCCATGTGCAGGCAGGTTGGCAACTTCGACATTCGGCGTGGATGGTTCGCAGGACTCGCCACCGCGGATTGTTGCTCGCGCCGCAGACTGCAAGTCGCCATGCTGCGGCGCACTCCATCGAAACGATGTTGTCGGCCACGATGACCGCTCAAGGCCAGGTCACTGGGCAGTTGGTTGGCACGCCATCGCCGGGCCACGCAGTCGTCGGATACGCCCCGGCCTGATGGCCAGCCGCTGCTGCGGCGCAACATCAGGCGCGATCCTGGCCTCCCGAAAATGACTGTCCTGAATGTAAAAATTGTGCTAATTCTGGCCCGTCCGGAAGGGGAGAGGCTTTCCGGGTGACCAGGTCGGCACGTTTGCGCGTGCGCTGGAATCCGGGATGGCCTCGCCGGCAACAAGGGTCGCGAAAGCGAGTGAACTCGAGTGCACTGCAACGGCGGAGGGGTTCGGCCATGACCAAGCGCAAAGAGGGGATTTTCGGGCAAAGATTCTTCAAACCAGTTTCCAGTGCGTTGCTTCTTGCCTGCGCCATCGCGGTGGCGCCGGATGTGTCGGCGCAAGCGGTCGACGAGGACGCGCAAACGATGGGTTCGATCGTCGTGCTCGGCTCGCGCGCCAAGGATCGTACGGCGACCGAGACGCTCGCACCGGTTGACGTGCTCGACAGCAAGATGCTCGAAAGCGCGGGCGTGACCGAAGTGGGCCAGGTCCTGCAGATGCTGGCGCCATCGTTCAATTTCTCGCGCACCTGGATCAGCGACGGCACCGATATCCTGCGCCCGGCCACGTTGCGCGGGCTTGGGCCCGACCAGGTCCTCGTGCTGGTCAACGGCAAGCGCAGGCACCAGCAGGCCCTGGTCAACGTGCAGCAGACCATCGGACGTGGCTCCGCCGGCACCGACATCAATGCCATTCCGATCAGCGCCATCGAGCGCATCGAGATCCTGCGTGATGGCGCCTCCGCGCAATACGGTTCCGATGCCATCTCCGGCGTGATCAACATCGTGCTGAAGAAGGAAACGGGCCGCACCCAGACCTCGGTACAGGCGGGCCAGACCTACGCCGGCGATGGCGATACCTACCAGGGCTCGGTCAACACCGGCTTCAAGCTGGGCGAAGAGGGCTACCTCAACCTGACCCTCGAGTATCGCGATCGCGGCGAAACCAATCGCGCGGGTCCCGACTCGCTGCGCGTCAGCCCGCCGCGCGTGACCCAGCGCATCGGCGATGCGAAAGCCAAGGACATGTACTTCTGGTTGAACGGCGCCGTGCCGGTTGGCAACGCCGAGTTCTACTGGTTCGGCGGCGCATCGCGGCGCGAAGGCGACTCCTCGGGATTCTTCCGCAGCGCCGGCGATGGCCGTACCGTGCCTGACCTCTACCCGGACGGGTTCCTGCCGAACATCATCACCACGGTCGACGACGGCTCGCTGGCGGCGGGCCTTCGCGGAGACCTCGGCTCGACCTGGAAGTGGGATGCCTCGATCAACTACGGGCGCAGCCGCTTCGGCTTCAGCGAGCGCAATTCGGTCAACGTCAGCTACTGGTACGAGCCGACTTCGGGAGGCGGCATTTTCGCGGCGTCGCCGACATCCGCCGACACCGGCACCCTGATCTTCGACCAGACCACCTTCAATCTGGACTTCCGCGGCCCCGTCGACTGGGGTCTGGCCAATCCGCTCTTCCTCGGCACCGGATTCGAATACCGGTCCGAGAACTACAAGATCGAGGCCGGTGATCCGGTGTCCTACCAGTACGGACGCACCAACGACCGCTCGATCGTGATCCTCGACCAGACCGGCGGCATCGCCGCACCGGGCATCCAGGGCTTCCCCGGCTTCACGCCGGGCACCGAGGTCGACGACGGGCGCCACAACTTCGCCTTGTATGTCGATGGCGAAACGAACTTCAGCGATCGCTTCGTCATGGGCGGCGCCGTTCGATACGAGGATTATTCCGATTTCGGCAGCACCACCACCGGCAAGCTCTCGGCACGATTCGACGCCACCGAGCATTTCGCCGTGCGCGGCGCGGTGTCGACCGGTTTCCGTGCACCGGGCGTGCAGCAGGAGTTCTACAGCCAGGTTTCGACCAACCTCAATTCGGCCGGCGTGCTCACCGACACGCTGACCGCGCGGCAGGACAGCGCGGTGACCCGGGCCTTCGGCATCGAGCCGCTGAAGCAGGAGGAGTCGACCAACTTCAGCCTCGGATTTGTCGCCCGGCCTAACGACGCCTTCACCCTGACCGTCGACATGTTCCGCACCAGCATCGACAACCGCATCGTCTTCTCCAGCAACATCGCGCCCGAAGACGCCGCCAGCTGCGGGCCGAACTTCGCCGGGTGCCCGATCCGCGCGATCCTCGATCCGCTCAATGTCGGCCAGGTCCTGTTCTTCACCAATGCCATCGACACGCGCACGACCGGCATCGACATCGTCGGCGACTACCGGATGGCGCTGGACAGTGGCGACCTGCAGCTGACCGCGGCCATGAACTTCAACAAGACCGAAGTCACCGCCCGGCGTTCGCAGTCGGACATCCTGCCGCCCAATGTCCTCTTCGACGACACCCAGGTCACCCTGGTCGAGGAAGGCCAGCCGCGCCAGCACCACGTGCTGTCGGCGACCTATACCACCGGGCCGTTCCAGTTCGTCACGCGCGCCAACTATTTCGGTTCGGTGACGGGCGAAGGCTTTACGCCCGGCGTGAAGCAGACCTGGGGCGGGGCCTGGCTGGTCGATGTCAGCGGGCGCTACAGTTTCAACGACAATGCCTCGATCCTGGTCGGCATCAACAACCTGTTCGACAAGTATCCGGACAAGTGGGATCCCGAAGCGGCCTTCCCGTTCCCGCAACTCGGCTTCAAGTATTGCTGGGAAACCTGCCCGTTCGGCGTCAATGGCGGTTCGTACTTCGTCAGGCTCGACTACACGTTCTGAGCAACCTGCCGGGCGGGGCATGCGGCCCCGCCCGGATCCACCGCCCGCATCCACCCGCCACCGGGCCGACCGGAGGCTTCGCTCGCTCCCGTCGCCGGTCCGGTTCTTCGTCGTTGCCGTCGTGTGACTGCCGGCGCTTTCGCGAAGCGGCGCCCCGCCTTAACATCTGAGGTTCACTGCAAAGGAAGCCGATCCGATGAAACCGCTGATTGCCGCACTCGCGCTGGTTGTCGCCCTGCCTGCGTCCGCCGCACCGCATCCGTTCAACGCCATGGACCTCGTGACGATGGATCGCGTGAGCGACCAGGTCCTGTCGCCGGACGGCAAGACGGTCGCCCTGCACCTGCGCGAAACCGACTACGCCGCCAACAAGGGCAGGAACAGCATCTGGACGGTACCGTTCGCGGGCGGCAAGCCGACGCGCCTGACCGATGCCGCACTCAACGCGACGACGCCGCGCTGGTCCGCGGACGGCTCCAGCGTCTATTTCCTCGCGGCGAAGGATGGCGTCAACCAGCTCTGGCGCGTTGCGGCCCAGGGCGGCGAGGCGGATGCCGTCGGCACGCTGTCGCTGGACATCGGCAGCTACAAGCTGTCGCCGGATGGCAAGTCGGTGCTGTTCTCGGTCGAGCTGTTCGTCGATTGCGCGAAGGACGCGGCGCCGATCGCCTGTACGAAGAAGCGCCTGGACAAACCGGCCGACGACAAGGCCACCGGCATGCTGTTCACCGAAGGCTTCGTGCGCCACTGGGACACCTGGTCCGACGGCCGGCGCTCGCAACTGATGATCGCGGCGATCGGCGCGGACGGAAACCTCGGCGAGCCGAAGCTGCTGACCGGCGGCATCGATGGCGACGTCCCCTCCAGGCCGTTCGGAGACGACAGCGAGTACGCTTTTTCGCCCGACGGGAAAACGGTCTACTTCGACGTACGCAACATGAAGGCCGGCGAACCATGGTCGACCAATTTCGACATCTATTCCGTGCCTGCCGATGGTTCGGCCGAGCCGACCAACCACACCGAGGCCAACATGGCCTGGGATGCCAACCCGCTGCCCTCGCGCGACGGCAAGACGCTCTATTACCTGGCGATGAGCCGACCCGGCTTCGAAGCCGACCGTTTCGCGATCCAGGCGCTCGACCTCGCCACCGGCAAGAAGCGCGAAGTCGCGCCGGCCTGGGACCGCTCGGCCAGCGCGCTGAAGGAATCCTTCGATGGCAAGACCCTGTTCACGACCACCGACGACCAGGGCCAGCATCCGCTGTTCGCCATCGACGTGGCCAGCGGAAAGGTCACGAAACTGGTCGGTGATGGCCAGGTGGCCGGATTCGACGTTGGCGCGAAATCCCTGCTGGTCTCGCGCAACGACCTTCGCCGCCCGGCCGACCTGTACAGCGCCGACCTGCGCGGCAGGAATCTGCGCCAGATCACGCGTTTCAACGCGGCGCGGCTGAAGGACCTGCGTACCGGCGAATTCGAGTTCTTCACCTTCAAGGGCGCCGGTGACGCGACCGTGCAGGGCTACGTGGTCAAGCCGGTCGGCTTCAAGCCGGGCAAGAAGTATCCGGTCGCCTTCATCATCCACGGCGGCCCGCAGGGCTCGATGACCAACGATTTCCATTACCGCTGGAATCCACAGACTTACGCCGGCCAGGGTTTCGCCGTGGTCACCATCAATTTCCACGGTTCGACCGGCTACGGCCAGGCCTTCACCGATGCCATTTCGCAGGACTGGGGCGGCAAGCCGCTCGAAGACCTCAAGCTCGGCTGGGCGGCGGCGCTGAAGAAGTACAAGTTCCTCGACGCGGATCGCGCCTGTGCGCTCGGCGCCTCCTATGGCGGCTACATGGTCAACTGGATCGCCGGCAACTGGAACGAGCCCTGGAAGTGCCTGGTCACCCACGATGGCGTGTTCGACACGCGCGCCATGGGCTACGAGACCGAGGAGCTCTGGTTCACCGAATGGGAGAACGGCGGCACCGTCTACGACAATCCCGAGGGCTACGAGAAGTTCAATCCGCTCAACCACGTCAAGGACTGGCGCGTGCCGATGCTGGTCGTGCAGGGCGTCAACGATTTCCGCATCCCGACCACGCAGGGGCTGGCCGTATTCAACGCCCTGCAGCGGCGCGGCATTCCGAGCGAACTGCTGGTCTTCC
This sequence comes from uncultured Gammaproteobacteria bacterium, assembly GCA_963822465.1. Classification (GTDB taxonomy): domain Bacteria; phylum Pseudomonadota; class Gammaproteobacteria; order Xanthomonadales; family Rhodanobacteraceae; genus Dokdonella. The sequence goes on along the minus strand of CAWGHP010000001.1, from coordinate 238,574 downwards.
CCGACGAAAACCACTGGGTGCTCAAGCCGCAAAACAGCGTGCAGTGGCACAACACGGTCAACGACTGGCTGAAGCGCTGGACTTCGGCCGAGGCGCAGTAACCACCCCACGCCCGCACCCGGTCAAGCGGACGCGCCAGGGGCATCCTGGCGCGACGCCCGATGGCGCGGCCGACCAGGCCGGCACCGGCGCTTGCTAACCAAACCCGTTGCGCCATCATCCATGGTGCGATGAACGAAGCCGACGAACACTGGATAGCGCGTGCCCGCGAGGGCGATGCCACGGCCTTCCGCCGGCTGGTCGAGCCACATGCGCGGCCGCTGTACGGGTTGTGTGCCCGCATCACGCGGGATTCGGCGCTGGCCGAAGATGCCGTGCAGGAAGCCCTGTTCAATGCCTGGCGCCACCTGCAGTCGTTCGACGGCAGGGCGGGATTCCGCACCTGGCTGCACCGCATCGCGGTCAATGCGGCACTCGAACAGCTGCGCAGGCGCGGGCGTCACGAAACCAGCGTCGACACCAGCGACTGCGAAGACGACTTCCTCGGCGACGTGGCCGAAGAGCAGCCCGGCCCCGATCGTCATGCACTCGGCGCGGAAATCCATCGCCAGGCCGAGGCCCAGCTCGAGCGCATGAGCGCAATCGAGCGCACCGCCTTCGTCATGCGCCACCACGGCGGCCACTCGCTCGAAGAGATATCGGCGACGCTCTCGCTCAACACCAACGCCTGCAAGCAGGCGATCTTCCGCGCCGTGCGCAAACTGCGCGGCGCGCTCGAACCCTTGAGGTGATCGACATGATTGCGGTCAACGACAACGACCTGATCCTCTTCCACTACCGCGACGGCCTCGACGAGGCGCGATTGGCGCAGATCGATGCCGCACTGCAGGCATCGGCCGAACTGCGTGCGCGCTACGCTTGCTTGTGCCGCGTCCTCGGCGATGCCGATGCGGAACCGCCCGCGCCGCCGGCCGGGTTCGAGAATCGCCTCTGGTCGAATTTCGACAAGCGCATCGCGAACCAGCGCGCGGAGGTTGCGACCAGCGGGATCCGGGTTCACCTGCGTGCCTTCCTGGAGTCCATGCGCGGGCCACGACTGGCCTGGGCCGTGGCCGGTGCGTTCGCCGTCATGCTCGCGCTCGGCGTCGCCTTCCAGGCCGGCCGATACAGCGCCCCGCTGGCGCCGGCCGAAGCAACCGCAAGTGCACCGAGCATGGCCGACCGCGTGCTCGAAGGCTATGTCGCCGGGCACCTGCGCGCGACCGAAGGCCTGTTGATGACGGCCGTCAATGACGACGGCGGCGAGCTGCTTGATGGCAACCGCAAGCTGGCGGCGGCCCTGGTCGATTCGAACCGGATGTATGCCCTGGCCGCGGCACGCTCGGGCAATGCGCGACTCGCCGATTTCCTGCGCCAGCTGGAGCCGGTCCTCATCGAGGTGGCTAACCAGCCGGCATCGTCCACCGTCGAAGACATGCAAGGACTGCGGGATTATTTGCGTAATACCGATTTGCTTTTCCAGGTGCGTGCCACCGAATCGCGAATGGATGTTGCGAGCAAGCGCAGCCTTTGACTTCCCACTGGAGCAGCATTGCGATGATCAAGATCCTCAATACCCTGGTTCTCGGCCTCTGTCTTCTGGCCGGGACGCCGGTCCTGGCCATGCCCGACGGCGACATGGCGCCGAACGACAAGCAGCTCGCCGAGCTCTACTGGCAGGGCCATGAGTCGCTGAAGAAGTCCGACTGGACCGGCGCGCTCGAGCGCTTCCGCCGGCTGGAAGCGTCGCTGCGCCAGAAGGAACCGGCCAGCGCCGATGCGGCGATCTACTGGCAGGCCTATGCGCTGATGCAGGCGAAGCGCACCACCGAAGCGCGGGCATCGCTGGAGAAGCTGTTGCGCGATTTCCCGGACAGCCGCTGGCGCAAGGATGCGGAGGGCCTGATGCACCAGGCCGAGGGCGGATCGAATGCGGCGGCGGTTGCGGGCGGTGACGACGATCTCGCCGAGATCGCGGTCACCGGACTCATGCAGGCACCACCCGAGCGCGCCCTGCCGATCCTGCGCAAGGTGCTCAAGGGATCGCACTCGATCGAGGTCAAGAAGCGCGCCCTGTTCGTGCTGAGCCAGCTCGATGAGGACGTGGCGATCGATACCCTCAACGAGGTGGCGAAAAGCGCGGCCGATCCGGAGCTGCGTGCGGAAGCGATACGCATGATGGGCTTGTGCGGCGAGGAAAAGGCCATCGACGGCCTGCGCACGATCTACGCCTCGAGCAAGAACCCGCTGGACAAGCGCAACATCATCCAGGCCTGGCTGATCGCCGATCGGCCCAAGCTGGTCATGCAGTCCGCGCGCACCGAAACCGACGAGGAATTGCGCAAGCAGGCGATCCAGGCGCTGGGCGCGATGGATGCGACCGCGGAACTGCGTGAACTGTTCGACAGCGAGAAATCGATCGAGAACCGCAAGGCCATCCTGCAGTCGCTCGGCGTGGCCGGCGACACCGAGACCCTGTCCCGGATCGCCGGTTCGGGCCAGCAGCCCGAGGAGATCCGCGTGCAGGCGATCCAGGCCATCGGCATCGCCGATGGCAAGGATTCCGGCGCGACCCTGAGCCGGATCTACGCATCGGCGAATGCCCCGGCCATCCGCGAAGCGGCGCTGCAGGGCATGCTGATCAGCGGCGACAGCGATTCGATGCTGAAACTGTACCGGCAGGCGACGAGCAAGGAAGAGAAGCAGGCCCTGTTGCGCATGCTCACGCTGACCAACAGCGACGCCACGCTCGACCTGATCGAAGCCGAGCTGGACAACGGGAGCAAGAAGCCATGAGGCGCCTGTCCTTGCTGTTCGCCCTCGCTGCGGCACTGGGCAGCACCACCGTCCTCGCCGACGAATCGGCATTGCGCCAGCAACTGGCCGGCCAGGATGGCTGGGTCGGCTACAAGGTGCCGATCGCGCCAGCGGCGGGGTCGCCCTGCTGCTATTCGGGCGACATCGACGGCGCCATGCGCAAGGCCCGTTGCGACCTCGACACGGGCGAGGGTGGCTTCGTCAGCGGCGATTCCACGGCGGCGGCATCCTCGCAAATGAGCGTCTATTGGCACGTGAGCCAGGGCAGGGCGGACCAGGTTCGCGCATTCTCCGCCGATTGTCCGGTGACCAGCCGGCAGCCCGTGCACTGGATCAACCCGGTCGACCCGGGCGACAGCATCAGGGCGATAGCGGCGTGGATCGATGGCAACGGCGATCGCCACAGGGACGACACGCCCGGGCTGGCCGCGATCGCCATGCACGCCGACGAAGAGGCTACCCGCACGCTGATCGGGCTTGCCGCAACCGCGGGCAACATGGCCCGGCGCAAGGATGCGATCTTCTGGCTGGGCCATCTGCGCGGCCGCCAGGGCGCCGACTTCGTCGAGAAAGTGGCGACGACCGACCCGAGCCCGGATCTGCGCGAGCATGCGGTGTTTTCGCTGTCGCAATCGAAGGAAAAGGATGCCTACCAGCGCGTGCGGGCGATTGCGCAACGCGACGCATCGGGCGATGTGCGCGGCAAGGCCCTGTTCTGGATGGCGCAGATGCATGATCCGCGCGCAAAGGCCGACATCCTCGCCGCACTGGATGGTGAAAAGGACGACGACGTGCGCGAGCAGGCGGTGTTCGCCCTGTCCCGACTCGGCGATGAGGTCGCGACCGCCGCCCTGATCGCGGTCGTTCGTGGCGACTACCCGCGTCCGGTCAAGGAAAAGGCCCTGTTCTGGCTCGGCCAGGCGGGTACCGATGAGGCATTGGCGTTTCTGGACAGCGTCCTTTCGCGGTAGCGGTCCGGTCGGACCAGGTCCCTGTCGTGCCCAGCCTGGACCCTTCCAGGCTGGACTGCCCTGGCGCGGCTGCGGCATCTTGAAGTCTTCAGGTTTCTGCCTGGAAAATCATCTGGACTCCGGCATGCCATTGTGGCAGTTTGCATTACTGTCCAAGGTGCGCGCGCACTGCGCGCGCCGCAGGGGCCGGCTGCAACTGCAGCCCAGGCAAGGGAAACTTCATGTTCAGGATCTGCCTTGTTTCGCTGGTGCTGTTTGGCGCGGCTTGTTCCGCTCGGGCAGATTCAGCCGTCGACGTGGTTCGGCTGGCCACCGAATGGAAGATGAGTCTCGATGAGCATGGCAAGGTCACCGCACTGACAATGAAGCCCGGGCGCGCCACGGAGGTGCTCGGACGAATCCTGGAATCCGCCATACGCGGGTGGGCGTTCGAGCCCGGAGCGATCAATGGCGAACCGGCTGCCACGGAAACCAGTCTTGTGGTCGGGATCACGCTTTCACCGGTTGACGACGGTGAGCGCTACTCGGCCAGGATCGACAACGTGCGCACCGGCGGCAGCATCGAGAAAATCACCACGATGCCCGTTTTTACTTCCAATCAGGCGGACAGGGTAAGGAAGGACCGGGTCAATCCATTGGTCATGCTCCTGGTCACCTACGACGTCAATGGTCGGCCGGAAGAAGTGCTGGTCGCCGACGAGTCGCCCGTCAGGAAGGGCGGACTTGCATCTCAGGCGGTGAGTGCAGTCAAGACCTGGATATTCAGCCCTGAGCGGGTCGCCGGACACGGCATCAGGGCGCGCGCGCTGGTTCCGGTCTGCTTTGTCGCGGTAGTCGACAAGAACGGCCAGGGCGATTGCAAGGATTCGAGGCCGGATGGGACCAACTCCCCGGAAATGGGGCAAAGCCTTGCCTTGAGTACTGAAGTGAGACTCAAGAGCGACGTGATCGGTCGCCTGCTCTGAGCTTTACCAGGCCAACCTGCAGGAATGCATCGTGATCACGGTCCGCTGCGCGGAACCGGATCCCGATAGTTCCGTCGGCATTCTCGTGGCGGACCGAGCTCGACTTGGGGATCTTCGCAGGCAGGCGGGGAAAGCTTGATTTCGCATGAGTGCATGCTAGGCTGAATGAGGTTTTTCAGTTTTATACAGAAGGAGTATCGCGTGTACAGGACATTGCTTGCGCTCTTTTTTCTCATTGCTGTTCCATCTGCCGCCCTGGCCGCCGCGTCAGGCGATGAACTGACGACCACCGTGCAATGGAAGATGAGCCTCGATGCTGGTGGGCATGTCACCTCGCTGGAGCCGAAGAGCAAGACCATCGACGCCGTGCGTGAAAAGCTCGAGCCGGTCGTGCGTGGCTGGGAATTCGAGCCCGGCACCGTCAACGGCCAGCCTTCCGCGACTGACACGCTGCTCAGCGTGCAGATAGCGCTGCTGCCGTCCGCCGATGGCAAGTCCTATGGCGTTCGCCTGGATGATGTCCGTACAGGCGGCTACGTTTCTGGAACTGCCACGCCTCCGGCGTTTCCCGCCAGCGAAGCGAGGAAACTGATGGACAACGGCAAATTCGCCAGGCTGATTCTCGAGGTCAGCTACGACGCATCTGGCAAGGCAACGAGTGTCGACTTGGCGACCGGTTCGACCGTGTCCAAGGGGCGCCTTGTCGAGCTTGCCAAAGAGGCCGTCAGTTCCTGGTCGTACCAACCCGAGCTGGTGGCCGGGATAGGCGTTGCAGGTTCGGTCATGGTGCCGATCTGCTACACCGTCAGTAGCAGCCGCCAGCAGGCCGAGCACGATGCCCAAAAATGTCAGTGGACGCAGCCCGGCAGCAAGGCCACGGTCGCGGAGGGAGAAAGCCTCGCCCTCGAATCCAGCGTGCACCTGAAGTCCGACGTCATCGGCAGCACGCTCTAGGGCGCCGCGGAAACGTCTCTGCTCGTCATCCCGGCGAAGGCCGGGATCCAGTTTGTCCTTCGACTTGCAAAGATGGAATCAAGAGCTCGATGACCAGCCATTCGTCTCTTGTGAAGCGCTCCCGGCCTTCGCTGGAACGACGGCTTGTTCAGCGTTGCCCAAGATGTTTTTCTCAATACTGACCGGCCAGCTGTTGCAGCTGGTCGGTCTGGTCTTCGCGGGTCAGGGTGTCGATCAGTTCGTCGAGATCGCCCTGGATGATTTCGGGCAGGCGATAGAGCGTGAGGTTGACGCGGTGGTCGGTGACCCGGCCCTGCGGGAAGTTGTAGGTGCGGATGCGCTGGCTGCGGTCTCCGGAGCCGACCTGCAATCGGCGTGATTCGGCCTGTTCGGCGGTCTGTTTGCTGCGCTGCCCGTCGAGCAGCTTCGCCTTCAGCAACGACAGCGCGCGTGCGCGGTTCTTGTGCTGCGAGCGCTCGTCCTGGCATTCGACGATGATGCCGGTCGGCAGGTGGGTGATGCGGATCGCCGAGTCGGTCTTGTTGACGTGCTGGCCGCCGGCGCCGGAGGCGCGGAACGTGTCGGTCTTCAGGTCGGCCGGGTTGAGCTCGATGTCGTCGATCTCGGCCAGCTCGGGCAGGATCGCGACGGTCGCGGCCGAGGTGTGGATGCGGCCCTGCGATTCGGTTTCCGGAACGCGCTGCACGCGGTGCGTGCCCGATTCGAACTTGAGTCGCGAATAGGCGCCCTTGCCCTCGATGCGCGCGATGACCTCCTTGTAGCCGCCGTGTTCGCCGTTGCTTTCGCTGAGGATCTCGACCTGCCAGCGTCGCCGCTCGGCATAGCGCAGGTACATGCGCAGCAGGTCGCCGGCGAAGATCGCCGCTTCGTCGCCGCCGGTGCCGGCGCGGATCTCGAGGAACAGGTTGCCCTCGTCGCGCGGGTCGCTCGGCAACAGCAACAGGTTGAGTTGCTCGTCGAGCTCGGCCTCGCGCGCCTCGAGCGCCGTGATCTCCTCGGCTGCCAGGTCTGCCAGCTCGGCATCGTCAAGCATGGCCCGTGCGGCAGTGAGCGCGCGGGCGTTGGCATCGAAATCGGCCAATGCCTCGGTCAAGGGCCCAAGATGCGCGTGTTCGCGCGAGACCTCGCGCAGGCGCTTGGCGTCGCCCAGCACTTCGGCGCTGGAGAGCAGGTGTTCGAGTTCCTGGTGGCGCTCGGCCAGCTGTTCGAGCTTGCGACGGATCGACGGGGTCATGGATATCCTGGGGGCCGCTCGCACGGGCGGCGGCGCGCATGATACGTGATGCCGGCGACGTTCCGGCAGCGGCGTTCGGGCAAGGCGGACCGGCTAGCGCTTCGGCGGATCGGCCGGTCGGGTCGGCAATCCGGCCTGGGCATCGAAGAGCTTCTGCGCGGCCTGCAGCAGTTCGGCGTCACCGCGCAGCGCCGCCGCGCGCAGATTGGCACTCGGTGCGTGCAGCAGCTTGTTGGTCAGCGTATGGGCGAGGAAGTCGAGGACTTCCTGCGGGCTCTTGCCACGCGCCAGCAGGCCGTGCGCCTTGGCCAGGACCTCGTCGCGGCTCGACTCGGCACTGCGGCGGACATGCGCGATCGGGTTCTGCAGCTCGAGCGAGCGCCACCAGGCCATGAAATGCTCGACCGACAGCTCGATCATCGCCTCCGCTTCGAGCGCCGCCTGCTGGCGAGAGCGCAGGTTCTCGTCGATGACCTCGCGCAGGTCGTCGATCGTGTAGAGAAAGACATCCGGAAGCTTGGCAACATCGGCTTCGATGTCGCGGGGCACCGCGATATCGACGAGGAACATGGGCCGGCGGCGACGCGCTTCGATCGCCCTGGCCACCATGGCCCGGGTCAGCACCGGCTCGCGCGCGGCGGTCGAGGAAATCACGATGTCGGCTTCCGCGAGGTGCTTCTCGAGATCGCTCAGTGCAATGGCGTAGCCACCAAACCGGCCGGCCAGGGCCTGGGCGTTGTCCAGCGTGCGGTTGGCGACGATCAGCCGGCGCACCTTGGCCTCGGTCAGGTGGCGCGCGGTCAGCTCGATCGTTTCGCCGGCACCGATCAGCAGCACGCAGGCGTCGGCGAGATCGGTGAACACGCGTTCGGCGAGGCGCACGGCCGTGAACGCCACCGAAACCGTGCTCGCGCCGATGCGCGTATCCGAGCGCACCCGCTTGGCCACGGAGAAGGTGTTCTGGAACAGGCGCTCAAGCGGCGCATCGAGCGTGCGGGCATCGCGCGCCAGCGTGTAGGCATCCTTGACCTGGCCGAGGATCTGCGGTTCCCCGAGGACCATCGATTCGAGCCCGGTGGCCACCCGGAACAGATGGCGCACGGCGTCGGATTCGTGGTGGCGGTAGAGAAACTCCTCGATATTGGCGCCGTGCAGTTGCCGGTGCTGATACAGCCACTCGAAGGGCGATGTCTCCGCGCCCGCCTCGACGTTGCAATAGAGCTCGGTCCGGTTGCAGGTGGAAAGGATCGCGGCTTCGCGGACACCCGGCTGCGCGATCAGGTCGGCCAGCGCGTCGCCGGTGGCATCCGGCGTGAATGCGGCGCGCTCGCGCAGCGCAAGCGGCGCGCACAGGTGGTTCAGCCCGAGCGTGATCAGGGCCATGGGTGCAACCATCCCTGCGACGGCCGGTCAAACGGATCGTCGACAGACAGGAATGTCGGTGTCTGCGTAAAATGCATCATCGCCTGCACAAGCCTGCCCGCAGGCGGTCTGTGTCCAGCCCGCCAACGGTTTCCTGACTTCCCGACCGCTTCCGCATCATCCGATTCAGTATTCTTGGGCGCAAGGAATTGTGCGGGCGGCATGGCGCAAGTTCAAGCAAGTACAGGACTTTCGAGGATTTTTACAGCGTGCCTATCGAACCATTTGGCCAGCGAACGAGCGTTCTGACTGGCTGCAGACGCGGCATCGGCGTTCTTGCCCTGGCCGCCAGCATGCTAGTGCTGGCGGCCTGTGCGGCAGCGCCACAGCGGCAGGCGATGGCGCCGGCGAGGGTGCAAAGCGTGGCGCCGGTACCGCCCGATCGCGACCTGCCGCTGATGCTGATCCGCGCGGAATATGCATTGCAGAAGAACGACCTGGCCACGGCGGCCAGGAGTTATGCCGACGCAGCGGCCATTTCCCCGGATCCGGCGATAGCCGAACAGGCGACCCGCCTGGCCCTGGCCGTCAAGCAATGGCCGCTGGCGCGGACGGCGCTGCAACGCTGGCGCGAGCTGGACGCCAAGGCGGCTGGCGTGCTCCAGGCCAGCGCCTGGATCGAGCTGGCCGAGGGCGATGCGGAGCGTGCTTATGCCGATCTGGCCGCACTGGCGGGGCGTCAGGATGCCGCCCGATGGCGCCCGGTGGCGCAGGTCCTGATCGGTGCCGGCGACAAGAGGCAGGCGGCGGGATTGCTGGCCCGGCTGGCCACGCCTGAGCGCCTGGGCGACAAGGATCTGGACTGGATTGCCATGAGCCAGCTTGCCTTCAAGCTGGATGACAAGGCGCTGGCGGAGCGTCTCTCGGAGGATTCCCTCACCCGGTTTGGCAGTGCGGATGCCTATGCATGGAGCGCGCAACTGGCCCTGGATCGCGGCGAGAAGGACGGCGCACGGAAGAAATACGCCGAGGCGCTCAAGCGCGATCCCGAAAGCCTGCGCCTGCGGACCGGCTATGCGGCCCTGCTGTCCGACAGCGGTGACAACGCCGGCGCGGCGCGCGCCCTGGCCCAGGGCAAGCAGACCGATGTCGTGTACGGCGCACGTGCGGCCTATGCCGCCCGCGCCGACGACAAGGCCCAACTCGGCAAGCTCTACCGCGACATGGAATCCGATACCTCCGCGCGCAGCGGCAAGCGCCTGTTCCTGCTGGGACAGGTGGCCGAACTGATCGGCAAGGAGGCCCGGGCGTCGGACTGGTATGCGCAGGTCCCCGATGACGATGAACGCTGGCTCGATGCCGGAATCCGCATGGTCGTGCTGATCGACAAGCGCGGCGACAGCAAGGCGGCCTTGCAGAAGATCAACGAGCTGCGCATCGCCGTTGGCACGGACACCCGCGAAACGGTCGACTTGTACCTGCTTGAAGCCGACCTGCTGATCCGCAAGGCGCAGAAGAAGGAAGCGATCGCCGTCTACACGCGCGGCCTCGAGCAGCTGGCGGATGAGCCCCGGCTCCTCTACGCCCGCGCGATGCTGTACATCGAACTCGACGACATCGCGGCCGGCGAACGCGACTTGCGCGCCGTGCTGGCGAAGAACCCCGACAGCGCCGACGCACTGAATGCACTCGGCTACACGCTGGCCGACCGCACCGATCGCTATGTCGAGGCCAACGCCCTGATCGAGAAGGCGATCCGGCTCAAGCCCGACGAGCCCGCCATCATCGACAGCCACGGCTGGGTGCAATATCGGCTGGGCCATCTCGACGAAGCGGTCAAGCTGCTGCGCAAGGCCTACGAAAAACAGCCGGACAGCGAAGTCGCGGCGCACCTGGGCGAGGTGCTCTGGGTGCGCGGCGAACGCGACGAAGCCCGGCGCATCTGGGCCGAGGGTCGCAAGAAGGACCCGGAAAACAAGGTCCTGGCCGAAACAATCAAGCGGCTGGCGCCGTGACCACAGGGTGGCGCTGCCCGGCGCAGCGGATTGCAGCAGCCTTGCTGATCCTGCTGCTGGCCTCCTGCGCCGCACCGCGCCTGCGACCTGACGCCGGCCTGATGGCTGGGCTGGAGCAGCGCGAGCGTGCGTTGCGCGCGGAATCGGCGTGGTCGCTTTCCGGCAGGCTGGCCATCTCGGGTCCCGGTGAAGGAGGCAGCGGCTCCCTGCAATGGACACAGGACGGCGCCGGGTTCCGCTTCGCCGTGAGCGCGCCGGTCACCGGCAAGACCTGGACCCTGAGCGGCGATGCCGGGCACGCCGAGCTCAGCGGATTGCGCGAGCAGCCGGTGCACGCAGCCGATGCCGCTGGCCTGCTGCAACGCGAGCTGGGCTGGAAGGTGCCGGTGGTGGAACTGGTGGACTGGGTGCGCGGCCTGCGCGTGCCGGGCCCGGCCAAGGTGGTATTCCGTGAAGACGGGCTGCCCGCCGAATTCGTCCAGAACGGCTGGAAGATCGAATATCGCGACTACGATACCGCCCGCCAGCCGGCGTTGCCGGTGCGGATCTTTGCCAGCAACGGCGACTACAAGGTGCGCCTTGCCATCCAGCATTGGAATTTTCCGTGACCGCGAGCGCCGCGGGCGACGACTGGACGCACTGGCCGGCGCCGGCCAAATTAAACCTGTTCCTGCACATCACCGGCCGACGCGCCGATGGCTATCACCTGCTGCAGACCGTTTTCCAGCTGCTCGACTGGGGCGACACCGTGCACATCCGGTTGCGCGCCGACGGCGGCATCCGGCGTTCCGGCGAAGTGGCCGGAATCGCCGAAGCGGATGACCTGGTGGTGCGCGCGGCCCGGCTGCTGCAGGCGGCGACCGCCACGCCGGCCGGTGCGGACATCCGGGTCGACAAGCAAATCCCCATCGGTGGAGGCCTCGGCGGCGGCAGTTCCGATGCCGCGACCACCCTGGTCGCACTCAATGCGTTGTGGGGCTGCGCCCTCGCTGCCGACGAGCTGGCCGTCCTCGGCCTGCAGCTCGGTGCCGACGTGCCGGTCTTCATCCACGGCTACAGCGCGTTTGCGGAGGGTGTCGGCGAACGGCTGCAACCCCTTGATTTGCCCCGGCGCAGCTATGTCATCGTCGATGCCGGCGTCAGCGTGCCGACCCGTGACCTGTTCCAGGCCAGCGAATTGACACGCGATAGCGCAGCTACGACAATTGCGGGCTTCATTTCCGGGGCGCGGACGCAAAATGCGTTCGAACCGGTGGTGCGCGCACGATACCCGGCCGTTGCAGGCGCCCTCGACTGGCTCGGCCAGTGGGGCGAAGCGCGCCTCAGCGGTACCGGTGGCGCGGTCTTTGCGCCGGTCGAAGCCGGCAAGGCGCAGGCGATAGTGGCCAGTTGCCCTCCGGGAATGCGTGCCTGGGTGGCGCAGGGAGTCAATGTTTCACCGTTGCTGGGTGCCTTGCGCAACTGGCAGTAGTTAAGATGCGTGGGGCAGGCCCGCCCTGTCCAAGCAGTCTGGTTGGCGGGATCTCGTTATCTTGGTGGGGCGTCGCCAAGTGGTAAGGCACCAGGTTTTGATCCTGGCATTCGCAGGTTCGAATCCTGCCGCCCCAGCCACTCCCGGATTTCCGGGCGCGGCATTCGATCCATGCTGCCGTTCCGGCAGCCACAAGCATCTGTATGGAGTGGCTCAGTGAACACGGCGGCGAGTTCGGCAAGCATTCTGGTGTTCGGCGGCAACGCGAATCGGCCGCTGACGCAGGCCATCTGTTCGGAGCTGGGCGTGCCGATGGGCAAGGCCCAGGTCGGTCGCTTCAGCGATGGCGAAGTGCAGATCGAGATCGAGGAAAACGTGCGGCGCCAGGAGGTGTTCGTCATCCAGCCGACCTGCGCTCCGACCGCCGACAATTTCATGGAACTGCTGGTGCTGGTCGACGCGCTCAAGCGCGCTTCCGCCGCCAGCGTGACCGCCGTGCTGCCGTATTTCGGCTATGCGCGGCAGGATCGCCGGCCGCGCTCCGCGCGGGTTGCGATCACGGCCAAGGTGGCCGCGAAGATGATCGGCGCGGTCGGCACCGACCGCGTCCTGACCGTCGACCTGCACGCCGACCAGATCCAGGGCTTCTTCGATATCCCGCTCGACAACGTGTATGCATCACCGGTCCTGCTCGCCGACATCTGGCGGTATTACGCCAGGGACGAGCTGATCGTGGTCAGTCCTGACGTCGGCGGCGTGGTGCGGGCCCGCGCCATCGCCAAGCGCCTCGACGATGCGGACCTGGCGATCATCGACAAGCGCCGGCCGCGACCCAACGAGGCGACGGTGATGAACATCATCGGCGAGGTCAAGGACAAGGTCTGCGTGCTGGTCGACGACATCGTGGATACCGCCGGCACCCTGTGTGCCGCGGCAGCTGCGCTGAAGCGCCAGGGTGCGCGCAAGGTCGTCGCCTATTGCACGCATGCGGTGCTTTCCGGCCCGGCGATCAAGAACCTGGAGGGCTCGCAACTCGACGAGCTCGTGGTCACCGACTCGATACCGCTGTCGGCCGAAGCACGCGCCTGCAAGACCATCCGCCAGCTTTCGGTGGCGGACCTGCTGGCCGAGACGATCCGCCGGATCGCGTTCGGCGAGTCGGTCAGTTCGTTGTATGTGGATTAGTAGCGGGGATTTGGGATTGGGGATTCGGGATTCGTAACAGCGCAGAGCCACTGCTTCGAATCCCGAATCCCGAATCCCCAATCCCGGTTCCAACAACTCTCCTGGTCGCGGGGGAGTTTTTCATTCGCCGCGAGGCGGATCATTTGAAAAAAAAGGCAACACAAAATGGCAAAGACACATGAACTTTCGGTAGCACTGCGTACGGACGAGGGTAAGGGTGCGAGCCGCCGCCTGCGTCGTACCGGTAGCGTACCGGCCATCGTCTATGGTGGCGGAGAACTTGGTCCGGTCAGCATCCAGCTGGCGCACAAGGATGTCTTCATGGCATCGCAGTCGGAGTGGTTCTATTCGTCGATCCTCGACCTGAACCTCAATGGCGACGTGCAGAAGGTCCTGCTGCGCGACATGCAACGGCACCCGTTCAAGGCGCAGATCCTGCACCTCGACTTCCTGCGCATCAACGAGGGCGAGGAAATCCGCGTTCGCGTTCCGCTGCACTTCCTCAACCAGGATACGTCGCCGGCCGGCAAGACCGCGGGCGTGATCATCATGCATGAGGTGACCGAGGTCGAAGTCGCCTGCCTGCCGAAGGACCTGCCCGAGTACATCGAAGTCGATCTGGCCGGGCTCAAGGTCGATGACATCATCCATCTGTCCCAGCTCGGCCTGCCTGCGGGCGTGCAGATTCCGGAACTCAAGCTCGGCAAGGAGCACGACATCACCGTGGTCAGCGCCAAGCTCGGTCGCGAAGAAGTTGACGCCGAGCCCGCCGAGGGCGAAGAGGCTGCAGCACCCGCCGCTGGCGAGAAGAAGGAAGAGTCGGGCGACGACGACAAGTAAGTCACTGGGCCTCCGGTGCCCTGGGCGCCGGAGGCCAATTGACCGACATGGCCCGTTTGCGACTGATCGTCGGCCTCGGCAATCCCGGGGCCGAGCACCTCAGGACCCGGCACAACGCCGGGTTCTGGTTTGTCGATGCGCTCGCCCAGCGCGAAAACGCAAGATTCGGCATCGAATCAAAGCTGCACGCGGAAACCGCGAAATTTGCGTTCGATGGCGATTCGCTGCTGTTGCTGAAGCCGATCACCTTCATGAACAGGAGTGGCATCGCGATTGCCTCGGCGCTGCGCTACTACAAGATCGAGCCCGAGGAAATGCTTGTCGCCCATGACGACCTCGACCTGCCGCCCGGCGCCGCGAGGCTCAAGTTCGATGGCGGCCATGGCGGCCAGAACGGACTGCGCGACATCTTTGCCCACCTCGGCCATGGCAGGTTTCACCGCCTGCGCATCGGCATAGGCCATCCGGGACACAAGGACCGGGTCACTTCCTGGGTCCTGGGCCGCCCCGGGGCGAATGACGAGCAGTCCATCCTCGGCGCCATCGGCACCGCGCTCGACGTCCTGCCACTGGCTGTTCGCGGCGATTTCAATGAGGCGATGAAGCGGTTGCATACGGACAGGGATTAGAGATTGGGGATTCGGGATTCGTAAAGCGGCGTATCGCACGCAGTTGCTTTTTCGAATCCCGAATCCCGAATCCCGAATCCCGGACACTCACCATGGGTATCAAATGCGGAATTGTCGGCCTGCCCAACGTCGGCAAGTCGACCCTTTTCAATGCGCTGACCAAGGCGGGCATCGCCGCGGCCAACTTTCCGTTCTGCACGATCGATCCGAATGTCGGCGTGGTCCCGGTTCCCGACCCGCGCCTCGGCGAACTGGCCGCGATCGTCAAGCCGCAGAAGACCATCCCGACGTCGATGGAATTCGTCGACATCGCCGGCCTGGTCGCCGGCGCCTCGAAAGGCGAGGGCCTGGGCAACAAGTTCCTCGCGCACATCCGCGAGGTCGACGCCATCGCCCACGTCGTGCGCTGCTTCGAGCATCCCGACATCGTGCATGTCGCCAACCGGATCGATCCGATATCGGATATCGAGACCATCGATACGGAACTGGCCCTGGCCGATCTCGAGTCGGTGGACAAGGCGCTGAACAAGGCGGAGCGGGCGGCCAAGGCCAACGACAAGGAAGCCCTGGCGCGGCGTCCGGTCCTGCAGAAGCTCGCGACCTGCCTCAACGAAGGCAAGCCCGCGCGCGCGGCCGGACTCGACGCCGAGGAACTGGCACTCATTCGCGACCTGTTCCTGCTGACCCTCAAGCCATTGATGTACATAGCAAATGTCCTGGAAGACGGGTTCCAGGACAACCCGCTGCTGGACAAGGTAACGGCGCGCGCCGAACAGGAGGGCGCCGAGGTGGTGCCGGTATGTGCAGCGATCGAAGAGGAGCTGTCCCAGCTCGAGGACGACGATCGCAACGCGTTCCTGGCCGACATGGGGTTCGACGAGCCGGGCCTGAATCGCGTCATCCGCGCTGGCTACAAGCTGCTCGGGCTGCAGACCTACTTCACCGCCGGGGTCAAGGAAGTGCGGGCCTGGCAGGTGAAGATCGGGGCTACCGCGCCGCAGGCGGCGGCCGTCATCCACACCGATTTCGAGCGCGGCTTCATTCGCGCGGAAACCATCGCCTATGACGACTTCATCAGGTACCGTGGCGAATCCGGGGCCAAGGAAGCCGGCCGACTGCGCCTGGAGGGCAAGGACTACATCGTCAAGGAAGGCGATGTCCTGCACTTCCGCTTCAACGTCTGAAACCGCG
Source organism: uncultured Gammaproteobacteria bacterium (assembly GCA_963822465.1). Classification (GTDB taxonomy): domain Bacteria; phylum Pseudomonadota; class Gammaproteobacteria; order Xanthomonadales; family Rhodanobacteraceae; genus Dokdonella. The sequence goes on along the minus strand of CAWGHP010000001.1, from coordinate 222,880 downwards.
GGGAAACAGCCATGTCGGGCCAACAGCACATCCTCGAATTCCGCTTCCTGGCTGAGCCGACCGATGTGAACTTCGGCGGCAAGGTGCATGGCGGCGCGGTTCTGAAATGGATCGACCAGGCCGCCTATGCCTGTGCCGTGGCGTGGAGCGGCAAATACTGCGTGACCGCGGCCATGGGCGGCATCCAGTTCGTCGCGCCGATCCTGATCGGGGACTTCGTTCAGGTTCGTTGCCGGCTGGTGCATACCGGCCGCTCCAGCATGAACCTCGTCGTTGACGTGCGTGCCAGGGACCTCAAGGACGTCAAGGACCGCCTGGCAACCCAGTGCGTGCTGACCTTCGTTGCCCTCGATGCCCCGGATGGCAAGCCCAGCCCGGTCCCGGCCTGGGTACCGCAAAGCGATGAGGACAGGGCGCTCGCCCTGTACGCCGAGAGGGTCATGGAGGTTCACCGCAAGCTCGACCAGGAAACCTCGGACATGCTCCCTGCGGCAAAGGGTATCGGGCCCTAGCAGCCGGGGCCGTCAGATCAGGGGCAATCCGGGTGCTTCAGCGGCCCCCTGATGGCATGCGGAGACGCGATGGCACCACTTTTGCTGTTGACACCCCGGGCCCGCTCCGCGAAAATGCGCGGCTCCGTGTGAGGATACGTATCGACCTGAACCATTCAACCGACCGTCGGCCGGTTGGTTTGCATGTCTGGCGACCACCATCGATCACGGCAGAGCCGGGGTTCGCGACGCCACTGCGGCGCGGGTACGAAAGGCAGGAAGCCCGACGTATCCACCTCCCGGACGACAAGACACGAGGTTGCTGCGACGAAACAGGAAAGAAAGCTGGAGGGATACCCAAGCGGCCAACGGGGGCAGACTGTAAATCTGCTTAGCTTAGCCTTCGGTGGTTCGACTAAGTTCGCTGGGAGCGAACTTGAACGCGACGCGCAAGCGGCGCGGCCCCGGAGGGGCGGAGGGCAGGATGCCCGACGTCATCCACCTCCCGGACAACACGATACGAGGTCGCAGCAACGAAGCAACAGAGAATTCGGAGGGATACCCAAGCGGCCAACGGGGGCAGACTGTAAATCTGCTGGCTTACGCCTTCGGTGGTTCGAATCCACCTCCCTCCACCAGTCACGAGCTTCACCAGTTTCAGCTCCACCAGATAAAAGGGATTCGAGATTCGGGATTCGGGATTCGTAAGAGCAAAAGCCGGATGCGTCGGCTCCTACGAATCCCGAATCCCAACTCCCGAATCCCCGCATAAAGCGGGAGTAGTTCAATGGTAGAACATCAGTTTTCCAAACTGATTACGAGGGTTCGATTCCCTTCTCCCGCTCCAAAGCTCCAAGGTGTCACGGCGGCGTTGAAGTAGTAGAGAGCAAGCTATTGGTTGAAAAGTCCAGCATGGATGCTGGTCTGCGGTTGCCGTCAGGGAAGACGGCTGAAGTAACGTCAAAAGTCCAGCATGGATGCTGGTCAGCGGTTGCCATCATGGAAGATGGCTGAAGTAAAGGCTCACGTAGCTCAGTCGGTAGAGCACTTCCTTGGTAAGGAAGAGGTCGATGGTTCGATTCCATTCGTGAGCACCAGCTTTTTTTCCATTCACTCAATCGTTCCCCCGAGAAGAACACTGCCATGTCGAAAGAGAAGTTCGAGCGCAAGAAGCCACACGTGAACGTGGGCACGATCGGCCACGTTGACCACGGCAAGACGACCTTGACCGCGGCGCTGACGAAGATCGGCGCGGAGCGTTTTGGTGGCGAATTCAAGGCCTATGACGCGATCGACGCGGCGCCGGAAGAAAAGGCGCGCGGCATCACGATCTCGACCGCGCACGTGGAATACGAATCGCCGCTGCGCCATTACGCGCACGTCGATTGCCCGGGCCATGCCGACTACGTGAAGAACATGATCACGGGTGCGGCGCAGATGGACGGCGCGATCCTGGTGTGCTCGGCCGCGGATGGCCCGATGCCGCAGACGCGCGAGCACATCCTGCTGGCGCGCCAGGTCGGTGTGCCGTACGTGGTGGTGTTCCTGAACAAGGCCGACATGGTCGACGACGCCGAGCTGCTCGAGCTGGTCGAAATGGAAGTGCGCGAACTGCTGTCGAAGTACGAGTTCCCGGGCGACGACACGCCGATCATCCACGGTTCGGCGCTGAAGGCGCTGGAAGGCGACCAGTCCGAGATTGGCGTCCCGTCGATCATCAAGCTGGTCGACGCGCTGGACAGCTGGATCCCGGAGCCGCAGCGCGACGTGGAGAAGGCGTTCCTGATGCCGGTCGAGGACGTGTTCTCGATCTCGGGTCGCGGCACGGTCGTCACCGGACGTATCGAGCGAGGCGTGATCAAGGTGGGCGAGGAAATCGAGATTGTCGGCATTCGTCCGACGGTCAAGACGACGGTCACCGGCGTCGAGATGTTCCGCAAGCTGCTCGACCAGGGCCAGGCGGGCGACAACGCGGGCCTGCTGCTGCGCGGCACCAAGCGCGACGACGTCGAGCGCGGCCAGGTGTTGTGCAAGCCGGGAACGATCACGCCGCACACGAAGTTCGAAGCGGAAGTGTATGTGCTGTCGAAGGAAGAGGGCGGTCGTCATACGCCATTCTTCAAGGGTTACCGCCCGCAGTTCTACTTCCGCACGACCGACGTGACCGGCGCTTGCGAGCTGCCGGAAGGCGTCGAGATGGTGATGCCGGGCGACAACGTGAAGATGGTGGTGACGCTGATCGCACCGATCGCGATGGAAGATGGCCTGCGCTTCGCGATCCGCGAAGGCGGCCGCACCGTCGGCGCCGGCGTGGTGGCGAAGATTCTCGAGTAAATGGAAGCAGGGATTTGAGATTAGGGATTAGGGATTCGGGAAAGCGGTAATCAAGAGCGGCTCACCCGCTCTGAGCGAATCCCGAATATCGAATCCCGAATCCCGGCCCCCGAACATACGCCAGTAGCTCAATTGGCAGAGCAGCGGTCTCCAAAACCGCAGGTTGGGGGTTCGAGTCCCTCCTGGCGTGCCAGTTCAATTGAGCGAACCGGCATCATGGCGTCAACAGGTCAAATCGGCAGGACGAATGAACGCAAAGGTTGAACAATCCGAGAGCAACAGCGGTGCAGATATCGTCAAGCTGAGCCTTGCGGTGCTTCTTGTCGTTGCCGGGCTGGTCGGCTTCTACTATTTCGTGGGCCAATGGAATACCGCGATGCGCGTGCTCGGCCTGATCGGTGCGCTGGTCGCGGCGGGGCTCGTCGGCGCAACCACACACAGCGGCCGCAGCCTGCGTAGCTTCATCGCGGAATCGCAGTTCGAATTGCGCAAGGTGGTCTGGCCCACCCGCGAGGAAACCCTGCGCACGACGGGCGTGATCATCGTCGTCGTCATCATCATCAGCCTCATCCTGGGCCTGATCGACCTGATTCTGAAATGGGTCGTGATGGACTGGCTCCTGACGCTCGGGCACTGAGGAAGACATGGCAAAACGCTGGTACGTCGTTCACGCATATTCGGGTTTCGAGAACCAGGTCTCGCGCGCGCTCCAGGAGCGCATCGCGCGGGAATCGATGCAGGACAAGTTCGGCGACATACTCGTGCCGACCGAGGAAGTCATCGAGATGCGCGGTGGCCAGAAGCGCCGCAGCGAACGCAAGTTCTTCCCCGGATACGTCCTCGTGCAGATCGAAACGCACGACGAGAACCGGACCCTGCGCATCGACGACGAATCCTGGCACCTGGTCAAGGAAACGCCGAAGGTCATGGGGTTCATCGGCGGAACCGCCGATCGCCCGATGCCGATCAAGGATTCCGAGGCCGATGCGATCCTGCGCCGCGTGCAGGACGGCGTCGACAAGCCGAAGCCGAAGGTGCTGTTCGAGCCAGGCGAGATGGTCCGCGTCACCGAGGGACCGTTCAACGACTTCAACGGCGTCGTCGAGGAAGTCAATTACGAGAAGAGCCGCCTGCGCGTGGCGGTACTGATTTTTGGTCGTTCCACCCCGGTCGAACTCGAGTTCGGCCAGGTCGAGAAGGCCTGAAGGGCCGGGATTCGAGATTCGGGATTCGGGATTTGGAAAGCCGCGTATCGCACGCATCTGCTTTTTCGAATCCCGAATCCCGAATCCCGAATCCCGGAATCTGAAAAACAGCGAGGAGCCTGACAACAGGCGCTTGCACTCGCAGGAGTAAGTAGAAATGGCAAAGAAAGTCGTCGGTTACATCAAGCTTCAGGTCAAGGCCGGCCAGGCCAACCCGTCGCCGCCGGTGGGTCCTGCCCTCGGTCAGCGTGGCCTGAATATCATGGAGTTCTGCAAGGCATTCAACGCCGCCACGCAGAAGCTCGAGCCAGGCCTGCCGATTCCGTGCGTGATCACCGCGTATTCGGATCGCAGCTTCACCTTCATCACGAAGACACCCCCTGCAAGCATCCTGCTCAAGAAGGCTGTCGGCATCACCTCGGGCTCCAAGCGCCCGAATACGGAAAAAGTCGGCAAGGTCACGCGCAAGCAGCTCGAGGACATCGCCAAGGCGAAAGAGCCCGACCTGACCGCAGCGGATCTGGATGCCGCCGTGCGAACCATCGCCGGCAGCGCACGCAGCATGGGCCTGGTGGTGGAGGGATAAGACATGGCTAACAACAGCAAACGTTACAAGGCAATCCGCGAGAAGGTCGTTCCGGGCAAGCCCTACGTCCTCGCCGAAGCCATCAAGCTCGTCCAGGACGGCGCCAAGACGAAGTTCGTCGAATCGGTCGACGTGGCCATCCGCCTCGGCATCGATGCGAAGAAGTCCGACCAGGGCGTGCGCGGTTCGTCCGTGCTGCCGCACGGCACCGGCAAGTCGGTGCGCGTCGCGGTGTTCTGCCCGGCAGGCGAAAAGGCCAATGCGGCGCTGGCCGCCGGTGCCGACATTGTCGGCATGGACGACCTTGCCGAGAAGATGCAGGCGGGCGATCTGAACTATGACCGCGTCATTGCCACGCCGGACGCCATGCGCGTCGTCGGCAAGCTCGGCCAGGTGCTCGGTCCGCGCGGCTTGATGCCGAACCCGAAGGACGGGTCGGTTTCCGCCGACGTCGTCACTGCGGTCAAGAACGCCAAGGCGGGACAGGTGCGTTTCCGCAACGACAAGGCCGGCATCATCCACTGCACGATCGGCAAGGTGAATTTCGAGACCAGCGCGCTCAGCGAGAACCTCGGCCACCTGCTCGCGGACCTGATCAAGGCCAAGCCGGCGGCAGCCAAGGGCATTTTCGTGCAGAAGGTTTCGGTGTCCAGCACGATGGGTGTCGGCGTCGTCGTCGATCCGTCGAGCCTGCCGCTGAAGTAAAAGTTTCATGGCGGTCGCTCAGGCGACCGCCAGGGTTTTGAGGGCGTGCGGAGTTCCGGCAACGGAATGATGCCAGCCGTCAAAGACCGCAGGCGGCCTGAATGGCGCGACCGGGATGCATGGAAGCATGCTCACAGCAATGGATCATCCCGATCTCACCGGACAGGTCTCAAACCCCCAGCCTGCGTAGATGGTGCAGCCCGACAGGATTTCCTGGAACGGCCACCAGACGAGGCATCGCGAGATGCCGGCGGATGCGCGAAGGAACACGCGGTCCGCATCGTTTACGGGAATCGAAATGCGCAGGAGCGCTGACGATGCCCAATCGGAGAAAGCAATGGCGCTCAATCTTGCGCAAAAGAAAGAGGTCGTTGCCGAACTGGCGAACGTGGCTGCCACGGCACATTCACTGGTCGCGTCCGAGTACGTCGGTCTTACCGTTGCCCAGCTCACCGAGCTGCGCAAGAAGGCCCGCCAGGACGGGGTGTTCATCAGGGTTGCGAAGAACACCCTGGTTGCCCGTGCGGTGGACGGTACGGATTACGCGTGTGTCAAGGACACACTGACGGGTCCGCTGCTGTATGCCTTCTCGAAGGAAGATCCCGGCGCTGCCGGCCGCCTGATCAAGGAATTTGCCAAGGCAAATGACAAGCTCAAGCCCATGTTGGTCGCCGTTGGCGGCAAGGCATATCCGGGGACGCACGTCGACGTGCTGGCCTCGCTGCCGACCCGCGAACAGGCGCTCACCATGCTGGTCAGCTTGCTCGCACAGCCTGCCACCATGCTGGTCCGCGTACTGGCTGAACCCGCCTCGCAAGTGGCGCGTGTCATCAACCAGGTCGGACAGAAGCAGGCCGCCTAGGCGTTCGTTTATTCGGTACCCAATCAATAGCCGTTTTCAGGAGTTAAATCATGTCCCTCAGCAATGAACAGATCATCGACGCAATCGCCGGCAAGTCCCTCGTAGAGGTGATGGAGCTGGTCAAGGCGCTGGAAGAGAAGTTTGGCGTTTCCGCAGCCGCACCGGTTGCCATGGCCGCTGGCCCTGCCGCAGGTCCCGCCGCTGCCGCCGAAGAGCAGACCGAGTTCTCGGTCGGCCTCAAGGCTGCCGGCGAGAAGAAGGTCGAAGTCATCAAGGTTGTCCGCGCGATCACGGGTCTTGGCCTCAAGGAAGCCAAGGACCTGGTCGAGTCTGCTCCGGCCGTCGTCAAGGACGCCGTCAGCAAGGACGACGCAGCCAAGATCAAGAAGGATCTTGAGGCTGCCGGTGCCACCGTCGAGATCAAGTAATCGACACATTGGGTCGTTCAACTGACCAGTTCCAGGCATGCCTGGGGGTGTAAACCCCCGGGCTTTGTCCGTTGTTGCCACGTGATTGGGGATTCGGGATTCGGGATTCGCTGCAGCGCGCATAGCGCGCCCTGCGAATCCCGAATCCCAAATCCCGAATTCCGGTTTATTCACCCCCGTCGGCCTCCCCACGTCGACCAAGCTCCGAGGCGGTACCCCCACCATGACCTACTCGTTCACTGAAAAGAAGCGCATCCGCAAGGACTTTGGCAAGCGTCCGCCCGTTCTGGACGTTCCATTCCTTCTGGCCATCCAGGTCGATTCGTATCGCGAGTTCCTGCAGCTCGAAGGCGATCCGAACAAGCGTGACGACAAGGGTCTGCATGCCGCGCTGCAGTCGGTGTTCCCGATTTCGAGCTATTCCGGCAACGCCGCGCTCGAGTACGTCAGCTATCGCCTCGGCGAACCGGCGTTCGACGAGCGCGAATGCCGTTCGCGCGGCATGTCCTACGGCGCGCCGCTGCGCGTGACCGTGCGCCTGGTCATCTACGATCGCGAGTCGTCGAACAAGGCGATCAAGTACGTCAAGGAGCAGGAAGTCTACATGGGCGAATTGCCGCTCATGACCGACACCGGAACCTTCATCGTCAACGGTACTGAGCGCGTCATCGTCTCGCAGCTGCATCGCTCGCCGGGCGTGTTCTTCGACCACGACCGCGGCAAGACGCACTCCTCGGGCAAGCTGCTGTACTCCGCCCGCGTGATTCCTTATCGCGGCTCCTGGCTGGACTTCGAGTTCGACCCGAAGGATGCGCTGTTCACGCGTATCGACCGTCGCCGCAAGCTGCCGGTGACGATCCTGTTGCGTGCGCTCGGCTACACCAACGAGCAGATGCTCGAGATCTTCTTCGAGCACAACGTGTTCCATCTGGGCAAGAAGGATGGCGCCGAGCTCGAGCTCGTCGCCGAGCGCCTGCGTGGCGAAACGCTGAATTTCGACCTGCGCGTCGGCAAGGACATCATTGTCGAAGCCGGCAAGCGCATTACCGCTCGCCACGTGCGCCAGCTCGAAAGCGCCAAGATCAAGTCGCTGGAAGTGCCGGACGAATACCTGATCGGCCGCATCCTCGCCAACGACATCGTCGACACCAAGACCGGCGAGCTGCTGGCCTCGGCCAACGACGAAATCGACGAGACGCATGTCGAGGCCTTCCGCAAGGCGGGCATCGACCGCATCGCCACGCTCTGGGTCAATGACCTCGACCGCGGCCCGTACATCTCGCAGACCCTGCGCATCGATCCGTCGAAGACGCCGCTCGAGGCGCTCGTCGAAATCTACCGCATGATGCGTCCGGGCGAGCCGCCGACCAAGGATGCCGCGCAGAACCTGTTCCAGAACCTGTTCTTCTCGCCCGAGCGCTACGATCTCGATCGCGTCGGCCGCATGAAGTTCAACCGCCGCGTCGGCCGCAAGGACGACAAGGGGCCGGGCGTCCTCTACGACGGCCGCTACTTCCGCGATCGCAACGACGAGAACTCGAAGGCGATGGTCAAGGAGCTCGGTACGGGTTCCGACATCCTCGACGTGCTCAAGGTGCTGATCGATATCCGCAACGGTCGCGGCACGGTCGATGACATCGACCATCTCGGCAACCGCCGCGTGCGTTCGGTCGGCGAAATGGCCGAGAACGTGTTCCGCATCGGCCTGGTCCGCGTCGAACGCGCGGTCAAGGAGCGCCTGTCGCTGGCCGAGTCGGAAGGCCTGACCCCGCAGGAGCTGATCAACGCCAAGCCGGTGGCTGCCGCGATCAAGGAATTCTTCGGTTCCTCGCAGCTCTCGCAGTTCATGGACCAGAACAACCCGCTCTCGGAAGTGACCCACAAGCGCCGTGTCTCGGCCCTCGGCCCGGGCGGCCTGACCCGCGAGCGCGCCGGCTTCGAAGTGCGCGACGTGCATCCGACCCATTACGGACGCGTGTGCACGATCGAGACGCCGGAAGGCCCGAACATCGGCCTGATCAACTCGCTGGCCGTCTATGCACGCACCAACGGCTACGGCTTCCTCGAGACGCCGTACCGCAAGGTCATCAAGGGCAAGATCACCAACGAGGTCGAGTTCCTTTCGGCGATCGACGAGGGTGACCACGTCATCGCCCAGGCCAACTCGCCGCTGAGCAAGGATGGCAGCTTCACCGAGGAATTCGTTTCCTGCCGTTCGCACGGCGAATCCGAACTGCGTCCGCCAAGCGACGTCGAGTACATGGACGTCTCGCCGATGCAGACCGTGTCGGTCGCTGCCGCGCTGGTGCCGTTCCTCGAGCACGATGACGCGAACCGCGCGCTCATGGGCGCGAACATGCAGCGCCAGGCCGTGCCGACACTGCGTGCGCAAACCCCGGTCGTGGGTACCGGCATCGAGCGCGCCGTGGCGCGCGACTCGGGCGTGATCGTGGCCGCGCGTCGCGGCGGCGAGATCGACCAGGTCGATGCCGGCCGCATCGTGGTCCGCGTGAAGGAAGACCAGATCGGCGAGAACGACGCCGGCGTCGACATCTACCCGCTGACCAAGTACACGCGCTCGAACCAGAACACCAACCTCAACCAGCGTCCGCTGGTCAACGTCGGTGACAAGGTCGAGATCGGCGACGTGCTGGCCGACGGTCCGTCGACCGATCTCGGCGAGCTCGCGCTCGGCCAGAACATGCTGGTCGCGTTCATGCCGTGGAATGGCTACAACTTCGAGGACTCGATCCTGATCTCCGAGCGGGTGGTCCAGGAGGACCGCTACACGACGATCCATATCGAGGAACTGACCTGCGTCGCCCGCGACACCAAGCTCGGGCCTGAGGAAATCACCGCGGACATCCCGAATGTCGGCGAGCAGGCGCTGGCACGCCTCGATGAATCCGGCGTCGTCTACATCGGCGCCGAAGTGAAGGCCGGCGACATCCTGGTCGGCAAGGTCACGCCGAAGGGCGAGAGCCAGCTGACCCCGGAAGAGAAGCTGCTGCGCGCGATCTTCGGCGAGAAGGCGTCCGACGTGAAGGACAGCTCGCTGCGTGTTCCGCCCGGCATGGACGGCACCGTCATCGACGTCACCGTGTTCACCCGCGACGGCATCGAGAAGGACAAGCGTGCGCGCCAGATCGAAGAGATGGAAATCAAGCGCATCAAGAAGGACTTCGACGACCAGTTCCGCATCCTCGAAGGCGCGATCTACAACCGCCTGCGCGGCGCGATCCTCGGCAAGACCGCCAATGGCGGCCCCGGTGCGCTGAAGAAGGGCTCGGCGCTGACCGACGAGTACCTCGACAGCCTCAAGCGCGACGAGTGGTTCTCGATCCGCATGAAGGACGAGGATGCCGCCGAGATGCTCGAGCGCGCACAGGAGCAGATCAAGGGCCATCGCGAGGAATTCGATCGCCGCTTCAAGGAAAAGCAGGCCAAGATCACGGCCGGCGACGACCTTGCCCCGGGCGTGCTCAAGATGGTCAAGGTCTACCTGGCCGTCAAGCGCCGCATCCAGCCGGGCGACAAGATGGCCGGACGCCACGGCAACAAGGGTGTCGTCTCGATGATCGTTCCGGTCGAGGACATGCCGTTCGCGGCGGACGGCCGCCCGGTCGACATCGTGCTCAATCCGCTCGGCGTGCCGTCGCGAATGAACATCGGCCAGATCCTCGAGACCCATCTCGGCTGGGCCGCGAAGGGCCTCGGCGAGAAGATCGGCAAGATGCTCGACACCAATGAAAAGGTCAGCGAGCTGCGCAAGTTCCTCGACGCGATCTACAACCACGACAAGGACACGTTCAAGCAGCGAGTCGACCTCAAGTCGTTCACCGACGATGAACTGCTGACGATGGCGCGCAACCTGCGCTCCGGCGTGCCGATGGCGACGCCGGTGTTCGATGGCGCGTTCGAGTCAGAGATCAAGGCCATGCTCAAGCTGGCGGGCCTGCCGGAATCCGGACAGACCATGCTGATCGACGGTCGCACCGGCGAGTCGTTCGATCGACCGGTCACGGTCGGCTACATGCACATGCTCAAGCTCAACCATCTGGTCGACGACAAGATGCACGCACGTTCCACCGGTCCGTACTCCCTGGTCACCCAGCAGCCGCTCGGCGGCAAGGCCCAGTTCGGCGGACAGCGCTTCGGCGAAATGGAAGTCTGGGCACTGGAAGCCTACGGCGCGGCGTACACCTTGCAGGAAATGCTCACGGTCAAGTCCGATGACGTTTCCGGACGCAACCAGATGTACAAGAACATCGTCGACGGCGACCACGAGATGGTGGCAGGCATGCCGGAGTCGTTCAACGTACTGGTCAAGGAAATCCGCTCGCTCGCGATCAACATCGAGCTTGATGAAACCAAGTCCAAGTGATCGGCTGCTGAGCTCAGGAGAACCCCATGAAAGATCTGCTTAACCTGTTCAACCAGCAGCGCCAGACGCTGGACTTCGATGCGATCAAGATCGCCCTCGCTTCGCCGGACCTGATCCGTTCGTGGTCGTTCGGCGAGGTGAAGAAGCCGGAGACCATCAACTACCGCACGTTCAAGCCCGAGCGTGACGGCCTGTTCTGCGCGGCCATCTTCGGGCCGACCAAGGACTACGAGTGCCTGTGCGGCAAGTACAAGCGCATGAAGCACCGCGGCGTGGTCTGCGAGAAGTGCGGTACCGAGGTCACCCTGGCCAAGGTCCGCCGCGAGCGCATGGGCCACATCGAACTGGCCAGCCCGACCGCGCACATCTGGTTCCTCAAGTCGCTGCCCTCGCGCATCGGCCTGATGCTGGACATGACCCTGCGTGACATCGAGCGCATCCTCTACTTCGAAGCCTACGTCGTTGTCGATCCCGGCCTCACGCCGCTCGAGCGCGGCCAGCTGCTCAATGAAGAGCAGTACCTGCAGTCGGTCGAGGAGCATGGCGACGAATTCGACGCCCGCATGGGCGCCGAAGCCGTCTACGAGCTGCTCAAGACGATCGACCTCAATGCCGAGCTGATCCGCCTGCGCGAGGAAATCGCGGCGACCGGGTCGGAGACCAAGCTCAAGCGGCTGACCAAGCGCATCAAGCTGGTCGAGGCCTTCCTCGAGTCCGGCAACCGCCCGGAATACATGGTCCTGACCGTGCTGCCCGTGCTGCCGCCGGACCTGCGTCCGCTGGTGCCGCTGGATGGCGGCCGCTTCGCGACCTCCGACCTGAACGACCTGTATCGCCGCGTCATCAACCGCAACAACCGCCTCAAGCGCCTGCTCGAACTCAATGCGCCCGACATCATCGTGCGCAACGAGAAGCGCATGCTGCAGGAAGCGGTCGATGCACTGATGGACAACGGCCGTCGCGGCCGTGCCATCACCGGCACCAACAAGCGCCCGCTGAAGTCGCTGGCCGACATGATCAAGGGCAAGCAGGGCCGCTTCCGGCAGAACCTGCTCGGCAAGCGCGTCGACTACTCCGGCCGTTCGGTCATCGTGGTCGGCCCGACCCTCAAGCTGCACCAGTGCGGCCTGCCGAAGAAGATGGCGCTCGAGCTGTTCAAGCCGTTCATCTTCTCCAAGCTGCAGCGCCGCGGCCTTGCCGCGACGATCAAGGCGGCCAAGAAGCTGGTCGAGCGCGAAGAGGCCGAGGTCTGGGACATCCTCGAAGAGGTGATCCGCGAACATCCGGTCCTGCTCAATCGTGCGCCGACCCTGCATCGCCTCGGCATCCAGGCGTTCGAGCCGGTCCTGATCGAGGGCAAGGCCATCCAGCTGCATCCGCTGGTCTGCACCTCGTTCAATGCCGACTTCGACGGCGACCAGATGGCCGTCCACGTGCCGCTGTCGCTGGAAGCCCAGCTCGAAGCGCGCGCGCTGATGATGTCGTCGAACAACATCCTGTCGCCGGCCAACGGCGACCCGATCATCGTGCCGACCCAGGACGTCGTGCTCGGCCTGTACTACATGACCCGCGCACTCGAGAACGTGCGCGGCGAAGGCATGGTGTTCGCCAATATCGATGAAGTGAATCGTGCCTACGAGAGCCGCGTCGTCGAGCTCCATGCGAAGGTCAAGGTGCGCATCGAGGAGACCACCATCGATGACGTCACCGGCGAGCGCAGCGAAGGCCGTTCAATCGTCGAGACCACGATCGGTCGCGCCCTGCTCTGCGACATCCTGCCGGTCGGACTACCGTTCGCCCTGGTCAACACAGAGTTGACCAAGAAGAACATCTCGCGCCTGATCAATGCCTGCTATCGCCTGCTCGGCCTGAAGGAAACGGTCGTCTTCGCCGACAAGCTCATGTACATGGGCTTCCATTACGCGACGCGGGCCGGCATCTCGATCGGCATCGACGACATGAAGATCCCGGATGCCAAGAAGGGCATCCTCGAGGTTGCCGAGAAGGAAGTCGTCGAGATCCAGGAACAGTTCCAGTCCGGCCTGGTCACCGCTGGCGAACGCTACAACAAGGTCGTCGACATCTGGTCGCGCACCAACGAACTCGTCGCCAAGGCGATGATGGACGTCATCGGCAACGACAAGGTCAAGACCGCCAAGGGCGAGGAGATCGTGCAGAAGTCGATGAACTCGCTGTACATCATGGCCGACTCCGGTGCGCGTGGCTCCGCTGCGCAGATCCGCCAGCTGGCCGGCATGCGAGGCCTGATGGCACGTCCGGACGGCTCGATCATCGAGACGCCCATCAAGGCGAACTTCCGTGAAGGCCTTGACGTGCTGCAGTACTTCAACTCGACCCACGGCGCCCGCAAGGGCCTGGCCGATACCGCGCTGAAGACCGCCAACTCCGGATACCTGACCCGCCGACTCGTCGACGTGGCCCAGGACGTGGTAGTCACCTCGGTCGACTGCGGCACCCAGAATGGCCTGACCATGACCGCCATCGTCGAAGGCGGCGACGTGGTCGAGCCCTTGCGTGATCGCGTGCTCGGCCGAGTGGTTGCCGAGGACGTGTTCGCGCCCGGGGACAAGGAAGATCCGATCGTCACGCGCGGCACCCTGCTCGACGAGAAGATCGTCGAGCAGCTCGAAGCCGACGGCGTGCAATCGGTCCTCGTGCGTTCGCCGATCACCTGCGAGGCGACCTTCGGGGTTTGCGGGTTGTGCTACGGGCGCGACCTGGCCCGCGGGCACATCGTCAACATCGGCGAAGCGGTTGGCGTGATCGCCGCGCAGTCGATCGGTGAGCCGGGCACCCAGCTGACCATGCGTACCTTCCATATCGGCGGTGCGGCATCGCGAGCGGCGGCCATCGACAACGTGCACGTCAAGACAACCGGCGCGGTCAAGTTCAACAACCTGAAGACCGTGCAGCATGGCAACGGCAAGCTGGTCGCGGTGTCCCGCTCCGGCGAGCTCTCGATCATGGATGCCCATGGCCGTGAGCGCGAACGCTACAAGGTTCCCTATGGCGCGGTCATCGACGTCAAGGACGGTGCCGACATCAAGGCCGGCCAGACCATCGCCAAGTGGGATCCGCACACCCATCCGATCGTTTCCGAAGTGGCCGGCGTGATCCGCTACATCGACTTCGTCGAAGGCATCACCGTCATCGAGAAGACCGACGAACTGACCGGCCTGGCCAGCGTCGAGATCACCGATCCGAAGCGTCGCGGCAGCGCGGCCAAGGATCTGCGTCCGATGGTGCGCCTGGTCGACAAGAAGGGTGGCGAACTGCGCCTGCCCGGCACCGATATCCCGGCCCAGTACTTCCTGCCGGCGGGGGCCATCGTGTCCCTGCAGGATGGTGCCGAAGTGGGCGTCGGCGACGTCGTCGCGCGTATCCCGCAGGAAACCTCCAAGACCCGCGACATCACCGGCGGTCTGCCGCGCGTGGCCGACCTGTTCGAGGCGCGCAAGCCGAAGGAGCCGGCGATCCTCGCCGAACGTTCCGGCGTCATTGCCTTCGGCAAGGACACCAAGGGCAAGCAGCGCCTGATCATCCGTGATTCGGATGGCAGCGAGCACGAGGAACTGATTCCGAAATGGCGCCAGGTCATCGTCTTCGAAGGCGAGCACGTGGAGAAGGGCGAGACCGTCGTCGACGGCGAGCCGAATCCGCATGACATCCTGCGCCTGCTCGGCGTGGAGCCGCTGGCGGTCTACCTGACCAAGGAAATCCAGGACGTCTATCGCCTGCAGGGCGTGCGCATCAACGACAAGCACATCGAAGCGATCATCCGCCAGATGTTGCGCAAGGTGGAGATCTCGGTTGCCGGCGACACGCGCTACCTGCGTGGCGAGCAGGCCGACCGCTTGCGCGTGCTGCAGGAGAACGAGCGTACTGTTGGCCGTGACGAACTGCCGGCCGAGTACACGCCGGTCCTGCTCGGCATCACCAAGGCCTCGCTTGCCACCGAATCGTTCATTTCGGCCGCTTCCTTCCAGGAAACGACGCGCGTGCTGACCGAGGCGGCGGTGCGGGGCACGCGCGATACCTTGCGTGGCCTGAAGGAAAACGTTATAGTTGGGCGCTTGATTCCCGCCGGTACGGGGTTGGCCTACCATTCCGCACGCCGGAAGGTCGAAGGCGAACTGACCGATCTTGAGCGGGCTACGCTTGGTTCCACGAGTTCGGTGGCGGAGACGGCAGCCGGTGACGGCGACCTGACCTGACAGGCGAAGATCTACCTTACATCGAAATGAGGCGCAGGAAGCGCCTCGTGTTCGAGCGAATGGATGCGAACGTAGGGCGGCGAAGCGTTGACAGCTTCGTTGCCTGAACGTTAAACTCCCGCTTCTGGGCAGGTCGAGTTTACTCGGCCTGTCTTTTGTTTCTTAGGGCTCAAAACGCATGTCAACAGTCAATCAATTGGTGCGCAAGCCACGTAGTCCGAAGACGTACAAGAGCGCTTCGCCTGCCCTGCAGGATTGCCCTCAGCGTCGCGGCGTGTGCACGCGTGTCTACACGACCACCCCGAAGAAGCCGAATTCGGCTCTGCGCAAGGTCGCCAAGGTTCGCCTCACCAACGGTTTCGAGGTGATCAGCTACATCGGTGGCGAAGGCCACAACCTGCAGGAGCACTCGGTAGTGCTGATCCGCGGCGGTCGCGTCAAGGACCTTCCCGGCGTCCGCTACCACACGGTGCGCGGCAGTCTCGACGCGGCCGGCGTGACCAAGCGCCGCCAAAGTCGTTCGAAGTACGGCGCGAAGCGCCCGAAATCCTGAGCAAGTTCACCTGGAAAGGTTTGATCCATGTCGCGTAAAGGTTCCAATCCCACTCGCACCACGTTGCCCGATCCGAAGCACGGCAGCGATGTCATCGCGCGCTTCATCAATATGGTGATGCAGAGCGGCAAGAAGTCCGTGGCCGAAAAGATCGTCTACGGCGCGCTCAGCCAGATCGGCGAAAAGCATGCCGAGCCGGTTGGCGTTGTCGAGAAGGCGCTGGGCAATGTTGCGCCGGCCGTCGAGGTGAAGTCCCGCCGCGTCGGTGGTGCGACCTACCAGGTGCCGGTGGAAGTGCGTTCCTCGCGGCGCATGGCGCTGGCAATGCGCTGGCTGATCGAAGCCGCGCGCAAGCGTGGCGAGAACACGATGCCGCGCAAGCTGGCAGCCGAGTTGCTCGACGCGGCCGAAAGCCGTGGCGGCGCCGTGAAGAAGCGTGAAGAAACGCATCGCATGGCCGAAGCCAACAAGGCGTTCTCGCACTACCGCTGGTAATACCTTATTGAATCATGCGGCCACGGAAGGTCGTTTTGCACCGGGAATGGATACCCGCTGGAGATCAACGAAGTGGCTCGCAACACCCCAATCGAGCGTTATCGTAATTTCGGCATCATGGCCCACATCGATGCCGGCAAGACGACGACAACCGAACGAATCCTGTTCTACACCGGCGTCAACCACAAGATCGGTGAAGTGCACGAGGGTGCCGCGACCATGGACTGGATGGAGCAGGAACAGGAGCGTGGCATCACCATCACGTCTGCTGCGACGACCTGTTTCTGGTCCGGAATGGACAACAGCCTTGAGCAGCACCGCTTCAATATCATCGACACCCCCGGGCACGTCGATTTCACCATTGAAGTAGAGCGCTCGCTGCGGGTCCTGGATGGTGCGGTGTTCGTGCTGTGTGCGGTGGGTGGTGTTCAGCCGCAGTCGGAAACGGTGTGGCGCCAGGCCAACAAGTACAGCGTGCCGAGGCTTGCGTTCATCAACAAGATGGATCGCACCGGTGCGGATTTTGACAAGGTGGTCGGGCAACTCAAGGCGCGTCTCGGTGCGAATCCGGTGCCGATGCAGCTGCCGATCGGCGCCGAAGAGAATTTCGAGGGCGTGGTCGACCTGGTCAAGATGAAGGCGATCTACTGGGATGTGGAGTCCCAGGGTTTGAAGTTCGAGTATCGCGACATTCCGGCATCTCTCAAGGATGCCTGCGAAAAGGCGCACTCGTTCCTGGTTGAGGCGGCTGCGGAAACCTCCGAGGACTTGATGAACAAGTATCTCGAAGAGGGCGAGCTCTCCGAGAAGGAGATCCTGTTCGGCATTCGCAGTGGTACGGTAGGTGGTTCGCTGATCCCGGTATTCTGCGGAACGGCGTTCAAGAACAAGGGCGTGCAGGCAATGCTGGATGCGGTCATCCAGTTGTTGCCGTCGCCAGCGGATCGTCCGCCGGTCAAGGGCGTGGACGAGTCCGAAAAGGAAGATACGCGCGCTGCGCTGGACGAGTCTCCGTTCGCTGCGCTGGCGTTCAAGATCATGACCGATCCGTTTGTCGGGTCGCTGACATTCTTCCGCGTCTATTCGGGCGTGCTGAATTCAGGCGATACGGTTTACAACCCGGTCAAGAGCAGGAAGGAGCGGGTCGGTCGACTGCTCCAGATGCATGCGAACCAGCGTGACGAGATCAAGGAAGTGCGCGCCGGCGACATCGCCGCCGCGGTTGGTCTGAAGGACGTCACCACGGGTGACACGCTGTGTGCGCAGGACAAGGTAATCACGCTCGAGCGCATGACGTTCCCGGAACCGGTGATCGCCATGGCCGTCGAGCCGAAGACCAAGTCCGACCAGGAGAAGATGGGAATTGCCTTGTCGCGGCTCGCCCAGGAGGATCCGTCCTTCCGCGTGCGAACCGACGAGGAGTCGGGGCAGACGATCATTGCGGGCATGGGCGAGCTCCACCTCGACATCCTGGTTGATCGCATGCGTCGAGAGTTCAATGTCGAAGCGAACGTCGGCAAGCCACAGGTCGCCTATCGCGAGACGATCCGCAAGGCGGTCAGGCAGGAAGGCAAGTTCGTGCGTCAGTCGGGCGGCAAGGGCCAGTACGGCCATGTCGTCCTCGAGATCGAGCCGCAGGAACGTGGCGCCGGTTACGAGTTCGTCAACGAGACGGTCGGCGGTTCGGTGCCGAAGGAATATGTACCAGCGGTCGACAAGGGCATTCGCGAAGCGATGACCAGTGGGCCGATGGCGGGATACCCGGTAGTCGACATCAAGATCCGTCTGGTTGACGGTTCGTACCATGAAGTCGACTCCAACGAGATGGCCTTCAAGGTCGCCGGCTCGATGGGTTTCAAGGACGGTTTCAACAAGGCCAATCCGGTCCTGCTGGAGCCGGTCATGAAAGTCGAGGTGGTGACGCCGGAAGACTACATGGGTGATGTCATGGGCGACTTGAGCAGGCGCCGCGGAGTTCTCCAGGGAACTGACGACACGCCTTCCGGAAAGGTCATCGATGCCCAGGTTCCGCTGGGCGAGATGTTCGGTTATGCAACAAGCCTGCGTTCCATGTCGCAGGGCCGCGCCACATTCACGATGGAATTCGATCACTACGCCGAGGCACCGAGCAGCATCGCCGAAGCAGTCATCAAGAAAAGCTAGGGATTGGAGATTGGAGACTGGAGATTCGCAGAATCGAAATCTCCTCTCTCGAACAACGAATCTCGAATCACGAATCAAAAAGGTAGACAGACATGTCCAAGGAAAAATTCGAGCGCAAGAAGCCACACGTGAACGTGGGCACGATCGGCCACGTTGACCACGGCAAGACGACCTTGACCGCGGCGCTGACGAAGATCGGCGCGGAGCGTTTTGGTGGCGAATTCAAGGCCTATGACGCGATCGACGCGGCGCCGGAAGAAAAGGCGCGCGGCATCACGATCTCGACCGCGCACGTGGAATACGAATCGCCGCTGCGCCATTACGCGCACGTCGATTGCCCGGGCCATGCCGACTACGTGAAGAACATGATCACGGGTGCGGCGCAGATGGACGGCGCGATCCTGGTGTGCTCGGCCGCGGATGGCCCGATGCCGCAGACGCGCGAGCACATCCTGCTGGCGCGCCAGGTCGGCGTGCCGTACGTGGTGGTGTTCCTGAACAAGGCCGACATGGTCGACGACGCCGAGCTGCTCGAGCTGGTCGAAATGGAAGTGCGCGAACTGCTGTCGAAGTACGAGTTCCCGGGCGACGACACGCCGATCATCCACGGTTCGGCGCTGAAGGCGCTGGAAGGCGACCAGTCCGAGATTGGCGTCCCGTCGATCATCAAGCTGGTCGACGCGCTGGACAGCTGGATCCCGGAGCCGCAGCGCGACGTGGAGAAGGCGTTCCTGATGCCGGTCGAGGACGTGTTCTCGATCTCGGGTCGCGGCACGGTCGTCACCGGACGTATCGAGCGAGGCGTGATCAAGGTGGGCGAGGAAATCGAGATTGTCGGCATTCGTCCGACGGTCAAGACGACGGTCACCGGCGTCGAGATGTTCCGCAAGCTGCTCGACCAGGGCCAGGCGGGCGACAACGCGGGCCTGCTGCTGCGCGGCACCAAGCGCGACGACGTCGAGCGCGGCCAGGTGTTGTGCAAGCCGGGAACGATCACGCCGCACACGAAGTTCGAAGCGGAAGTGTATGTGCTGTCGAAGGAAGAGGGCGGTCGTCATACGCCATTCTTCAAGGGTTACCGCCCGCAGTTCTACTTCCGCACGACCGACGTGACCGGCGCTTGCGAGCTGCCGGAAGGCGTCGAGATGGTGATGCCGGGCGACAACGTGAAGATGGTGGTGACGCTGATCGCACCGATCGCGATGGAAGATGGCCTGCGCTTTGCGATCCGCGAAGGCGGCCGCACCGTCGGCGCCGGCGTGGTGGCGAAGATTCTCGAGTAAATGGAAGCAGGGATTCGAGATTAGGGATTGGGGATTTGAAAGAGCGGACTTCCGCTTTGAACGAATCCCGAATATCGAATCCCGAATCCCAAGCGAATGAAATGAGCGGTTAGGGGTGTGCGCGCCCCTTGCCCCAACCAGGAAACACACGGCAATGGCAGACCAGAAGATCCGAATCAGGCTGAAGGCTTTCGATCACCGCCTGATCGACCGTTCGGCGAGCGAAATCGTGGAAACGGCGAAGCGCACGGGTGCGCAGGTGCGTGGTCCGATTCCCTTGCCGACCAAGATTGAGCGCTACACCATCCTGGTGTCGCCTCATGCAGACAAGGATGCACGTGACCAGTACGAGACACGCATTCACAAGCGGGTGCTGGATATCGTTGATCCAAACGACAAGACCGTGGATGCCCTGATGAAGCTCGACTTGGCGGCCGGTGTGGACGTCCAGATCAAGCTCTACTGATAGCGGCAGATAGGACACGACGATGAGTATCGGATTGGTAGGCCGCAAATGCGGCATGAGTCGAATCTTCACTGAAGACGGACGCTCGATTCCGGTGACGCTGATTGAAGCGACGCCGAATCGTGTGACCCAGGTGAAGACGACGGAAATCGATGGCTACAACGCCATCCAGGTAACTGCAGGCAGCAAGCGTGCGGCCCTGGTCAACAAGCCGCTGGCCGGGCACTACGCCAAGGCCAAGGTCGAAGCGGGCCGCGGGCTGTGGGAATTCCGCCTGGAAGCCGATGAACTGGCGAAGTTCAGCGTCGGCGGTGAGCTCAAGGCTGACGAAGTGTTTACGGTCGGACAGATCGTCGACGTCGCCGGCATCACCAAGGGCAAGGGTTTCCAGGGCACCATCAAGAAGTACAACTTCAAGATGGGCGACGCCACGCACGGCAACTCGCTGTCGCATCGCGCGCCAGGATCCATCGGCCAGCGCCAGACGCCGGGACGCGTTTTCCCGGGCAAGAAGATGGCAGGCCACATGGGTGCCGTGCGCCGGTCGGCGATGAACCTCGAAGTCGTCAAGATCGACAGCGAGCGTCATCTGATCGCGATCAAGGGTTCCGTGCCGGGTGCGAAGGGCGGCAACCTGATCATCCGTCCCGCGGCCAAGGTCTGAGGAGCATAGTGATGGAACTCAATGTCATAGGCTCCAAGCCCATCAAGGTTTCCGAAGCCGTGTTCGGCAAGGAATTCCGCGAGGACCTGGTCCACCAGGTCGTGGTCTCCTACCGCAATGCAGGGCGCTCCGGAACGAAGGCGCAGCTGACCCGTTCCGAAGTCAGCGGCACGACCAAGAAGTCGAAGGCCCAGAAGGGTGGCGGTGCGCGTCATGGCGCCCTGAAGGCTCCGATCTTCATCGGCGGTGGCGTTACCTTTGCCGCCAAGCCGCGCAGCTTCGCGCAGAAGATCAATCGCAAGATGTTTCGTGGCGCGCTGGTATCGATCCTTTCCGAGCTCAACCGAACCGGCCGTCTGCGCGTCATCGATTCGTTCGGCATCGACCAGCCCAAGACGCAGTCCCTGGTCGCCAAGCTGGCCGAACTCGAAGTGTCCGGACGCTGCGTGCTGGTTGCGGAGAACGCCCCCGAGGCGTTGTACCTGGCTGCCCGCAACATCCCGTACGTGCATGTCGTCGACGGCGCGGCCATCGATCCGGTCAGCCTGGTTGGCGCGGACCATGTGTTGATGACTGTCGATTCGATCAAGAAGATCGAGGAGTGGCTGGCATGAAAGAGCATCTCTACAACGTGCTGCGTGCCCCGTTGATCTCTGAAAAGACGGCGCGTCTGCAGGAAACAAACCAGTATGTTTTCGAGGTTGCGCAAGGCGCGACCAAGGCCGACGTCAAGGCGGCCGTCGAGCAGCTGTTCAATGTGCAGGTCGAAACGGTGAATGTGGTCAACCTCAAGGGCAAGACCAAGGCATTCCGCCAGAAGACCGGCACTCGCGGAAACAAGCGCAAGGCATATGTACGTCTTGGCGAAGGTCAATCCATCGACGTGATGGCCAAGGCCTAAGGTGAATTATCCATGGCACTGATCACACTCAAGCCCACTTCCGCAGGACGTCGTTCCGCGGTACGCGTATCGACCCCCGGGCTCCACAAGGGCGCGCCGTATGCGCCGTTGACGGAGTCGCAGAACAAGACGGGTGGCCGCAACCATTACGGTCGCATCACCACGCGTCACAAGGGCGGCGGTTCCAAGCAGCATTACCGTATAATCGACTTCAAGCGCGACAAGGAAGGCATTGCCTGCCGAATCGAGCGCCTGGAGTACGATCCCAACCGCACGGCGCATATCGCCCTGTTGCTGTACGCCGATGGCGAGCGTCGCTACATCATCGCGCCGAAGGGTGCGAAGGTCGACGACCAGCTGATGGCAGGTCGCGAGGCGCCGATCAAGATCGGCAATTCGCTGCCACTGCGCAACATTCCGATCGGCTCCACGGTCCACTGCATCGAAATGAAGCCCGGCAAGGGCGCGCAGATGGCGCGTGCAGCCGGTGCATCGGCCCAGCTGGTGGCCCGCGAGCAAGGCCACGCCACCCTGCGTCTTCGCTCCGGCGAAATGCGCAAGGTGCCGGCTGAATGCCGCGCGACGATCGGCGAAGTGGGCAACTCCGAGCACAGCCTGGAGAAGCTCGGCAAGGCCGGCGCCAGCCGCTGGCGCGGAATTCGCCCGACCGTTCGTGGTGCAGCCATGAACCCGGTCGACCACCCGCACGGTGGTGGTGAGGCCAAGGCTGGTCAGGGTAATCCTCATCCGGTGTCGCCCTGGGGCATGCCGACCAAGGGTTACAAGACGCGCAAGAACAAGCGCACCGACAAGTTCATCGTGCGCGATCGCAGAGGTTGAGATAGATCATGGCTCGTTCATTGAAGAAAGGCCCGTTCATCGACCATCACCTTCTGAAGAAGGTCGAGGCGATATCGACAGGCAGCAACAAGCGCCCGATCAAGACCTGGTCGCGCCGTTCCATGGTCTCGCCGGAAATGGTTGGACTCACCCTGGCCATCCACAATGGCCGCCAACACGTCCCGGTTCTGGTCAACGAGAACATGGTCGGCCACAAGCTCGGCGAATTCGCCGTGACCCGCACGTTCAAGGGTCACTCCGGCGACAAGAAATCCGCCGAAAAGAAGAAATAAGGGGATAGCATCGTGGAAGCCAAAGCGATATTGCGCAGCGCGCGCATCTCCGCCCAGAAGGTTCGCCTCGTCGCCGATCAGGTGCGTGGCATGCCGGTTGGGAATGCAACCAATTTGCTCACCTTCAGCAACAAGAAGGCCGCACATCTGGTCAAGAAGCTCCTGTTGTCGGCCGTTGCCAATGCCGAGAACAACCTGGGCGCGGATGTCGATGAGTTGCTGGTCTCGAAGATCTTTGTCGACGAAGGCCCGTCACTCAAGCGTATGCATGCACGTGCCAAGGGCCGTGGTAACCGTATTACCAAGCGCACCAGCCACATCACCGTGGTCGTGGGCGAGTAAAGGACGCTAACGATGGGTCATAAAGTCAATCCCATAGGGTTTCGCCTTGGTGTATCCAAGGACTGGAATTCCAAGTGGTTCGCCAACAAGCGCGATTTCGCCGGCTATCTGGCCGCCGATCTCAAGGTCCGTGAGCTGCTCAAGAAGAAGCTCGCCCAGGCTGGCATCTCGAAGATCACCATCGAGCGTCCGGCCAAGACCGCGCGGGTGACGATCCACACGGCGCGTCCGGGTGTCGTCATCGGCAAGAAGGGCGAGGATATCGAGAAGCTGCGCAAGGAAGTCACCGCGGTGATGGGTGTTCCCGCCCACATCAACGTGACCGAAGTGCGCAAGCCCGAGCTCGACGCCCAACTGGTCGCCGAGTCGATCGCCCAGCAGCTCGAGCGCCGCATCATGTTCCGTCGCGCGATGAAGCGCTCGGTTCAGAATGCCATGCGCCTCGGCGCACTCGGCATCAAGGTCAACGTGGGTGGTCGTTTGAACGGTGCGGAAATCGCGCGTTCCGAATGGGCCCGCGAGGGTCGCGTCCCGCTGCATACCCTGCGCGCGGATATCGACTACGGCCTGGCGGAGGCAAAGACGACCTACGGCATCATCGGCGTCAAGGTCTGGATCTACAAGGGCGAGATCTTCGACCTTCATGCTGCCACGCAGGAAGCCAAGGCTGAGGCAAGCGAAGAGCGCGCGCCTCGTCGGTCTTCGGCGAAGTAAGGAACTGAATCATGTTGCAACCGAAGCGAACCAAGTACCGCAAGGTGCAAAAAGGCCGTAACCCGGGCCTGTCCTACGTCGCCACCAAGGTGAGCTTCGGCTCGTTTGGCCTGAAGGCGACGACGCATGGCCATCTCACGGCCCGCCAGATCGAGGCGGCCCGTCGCTGCATCACGCGATTCGTGAAGCGCGGCGGCAAGCTGTGGATCCGCGTGTTCCCCGACAAGCCGATCAGCAAGAAGCCGATCGAGGTGCGTATGGGCAACGGCAAGGGTAGCGTTGAATTCTGGGTGGCACCGGTGCAGCCGGGCCGCATGCTTTATGAAATCGAGGGTGTCGACGAGACCACTGCACGCGAGGCGTTTCGCCTGGCTGCAGCCAAGCTCTCGGTCCAGACCCAGTTTGTAACGAGAACGGTGCTGTGATGGAACTGAAAGAACTTCGCCAAAAGTCGGAGAAGGAGCTGAACGAACATCTCGGCGAACTTCGCCGCGAGCAGTTCAACCTTCGTATGCAGAAGGGCTCCGGTCAGCTTACCCAAACCCACCAGTTCGGACGTGTCCGGCGCGAAATCGCGCAGGTCAAGACCGTCCTTGGCAGCAAGAAGTAAGGACGACCTGCGATGAGCGAAACAGAAAAGAATGTACGCACGCTCGAAGGGCGTGTGGTCAGCAACAAGATGCAGAAGACGGTTACCGTTCTGCTGGAACGCCAGGTGCAGCATCCGCTGTACGGCAAGATCGTGCGTCGTTCTTCGAAAGTGCATGCACACGATGCCGACGGCGCCTGCCGTGAGGGCGACGTGGTGCGTATTTCCGAGACGCGACCGCTGTCGAAGACGAAAAACTGGCGCGTGGTCGAAATCGTCACGCGGGCCACGCAGTAACCGGCCCGGGACGTAAGGAGCAAGCAACATGATCCAGATGCAGACCACGCTGGCCGCAGCGGACAACAGCGGCGCTCGCGAACTGATGTGCATCAAGGTGCTCGGTGGTTCGAAGCGCCGTTATGCCCAGATCGGCGACGTTATCAAGGTTTCCGTGCGTGAAGCGATTCCGCGCGGCAAGGTGAAGAAGGGTGAGGTTTACGATGCCGTCGTCGTGCGTACCCGCAAGGGTGTCCGTCGCGCCGATGGTTCGCTGATCCGTTTCGACGGAAACGCGGCCGTACTCCTCAACAACAAGCTCGAGCCGATCGGAACCCGCATCTTCGGGCCGGTGACGCGCGAGCTGCGCAGCGAGAAGTTCATGAAGATCGTCTCGCTCGCTCCAGAAGTGCTGTAAACGGGAAAGCCGACATGAACCGTATCCGCAAAGGCGACCAGGTCATCGTGATCGCCGGCAAAAACAAGGGCCAGAAGGGCGAAGTCTCGCGCGTGGTCGGTGACCACGTGTTCGTGCAGAACGTCAACCTGGTCAAGCGTCACACGAAGCCGAATCCGCAGGCCAACCAGCCTGGCGGAATCATCGAGCGCGAGGCTTCGATCGACATTTCTAACGTACAGTTGTTCAACTCCGCCACGGGCAAGGGCGCGCGGATCGGCTTCAAGACACTTGAAGACGGTCGCAAGGTTCGCGTTTTCCGCCCGTCCGGCGAAGTTGTCGACGCTTGAGGCTGCCGCAATGACAACGCGTCTTGAAACCATCTACAAAGAAACGATTGTTCCGAAGCTGATCGAGCGTTTCGGCTACAAGAATCCGATGCAGGTGCCGCGCCTGACCAAGGTCACGCTCAACATGGGCGTTGGCGAGGCCGTCGGCAACAAGAAGATTCTCGAGAACGCCGTGGCCGACATGGCCAAGATCGGCGGTCAGAAGCCGATCATCACTTTGTCGAAGAAGTCGATCGCGACGTTCAAGATCCGCGACAACTGGCCGATCGGCTGCAAGGTCACCTTGCGCCGTGGACGCATGTTCGAGTTCGTCGACCGCCTGGTCAACGTTTCCCTGCCGCGCGTGCGTGACTTCCGCGGCATCTCGGGCCGTTCATTCGATGGTCGCGGCAACTACAACATGGGCGTCAAGGAACAGATCATCTTCCCGGAGATTGATTTCGACCAGATCGACGCATTGCGCGGCATGGATATCGCAGTGACGACCACTGCGCGTACCGACGAAGAAGCCAAGGCGTTGCTCGAAGCCTTCGGCTTTCCGTTCCGCAACTAATTCAGCGAAGCAGGAATACCGGCAATGGCCAAGACTTCAATGATCATGCGCGAGAACAAGCGCACGAAGCTCGTCAAGAAATATGCGGCAAAGCGCGACCAGCTCAGGAAGACCGTCAGCAGCGTGAAGGCGACCTACGAGGAAAAGCTCGAAGCCGCCGAGAAGCTGCAGAAGCTTCCGCGTGATTCGAGCCCGGTTCGCCAGCACAGCCGTTGCGCCCTGACCGGCCGCTCGCGCAGCGTTTACAAGAAGTTCGGCCTCGGTCGCATGAAGCTGCGCGAAGCCACGATGCGCGGAGACGTGCCGGGCTTGCGCAAGGCCAGCTGGTAAATGAATGCCGGGATTCGGCATTCGGGATTGGGGATTCGTTTTAAAGGCGAAAGCTTCGCGACCCCGCTCTCTCGAATCCCGAATCCCAAATCCCAAATCTCGGATCTTAACGATTCGGATATCGATGCTTGAAAGGACATTTGAAACATGAGCATGACTGATCCCATTGCCGATATGTTCACGCGTATCCGCAACGCCCAGGCTACCGGCAAGCGCGCTGTGCGCATGCCTTCGTCGCGCGTAAAGCTCGCCATCGCCACGCTGCTCAAGGACGAGGGCTATGTCGCCGAGTTCCAGGTGCAGGCGAAGGAAGGCAAGCCCGAACTCGAGATTGGCCTCAAGTATTACGAGGGCAAGCCGGTTATCGACCGCATCGAGCGGGTCAGCCGTTCCGGCTTGCGCGTGTATCGCGGCAAGGGCGAGCTGCCCAAGGTGCTCAATGGCCTCGGTATTTCCATCGTCTCCACATCGTCCGGAATCATGACCGATGCACAGGCCCGCACCCAGGGTCTTGGCGGCGAAGTCATCGGCATCGTGGCCTAAGGAGAGAGAACATGTCACGAGTTGCCAAAAAACCCGTTGTGCTGCCGAAGGGCGTTGACGTCCAGGTGGCCGCCGACTCGATTATCGTCAAGGGTCCCAAGGGAACCCTGAAGCTGGCGACACCCCCCGGCGTTCTCGCAAAGCTCGAGAACGGCCAGGTGCTGCTTAGCGGCAAGACCGACGGCGACGTCAAGATGGCCGGCACCGCCCGCGCCCTGATCAACAACATGGTCGTCGGTGTCAGCGAGGGCTATCAGCGCAAGCTTGAACTGGTCGGCGTCGGCTACCGTGCCGCACTGGCCGGCAAGGACCTGAACCTGACCCTTGGATTTTCGCATCCCGTCCTGTTCAAGGCGCCCGAGGGCATCACCCTCGAGGTACCGACGCAGACCGAGATCCTGATCAAGGGTACGGACAAGCAGGTCGTCGGCGAAGCTGCAGCCAAGATTCGCGCTTTCCGTCCGCCGGAGCCCTACAAGGGCAAGGGCGTTCGTTATGCAGGCGAGAAGATCACCTTGAAGGAAGCCAAGAAGGCCTAATTGGCGCTTCAGCTTCCCGGAGAATGACAGTGAACAAGAACACCGCAAGACTGCGCCGCGCCAAGTCGACGCGCATGCATATCCGCTCCCTCGGCGTGCCGCGCCTCAGCGTGCACCGTACCGGGCAGCATCTCTATGCGCAGGTTTTCAGCGCCTCGGGGGACAAGGTCATCGCTTCCGCATCGACGGTGCAGAAGGCGGTGGCCGAAGGGCTCAAGGGCACCAAGAACAAGGACGCCGCGGCCGCAGTCGGCAAGATGATCGCCGAGCGTGCATTGAAGGCAGGCGTCGAGAATGTTGCGTTCGATCGCTCCGGGTTCCGCTACCACGGCCGCATCCAGGTGCTGGCCGATGCGGCACGCGAGGCGGGATTGAAGTTCTAGAAAATCCGGGATTCGGGATTTGGGATTCGGGATTCGACAAAGCGAAGCAGTGCGCGCGCTCTTGCGAATCCCGAATCCCAAATCTCGAATCTCCAACACCGATCCACCACAACTCCAAGCGACTCAAGTCGCAAATTAAAGTCCGGATCCCCAGTGACCGGCACAAAGGTGAAACATGTCAAGCAATGATCGTGAGACCAGCGACGGCCTCCTCGAGAAGTTGATCGCAGTAAATCGAGTGGCGAAGACCGTCAAGGGTGGCCGCCAGATGAGCTTCACCGCGCTGACGGTTGTCGGCGATGGCGAAGGTCGGGTCGGCTTCGGCTATGGCAAGGCGCGCGAAGTGCCGATCGCCATCCAGAAGGCGATGGAACGTGCGCGCAAGAACATGGTGCGCGTCGATCTCAAGGAAGGCACCCTGTGGCACGCCGTCAAGGCGAACCACGGCGCGGCTCGCGTCTACATGCAGCCCGCTTCCGAAGGTACCGGCGTGATCGCTGGCGGCGCCATGCGTGCCGTGCTCGAGGTCGTCGGTGTGAAGAACGTTCTGGCCAAGGCCGTCGGTTCGCGCAACCCGATCAACCTGGTTCGCGCCACGATCAACGGTTTGCAGGCCATGGCAACGCCGCAGGGCATCGCGTCCAAGCGCGGCAAGACGATTGAAGAGGTACTCGGCAATGGCTAAGGAAAAGAACCAGACCGTGCGCGTGCGCCTGGTCAAGAGCCCGAACAGTTGCCAGGGGCGTCATCGTCTCAGCGTCAAGGCCCTCGGCCTGCGCAAGATCAACGATGTGCGTGAACTGAAGGATTCGCCGTCGGTCCGGGGCCTGATCAACCAGGTCAGCTACCTCGTCAACGTCGAAAGTGACGCGTAAGCGTCCTGCAGAACCAGGAGTCGATTTCATGCGTCTCAATACTCTCAAGTCCGCACCGGGCGCCCGCAAAGAAGGCGTGCGCGTGGGCCGCGGCATCGGATCCGGCCTCGGCAAGACCTGCGGCCGCGGTCACAAGGGCCAGTTTGCGCGTTCGGGCAAGGGCAAGGTAAAGGCCGGTTTCGAAGGCGGCCAGATGCCGCTGCAGCGCCGCCTGCCGAAGGTCGGCTTCCGTTCGAAGATGTCGATGGATGTCTGCGAAGTGCTGCTTTACCAGCTCGACAAGCTCAATCTCGACGTGGTCGATTTCGCGGCACTGAAGGCTGCCGGCCTGGTCGAAACGCGTGCTACGCGCGCCAAGATCGTCAAGAAGGGTGAAGTGACCCGGGCGATCAAGCTTAGCGGCATTGCCGTGACGGCCGGTGCCCGCAGCGCGATCGAGGCGGCAGGCGGGAGCGTCGAATAACCGTGGCAGCATCGAAATCCAGCGGATTGGCGTCGCTCGGCAAGCTGACCGAGCTGAAGCATCGTCTTTTGTTCGTGATCGGCGCGCTGATCGTGTTCCGTCTGGGCTCGTTTATTCCGGTTCCTGGCGTCAACCCGGAAGCGATGGCGCGGCTGGTATCGAACAGCGGCGGCCTCATCGACATGTTCAACATGTTCTCGGGTGGCGCGCTGAGCCGCTTCTCGCTGTTCGCGCTCGGCGTCATTCCCTACATCTCGGCATCCATCGTCGTCCAGCTGTTCAGTTCGGTGGTGCCGGCCTGGCAAGCGCTCAAGAAGGAAGGCGAATCGGGCCGACGCAAGCTGACCACGTACACGCGTTGGGGTACGGTCGGCCTGTCGATGTTCCAGTCCTTTGGCGTGGCCACCATGCTGCAGACCCAGGCCGGCGTGGTCTACGCCCCGGGTCCGAGCTTCATTTTCGGTACCGTCGTCGGCCTCACGGCAGGAACACTGTTCCTCATGTGGCTGGGCGAGCAGATCACCGAGCGCGGTATCGGCAACGGCATCTCGCTGATCATCTTCGCCGGAATCGTCGCCGGTCTTCCGACCGCCGTCGTGCACACGCTGGGCATGGCCAACAGCGGCGAGCTGACCTGGCTCAAGCTGATGATGGTTCTGGTGGCCGTACTGGTCGTGACTGCCTTCGTCGTCTTCATGGAGCGTGGCCAGCGCCGCATCACCGTGAACTATGCGCGCAAGCAGGGCGGTGCAGGCCGCGCCTACATGAACCAGAGTTCGCATCTGCCGCTGAAGATCAACATGGCGGGCGTCATCCCGCCGATCTTCGCCTCGAGCCTGATCATGTTCCCGGCGACCGCCGCGGCATGGTTCAACAACTCGAACGAGATCCGCTGGTTGCAGACCCTGACCCAGGCCTTGGGCCCGGGTGAGCCGCTGCACATGCTGATCTATGCGGCCATGATCGTCATCTTTGCTTTCTTCTATACCGCGCTGGTGTTCAATTCGCAGGAGACGGCCGACAACCTCAAGCGTTCGGGGGCCCTGATTCCGGGCATCCGTCCGGGCAAGGCGACGGCCGACTACATCGATGGCGTGATGACGCGCCTGACCGGCATCGGCGCCCTTTATCTGGTCGCCGTCTGCCTGGTGCCGGACCTGTTGCGCAATGCCTGGCACGTGCCGTTCTACTTCGGTGGTACGTCCCTGCTGATCGTGGTTGTGGTGGTAATGGATTTCACGGCGCAGATCCAGGCGCACCTGGTTTCGCACCAATATGAAAGCCTGCTCAAGAAGGCGAACCTCAAGGGTCGCTGAGCCGGGCAAACGGAGCTGCCGTGGCCACTTCCCGCAGGGGGTGGGCACGGGCATCAAGGGGTTCCAGTTTCCCTTGATAACAGATAGAATACGAAGTTCACTGCGCATTTAGTTCTTTCGGAGACATTCAAACATGGCGCGCATTGCGGGTGTCAATCTTCCGGTCCAGAAGCATGCTTCGATCGGTCTGCAAAGCATTTATGGGATCGGCCGCTCGCGGTCGAAAAAGGTCTGTCTGGACGCGGGTGTCGCGCCGTCGACCAAGATCAAGGACCTGACCGAGGCCGAGGTCGAGAAGATCCGTCACGAGGTCGCGAAATACATCGTCGAGGGCGATCTGCGCCGCGAAGTGGGTATCGCGATCAAGCGCCTGATCGATCTCGGCTGCTACCGCGGTCTGCGTCATCGCCGCGGCTTGCCGATGCGCGGCCAGCGCACGCGCACCAACGCCCGTACCCGCAAGGGTCCGCGTCGTGCGATCAGAAAATAATCTGCCCGGAAACGAATCATGAATAAGCCGGTCGCCAAGCCGAAGAAAAAGATCAAGCGCGTTGTGACTGACGCGATCTGCCATGTGCAGGCGTCTTTCAACAACACTGTCGTCACGATCACGGATCGCCAAGGCAATGCCCTTTCGTGGGCAACCGCTGGCGGAGCCGGATTCCGTGGCTCGCGCAAGTCCACTCCGTTTGCAGCCCAGGTGGCCGCGGAGAAGGCTGCCCGCGCCGCCGCCGAATATGGCGTGAAGACAATCGAAGTGCGCATCAAGGGCCCAGGCCCGGGTCGCGAATCGGCAGTTCGTTCGTTGAACAATGTCGGCTTCAAGGTCACCAACATCATCGACGTGACGCCAATCCCGCACAACGGGTGCCGTCCGCCGAAGAAGCGTCGCGTCTAAAGGATACCGAAATGGCTCGTTATATCGGACCCACCTGCAAGCTGGCCCGGCGCGAAGGCGCTGACCTCAGCCTCAAGAGCCCTGCGCGCGCGATCGATTCGAAGTGCAAGCTGGAACAGAAGCCTGGCCAACACGGCGCCGCCCGCAAGGGTCGCCTGTCGGATTACGGCGTCCAGCTGCGCGAGAAGCAGAAGGTCAAGCGCATCTATGGCCTGCTCGAGCGCCAGTTCCACAAGTACTACGTCAAGGCGTCCAACCAGAAGGGCAACACCGGTGAAAACCTGTTGCGCCAGCTGGAAACGCGCCTCGACAACGTCATCTATCGCATGGGCTTCGCGGTCACCCGCGCCCAGGCTCGCCAGCTGGTCGCCCACCGCGCAGTTTCGGTGAACGGCAAGCGCGTCAACCTGCCGTCCTATCAGGTGCGGCCGGGCGACGAGATCTCTCTCACCGAGAGCGCACGCAGCCAGCTGCGTGTGCAGGAATCCCTCACCGTCTCGCAGGAGATGGACCTGGTTCCGACCTGGGTCGAAGTAGACGCGAAGAAGTTCAGCGGCGTGTTCAAGTCGTTGCCTGAGCGTTCGGACCTGCCCTCGGATATCAACGAGAGCCTCATCATCGAGCTTTACTCGAAGTAATTCACCGCAACTTTCGGAGTCCCTGTTCATGGCAGGATCCACAAATGTGCTGCGTCCCCGCGGCATCCAGGTCGAGCGCATCGGAGCCAACCACGCCAAAGTCGTGGTCGAGCCTCTGGAGCGTGGCTTTGGCCATACCCTTGGCAACGCGCTGCGTCGCGTCCTGTTGTCGTCCATTCCCGGCTGCGCGATCGTCGAGGTCGAAATCGACAACGTGCTGCACGAGTACACGACGCTGGAAGGCCTCCAGGAAGACGTCATCGAAGTCCTGCTCAACATCAAGGACATCGCGATCCGCATGCACGGCCATGACGAATCGACCCTGACCCTGAGCAAGAAGGGCAAGGGCGTCGTGACGGCCGGAGACATCAAGGTCGACCACACCGTCGAGATCATCAACCCCGATCACGTGATCTGCAACCTGACCAAGGACGTGTCGCTGAACATGCGCCTGAAGGTCGTGCGTGGCGTGGGCTACCAGCCCGCGGTGTCGCGCCGCCTGCCGGACGAGGAAGCCCGTCCGATCGGTCGCCTGCAGCTCGATGCATCGTTCTGCCCGGTCCGCCGCGTGGCCTACCAGGTGGACAGCGCGCGTCTCGAACAGCGCACCGACCTGGACAAGCTCGTGCTCGAGATCGACACCAATGGTGCGATCGACGCCGAAGAGGCCGTGCGCAAGGCTGCCGAGATCCTGCAGGACCAGATTTCGATCTTCGGCGATTTCACCCGCCGCGAGAGCGCCGATGCGAAGACCGACAAGAGCGGCGTGGATCCGGTGCTGTTGCGCCCGATCGACGACCTCGAGCTGACCGTGCGTTCGGCCAATTGCCTCAAGGCAGAGAGCATCTATTACATCGGCGACCTCGTGCAGAAGACCGAAGTCGAACTGCTGAAGACGCCGAACCTGGGCAAGAAGTCGCTGACCGAGATCAAGGATGTGCTGGGACAGCGTGGCCTGTCGCTCGGCATGAAGCTTGAGTCTTGGCCGCCGCCGGGCATTGCGCACGGCATGCAACTTGGCTAGTGCGATCGTCCGTGATCGCTGAGTAGTTTGATTTTGGCGGGGATGTTGATTGCGCCCCCGTCGACCATCAAAAGCGGCCATCCATGGCCGCACACCTGGAGGAGCTATTCGCTCCGATGGGATTGCGCGAAATGAAGCCTCTTCGATGAGGCAAATAAAAGCGGGTAACCGCGGGGAGTCGGACACAGGTGCCGGCTTTTCATAACAACAGATAGTGAGAATTCGACCATGCGCCACCAGAAATCCGGACGCAAACTCAACCGTACGAGCAGCCATCGCGAAGCGATGTTCAAGAACATGGCTGCCTCGCTGTTCAAGCACGAGCTGATCCGCACGACCTTGCCGAAGGCAAAGGAACTGCGCCGGGTCGCCGAACCGCTGATCACCCTGGCCAAGACCGATGGCGTTGCAAATCGCCGGCTGGCCTTCGCGCGCCTGCGCGACAAGCAGGCGGTGGGCAAGCTGTTCGTGGAGCTTGGTCCGCGCTTCCGCGAGCGCAAGGGTGGTTATCTGCGCATCCTCAAGTGCGGTTTCCGCGTCGGCGACAGCGCCCCGATGGCCTATGTGGAGCTGCTGGATCGCCCGCAGACTGCCAGCGAAGCCGTCGAAGACTGATCGGGGTTCTTCAAGCCTCCGTGAAAAGCCCCGTCCATGCGGGGCTTTTTCGTTTGCGGGATACTCTGGCGTGACGGCACCGGTCATCGGGCGCAATGTCTTCCTCAGGGAACCGCAACCTGCCGGAACCTGTCTGTTCGCAGGTTCCCTTCAACCAGAGCCGGAGTCCATGCAATGAGTCGCCATCTTTCCTCGCGCAAGCTGTTCCTCCTGATTGCTTGCGCCTGTGCGCTGCTGATGGGCTACGCCCTGTTTGCGCAGTATGTGCAGGGCTACCAGCCGTGCATGCTCTGCATGGTCCAGCGCGTGTTCGTCATCGGCGTGGGACTGGTCGCCCTGCTGGCTGCAGTGCACGGGCCGGGCCGGCTCGGCGTGCGCATCTATGGCCTGTTTTCGGCGCTGCTGGCGGCGGGTGGCGCGTATATCGCCGGCCGGCACGTCTACCTGCAGCAGCTTCCGCCAGAACAGCTGGAAGGCTGTGCCCCGTCGTTCGAGTACGCGCTCGACAACTACGATGCGCTCAAATTCCTCAAGACGATCTTCATCCGCGACCAGGATTGCGGGACCATCGACTGGACCTTCCTCGGCCTGTCCATGCCAACCTGGGTACTGGCCTGCTTCGCGGTCCTGTTCGTGGTTTCGCTCTGGGCGGGGTTCCGCCGCGTCTGATTTGACTGGCGGGCACGCTGTGGCATGATGGATGCCGCAGTGCAGCATGAGCAAGTCCAATGAAGCGCGAACGAAACATAGCTCCGGTGCGGGAACCCGAAAACTGGACTCCAGCGTCCTGGCGGGCATTTCCAGCCGTCCAGCAGCCGACCTATGCGGACGCCGCCGAGCTCGGGGTCGCACTTGCGCAATTGAGCGAGCTGCCGCCGCTGGTCACCTCATGGGAGATCCTGGCCCTGCGCGGCCTGCTTGCAGATGCCGCCGAAGGCCGGCGCTTCCTGCTCCAGGGAGGCGACTGCGCCGAGAGTTTCGACGACTGCACCTCGCCGCTGATCTCCAACCGTCTCAAGGTCATGCTGCAGATGAGCCTCGTGCTCACGCATGGCCTCAAGTTGCCGATCGTGCGCGTCGGGCGCTTTGCCGGCCAGTACGCCAAGCCACGCTCGGCCGACACCGAGA
This sequence comes from uncultured Gammaproteobacteria bacterium, assembly GCA_963822465.1. Taxonomy (GTDB): domain Bacteria; phylum Pseudomonadota; class Gammaproteobacteria; order Xanthomonadales; family Rhodanobacteraceae; genus Dokdonella. Next base: position 188,019 of record CAWGHP010000001.1, on the reverse strand, counting down.
CCAAGGACGGCGTCACCCTGCCGTGCTATCGCGGCGATATCGTCAACGGCCCCGCGTTTGACAGCGACAGCCGTCGCCCCGATCCGAGACGCCTGATCAAGGGCCATGCACGTTCGGCGATGACGATGAACTTCGTCAGGGCGCTGATCGATGGTGGCTTCGCCGACCTGCATCACCCGGAATACTGGGATCTCGCCTGGGTCGAGCATTCGCCGCTGCAGGGCGAGTACCGGCAGATGGTCGAATCCATCGGCAACTCGCTGCGTTTCATGGAAACCCTGGCCGGAAGGCCGGTCGGCGAGTTCCAGCGCGTCGATTTCCATACTTCGCACGAAGCCCTCCTGCTGCACTACGAAGAGGCGCTGACGCGCCAGGTTCCGCGCCACTGGGGTTGGTTCAACCTGTCGACGCATTTCCCCTGGATCGGCATGCGCACCGCCGACATCGGTGGCGCTCACGTGGAGTATTGCCGTGGCATCCGCAATCCGATCGGCGTGAAGGTCGGCGTATCGACCCAGCCCGACCAGCTGCTGCGACTGATCGACGTGCTCGATCCCGACAACGAGCCCGGCCGACTGACCCTGATCCATCGCATGGGCGCCAGGCACGTCGCCAAGGCATTGCCGCCCCTGCTTTCCGCAGTGAAAGCGTCCGGGCGCAAGGTGCTGTGGTGTTGCGATCCGATGCACGGCAATACCGAGTCACTCGGCAGTGGCGTGAAGACGCGCCGATTCGAGAACATCCGCGACGAACTCGACCAGTCGTTTGACATCCATGCGGCGGCAGGCACGCGCCTCGGCGGCGTCCACCTCGAGCTGACCGGAGAAAACGTCACCGAATGCATGGGCGGCGCGCGCGACCTGACCGAGAACGACCTGACCCGCGCCTACAAGTCGTCAGTCGATCCGCGCCTGAACTACGAGCAGTCGCTCGAACTGGCCATGTTGATCGTGCGCAAGCGCGGCGACCAGCGCGGGATAGGCTAGCGCGGATAGCTGCATCGCAGGGTAGCCACAACGGCAATGCAGGCAGGCTAGAGAACCAGGACGAGGGAGAGTTCGGCCAGGCCGGTTCCGATTGCCATGGCCATGATTACGTCACTCGGATAGTGCAATCCCAGGATGACGCGCGAGAAGGCAATCGCCAGGGTCAGAGGCAGCAGGGCGGCCAGCAGGGATGGAAACCAGGCCAAAGCCACCAGGCTGAAACTTGTCGCGTGCAGGGTATGGCCCGAAGGAAAGCTGTATTCGTCGAGCGGCGCCATGTGGGCGACGATGCCGGCGTGGCTGCGAAACGGTCGCGGCCGCCGCGTCCAGCGCTTGAGCAGCCGGTACAGGGTGGCCGCGACCAGCCCGACAAGGGCCATGTGCAGCGCTGCCTGCCTGCCACGATCTCCGCAGAACAGGGCGAGCACGAGCATCAGCGCATACCAGATCATGCCGTCGCCAAGTCGGCTGACCACGCGGAAGAAGCGCACCACGGACTTGTCCGCGACCCAGCGATTGCACGCCAGGCAAAGGCGCCATTCGCCACTGAGAAGTTCGAAGCGTTGCCAGCCGCGGTTCATGCGGCGGACTCCAGGCGCAACGACGCCAACAGCGAGGCGAAACTGCAGCTGACCGTGTCGGGGCTGAGCGAAGAAACCGCCAGGCGGGCCCTGCGCCCCGAATCGGCGCGCCGCACCGGATCGTCGGCAAGCGCCAGCGCAGCGTCGACAAAGGCATTGGCATCGGCCACCGGGACGCATGCTCCGCAGCCCGCATCGGCCATGTGTTCGCGCGCGGCGCCATAGTCGAAAGCGACGACGGCCAGGCCGCTCGCCATGGCCTCCAGTGTGACGTTACCGAAGGTTTCGCTGGTGCTCGGAAAGAGGAACAGGTCGCCACTGGCGTAGTGTCGCGCAAGGTCTTCGCCGCGACGCACGCCGGCAAAGCAGAAATCCGGATTCTCCCGCGCAATGCGCGCACGTTCGGGTCCGTCGCCGACCACGATGAAGCGCGCATCGGCATGCCTGAGCTGGATTGCGCGGAATGCACGGACCGCCAGATCGAGATTCTTCTCGGCCGCCAGGCGGCCGACGTGGACGACCGCCATGCCATCCGCGCGGATTCCCCACTGCCCGCGCAGGGCCGCGTCGCGCCGCTGCGGACGGAAAAGCCCGGTATCGACTGCCCGGCTCAGCACGCGGACATCGGTGAATTTCCGTGCGCGCAGGAATCGTGCGAGTTCCCGGGTCGGCACGAGGGTGGCTGCGGCACGGTTGTGGAACCGGCGCATGCCGGCGAACACCAGCGGACTCAGCCATGCAAAACCATAGTGGCTGGCGAAATCGTCGAATCGCGTGTGGAATCCCGTGCAGGCCGGAATGCCGAGTCGGCGTGCCGCAGCCACCGCGCTGTGGCCCAGTGGACCCTCGGTGGCTACGTAAATCGCGTCGGGCCGGATTTCCTGCCAGTGTCTGGTCAGGCGTGCCTGTGCCGGCATTCCGACACGCAGCCCCGGATAGCGCGGCAAAGCGGCGCTGCGAACGAGGAGTTCGGCGAATCCGTCCGGCGAGTCCTTCCCTGCATCGCCGGGTTGGTGGGGGCGCACCAGTTCCACTGGGTGGCCAAGCTTGCGAAGACCCAATGCGAGGGATTGCACGGTCAGCGCCACGCCATTGATTTCCGGCGGCCAGGTTTCCGTGACGATCGCTACGCGCATGCCAGATCCCCGCATTCCATGGCGGACATGCTGGATGAGGCGTCTTAAGCGCGTATTGCCCTGCGATGACGAAACGATGACGTGCAACGGCATCCATCGCGATCGTCGAGAGCGCCCCGGCTGTCGGAAAGCCGGTTCAGTGGATTGATTCGGCCGCGTGCCGCTTGATCGTCGAAAGCATCGAGGCCAGCCCGTTCGAGCGTGTCGGCGACAGATGCCTGGCCAGCCCGATCGCCTCGATGAAGCTCGGCTCGGTGGCCAGGATCTCGCTGGCCGGGCGCCCGGAGTAGACGCGCAACAGCAGCGCGACCAGGCCGGACACGATGGACGAGTCGCTGATGGCGCGAAAATCGAGGCGACCCGAGTCGCCGCTGGCCTGCAGCCAGACCTGCGACTGGCAACCGGTTACCTTGTTTTCTTCGGTCCGCGCCGAGTCGGGGAATTCAGGCAGCTTGCGGCCGAGGTCGATCAGGTACTGGTAGCGTTCGGTCCAGTCGCTGAAATAGCCGAACTCCTCGGCGATCGCTGCCTGCGCCAGTTCCGCACTGGGCTCGGCCGGTTCAAAGGTGCTCTGCTCTGGATTCGGGTTCATCCAAACCTACCTGTGGGCATGCACGGCGAATTCCAGCCGTACCGGTCGCGTGCATGCGATGGGAAATCCGGGGCGCGGCTGCGCCGCAAGCGGTTCAAGGGATGGCTTCGTGGGGCTTTGCCGCTTTCCAGCGGGTCCCCTCGGCGCTGTCTTCGATGACGACGCCCTTGTCGGCCAGCTCCTTGCGGATCTGGTCGGCACGCGAAAAATCCCTCGCGGCGCGTGCGGCGACGCGTTCGTCGAGCAATCCCTGCACCCAGTCCGGGTCGATCGCCTGGCCTGTTCCTGTCTGCCGGAACCAGGTTTCGGGATCCTCCTGCAGCAGGCCGACGAAGCGTGCCGATCCCAGCAGGGCGGCCTTGGTCCGCTTGCGCTCGTCCGGCGTCGATGCCTTGCGCGCCTCGTCGGCCAACGCCGACAGCACGGCAAAGGCCGCCGGCGTATTGATGTCATCGCAGAGCGCGGCCTCGAAGTCGTGGGCCACGGCCAGCTCGTCGTCGGCGAGCTCGACACTGGTCCGGTCACGCAGCACGCCATACCAGCCATCGAGCGTGGCGCGAGCCTGCGCCAACGTGCTGTCGGACCAGTCGAGCGGTTGCCGGTAATGCGCGCGCAGCAGCAGGAAGCGCAGCACTTCGGGCGGATAGGCCTCGAGCAGCTCGTGCAGGATCATCACGTTGCCGAGCGATTTCGACATCTTGCGGCCGCCGAAGGTGAGCATGCCGTTGTGCAGCCAGTAGCGGGCAAACACCTTGCCGCCGTGGGCGCAGGTGCTCTGGGCGATTTCGTTCTCGTGATGCGGAAACATCAGGTCGTTGCCGCCGGCATGGATGTCGATGGTATCGCCCAGATGGGCCTCGGCCATCGCCGAGCATTCGATGTGCCAGCCAGGCCGGCCGCGACCCCATGGGCTATCCCAGCCGGGCAGGTCGTCGCTGGAAGGCTTCCACAACACGAAATCGCCGGGGCTCTTCTTGTAGGGCGCCACGTCGATGCGGGCGCCGGCGAGCATGTCCTCGGTGGAGCGGCCCGACAGCCTGCCGTAATCGGCGAAACGCTCCACTTCGAAGAGGACATGGTTTTCCGCGGCGTAGGCGTGGCCGCTGGCGATCAGGCGTTCGCACATGGCGATGATTTCGGCGATGTGCGCGGTGGCGTGCGGGACGATGTCCGGCGGATCGACGCCGAGCCTGGCCAGGTCTTCGTGATAGGCCCTGGCGAATCGGTCGGTGATGTCCGTGATCGGCGTCCCCGCCGCCTTGGCGGCGGCGTTGATCTTGTCGTCGACATCGGTGATGTTGCGGGCATAGACGACGTGCTTGTAGCGCCGCCGCAACAGGCGCGCGAGCAATCCGAATACCACCGCCGGACGCGCATTGCCTATGTGGATGTAGTTGTAGACGGTCGGACCGCAGACATACATCGTGACCCGTTCAGGATCCTGGGGAACGAAATCCTCGACGCGGCGCGTCATCGAATTGTGCAGGCGCAGTTTCATCGGTCAAGGGCGCATTGCGGGGGCAGCGCGGGATGATAGCAGCCTGCGGCCGGGGCCCGTGCCCAGCCGGATGCCGCCGTACTCTTAATCGGCATTCAGTAATCCTGTGCTGTAATTCATGCAACAACGTGGCATTCGTGCGCCCATTGGGCAATCGATCCGGAGAGATCGCGGACCCCTTGCAGGTCCGGCGCGCGTGCCCGACCCCGATCTGGAGAATGAAATGGTCAAGAGTTTTGTGTTTGTCGCCCTCGCCGCAGGTGCCATTGCCGCCGGTCCGGCGCTGGCGCAGGACCGCGGATACGGCGACGAGCGAGGCGCGGACAATGTCCGTCTCGCCTGGGCCGACGTCCTGCGCGTGGATCCGGTCTACGAGAATGTCGAAAGCAGCCGGCCGCGCGAGGAGTGCTACGACACCGACGTCGAACGGCGTGACTCCCGCGGCAACAACGGCGCTGGTACCGTCATCGGCGCCATTGTCGGTGGGGCGCTCGGCAACCAGGTCGGCAAGGGAGACGGACGCAAGGCGGCCACGGTAGCCGGTGCCCTGATCGGTGGTGCCATCGGCAACAACGCCGCCCGCCGTGACGACCGCTACTATGCCCAGACGGAGACCCGTTGCCGTACGGTCAGCGAACGCTACAGCGAGCGCCGCATCGTCGGATACGACGTGCAATATCGCTACCGGGGCGACGTGTTCATGTCGCAGCTTGATTACGATCCAGGCGAGCGCATGCGCGTCCGGGTCAGCGTTGCGCCGGCCGAGTAGGCCGGTTCATTGCACCGTTTGATTTTTTCGGGGCCGCCGCTGGGCGGCCCTGTTGTTTCCCGGCCCGCAGGCATATCTGTTGCACTGCGGCACAAATGCCGGTAACGTCGCAGCCAAGATGAACAACCCGCAGACCGCCACCGACATCCTGACCAGCGCCCGCATGGCCGCCGGCATGACGTCGCGCGCGCGTCGACCGATGACCTCCAATCCGGCCGGGTAGCTGTCGCGCGTTCCATGATTTTCGACGAAAACCCGGCCATCGTGCCGGGTTTTTTTGCTTTCCGCAGGGGCAGATCGTGACCAACAGACATTTCCTCAGTACCCAGGACTGGAGCCGCAAGGACCTCGACGGCTTGCTTGACCAGGCGCGGGATTTCCAGAAAACCCGCCTTGGCGGCCAGCTCGCCGGCAAGTCGATCGCCTTGCTGTTCTTCAACCCGTCGATGCGCACGCGCACGAGCTTCGAACTCGGCGCCCACCAGCTCGGCGGCAAGGCCATCGTGCTCGCGCCGGGCAAGGATGCCTGGCCGATCGAGTTCGAGATAGGCACGGTCATGGACGGCGACACCGAAGAGCACATCGCCGAAGTGGCGCGCGTCCTCGGCCGCTACGTCGACATGATCGGCGTGCGTGCGTTCCCGAAGTTCAAGGACTGGGCGGTCGACCGCGAGGACCAGGTGATCCGCGCGTTCGCCCGCTACTCCACGGTGCCGGTGATCAACATGGAAACGATCACCCATCCGTGCCAGGAGCTGGCCCACATCATGGCCCTGCAGCAGCACCTGGGGCCTGAACTGAAGGGGCGCAAGTACGTGCTGACCTGGACCTACCACCCGAAGCCGCTGAACACCGCGGTGGCCAATTCGGCCCTGCAGATCGCCACCCGCTACGGCATGGACGTGACCCTGTTGTGCCCGAGCCGGAAGTACCTGCTCGATCCGCGCTACATGGAATTCGCCAGCAGGAATGTCGCGGAGAACGGTGGCAGCCTGACGATCAGCCACGACATCGAGAGCGCCTATCGCGACGCCGATGTCGTCTACGCGAAAAGCTGGGGCGCGATACCGTACTTCGGCCGCTGGGACGAGGAAAAGCCGATTCGCGATGCGCACCGGCACTTCATCGTCGACGAAGCCAAGATGGCGCTGACCAACAACGCCGTGTTCAGCCACTGCCTGCCTCTGCGCCGCAACGTCAAGGCCACCGACGCGGTGATGGATTCGCCGGCCTGCATCGCCATCGACGAAGCCGAGAACCGGCTGCATGTACAGAAGGCCATCATGGCTGCGCTTGTCGCGCAGCCATGATTCGGGATTAGGGATTAGGGATTAGGGATTCGTCAAAGCGGCCCCTTGCCTGCAACCTGCAACCATAACGAGATCTTTCATGTCCCCACAGACTGTTCAATCCAATCCCGAATCCCGAATCCCGGATCCCGGCACCAAGGACATCGTCCTTGCCTTCTCCGGCGGCCTCGACACGAGCTTCTGCATCCCCTGGCTGCAGGAGCGCGGCTACGCCGTGCATACGGTGTTCGCCGATACCGGCGGCGTTGATGACGAGGAGCGTGCGTTCATCGAGGCGCGCGCGGCGGAGCTCGGCGCGGCCAGCCATGTGACGGTGGATGGCGGTCCGGCGATCTGGAGCGGATTCGTCAAACCGTTCGTGCAGGCCGGCGAGGGCTACCAGGGCCAGTATCCGTTGCTCGTTTCGGATCGCTACCTGATCGTCGAGGCCGCGCTGCAGCGCGCGCAGGAAATCGGCACGCGGCTGATCGCCCACGGCTGTACCGGCATGGGCAATGACCAGGTGCGTTTCGACCTGACCGTCAAGGCGCTCGGCGACTACGGGATCATCGCGCCGATCCGCGAGATCCAGAAGGAACACACCGAAGTCCGCGCCTACGAACAGAAGTACCTGGAAGAGCGCGGCTTCGGCGTGCGTGCGAAACAGAAGGCCTACACGATCAACGAGAACCTGCTCGGCCTGACCATGTCCGGTGGCGAGATCGACCGCTGGGAGGCGCCGGGCGAGGGCGCTCGCGGCTGGTGCGCGCCGCGGGCGGAATGGCCAACCAGTGCCTTGTCGGTGAAGTTGACCTTCAAGCACGGCGAAGCCACGAAACTCGACGACCAGCCTTTGCCTGGCCACATCCTGCTGGCCCGGCTCAACAAGCTGTTCGCTCCCTACGGCGTCGGCCGCGGCATCTACACCGGCGACACCACGATCGGCCTCAAGGGCCGCATCATCTACGAGGCGCCGGGCCTGGCCGCGCTGCTCGTGGCCCATCGCGCGCTCGAGGAAACCGTCCTCACCAAGGCGCAGAACCGATTCAAGCCGGTCGTCGCCAGGCAATGGGTCGAACTCGTCTACGAGGGTTTCTTCCACGATCCGCTGAAGTCCGACCTCGAGGCCTTTCTCCAGGCCAGCCAGCGCTGCGTCAATGGCGAGGTCGTGCTCGAGACCCAGGGCGGCACGGTGCACGCGGTTTCGGTGCGCTCGCCGCATATCCTCAATGCCAGGGGCGCGACCTATGCGCAGTCGGCGGACTGGGGCGTGGCCGAAGCCGAGGGTTTCATCCGCCTTTACGGCATGAGCTCGACGCTCTGGGCCGAAGTCAACCGGAAGGCCGGCGCGTGAACGAGCTGCTGGCATCGACCCTGGATCACCTGCAGGCGCTGGTCGCCTTCGACACGCGCAATCCGCCGCGTGCCATCGACAGCGGCGGCATCTTCGCCTACCTGCGCGCGAACCTGCCCGGCTTCGAGGTGACCGTGACCGATCATGGCGCCGGCGCCGTCAGCCTGCACGCGGTGCGCGGCAAGCCGAAGTTCCTGTTCAACGTGCATCTCGATACCGTGCCCGATTCGCCGCACTGGACGGCCAGCCCCTTCGAGTTGCGCCGGACGGTTGATCGCGCCATCGGCCTCGGTGCCTGCGACATCAAGGGCGCCGCCGCGGCCCTCGTCGCCGCCGCGAATCGTTGCGACGGCGACGCCGCGTTCCTGTTCAGCTCCGACGAGGAAGCCAACGATCCACGCTGCATCGCGGCGTTCCTGGCCCGGAAAATTCCTTACGAAGCCGTCCTCGTCGCCGAGCCGACGCGCGCCGAGGCGGTGCTCGCGCACCGCGGCATCAGTTCGGTACTGATGCGCTTTGCCGGAACCGCAGGCCATGCATCGGCCCCGCAGTCGCCCGGTGACAGCGCGCTGCACCAGGCGATCCGCTGGGGCCACGAGGCGCTCGCCCTCGTCGAGGCCAGCGCGCATGAGCGTTTCGGCGGGCTGACCGGATTGCGCTTCAACATCGGCCGCATCGAAGGTGGCATCAAGGCCAACATGATCGCGCCTGCCGCCGAGCTGCGTTTCGGCTTCCGGCCACTGCCGTCCACCGATGTCGACGCCCTGCTGGAAGCGTTCCGCGACTGCGCCGATCCGGCGGCGGCCGAATTCAGCGAGACCTTCCGCGGCCCGAGCCTGCCATCCGGCGCGATCGCCGATGCCGAGGCGCGTCGCCTCGCGGCGCGCGACGTGGCCGATGCGCTCGAGCTGCCCATCGGCAATGCCGTCGATTTCTGGACCGAGGCCTCGCTGTTCTCGCAAGCGGGCTACACGGCGATGGTCTACGGACCCGGCGACATCGCCCAGGCCCATGCCGCGGACGAATGGGTCGCCTTCGACCAACTGGACCACTACGCGCAATCCGTTTTCAGGATGATCCAATGAACAAGGCTACCCGGCAGACCCGGCAGACCATCGTGCGCCTGCTCTCGAGCATGGCCAGCGCGAAGGAGATCTCGCAGTACCTCAAGCGCTTCTCGCAGATCGATGCGAAGCGCTTCGCCGTGGTCAAGGTCGGCGGCGCGGTGCTGCGCGACGACCTTGATGCGCTGACTTCGTCGCTGGCCTTCCTGCAGGAAGTCGGGCTGACGCCGATCGTCGTGCACGGCGCCGGACCGCAGCTCGATGACGAGCTGGTCGCCGCCGGCATCGAGAAGAAGACGATCAACGGCCTGCGCGTGACCAGTCCCGAGGCCCTGGCCATCGTCAGGCGCGTGTTCCAGGCACAGAACCTCAAGCTCGTCGAGGCATTGCAGGAGGGCAATACGCGCGCCACTTCGATCACCGCCGGCGTGTTCGAGGCCGACTACCTCGACCGTGATGCGCTTGGACTGGTCGGGCGCGTCTGCGCGGTCAACCTCGCGCCGATCGAAGCCAGCCTCAACGCCGGATCGATCCCGGTCATCGCCAGCACCGGCGAAACCCGCGGCGGCCAGATCCTCAACATCAATGCCGATTTCGCCGCGAACGAGCTCGTCCAGGTCCTGCAGCCCTACAAGATCATCTTCCTGACCGGCACTGGCGGCCTGCTCGATGGCGACAACCAGGTCATCGATTCGATCAACCTGTCGACCGAATACGAGCACCTGCTCGCCCAGCCATGGCTGCATTCCGGCATGCGCGTGAAGATCGAGCAGATCAAGGACCTGCTCGATCGCCTGCCGCTGACCTCCTCGGTGTCGATCACCAAGCCTGCCGAACTGGCCAAGGAACTGTTCACCCACAAGGGATCGGGAACCCTGATCCGCAGGGGCGAGAAGGTCTTGCGCGTCACCGCGTGGGAACAGCTCGACCTGGCCCGCCTGCGCGAGCTGATCGAATCGAGTTTTTCGCGCAGGCTCAAGGATGACTACTTCGGGCAGACCCCGTTGTTCCGTGCCTATGTCAGCGAGAACTACCGCGTCGCCCTGATCCTCATCGAGGTTGACGGCCATGCCTACCTCGACAAGTTCGCCGTGCTCGACGATGCGCAGGGCGAAGGGCTGGGCAGGGCGGTCTGGCAGGTCATGCGCGAGGAGAACCCGCGCCTGTTCTGGCGTTCGCGCCACGGCAATCCGGTCAACCCGTTCTATTACGCGGAGTCCGACGGCTGTCTCAAGCTCGAACAGTGGAAGGTGTTCTGGTACGGCCTCGACGGATTTTCCGCCATCGAGGACTGCGTCGCGCACTGCCAGTCGAGGGCGGCAACCCTTGGCGAACCCAGGGAGGCGGTGGCATGAGCCGCAGGACCATCGGCATCGTCGGCGCACGCGGGCATACCGGCGCGGAACTGATCCGCCTGATCGGATCGCACCCGGCGCTGGAACTGGATTTCGTTTCGTCGCGCGAGTTGCATGGCCAGCGCGTCTCCGATCATGTCGCCGGGTTCGCGGGTGACTTGCGCTACGAGGTGCTCGATGCCGATGCCGTGGCAGCCCGGGCCGTGGACGCCGTCGTGCTGGCCCTGCCCAATGAAAAGGCATCGCCCTACGTGCAGGCCATCGAGACGGCACGTGCCGATGCCGTGATCATCGACCTGTCCGCCGATTTCCGCTTCGACGCGGACTGGTATTACGGCTTGCCCGAGCTGACCCGGGCCAGCTATGCCGGGCAGCGCAGGATCAGCAATCCGGGCTGCTATGCCACCGCGATGCAGCTCGCCATTTCCCCGCTGACCGATTTGCTGGCCGGGCCGCCGCAGTGCTTCGGCGTCTCGGGCTACTCGGGCGCCGGCACCACGCCTTCCGATCGCAATGACGTGGAGAAGCTGCGCGACAACCTGATGCCCTATTCGCTGGTCGGGCACGTGCATGAGCGCGAGGTGTCCCGGCATCTCGGCCTGCCGGTCGAGTTCATGCCGCATGTCGCCCCGCATTTCCGCGGCATCACGATGACCGTCAATCTCTGGTTGCAGCAGCCGATGAAGCGCGACCAGATCATGGCCAGGTTCGTGGATTGCTATGCCGGGGAAGCGCTGGTGAAAATCGTCGACGAGGCGCCCTGGGTCAGCCGCATCGCCGGTCGGCACCACGCCGAGGTGGGCGCCTTCGCGGTCGCCGCCGGCGGCCGGCGCGTCGTCGTCGTCGCCACGCTCGACAACCTGCTCAAGGGCGCGGCCACGCAGGCCCTGCAGAACCTCAACCTGGCCCTGGGCTTCGATGAGCTGAGCGGAATCGCGGAAAGGCTGACCATCGCGGAGGCAAGGACATGAGCGACCTGCTGTGGCAGAAATCCGGCGTGCAGACCGATCGACGCATCATGAATTTCCTTGCCGGCGACGACGTCGTGCTCGATCGCGAGTTGTTCCTGTTCGATGTCGAGGCGAGCAAGGCGCATGTGGAAGGTCTCGCCAACATCGCGATCATCGACAGCGACGAATGCGCCGGACTGATCCGCGAGCTGGACCTGCTGGCCGATGACTTTCGCGAAGGGCGCTTCGTGCTCGATGAGCGATTCGAAGATGGGCATTCCGCGATCGAATCCCGGCTGGTCGAGCGGCTCGGCGACAGTGGACGCAAGGTGCACACCGGGCGCAGCCGCAACGACCAGGTGCTCGTGGCCAGCCGGCTCTGGCTCAAGTCGAAACTCGAGGAATTGTCCGCGATCTGCAAGGCCGTGGCCGCGGTCTGCCTCGACCGCGCCGCGCACGAGGCCCTGCCGCTTCCGGGATACACGCACATGCAACGCGCTGTCGTTTCCTCGACGGCCATGTGGTTCGCAGGATTCGCCGAGGCGTTCATCGACGATGCCTGGCGCGCCCGCCAGACGCTCGACCTGATCGACGCCAATCCGCTCGGCACCGCGGCCGGTTATGGCGTGAACCTCACCCTCGATCGCGAGCACACGACGCGCAAGCTCGGTTTCGCGCGCATGCAGATCAGCCCGATCTACGCCCAGCTGTCGCGCGGCAAGTTCGAAATGGCCGCACTCGATGCGCTCGGTTCGGCCGTGCTCGACCTGCGCCGCCTGGCCTGGGACCTTTCGCTGTTCACGACCGCGGAGTTCGGCTTCGTCAGCCTGCCGGCGCAATACACGACCGGCAGCTCGATCATGCCGAACAAGCGCAACCCGGACGTCATCGAGCTGATGCGCGCCAGCTATGCCAGCGTTGCGGCCGCGCGCACCGAGATCGAGCAGCTGCTCTCGCTGCCCAGCGGCTATCAGCGCGACCTGCAGGCGAGCAAGGGATCGATGTTCCACGGCTTCCACCGCGGACTCGACGCGCTGGCCCTGCTGCCCGACCTGTTGGCCCAGCTTGGCTGGAACGCCGAGGCCATGCGCGCTGCGATCGAGCCATCGATGTACGCCACCGATGTCGCGGTCGAATCGGCTGTTGCCGGCGTTCCATTCCGCGATGCCTACCGGGCCGCGGCGGACGCGGCGCAAGAAGCAGGCCAGGGCAAGACGCCGGAGGGCAGCCTGGCCGCACGCACTTCACCAGGGTCTGCAGCGGACCTGCGCCTCGGCGAGTTGCGCGATCGCCTGGCGGCGCTGTCGTGACTGCGTTCGTGCAGGGCGGCATGCCGGCTGCCCGCTGGCGCGGCTCGCGGTGCGGGAGCCTGCCTCCCGCGTGCCGGGCCGAAGCGGCCGCGTGCCTTGAACGATCGCGTGGAGCCGTGGCATGAGCACGACGGCGCCTGCCTCCGGCGCGCATGCCTTCATCGAACAGCCGCTGCCTGCCTGGCGACGTGCCGTGCTCAAGGTCGGCAGCAGCCTGCTGACCGCAGACGGCGCCGGATTGAGCAATCGCCATGTCCTTGGCCTGGCCGGATTCGTGTCGAACAGCCTGGCCGCCGGACGCGAGGTGGTCATCGTTTCCTCGGGCGCGGTGGCGGCAGGCCGTGCCATCGTTCCGCGGCAGCCGGCTTCGGGCGCAGCCATGGCGGCGCGCCAGGCGCTCGCGGCGCTCGGCCAGGCGCAGATGATCGGGCTCTGGCAGCAATGCCTCGAGCGGCCTGTCGCGCAGGTCCTGCTGACCCATGACGACCTGCGCAACCGGCGCCGCTATCTCAATGCGCGGGCGACGCTGGCGGAACTGCTCCGGCTCGGCGCGATGCCGGTGATCAACGAGAACGACACGGTTTCCGTCGACGAGCTCAAGCTCGGCGACAACGACAATCTTGCCGCGATCGTTGCCGCCCTCGTCGACGCCGACCTGCTGCTGATCGCCACCGATATCGATGGCCTCTACACGGCCAATCCGCGTGTGCATCCCGATGCGAAGCCGGTCAACGAAATGCAGGGGATCAGTCCGGAAGCGATGGCCATGGCCGGAGACGCGGGTACGACGTCCGGTACCGGCGGCATGCGCACCAAGCTCGAGGCCGCGGCGAAGGCGGCCAGCGCCGGCATCGATACCATCCTCTTCAACGGCACCGATGCGGAAACGCTGCGCCTGCTGGATCGCGGGCGCCTGCGCGGCACGCGTTTGCACGCGGGGCGGACGCGCCTGGCCGCCCGCAAGTACTGGCTCAAGCATGTGCCGGTCGTGCCCGGCGCGATCCTGGTCGACGCGGGCGCGGCCAAGGCGCTGAGCGGAAGCGGTGCATCGCTGTTGCCCGGCGGCATCCTCGATGCCAGCGGCGACTTCGCGCGCGGCGACATGGTCGAGATCCTTTGCAGCGCGGACGGCAGCGAGCGTCGTGTCGCGCGCGGGCTGACCCAGTATTCGGCGTCCGATATCCGCCGCATCGCGCGCCGGCATTCGCGCGACATCGAAGCCACGCTCGGCTATAACTATGGCGGGAATGTGATTCATCGCGACGACATGGTGACGGACTGAACGCATGACCACGGAGATCACTTCTTCCGCGCTGGCCTGCCGCGACGCCGCGCGGGCGATTGCGGCGATGTCCTGTGCCGCCAGGCAGGCATTGCTGCTCTCGATGGCGGCGAAGATCGAGGTGAATGCCGGATCGATCCTGGACGCCAATGCCGAAGACATGCGCGAGGCGCAGGCCCGCGGCATCGGTGCCGCCATGCTCGATCGACTGCGCCTCGACCAGGCGCGCATCATGGATATCGCACGTGGACTGCGCGAAGTTGCCGGGCTGGCCGATCCGGTCGGCCAGGTCACCCACCGCGACACGCGGCCGAATGGCGTGCTCGTTGAGCGCGTGCGCGTGCCGCTCGGCGTCATCGCGATGATCTACGAGGCGCGCCCGAACGTGACGGTCGATGCGGCGGCGCTCTGCCTCAAGGCCGGCAACGGCGTGATCCTGCGTGGTGGCTCCGAGGCGATACGGTCGAACCGGGCGCTGGCCGGATTGCTCGGCGATGCGTTGGCGGAAACCGGCCTGCCGCGCGCCGCCGTCACCCTGGTCGAGGACCTGCGCCGCGAGGCCATGATCGAGTTGCTGCAACTGACCGACGTCATCGACCTGGCGATTCCGCGCGGTGGCGAAGGCCTGATCCGCTTCGTCGCCGAGCATGCGCGCGTGCCGGTGATCAAGCATTACAAGGGCGTCTGCCACCTGTATGTCGACGAAGCGGCGGATCCCGGTCTCGCCCTTGGCCTGCTGCTGGACGGCAAGGTCAGCCGGCCGAGTGCCTGCAATTCGCTGGAGACCCTGCTCGTGCATGCCGGGATCGCCGGGAAATTCCTGCCGTGCGCGGCAAAGGCGCTCGCCGCGCACGGCGTAGAGATGCGCGGCTGCGAGCGGACCCGGGCACTCGTGCCCGGCATCGCCATCGCCAGCGACGAGGACTATGCCGCCGAGTATCTCGACCTGGTCATCGCGATCCGCGTCGTCGACGACCTCGATGCCGCGCTTGCCCATATCCGCCGCTTCGGGTCCGACCATACCGAGGTGATCGCCACGGAAAACGAAGCCACCGCACGTCAATTCGTCGAGGCGTTGCGCTCGGCGGTGGTCATGGTCAACGCCTCGTCGCGCTTCAGCGATGGCGGCGAACTCGGTCTCGGCGCCGAAATAGGCATATCGACGACGCGTCTTCATGCCTATGGCCCCATGGGGCTCGAAGCGCTCACGATCGAGCGTTACGTGCTGCATGGCAGTGGCCAGGTACGCCATCCGCAGTCGATGGCGGACACGGACGACTGAGTCGTCGCAACCGATGCCGCCGGGACGCGCGGCAGCAATCCGCGGGGCCTCGTGCGCCGCGGGAAGCGGCGAGCACCTGCACTGCCCGCGAACGGTGGTGCAGCCGGTTGCGGCGCGATCAGTCGTTTGCTCAAGGACCACAGGAACCGGTCCGGTGCGCCGCGGTTCATCGGGTGCGCGACAAGTTGCGCTAGTCTGTGTGGCAGGCCGCCCAGCGTGCACTTAACTTTCCATCGCACAGGTACAAGACTTGTCCAAGACGACTGCCGGCATCGAGTTCCGCAAGAGCGACCGCCTGCTGGTCGTCGTCCCGCACCCGGATGACGAGATCCTGGCGACCGGTGGCCTGATCCAGGTTGCCATGGCTGCGGGCGTGCCATTGCGGGTTCTCGTCGCGACCGATGGCGACAACAATCCGTGGCCGCAGCGCTGGCTGGAAAAACGCTGGCATATCGGCCCGGCCGACCGTGCGCGCTGGGGTGCCCGCCGGCGCGAGGAGGCCCGCCAGGCCCTGTCTCTACTCGGGATCGGGGAACAGGAGATTCGTTTTTTCGGCTGGCCCGACCAGGGGTTGACCGACATGCTCATGCGCGACTCGAGCGCCGAAGATATGCTGGCCGCGGAAATCCGCCAGTTCTCCCCGACGACGGTCGCGCTGCCCTCGCTTTCCGACCGCCACCCCGACCACAGCGCCCTGCGCGTGATGCTTGAAGTCGCCCTCGCCAGCACGCGTCCGGCAAAGTGCCGCAAGCTCGGTTATCTCGTGCACGGCAAGCGGACCGGCGCCAGCAGCCTGTCGCTGCAGCTAGACGGCGCGCAGCAGCAGGCAAAGCGGCGCGCCCTGGCGGCGCATGCCACCCAGCTCAGCCTGAGCCGGCGGCGCATGCGCGCGTTGTGCGAACGCGTCGAACAGTTCGAGGCCGAATGGGAGGAGCACGAGACGGTCGCGGAAACGGGGCGTTTGTCCTGGGACATGCCGTGGCCGCGCGAAGCGCGATGGCTGCGCCGGCACGAATTGCTGCTGGTACTGGGGAGTTCCGGGCGCAGCGTGCGCGTACGCCTTCCACTTCCGCAACGCGAAGGTGGCATACGCACGACCATCGCTGTCGCCAACGGCACCCCCGTGGAAGTCGAGGTCGCGGTACGCAGCGATTCATTGAGCGTTTCGGCGGCATTCCACCATCGGCTGCAGTTCGCCTACGCGAAAATCGACCGGGTCGGGCAGCGCCAGCTCATCTACGACCCGGCAGGCTGGGACGACGTGTGCGCACAGATGCGGGGCGGTGCGGAGCAATCGTTTCAGGCTTCTCCCGCACCTGGACGATGATTCAGGCGGTCGCACACGGGAGAGGTGCCGGCTTGCGGGGCGTCTCCTGCGTCGTTTTTCCGATCCTGCGTGATGGGTCGATGCCGGATTCACGCAACTGGACCGGGAGCGGCGGTGGCCACCGGAAACCGTAGCGGCGATGCGTGCTGGCGTGGTCTTCCGCTGGCGGATGTCGCTGCGGGATTCGCGACGTCGCAGGGGTTGCGGTATGGTCTCCGATCCGCTCCCGGTTGGAGCGGGAGCAGTGTCATCTGCGCGATACTCGATCTTGAGTCCGGGGGCATGTGTGCAAACGAATCCGAAGCCACTGGCTGGTGACCTGCATTGTGACGTCGCGATCATCGGCGGTGGTCCCGGCGGAACGACGCTCGCCTCGCTGCTGCTGAAATATCGCCCGCAGACCCGCATCATCCTGGTCGAGCGCGAAGTATTCCCGCGCGACCATGTCGGCGAAAGCCAGCTGCCGCCGATCGGCGAAATCCTCGCCGAGATGGGGTGCTGGGACCAGGTCGAGGCCGCCGGCTTTCCGATCAAGTTCGGAGCCACCTACCGCTGGGGCCAGAGCAGGGATCTCTGGGATTTCGAATTCATTCCCGAGTCGGCCTACGTCGAGGAAGCCCGGCCAAGGCCGCGCAGCGGACAGGCGCGGCAACTGGCCTTGCAGGTGGATCGCGCCGTCTACGACAAGATCCTGCTCGAGCATGCGCGCAGCCTGGGTGCCGAGGTTCTCGAGGGTATCGCCGTTCGCGGCATCGATCGCGACGGCGACGCGGTGCGCAGTCTCGAGCTGGGCGATGGCCGCACGGTCCGCGCGAGCTACTACATCGATGCGTCGGGCGGCGCGGCCACGCTGCGCCGGGCCATGGACGTGCCCGTCGACATCCCGACGAGGCTGCGCAATATCGCATTCTGGGACTATTGGGAAAATTCCGAGTGGGCGTCCCAGTTCGCCGGAGGTGCAACGCGGATCCTCATCCTGGGCATCGGCATCGGCTGGATCTGGTACATCCCGATCGGCGCGACGCGGACCAGCATCGGATTCGTGTGCAATGCGCAGGCCTACAAGGACGGCGAGCGCAGCGCCGACGAACTCTACAGCTGGGCTTTGCAGCAGGATCCGCTGGTCGCCGACCTGATCCGCAACGCGCGCCGCGACGGCAAGACCCACGCGACCAGGGACTGGTCGTTCCTCGCCGAGCGCATGCATGGCGAAAACTGGTTCCTGGTCGGCGAATCGGGCGGTTTCGCCGACCCGATCCTGTCGGCCGGGCTGACCCTGACCCAGGGCGGCGCGCGCGAACTGGCCTATACCTTGCGCGAGCTGCTCGACGGCAGCAAGGACGCACGCTGGCTGAAGGAGCAGTATTCGGAGATCCAGCGCAAACGCATCGCCCAGCACATCCGTTTCGCCGATTTCTGGTACGCGTCCAACGGCATTTTTACCGACCTGCAGGAACAGACGCGCGATATCGCGCGTGATGCCGGCATGGACCTGAGCCCGCAGGAAGCGTTTCGCTGGCTGGCCACCGGCGGCTTCACCGCCGATACGCCGGGGCAGGTCGGCATCGGCGGACTCGATCTCGCCGGTGCGCGCCAGGTCGTGCAACGCCTCACCTCGAACGACAAGGGCGCCTGGGAAGTCTCGCGCTTCAACAGGTACAAGCTGCGCCTGCTCGGTGCCGCGACGCAGCAGGTGCCGATCTACCGTGATGGCCGCGTCGAGCGCGTGAAATGCTACGTGCGCGGCAGGAAGCAGCTCGCCCTGCACGGATTCTTCGACATGATGGTCACGCTGCTCAAGCGCGAGAGCGACCTCGCGCGGTTGCTTGAAGGCGTCAGCGCCCAGGCCCGCGCGCAGGGAGACGGGACGCTGGCCCCGTTGTTCCGCCAACATGCCCTGCAGGCGCTGGAAGTGATGCTCAACGACGGCTGGGTCGAAGGCAGGCACGACCCGAAGCGTCCCGTGATCACCCTGGGAACGCCGCGCGAAGGCGAGCGCATCCACACCAACACGGATCTCAATGCGCGCATCGCCGGCATGCGGGCGAATGCGCAGGCAGGTTGATCGGCAGGCCGGGCGCGGCACACGGTTGCGCTTGCACTGAACGGACTTGAGGCACAAGCTCTCGCTCTGACGGGAATGGGAGGGGTTGCGCCATGACCGATGCAGCACCGGAACAGGTTACGAAATCGCCCGAGGCAAGCCCCGATCGCCGGATCGGGCTACGCCTGTTTCGCCGCCTGGTCCTTTATCACCTCATCCTTGCCGCCGGCCTGCTGCTGACCGCCGTGCTGTTCCCCGAGTTCACGCGCCACCTGCCGATTGGCGGCGTCAGCGAACTGGTCGAGGGTGGGGAATTGACGGTTGGGAAGGTCGGGCAGGATGCGAGTCCCATGCATCCCCCTGCGATCGACGGCATGCTGTCGGCAACCGACGCATTCGACCGGCTCGGCTATGCGCGGCAACTGGCCATCATCCTGGCTGGCACCTGGCTGCTGATGCTGCCAATCGCCTGGGTGCACAAGGGCATCCATCGCGCCAGCATCCACGATCATTCGCTCGACGAGACCGTGCTGATCCTGCCCGGCATCGTGGCCGGCATCGTGCTGGTCGTCCAGCACAGCCTGGCACTGGCCTTCAGCCTGGCCGGCATCGTCGCCGGCGTCCAGTTCCGGCGTGCGCTGCAGGATACCTTCGACACCTTGTTCATCCTGGTCGCGATCGGCACGGGCATCGCGGCGGGCGTGCGCGCCCTCGAGATCGCAGCGGTGCTGACGGTGTTCTTCACCTATTCGACGCTGTACGTCCACTACTTCGGCGATGGCCTCGAATCGGATTTCCTGGCGCGCAAGAAGGAGACGAAGAAGCAGCGCAAGCTGGCCGCGGACGGGCAGGCAGCGGAGGACGAAAGTCCGCAATGAGCGGGACACGGGACGGTTGCGAGGCGAGGCGGAGGAGCGGGCATGCGCAAGATATCCGGATCCAGGGCTGGCCTGGCGGCCGCGACGCTAGGCATGCTGCTTTGCGCAATGGTTCCCGCACCCTGGGCGCGCGCGCAGGACACGGCGCAGCGGGTCGGGAAGCCATCAAAACCGCCGAGCCTGTTTGCGTCGGAGACGCCATTGAGCATGACGATCAGTGCGCCCTGGCGCGTGTTCATGCGCAAGAAGGAAAGGCTGTCAGGCTACCCGGCGACACTTGCCTATACCGATGATTCCGGCGCAGCGCATTCGATGGCGCTGACGGTCGAAGCGCGCGGCATCACCCGGTTGAAGGTCTGCAAGTTTCCGCCGGTCAAGCTGGTGTTCGACAAGGAGGCGATCAAGGGCACGCCATTTCGCGGCAACAAGTCGCTCAAGCTGGTGACCCACTGCGGAAATGGAGAACGCTGGGAGCAGTATCCGGTTCGGGAAATGCTCGCCTATCGCATCTACAACCTGGTCACGGAGCGCAGTTTCCGCGTGCGCCCGCTCACTGTCACCTATGTCGACAGCGATGACCGGTCGACCGACGGGCCGCATTTCGGCTTCCTGATCGAGGACGATTCCGCGCTTGCCAGGCGCAACGACCTCGAAAAGCTCGATATCCCCAAGCCCAGGCTGGCGCAACTGGATCCGCTCGAGAACAACCGCTTTGCCGTGTTCCAGTACCTGATCGGGAATACCGACTGGGCCGTGCTCAGCGGCCCAACGGCCGACCGTTGCTGCCACAACAGCGAATTGATCGGTCCGAAATCACGCTCGACCGTGTACGCGGTGCCGTATGACTTCGATTCGTCGGGCCTGGTCGATGCGCACTATGCGGCCCCGAATCCGGCCCTGCCGATCCGCAGCAACAGCGAGCGCCTGTTCCGCGGCTTCTGTGCCTATCAGTCGACGCTCGACGCGGCGCGCCAGGAATTCCTGCAACGCAGGACACAGATCATGGGTCTTGTGCGCGACGAGGTCCACCTGACCGCCAGGAGCCGCGAGGCGGTCCTGGCCTATCTCGACAAGGGTTTCGACATCCTTGCCGACGATGAAAAATTCGCCGACAACGTCATGGCGAAATGCCGCAAGTAGGCATGGTTGCGGTGGCTGTCGCCGGGCCAGGGCCGGCGCTGTTTCGGACGGATTCCGCGTGCGCATCAGGCGCCTGGCCATTCTCGTCTGCGGAGCGTTCGAGCGCCGACAACTGCGCAAGCAGGCCCGCGTCATCCGGCTGCAGGGCGACGACCCGCTTGAGGTAGTCGAGCCGGCCGGCATCATCCGGCGGCAGGTCGAGCTTGCCCGACGGGTAGCCGGCCCGGAGCCCTGCTGCGGTCGCTTCGAGATAGGCGACATGTCCGCCATAGGCCTTGCTCATGCCGGTATCGACCTGGATCACCTGGCCGTTGTAGCGCGGCCAGATGGCACCCCGGGTCGGCGTGTGCCCGACGACGATATGCCGCGCGCCGCGCTGCTCGAGGATCGCGCTGACAGTCTCCGCACTGGCGCGCGGTTCGACCCCGGCCAGGCCCCGGTACCAGAGCGGGCCGTTCTCGTCGGTGAGGATGCTCGGCGTGGTCGGGTCGCCCTTGCGCAGGGCCTCGCGTGCCTGGTCAGTCAGCGAAGAAAGCTCGTTCCTGCAATACGCGCCACTGATGCCGCCGTGCACGAACACCATATCGTTGATCTGGATGGCCACCTCGTCCTGCAGTGCCCACTGGAAATATTCGGCCTTTGGATTCCATCGCGGATTCCAGCCGCGCTGGTGCTCGACCCAACCCAGCGGGTGGCTGGCGTCCCAGGCCTGGCGGAAATCATCCGGCAAGGTCGCGAAGCGCTCGGGTTCGCGCGCCTTGATGTCGGCCAGCACGTTCTCGTAATAGCGATCGCGCCACTGCTTCGAATCGCGCCCGGCGAACGCGGCGAATTCGCCGGCGGACACGTAGCGCAGGTCGCCGTATGTATTCATTGCCTCGTGGTTGCCGAGCAAGGTATGCACCATGCCACCCTTGCGTCGCGCCTGCGCGGCGAGCTTCTTCAGGTGCGCGATGATCTTCAGCGTGTCTGCGCCGCGATCGGGGATGTCGCCGAGCTGGACCAGGTGCGTTTCCCCCGCCACCCACTGTCCGCGCGCATTGATGATGCCGGCGATCCCGAGCACGCGCAGGTAGTTGTCGTAGTCGCCATGCAGGTCGCCGATCGCGACGACGCGGTCGACATTGTCCCAGTGGTAGTCGTCGATCTTGCGCGGCGATGCCGACGAAATCGAGCTGGCGAGGAAGACGCAAAGCACAGGCGCCACGGCAATTCGCCGGAGCATCGGCAGGAATCCTGACGTTGCCGGATCCACGGCGTCCCTGGGCCTGTGCCAGTTATCCGTTCTACTTGTTTTTTCGAACAGCTTCACTCGTAACCGTCCCGCTGTTGGGCGAAGGGTTGAGCCCGGGTTGTCGCTGGCCATGATACGCCTGGCGACGTGGCGTGCTCATGCGCGGATGTGCAGGGCGACGCGCACGCGATATGCATCGATTATGCCTTCACGCGCACTAGAGGACTCCGGGCAGCAACCACCAGGTGCGCTTCCTGTACGCAGGCCATTCCGGGTGGCGCGACATGCTGGCTTCCTTCATGACCATGTTGGTCGAGAACAGCACGCCCCAGAAGTAGGCGAGCACGAGTGCCGGAATCCAGTGCCACGCGAGCAGGGCGAAGGCGCCGTAGACCATCATTTCGCCGAGATAATTGGGGTGGCGGACATAGGTGAACATGCCGTCCGTGATGAGACCCTTGCGCAGCTTGAGCGTGCAGGATTTCTGCACGTCGGCGGCGATCATGATGACGCAGCCGAGCACGCACAGGGTGACACAGAGGGCGTACCAGGCCCCGGCAGGAAGCGGATAGTCCATCGAGGTGCGGCCCGAGATGATCAGCCAGCCGGCCAGCCAGTACGCGGCAAGGCCAATCGCGCCGAGGATGCAGCTGGTGATGGTCGCGCGTCCCTGCCATTTGGCATCGGGAAACAACAGGTCCTTGAGCAGCCAGACGATGCCATAACTGCCATGCAGGGCGAGGTAGAGCCAGGCCGCGGTCGATGTCGCTGCAGGTGTCGCGTCGGCGTAGAACCAGACCAGGAACCCGAAGAATGGAAACGAGCCAGCCTTCTGCAGGTTGATGATCCAGGCCAGCTTGAACGGGCGTGGTCCGCCGCCGAGATCGAACATGATCCATTGGTTGAAACGCTGCAGGGACTGCGCCCAGGCAGGTGCCGCATTCGGTGTTGTCGTTGATGTGGACATGGGCCGGGTGTCGCAATGAATGACTGGCGATCATCCCGCCATGACCTGGCCGCGGCAAGTCCGAATTTTGCGCGCAGGCCAATGACGGCTTCGACGGAACGAGCGCTCAGACGCTGATATCGGTCGCCTCAGGTTCTGGCGCAAGAAAATATTTGCCGGCGATATCAGGCAAGGGGCAGTAGAGTGGTGAGGCTTGTAGACGCTGCATCCAATGCGGAACCCGGCGGCGGCAATCCGGGCAATACTGCAACGAACGACCATTCTGGGCCGTCACTTTTTATCGGAAGACGCCAATTTCGCATCTGAAATGCTTCGATGGAACGGAATTTACGCGTGCATAGCCGACGGGAGGGAGCATGGTGACAACCGCGATGACCAAGGGCGTCCTGTTCGCCTGGATCAGCCTCGCATTCAACGTGGCCGTCGCGCAGTCACTGGTGTGGCGCAACGACTGGACCGATCTCTCTCCGCCGACGCTGGCACGCGCCGATCAGGGCCCGCAATCATCTCAAGGTCCGTATGCGTTGCGGTTCGGTGCAAATGGCGACCTGCTTGTCTCCAGCCTGGCCTGGATCAGTTACGACAGCGAAATATTCCGCCTTGGCGCATCGGGTGAATTGCGCTGGTCGTCGCATCTCGGCCTTAGCCAGGGCTACGAGGCGCTGGCCGTGTATCCCGCCAGCGATGGCGGCGCCTTCGTTGCCGCCGAAAGCCAAGATGCTATGACGCGCCTGGACGGGACGGGCGGAATCGTCTGGACACGGCGTGTACCGGCGCAGTGGTTCGCTGCGACATCGACGCAACAGATTGCCGTGGCCACCTGTCTGATGATCTCTTCGCTGTCGATGGAAACCGGAAGTGTCGATTGGCAGATGCGGATTCCGGGCACGTCCAGCCGCTGCACCATGACCGGCATGTTTGCCGACGACAGCGACCTTTATGTCTCCATCCGCAATGATTTCTACGACGCTTCCTACGGCTCGCGCGTGCTGAAAGTGGATTCAAGCGGGCAGTCGGTGTGGGAATATTCCGTAGCGGATGACGCGGCTCGGCTCATCGGAATCGGCGACGGACGGATCTATGTCGCCACAGGCACCCACCTTGCGGCGTTGGATGCCGCGACCGGTGCTCCGGTCTGGCAAGCAGGGCCACAGCCGGTCACGGCCCTGCTGGCAAAAGGCAATCCCGCGATTCCGGTGATCGTCGCTGCCGACGCCGTATTCGGCATCTCCCCAACCACCGGTACAGTGCAATGGTCCCGCGCGATGGCGGTCAGCGACGAATCGGCTGCGGTCGGTGATTCCGTGCTGGTCAATACGTCCGCTGGATTGGTCAAGCTTGATGCGGCCACCGGCGCAATCGCCTGGACCGCGCCACTGCCGATGAACGACTCTTTTGGTCACCCGATCGACGGCTATCTGGCGTTCGGCGGACTCCATCAGGGAACCCTTCTCGCGGTTGCCCGCGTGCATGCCGTGAATGCGCAGCCACCGCCCTTCGTCCAGCGCATCGATTTTCTTAGTGGCCAGCTTGCCGGCGACATGCCCATCGCTTCGACGTTGCAAGGATCCACCGGTGTGAACCTCAAGGCGGGTGACCGACTCGTTACGATGCGGGTCGTTCAGGATGCGCACGATTCGCACTACCAGTTGAGCAGCATCGATTCCAGCGACGGCAGCGAGGCGTGGGGTCGTTTCGAACCGCCCCTTGAGCCCGGGTTTATCGTGCCACGCTTTTCCGACAGCATAGGGCTGGGCGTCAATGATTCGCTGGTTGCGGCATCGATCATCGAGGGCGGCAATTCCATGGGGAAGCCGACCATAGGAACGTGGACGCTGAATGATGGCTCGCCAAAATGGCGCGTGGGCCTGCTGACACCGGGCGAGACATGGTTCAGTACGTTGATGTCCGCACCGGTCGTCGATGACGGCTCGAACGTGCATGTTTCATTTGGAACACGGGTGGCCTGTAATTCGCCGGACCTTTGTGGCAAGACCGCCCTGTACACGTTTGCGGCAGGTGACGGATCCATCCTTTGGCAACGCTCGCACGACGTGGTCACCCAGATTGAACCACCGTATCTGCCGGAACCGGCATTTGTCATGGCGGGAGAGGATGTTGTCGTCGAGGAAGGCAGCACCCTGCTGCGATTGGATGGAGCCGATGGCAGCATTCAATGGAGCGCCGACATCAGCCAGCTGGAATCGATCTCATGGCTTCACATTGCCGACGACGGCAACATCCTGGCCGTGGGATTCCGTCGCTGGGGCAAGTTCGATGCATCAACTGGTGCGCTGCTTTGGTCCGCGCCGTCGCCCGCATTGACCTGCGTTCCCATTCGCTGTTCGGTGATCCGGGTGATGGCATTGTCCAGCGGCGATGTGCTGCAGATCGGCTACAAGATCCAGACTGGCGGACTCAATCCACCGATGGTCGCCTTGCTGCACACGGACGGCAGCGGCGCCTACGATCTCTGGTTCCCGGAGGCCGACTCCCCGTTGCGCGTGAGCATGCTGGACGTGGCGCAGGATGCGCAGGATCAGGTCTGGCTGCGGGTTCGCGAGTCCCTTTCCGGTGCAGCGTGCAGTCTGCGTTCGCTGTCACGGCTGGACCTGGCCACCGGAGAGTTCAAAGGACGGCAGGTATTCGGCTGCCTTTCGAACAACCCGTTTGCCAGCAACGAATTGCCGTCAGCCTGGATAGATGGACCAAGAGACGAACGCCTGCTCACAACGCTGTACAGCCGGCAGCCACCGCTGCCGCAGACGTTCGGAACCGCGCTGGTCGATACCACGATTAGCGCACAAGGCAACCTGTCCGTTGTAGCCTCGATTTTGCCCGGACCGGCCATGCCCGGAGAATCGATTCCGTTCGAGGTCATCGGACGTTACAACGGCACTGCGCCGCTCGACCGCGTCCGCATGGAGATCGTCCTGCCCTGGGGCAGTGCGATCAGTGCACTGTCTTGCCGGACGACCGGCGGCACATCATGCGACCTGGATATGCGCGATGGCGATCTTCACGGCGAGGCCGCCATGCAGGCTGGTGACGTGATCACCATCAAGGGACTTGTGCCTGTCCTCGACAACGCCATGGAAAATACGGCATTGGGCGCCGTCATCTACGGTCCAACCGGATTGCTGGAGCAGGATTTGACAGACAACTTCGCATCGATTGCCGTCGCGCAGAGCCTGTTTCGCGACGGATTCGAATAGATCGCAGGGTGCTCGATCCCGGCCGGGTCGCCGCAGGTTCCCTGTCTGTGCGGCCACTCCCCTGTCCATCGCCGTCGGGCCAAGACGCATCGTCTGGCTTCTTGCGCGAGTGCGTGCCGGACCTGTATCCAAGGCTTCTAGCAAAGGTGTATTCGCGAAATTTGTGAACCGTGTTCCCTGAATACGTATGCAGGCCATTGTGGCCGGTTGACGGCGCGCCTAGTCTCGACGCGCCACAACCTCCGGCATTGCAAATCCGCTGGCAAGGGAGCGACCGCAGAAGGTCGTTCAGCGAATTGCCGGTGAGGCTGGGGCAACGGAACGCGGCGCGCTGCCGCGAACAGTTCCATGCACTCGAACTTGGGAGAGTTTGATGAATGTCCTATGCAATGATCCTGCGGATCGGTGGGGACGCGGCGGCGTGCGCGCGCTGCGCACTGCAACGCTGATCCTGGCCGTTGCCACCGGCCTGTCGATGGCCGCGATCGCTTCGGCGCAAAGCCTGCGCCCCGGCTACAACCGCGACGTGATCTACCAGGTTTTCGTCGATCGTTTCTTCGACGGCAGCAGCGCCAACAACTACGCATCCGATCCGCTGTTCGACGCCACCGGCACCAACCTGAGCAAGTACATCGGCGGCGATTTCCAGGGCCTGGCGCAGAAGGTGAATTACCTGAAGAACATGGGCGTCTCGGCGGTGTGGGTGACCTCGCCGCTGGACAACCGCAACCTGCAGACCCTGAACGGCTCGTTCGCGCCGTACCACGGCTACGAGATGCGCGATACGCAGAAGCCGGACGAGCACTTCACCGATTCCGCGCGCAACTGGACGGCGTTCGACAGTTTCGTCACCGCCGCGCACAACGCCGGCATCAAGGTCATCGTCGATTTCGCGCCCAACCATTCGAACGTGCGCAATTCCGGCGACAACGGCAGCCTCTCGTCAAATGGCGTGTTCCAGGCCGACTACACGACCAATCCGGGCGGTTTCTTCCATACCGGGGCCAACCTTTCCGGCGGCCAGTTCGATTCGGCCTACGAGACCCAGTACCTGACCCTGTTCGACCTCTCCGACCTCAACCAGGAGAACGCCAGCGTCGACGCGCTGCTCAAGGGTGCGGTGGCCAACCTGCAGAACCACGGCGTCGACGGCTTCCGCATCGACGCCACCAAGCACGTCAACTGGGGCTGGCAGTACAGCCTGGCGAACTCGATCTACAGCAATCGCACGAGCTTCATCTTCGGCGAGTGGGTGGCCGACGACAGTGGCAATCCGCTCTATCGCGACATGGTCAAGTTCAGCAACAAGAGCGGCATCGCCGAACTCAATTTCCCGCTGTTCACCAAGGCCAGCAGCGTGTTCGCGCAGGGCGGCTCGTTCATCGACCTCGATCTCGTCGTCGCCCAGCAGCAGGCCGACTTCGCCTACCAGAACGACCTCGTCAACTTCGTCGACAACCACGACCGCCAGCGCTTCCTCACGGTGGATACCAGCAGCAACGACCGCAAGCACCTGCACGAGGCACTGGCCTTCATCCTCACCGCGCGCGGCATTCCGTGCATCTACTACGGCAGCGAGCAATACCTCGAAGGCGGCGACGATCCGGACAATCGGCGCAAGATGCCCGCCTTCGACGAGACCACGACGGCCTTCAAGCTGATCAAGCAACTGTCGACGCTGCGCAACGCCAACGAGGCGCTGGCATTCGGCTCCACCGCCGAGCGCTGGATCAACAGCAACGTCTACATCTACGAGCGCAAGTTCTACGACAGCGTCGTCGTCGTCGCGATCAACAAGGGCACGAGCGCGCAGAGCATTACGGGCCTGGTGACGTCCCTGCCGCCCGGCACCTATGCCGACTATCTCAATAATCTGGTCACCGGCGTATCGCTGTCCTCGTTGTCGGCGACCACCGGCGGATACACGACATCGAACTTTTCGCTGCCGGCCAACAGCGTGTCGGTGTGGCAGCGCGATCCGGTCACTTCGACTGCCCAGCTCGGCAACGTGACGCCGACCGCCGGACAGCCCGGCATCAAGGTGGTCATCGCAGGGCAGGGCTTCGGCAGCACGACCGGCAGCGTGAAATTCGGCACGACGGCGGCGTCGATCACGAGCTGGAGCGACCAGCAGATCGTGGCGACCGTGCCGACTGTCGGCCAGGGCGTCTCGGCGGTCACGGTAACGCGTTCCGGAAGCTCCACTGCTTCCAACGCGTTCAACTTTACCGTCTACCAGGCCAAGCTGGTGCCGGTGACATTCACCGTCACCAACGCCCTGCCGACCAATCCGGGCGACAACATCTACCTGACCGGCAATACCGTCGAGCTCGGCAACTGGGCAACCACGACCACGACCGCGGTGGGCGCCATGCTGACCAATGCGAGCACCTACCCGAACTGGTGGCTGACGGTCAGCGTGCCAGCCGGCAAGACGATCCAGTACAAGTTCATCCGCATTCGCGCCGACGGCAGCGTGACCTGGGAAAACGGCAGCAACCACAGCTTCACGGTGCCGGCGTCAGGCGTCGGTTCGGTCAACACCGGCTGGCAGTACTGAGGCGATCGCAGAAGCACGATCCGCGCGGTCCGGAAGACGGCACCGCGCGGGTCGTACAAGTCCGCTTCATGCAATGCCGCGGATACTCGTCACTCATTCTCCGACGGGAGCGCTGCATGGCCATCCGCAACGTGCTGGCATGCCTGGTCATCGGCGCGGCGGGATTTCTCGCCGCCTGTGCCAGCAGCGGCGACGCGCGCCCGCCCCTCGAGACGAGCGCGAAGATCGACCTCGCGCGCTACATGGGACGCTGGCACGTGATCGCCAGGGTCGACTATTTCGGCGAGCGTGGCGATGTCGCCAGCGAGGACGTCTATGCACTCGACGACAAGGGCAACGTCGCCACCGTCTATCGCTACCGCAAGTCGTTCGACACGGGCGCAAAGGTGCGGACCCTGGGGTCGACCGGCCTGGTCCAGCCCGATACGGGCAATGCCTACTGGCGCATCCGGTTCTTCGGCTTGTTCAAGGCGGATTACCTCGTGCTCGAGGTGGCCGACGACTACTCGTGGGCCCTGATCGGCCAACCCGGGCGCAAGCTCGGCTGGATCTTCGGCCGCGAAGCGGTGATGCCGGACGCGCTCTACGCGGACCTGCTCGGCAGGATGCAGGGCTACGGCTACGACCCGGCGACCTTGCTGCGCGTCGCCCAGGTCGAAGCGCAGGTGGGCAAGCCGGGATTCCACGAATAGGACGCCCGTCTCCCCGCAGCAAGCCCCGCACGGCGGGACCTCGCGCGACATCCGGCTGCAGCCGGCGGCGCATGCTGCAATGCGCGCTGGAACGCGGCCTGCCTTGGTGTAGGCTTCGGATTCCCCACATGCAACCGAGGTGATCGCGATGAAGCTCGATATCAACGGTCGGGAGCATGAGGTCGACGTTCCCGACGACATGCCGTTGCTGTGGGTATTGCGGGACGTGGTCGGCCTGACCGGCACGAAATTCGGCTGCGGCATCGCCCAGTGCGGCGCGTGCACGGTGCATGTGGATGGCCAGCCGATGCGCTCCTGCGTGACGCCGGCATCCGCCCTCGCCGGAAAGAAGATCGCGACGATCGAAAGCCTCGGCGCCGATGGCTCGCATCCGGTGCAGCGCGCCTGGATCGAGCATGACGTCGTGCAGTGCGGGTATTGCCAGTCCGGCCAGGTCATGGCGGCGGTGGCCCTGCTCGCGAACAAGCCGAAACCGACCGACGCCGACATCGACGCGGCCATGGCCGGCAACATCTGCCGCTGCGGCACCTACCAGCGCATTCGCTCTGCCGTGCACCGCGCGGCCGAGCTTGTCGGGGAGAACAACCATGAAGCCTGATTCCGGCGATCTTGCGCTGCCGTCGCGGCGGCGATTCCTGGCGAGCTCGGCAACACTTGCAAGTGGTCTGGTCATTGCGTTCTTCGTTCCGCTGGGTGCTCGTCGCCTGTTCGCACAGGAAGGCGCACCTCCAGCGCCGCCGCCGATGGACCCGAACGCATTCGTGCGCATCGGCAGCGACGATTCGATCACCATAGTGCTCAAGCACGCGGAAATGGGGCAGGGTGTCTGGACCTCATTGCCGATGGTCGTCGCCGAGGAACTCGATTGCGACTGGGCAAAAGTGCGCGTCGAGAGCGCACCCAATGCGCAGATCTACGCCAACAATGCATTCGGCATCCAGGGTACCGGCGGCTCGACCAGCACGCTGGAATCGTTCGGGCAGATGCGTGAAGCCGGTGCGATGGCGCGCGCGATGCTGGTCAACGCCGCCGCGCAGCAGTGGAAGGTCGATCCCTCGAGCTGCCGCACCGAGAACGGCATGGTGATTTCGGGCTCGCACAAGGCGCGCTACGGCGAACTCGCCGATGCCGCGGCGAAACTGAAGGCGCCGGAAAAGGTCGCGCTCAAGGATCCGTCGAAGTGGAAGCTGATCGGCAAGCCGACACGCCGTCTCGACAGCCTCGCCAAGGTCACCGGCACGGCGGGCTTCGGCATCGACGTGCAGCGTCCCGGCCTGCTGGTCGGCATCGTTGCGCGTGCACCGGTGTTCGGTGGCAAGGTCAGGAGTTTCGATGCTGCCGCGGCCAGATCGGTACCCGGCGTCGTCGACGTGGTCCAGGTGCCGAGCGGCATCGCCGTTCTGGGAAAGCACTTCTGGGCGGCGAAGAAGGGGCGCGATGCGCTGGTCATCGACTGGGACCTCGGTGATGGCGCGGCCCTTTCGACCAAGGCGATGCAGGCCGATTACCGCAAGCTTGCCGGCGAACGCGGGCTCGTCGCCAGGACGGCAGGCGACGTCGATGCCGTCTTGAAGGCGTCGGGCAAGCGCATCGAGGCGGACTATGAAGTGCCTTTCCTCGCCCATGCGCCGATGGAGCCCTTGAACTGCACGGTGGAGATCGGCAAGGACGGTTGTGAAATCTGGACCGGCACGCAGTTCCAGGGCATCGACCAGGGCGTGGTCGCGCAGATCCTCGGGCTCGAGCCTGCGCAAGTGAAAATCCACACGCAGTTCCTCGGCGGCGGATTCGGGCGTCGCGCCAATCCACAGTCGGATTTCATCGCCGAAGCCGTGCAGGTGGCCAAGGCCGCGAACAAGCCGGTCAAGGTCGTCTGGACGCGCGAAGACGATATCCACGGCGGCTACTACCGGCCGATGTGGCTGTCGCGCTTCAGCGCCGCGCTCGGCGAGGATGGCAAGCCGAGCGCGTGGTCGCACACCATCGTCGGGCAGTCGATCATTGCCGGCACGCCGTTCGAGCCGGCCTTCGTCAAGGACGGCATCGACGGCTCATCGGTCGAAGGGGCGGCGGATTCGCCGTACCTCGCCGGGATTCCCGCGCATCGGGTCGACCTGCACACCACGAAGAGTCCGATCCCGGTGCTGTGGTGGCGCTCGGTCGGCCACTCGCACACAGGCTTTGTCGTCGAGAGTTTCGTCGACGAGCTTGCGCATGCGGCGAAGGCCGATCCGCTCGCCTACCGGCGCAAGCTGCTGCCCGCCGACTCGCGCAGCCTGCGCGCGCTCGAACTGGCGGCGAAGGAGTTTGGCTGGGGCAAGAAGCTGCCCAAGGGCCGCGCGGCCGGACTCGCCGTGCACGAATCGTTCGGCAGCCATGTCGCCCAGGTCGCCGAGGTGTCGGTCGAAGGCGGCAAGATCCGCGTGCATCGCGTCGTCTGCGCGATCGACTGCGGTCCGGTGGTCAATCCGATGACGATCGAGGCGCAGATGCAGTCCGCGATCGCCTTCGGGCTCGGCGCCGCGCTGCACAGCAAGATCACCTTCAAGGACGGCAAGGTCGAACAGGGCAATTTCAACGACTACCTGGTACTGCGCCTCGACGAGATGCCAAGGGTCGAAGTGCACATCGTCAAGAGTACCGAGAAGATGGGCGGCGCCGGCGAGCCGGGCCTGCCGCCGATCGCGCCGGCGGTGGCGAATGCGGTGTTTGCATTGACCGGGAAGCGGTTGAGGTCGCTGCCGTTTGTGGTGGGCTAGTTTTAAGTCTCGTCGTCCCGGCGGAGGCCGGGACCCAGTTTCTTGCTTCTGCTTGTACTTTAAGTCGCTTCGCGGCGCATTGTTGCCAAAAGGCTTTCACTCGCCTTCGGCGAGCGAGTCACTTTTCTTTGCGTGCTCAAAGAAAAGTAACCAAAAGAAAGAGCACCCCAAAGCGGTGGTCTCCGGGCATCCTGCCCTGCGACTGCGCGGCAGGGCTCCGGGGGTTCGCTGACAGCACCTCCGTGTGCTGGCAGCGAACTGGGCGCGATCCCTCGCGCCCACCCTGCGGGCCTTTCCTGCGCCCTGCCGCCACCGCTTACGGGACCCCTGTAGCGCGCATCCTGCGCGCCAATGCGAAGGGCAAAGCCAAAGCCAAAGCCGAATCCAGAGCGTGCGGGAATCTGCTTCGTCTTGGCTGCGCAGGAGGCGCAGTGACCGGGGCCCCTGTGCAGTGGCGCAGTGGCGGAGAAAAGGCCCGCAGGGTGGCTCGCAAGGATGCGAGCCAGTTGGCTGCCAGCACACGGAGGTGCTGTCAGCGAACCCCGGAGCCGCTGCGCGCAGTCGCAGGGCAGGATGCCCGGAGACCGCTGCATCGGGGTGGCCTTCTCTTTACTGCGGGCTCCTGCCCTTCGCCCTGCGGGCCGGCTGCGCCGTTCGCGCTGCTCCTGCAGCGCAGTGGTTCTTTCTCTTGGCCACGCAAGAGAAAGTGACTCGCTCGCCGAAGGCGAGTGAAAGCTCTGATTCAAAAGATGTGCCGTGGAATGGCGCATATATCAAAAGGAAGCAAGTCACTGGGTCCCGGCCTGCGCCGGGACGACGGTGAGGATCGATTGCAACAAGAACGAATGCGCGTTGCGCGTCCATTCTTCTCCCGGCGCGAGACAAAAATTCGAACCGGACTGCGCAACCCGAAGCGAGTCCGACTAACCCCCCAGCAAATCCGACTCCCGCGCCGTATGAAAATGCCGCTTGAACGGGACGTCACCGGTTGCCGGTTCCTCGAGTTCGCGGGCGTAGCGATGCCCCGCGTAGACGGCGTGGGCGATCAGGCCCGGGGCTTCGGCGTCGCCGATGCAGCGCACCGAGCGGATGCCGGCGTCGGTCCATTCGGTCTCGCGTAACAGCAGGTCCTGGTAGAGCCCATCATGTGGCAATCGGGAAGTGATGCTGATGACGGCGTCGCAACCCAGTTCGCTTCGTTCGTGGTCCCAGACATTCTCGACAGTCAACGTCGTTCCCGCATAGCCCACGACCGCATTCGACACCAGGGTCCTTATGCCGAGTTTGGCGATGCGCTTGCGGATATGCCGATAGTCGAGGGTATGGTTGCTCCATGGGGCGAGGTTGTCGTCGGCGGTCAGCCAGGTGACCTCGCAGCCGTGCCGGTGCAGCAGCTCGGCGAGCACGCTGGCGAGATAGAAGCCGTCGTCATCGAGGATCACCACGCGGCCTGCGGGCAGGCGGCCATCCATCAGGTCATCGGGCGTGAACACGCGCGGGTTGTCCGCGAAACCGGGGATGGGCGAGCCGCAACTGCGTCCGTAGCCATCGCGGCGCCAGTGGCAGCCGGTGGCGAGGACGACGTGCCCGGCGTCGAAGTCGAGTACGTCCTGCGCGGTCAGTGCCGAATCGTAATAGATGCCGACGTTGCCGAGCTTGCCGATCTGGCCGATGCGCCAGTCGCGCACGCGCGCCCATTCGGCGAGTCCGGGCAGGCGCGCCTCGCGGGTGACGCGGCCGCCGGGTTCGCGGCGCGCCTCGGCGACGTTGACCTCGTATCCGCGCTGGCCGAGTGCGCGCGCGGCTTCGAGTCCGGCCGGGCCGGCGCCGACCACGAGCACGCGGCTGGCCGAGCGTTTCGCCGCAATGCGTTCCGGGTGCCAGTCGCGCCGCCATTCCTCGCCCATGGTCGGGTTCTGCGTGCAGCGGATCGGCGAGATGGTCATGTCGCCGGACACGCAGATATTGCAGCCGATGCATTCGCGGATGTCGTCGATGCGGCCTTCCTCGATCTTCTTCGGCAGGAACGGATCGGCGATCGACGGCCGCGCGGCGCCGATCATGTCGAGCACGCCGCGCCGGATCTGCGCGACCATCGTGTCCGGAGAGGTGAAGCGGCCGACGCCGACCACCGGCTTGCTCGTGGTCTTCTTGACGAAATCGATGAACGGTTCCTGCGCGCCCTCGGCGGCGAAACGCGAGGGGATCGAATCGTTGTACCAGGCGGCCACGTTGACGTCCCACAGATCCGGCAGCTCGGCCAGCATGGCGACGATGTCGCGCGCTTCGGCCAGTTCGACGCCGCCTGCGCCGAGCAGTTCCTCGGTGGCGAAACGCAGGGCCACGCCGCAGCGATCGCCGACGGCATCCCTGGTGTCTTCGAGTACTTCACGCAACAGGCGCACGCGGTTTTCGAGCGAGCCACCGTATTCGTCGCTGCGCTGGTTGCGCCGGCGCTGCAGGAAATGCATGGCCAGCGAAAGATCGTGTGCGGCGTAGACGTAGATGATGTCCATGCCGGCGCGCTTGCCGCGCAGCGCCGCCTCGCGATGCCAGCGCCGGTACTCGCGGATGTCGTGGCGAGTCATTGCGCGGGCCTGCGAGGGGTAGCCGTATTTCGAGGGCTGGTGCGAAGGCGCGATCAGCACTTCGCGCGAATACAGGTTGGACGCGGTCGGCCCGTTGTGGGTCAGTTCGAGCGCCGCCAGCGCACCGTGCGCATGCACCCTGTCGCACATCAGCGCGAGTGCGGGAATGTCGCGGTCGTCCCACATGCGCGCTTCGACATAGGGCGAGACATCGCCGCTCGGATGGATCTCGCATTCCTCGGTCGAGACCACGGCCCAGCCGCCTTCGGCCTTGACCTCGCGCATCGCGGCGTGGGCCAGCGGCATGGCATGGCCCATGCCGTTGCAATGCGGCACCTGGAAGAAGCGGTTCTTCGCCGTGACCGGGCCGATCCGGACCGGCGTGAAGAGGATGTCGTAGCGGGGATCGCGCATGCTGCTCAGGCCTTTTCAGGACCCTGGATTTTGCGCTGAGTGCGCATGAATGCATAGAGCGGCAGTCCGAAGGCTATCAAGCCGAGCGCATACAGAAACGGTTCACCGCCAAGGCCAACAAGTGCGAATACCACGTAGAGCGCTCCGACGATTGCCGAAGCCATCACGCCACGTCGCCTGCCCCTGACCGGATCACGCAGCCAGATCACTGCCAGGCCAAGTGCGCACGCCAGGTACAGCGGCAGGTTTGCGGCGGTCACGACGCGCGTGATGAAGGTGAACGCCGCGACCAGCGACTGGCTGTAGCTCATCGCGATCATCAACGAAGCGAACAAGCCGGTGACGAGCAACGCGATCATAGGTGCGCCGTGGCGGTTGTTGCGTGCAAGCACGGCCGGAAGAACTCCGTTGAGGGCCATCGTGCGGGTCAGCTCACCGACCAGCAGAGTCCAGCCGTTCAGCGCACCGAGTCCACTGACGACGACAAACAATGCCAGCCAGCGTCCGGAACCGGCATTGCCGAAACGCTCCATCAGCAGCGCGAACGGTGCGCTGGCCTCGGCGAGCTCGCCTTCCGGGATCAGCAGCAAAGGTACGGTCGAGACGACCATGTAGACGACCGCGACGAGCACGGTGCCGGCCATGGTCGCGCGCGGGATCGTGACGCCCGCATTCTTGACCCGCGCGGCGGGCACGCTGGCCGATTCGAAGCCGAGCATCGCGAACAGGGCGATTGTTGATGCGGCCATGATGTCGCCGAGGGTAATCGGCGCGGTGGGCGGATGCGCTACATAGCTTGCCGGTGCGGTCAGCAGCACCGAGGCGCCGAGCACGCCGATCGCGATCATCGGCAAGAGTTTCAGCGTCGTGGTCACGATCTGCACGGCACCGCCGGTGCGCACGCCGAACAGGTTGACGATGACCAGCAACCAGAGCAGGCCCAGCGCGAACAGCGCGGGCTGGATCGCGTTGAACTCCGGGATGACGACGGTGATGTAGCCGACCACGCCGGTTGCAAGGGCTGCGTTGGTCAGCCAGAGCGAGATCCAGTAGGCCCACAACGCCATGTAGGCGGGCAGGTCGCCCAATGTGTTGCGGATATATCCGTAGGGGCCGTCCGCATCGGGCATGGAGCGCGACAGGTGCGAAAACACGAGCGCCAGGGTCAGGCAACCGAACAGGGTGATGCCCCAGCCGATCAGCGCATTGAATCCGAACGGCGCGAGCGATGCCGGAAGCAGGAAGATGCCCATGCCGATGACATTGCCGACGACGAGGGCCGTGCAGGTCCAGAAGCCGATCTTCTTGCCTTCGCTCATGTGCGTAATCGCCTGACTGGGTTGGGGAGTGGGTGTGGCATCCGGAAGCTTGCGTCCTGGCGCCGACCGGTACCCGGCGTTTTCAATTCAAGGCAGAGCCGCTGGGCCCCGGCCTGCGCCGGGGCGACGAGCGGAATGGAAAGTCACTGGGCCCCGGCTTGGACGGAGTCCAGCCTGTCCTGAGCTTGTCGAAGGGCCGGGGCGACGGGTAGTGATGACTCGGATTCGGGCGGAGCGTCGAGGCAGACGCGCTTGCCATCCTTGACCACGCCGCGGACCTGGCGCAGGCATTCGATGTCCTTGAGCGGATCGCAGGCCACGGCGACGAGGTCGGCGATCTTGCCGACCGCGATCGAGCCGAGGTCCTTGTCCTTGTCGAGCAGGCGCGCCGAGTCGATCGTCGCCGAGCGGATCGCCTGCAGCGGAGTCAGGCCATAGCGGACCATGTAGGCGAACTGGCGCGCGTCGTCGCCGTAGGGATAGACGCCGGCGTCGGTGCCGAAGCTGATCCTGACGCCGGCCTTGACCGCCTTGCGGAAGCCTTCGCGCTGCGCTTCGGTGGTCTCGGTGTTCTTGCGCAGGATCTCTTCCGACCAGCCCTGCTGGCGACCGACCGTATCGATGTAGTCGCCGTTGTAGATGTCGGCGTCGAGCCAGGTGCCGTGTTCCTTCATCAGGGCGATGCCTTCGTCGTCGATCAGCGAGCCGTGCTCGATCGAGCGCACGCCGGCGCGCACGGCGCGCTTGATGCCCTCGGCGCCATGCGCGTGCGCGGCGACGAAGGTACCGCGTTTGGCGGCTTCCTCGACAGCGGCGCGGATTTCCGCCTCAGAGTATTCGGATTGGCCCGGTTCGGTGCCGGCGGTGAGTACGGCGCCGGTCGCGATCACCTTGATGAAATCGGCGCCGCCGTCGAGCAGTGCATTCACCTTCGTTCGGACCTCTGCCTCCGAATTGGCGACGCCGCGACGGAATTCCTCGGGCACGACCGTGCCGGGCTTGAGCCCGGTGATCTCGCCGCCGCCGTGGGTGATCGTGATGTAGGCGCCGGCGACGAACATGCGCGGGCCCTGGACGAGGCCTGCGTTGATCGCATCGCGCAGGGCGACGTCGGCGAAACTGCGGTAGACGCCGACATCGCGCACCGTGGTGAATCCGGCTTGCAGGGTCAGGCGCGCATTGTTCGCACCGATGAAGGCATCGCGCGCCGGCGTGCTGTGCAGCGGCGCGGCCGGATCGGCGGTCTGGCCCTCGTCGGCGAGATGGGTGTGCATGTCCATCAGTCCCGGCACGACCGTGAAGGCCGACCAGTCGAGCAGCGTTCCGTCCGCAGGAGTCGTTCCCTTGTGCGCGGAAATCGAGCGGATGCGCCCGTCCTCGATGCGGATGTCCTGGTCGGCCAGCAGCTTGCCGCTGTCGACATCGAGCACGTGGCCGGCACGGATCAGCAGGTTGCCTCCGGACGCCGCCGCGCTCGCCGAAGCGAGGGTGGCGAGCAGGGCGCAGATGAGGATCGAGGCGTTCCGGTTCATGGTTCCTCTCCGTGCGAATAGGCGGTCCGCAACATGTTGTGGAAATGCCAGACGCCGCTTTCGCGCTTCGGGCAGAGCCGGCCGGCATCGTAGGTGCCCGAAGCGAGGCCCTGTTGCACGGCCTCGCAGATGGCGACGTCCTCGAGCTGGACCTCGTCGCTGAATTCGGCATCGCGCGCGATGCGCGACTGCGCCTTGTCGTCCTGCGCATAGAAGAAGTCGAACTCGACGCGGCAGCGACCGGGGCCGAGCGGCAGGACGCGATTGGTCTGCAGCCGGCCGGGCATGATGTTGAGCATGATGTTCGGATAGATCTGGTAGTAGAACGCCTCGCCCTCGCCGTAGATCTCGCCGCTGTCGCGCAGGGGCGAGGTCTGCAGGATCTGCCACGGGGACAGTTCGGTGTCGTAGGCGCGGTAGTCGAGCACCTTGCACAGCCCCGGATGCACGTGCGGCAGGTGGTAGCCCTCGAGGAAGTTGTCGATGTAGACCTTCCAGTTGCAGTCGATGTCGTAGGTCTCGCGGCGAAGATACTTCATCGCCGACAGGTCGATCGGCGCGATGCGCTCGACGATGCCGGCATAGACCTCCTCGAACGGCGCGACATCGTCGCTGAGGGCGACGAACACCAGACCCTGCCACTCGTGCACGCGCAAGGGCGGCAGGCGGATGTCGGCGACGTCGAAATCCTTCGCGCCCTGCATTTCCGGTGCGCTGCGCAGCTGGCCTTCGAGCGTGTAGGTCCAGCCGTGGTATTTGCAATGCAGGGCGCTGGCACCCTTGCCGTTGCACAGCGCCAGCGGCCCGGCGCGATGCCGGCAGACGTTCGGGAATGCGCGCAGCACGCCATCCTTGCCGCGCACGAGGAGGATCGGCACCTTGCCGACCTTCTCGACCACATGGTCGCCCGGTGCGGCGAGCTGCTCGCGATGGGCGACCAGCTGCCAGCTGCGCGCGAACACCGCATCGTGTTCGCGGGCGAGCATGTCCTCGCCGAAGTAGTAGCGTGCAGGCAGCGCGCGTGCCTG
Source organism: uncultured Gammaproteobacteria bacterium (assembly GCA_963822465.1). GTDB lineage: Bacteria > Pseudomonadota > Gammaproteobacteria > Xanthomonadales > Rhodanobacteraceae > Dokdonella. The sequence continues at coordinate 148,853 of CAWGHP010000001.1, read as the reverse complement.
ATCGAGTGCGATGGGTGATTCAACAGGATTCATGGGTTCTGCCCGACTCGTTGTAGGATCCGGAACAGGCCCGATCGATCCGGAGATTCCGATGCGCCGTTCCGCTTGTGTGCTTGTGTTGTACTCGATTTGCGCGCTGGCGTCCGCTGCCGAACCGCGCGCGCGCGACCTCGGCGTTCCGTTCGAGGGTACGCCGGGGCCGCTCAATGCGATCACCGACGTGGCCGGCGTGACCGTCGGCCAGGTGACCCTGGTCGAGGACCTGGCCAATGGCCACAAGGTGCGCACCGGTGTCAGCGCGATCCTGCCGCGCGGCAGGGACAGCGCGGACAAGCCGGTTTTCGCCGGATGGTTCGCGCTCAACGGCAATGGCGAAATGACCGGCACCGCATGGATCGACGAATCCGGCCAGCTCGAAGGGCCGGTGATGCTGACCAACACGCACAGCGTCGGCGTGGTCCGCGATGCGGTCATCGCCGAGCGCGTGCATGCCGGCGGCGCCGATGCATCGGGTTACTGGTGGTCGTTGCCGGTCGTGGCGGAAACCTGGGATGGTCATTTGAATGACATCAACGGATTCCACGTCAAGGCCGAGCACGTCACCCTGGCCCTCGCCACGGCGCGCGGCGGGCCGGTCGAGGAAGGCAATGTCGGCGGCGGCACCGGCATGATCTGCCACGAGTTCAAGTGCGGCATCGGCACGGCATCGCGCCGCCTCTCGGTCGACAAGAAGGACTACGTGGTCGGCGTGCTCGTGCAGGCCAACTACGGGGTGCGCGATCCGCTGCGCATCGCCGGCGTTCCGGTCGGCCAGTACCTGCGCAAGGACCGCATCTACACCGACCCCAAACTGATTGGCGACACCGGTTCGATCATCATCGTGGTCGGCACCGATGCGCCGCTGCTGCCGCACCAGCTCAAGCGCATCGCCAAGCGCGCCGGCATGGGCCTGGCGCGCATGGGCAGCTACGCCGGCAATGGCTCGGGCGACATCTTCGTGGCCTTCTCGACGGCCAACGCCGATCCGTTCGCGAATGGCAGGATCGGCCACGCCAGCTTCGTCGGCAACGACGACATCGACGGCCTGTTCGAAGCCACCGTGCAGGCCACCGAAGAAGCCATCGTCAATGCCATGGTCGCCGCGCGCGACATGCAGGGCGAGGGCGGGCATTACGCCAAGGCGATTCCGCACAAGGAGCTGGTGCGCCTGCTCAAGCGCTTCGGCCGCTATCGCAAGTAACACTGACGTAGCGTCGCAATTCTCCTTTCCGTCATCCCGGCGAGGGTTTGCGTGCGTCCGCAGCGATGGCAGGCTTGCTCTACGTGAAGAGGCGACGCAGAGGGATACGACGGTCAACGCACACGCCGCCGTCGTCCTGGCCTGCGCCGGGACGACGGACTTGTTGGTCCTGGACGGGACAAGACATTCGACAGACTGCCGGTCGCGAACAAACGCATGTTTCCTGATAGTCATGGCTTGAGAAAACGGCCGTACCAGTCGAGGTTGCGCTGCATGCGGTCGCGCAGATAGCTTGGAATGCTCAGGCCATGGTGCTCGCCCGGATAGATCACCAGTTGGGTCGGAACATCGCGCGCGCGCAGCGCCTGGTACATCTGTTCGGCGCCGAGGCAGGGCACGTTGAAGTCTTTTTCCGCGCACTGGAACAGGGTCGGCGTGCTGATGCGGTCGGCATGCAGAAACGGGAAACTGGCGCGGTCGTAGAGTTCGCGGTTGCTCCACGGCGAGCCGAGTTCGAGCGTGTACTCGCGGATGTACTGGTCGTGGCCATACAGCGCGTACATGTTGGACGCGCCGGCGCCACTGACGGCGGCCTTGAAGCGCGTGTCGCTGGCGATCACGGCATTGGTCAGGATCGCGCCATAGCTCCAGCCGCCGAGCCCGAGCCGGGCCGGATCGGCAATGCCCATCTTGACCACGTGGTCGACGCCGGCGAGTACATCCGCGGTGTCCTTGTTGCCCCAGTCGGCGTAGATCGCGCGGGCGAAATCGAAGCCGCGCCCCGAGCTGCCGCGCGGGTTGATCGCGACGACGGCAAAGCCGTTCGCGGCATAGACCTGCCAGTCGGCCATGAATTCGCGGCTGAACTGGTAGACCGGCCCGCCGTGCAGGCGAACGATGGTCGGGTAGCGCTTGCCGGCCTTGTAGCCGACCGGTTTGACCAGCAGGCCTTCGATCGAAGTGCCGTCGGCACTCTGGAAGCGGATCGCTTCGGCGCCGGCCAGCTTTTTCTGCGCGAGCCAGGCATTGTGTCCGTCGAGTGGACGCAGCGCGTCGCCTTCGACGGCCGAGAGCGCGTAGGGATGCAGGTCGTCGCCGCCGAGCACGATGATGCGGCCGTTGCCAGAGACATCGAGGTCGTAGTCGAAGCGCGGGCCGTGGCTGAGCTCGCTGATCTTGCCATCGGCCAGGTCGATGCGCGAGACATGGGTGACCAGGCTCTGTTCGACGAGGGCGAAGATGCTCTTGCCGTCGGCCGCCCAGCGCGGCTTGGTGAAGCAGCGGTCGATCGGCGCCGGCAGCGTCGCCTTGCCGCTGGCCACGTCGATCACGGCGAGCTGCCAGGGCGCGTAGTAGACCCAGTGGTCCTCGCCGCTCTGCAGGTAGGCGATGCGCGTGCCGTCCGGGCTCCAGGCCGGATAGGTTTCCCAGTACGGATCGAGATCCGCGCCCGCAAAGGTAGTCAGCTGACGCTCCTTCGCGCCGGCCTTGGCTTCGACCAGGTAGATGTCGTAGTTGAGGTGCCGGTCCGGATCGGCGCCGCGCTTGGTCACGTAGGCGATGGTCCGGCCGTCGGGCGACCACGCCGGCAGCTGTTCGTCGTGTGCGCCTGGGGTCAGCAGTTCGGCCTTGCCGCTGGCGATGTCGAACAGGTAGAGATGCTTGCGCCGGCTGCCAAGATAGCCCGCGCCGTCCTCCTTGAACTGGTAGCGTTCGCTGACGATCGGCAGCGGATTCTTCGGCTTTTCCGTGCCGGGCGGAAACTCGGGATCGATCGCGATCACGGCCAGCCGCGTGCCGTCCGGCGACAGCGCGAAATCCTCGACGCCATCGGCGAAGTCGGTCAGGCGCCGCGCTTCGCCGCCGTCGGCCGGCATCATCCAGACCTGGGTCGTCGCGTCGTCCCTGGACTGCTCTGCATCGCGCGGTCGGTCGGACAGGAAGGCGAGCCGGCTTGCATCGGCCGACCACTGCGGCCGCCATTCGCTGCTGTCCGCGGTCTGTGTCAGTTGCGTGCGCCGGCTGCCGTCGTAACGCACGCGCCACAGGTCGGACTGGCTGCGGTCGGCTTCGGTATTCGAGGTACTCACCACGTAGGCCAGCCACGTGCCATCGCGCGTCAGCGCCGGCTCGCCGAGGTCGGCAATGCGCGCGAGATCCGCTGGCAGGAACAGGGTGTCATCGTTTTTCGCCTGCGCGCCGCTGACGATGCACAGAAGCAGGAGGCAGCACAGTCGCGTCATGGTGAGGGTCCTGGCTTCGGGTCATTGGCGAGTTCGAGATAGGCATCGCGTGCCTCGCGCAGATAGTCGAGTGTCGTCTGCTTTTCTTGTGTCGTGTTGAAATCGTCGCGTGCCGCGACCACCGCCAGCACGCGATCGAGCCAGGCCGCGAACCAGGCCGCGTCCGCCGTTGCCGTTGGCGCGCGCAGCCCTTCTCCGAGCCAGACCGGATTGGTCGTCGCATACGGATAGAGGTCGAGCAGCGAAGGATCGGCCTCGTCGTTCCAGGCGCGCAGCAGCAGCCAGCCGCCGTCTGCGAGGGCGATTTCTCCCTCGCCATCGAAGCTTCGCCGATCGCCGCGCAGGGCGAACGCCTTGACCACCTGGCCGTTGTGGACCAGTTCGAGATGGTCGACGGCGACCGGCGAACGCAGGGCGACGCGGTAGTGATAGCCGGGCTTCTGTCGCACGCTGTCGCCGGGCTTTGCGCCGTCGATCAGCAGGCCGGTCAGCGGGCCATTGCTGACGAAACCGTGGCCGCCCTTGAGTGCCCTGGCGATGGCGTCGCGGTCGCGCGATCCCGCGCTATCGAGGAACACGCGATTGAGCCCGACCGGTCCGCGCAGCGAAGCGTAATTCGCCATCGCATCGGTGCCGGAACCGGCGGCAAGGTGGAAACCGAGGTTGAGCAGGCGATACCACACCGCGGCGGTCGCCTTGTGATCCGAGAAACCGACCACCTCGAGATAATCGACCTTGCCATGGATGACGTCGGCCGGCAGCTGGTGGCTCAGGGCCGGGTCGTTCGCCGGATCCGGAATCGTGTCGAACGGATGCACATAGCCGACCAGGGCGTGCTGCGCATGGGCGAGATCGGCGATGACGCCATTGTGCGGATACGCGCTTGTCAGCGCGGTATGCCGGTAGCTGGCGAAATCCGGCGTGATGAAATGATCGTCGAGCTGGAGCAGGCCGAGATGGCCCCAGAAGCTGCTGTGGTATTCCTGCGCCTGCAGCAGCATCGTTTGCGCGGTGCTGGCGGGGTCGGCATCGGTACGGAAATAGGCGATGTCGGGAATGCGCTCTTCCTTGTTGACGACCAGGTTGAAGGCGATGTCGAGATCCTCGGCCTGCGCCTGGCGGACGAGGTTGCCCGGCGTGTTGCGGTAGGCGCCGCCGTAGTTCATGTGGATGTGCAGGTCGGCGCTGAGCCAGTTGCCGAATGCCTCCGGCAGCGCGTTCGCCACGAGCCGCGCCTGCAGCTGTTTTTCCTTGCCGGCCACGAGCCGGGCTTTTCCCTGCCAGGGCAGGTTGGCGAAGCCATGCTGCACGGTGACCCGGACTTCTCCCGCAGGCACGTCGAGCCGGCACGGTGGCGTGCAGTGGAAATAGTGCGTCTCGCTGGCCTGGCGCTTGCGATCGAAGCCGTCATCCGCGTGGACCCAGGCATCCGCCGGCGCATACGCGCGTCCATCGCTGCCGAGGACGCTGACGCGTGCCGCGGTGGGCTGGCCGTCCGCGCCGGAGATATTGATGACGAGCGTTGCGCGTGGCGTCTTGTAACGGCGCTCGCTTGCGGTCATTGCAACGCTGGCACCACCCACGATGTCGATCACCTGCAATGCGGTATTGCCCGACTGGTTGTCGACGACGGCGATGCGCGTGCCGTCCGGCGACCAGCGCGCGTTGCGCCGGTCGAAGTCGCCGAAGGCCAGCGGCAGCGGCGCGGCGCCGTCGATCGTGGTCAGCCACGGTTGCTGCCACTGGCGACCGTGGTAGCTGGCAAAGAGCAGGCGTTTGCCATCGGGCGCCAGCTCCGGGCGCGCGTTCCAGTTGGTTTCCTCGCTGAGGATGCGGCGCGGGTGGCCGGGGTCGTCGAGCCTGGCGACCATCAGGTCGCCGGTTCCCCAGGCGATTTCATGGTTGCCGACGAACAGGATCGACTCACCGTCGGGCGACCACGATGGATTGATCGCATGGTCGACGGCGGAATAGTAGTAACGGTCGAGCGCACTGCGATGTTCGCCGAGCAGCATGTGCGCATCGTGCAGGCCGCTCGCGTCGATGTCGGCGACGAACAGGTTGAAGTGACCGGTTCCATTGGTGCTGACCCAGGCGAGTTGGCATCCATCGGGAGACAGGCGCGGTTCGACATTGATCGCAGACGCGCGGGTCAGCGCCTGCTCGCGACCCGTGGCAAGGTCCAGCCGCCACAACTCGATCGAATTTCCATCGTAGCGGGCGAACACGACGCTGCGGCCGTCGCGCGCGACGTCGGGCTGGTAGTCGTAGGCACGCGGCGCGTGGGTCAGTTCGACCGCCGTGTCGCTGCCGATGCGCTGGCGCCAGAGCGAGCCGGCCATGCTGTAGACCAGTTCCGTGCCGTCCGGCATGAAGGCCAGCGAAGAAGGCCCGGAAGTCAGCTGCGGCAGGTAGAGCTCGCGCCAGTAGTAGCTGTGCGGCAGGTCGACCTGCTTGAGCACGGGTTCGCGCGCGGCCATCGCGGCACCGCCGGCGAGCAGGCCGCATAGCGCGAGCAGCCATGCCTGGCGCGGGCTAGCCATTGGCGCCACGCAGCGCTTCGCCGAGGCTGGTCCTGAGCAGTTCCATGGCTTCGTCGACCTGCGCGATGCTGGTGTTCAATGGCGGCATGAAGCGCACCGTGCTGGTGCCGCAGGAGAGCAGCAGCAGGCCGTTGTGGAAGGCGCGGGTGATCACCGCATCGCAGAGCGCGCGGGCCGGCGTCCTGCTGCCGTCGGTTTCGATCAGTTCCATGCCGATCATCAGTCCCTTGCCGCGCACTTCGCCGATGCACGGGAAGTCGCCGGCGAGTTCCTGCAACCGCGTGGTGAAGTGCGCGCCGACACGGGCCGCGTTGTCGGCGAATCCGCCGCTGACCAGGTCGAGGGTCGCATTGGCCGCGGCGCAGGCGATCGGATTGCCGCCGTAGGTGTTGCCGTGCGCGCCGCGTTTCCATTGCCCCATGATCGATTTCTTCGCGACCACGGCGCCGATCGGCAGGCCCGAGCCGAGGCCCTTGGCCGAGGTCATGATGTCCGGCGCCACGCCCCAGTGCTCGCAGGCGAACATCTTGCCGGTGCGGCCGACGCCGCATTGCACCTCGTCGAAGACCAGCAGGATGCCATTCGCGTCGCAGAGCGCGCGCAGGCCGGCGAGGAAGCCGTCCGGCGGCACGATATAGCCGCCTTCGCCCTGGATCGGTTCGACCACGATCGCGGCCACCTCGGCGGCGGGAACGCTGCGTTCGAACAGCATGCCGATGTAGTCGAGCACGGCCTGGCCCTGGTCGGCACCGGCAAACAGCGGCCGGTACGGATCCGGGAAGGGCACGTGGGTGACGCCGGGCATGGTCGGCGCGAAGCCGAGCTGCTGGGTGTACTTGCTCGAGGTGAACGACAGCGAGCCCATGCTGCGCCCGTGGAAGCCGCCGAGGAACCCGATGAAGCGCGGTCGTCGCGTGACATAGCGCGCCAGCTTGATCGCGCCCTCGACCGCCTCCGTGCCGGACTGGCAGAGGAAGCTCATCGCTGCCTCGCCGGCGATCGCCTGCATCGGCGCGAATTTCGCCAGTCGCTCGCCGAGGCCGACCATCTGTTCGTGCCAGTAGTCGCTGGAGATATGCAGGAATTCAGTCGCTGCCTGTTGCACGGCGGCGACCACCTGCGGATGCGCGTGCCCGGTCGCGCAGACGGCGATGCCGGCGGCGAAATCGAGGAAGCGGTTGCCGTCGACGTCCCACACCTCGGTGCCGCGCCCGTGCGACATCGCGAACGGATAGTCGCGCGGATACGAAGGCGAGATCACGGCGGCATCGCGTGCGATCAGGGCCTGCGCCCTGGGGCCGGGGAGGGACGTCTTGATGTGCGGATTGTTCATCGGGTACCTGCTGGGCGAAACGGAAGGCGATGGATCAGGCCGGAATCGAAACCGGACGCGCGTGTGCTTCGCGCGTGCGCTCCTGGAGCGCACGCAGCGTCTGCAATTCGAACGGGTCGGGCTCGGCGATGACGTCGATCCGGTCGGCGACGCGCAGCGGCCAGCCGACGGCGGCGCGGGCTTCCTCGACGCTCACGCCCTCGTAGAGTGCGGTCAACTGCAATTCGTGGGTCGTCGGCTCGGGGCAGAGCACGCCGAAATCGGTGATCACGGCGTGCGGGCCGCGATTGCCACCCTGCCGTCGCGACGCCATTCCGTTGCCATGGCTGGCGTCGTTTCGCGAGGAACTGCCGGATGGGTCGCGGAAGCCCGCGCTGGTGCAGAAATCCAGGCGTTCGACGAAGCTGCGCGGTGTCGCGCGGAGCATCACGAAGGTGCGTTTCGCGTGCGCGGCGATTTCCGGCGCGCCACCGGCGCCAGGCAGGCGCGTCTTCGGCGAACCGTAGGGACCGATGACCGTGCTGTTGAGGTTGCCATGGCGGTCGATCTGCGCCGCACCGAGGAAGCCGACGTCGACGCGCCCGGCCTGCAGGTAGTAGCTGAAGATATCCGGCAGCGGCACGACGCAGGTCGCCGTCTCGGCCAGTTCGCCGTCGCCGATCGACAGCGGCAGCACGCTGGGGCGCGCGCCGATCGTGCCGGACTCGTAGATCAGCACGATGCCCGGCGCGTGGCTCAGGCGGGCCAGGTTGCAGGCGACGCTGGGCAGGCCGATGCCGACGAAACAGACGCAGCGATCCCACAGGTTGCGTGCCGCCACGATGGTCATCCATTCGTCGCGCGTGCAGGGGCTCATGCGGCTTCCCGTTGCAGGCTGTCGAGGAAGCAACGGTGGTCGGCGGTGCGCAGCACATGCCGCTCCATCCAGGCGAGGAAGCTGTCGCGATCGCGCGCGATCGAATCCCAACGCTGGTAGAACGCGTTGTCGCGGGCGTAATGGCCCTGCGCATAGGACGGATAGGCGCCGCCCGGGCAGTGCACGACGGCGCTGACGACCCAGCCCGGCAGCACGATGCCGTTCATGGCCGGCGGCAGTTCATCGACGAGCTGTTCGACAGTGACCAGCAGCGTTTTCGCCGCCAGCGCCGCTTCGCGCGACGCGCCGATGATGCCGTGCATGGCCACGTTGCCCTGGCGGTCGGCCAGTTGCGCATGCAGGATCGTGAGATCGGGGTTGATCGCGGGAACGGCGGCGAGCCTTTCGCCGCTGAACGGGCAGTGCACCTGGCGGATGGTCGGATTGTGCGCGGCGAGGTCGTTGTCCTGGTAGCCGCGCAACATGCCGAACGGCAATCGCGCGGCGCCCGCGGTGAAGGCCGCCGCCATGCCGGCGTGGCTGTGTTCGTTGAGCAGCAGCGGTTGTGGCCAGCGATTCTCCACCGCATCGCGCAGGCGGTGCAGGGAGCCGACACCCGGATTGCCGCCCCAGGAAAACGTCAGCTGGCGCGCACAGCCCATGCCGATCATCTGGTCGTAGATCAGGTCGGGCGTCATGCGGATCAGGTGCAGCCCGCGGCGCCGCTGGCGGATGATCTCGTGCCCGGCGGCGAACGGAATCAGGTGGGTGAATCCTTCCAGCGCGATGCGCATGCCGTCGCCGACGAAATGCTCGATCGCCTCGGCGAGGGTCATGTTCATTCGACGACCGTGCGCGACTGTTCGCGCTGGTACTGGGCGAGGTAGTAGAACGAGGCGATCGCCTTGCCGGTGGAGCCGGAGCCCTTCCAGCCGCCGAACGGCTGGTATCCGGGCCAGGCGCCGGTGGTCGCGCCCTGTGGGCGGTTGGCGTAGGTCACGCCGGCTTCTATGTGTTCGAAGAACCAGTCGACGTCGTCGTCGTTGCCATAGCAGCCTGCGGTCAGGCCGAGCGGCGAATCGTTGGCCAGGCGAATGGCTTCCTCGCGATCGCGCACCCGGCACAGCATGACGATCGGCAGAAACATTTCCTCGCGGAACAACGGATGGTCGGCCGGCGCTTCGGCGAGGGTCGGGGCGACGAAATAGCCGTTGTCGAGTTCGCCTTCGCGCAGGCGCTCGCCACCGGCGAGAATGCGCCCGCCGTCCTCGGCCAGTGCCGTCGTGTAGCGGGCGAAATTGCGCAGCGCGTTGGTCGTCGCCATCGGGCCGAGCCAGTTCTCCTTCAGGCTTGGATCGCCGATGCGCAGGGCCTGCATCTTTTCCAGCAACTTGCCGATCAGCGCATCGGCGACATCCCCATCCACGTAGAGGCGCGACAGCGCCGAACACTTCTGTCCGCCCATGCCGAAGGCGGATCGCACGATGCCGGTCGCGGCGCGTTCCAGATCCGCGTTGCGCGTGACCACGCAGGCGTTCTTGCCGCCCATCTCGGCGATGCAGGGACGCGGGTAGGCGCCACTGGCCATGGCCCGGACGATGCGCATGCCGACATCGAAGGAGCCGGTGAAGGTGATGCCGGCCGTGTTCGGATGGTCGACCAGGGCCTGGCCGACGTCCTTGCCGTTGCCATTGAGATAGTTGAATACGCCGGCCGGGATTCCGGCGTCGCGCAGGCAATCGGCAAGCAGGCGGCCCGACCATGGCGTATCGCTGGCGCTCTTGAACACGATCGTGTTGCCGGTGACCAGGGCTGCCGCAACCGGGCCACCGGCCAGCGCAAACGGGAAGTTGAACGGCGCAATCACCACCCAGGCGCCATGCGGCCGCATCACGCTGCGGTTGCGCGAGCGGAAATCGGGCAGCGGATCATCCGGCAGCGCATGTTCGAAGCCGTCGTGGCGCTCGTAGTCTTCGGCATAGATACGGAAGAAATCGGCGGTTTCCTGCACCTCGCCAAGGGCCTCCATGCGGTTCTTGCCCACTTCGAGGGTGAGTGCCGCCGAGATGGCGTAGATGCGTTCCTCGATCAGGTCGGCGACGCGCCTGAGCAGGCGCACGCGTTCGGCGGCAGCGGTTGCGCGCCATCCGGGGAAAGCCCGGTGCGCAGCTGCCATTGCCTGGTTCGCCTGGTTGCGGTCGGCAACGGCGAACTGGCCGAGGACGCGACGTTCGTCGATCGGGCTGCAGCGCTCTTCGCTGCCTGCGCCGGGGCAATCCACCCCGTCGACATGCAGTGCGTGGCTCGCGCCGAGGCCGGCAGTGACGTCGGCCAGCGCGGCGTCGAAGCGCTCGTGCAGTTCGGCCGGCGGATTGAACATCGTGGCGTAGGTCAGTTTGTAACTCATGCGGCCTCCAGTTCGCCGATCAGGCGGTCGAGCAGGGCAAGGGCGTCGCCGAGGTCTTCTTCTTCGATGACCAGCGGAGGCGCCAGGATGATCAGGTTGCCGCGGCTGGCGAACGAGACGCCCTGCGACAGTGCGGTCTTCAGCAGGCGTCCGAGGGCCGGCGGCGTCTGCGGCCAGGGCGCCAGCGGCGTGCGTTTCGATCGATCGGAAACGAGCTCGACGACCGCGAACAGGCCGTGTCCGCCGCGCACATCGCCGATGACCGGATGGCGTGCCTGCATCGCCTTGAGGGCGTCGAACATCTGCGCACCGAGCCTGCGCGAGCGCTCGACCAGCGCTTCGTTTTCATAGGCGCGCAGCGCGGCGAGGCCCGCCGCGCAGGCCAGCGGATGCCCGCAGTAGGTGAGCCCGGTATAGAGCATCTCGTTTTCGAGGCGCGCGCTGACCGCTGCGGAAACGACCACGGCTCCGAGCGGCACGTGCGCGCCGGTCAGACCCTTGGCCAGGGTCATCAGGTCGGGTCGGGCCTCATCGCCGTAGCGTTGCCAGGCAAACCATTCGCCGCAACGGCCGAATCCGCTCATCACTTCATCCGCGATCAGCAACGGCCCGGTGCTGCGCGTGAGTTCGCGCAGGGCCGGCCAGTAGTTGTCCGGCGCGACGATGCCGTTGGTTCCGGCATTGGGTTCCATCAGTACGGCGGCGACCGATTCCGCGCCGTGATGTCCGATCGCTTCCGCCACCGCCTGCGCTGCGCGCCGGCCGCATTGTTCGTCGCTGTCGCTGCCGAACGGGCAGCGATAGGCGTAAGGCGGCGGCACGTGGGTGACATGGAAGGCCTGCGCGTCGACCTGGGCCTGCGTGCGCGTGTCGCCGGACAGGGCCATGCCGGCATAACTTGCGCCGTGGTAGGAACGATCGCGCGTGATGACCTCGCCGCGCGGCAGGGCGCGGACCTGGCGCGCGAACTTGATCGCGTTCTCGTTGGCATCCGCGCCGGCGAGGGTGAAGAACACGCGGCCGCCGTCGAAACCCGACCTGGCCAGCAGCGCTTCGGCGAGATCCGCACGCGGCTGCGCGCCCCAGCTCGAGGTCACGAAGCACAGTTGTGCCGCCTGTTCGCGGATGGCCTCGACGACGCGCGGATGCTGGTGGCCGAGGTTGCTGCACTCGGCCAGGCTGCTCATGTCGAGATAGGAACGCCCCTCGGAATCGCGGAAGCGGGCGCCGCGGCCACCCACGATGGTGGGTGCCTGCCATTCCGACTGCACGCACCAACTGTGCAGAACGGTTGCGCGCTCTGTGCTCACCCGATGCTCCCCGGAGTGATGTGCGTTAATCGCACATCTATTCGTATTGCGAACCAATTGGAATCCGAATAGGCTCGCCCTGTCAACCGGAATTCCGAGTGCATGGCCAAGAGTGCTTTCGAGCAGGGACCGGATTACGTGCAGTCGCTGGCGCGGGGCTTGCGCGTGCTCGGCACGTTCGGCCACGACCTGCCGAGCCCGAGCCTGAGCGAGGTCGCCGAACGCAGCCAGCTTTCGCGCGCGGCGGCACGTCGCAGCCTGCTGACCCTGCAGCATCTCGGTTACGTCGGCAGCCGCGGGCGCAGTTTTTTCCTCACCCCGCGCGTGCTCGAACTCGGCTACAGCTACCTGTCCTCGCTCGATCTGACCGAGCTCGCCCAGCAGGCCATGGAACAGTTGTCGCAGCAGGTCCATGAATCCTGTTCGCTGGCGGTTCTCGATGGCAGCGACGTGGTCTACGTCCTGCGCGTGCCGGTGCGGCGCATCATGCGCATCGCGCTCGGCGTCGGCGCGCGCCTGCCCGCGTTCACCGCGTCGCTCGGGCGGGTCATCCTGGCCGACATGGGCGAGGCCGATCTCGATGCGTGGATCAGCGGCGTCCAGTTCCAGGCCTACACGGCGCATACCGTGCGCAACGCGACCGAACTCAAGCGGGCTCTCAAGCGCGTGCGCCAGCAGGGCTATGCGCTGACCTCGCAGGAACTCGAACTGGGCCTGTGCTCGATCGCGGTGCCGGTGCGTGCGGGCAATGGTCGCGTCGTCGCCGGACTCAACGTCAGCATGCAGTTCAGCGAACAGGCTGCGGAACGCGCCGTCGGCCAGATCCTGCCCGTCCTGCTGAAGACCCGCGAATCGATCGAGGATTCGATCCGCCGCGGCGGCTGGGTACCGCACCTGCACATGACCTACGCCAATGACTGATCGCCGCGCCTATGTCGTCGATGCGACGCGAACGCCGTTCGGTCGCCATGGCGGCGCGCTGGCGGGCATCCGCTGCGACGATCTCGCGGCGCTGCCGATCAGCGCCCTGATGGCTCGGCACCCTGCGCTCGACTGGGCCGCCGTCGACGAGGTGATCCTCGGTTGCGCGAACCAGGCCGGCGAGGACAACCGCAATGTCGCGCGCATGGCCGCGCTGCTGGCCGGACTTCCCGCAACGACGCCGGCGCTGACCGTCAACCGGCTGTGCGCCTCGGGCCTCGAGGCGATCGGCCAGGGCGCGCGCGCCATTGCCTGTGGCGAGGCCGACCTGGTCCTCGCCGGTGGCGTCGAGAGCATGAGCCGGGCGCCCTATGTGATGGCCAAGGCCGAACACGCCTTCGATCGAAAGCAGCAGCTTGTCGACACCACGCTCGGCTGGCGCTTCGTCAATCCGCGCATGCAGGCGGAATACGGCGTCGACTCGATGGCGCAGACCGCCGAGAACCTGGCCCGCGAGCAGTCCATTGATCGCATCAGCCAGGACGCCTATGCGCTGCGCAGCCAGCGCCGTGCCGCGCGCGCCCGCGAAGCGGGCTGGCTGGCCGAGGAAATCACGTCAGCCGAAGCCGGCAAGGGTTCGTCGCGCGTGTGCGCCGAGCACGACGAACAACCGCGCCCGGAATCGTCAGCGCAGGGGCTGGCGCAACTGCAACCCGTGCTCGGACCGGGAACCAGCATCACCGCCGGCAATGCATCCACGCTCAACGACGGCGCCGCGGTCCTGCTGCTCGCCTCGCAGGCTGCGCTCGATCGCCATGGCCTGCAGCCACTGGCGCGCATCACCGGCATGGCCTCGGCCGGCGTCGCACCGCGGCTCATGGGCTTCGGCCCGGTGCCGGCGATTGCCCGGCTGCTTGCGCGCAGCGGCCTGCAGCTGGCCGACTTCGACCGCATCGAAATCAACGAGGCGTTTGCCGCCCAGGTCCTTGCCTGTACGCGGGCGCTGGGCTTGCCCGACGATGCCGACCACGTCAATGCCAACGGCGGCGCGATCGCGCTCGGCCATCCGCTCGGTGCCAGCGGCGCGCGCCTGGCGATGACCGCGGCGCTTGCCTTGCGCCGCCACGGCCAGCGCCGCGCCCTGGTCAGCCTGTGCGTCGGCGTCGGCCAGGGCCTGGCCATGGCGCTGGAAAGTCCATGAAACACAACCCGGGGAATCTGAACTTGATCTTTCGCAAGCGTTGCGCCTGGAGTTCCATTGCGGCCGCTGTTGCCCTGCTGGGGTCGTTGCCAGCCGGTGCGACCGCGGCCGAGAAAGACCCTGTGCAGGTCCAGGGTCGCGAGTTGCTGCGCGAGCTGATCGAGACCGACACCACGCCCGCGCACGGCAGCACCACGGCGGCCGCGGAAAAAATGGCGCGCCGCTTCCTCGATGCGGGATTTCCCGCCGACGATGTCATGCTGCTCGGCGATGATCCGCTCCGGCGCAATCTCGTCGTGCGCCTGCGCGGCGGCAATGAACGCAAGCCGATCCTGCTGCTCGCCCATCTCGACGTGGTCGAGGCGAAGCGCGAGGACTGGCACCAGGATCCGTACAAGCTGACCGAACTGGATGGCTATTTCTACGGCCGCGGCACGATGGACATCAAGGGCGGCGCGGCCGGACTGGTCAGTGCCCTGCTGCGCCTGAAGGCCGATGGCACCAGGCCGCGCGGCGACTACGTACTGGCCCTCACCGCCGGCGAGGAAGATGGCGTGGCGAACGGCGTGGAGTGGCTGCTCGCCCATCGACCCGAACTGCTCGGTGCCGGCTACGCCATCAACGTGGATGGCGGTGGCCCGGAAATCCGCAACGGCAAGCCCGCGCAGATTTCGATCGAAACGGCGGAGAAGGTCTATCTGAGCTACACGCTGACCGTGCGCAATCCCGGCGGGCACAGTTCGCTGCCGACGCCCGACAACGCCATCTACGCGCTGGCCCAGGGCCTGGTGCGGCTGTCGCCGCATGCCTTTCCCCTGCGCACCAATTCGGCGACGCGCGGCTATTTCGGAGGGCTGGCCAGCCTGTATTCGGGCAGCCTGGCCGAAGACATGCGCACTGCCGCCGACGAGCACGCGGATCCCGCCGCGCTGGCGCGACTGGCAGCCAGTTCCACCTACAACAACGCGCAGTTGCGCACGACCTGCGTGCCGACCCTGCTGCAGGGCGGGCATGCCGAGAATGCGCTGCCGCAGATGGCCATGGCCACGGTCAACTGCCGCCTGCTGCCCGACGAGGATCCGGATGCGGTCGATCGCGCATTGCGCGAGGCCGTCGCCGATCCGTCGATCGCGATCGCCCGCGTCTCCGAGCCGCATCCTAGTCCGCCGACGCCGGTCGACCCGATCCTGTTCGCACGCATCGCCGAAGCCGGCAAGCCCCTGTGGGGCAAGCTGCCGGTGCGGCCCTACATGTCCGCCGGCGCCACCGACAGTGTTTTCCTGCGTGCCGCGGGCATGCGGGTCTACGTGTTCAATGGCATTGCCTACGATGTCGATGATGATCGCTCGCACGGCCAGGACGAGCGCATCCGGGTCGATTCGTTCTACCAGTCGCTCGAATTCACCTGGCGATTGCTGAAAGCGCTATGAAGAAACGCGGGCTTGCCGTGATAATGGGCGATCGCCGCGGTTGCGCGGATCGCAGCACTGCCCGGGAGCCGGGCTGCGATCGAAGCCCACGGGAGGTCCGGTGGACGAAACATCGCCGGATGGGAGTGCCGCCGCTGCAGGGGAGATGCGCGTGAACGCAACCGCCGAGCCAACCGCCGACCTCGAAACCGCCCTGGCGCATGCCTCGCGGCTGATGGCCACGGATCCGGCGCGGGCGGGCGAGCAGGCCAGGGAAATCATCAAGGCGGTCGGCGAACATCCAATGGCGGTACTGCTGTTCGGGGTTTCGCACCGCTTGCGCGGCATGCCCGAACAGGCGCTGGAAATCCTGCGCCCGCTGACCGTCAAGCAGCCCAACTGGGCCATGGCCCAGTTCGAACTCGGACTTGCCCTCGCGCGCGCGCGGCACGGCACCGAGGCCAGGGCTGCGCTGCTGCGCGCGGTAAGGCTCAAGCCCGACCTGCCCAAGGCCTGGCTGGCGCTGGGCGACCAGTTGATGGCCATGGACGACGCCGAAGGCGCCGATGCCGCCTACGCCAACCACGTGCGCTATTCGACGCGCGATCCGCAGATGCTGGCGGCGGCGACGGCACTGGTGGAAAACCGGTTGCCCGAGGCGGAGTCAAAGTTGCGCGAGCGTCTGCGGCACAACCCGACCGATGTCGCCGCCATCCGCATGCTGGCCGAGGTCGCTGTGCGCCTCGGGCGCAACGAGGATGCCGAAAGCCTGCTGTCGCGCTGCCTGCAACTGGCGCCGGGATTCCATGCGGCGCGCCAGAACTACGCGCTGGTCCTGCACCGGGCCAACAAGCCGGCGCAGGCACTGGCCGAGATCGACGCCCTGCTCGCACTCGAACCCGACAATGCCGGTTACCGCAACCTCAAGGCCGTCGTGCTGTGCCGGATCGGCGACTATGAAACCGCCATCGGGCTCTATGCGGACATCCTCGCCGAGTACCGCGACCACCCGCGGATCTGGATGAGCTACGGCCACGCCCTGAAGACCGCCGGCCACCAGTCGCGCGCGATCGAGGCCTACCGGCGCAGCCTCGAACTCGATGCCGGCTGCGGCGAAGTCTGGTGGAGCCTGGCCAACCTCAAGACCTTCCGCTTCAGCGCGGAGGACCTGGTCGCGATGCGCCGCGAGCTGGCCCGGCCCGAGCTGGCCGACAAGGACCGCCAGCATCTCGAGTTCGCGATCGGCAAGGCGCTCGAGGACGAAGCCGATTACGAAGCCTCGTTCCGGCATTACCTCGAAGGCAACCGGCTGCGCCGGGCAACGCTGCACTACGACGCCGACGACACCGCGGCGCGGGTGGCGCGCATCCGGCGCAGTTATACGCGCGAATTCTTCGCCGCCCGCAGCGGCCATGGTTCGCCGGCGCCCGATCCGATCTTCATCGTCGGCCTGCCGCGTGCCGGTTCGACCCTGCTCGAGCAGATCCTCGCCAGTCATTCCGCGGTCGAGGGGACCATGGAGCTGCCCGAGATCACCTCGATCACGCGCGAACTGCGCAGCCAGGGCGACTCGCGCCAGGCGATGCCCTACCACGACGTGGTCGAAGGCATGGACGCCGATGCATTGCGCGAACTCGGCGAGCGCTACCTCGAACACACGCGCATCCAGCGCAAGACCGATGCGCCGTTCTTCATCGACAAGATGCCGAACAACTTCCTGCATCTCGGCCTCATCCACCTGATGCTGCCGAACGCGAAGATCATCGACGCGCGCCGGCACCCGCTGGCCTGCTGCTTTTCCGCCTTCAAGCAACATTTCGCGCGCGGCCAGAGCTTCACCTACGGCCTTGACGACATCGGCCGCTACTATCGCGACTACGTGGCCCTGATGGCGCATTTCGACGCCGTGCTGCCCGGTCGCGTCCATCGCGTCATCTACGAGCGCATGGTCGAGGACACCGAGGGCGAGGTGCGGCGCATGCTCGATTACTGCGGCCTGCCGTTCGAAGAGGGCTGCCTGCGCTTCTTCGAGAATGCGCGGCCGGTGCGCACGGCGAGTTCCGAACAGGTGCGCAAGCCGATCTATCGCGAGGGCGTGGATCACTGGCGACATTACGAACCGTGGCTGGGCCCGCTCAAGGAGGCGCTCGGCACCGTGCTGGAGGTTTATCCCGAGGTGCCGGCGGCGATGGCCGGTGAAAGCGTCAGCGACCGATTGACCCATAACCAGAGAGGAGAAGGGGAACCCGATGAAAAATGACCTGCAATGCCGAAAACCGCGAGTCGCCGCGAGGCGACTGGCCAGGCTGCCACTTGCGGTAGCCATCCACTTTGCCGTGGTTTCCGCGGCCTACGCCCAGGACGTGCCGTCGCCCCCCGACAAGCCCGGCCAGGGTTCGATCTCGACGCAGTCGCTGGATGTCATCACGGTCACTTCGCAGAAGCGCACCGAGAACCTGCAGGACGTGCCGATCAGCATCCAGGTGCTCGGCAACGAGAAACTGCGCGAGCTCAATGTCTCCGATTTCGAAGACTATGTGAAATTCCTGCCCAGCGTTTCCTACCAGACTTTCGGGCCCGGTTTTTCGCAGATCTACATGCGCGGCGTGGCCAGCGGCGGCGACGGCAACCATTCCGGTTCGCTGCCCAGCGTCGGCGTGTATCTGGACGAGCAGCCGGTCACCACGATCCAGGGACCGCTCGACATCCACATCTACGACGTCGCCCGCGTCGAGGTGCTGTCGGGTCCGCAGGGCACGCTCTACGGCGCCAGTTCCGAGGCGGGAACCATCCGCATCATCACCAACAAGCCGGATCCGAGCGGCTACGAGGCCGGCTACAGCCTCGGCCTCAACAGCACGAGCCACGGCGGCATCGGCAACGTGCAGGAAGGATTCGTAAACATTCCGATCTCCGAACGTGCGGCGATCCGGCTGGTCGGCTGGCACGAGAAGGAAGCCGGCTATATCGACAATGTCGCCGGCACGCGCACCTTTCCGTCATGGGACGAGTACACCGGCGGCAACGGCACGATCAGCAATGCCGCGATCGCCAGGGACAACTACAACGACGTCGACACCAAGGGCGCGCGCGCCGCGCTCGGCATCAACCTCGATGACAACTGGACGATCAACGCGTCATTGATGGGCCAGAAGGCCAAGTCCAACGGCCTCTTCGCCTACGACGGCGCGGTGGGCGAGCTGGAATTGACCCATTTCTACCCGGAGAAGGCCCAGGACAACTGGGCCCAGTCCGCGCTGACCGTCGAAGGCAAGATCGGCAATTTCGACCTGACCTATGCCTTTGCCCACCTCAACCGCAACGACGAAGTGCTCTCCGACTACACCGACTATTCGTTCTGGTACGACACCCTGTATGCCTACGGTGGTTCGATCTACAACGACAACGGCGACATCATCAATCCCTCGCAGTTCATCCGCGGCAAGGATCGCTATCGCAAGACCAGCCACGAACTGCGCATCGCCTCGCCGCAGGAAGACCGCCTGCGCTTCGTCGCCGGCGTGTTCATGGAGAACCAGAAGCACGACATCCAGCAGCGCTACATGATCGACGGTTTTTCCAGCGATCTCACCGTGCCGGGCTGGCCCAACACGATCTGGCTGACCAAGCAGTTGCGCCAGGACCGCGACAAGGCCGTGTTCGGCGAGATCTCGTATGACTTCATCCCCGACACGCTGACGGCGACGGTGGGCGGGCGCTACTTCCGCTCCAACAACAGCCTCGGCGGCTTCTTCGGCTTCAGCGAGGGTTTCTTCCCGGGCGCCGACTACGGCGTGGCGGGTTGCATCACGCAGACGCCCTACAACGGTGCTCCCTGCCTGGTCTTCGACAAGACCGTCAAGGAGAACGACTGGCTCGGCAAATTCAACCTGACCTGGAAGCTCACGCCGACCAAGATGCTCTACTTCACGCGTTCGGAAGGCTACCGTCCGGGTGGCATCAACCGGCGCGGCATCCTGCCGCCGTACCTGTCGGACTACCTGACCAACTACGAGGTCGGCTGGAAGACCACCTGGCTCGACAACCACCTGTCGTTCAACGGCTCGGTGTTCCGCCAGGACTGGAAGGACTTCCAGTTCAGCATCCTTGGCGCCAACGGCCTGACCGAGATCAAGAACGCCAACCAGGCGCGCATCAACGGCGCCGAGTTCGAGCTGAACTGGGCGGCGACCTACAACCTGCAGATTACCGGCGGCGCGGCGTTCTACAACGCCAAGCTGACCGCGAATTATTGCGGGTTCACCGACGAGAACGGCAATCCGGTCACCGACTGTGCCGATCCGGAAGCACCGAACGGAACGCGCCTGCCGGTGACGCCGAAGTTCAAGGGCAACCTGACGGCGCGCTACAACTTCGAGATCGGCGGCCTGCAGGCCTATTTCCAGGGTGCTGTCGTGCATGTCGGCGAACGCACCTCGGACCTGCGCATAGCCGAGCGTGACATCCTTGGCAATTTGCCTTCGTACTCGATGCTTGATCTCTCGACTGGCATCGCCAAGGACAGCTGGTCGCTGGACCTGTTCATCGACAACGTGTTCGACAAGCGCGGACAGCTGTATCGCTACACGGAGTGCGCGGAAGCCGTCTGTGGTGCCGCGGGCGTCGTGCCGCAGTACCCGAATGGCCAGGTCTATACGGCTCCAACCCACCCGCGCATGATCGGCGTGCGCTTCTCGCAGAAGTTCTAGGCGGCAAACTGCGAGCTTGACCCGCGAAGACCCCGGCGCAAGCCGGGGTTTTCCGTTGTGCGGGTCATCCGGCAGTGGCCAGCCAGGGGCGGAGGCCGGGCGGCAGGCCGCAAGCGCCGGGGAACACGTTCGCCATGCGAAGGGCGGAAAACAGAAGGCCGCCCCTGGGGGCGGCCTTCTGTTTTCAATGAAATTGGTCGGGGAGACAGGATTCGAACCTACGACCTCTACGTCCCGAACGTAGCGCTCTACCAGACTGAGCTACACCCCGATACCGACCCGCTTTGGCGGGGCGCGCATGATAGCCGTGGCGTCGTGCCAGCGCAACGCCTGATTCAGATCCGGCGGGTGCTTCTGTTAATCTATGCGACCCGATTTGCAGCGCCCGATTCAGCGATCGCGGTCGACTTCCTGAGGATTTCCATGGCCTTGACCCCCGCCCGCACCATGCCAGGCGTGCTTGAACTGCTGCCGCTCGACCAGATTGCCTTCCAGGGCATGCTCGACACCATCCGCAGCAATTTCGAACGCTTCGGCTTCCTGCCCGTCGAGACGCCGGTGATGGAGTTCGCCGACGTGCTGCTGACCAAGTCCGGCGGCGAGACCGAGCGCCAGGTCTACTTCGTGCAGTCGACCGGTGCGCTGGAGCAGGGCGACAAGCCCGAGCTGGCCCTGCGCTTCGACCTCACCGTGCCGCTGGCGCGTTACGTGGCCGAGCACGAGCATGGCCTCAGTTTCCCGTTCCGCCGCTACCAGATCCAGCGCGTCTACCGCGGCGAACGCGCCCAGCGCGGGCGTTTCCGCGAGTTCTACCAGTGCGACATCGACGTGATCGGCAAGGATGCGCTGTCGGTCCGCTACGACGCCGAGATCCCGGCGACGATCCATGCCGTGTTCCGCGACCTGGCCATCGGCCCGTTCACGATCCAGCTCAACAACCGCCGGCTCATGCGCGGCTGGTTCGAGGGCCTCGGCATCGCCGATGGCGACATGCAGATGGCCGTGCTGCGCGAGGTCGACAAGCTCGACAAGCGTGGCCTCGATCATGTCCGCGAAACCCTGACCGGTGCGGCATTTGGTCTCAGCGCGGACACGGTCGAGCGCATCCTCGCCTTCGTCCAGGTGCGCTCGACCTCGCTCGCCGATGCGCTCGAGAAGCTCGACGCGCTCGGTCCGGGCAGCGAGACCTTCGAGCAGGGTCGCCGCGAACTGCGCGAAGTGCTCGGCCTGATCAAGGCGTTTGGCGTGCCCGAATCGCACTTTGCGCTGAACCTGTCGATCGCGCGCGGCCTCGACTACTACACCGGCACGGTCTACGAGACCACGCTCAACGAGCACCCGCAGATCGGTTCGATCTGCTCGGGCGGGCGCTACGAGAACCTGGCCGGCAACTACACCAAGTCGAGCCTGCCCGGCGTCGGTATTTCGATCGGCGCGACGCGCCTCTACTGGCAGCTGCGCGAGGCCGGCCTGATCGGCACCGCGACCAGTTCCGTGCAGGCCCTGGTCACGCAGATGGAGGAGGCGCAACTGCCGGCCTACCTGGCGCTGGCCACCGAGCTGCGCCAGGCCGGCATCAACACCGAGGTCGTGATGGAGCCGTCCAAGCTCGGCAAGCAGTTCAAGTACGCCGATCGCGCCGGCATCCGCTTCGTCCTCGTGCTCGGCGAAAACGAAATCGCCAATGGCACGGTCACGGTCAAGGACCTGCGTCGCGAGGACCAGTTCGAGGTGAGCCGCGCCGAGCTGGTCAAGGCCCTGCGTGTCGAGCTCGAACAGAGCGCAGCCATGGGAGTGCGCGCATGACGATCGTGCTGGATGGTTCCTCGCTGACGCGGGCGCAGGTCGTCGACATCGCCTGCAACGGAACCGGCGTTTCGCTGGCGCCGGCGGCCCTGGTCCGCGTGCAGCGCGCCGCGGATTTCCTCAGCCAGAAAGTCAGCTGCGGCGAACCGGTCTACGGCGTCACGACAGGCTTCGGCAGCAATGCCGACAAGCTGCTCGGCGCGCATCGCGCGCGCGACGAATTGCCGGGCGGCAATCCCGAACAGCGCGAAGGCACGCTGCTCGAGGAACTGCAGCACAACCTGCTGATCACGCATGCGGTCTGCGTCGGCGAGCCGCTGGCCAACGAAGTCGTTCGTGCGATCCTGGCGATCCGCATCAACACCCTGCTGCGCGGCCACTCGGGCATTCGCGTGTCGACCCTGGAATCGCTGGCCGCCCTGCTCAACCGCAATGTGATCCCGCTCATTCCGGCCAAGGGTTCGGTCGGCGCGAGCGGCGACCTGGCACCGCTGTCGCATCTGGCCATCGTCCTGCTCGGCGGCGGCGAAGCCTTCCACGACGGCGAACGTGTCAGTGGAGCGGAGGCCCTCAAGCGTGCCGGCATCGAGCCGATCCGCCTGTCCTTCAAGGAGGGCCTGGCCCTCAACAACGGCACCACGCAGATGCTGGCGACCGCCGTGCTGGCCCTGTCGCGACTCGAAAGCCTGATCGCCACGGCCGACCTCGCCGCGGCGATGACCCTCGACGCGTTTGCCGGCCGCAGCGGCGCCTTGCGTCCGGAAGTCCACGCGCTGCGTCCGCATCCGGGCCAGGTCGAGACCGCGCGCCACATCCGCGAACTGCTTGAAGGCTCGACCCTGGTCGATATCCCGTATCACCTGGTGCCGCGATTCCGCACCTGGACCGCCGAGTCGTGGAGCGACCCGGTCGAACAGCAGCGCCGTTTCGACATCACCTGGGACTACGTGCCGCCCTCGCAGCGGCATGGCCGCGAGGCGTTCTACCAGCGTTTCCTGCCGTTCAAGGGCGGCAAGAAGCACCAGCCGCAGGATGCCTATTGCCTGCGCTGCATGCCGCAGGTGCATGGCGCCGTTCGCGATGCCTGGGAACAGGCCTGCCGCATCATCGACATCGAACTGAACTCGGTCACCGACAATCCGCTGGTGTTCCCGGATGCAGAAAACCCGCGCTACATCGAGGACCAGGTCATCTCCGCGGGGCACTTCCACGGCATGCCGCTGGCGCTGGCCATGAGCTACGTCAAGGCGGCGATACCGGTGCTCGCGTCGATCTCCGAGCGGCGCCTGAACAAGCTCGTCGATCCGGCCAACAACGATGGCCTGCCGGCATTCCTGATCGGCAACGAGGACGCCACCGATTCGGGTTTCATGATCGTCCAGTACACCGCGGCGGCCCTGGTCAACGACCTCGCCACGCGCGCGCACCCGGCATCGGTGTATTCGATACCGACCAGCGCCAACGCGGAAGACCATGTCTCGATGGGCACCAACGAGGCGCGCCACGTGCTCGACATGACCGGGGATCTCGGCCACGTGCTGGCCATGGAACTGTATACGGCCGCGCAGGCGCTCGAATACCGCCAGGACATGCTCAACGCGGCGCGCAGTCTCGCCGAGCGCGGCGACTGGTCGGCGCTGGCGGCCAAGATCAACGGCGCGCCCGGCAGGGATCACCCCGCCTATGCCACGTTCGAGAGCGAAGTGCGCGGCCTGATGAAGGCGCTCGACGGGGCGGGTGAGTTCCATGCCGGTGCCGCGGTGCGCAGGGCGCATGCGCGTATCCGCGAAGAGATCGATTTCATGCAGCGCGATCGCGCCATGGACGGCGACGTGCGGCGCATCTGCGAACTGGTCGCCAGCAATGCGCTGCTGGCGGGGCTGGCATGAGCGACTGGGTGCGCATCTGCCATCTGGCCGAATTGCTGCCCGGCGAATGCCAGACCGGCTGGGATGGCGACACGCCGATCGCCGTGTTCAATGTCGATGGCGAGCTCTATGCACTCGAGGACAACTGCACCCACGACGGCGGCGAGCTGACCGGCGGCCTGATCGAAGGCTACGAGGTCGAGTGCCCGCGCCACGGGGCGCGCTTCGACGTGCGCACGGGCGCCGCATTGTGCCCGCCTGCCTACGAGCCGACCGCGAAGTTCCCGGTCAAGGTCGAGGACGGCTGGGTCTACTCGCGCGACGACCGCTGAATCAACAGCGAAGCGGCAACGCGGGAAAAGCCATCGAATCCCGAGTCGCAATTCGATGGCTTTCGTAGGAAGGGCATTCATGCCCGATGCTTTTCGACCACGCAACGGTTTTCAACAGCCGAACGGCTGGTCAGAGCATCGCGGCTGAAGCCGCTTCCTACAAAGTCGGGCCGAAGCATGGCGGCACCTGGAGTCAACAACGAAGCGGCAACGCGGCGAGTGTGATCGAATCCCGCGCCTGCCATCTGCATCTGGCTCGTAGACTAACGCGCCGAACGTTCCGCAAACCGCACCAGCACGAGCTCGCCGCCGCCCTCGAGGACGATGCGTTCGCGCGCATCCGCGCTCGGATCGACGATCAGCGTCTCAGCGGTTCCGATCGTGAGGTTCTGCTCGCCGCTGCGCGCCACCGCCTGGCCGGCGAACACGTGGATCAGCCAGCTCGCGCCGGGCTCGGCGAACACGAGCATCGTCCCATTGAGCGGACGTGCGTGGACCTCGGCCGAAACCGCATCGCGATTCGCCATGACGTTGAAATCACGCGTAGGCCCGGCCAGCAGGCGGCAGGCGACTTCATCGTCCCCGGAAAAATGTGCGCGCTGGAATCGCTGCACGAGCCGGAGCGGCGGGGCCGCGTTGATGTCGAGTTCCATGCCATTGCCGGCGAGCAGGAGCAGGTCGCGTTCGATGCCCGGGAACGACGAGAACGGCCCATCCGATTCGATGTCGGCGATGCTCACGCGCCAGCGGAATCCCGCTGCGGAACCGGGCATCGGGTCGTGCGCGATCTCGGTGGTCCAGCCGCCGTCGTTCTTCCAGCGCGTTCGCCGATAGTCGCGTGGCAGCAACAGTCGCATCACGACGGACAGCCCGCTCAGTTCGGGCCGTCGGGCCGGTGGTAGGTATAGACCAGGGTGGCGCTGCCGAGGAAATCGATCGTCGTCGACTGGCGCCCGCCGAGGCGTCGCGCAACGCGTTCGGAGGCCGTGTTCTCGGCGCGGATCAGGCTGATCGCGCGTTCGGCGCCGAGGCGATTGAAGGCGTAGGCCAGCGCGGCGCGCGCGGCCTCGGTGGCGTAGCCGTTGTGGCGATGTTCCGGGCGCAACATCCAGCCAAGCTCGAGATCGGGCCAGCCTTCGGGATTGTGCAGCCCGACGCGTCCGATGAATTCACCGGTATCCTGCAGTTCGACGGCCCACATGCCGTATCCGCGCAACGCCCAGTGACCGATCAGCATGGCCATGGATCGCCACGCGTTCATGCGATCGAGCGGCTGGCCGTCGCCGACAAAGCGCGTGCTGGTCGCATCGGCCAGCATCGCCGAGTAGAGTTCGAAATGCCGCTCGGACAACGCAGTCAGGCGCAGCCGTTCGGTGATCAGGACCGGAATCTCAAGCATGATGTTTGGTTAGCCGAGTAGCCCGAGCAACGCCTGCGAGGACGCTCTGAGACTCTCTTTCCAGGTGAATCCGACGATGGGCTGTCCGCTTTCCGCATCGTGGAAGTCTTCCTCCTGCCCAGGGGCGAGCAGGTGGCGGTAGTCAACGGTGATCTCGGTGCCTGCTTGCAGGCGGGTCGAGGCGAAGATGAAGCCGAGGTGCCACAGTCCGGTGGGTGAAAACGAGTGGTTGACATAGCACTCGTCCGGCCAATCCGCAGAAATCGTGTAGCGATCCTCGAACCAGCGCACCGTCGCCGGCAACATGGCCTGCGCATCGGGCATCGAGAGGATTTCCTCGAACGTCCAGGTGCGCCCAATGGCATCGGGCGCGACCAGGATACGGCCCGCTTCGACTGTTTCGTCAAGGATGACGCCTTGTCCGGCACCCGCGATGCTGGACGGGCTGATGTGATAGCGGGGAAGAATCATGTTCGCACCAACGGGGGATGCGAAGTTTAGCATGGCGAATCCGGCCGACTGCAGCCTGCCTGGATGCCTAGTGCATGCGCGATGGGTCGTTCAGTTTCGCCGCGGCAGGCCGCCGCCACCGGAGCGGGAATGCGGGTTGCGAGTCGCCGCCTGGTGGCAGGCCGGCACGAACCCGGGAGTCCGCGCCGGCCTGGCAGGTCCGGTCACTGCGCGCTGGCGGCCCTGGTGGCCTTGGCCTTGGCCGAACCGGCGCTTGCGCTCGACTTCGATTTCGCGCCGCCGACGACGATGTTGTCGCGGTTGCGCTCGACCAGCTTGTCGCCGATGCCCTTGACCTGGGCCAGCTCCTCGGCGTTCGCGAACGGCCCGTGTTCGGTGCGGTAGGCGACGATCGCCTCGGCCTTGCTCATGCCGACGCCGGTCAGGCCTTCGGCCAGCGCCTTGGCGTCGGCGCTGTTGATGTCGACCTGGCCGGCGGCGAATGCCGGCAGGGCCAGGGCGAGGGACAGTACGAGGCTGGACAGAATGGTCTTGATGTTCATGGTGACGCTCCTTGGTTTTGGTTGGGACCGGGTCCTTGTGTCCCCGGTGGACACAGTTTCCATGGATCGAATCGGTCGCGGCATGGCAATTCCCGGCGCCGTTTCGTAAGCATCCCGATGGGTCGCCTGTACTATTTTTCCTACACGCACGCCGGCAATTCAGGGCAACACGCTAGAATTGACGATCCGCTGCCGGTTTCGCAGCGCGCCAGTCCGGAGAGAAGCATGGATTCGAACGCTATCAGCGCCTTTGTCGGCAAACTCTGGGATGACCAGATCGTCCCGCAACTGGTCGACTACATCCGCATCCCGAACAAGTCGCCGATGTTCGATGCCGACTGGGTCAAGCACGGCTACATGGAGCAGGCCGTGCAGCTGATGGAAAACTGGGCGAGGGCCCAGCCGATTCCCGGCATGCAGCTCGAAGTGATCCGACTGGAGGGCCGCACGCCACTGATCTTCATCGAGATCCCGGGGCAGGGCGAGGATTGCGTGCTGCTCTACGGGCACCTGGACAAGCAGCCGGAAATGACCGGCTGGGCCGAACATCTCGGCCCGTGGAAGCCGGTCATCGAAGGCGACAGGCTGTATGGCCGCGGCGGCGCCGACGATGGCTATGCGATCTTCGGCTCGCTGGCCGCGATCATGGCCCTGCAGGCGCAGAAGATCCCGCATTCGCGCTGCGTCGTCATGATCGAAGCCTGCGAGGAGTCGGGCAGCTATGACCTGCCGTACTACGTCGACCACCTGGCCGCGCGGATCGGCAAGCCGTCGCTGATCGTCTGCCTCGATTCAGGGTGCGGCAACTACGACCAGATGTGGCTGACCACTTCCTTGCGCGGCATGACCGGCGGCAACCTGACAGTCAACGTGCTCAGCGAGGGCGTGCATTCGGGTGACGCATCGGGCGTTGTTCCGTCCAGCTTCCGCATCCTGCGCAAGGTGCTGTCGCGGCTCGAGGACGAAAACACCGGCGAGATCCTTCCGCGCGAATTGCACGCGGAAATCCCGGCACAACGCATCGAGCAGGCCAAACTCGGCGCCGAAGTCCTTGGCGATGACATCTACTCGAAGTTCCCCCTGATCGAAGGCATGCAGCCGGTCAGCCACGACGTGACCGAACTGGTGCTCAACCGGACCTGGCGACCCGCGCTGTCGATAACCGGCGTCGGCGGGTTGCCGGCGCTCGATTCGGCCGGCAACGTGTTGCGTCCGTTCACCGCGGTCAAGCTCAGCCTGCGGCTGCCGCCGACGGTCGATGCGGTGAAGGGTGGCGAGTTCCTCAAGCAGTTGCTCGAAACCGATCCCCCGTACGGCTCGACCGTCACCTTCCATCTTGAAAAGGCCGGCAGTGGCTGGGATGCGCCGGCGCTGGCCCAGTGGCTGGAAAAATCGGTGGACGAAGCTTCGCGCACGTATTTCGGGCCGCCGCCCGCGTACATGGGCGAGGGCGGCTCGATCCCGTTCATGGGCATGCTTGGCGAGAAGTTCCCCGGTGCGCAGTTCCTGATCACCGGCGTGCTCGGCCCGCATTCCAATGCGCATGGCCCCAACGAGTTCCTGCACATCCCGACCGGCAAGCGCGTCACCGCCTGCGTGGCCAAGGTCGTGGCCGACCATTTCCTCGCCAGTGGCAAGGGCCTGACCCAGGGCGTCGCCGCGACCGATGCACACACGCATCGCGGCGAAGACGGCTGCTGCTGAGAGCATGTCCATGACGGAGAACGCAGGGAAGCGCAGCGAGGTGACCATCCGCACGGCGCAGAAAAGCGACGCCGCCTCGATCGCCACCCTGGCCACCCAGCTCGGCTACTCGACGACCGAGATGGAGATGCGCGGCCGTCTGCAGCGCATCCAGACCCGCACCGAAGGCTCGGCCATCGTCGCCGAGCTTGGAGACGGCAACGTCTGCGGCTGGATCATGGTGGTGTCGGTGCACTCGCTGACAGCGGCGCCGCGCGCCGAGGTGGCCGGCCTGGTCGTCGACCAGGCCCTGCGCGGCATGGGCATCGGCGCGCTCCTGCTGCAGGCGGCCGTGGACTGGGCACGCATCCACCACTATGCCGAGTTGCGCGTGCACAGCAATACGACCCGGGAGCGCGCCCACCAGTTCTACGAGCGCGAAGGATTCAGCCGGATCAAGACCCAGGTCCTGTTCGGCAAGACCACCTAGCGGATCCAGGGGCGGCGGTTCACCGCCCGCACGCGGACACTGCCGGGTCAGCGCACTGCAGGAATGCGCAGCGGAACGTCGCGCGGGCAACGCATGCGCACGCCGCGGCCACAGGTACGTGGCTCGAGCGCGTCGTCGACGCACACGCGCACTTCGGCAAGTCTTCCGGAATGACAGGTCACGGCCAGCATGTTCTCGCGCAGGCGGGGGTCGGCGCGCAGGAACGCCGCGCGGATGTCCTCGGCATTCATCGCCACGGCAGCGGACCCCGCGGTCAGCTCCGGCGGAATGCGGATCGCGGCATAGGCGCGATCGGCGAGGGCGAAATACTGGCCCGGATCCAATCCGGAACAGGTGCCATGGGTTTGCCATTCGTGCTCGATCAGCCCGCGGCTCGGCATGAAGGCGAGCGTGCGCTCGATGGTGGCGCGGTCCGGGCGCTGGCGGATCGCACAATCGCGCGGGCCCATGCCATCCTCGTACTGGGGCCACAGGCCATGCAGGATGAAACCGTAGCCGCGGCGAGCGCATTGCTCGTTGTCGTCGGGATGGCTTTCGCACCAGGTCGGCGACCATGAAAGCGCGACCAGGTAGTAGTCGAATGCGCTTGCGGATCCTTCCCCGCCTTTGGAAGCGGAAGCGGCGGCCGGATCCTGCCCTGGTGGCGCAGGCTGCTCGCGGATGAAGAGTACCGCCGCGACAGTCAGCAGTGCGAACAGGGCGATGCCCTCCATCAGGCGCTTCGAGATCATGGGCCATTGCCGGGTCTGCAGCGATGCGCCAACGCTAGCAGGAAATCGCTCGGCGCGGCAGCGACAGCATTCGCGATGCGGGTGGTCCCACGCGCGCTTGTTGCGGTTATCATGAGCGGTTAACGGGCCCATCAACTGACAGCACATGCCACGATTTTTCAAGCAACGCCGCTCGCCGATCCATGGCAACGGTGTGTTCGCCACCGCCGACATTCCTGCCCAGACCGAACTGATCGAATACAAGGGCCGCCTGCTGACCCATGCGCAGGCCGATCGCCTGTACGACGGCAGCACCGATACCGGCCACACTTTCCTTTTCACGCTGAACGAGCGCTACGTGATCGACGCCAACGTGGATGGCAACGTCGCGCGCTGGATCAATCACAGCTGCCAGCCGAACTGCAGGGCCGTCGTCGAGGAAAACCAGGAAGGCAAGCGCCGGCTGGACCGCGTGCTCATAGAATCGCTGCGCGAGATCCGTGCCGGCGAGGAGCTGACCTACGACTACGGCATCAATCTCGGGGAACGCCTGACGCCTCGCCTCAAGCGCATCTGGCAGTGCCACTGCGGCCATGCCGACTGCCTGGGCACCATGCTCAAGCCGAAGCGCAGCCGCACGCGGCAGGCAAGGTAAAGTCCAGAACTGAACAGACATTCACGAATGTCATCTCATTGCAATGATTGGCGCAAAGCTGCAGGCTAGGCGCGCAATGGAAGTGCGGCCGATGCTGCGGCGTCGGCTGGCGCCAGCAGAGTCGCGAGGTCAGCTTGCCAAACGAAAAAGTCATCGCCACGATCGGCGTCTCGGATGAGGACATGGCCCACTTGCGCCTGCTCATGCGCAAGGCGGCCACCGAGCTGAGCTGCCCCTGGCGCTGGGGTTCCGATACGAGCGCCGATCTGCTCGTCGTCGATCCGTCCAATTTCGCCGGGCAGATGGCGCGCTCGCGGGCCAAGGCCAGCGGCATGCGCGTCGCGGTCGTGTGCGACCTGGAAAGTCCGACCGAAGGCGATCCCGCCCTCTACCGGCCCTTCAAGGTCGGCAGTGTCATCGGCCTGCTCAATGGAATTTCCGGGGCGGCACCGAAGCCGGCTTCGGACATCTCGACAGTCGAGAACATGTTCCTCACCCCCGAAATGGATGCCGACGGGGACCTGCGCCTCCTCGACTCGGCATTCCCGGAAGAAGAGCCAGCGGACCCGCGCGGAAAAGATGCCCATGTCGCGCCGGGGCTCGACGAATTGATCCGTGGCAATCCCCTGGCCGATCCGTTCTACAACCTGCAGCCGGCGAAACTCGACGAATCGACCAGCATCGGCAACGTTGGCGGCCTGACACGGCGCAGCGAACTGCGCGCGGACCGCGAGCGCGAGACACAGGCCGTGCCCCTCTCGCAGCAGGCGCCACCGAGGAATCCGGGAAAGTCAGCGGATTCGACCGACCGTTCGGCGCACCGGCTGCGCGAGTATCTCGAAGGCAGCCTGATCGGTGGTCCGGTGCAGATCGCCTGGCCGGATGCCGGCATACTCACCCTCGATCCCAAGAACCGGGTCTATCACAGCGCGCAGACCCTGCGCGAACTGGAGATCTACTGCCGCCAATCGCCGCGGCGCGACGATTGGCGCCGCCTGACCTCGGCCGAGCTCACCGAAATCCGCGAGACGCAGCCGTCGCAGCCTTACGAGAAGCTGGTCTGGCTCGACGTGTTGCTGCATTCCGCAGGCAAGCTGGCGTCGAATCTCGACCCGGGCGGCACCTATGAACTGATCCGCTGGCTCGAGATCGCACGCGACTATCCGCACTACGCGCGCATATCGGCCGCGATGATGCAGCCGGTGCGACTGCACGAACTGGCCGCGTCCTGCGGATGTTCGATGGGCGAGGTTTTCGCCGTCGTCAACGCATACGACGCGATTGGCTGCCTGAAGAAGACGCCGCGGCCTTCGCGGCATGCGGAAGCCGAACCGGACAAGTCGCGGTCGTCGTTCCTGCAGCGCCTGCGCAAGCCGTTCGGCAAGTCCTGAGCGATCAGGCAACCTTCCGCGCAGCGGCCCGGCTTTCGCTGAACAGGCGCGCGAAATTTCCACCGAGGATCTTGCCGATGCGCGCATCGGAGTGGCCGCGCCCTGACAGCAGGCCGGCAAGCACGTCGAGACGATCGGCCGAATTCAGGTCGGGCAGGAAGGTGTAGACATCGGGTTCCTCGCCGGGCGCGGAGATGCCGCGGGCACGGCGGCTGGCAACGTCTTCGGCATGCTTGCGCCGGAACTCGTCATCGAACCTGACCGGCGAAATCGTGCCGTCGCTGCCGATGCCGACGTGATCCTCGCCGCAGACCTTGAGCGCATGTTCGATGTGCGCGACCAGGTCCGCGGCGGTGGGCTGTCCCTTTTCGCGCAGGAACGGCATCAGGTAGATGCCGGCAACGCCGCCCTTTTCGGCAAGGGCGCGCAGTTCGGCGTCGGTCTTGTTGCGCGGCAGCCTGGCCAGCGCCGCGCAGCCGGTGTGGGTGATCGCGACCGGCGCGGTGGAAGCGGCGATGGCCTCCCGGGTCGTGCGTTCGCCGGCATGCGACAGGTCGATCAGCAGCCCGCGACCGTTCAGGCGTTCGACCAATGCGCGACCGAAGCTGCTCAGGCCGGCATTGCCGGGCTCCAGGCAGCCGTCGCCGACCAGGTTGCGCCGGTTGTAGGTGAGCTGGAAGACGCGGACGCCGAATTGTTCGAAGCGGTCGACGTGGTCAAGATCTTCGCCGATCGGTGTCGCGTCCTGGAAACCATAGATGAGGCCCAGCCGGCCGCTGTGTTTCGCCTCGATGAGGTCGCCGGCATCGCGGACCAGCAGCAGCCGCTCCGGGTGGGCGGCGATCTGCGCGTTCCAGTAGGCGATGTTGCGGATCGTTTCCTCGGGGTTGCTGGCGTAGCTGCCGACCCCGCTGACGGTCACGTTGACCGCGCCCAGTCCGCTGGCCCTGATGTCGTCGAGCGCCCTGGCGCTCAGCGGCGCAAAGGGCTCGGCGCCATATTCGCCCGGGCCACCGAGCGCGTCGATGACCATGGCGGACGCATATCCGGGCCACTTCGTGGCCGGAGCCGTGGCCCCCAGCGCGTTGTGCAGCGGGTACCACAGCGGCGCGCTTGCAAGCGTGCCCAGGCCGAGCAGGAAGTGGCGTCGCTGCAGGCTCATGGTGTCGTCCCTGTCGGCGGATCGTTTCGGGTTCCCTTCTTCAATCTTCCTCCGGGCGCGGCTTGTAGGCGTCGACCAGTTGCCTCTGCACGTTCGCCGGCACCGGTTCGTAGTGGCTGAACTCTATCGTGTAGCGGCCGCGGCCGCCGGTCATGGCCTTCAGTTCGGTCTGGTAGTCGGCCACTTCGGCAAGCGGCACCTGCGCCTTGATCACGAGCTCGCCGCCGCGCACCGAGTCGGTACCGTTGATGCGCGCGCGCTTGCCGGCCAGGCCACCGGTGACGTCGCCCATGTTGTCCTCGGGGACGTTGACATCCATGTTGACGATCGGCTCGAGCAGCATCGGCCTGGCCTTGCTGACGGCGTCGAGGAAGGCTTTCTTGCCGGCGGCGACGAAGGCGACTTCCTTGGAATCGACCGTGTGGTACTTGCCGTCGGTGACGACGACGCGCACGTCCTGCATCTGGTAACCGGCGACGGCGCCGTGTTCGAGCACCTGGCGCACGCCCTTCTCGATGGCCGGTATGAACTGGCCGGGAATCGTGCCGCCCTTGATCTCGTCGGTGAATTCGAAGCCGCCGCCGCGCGGCAGCGGCTCGACGCGCAGGTAGACCTCGCCGAACTGGCCGGCGCCGCCGGTCTGCTTCTTGTGCCGGTGGTGGCCTTCGGCCTTGCCGGCAATGGTTTCCCGATAGGCGATGCTGGGGCGGTGCGAGAGGACTTCGACGCCGTAACGATCCTTCATGCGCTCCAGCGTGAGTTTCAGGTGCAGGTCCGAGAGGCCGCGGATGATGGTCTCGTTGAGCTCCTTGCTGTGTTCCACGCGAAAGCAGGGATCCTCCTCGCCGAGGCGGGCCAGCGCCGTGGCCAGCTTCTGCTCCTGGCCCTTGTGCGCGGGCTCGATGGCGAGGCCGAACATCGGTTGCGGAAAATCGAGCGGCTTGAGGTGGATGTGGTCCTCGTCGTGGGAATCGTGCAGGACCGCATCGAAATGGATCTCGTCGATCTTGGCCACCGCGGCGATGTCGCCGGCGATGGCGGCGTCGATCTCGACGTGGTCCTTGCCGTGGATGCGGAAAAGGTGGCCGACCTTGAACGGCTTCTTGCCATCGTCGATGAACAGCTGGGTGTCCTTGCGCACGGTTCCCTGGTAGATGCGGAAGATGCTGAGCTTGCCGACGAAGGGATCGTTGGCGATCTTGAAGACATCGGCGATCACGTGTTTTTCCGGATCGGGGACGGCCCTGATCGGCTTGGCCTGGGCGCCCTCGCCCTTGACGAACGGTGGCGGGTTGCCTTCGAGCGGGTTGGGCAGCAGGCGCTCGATCAGCTCGAGCAGCTCGGCGACGCCGGCGCCGGTGCGAGCGGACACGAAGCAGATCGGCACGAGGTGGCCTTCGCGCAGGCACTGCTCGAAGGCATCGTGCAACTCGCTGCCTCCGAGGGCCTTCTCGCCGAGGTCGAGATAACGATTCATGACCTTTTCGTTGATTTCGACGACCTGGTCGAGGATCCGCTGGTGCGCTTCGGCGACCGAGGAGAAATCCGCCTTGCCATCCGGCTTGAAGAAGCAGTCGACCACGGCGCTGGCGCCGTTCGCGGGCAGGTTGATCGGCAGGCATTCCGGGCCGAATTCCTCGCGCAGTTCCTCGGTGAGCACGGCCAGGTCGCACTCGGTGTCGATGCGGTTGACGACGAGCACGCGCGCCAGTCCGCGTTCGCGTGCATAGTCCATCATGCGCCGCGTCGTGTGCTCGATGCCGTTGCTGGCGTTGACCACGACGGCGCAGGTTTCCACCGCGGCCAGCGCGGAAATCGTCGGCCCGCGGAAATCCGAATAGCCCGGCGTATCGATCAGGTTGACATGGCAATCACCGCGGTCGATCGATCCGAGCGTCGCCTGGATGGAGTGCTGGCGCTCCTTCTCCATGGCATCGAAATCGGAAAAGGTGGAGCCGCGCTCGATGGTGCCCGCCGTCTGGATCGTGCCGCCGGCATGCAGCAGGGCTTCGAACAAGGTGGTTTTGCCGGCGCCGGCATGGCCTGCCAGGGCGATGTTGCGAATGCCATCAGTACCGTATGACATGGATGTGCTCCCTTGGATGGAGTGCGCAAATGTCGTGGCGGCGTGGTCTCAAGCCTGCACGGCACTGGTGGTGCGTGCGCGCAGAGGCAGCCGCGAGCGGATGGTTCGGGTCAAGCCTTGCGCGATCGGGAGGGTCGGTCAAGTGGCGCTGCCGCAGAGGGGCCCTGGCGGCGGCCTCCGGCCAGGCCGGTTCGGCCGCGATCCGGCGTGCTGCGTCATAATGGGCCATGGATCCCCGGCATTCGAATTCGTCGCTGCCGCCACCCTCGGCGCTCTGCGTGCATGGCGCCGGCGCGGGTGGCTGGGAGTGGGGAATCTGGGCACGGGTTCTGGCAGCACGTGGCGTCCGCGTGCGCGCTCCCGATCTGGTCCCGGCCGATGCCGGACTGAGCGCGACGCGCTTCGAGGATTATCGGGCGCAGGTGCTGGCATGGGCCCGCCGGGAAACGACCGATTCGGGCCAGCCGCCGATCCTGGTCGGGGCCAGTTTCGGCGGCCTGCTGGCCTTGTCGGTGGCGGCGGCGGTCAAGGCCCCGGCGCTGGTCCTGGTCAATCCGATGCCACCCAGGGGCATTGTTTCCAAACCATTGGGCCAGCAGTACCCGGCCATAGTTCGCTGGGGCAGCGATCGATCGATTGGCGGTACGCGCCAGGCCATGCGCGATGCCGACGATGCGGCCTGCCTGTTCGCGTTCCGGCGCTGGCGTGACGAATCGGGCCTGGCCCTGGAGCAGGCGCGTCTCGGCATGGCGGTCGATCCGCCGCGTTGCCGGGTGCTGGTCATGGCCAGCGATCTCGACGCGGACGTGCCACTGGTGGTCAGCCGCGAGCTGGCGATGCGCTATGCGGCCGATTTCGAACAGCTCGCCGGTTGCAGCCACGTCGGGCCGCTGCTCGGCGCGCGTGCCGCCGGCATCGCCGCACGCGCCGCCGACTGGCTGCTGTCGCCCGGCGGGCCCGCGCAACCCCGGGACGTCGCATCGGCGTCCGCGCAGACCGGCGACGACCCGGCGCAGAGGGATTCTTAACGAGCGTTTAGCGTCGACTGCGTATGCTGCGCCGGCCCTTTGAACCTCCTCCTTCCTGGCAATCCACTGAATGTCGAACCGCTCCGCCGCTCACGCCACGACGTTTGTCATCGATGCGAGCGAATCGGCGCGGTTGCGCAGCGGGTTCGCTGGTCGCAAGCTCAGGCGCGACACCCTCTGGCGATCGCCCACCCTGGAGCGGCGCACGATCCAGGTTCTTGTCGGCGTGGCAATCCTCGCCAACCTGCTCTGGATCATCGGCCTGGACCGGGTCATGCAACCCATCACGGCTCACCAGGGCGTGCGCGGGCCGATCGAAGTCAGCATCATCACGCCGCCCGAGGAATTCGAGATTCCGCCCGAGCCGCAACCCGAGCCGGTCGAGTTCAAGCAGCGCGCGTCGGCCATCCGCATCGAGCCTCCGCAAACGAAGGTGACGCCGCCACCGCTGAATACGGAGACCAGCACGCAGACCCAGGCCCGCATGGGCAGCGCCGGCGAACCCGGGCTCAACCTTTTCAACGCCGATGGCTCGCTGCGCCTGCCGAAGGCGGCCACGCGCATCGGCCCAGAGAAGCTTGCCAATCCACAGGAGGCCGGCAAGGCACGCTGGGCCGAGATCCAGAATCGCGGCGAGAATCCGCTCGACTGCCAGCGCACGCGTTTTGCCGGCGCGTTCAAGCGTGATGAATCGCTGGGCGACGAAGTTTCGCGCAAGTACCTGAAATGGATAGGCCTGGCCGATGGCGCCGGCATCGCCGAGCGGGCTGGTGAAAAGGCCCGGCGCGCCGCCGACGGTTGCGACCCGGCAGGCTGATCCCGATTGAGCCTTGCCCGGCGTGCGGTCCGCGACGATCCGGCCAGCCTCATGGCGACCGGCAGCGACGATGCGCTTGCCGCGCGACGCGCCAGCCTGGCCAGTCTGCGCCGCCCTGGCGGCGGCGCTGGCGACGACGTGGGTCGGCGATTTCGCCTCGCGCTGGTTGCAGCGCTGGCCTTGCATGCGCTGTTTTTCCTCGGCCTGCGATCGTGGACGCAGCTGCACTTCGAAGTTCCGCCCGAGAACGATGTCATCCACCTGCGCCTGATCGACGCGCAACCGGATCGTGTGCCGGCCGCGCCAGATTCCGTTCCGGTACCGCTCGCCCGCATGCCGGTGGAGAGTCATGCCGACACTGGCAAGCCTGCGCCGTCGTCGATGGCACCTTTGCCGTTGCCGTCCGCGGCGCCGGTCGAGCCGGCGGCGCGCAGCGATACCCTCGCCGCGGCCGGCCCGCTGGATCTGCTCGATCGCGGTGGCAGCGCCCTTCTGCCCGAACAGGCCGGAGACGAGACGCCATCGAAATTCGGATTCCGCCCGCGCAGAAGATCCTTCGCGCGTGATCCGATGGTCCACCAGTCGCCGTTGCCGTACGAGGCGACGCCGTTCGATCGCTACTGGGTTGCCGACGACGAGACCCTGCTCGACGAATGGGTGCGCAAGGCCAGCAAGCAGACCACCTACGATACCGTGCACGGCACCCGCATCACCTGCCAGTACTTCCTGTTCCTCAGCGCGTGCGGCTGGGGGCCGATACCGCGCGTCTCCATCGAGGAACTCAGGGCCATGCGGGTCAGCCCGCCGCTACCGAGGAACTCGGCGGACGATCCCTACGTGCAGCCACGGGACTGAACCCGCCGCGGCGAACCGTCAGAGCATGCGCATCAGTTCCGGCAGCAGCGGCAGCTTGCGGATGCGCACCGTGGTCGTTGCGAAGATGGCGTTGGCCAGCGCCGGGGCGACGCTGGCGATGCCCATCTCGCCGCCGCCGACCGGGTCGCGTTCCGAATCGACGATGTGCACTTCCACCGTCTTCGGCGCATCGGCCATCCTGAGCAGGCGGTAATCCGGGAAGTTCTTCTGCTCGACCTGGCCGTCGCGCACGGTGATGTCGAGGTTGAGCGCGGTCGAGATGCCGTCGATGGTGCCACCCATGATCTGCGCTTCGAGGCCGAGCGGATTGATCACGCGGCCGACGTCGACGACGCAGATGGCGCGATGGATCCTGAGCTGGTCACCCTGCATGGAGACCTCGAAGGCATGGGCGC
Source organism: uncultured Gammaproteobacteria bacterium (assembly GCA_963822465.1). Taxonomy (GTDB): domain Bacteria; phylum Pseudomonadota; class Gammaproteobacteria; order Xanthomonadales; family Rhodanobacteraceae; genus Dokdonella. Next base: position 110,949 of record CAWGHP010000001.1, on the reverse strand, counting down.
TGTAGCCGCCGAACGTGAAGTGGCAGGCGATGCCGATGCCGCGACCGTCGGTGCGCTTTTCCTTCCAGCGGATCTTCTCCGCGCAGATCCTGAGCACGTTGGCCAGTCGTCCGGTGTCGAAGACCGGCCCGCCGTGCCCGCGATAGGCGATCTCGCGCGGTTCGCCGAGCATCTCCAGGCGCAGTTCGACGGCATCGCGCCGCACTTCGAAGGCGATCTCGTCGATGAAGCTCTGCACGGCGAAGGCATGGAAGGTATGCAGCGGGGCGCGCCACCAGCCGCGTGGCATGCCCGATGCGAGCGGGTAGAAGGTCTTCTCCAGGTCGTCGACCAGCCCGGCCGGGAAATCGTCAGGCTCCAGGCAACCGGTCCAGGGCGGATCGTCCTGCATGCGCGAAGTGCGGTAGGTCCTGGGCGTCGCTGCGCACTGGTGCGACCAGCCGGCCACCCGATTGCGCCGGTCCAGCGTCGCGGCGAGCGCGTGCACGCCGAACGGCCGATAGAAATCGTGGGCCAGGTCGTCCTCGCGCAACCACATCAGCTTGACCGGCTTGCCCGCCAGCTTTGCGATCAGCACCGCTTCGGCCACGAAATCGTTCTCCAACCGTCGCCCGAAGCCGCCGCCGGAGCGTGGCAGGCGGATCTCGATGCGCTCGCGCGCGAGGCCGGTAAGCCGGCTGATGACGCGCGAGGCACCGTCGGGATTCTGCATCGATGCGATCAGCAGGGCACCGTCCTGGCGCAGCTCGATCAGTGCACCTGGCGGCTCCATCGTGGCATGCGCGAGGAACGGCACTTCATAGCGGGCGCTGAGGGAATGGCGGGCGCGCTTGCGCGAGGCGGCGAGGTCGCCATCCTTGCGCACGACCATGCCGTCCTTCGCCGCATCGAGCAGGGCGTTCGCCTGCGCCGACAATGCCGAAGTCGATTCCTTCGCCCACGGTCCCTGCTTCCAGACCGGCTTGAGCTTGTTGCGGCCCTGGATGGCTGCCCAGGTATTGTCCGCAAGCACGGCGATGCCGGCGGCCAGCGGACCGTCGAAAGGTTCGCCCGGCTTCGGGCCCTCGATCGCGATCACGTCGCGCACGCCGTCGACCTTGCGCGCTTCGCTGTCATCGAGGCTCTCGAGGGTGCCGTCCAGGTAGGGGCAGCGCAGCATCACCGCGACCAGCGCGCCACTGAGATAGGCGTCGATGCCGTAGTCGTTCTGGCCGGTGACGATGCTGCGGCCGTCGGCGGTGCGCACGGGTTTGCCGACCAGGTTGAACTCGGCCGGGTTCTTCGGCGCCGGCGGCTGGTCGGGTGGCGACACCGCCGCGGCCGTGCGCGCCAGCGCTCCATAGCTGAGGCGGCGGCCGTCGGCATTGACCACGTGGCCGGCCTGGGTCTTGAGGTTTTCGATCGGCACGGCCCAGGCATCGGCGGCGGCGCGCAGCAGCAGCCAGCGGGCAGTCGCACCGGCTTCGCGCAGGTCCTTCCAGGCGGTCGGGATGCTCGTGCTGCCGCCGGCGAACTGGTCGCCATAGCGGTTGGAGGGCTTGCCGTCGACTTCCTCGTAACCATAGGGCAACTGGATCACGCGCACCTTCGACCACTCGACATCGAGTTCCTCGGCGATCAGCATCGGCAGCGAGGTGATCACGCCCTGGCCGATCTCGCAGCCGCGCGCGCCGATGACGACCCGGTTGTCGCGCTCGATCATGACGAATGCGGTCAGTTCGGTCAGGTCGTCGCCGAGCAGTTGTGGCGGCACCGGCGTTCCGGCCGCTGCCGCACCGCGAAAGCCGACCAGCAGGGCGCCGCTCGCGGTCAGCCCGAGTTGCATGAAGCGCCGGCGGCTCAGGAGCATCGGTGTCTTCAAGATTTCGGCTCGCTCATCAGCGCCGCGGCACGCTGGATGGCGCTGCGGATGCGCGGATAGGTTCCGCAACGGCAGAGGTTGCCGATGCCGGCGATGTCTTCGTCGGAGGGCATGCGCTTGCGCCTGAGCAGGTCGACGGCGGCCATGATCTGGCCGGCCTGGCAGTAGCCGCACTGGGCCACGTCGTTTTCGATCCAGGCCTGCTGCACGGGATGCAGCGCGGCGCCCTCGAGCCCTTCGATGGTGGTGATTTCGCGCCCGGCCAGCGACCGCATCGGCGTCTGGCAGGCGCGCGCGGCCTTGCCGTCGACCAGCACCGTGCAGGCGCCGCAGGCGCCGATGCCGCAGCCGTACTTGGTCCCGGTCAGGCGCAGCACGTCGCGCAGGTACCAGAGCAACGGCATGGCCGCATCGCCGTCGTGGAAATACGGCTTGCCGTTGATGGTCAATTGGTTCGGCACCGGCTCCGTCCCGGTGACCTTGTCCGGGCTGGCAGGCGTCGGTGGCTGGTTCGGCTTCTGCATGGCGGGTTGGCGGGGGATCCTGGCGCGGGCGACGCCCGCAGGCGGCCGCCATTGTCGCATCGCCTTGCATTGCTGCACAGGGAAGGTCGCGCAATCGCGAAACCGGCGCTGGCATGCGGAAAAAAAGAGGCCCCGCATGCGGGGCCTCGACTTTGCCACTCTGGCGTCATCAATCCGCCGGGATCAATAGATGTCGCCGACGGTGTTGTGGATGTTGAATTTACCGGTTGGCGTCACGATCCGCTTGTCGTTGATCACCTTCTTCAGCTTGCGGGTCTTGTCATCGACAATGACCAGGGCGCTGCGCTGATCCTTGCCGTTCCACACCGAGAACCAGACTTCATCGCCGCGCGAGTTGTACTCGGGCTGGACGACGCGCTTCGGGCCCTCGCCCAGATTGGCCCACTCGGCGATCGGCAACACCTTGTAGCCGGCCTCGAGGTTGTCGATGTCGAAAACGGCAATCGACTGGCTCAGCTTCGGATCCGGATTGAGCGTGGTATCAACCCAGAGGTTGCGCGACTTCGGATGGGTCTTGATGAACAGCGAACCGCCACCCTGGCCCTTGAGCACTTCGACCACCTTCCAGGCGTTTTCCGGATGATTTTCCGGATCCGTACCGATCAGGGTGATCTTCTCGTTGCCGAGTGCCGAGGTGCCCCAGACCGGACCAAACTTCGGATGATCGAAATTCGCGCCACGTCCCGGATGCGGAATCTTGTCGACATCGATCAGGGCGGTCATCTTGCGCTCGCGTGAATCGACCACGGCGATCTTGTCGGACTGGTTGGCCGCCGTCATGAAGTAGCGCTTGGTGCTGTCCCAGCCACCATCGTGGAGGAAGCGCGCCGCATCGAGGTTGGTGATCTTCAGCGCATCAACGTCGCTGTAGTCGACCAGCAGGACATGTCCGGTTTCCTTCACATTGACGATGAAGTCCGGGTGCTCATGGCTGGCCACAATCGCGGCTACGCGGGGTTCCGGATGATATTCCTGCGTATCCACGGTCATGCCGCGCGTGGAGATGATCTTGATCGGCTTCAGGGTCGGGCCGTCCATGATCACGAATTGCGGCGGCCAGTAGGCCCCGGCGATGGCCAGCTTGTCCTCGTAGCCCTTGTATTTGGAAGTCTCCACCGAACGCGCCTCAAGGCCGATCTTGATTTCGGCGACGATTCCGGGCGTCTTCATCCACAAGTCGATCAGGTCGATCTTGGCGTCCCGGCCGATCGTGTAGACGTAGCGGCCCGAGTGGGAAGGCCGCGAAATGTGCACGGCATAGCCAGTCTTGATGATATTGATGATCTTCTTGGTGTCGCCGTCGATCAGGGCAATCTCGCCCGCATCGCGCAGTGTCACGGCAAAGAAGTTGTCGATGTTGTAGTTGTTTTCCTTCCTGGTCGGACGCTTGTCGACCGGAACGATTTCCTTGAACGAGGCCATCATCTCGGGCATGCCCCATTCCGGCGGAGCCGGCGGATCGTGCTGGAGGAAGCGCGCCATCATGTCAACCTGCTCCGGCGTAAGGTCACCTGAGGTGCCCCAGTTCGGCATGCCGCCCGGGGAGCCGAAGTTGATCAGCGCCTTCAGATAGTCAGTGCCTTTCGCCCGCGTGATATCCGGGGTCAGGGGCTTGCCGGTTGCGCCCTTGCGCAACACGCCGTGGCAGCCGGCGCAGCGTTCGAAGAAGATCTTTGTGGCTTCCTTGTATTCGACCTTGCTGATCGGCGGCGCTTCGGGGTTGATGATCATGTCTACGCCTTCGGCACCGGCCGTTGATGGCGCTCCCTGGTAGCTCTCCATGCTCTGCGGGGTGCCTGGATGGTTCTCGCCCTGGGCCTTGTCCGATGCTGACCGCAAGCAACTTGCGTTGATTGGTGACTTCTTCGGCAGCGATCGTCTTGCCCGAGTTTCCCCAGCTGGCATAGACATAGTTGATGATCGAGGCAATGTCGGCATCGCTCAGATGGCTTTGCGCGGGCATCACGTTGTTGTAGGTTTCGCCGTTGACGGTCAGGGTGCCGGTGATGCCCTGGAGGACATGCCCGGCAATTTCCTTGCTGTCGCGACTGTTCAGATAATCGGACTTCGCGAGTGGCGGGAACGCGCCCGGCAGACCCTTTCCGTCGGGCTGGTGGCAGGCCGCGCAGTTGGCCTTGTAGGCGGCTTCGCCGGCTTCGTTGCCCTGCTTGGGCGGGCGCTCGTTGACGACATCCTGGGCGATGGCCTGGCCGCCGAACCACAGCATGGCGAGCAGGATTCCACTGACGTGTCTGATACTCATGATCGACTCCCTTTGCGATTCCAGCCTGGAGCACCGAAGCCTCGGCGCACTGTATCCCCAGTGTCCATGTTTCGCGCGTGGGCGGCATGACTCAGGTCAAGAGGCGTGGATATTGGCGATTCCTGATGCGCGTATGCGGGAAATCGCGAATCCTTGAGGCGGATCAAGTCGCCCGCGGCACGGGCTGCCACAATCTGGTGGTCTTTTTCCGCAGGATGCCCAAACATGCAGGTTTTCCCATCGCCTGGTCTTTCCGTCTCCATCGTCCTCGGCCTGCTGGCCCCGACCCTTGCCGGCGCGCAACCAGCGGTCGACCCGGAGGCGGTCGTGCTTGATCAAGTCGTGGTCGTCGGCAGTCGCGCGGCGGAACCCCTGCAGCAGGTGGTCGGCAGTGTCAGCGTGGTCGAACGCGACCAGTTCGGGCGCAACGGCGTGCTCGACATCGCCGATCTGGCGACCCTGGTGCCCGGCCTGAGCGTGCCGGTCGATGCCGTGCGCTTCGGGCGCCAGGGCTTCAACATCCGTGGCCTCGAAGGCAACCGCGTCAGCATCGAGATCGACGGCGTACCGCTGCCCGACGGCTTCGGCGTCGGCCAGTTCGCGCTCGCCGGCCGCGACCTGGTGGCGCTCGATGCGGTGCAACGGGTCGAAGTGTTGCGTGGTCCGGCCTCGACGCTGTACGGCAGCAAGGCGCTGGCTGGCGTCGTTGCGTTGACGACGCGCTCGCCGGAGGATTTCCTCTGGCGCGGCAACAGCTGGGCAACGAGCGGCTCGGTCGGCGTTTCAAGTCGCGATGACAGCCGCTTCGGCGCGGCCAGCCTGGCCGCTTCGAACGACCGCTGGAGTGGCCTCGTGCTGCTCTCGCGGCATCTCGGCCACGAGACCGAAAACCTGCCGCGATCCGGCGGAATGCAGGCCAATCCGGCCGATGTCGACCGCGACGCCGCACTGGCCAAGGTCGTCTACGATGGCGCCGGCGCAGGGCGCTGGACGCTGACCGCCGACCATGGTCGCGGCAGCCAGCAGACCGACGTCCAGTCGCTGGTGTTCGGGCCCGGCCGCTACAGCACGACCTACGCGCTCGAAGGCGATGATGACTGGCAGCGCAACCGCCTCAGCCTCGCGGGCAGCTGGGCGCAACCCTGGTCCGCGATCGATGCCCTCGACCTGCTGGTCTACCGGCAGGAATCCGATACCACGCAACGCACCGACCAGTATCGCCTCGCCGATGCGCAAACCCCCTATCCGACCTTGCGTGCGCGCCGCTTCGACCTCGAACAGGTCAGCCGCGGCGTCGAACTGGTGGCGCAGTCGCGCAGCCAGTGGGCCGGAGCCAGCCACTGGCAGGTGTTCGGCGTCGACCTGGCGTGGCACGACTACAAGGGGCTACGCGATGGCGTGCAGGTCAACCTCGACAGCGGCGCGTCCAGCAACGTGGTCCTCGGCGAAGTGTTTCCGGTGCGCGATTTCCCGACCTCGCAGGTGCGCGAATTCGGCGTGTTCTGGCAGGACGAGATCGCATTCGCGCCGCGCTGGAGCCTCGTGCCGGGCCTGCGCGGCGAGCGCTACATGCTCGACGCCCGGCCCGACGCGATCTGGCTCGCGGACAACCCGCAGACGCCGCCTGCCGATCTCGGCAGCACGCAGTGGATGCCCAAGCTCGGCCTGCGTTTCAGCGCCAGCCCGCGTGCAAGCCTCTATCTGCAGGCCGTGCAGGGCTATCGCGCGCCGCCGTTCTCCGACGTCAACGTCGGCCTCTACCTGCCGACCTTCAACTACCTGGTCAAGCCCAATCCGGATCTGAAGGCCGAACGCAGCCTCGGCTTCGAAGCCGGCCTGCGCTGGAGCGATCCCGCGCTGAAGGCTTCCCTGGCCCTCTACGACAACCGTTTTCGCGACCTCATCGAAAGTCGCGCCAATCTCGGCATCGACCCGGCCACCGGCGCCCTCGTGTTCCAGTCGGTCAATCGCGACCGCGCGCGGATCTACGGAGTCGAAGCCGACGCGCGCTGGACGCTCGGTGCCTGGCGCGAAGCCCTGCGCGGCGCCTACGTGGAAACCCGCGCGAACTGGCTGCGTGGCACCGATACGCAGCGCGACCAGCCGCTCAACAGCGTGGCGCCGGGCCGCGCCAGCGTGGTCGGTGGCTGGCAGGCGGCGGACGAACGCTGGGGCATGCAACTGTCGCTGACCGGCGTGCAGCGCGTCTCCCGCGTCGATGCCAGCGCCGGCACGCTCTACCAGCCGGCCGGTTATGCGCGCTGGGATGCCAATGCCTGGCTGCATCTGGGCGAACACGTGCGGCTTGATCTCGCCCTCGGCAACCTCGGTAACCGACGCTACTGGGACTGGGTCGGACTGCGCGGGATCAAGCCGGATGCCCCCGATCTCGACCTCTACACGCAGCCAGGGCGCAATGCCATGCTCAAGCTCAGCGCGGACTGGTAGCGCTTGCGCGCGGGTCGGTTCAGCCAGTGCAGGCGGCACGCACCGCCGCCGGCAACGGAACCGGGCGGCCGCTGGCCGGATCGATCCAGACCATGACCACGCTGGCGTCGCTGTAGAGCCGGCTGCCGTCGGCGGAGGTGATCCGGTGCGACAGGGTCAGCGAACTCGTGCCGAGCTTCTCGCAGGAGACCTCGACGACGAGTTCGCCCGGCCATTCGATCTGGCCGCGGAAATTGACCTGGCTCGCCGCCAGCACCGGACTGAACGATGCGGTCTTCCACTCGCCTTCGAGTCCGGCCAGCCAGACCAGCCGGGCCTCCTCGAGATAGGTCAGGAAGGTCGAATTGTTGACGTGGTTGTAGGCATCGAGATCGCGCCAGCGCACCCTTATCGGGACGCTGGCGAGTTTCTTCGGGGTGGCGGATTCGTTCATGCGGCCTTCTTCTTTCGCGAAGACGCGAGCGTTGGCGCGAGGAAGCGTCCGGTGTGCGAGGCCTTGACCCGGGCGATCTGCTCGGGCGTGCCGCTGGCGATGACCATGCCGCCGCCACCGCCGCCCTCGGGTCCGAGATCGATGACCCAGTCGGCAGTCTTGATCACGTCGAGGTTGTGTTCGATGACGACGACCGTGTTGCCGTCGTCGGCAAGCCGGTGCAGCACCTTGAGCAGTTGTTCGATGTCGTGGAAGTGCAGGCCGGTGGTCGGCTCGTCGAGGATGTAGAGCGTGCGCCCGGTGTCGCGCTTGCTCAGTTCGCGCGAGAGCTTCACGCGCTGCGCCTCGCCGCCGGACAGGGTCGTCGCGCTCTGGCCGAGCTTGATGTAGCCGAGGCCGACGTCCATCAGCGTATCGAGCTTGCGTGCCAGCGCCGGGACCGGCTGGAAAAGCACCTGCGCATCCTCGACGGTCATGTCGAGCACGTCGGCGATGGTGTGGCCCTTGTAGGTGATGTCGAGCGTCTCGCGGTTGTAGCGCCTGCCGTGGCAGACATCGCAGGACACATAGACATCGGGCAGGAAGTGCATCTCGACCTTGATCAGGCCATCGCCCTGGCAGGCTTCGCAGCGGCCACCCTTGACGTTGAAGCTGAAGCGACCCGGGCCGTAGCCGCGTGCACGCGATTCGGGGATCTGCGCGAACAGGTCGCGCAACGGCGTGAACAGGCCGGTGTAGGTGGCCGGATTCGAACGCGGCGTGCGCCCGATCGGCGACTGGTCGATCTCGACGACCTTGTCGAACAGGTCGAGGCCCTCGATCGCCCTGAACGGCGCGGGCTTCTCGTTGGCGCCGTTAAGTTCGACCGCGGTCTGCCGGTACAGGGTGTCGTTGATCAGGGTCGACTTGCCCGAGCCCGACACGCCGGTGATGCAGGTGAACAGGCCGGCCGGGATCTCGGCGTCGATGTCCTTGAGGTTGTTGCCGCTCGCGCCGAGGATGCGCAGCATGCGCTCGGGGTCGGCGACGCGGCGTTTCTTCGGCACTTCGATGCGACGCTTGCCGGACAGGTATTGCCCGGTCAGCGAATCCTTCGCCTTGAGGATGTCCTTGAGCTGGCCCTGGGCGACGATTTCGCCGCCATGCACGCCGGCGCCCGGACCGATGTCGACGATATGGTCGGCGGCGCGGATCGCGTCCTCGTCGTGCTCGACCACGATCACGCTGTTGCCGAGGTCGCGCAGGCGCACCAGGGTGCCGAGCAGGCGCTCGTTGTCGCGCTGGTGCAGGCCGATCGAGGGTTCATCGAGCACGTACATGACCCCGACCAGGCCGGCGCCGATCTGGCTGGCCAGGCGGATGCGCTGGGCTTCGCCGCCCGACAGCGAGTCGGCCTGGCGATCAAGCGTGAGGTAATTGAGGCCGACATCGACGAGGAAGCGCAGGCGCTCGCGGATCTCCTTGACGATCTTCGCGGCGATCTCGCCGCGCCAGCCGGGCAGGGTGAGCGCCTGGAAATGTTCGAGCGTGCGGTCGATCGGCAGCGACGTGATCTCCGGCAGGTTGACCTCGCCGACGAAGACGTGGCGCGCCGAACGGTTGAGGCGCTGGCCTTCGCACTCCGGGCAGGCCTGCGGACTGATGAACTTGGCGATTTCCTCGCGCACCGCGGGCGATTCGGTTTCCTTGTAGCGCCGTTCGAGGTTCGGAATGATGCCCTCGAACTTGTGCTTGCGCGTGACCTTGCCGCCGTTTTCCATCACGTAGCTGAAGGCGACCTGCTCGTCGCCGGAACCGTACAGCACGCGCTGGCGGATTTTTTCCGGCAGCTCGTTCCACGGCGTGTCGACGTCGAAGCCGTAGTGCTTCGCCAGCGACAGGATCATCTGGAAGTAGTACATGTTGCGCCGGTCCCAGCCGCGCACGGCGCCGGCGGACAATCCCTGCGCCGGGTGCACGACGACGCGCGCCGGATCGAAGAACTGGGTCACGCCGAGTCCGTCGCAGGACGGGCAGGCGCCGATCGGCGAGTTGAACGAGAACAGGCGCGGTTCGAGTTCGGTCAGGGCGTAGTCGCAGATCGGGCAGGAGAATCGCGAGGAGAACGTGGTCGCTGGCGCGGCATCGTCATCCATGTCGACCAGCACGGCGATGCCGTCGCCGAGGCGCAGCGCGGTCTCGAACGACTCGGCCAGGCGCTGCTTGATGTCGGGCTTGGCGCGGAAGCGGTCGATGACCGCCTCGATCGTGTGCTTCTGGCGCAGGGCCAGCGCCGGCACGGCGTCGAGTTCGTGGGTCACGCCGTCGATGCGCGCGCGCACGAATCCCTGCGCACGCAACTGGTCGAATACCTGCACGTGCTCGCCCTTGCGTTCGCGCACCACGGGCGCCAGCAGCATGTAGCGCTTCTTCGGATCGAGCGCGAGCGCGGCATCGACCATCTGGCTGACCGTTTGCGCTTCCAGCGCCTCGCCGTGGTCGGGACAGCGCGGCGAGCCGACCCGTGCATACAGCAGGCGCAGGTAGTCATAGATTTCGGTGATCGTGCCGACCGTCGAGCGCGGATTGTGCGAGGTCGACTTCTGCTCGATCGAGATCGCCGGCGACAGGCCTTCGATGTGATCGACATCGGGCTTTTCCATGACCGAAAGGAACTGCCGCGCATAGGCCGACAGCGACTCGACGTAGCGGCGCTGGCCTTCGGCATAGATCGTGTCGAAAGCCAGCGATGACTTGCCGGAGCCCGACAGGCCGGTGATCACGATCAGGCTGTCGCGCGGCAGGTCGATGTCGATGTTCTTCAGGTTGTGCGTGCGCGCGCCGCGGATGCGGATCGTGTCCATGGGCAGGATCTGGCTCGGAACAGGGGAAACGGAACGGCCAACTATAGCTCGCCGCCGCGATTCTTCGAGGTGGTGGCGGGTCGCCCAAGTTCAAGGTTTTGCGGGATGGCCGCGGCGGTTGTACTTGACCCACCGAAAGGGCCGATGCGCCGTTGTCGTTCGCCGCCACGCGAGCCTGAACGCGGGATGCACGACCAGCGCCGTCTGCTTGACGCCCACGGGGGCAACCCGGGATGCTCGGGCATTGCGCCATGCCAGGTCCGTGGATTGACGACCAGAATGCGTGGCAGCACCGGCTGCAGCGGTTCCCTCACGCCTATGCACAAGATCCATACGCTCGCATTCGCCACCATGGCCAGCCTTGCCGTCGGGCCCGTGGCAGCTGACAGCACCGTCGTCCTGCCCGGCGGCGTGCCGGTTCCCCGCGGCTACACGACAATCGCCGACTACGGTTCCTATCGCCTGTATCGCGGCGATGCAGCGCTGGCGCCGGCAGGCGCCTGGGAGCTGGCCGATGCGCGCTTGCTGAAATTCGACCGGCTGCAACTGGACACGAGCCAGGCTGCCATCGTGGCACCGCCGGGTTTCGACATCAGGATGCCGGATGCAGCCGCCTTGCAGATCGTGCAGTTCGTCGGCCCGGTCAGGGATGCCTGGCTTGCGCAGCTGCGCGCGGCCGGGGCGGTGCCGATCCAGTATATCGACAGTGACGGTTACCTGGTCTGGGCCGATCCTGCGGCGCGTGCGCGCCTGGCTACCCTGGTCAACCAGGGCAACGTGTTGCAATACAGCCAGCCGCTGCCGGCTTTCCTCAAGCTCGGCAATTCGCTGTTCGAGCGCTTGCGCAATGCGGCAGGCGACGTCGCGAGGATTCCGCTCATCGTTCAGCGCTATCGTCATGGCGACGACCAGGCCGGGCGCGCCGCCATCGAAGGCATCGGACTCAAGCCCGATGACGACTGGACCGCCCAGCTCGATTATGAAATCGCGCGCTTCAGCGCGACCCTGGCACAGGTGCGCCAGCTCATCGAGCTGCCCGATGTGTTCTGGGTCGGCGAGTATTTCGAACCGACGCTCAACGACGAGGTGCAGGCGCAGGTCATTCGCGGCCACCTCGCCGCGGACGGCTCCGCTCCGCTCGAACCCGGCTACCTGCCATGGCTGCAGTCGCTGGGATTTCCCGCCGACCCGCAGGCGTATCCGATCCTCGACATCACCGACGATGGCGTCGGCGACCGCACCACCGCGACCGGCGATCCGACCCTGCACCAGTTCGGCGACGGCAGCCATGCCTCGCGCATGGTCTACAACCAGGCCTGCACGGCGAACAACGGCATCGTCGACGGACACGGCCACCTCAATGCCAACATTGCCCTGGGCTACGACCTGCGCGACAACGTAGCGACGCCGGGCGCGCGCTTCCCCGGCGAGTACCAGCGCGGGCAGGGCATGAATCCGTTCGGGCGACTCGGCGCCACCCGCGTGTTCGCCCCGGTGTTCGATCTCAGTGGTTGCTCGGGCAGCTACAGTGGCGTGATCGCGGCGAGCTACGCCGCTGGCGCGCGCATATCGTCGAACTCCTGGGGCTGCGGTGCGTGCGCCGGGCAGTACGACGTGTCCTCGCAGGCCTACGATGCCGGCGTCCGCGACGCGGATCCGCTGGCGGCCGGCAACCAGGAGCTGATCACGGTCTTCTCGGCCGGCAACAACGGCTCGGCGGCGAACACGATCGGCTCTCCCGGCAACGGCAAGAACATGATCACGGTCGGCGCTTCCGAGAATGTCCGGCCACAGGACGAGAACGGGGCCTGGATCGACGGTTGCCAGATCGGCCAGGGCGGCGCCGACAATGCAATGGACGTGATCTTCTTCTCCTCGCGCGGACCGGCTCCCGGCGGGCGCGTCAAACCCGAGCTGGTGGCCCCGGGGACGCACGTCACCGGTACGCGGGCGGACCCCGGCAGCGGCAATGGCATTTGCGATGCCTCGCGTCCACTGGGCAATGCGGTGTATGCCGCCTCGTCCGGCACCAGTCATGCGGCACCTGCCATTTCGGGAGTCGCTTCGCTGTCGTGGTGGTGGCTCGCCAACGGGCAGGGCAGCCTCGATTTCGATGGCAATGCGCCCTCGGCGCCTTCGCCGGCCCTGATGAAGGCGTGGCTGGTCGCGCATCCGGCCTACCTGACCGGAGTCGGCGCCAACGACAGCCTGCCGAGCAATGCCCAGGGCTTCGGCATGCCCGACCTCGAAAACCTTTTCGGCACGACGCCGACGTTCGTCGTCAACCAGACGCGGACCCTGGCCGACTCCGGGCAGACCTGGACCTGGCAGGGCGCGTCGGCCGATCCCGGAAAACCGCTGCGCGTCGTGCTTGCCTGGACCGATGCGCCCGGCGCGGTCGGCACGAGTCCGCAGGTCAACAACCTCGATCTCGAAGTGGTATCCGGCGCGAACACGTTCCACGGCAACCATTTCGACGGACAGTGGAGTACGCCAGGCGGAACACCGGACGGCGCCAACAATGTCGAAGCGGTCTTCCTGCCGCCGTCAGGCAACGGGCCGGTCACGATCCGCGTGAGCGGATTCAATATCGCCGGCGACGGCGTGCCCGGCAATGCCGATCCCACCGACCAGGATTTCGCCATCGTCTGCAGCAACTGCGCGACGGGGCCGGCCTATACCCTTGGCCTGACGCCCGGCGCGCAGACCGTCTGCTCGGCAACGACCGGTTCGGTTGCATTGGCCGTCGAAGCGACGCCGATACTCGGATTCAAGACGCCGCTGGCTCTCGGCGTCAGCGGCCAGCCTGGTGGCGCGTCGACCGCGTTCACGGTCAATCCGATGCCGGTGCCCGGAACCAGCACGCTGAGCATCGGCAACCTGGCTGCGGCAGCGGCCGGCACCTACCAGCTGTCGGTCAGCGCGGAGGCGAACGGCATCCGGCGCACACGCTATTCGCGACTCGATCTGTTCAGCGCGAGTCCCGCGCAGTTCAATCTCACGACGCCCGCATCCGATGCGAACAACGTGAGCCTTTCACCCCTGCTCGGTTGGGAAGCCGCGACCCAGGCCAGCCGCTACCGGATCGAGATCGCGCGCGACCCCGCATTCGCCGACGTGGTCTACGCAACCGAAACCGCGGCGGCCTCGCACAACGTGGCGATGACGCTCGAACATGCCACGCGCTACTACTGGCGGGTCATCGCGATCAACGATTGCGGGCAGACGGCGAGTACCGCCACGCAGTCGTTCACGACCACGCCCGTGCCCGGAGAGTGCTCGCCGGGAAGCTTGGCCAGCGCAGTCTACGCTGCCGACTTCGAGGCCGGTCCGGGTGGCTGGACCAGCTCCGGCACGCACGACAGCTGGGCGCTCTCGTCAGCCCGCTCGCACAGTGCGCCGCAGTCCCTGCTCGCGCAGGACCTGCCCTACGATTCCGACCAGCGCCTGGTCTCGCCGGCCATCACCCTGCCGGCCGGCCAGCTGCCGCTGACCCTGTCGTTCTGGAGCCATCAGACCCTCGAGAACCGGATAGGCGGCTGCTACGACGGCGCCCTGCTCGAGATCTCCGGCGACGCCGGAGCGAGCTGGGTACAGGTGTCTGATTCGCAGCTGCTGACGGGTGGTTACGACGGTCCGATCAGTTCGTCGTTCAACAATCCCGCGCGCGGGAAACAGGCTTGGTGCGGCGATCCGCGCGACTGGTCGCGGACCATCGTCGATCTCGATGCGCATGCCGGCGAAACCGTGCAGTTCCGCTTTCGGGTCGCCACCGATGCCTCGACCGGCCGCGTGCCCGATGGCTTCTATCTGGATGACGTCACGGTGCAAGGTTGTTCGACACCTGGCAACCTGATATTCAAGGATGGATTCGACGTTGGCGCTTTGCCGGCTGCCGGGGATTGACCCTCGTTGCGGTGGAGGGCGCTGGCCCGCCATGCCGGCGCAATCCGTGCCGGCGACGCTTGCGCCGGCCAGTCATTGATGCTGCGAAAAATTCTGACCGAGGGAGATCCGCATGCACCGATTGCGACTGAACGGAAAGCGCAGCGCGCGCGCGTGCATTCTTGCCCTGATGTTTGCCTTGCCGGCTGCCGTCCTGGCCGGATCCTTCGAGGTTGCGCCTCTAGTTCTTCCGGATGCCGGCGATGGTGCCCAGGCGGATCTGGTGGCCATGCCTGACGGAGGAATGCTGCTCAGTTGGGTCGAGAAATCCGCAACCGGCCATGCGCTTCGCATGAGCCGGTCGGCTGCGCCGGGCGTTGCGGAAGCCGGCGACGATTCCGCCGCATCGGGCGGGCCGGCCTGGCAGGCGCCGCTCACCATCGCGTCGGGCAGCAACTGGTTCGTGAACTGGGCGGACACGCCGCATGTCGCCGCCCTCGGCGATGGCACGCTGTGGGCGCACTGGCTGCGCAAGAGTGGAGCCGGCGTCTACGATTACGGCATCGCGCTGGTGCATTCCAATGATCAGGGACGCACCTGGTCGGCACCGATACGCGTCGAACCGGCCGCTGCGAAGAACGACTACGGGTTCGTCGCCATGTGGGAGCAGGCCAGCGGAGCGCTGGGACTCGCCTGGCTGGACAGTCGGCAAAAGACAACGGCGAGCCGCACTGCGGGCACCGACCATGACGGTCATGCCGGCGGCGCCATGATGCTGCGCGCCGCCAGTTTTGCCGCGGACGGCCGGCGCGGCGAAGAATGGCCGCTCGACACGGCGACCTGCGATTGCTGCACGACCTCGGTGGCCATCTCGTCGCGAGGGCCCGTGCTCGCCTACCGCGGGCGCACGAAGGAGGAAATCCGCGATACCCGCCTTGTGCGCTTCGATGGCCAGCGCTGGACGCGGCCGATCACCGTACACAAGGACAATTGGCATTTCGGCGGTTGTCCGGTCAACGGTCCGGCGGTGACGGCGCGGGGCAGCGACGTCTGGGTCGCCTGGTACACCGAAGCCGATGGCATGCCCTCCCTGCGCCTGGCCCGTTCGCTCGACGCCGGCGATACCTTCGATGCGCCGCGCCGCATTGCAGAGGGCAGGGCCGTGCTCGGCCGTGCAGCACTGGCCATGGACGAAAAGAATGTCTGGCTCGCCTGGCTGCAGGAAAAGAATGCCGGTGCCAATGGCCAGGAACTCTGGCTCGGCCGGATCGATGCGGAAACCGGCGAGTACAGGGTCAAGGAAAAAGTTGCCGACCTGGCGGCACGTGGACGCGCCAGTGGCTTGCCCCGGATGCAACTGCACGGCGACGGCGTGTGGCTGGTCTGGACGGATGTCGTCGACGGCAGGACGAAGCTGCGTGGCGCGAACGTGCGTCAGCCAATGGTTGGCGAGGTGTCGCGGGGAACCCGCGCGAGGTAACCGGGCCGGCAATCGGCCTGCCGCCGCCGGGGAATGGCGGATTCGGCTAGGTCGGGCGATAGGGATCGGCGATGCCGAGTCCGGCCAGGATCTTGCGTTCCAGCGCTTCCATGCGCTCGGCTTCGGCTTCGATCTCGTGGTCGTAACCGAGCAGATGCAAGGTGCCGTGGATGGTCATGTGTGCGTAGTGGTCGCGCAGCCGCTTTCCCTGCTCGCCGGCTTCGCGGGCGACGACCGGGGCGCAGATGACGAGGTCGCCGATCAGCGGCAGTTTCATGCCCGCTGGCAGCTCGGCCGGAAAGGACAGCACGTTCGTCGCGTAGTCGCGTTTGCGGAAGCTGCGGTTGAGCTGGCGGCCTTCGCCTGCGTCGACGATACGGATCGAGAGTTCGCAATCGCGGCGTTGCCTTGCGCTGCGCAGCGCCGCTTCGACCCAGGCTGCGAAAAAGTCGAATGAAGCGGAATGCCCTTGGGCGAGAGCCCGGCGGATCGCGACAGATGCAGTTGCAGCTTCATGCCTGCGCTCAGCGCTCGAAATCGCTGGCGAACACGGCGGATTCGCAGCCGCTGGGATGGAAACTGACCGTGTTGTTGCCCGATTGCGGCACGGCGATATCGGCGCTGACCCAGTCGTAGTCGATGTCGGCGGGATTGGACAGGCCATCGACGATGACCTGGGCGGGCGTAGCCAGCGTGAATGGTGGGTCGAACCTGCGCAGGCAGCCGCCGGCTGCGCAGCCGCTCCACGCCGACACCACGATCGCGCCGTGGCAGTCGAGGGTGATGCCATCGAGATTGTCGAGGGACGTGTTGATCAGCGGGGCCGGCGTGGCCCCCGGGGTCAGCTCAAGGCTGAGGATGTCGGCGCTGCTGCCCCAGGTGGCGATCAGCAGCCGGTTGCCCGTGCGATCGAAGGCCAGGCCGTTCGGCGTCGCTGCGCCGGTCGAAACCGGTGCGTCCTGGGTCGGCATGGCGAGGTTCGCCACATGCACGGCATAGACCGTCCGCAGGCTGAAGTCGCTGACGTAGAGCGTGTCGACCCCATTGGAGGTGATGCCGTTGAGGAAGCCCGCGCCGGTCAGCGGCAGGTCCATCACCGGCGCGGCCGTATCGATGTCGTAGCCCTTGACGCTTCCCGAGTCGACCACGAACAGGGTGCCGGCGAGCAACTCGATGCCGTAGGGCGAAACCGGTGCGGCGGTGAACAGGCTGGTCGTGCCATCCGCCGCCCGGGCAACGATCGTGCCGTTGCCGGTGCTGCTGACCAGGGTGCGATCGAGCCGCGCGTGGTATTCGATGCTTTCGGGATTGCTCAGCACCTGCGCGCCGGCCAGCGACGGCGCCAGCAGTGCAAGAAGTGCCGCGAGCTGGCCGCCGGCCGTGCTCACTTCGGCTTTCCAGCCTTGGCGTTTTCCAGCTCGTCCTCGCGCGCCTCGTAGGCACGCACGATGCGCTGCACCAGCGGGTGGCGCACGACATCCTTGGAATTGAAGAACGTGAAACTGATGCCGTCGACGTTGCGCAGCACGTCGGTGGCGTCGCGCAATCCGGAACGGACATGCCGGGGCAGGTCGGTCTGCGTCACGTCGCCGGTCACCACCGCCACCGAGCCGAAGCCGATGCGGGTCAGGAACATCTTCATCTGCTCGACCGTCGTGTTCTGCGCCTCGTCGAGGATGACGAACGAATCGTTGAGCGTGCGCCCGCGCATGTAGGCGAGCGGGGCAATCTCGATCACGTTGCGCTCGATCAGCTTGGTCACGCGCTCGATGCCGAGCATCTCGTAGAGCGCGTCGTACAGCGGGCGCAGGTAGGGATCGACCTTTTGCGTGAGGTCGCCGGGCAGGAAGCCGAGCTTCTCGCCGGCCTCGACCGCCGGACGCACCAGGATCAGCCGTTGCGCGCGGTTGTCGTTGAGCGCGTCCACGGCCATCGCCACGGCGAGGTAGGTCTTGCCGGTGCCGGCCGGGCCGATGCCGAAATTGATGTCGTGCGTGGCGATCGCGTGCAGGTAGCGGGCCTGGTTCGGACCGCGCCCCTTGATCAGGCCGCGCTTGACCTTGACCGCGACCTCCTGGACGCCTTCCGCGGCTTCGGCGGCGATCGCCTCGATGCCGGATTCCTGCAGGTGCAGGTTGATCTGCGGAGCGGTCAGCACTTCGGACTCGGTCATCGCATAGAGCCGATGCAGGACCCGGCTGGCCAGCTGCACGGGACGCTCGTCGCCGATGACGCGGAACACGTTGCCGCGATTGGCGATCTCGACGCCGAGGCGGATCTCGATCTGGCGCAGGTGCTCGTCGAATGGACCGACCAGGTTGGACAGGCGCTCGCCGTCGTCGGGGTCGAGGGTGAAATCGTTGCGAATGGGATCGGTCATAGGTGCGCGAGGGTAGCGCGCAGGCGTGGCTTGTGCCAGAGGATCGTGACGACGTTGCAGCCATGGTTCAGCAATGCCGCGGCCAACCGGGAAGTGGGTTCGCATGCTGCAAAACGGGTTGCCGTCGCAAAACGATCGTTGCCGTCAGCATCGACCGAGTTTCATGATCCGCTATGCTGGAACGCGAGGCGACCGTTGCAGAATGGTGCGATCGGGAACAGGCTGCTGGCAATGACAAGCGAAGCTCTGCGAATTCTGATCATCGAGGACAATTCGATACTGCGCGACAACATGGCAGCCGTATTCGAGTCCCACGGACACACGGTCAACCTGGCCGGCGATGGACACTCGGGCTTGATGCTCGCACTGGAATCGCGCCCCGATGTCGTCGTCCTCGACTTGTCCCTGCCTGGCCAGGACGGCCTGCGGGTCTGCGAGCAACTGCGCGCCCGCGCCGATCGCCACGTCCCGGTGCTCATGCTCACCGCCAGGGACTCGCTGGATGACAAGCTGAGCGGATTCTCTGCCGGCACGGATGACTACCTGGCCAAGCCGTATGCCAATGCCGAACTGCTTGCGCGCTGCCTCGCGCTATCAATGCGTCATCGTGCGGGAAGGGATCATGTACTGCGCATTGGCAGCCTGCGGGTCAATCGCCGTGAACAGTCGGCCGAACGCGACGGCCAGGTCCTCAACCTGCATCGCACGAGTTTCCGCATCCTGCTCGAACTGGCCGAGGCGTGGCCGCGCACGCTTTCGCGCTCGGACCTGGTGACCCGGCTCTGGGGTGATGATGCACCTGACTCGGACCCCTTGCGTTCACATCTCTATCTGCTTCGGCAGGTGCTCGACAAACCATTCGGGCAGCCGATGCTGGAAAGCGTGCATGGCGTCGGATACCGCCTCGTGAGCGACAAGTGAAATCGTCGTGGACGATGCGACGACGACTGATGCTGGCTTTCGCGGCATTCACCCTGTTCGTTGGCTTGCTGTTCAGTGCGATCGCCGTGCTCTTTCTCTATACCGTGGAGGACCGTTTTTTCAGCGACGCCTTGCAGCACGAGGCGCAGCGCCAAATCGCCCATTACGAGCAGTTCAATCGCTGGACGCCGCCGCGCAGCGATTTCATGACCATCCACGAGGATCCTCATCAATTTCCTGACGACCTGCGCGAGAGCTACCTGGCGGAGCCGACAAGGACGGAATTCGCTGGAACCGACGGCAGGCACTATCACCTGGTGCGACTGAGCCCGGGCAAGACCGAAACCGGCGCCGCATTTCTCGTCGCCGAGGTCAACAAGCAACTTGTCGTGCGTCGGATGCGGGGTGGAATCCTCGAGATGCTGGCCTGGTCGGTATCGCTGGTGGTCATGATTGCGCTGGTGCTTGGAGCCTGGCTTGCGCGCCGCATGTCCGCGCCGCTGGCAAGTCTCGCCCAACGGGTCCAGGCAATGCGGCCCGACGATCCGCCGCTGGATGCCGGGCCGGAATCCAGCATCCGCGAAGTCGATGTCCTGGCCCGGGGCCTGGCCTCGCTGACCATGCGGATAGGCGATTTCGTCGAGCGCGAACGCGAGTTCACGCGCGACGTCAGCCATGAGCTTCGGACCTCGCTGGCCGTGATCCACAGCGCCAGTGAACGGATTGGGCAGGACATCGACCTGTCGGTTGCCGCACGCCGACAGATCGGCTTCATCAGGCAGTCCTCGTGGCAGTTGCAGCAATGCGTGGCGACGTTGTTGTCGCTTGCGCGCGAGGAAGGTCAGCCGGACATTGCGGAACAGCCGATAGCCGTCCTGCCGGTCGTCGAACAGGTCGTCCTGGAGAAGAGCCTGCAGCTCGAAGGCAAGCCGGTGGAAGTCGAGGTGGCCGTGGATCCCGCTGCACGAACGCGAATCCCTGCGAATGTCCTGCATATCCTGCTCGGCAATCTTGTCGGCAATGCGTTTGCCCACACGGCCAAGGGGCGCGTATGCATCGATACCGACGGTGGCCGCCTGCGCATTGCGAATTCCCAGGCCATGCAGGGTCCGGCAATGGGAGATCTGTTCCAGCCGTATGCCAGGGGCGACGCCAGCGCGGGATTTGGCCTTGGACTCGCGATAGTCCGACGCCTCTGCGATCGCTACCGGATCGAGCTGCGGATCGAAACCGGCCCGGAAGGCACCTGCGCAAGCCTGGGACTGGACAGGGATTCGAGGCCGGTTTGATATTTGATTCACATCACCCGTCTACGGTTGGGCTTCCTTGGAACCCGGACCCTGATGATGAGACAACGTATCTGGAAACGACTCGGAAAATTCGCGTTGGCCTGCCTGGCTCTGGTCCTCGTGCTTGGCGTTGCAGGCTATGTCTATTTCCTCGGTTTCAGGCTGGACGAATTGCCCGATGCCGATCCGCAAAGCCTGCCAGCCGACCTGGCCTACCTGCGCAACAGCGTGCAGACACCCCGTGGAAAAGTGCTGGCGATCGTCACCAGCACGAGTACTAATCCCAATACCGGCAAGCCCACCGGCTATGAACTGACCGAACTGTCGCGTGCCTACTATGTCTTCGTTGCCAACGGTTACGAAGTCGATATCGCCAGTCCGCTGGGTGGAAAGCCGCCCATGGTCCTCGACGACGGCCTGGTTGCCGCCGACCATGCCTTTCTCAACGATCCCGTCGCGAAGCAAAAACTGGAGAATTCGCTGCCAGTGGCGGCAGTAGAGCCAGGCGACTATGCGGCTGTCTATCTGGTTGGCGGAAAAGGGACGTTCTTCGACTTTCCGGACAATGTCGATATCCAGCGCATCGCTCGCACGATCTACAGCGAGGGCGGGGTGGTCAGTGCGGTCTGCCATGGCCCGGCCGCCCTTCTCAACGTGACCCTGGATGACGGGAGCCCATTGCTCCAGGGCAAACGCCTGACCGGGTTCACGAACGCCGAGGAGCTGTTCCTGACCAGCAAGGCGAGGCAGGTTTTTCCGTTCCTGCTGCAGGACTCATTGTCTGGCAAATCAGCCCTGTTCGTTGAGGGCGATCTTTACCTGGACAACACCGTGGTCGATGGGCGACTGGTCACCGGGCAAAACCCGTGGTCGACCTGGTCGACAGCCGAAGCCGTCATCACCGCCCTCGGCCATGTGCCCGTGGTGCGCGAGCGGAGCAGCGAGGAAATCGCCGTTGACGTCGTGCAGCGCTACTACCGCGAAGGCGCCGAAGCGGCACGGCAGGCCAGGAAGGAATCGCCGCAAATCGAGCGTCGGCTGATCCTGATGCATGCGATCGTGGCCGGCATGCAGACGCGGTGGCGTGATGCCTGGCAACTGCAGCGGCTGGCCCGACCCTAGCCTGCCAGGCAGCGATGGAATCATCAGGTCGGCCAGGGCAGTTGCTTCGCGAGCAGGTGTCGCGGGCCTGCCGCTGCGGTTGCCAGCGGATATGCTTGGCCGGTGCCTTTTCGGGTTCGGATCTTTTCATGCTCGTGCCGCCTGCCGGACAACCGCAGCGGCCAGGAAAGCGCGAGGAATCGTGGCATGGCGCACACCTACTTTTTCGCCTTGTTCCCCGATCCGGCTGTGCGCGAACGCATCAGTGCGACGGCTGCCGCCCTGCAGGCACGCCTGGGCTTGCGCGGACAGTTGATCGCTCCCTCGCGGTTGCACGTAACGCTGCACTTCCTTGGCCGCTTCGGTGCAGCGCAGGCCGCGCTGGAAGCGCAAGCACTGCAGGCCGGTCGCGCCGTGCGCTGCCTGTCGTTCGCGGTGGCTTTCGATCGCGCCCTCAGCTTCCGGCACGGACGCGACAAATCACCGTGCGTATTTGCCATGGAGGACCTGAGCGGCCCCATGCACTGCCTGGCCGATGGCCTGGCCGAGGCCATGGGATCGCCGTCATTGCCGGCCAGCGAAGTGCGTCCGTTCCGGCCCCACGTCACCTGGCTCTACAGCGCGGATTGCATCGAGGGCGAGTTGCCGATCGATCCGCTTGCCTGGCAGGCCGGCGAATTCGCCCTTGTCCACGGGATGCAGGGTGCCGCGGATTACCGCGTCATCCGTCGCTGGCCACTTGCCTAGCGATTGCCGCGCCTCGTCACCACGGCGTGGAAAAGCACGAGGTGGGCGGGCAGCAGCAGCAGGATCCAGGGCAGGTTGGCCTGCACGAACGAGGACAGGACCTTGCTGAACAGCGCGAATGAAGCGAGCAGCGCAATGGTCCCCGCGATCCAGCATGTCGCCGCCGATGGCGACCAGCCGGGCCGTGCCGAACGCCACCAGGCCGGCAGCAGCAGCAGGCAGAGCGGGCTGAACACGAGCAGGTTTTCGTTGTGCCAGGCGGACTGGTGCTCGGTGAAAACCCAGAGTCCGAGCATGATCATTCCGAAAATGCCGCAGGCCAGCGAAAAGACCATGGCTGTGCCGCTCAAGCCGAGTCGTGCCCAGCGTCGCTGGCGCTGGGCCGACAGGAACAGCAGCAGGGCCGCGAAGGCCACGCCGATGCCGAAGAATGGCCAGCGCAGGTCGGGCGGCAGGACCGGCGGAGCGGGCAGGCGGGCTTTCGCCAGCACCTGTTCGTCGATCACCAGCGGCAGCGTCGTGCCATCGGCCGCGGTGACCTGCGCATCGCGCAGGTGCGCCATCAGCTGCATCGGCACGAAGCTGTCCTTCCAGAACGACAGGCGCTGGTCGGCGAACGGGCCAAGGCCGATGTCGATGACGCCCATCAGCAACGGATCCGGACTGGTCAGCGCATCGGCCAGCAGGCGGTAGGTAAAGCCGCGCGAAGGGGAGGTCATCTGCAGGCGCAGGCTTCCGCCCAGCGCGGTGTCGAGCGCATCGCGCACCTTGGTCGAGCAGTTGGAGGTGAAATAGTCGTAGCGGTAATGGCGGTTTTCGGGGAGCAGGTTGGTGTCGAGGGCCCTCTTCAGCGCCTGTGCCTGTGCCGGCGTGAAACGCAGGGTCTGCAGGGTGACCGAGCGGCCGGTCGAGGCGTAGTAGTCGATGTCGTTCTGCGGGGAATCGGCCGCGATCTGGTAGCTCATGCGTCCGCGCAGAAAGTTGACGAAGAAGTCCTCTTCCTCGAAATCGAAGACGCCGTAGTTGTAGCTGGTCGCCTCGCCGGTGGCCGGATCGCGGATGACGATGGCGTTGTGGCCGAAGCGTTCCCAGTAGATCTCGCCCGGCCCGAAGGTCAGCAGGCTGACTTCCAGCGCCGGGCCTGGTCCGGCCTCGGTCGCAGCGCGCGCGGTGCTGCCGGCAAAGGCCCCGAGGCTGCCGGCGACCAGCAGCACGACCAGCGCCCTGGCCAGCCAGGCACGGGTAGCGACGCTCGCGGCAGCCGCCATGGCGCGGACTGCCGGCCGCACGCCGGGACCGGGACTCATGCTTCCTGGATCCGCACCGCGAATTGCTGCACGCGCCGGCTGTCGCCCTTGGTCACGCGGAACATGAAGCCGCCGAGGCGGATTTCCTCGCCGGGCTGCGGCAGATGGCCGAACTCCGCGGTGACCATGGCGCCGATGGTGTCGTAGTCCTCGACCGGGAAGCGCGATTCGAAACGGTCGTTGAAATCGGCGATCGAGGTCATCGCATTGACCAGGAACCGGCCATCGGTCTGCGGCTGGATCAGGTTCGGCGTCTCTTCTTCATCGTGCTCGTCGTCGATGTCGCCGACGATCTGCTCGAGCACGTCCTCGATGGTGACGAGACCGCCGACGCCGCCGTATTCGTCGACGACGATCGCCATGTGGTGGTGCGAAAGGCGGAATTCCTTGAGCAGGATATTCAGGCGCTTGGCTTCGGGAATCAGCGCGACGGGCCGCAGCAGCGGGCGGATGTCGTCGCTACCCTTCTCGGCGAAGCAGCGCAGCAGGTCCTTGGCCAGCAGGATGCCGACGATCTCGTCGCGGTCCGTGCCGTGGACGGGAAAGCGCGAATGGCCGGATTCGATGACCACCTGGAGGACCGATGCGAGGTTCGAATCGGCCGCGATGGAGACCATTTCCGAGCGCGGCACCATGATGTCGCCGACAGTGAGGTCGGTGACCTTGATGGCGCCCTCGATCATCGACAGGGTATCGTTCGACAGCAGGCCATTGGCCTGGGCGAGACGCAGTTCCTCGATCAGTTCCTCGCGGCTGCTGACTTCGCCGGATAGCGCGTGGGTAAGGCGTCCAAACCACGAACGCTGGGCATTGCTACTGGGGGGTTCCTCGCTCATCTTCCGTAAACGCATGCCCGACCGGGCGGAACGGCGCAGTGTAGCAAAAGCGCTTTGCAGGTCGAATTTCCGGCCAAACGGGCGGTTCTGGCTGCTCCTGGCCGGGTTCGGGTTTGACCTGGGGCGGACAAGCCGCTAACATCGCGCGCCCCTTTTCCGACCCGGCGTGCCGGTGGCGGGGGAGGCGGTCGTTTCCAGAATAACTACATAGGCAAATCAACAATGTACGCAGTCGTTCTCATATCCGGTAAGCAATACCGGGTCACGCAGGGGGAGACCCTGCGCGTCGAAAAGCTGGTCGGCGACGTCGACAGCACGGTCGATTTCGACCAGGTGCTGATGGTCGGCTCCGGCGAAGGCGTCAGCATCGGTGCACCGCTGGTCGCGGGTGCTACGGTTGGCGCGAAGATCAAGTCGCACGGTCGTGCCGACAAGATCCGCATCATCAAATTCCGCCGCCGCAAGCACCACATGAAGCAGCAGGGCCACCGGCAGCACTACACCGAGATCGAAATCACCGGTATCACCGGCGCCTCCAGCAAGAAGAAGGCGACCAAGGAGTAAGTCATGGCACATAAGAAAGCAGGCGGTTCAACCCGCAACGGTCGCGACTCGAATCCGAAGTATCTCGGTGTGAAGTTGTATGGCGGCCAGGCATGCAATGCCGGCAACATCATCATCCGCCAGCGCGGCACCCGGTTCCGTCCGGGCACCGGCGTCGGCGTCGGCCGCGACCACACGATCTTCGCGATCGTCGATGGCGTGGTCGAGTTCAAGACCAAGGGCGCCGACAAGCGCAAGCACGTCAGCGTGGTGCCGGCTCCGGCCAACTGACATCGTTTCGCCCGCGTCGTGACAGAGCCCCGCCCTGTGCGGGGCTTTTCATTTAGGCCAGCATGGTCTGACCCTGCGAAACCCCCGTAGGAGCCCCTTCAGGGGCGAGATTGAAAGACAAGCATCGCCCCTGAAGGGGCTCCTACATGTTTCCCGCGATTCTTGTACGCTTTTCCGAATCCCTCCAATCCCGAATCCCCAATCCCGAGCGCAAATGCAATTCGTCGACGAAGCCACCATACGAGTCCATGCCGGCAACGGCGGCAACGGCTGCGTCAGCTTCCGGCGCGAGAAATTCATCCCGTTCGGTGGTCCTGACGGCGGCGATGGCGCCGACGGCGGCAGCGTCTGGCTGGTCGCCGACGAAGGCCTCAATACCCTGGTCGATTTCCGCCACCAGCGCAGCTTCCGCGCGGTGCGCGGCGAGAATGGCATGAGCCGGCAGATGGCCGGCAAGGCCGGTGAGGACACGGTCATCCGGGTGCCGGTCGGCACCGTGGTGGCCAATGTCGAGACCGACGAGCAGATCGGCGACCTCACCGAACATGGCCAGCGCCTGCTGGTCGCCCAGGGCGGGCGCGGCGGGCAGGGCAACATCCACTTCAAGAGCTCGACCAACCGCGCGCCGCGCAAGGCCACCCAGGGCACGCCGGGCGAGGAGCGCGAGCTGCGCCTCGAACTGAAGGTGCTCGCCGACGTCGGCATGCTGGGCTTTCCGAACGCCGGAAAGTCGACCTTCATCCGCGCCGTGTCGGCGGCGACGCCGAAGGTGGCCGATTACCCGTTCACCACCCTGCAGCCGCATCTGGGCGTGGTCCGCATCGAGACCGACAAGAGTTTCGTCATCGCCGACATCCCGGGCCTGATCGAAGGCGCCGCCGACGGCGCCGGACTCGGCGTGCAGTTCCTCAAGCATGTCGCGCGGACCCGCCTGCTCCTGCACATGGTCGACATCGCGCCGCTGGACGGCGAGACCGATCCGGTCGAGCAGATCCGCGTCATCGAGAAGGAACTGAAGGGCTTCGACCCGGAACTGCTCAAGCGCGAGCGCTGGCTGGTCTTCAACAAGCTCGACCTGGTGCCGGTCGAGGAGCGCGAAAAACTCGCCAAGGCGATCGTCAGGAAACTCAAGTGGAAGCAGCCCTGGTACCTCGTCTCGGCGATCGCCCGCGAGAACACCTGGCCGGTCTGCCTGGACATCCAGCGCTTTTTCGACGAGCAGCGTCGCGATGCGGCCGAAGCCGCCGCAGCGGCCGGCCAGGGCTGAAACATGCCGGTCAGCGAGGGATTCGCCTCTCTCGTCATCCCGGCGCAGGCCGGGATCCTTGCCCGCGTCGCCGCGGCGATTCCCGGCGAATCCAGGTCCTGCAGCCGGGCAGCACCCCGTGCGGCCATCGCCCGCGGCTGGCATGGGCGTGCGGCCAGGCGCCTTTCGCAGGCAACAAAAAAGCCGGCTTGCGCCGGCTTTCTGCTGCAGGCAGCGGCGACGGGATCAACCCAGCGCGCGGATGCTCGCATTCAGGCGGCTCTTGTGGCGCGCAGCCTTGTTCTTGTGGATCAGGCCACGTGCCGCGTAGCGATCGACGATCGGCGTGGCGCTCTTGAAGGCAGCTTCGGCACCAGCCTTGTCCTTCGCGTCAATCGCCTTGATCACTTTCTTGATCGCGGTACGAACCATGGAACGGGCGCTGACGTTGCGCTGACGAGCCTTTTCAGACTGGCGCGCACGCTTCTTCGCGGACTTGATGTTTGCCAAGGTAAAACTCCAAAAGCGGGGGGCGGAAAAAGGGGCGGAATTATGACGACGCGAGCGCGCAGAGTCAAACGGGGGTCCCGATGAAGGCGCCGAGCCTGCTCCGCTCCATGCTGACCTTCAGCGGCGGCACCTTCGCCTCGCGCATCCTCGGCCTGGTCCGCGAGATGGCGATTGCCTGGGTATTCGGCGCCAATGCTACGACCGACGCGTTCTGGGTCGCCTTCCGCATACCCAATTTCATGCGCCGCCTGTTCGCCGAAGGCTCGTTCTCGGTGGCCTTCGTGCCGGTCCTGACCGAGGTCAAGGAGACCCGTTCGCATGCCGAACTGAAGGAACTGGTCGCGCGCACGTCCGGCACGCTCGGCATGATCCTGCTCGTGGTCACCGCCCTCGGCGTGCTCGGCGCCGGCTGGGTCACCCGCGGTTTCGCCCCGGGTTCGATCGACGAGCCGGTGAAGTTCGCCCTGACCACGGACCTGCTGCGGCTCACGTTTCCGTTCCTGCTGTTCGTCTCGCTGACCGCGCTGGCCGGAGGAATCCTCAACAGTTTCAACAAGTTCGCCTTGCCGGCGCTGACTCCGATCATCCTCAACGTGTGCATGATCGCCGGCGCCCTGTGGCTGTCGCCGCATCTGGATGTGCCGATCATGGCGATGGGCTGGGCGATCCTGGCGGCGGGCATCCTGCAGCTGCTCGTCCAGTTTCCGGCGCTGCGCAAGCTCGACCTGCTGGTCCTGCCGCGCTGGGGCTGGCGTCATCCGGGCGTGCGCAAGGTGCTGCGCCTGATGGTGCCGACCCTGTTCGGCTCCTCGGTCGCACAGATCAACCTGCTGCTCGACACCCTGATCGCCTCGTTCCTGATCACCGGTTCGCAGACCTGGCTGGCGCAGAGCGACCGTCTGCTTGAGTTCCCGCTCGGCATTTTCGGCGTGGCCCTCGGCACCGTGATCCTGCCCTCGCTGTCGCGCCACCACGTGGCGACCGACCACGACGGCTTCTCCAGGGCGCTTGACTGGGGCCTGCGCACGACCCTGCTGATCGCGGTGCCGGCCATGCTGGCGCTCGTGCTGCTGGCCAAGCCGATCCTCTTCACGCTGTTCCAGCATGGCGCGTTCACGCCCCGCGATGTCGAAATGGCTTCGATGTCGCTGGCCGCGCTGTCGTTCGGTTTGCCCGCGTTCGCCCTGGTCAAGGTCGTCGCGCCGGCGTTCTACGCCCGCCAGGACACGAAGACCCCGGTGCGCGCCGGCATCATCGCCATGGTCGCGAGCATGCTGCTCAATGCGGTCTTCATCGGCGCGCTGCTGATGATCTGGCAGCAGCCCGGCGATTCCGCCTCGTCGTGGTGGGCGCGGCTTTCGGAGGTGCCTGGCCTGCACATGGGCCTCGCCCTGGCCAGCGCCTGCGCGAGTTACCTGAATCTGTCCCTCTTGTGGCGGGCGCTCAGGCGCGAGGGCATCTACCAGGCACAGCCCGGCTGGCTGCGGCACATGATCCGGCTGACCTGCGCCTGCCTGGCCATGGTTGCCGTCCTCTGGGCCGGAATGACGCTGTGGCCCGACTGGGCCAGCCTGGCGGCCGGCGCCCGAGTGCTTCGCCTAAGCGGACTCATCGCCGCCGGAAGCGCCGCCTTCGTCGTGGCCCTGTTCGCTGGCGGATTCCGCTTGCGCGACCTGCGCGGGCCCTGAGCCGCATCGCAGGAACTCCCGCTTGGACGAGCCCGGCACAGCGTCGAACCTAAGTGCACCCCAACCATCGCCCGTGAACGGGCTCCTACGAGAAGCCAAACCCTGCAAGTTGTAGGAGCCCCCTCTGTTGTAGGAGCCCCTTCAGGGGCGAGCTTCTTTTTTCTGGACCGCAGTGGGCGACCAGCCTTCCGCGGTCGACAGAAAAACGCTGCAACCGGACACCCCCACGAGGTCGCGCGTCACCCGTTATACTTGGCGGATGTTCCGGCTTTGTCGCGATAGCCTGGGCGCCTGTCTGGCGCCGCGAGGCAGTGTTGTCTGTATCGGTGCTTTCGATGGCGTCCACCGCGGCCATCGCGCGCTGCTGGCGCGCGTGCGCGAGCGTGCCGATGCGTTGGGCGTGCTGGCGGCGGCCATCAGCTTCGAGCCGATACCGCGCGAGTACTTCGCCCGTTCGACGCCGGTGCCGAGGCTCGACAACGTGCGCGGCAAGATCCAGCAGATCGACGCCGCCGGCATGGACCTGCTCCTGCTGATGCGCTTCAACGCCGCCCTGGCCGCGATGCCGGCCGAAGCATTCGTCGAGCAGGTGCTGATCGACCGCCTCGAAGTGCGTGAAGTCTGGGTCGGAGCCGATTTCCGCTTCGGCCATGCGCGTCGCGGCGACGTGAACCTGCTGCGCGAGATGGGCGAGTCGCACGGGTTCCGCGCCGAAGTGTTCGGCGAGTTCACCCTCGACGACGAACGCGTGCGCAGCAGCGTGATCCGCGATCTGCTCGGCAATGGCGATTTCGCCGCAGCAGAGCGATTGCTCGGCCGGCGTTTCAGCATTGGTGGCCATGTCGTGCGGGGCAGCCAGCTGGGCCGCAAACTCGGCTATCCCACTGCGAATATCCGCCTCGGCCGGCGCACCTCGCCGATCAACGGCGTGTTCGCCGTGCGCGTCCACGGCGTGGCGGCGCATGCGTTGCCCGGCGTCGCCAGTCTTGGCGTGCGGCCGATGGTCAACGGCACCGAGCCGCTGCTCGAAGCGCATCTGTTCGACTTCGACGGCGACCTCTACGGCCGTCGGCTCGATGTCGAGTTCGTCGCCAAGCTGCGCGACGAGGAAAAATTCGAGGACCTCGACGCGATGGTCGAGCAGATCGATCGCGACGCCGCCGAGGCGCGCGGGATCCTCCAGTTGCAGCAAGACGATCTTCCACCCGGTTCCGCTGCCAATGGCAGTCGAGCCCGCACCAGCGCCGGAGTTTTCGCGTGAGCAAGGATTACAAGAGCACCATCAACCTGCCGAAAACCGACTTCGCGATGAAGGCCAACCTGGCGACGCGCGAACCGGCGCTCCTCGCGGACTGGTATGCGAAGCACCGTTACGAGCAGATCCAGAAGCGGACGGCCGCGCGCAACCAGGCTTTCATCCTGCACGACGGCCCGCCGTACGCCAATGGCGTCATCCATATCGGCCATGCGGTCAACAAGGTGCTCAAGGACATCGTCGTCAAGTCGAAGCTGATGGCCGGTTTCCGCTCGCCCTATGTGCCGGGCTGGGATTGCCACGGCCTGCCGATCGAAATCGCGGTCGAGAAGGAATTCGGCAAGGTCGGGCAGAAGCTCGATGCCGCCCAGTTCCGCCAGAAATGCCGCGAGTACGCGGCGAAGCAGATCGACCTGCAGCGCGCCGATTTCAAGCGCCTTGGCGTGCTCGGCGACTGGGACAACCCCTATCGCACGATGGATGCGCGGTTCGAGGCCGACATGCTGCGCGCGCTGGCCAGGATCTACGCCAACGGCCACGTCACGCGCGGTTTCAAGCCCGTGCACTGGTGCTTCGATTGCGGCTCGGCCCTGGCCGAGGCGGAGATCGAATACGCCGACAAGGTTTCGCCGGCCGTCGACGTCGCCTACGACGCGATCGATCCGAAGGCGCTGGCCGCGAAGTTCGGCGTCGAGGTCGACGGCGACACCATCGTTGCCGTGCCGATCTGGACGACCACGCCGTGGACGCTGCCGGCCAGCCTGGCCGTGTCGCTCGGCCCCGATCTCGAATACGCCCTCGTCGAGGGGCCGGTCCGCGATGGCAAGCGTGTGTTGCTGGTCATTGCCGAAGTCCTGGCCGGCAAGGCGCTGGCGCGTTATGGCGTGGAGTCCGTGAGCGTGCTTGGGCGTGCCAAGGGAGCTGAGCTCGAAACTGCACCACCCCAACGTCATCCCGGCGCAGGCCGGGATCCAGCGCCACTCGATAGTGACGCAACAGCCAAGTCACCGGATTCCGGCATTCGCCGGAATGACGGAGAGGTTGTTGGGTCGTTGTCCGCAGCAGGTGGCTCAAGCATGCTGCGCCACCCGTTCTACGCGCGCGAAATCCCGATCCTGCTCGGCGATCATGTGACCGCCGAAGACGGCACCGGCGCCGTGCACACCGCGCCCGGCCACGGCGTCGAGGACTTCGCCGTATCCCAGATCTACGGATTGATCGAGCAATACGGCGCGGCCGAACTCAATCCGGTCGGCGGCAATGGCGTCTACCTGCCGGGCACGCCGCTGGTCGAAGGCCAGTTCATCTGGAAGGCCAACGACACGATCGCCGAACTGCTGCGCGGCAACGGCCATCTGCTCGCCCATGCGAAGTTCGAGCACAGCTACCCGCACTGCTGGCGGCACAAGACGCCGGTGGCGTTCCGTGCGACTCCGCAATGGTTCATGAGCATGGAAAAGGAAGGCCTGCGCGCGACTGCACTCAAGGCGATCAAGGAAGTACGCTGGATCCCGTCCTGGGGCGAGGAACGCATCACCGGCATGATCGCCGGCCGGCCGGACTGGTGCATCTCGCGCCAGCGCACCTGGGGCGTGCCGATCGCGCTGTTCGTCGACAAGGCCACGCAATTGCCGCATCCGCGCAGCGAGGCGCTGTTCGAGCAGATCGCGCAGCGCGTCGAGAAGGACGGCATCGATGCCTGGTTCACGCTTGATCCGCGCGACCTGCTTGGCGACGAGGCGGACCGCTACGAGAAGGTTTCCGACGTGCTCGACGTCTGGTTCGATTCCGGCGTGACCCATTTCACCGTGCTCGACCAGCGCGCCGAACTCACGCGCAATCCCGGCGACAAGGTCATGTACCTGGAAGGCTCGGACCAGCATCGCGGCTGGTTCCACTCCTCGCTGCTGACCTCCTCGGCGATGCATGGCCGCGCACCTTACGACGAGGTGCTGACCCACGGCTTCGCGGTCGACCAGAACGGCCGCAAGATGTCCAAGTCGCTCGGCAACGTGGTCGCCCCGCAGAAGGTGGTCGACTCGCTCGGCGCCGACGTGTTGCGCCTGTGGGTCGCCTCGACCGACTACCGCAACGAGATGACCGTTTCCGACGAGATCCTCAAGCGCGTCTCCGATGCCTATCGCCGCATCCGCAACACGGCACGTTTCCTGCTCGGCAACCTCGATGGTTTTGATCCGGCCAGGAACCTCGTGCCGGCCGAACAGTGCCTGCTGCTCGATCAATGGGCCATGCAGCAGGCCCACGACGTGCAGAACGCCGTGATTGCGGCCTACGAACGCTACGACTTCCCCGAGATCATCCAGCGCGTGCAGAACTTCTGCACCAACGAGATGGGCTCGCTCTATCTCGACATCACCAAGGACCGGCTCTACACGATGCCCACCGACAGCCACGGTCGGCGCAGCGCGCAGAGTGCGATGTTCCACATCCTCGAAGCGCTGGTGCGCTGGCTGGCGCCGATCACGAGCTTCACGGCCGAGGAGATCTGGCCGCTGATGCCGGGCCAGCGTGGTGAATCGGTGCTGTTCGAGACCTGGTACGACAGCCTCGCCGCGCTGCAAGCCGCGCCCGAACAGCGCAAGTCCTGGAACGAACTGCTGGCGATCCGCGCGACCGCTTCAAAAGTGCTCGAGGGCATGCGCGCCGCCGGCACCATCGGCGCCTCGCTGCAGGCCGAGGTCACGGTCTACGCCGATGCGGCGACTCGCGAACGGCATGCCAGCGTGGCCGACGAGCTGCGTTTCCTGTTCATCACCTCCGAACTGGCTTTCGCGGATATCGCGCAGAAACCCGCCGAGGCGACGCGCGTCGAGGGCGCCGAAGCCTGGGTCGTCGCCAAGCCGAGCAATGCCGCCAAGTGCGTGCGCTGCTGGCACTACCGCGCCGACGTCGGCAGTCATGCGGACGACCCGGAGCTGTGCGGACGTTGCGTGGAAAACGTCGAAGGCAAGGGCGAGACACGCCGCTGGTTCTAGGCCTTGTTCCGGCCAAAGTGCAGGAGCCCCTTCAGGGGCGAGCCTTTCGATGGGAATGGAGAAGGGCTCGCCCGCAAACGGGCTCCTGCAAAGGCACCCAATTCCTCGGATGACCCTGGCACCCTGTAGGAGCCCCTTCAGGGGCGAACCGCGTTTGGATTGGAGAACAGCTCGCCCGTATGCGGCCACCTGCTTGAAAGTCAATTCGAGGCGATTTCCTACACGAAAATCATCTTGTGTCCATCGGCGAACATGGAATGCGCATACATGCTTGCGTCATGGATGCAAAACCAGGACCGGTGCGTGGACACGCCTCGCTGCGCATGGGTCGCTACAGCGAGGCTGGTCGCGTCTACCTCGTCACGTTCGTAACCGCAAACCGGCAACCCCTGTTCGCGGACTGGACATCAGCCTCGACAGCTGCACGATCGTCCCGCTATCCACCCATCTGGCGCGCCTCGCGTCTGCTTTGCTGGGTGCTGATGCCCGACCATTGGCATGGGCTGGTCGAGTTGGGCGAACTGGATGGGCTGTCGGCGCTCGTCAACCGTCTCAAGGGCCATACGGCGCGAGCTGTCAATGCGACTTGCGACCGAAGCGGCCACGTGTGGTCGAAGGGATTCCATGACCACGCCCTGCGTGCCGACGAAGCCCTTGTTGCAACTGCGCGCTACATTGTCCACAACCCGGTACGGGCCGGTCTCGTGCGGCGCGTTGGCATGTATCCGTTTTGGGATGCGGTATGGCTTGATGGCGCCAAAGTAGGTGCGGACACAGGTGATGGTTCGAGTCGATGAACCCGCGTAGCGATTGCGGCCGGGATGCATCGCCCGTAAACGGGCTCCTACAGAAGCATCCGATTGCCTTCGACAGCCACGCTACCTGCAGGAGCCCCTTCAGGGGCGAGCGTTTTGTTGCGGTATTGAGAAAGGCTCGCCCGTAAACGGGCTCCTACAGAAGCATCCGATTGCCATCGACAGCCACGCTGACCTGTAGGAGCCCCTTCAGGGGCGAGCGTTGTTGCGGGATTGAAAAAGGCTCGCCCGTAAACGGGCTCCTGCAGAAGCATCCGATTGCCATCGACAGCCACGCTGACCTGTAGGAGCCCCTTCAGGGGCGAGCGTTGTTGCGGTATTGAGAAAGGCTCGCCCGTAAACGGGCTCCTGCAGAAGCATCCGGTTGCCATCGACAGCCACGCTGACCTGTAGGAGCCCCTTCAGGGGCGAGCCTTGTTGCGGGATTGAGAAAGGCTCGCCCGTAAACGGGCTCCTGCAGAAGCATCCGATTGCCATCGACAGCCACGCTGACCTGCAGGAGCCCCTTCAGGGGCGAGCCTTCAAGCGTGATTGAGAAGCCGACGCTTGAAGCGGCTGCCGCAGAATTAGCCTGCGGGCTGAATGGCGCGGCGGATCCCGGGATCAACGGCGTGCCAGCGTGTACCATTCACGGCCCCAACCCATACCGCCCAATGGCAATGCCGACTCCTTCGAATGCGCTGCGCTGGCTGCTGCTGTCCGCCCTCATCATCGTTGCAGACCAGATCACCAAGCTGATCGTCCTCGATCATTTCCAGCTGCACGAGTCGATGCCCGTCATCAGCGGGTTCCTCAACTGGACCCTGGCCTACAACGAAGGCGCGGCTTTCAGCTTCCTGTCGGACGCCGGGGGCTGGCAGCGCTGGTTCTTCACCGTGCTCGCGCTGGTCGTCAGCAGCGTGCTGATCGTCTGGCTCAAGCGCACTCCCAGGGGCGACTGGCGCACGGCACTGCCATTGGCATTGGTGGTGGGCGGGGCGATCGGCAACGTCATCGACCGCATGCGCTTCGGCCACGTGGTCGACTTCATCGATGTCTACCACGAGGCCTGGCACTGGCCTGCGTTCAATATCGCGGATTCGGCGATCAGCGTCGGCGCCGTGCTGCTGATCGTTTTCGGACTTTTCGGCGGCAAGGCGCGCAACCGCTGAATCCCGGCAGGGGCAATGGTCCCGCCTGCTGCGCATGTCCCGGGGCGTTGAATGGCGAACATCCGCCCCGACCATTGAGTGATAATGCCCGCCATGCAAGTACTTCTCGCCAATCCCCGTGGTTTCTGCGCCGGTGTCGATCGAGCCATCGAGATCGTCGAACGTGCCCTCGAAACCTTCGGCGCGCCGATCTATGTGCGCCACGAAGTCGTGCACAACCGCTTCGTCGTCGACTCGTTGCGCAATCGTGGCGCCGTCTTCGTCGATGAGCTGGACGAGGTTCCTGACGGGTCGACCGTCATCTTCAGTGCCCATGGCGTCTCCCAGGATGTGCGCAGGGAGGCAACCGAGCGCGGGCTCGCCGTATTCGATGCGACCTGTCCGCTGGTGACCAAGGTGCATATCGAGGTCGCCCGGCATGGCAAGGCGGGCAGGGACGTCGTGCTGATCGGCCATGCCGGTCATCCCGAGGTCGAAGGAACGATGGGCCAGTGGGACGCCAGGAACGCCGGCCGCATCCACCTTGTCGAGACCCCGGAATGCGTCGCCGAGCTAAAACCGACGGACGCGCAGAACCTGGCCTATGTGAGCCAGACCACGTTGTCGGTGGACGACACCCGCGCCGTCATCGATGCGCTGCGCAATCAGTTCCCGCAGATCATCGGCCCGCGCCACGACGACATCTGCTACGCCACGCAGAACCGCCAGGATGCCGTGCGCGCGCTCGGCCAGCAGTGCGACATCGTGCTTGTGGTCGGTTCGCCGAACAGCTCCAATTCCAACCGCCTGCGTGAACTGGCAGAGAAGCAGGGCGTGCCGGCCTACCTGATCGATGGTGCCGAAGACATCCGTCGCGAATGGCTCGACGGCCGCCGGCGCGTGGGACTCACGGCCGGGGCCTCCGCACCGGAAGGCCTGGTCAGGGACGTCATCGAGCGGCTGCGCAGCTGGGGCGCCGCCGAAGTCACCGAACTGGAAGGCAAGCCCGAGAACGTGACCTTCGCGCTGCCGAAGGAATTGCGCATCAACGTCGTCAGCTGAATTGAGCCCCCCTCCCATCGGGAGAGGGCCGGGGATACGCAGCCACAACGTTTGCTTCGGGCCGAGCACCGCAAGGGCCAGGGCCCTGCCGCTCGTCCGCCAATTGCTACCTCGTGCGCGCGCCGGGCTTGCGCCCCTCGCACGGGTCACATTAGCGTCGGCATCCAGGAACATCCGGCTTCACCCAGGGGGAGACATGTCGGCAGCATTGCAACGTCAGGAATCGAGCCGCGTGCCGCTGGTGCGTGGCTTCACGATCATCGAGCTGCTCATCACCATCGCCGTCGTCGCGGTTGCCGCGGCCGTCGCATTGCCGAGTTTCCGCGAGTTCAACATCCGCATGGCGGTCACTTCGACCACCAACGACCTGGTCCATGCGATCAGCGTGGCACGCGCGGAAGCCGCCAAGCGTGGATCGAACGTCACCGTGACTGCGGCAGGTTCCTGGACCAACGGCTGGTCGGTCCTGGCGGGTGCCGAGACGATCCTCCAGCATGATGCGCTTGCGCCGACCTACACGATCCAGTCCAAGTCCACTGGCGGCGGCAGCGATACCGTGATCACGTTCCTGCCGACCGGCAACCTGCTGGCGGCGACCTCGTTCGACCTCAATGTCTGCCGTCCGACCGCCGATGCGAATGCCGCCCAGTCGCGCCGCGTGACGATACGTGGCAGCGGCACCGTCAGCAGCCGTCGAAGCGTAAGCGGTTCGCCGGCTGGCAGCTGTTAACCCGGAAATCCCAAGATGACACGAATTCACGCCACTCGTGGTTTCACCCTGCTCGAGGTCCTGATTGCCCTGCTGATCTTCAGCCTTGGCCTGCTCGGCATGGCCGGACTGATGGTGGTTTCGGTCAAGTCCAACCAGAGCGCCTACCTGCGCACGCAGGCTTCGTTCCTTGCCCAGTCCATGGCGGACCGCATGCGTGCGAATCTCGGCCAGATCGGCACCTATGCGACGACCTATCCGGGCTCCACGGCGGATCCGTGCTCCGGCAGGCGCGGCCTGTTCTCCGGCCAATGTCGCCGCGCACGACATTGCGCTCTGGAGCACCCAGCTCACCGACTCCTTGCCGAATGCATCGGCGCAGATTGCCTGCGCCGGGAGCTCCTCTCGGCACGGGAACCCAGATCGGCGCAGCGCCCTACAACGGACTTTGCACATTCACCATCCAGTGGAGCGAGGCTTCGCTTGATCGCAACAACACCGGCAATCCCGACCTGCAGACCTTTGCCTGGGTCTTCCAGCCCTGACGGAATAGACGCATGAACAAGTACCCGCGCAATCGCATTTCGTCGACAGGATCCGCAAGGGTCTCCGGCTTCACCTTGCTCGAAGCGATGGTGGCCCTGACCCTGGGATTGTTGCTTAGCATCGGCATCATCAGCCTGTTCGGCTCGACCAGCCGAACCAACAAGCTGCAGGATGGCCTGGCGCGACTGCAGGAGAACGGCCGCTACGCCGTTGGGCGCCTCCAGGCCGACCTGCGCATGAGCGCGGCGCAATACTGCAGCAACCACTCGGGCAATGCGCAGGTTGGCGCGGTCAAGCCGCTCTGGTCCGGCCGGGCGCCCATGGTCTTCGCTCCGAACCTCGCCCTGCGCGATGCCGGAACCAACAATGCCAGCGTCAACCAGGCTAGCGGGGCGCTGACGAATGCGACGGCAGCCAATGCCTATGCGTTGAGCCCGCGCTTCTTCATGCAAGGCTACAGTTGCGTCTCGGGCACCTGCACTCCGGCGATTCCGACCGGCGGCGCTTCGCCAATTCCTGCGACCGGATTCGCCAATGGATCGCGCGTGGCGAACAGCGACGTGCTGACCATCCGCTACCAGCGCGGCACGGGCTGGCCGATGACGATCGATGGCAACTGCGTCGGTGGCGGCACGATCACGGTCAATCCCCAGCCGGGCGACGACCCGGTGCAACTCTCGACCTTGCCCGGCCTGGTCATGGTCTCGGATTGCCAGAATCCGAGCATCATTCCGATCAGTGGCGTTGCCGGCAACGTCCTGACCGTTGCGCCCACCATGCTGGCCGGTAGCTCCGACCTGCACCGCCAGCGCCATCCGCGACATGCGCGTGTTCAATTTTTCCGACAATTTCGTCACGGTCACCTACTATCTGGGCTACCGCACCGACGACAACCCCGACGCCAAGGTCAACAGCGCCGCGGCACAGCGCCTGATCCCGACCCTGATCCGCCGCGAGAATGGAGTCGACAGCGAACTCGTGCGTGGCGTGGACCGGCTCGATTTCCGCTACGCCGTCCAGGACAACCTCGGCAATACGCGCTACCTGACCGCGGCCCAGGTCAACAACAACAACGGCGCAACGATCACCTGTCCGATCAAGGCCGAAGGCGTGGCGCCGAACCCGACGACGCCGACCAGCCCGGAACCGGGCTGCCTGTGGCGGGCCGTGAGCGGCATCGAGGCGCATCTGCTGGTCAATACGGTCGACGAGATTTTCGATCTGGACCCGACCTCCAGGAGTTACCGCTATGCGTTCGATGCGACCGGAGGCGCGGCGGGAGCGACGGTTAACCAGAACACGCTGCCGTCCGGACTGGCGATCGGCAGCATGTTGCGTCGCGAATTCATCGCGCAGATCTCCAATCGAAACTACAACCCATGAGCGATGGCAGGCCGATGAACATTCCGCACAACTTCAATTCATCCGGGCGACGCCAGCAGCGCGGCGCCGTGCTGTTTGTTTCCCTGATCTTCCTGATCCTGCTGACCCTGCTGGCACTGACCGCGGCCAGCACGTCGATCCTGCAGGAGAGAATGACCGGTGGCATGCGCAACCGGCAGCTTTCCCTGATTGGTGCGGAAAACGGCGTGCGTGGTGGCGAGGCCTTTCTGTGGGGACTGAGCTTCGTCGGTGCGCAGCCCTTGCCTCCCTGCATAGACGACACGGGCTCGGCCGATTGCGTCTATCGACCGATGCCGAATGGCACGCTGCGTGCGTCCGTTCAGGCATTCCGCACCAGCAAGACCTGGCTCGTCCCGGGTTCGGATGGCGCGCGAGCCTACGATTCCCGCTCACCGGCCTGACTGGTGATGCGATAACGGCCAACCTCAGCACGCAGCCACGGCTGATGGTGGAAAACCTTGGCCCAGACGTCCCGCCCGGTGCAGGGCAGCAGCAAGGGCGAGATCGATTCCGAAAACCGGACGCTCGCTGGCAAGCATGAGTGGTACCGCATCACCGCACGAAGCCAGGGTGGCACCGACGCGGTCGTCCGCGCAGCAGAAAGCGTCTATTCAGCCATTGATCTGACCAATGCCGGCTTCAATCCCGGTGCTGGGGCCGGCGGCCCCTGAGACGGTATTCCGAAAGGACCATGACCATGAAACTGCATTCCCCGATTGCCTCGATCCGCTCAACTGCGCTGATCGCAGTCCTGGTGCTTGCCGCAGGAGCTGGCGTGGTGCCGGACACGGCACACGCTGCGGCCGCCGCCGGTACTGTCGACCTGTTGGCCACACCACCGGAGCTGACCTCCACGGTGTCGCCGAACCTCGTGCTGACCTTCGATGATTCCGGTTCGATGGCGCGCACCTACATGGGCGACTTCCGGCCGTTCTATCCCTCGGGCACCAACACCGGCTGGGGAACGGCCAACTCGAGCAACCCCTGGCTCTGCGCCGGCGCTATCGATCCGCGCAGCACCGATCCGGCCGATCCACGTTCGTTGCCGATGAACGGGGTCTA
Source organism: uncultured Gammaproteobacteria bacterium (assembly GCA_963822465.1). Taxonomy (GTDB): domain Bacteria; phylum Pseudomonadota; class Gammaproteobacteria; order Xanthomonadales; family Rhodanobacteraceae; genus Dokdonella. Next base: position 71,353 of record CAWGHP010000001.1, on the reverse strand, counting down.
TTACAACCCGAATTCGATCTACAACCCGCCAATGTACAAGGACGGCGTGACCTCGTTCCCGCCGTCGCCTTGGGGCGCAGCCTGGGACGACGGCATTGTCGTCAACCGTCCGAGCAGTCCGGGGACCAGTACGACGCGCAACCTCGGTTCCTATTCGGGGTTCTGCGGCAGCAAGGCCGGTTACTACCGGCTGAAAGCGGCCACTACGCTGGCTTTCGATCCGGCGACCGGGCGCCTGGATGCCACGAGCCTGACCAAGCTCTATACCTCGGGCAACTGGGAATGGGTGGCCTTGCCAGCGGCAGAACAGCAGAATTTCGCCAACTGGTATTCCTATTATCGCGACCGCCAGAATTCGGCAATCACGTCGGTCTCGCGCGCGTTCGCGCCGTTCGACCAGAACGTGCGCGTGGCCTGGCAGAACATCAACTCCAACCAGATCAACAACAACACGAAGATCTACAAGTTCGTCGACGATGCGACGACGAACAACGTACGGACCAACTTCTACAACTGGCTGTTCGCCATCCCGGCCAGCGGCGGCACGCCAAACCAGGCGGCGGCCGATCGCGTCGGCAAGTTCTACCAGCGCGCCACGGGCGCCGCCGATACCAACCCGTACTGGGATCGCGATCTCAACCGCGAACTGAGTTGCCGGCAGAACTTCCATATCCAGATGACCGACGGCCTCTGGAACGGCTCCACGGTGAACACCGCGACCGACGACAACGACCCGACGTCGCGCACCCTGCCGGACGGGCGTAGTTACAGCACGAGCATGGCGGAAAGCAAGATCATGTGGAACGAGCTCGGCCCCAATGCGCGCAGCATGGCCGACATCGCCTTCCACTACTGGGCGACCGACCTGCGACCGGACTTTACGGCCCAGGCGTCGACCAGGCTCAAGGTTCCGCCGTACCTTCCGGACAAGTCGCTGAGCCTGTTCGGAGAGTCGCCGCTTGCGGCCGGCGACGATCCGCGCGACAAGAAGGAAATCTACTGGAATCCGGCCAATGATCCGGCCAGTTGGTCGCACATGGTCAACTTCATGATCGGTTTCGGCGCCTCCGGCACGATCCTGCAGAACGATGCAAACGACAACCGGCTGCGCCTTGGCACGATTGCCTGGCCGGCCACCGTGCTCGGCACCGATGACGATCGCAAGATCGACGACATGTGGCATGCGGCGATCAACAGCCGCGGCCAGTTCTTCACCGCCAGCAGCCCGCAGGAACTCGTCTCGGCGCTGACCAACATCATCGCCAGCATCATTGCGCGCAAGGGCTCCTCGACGCCCGCGACGATTTCGATACCGCTCATCACCGATACCACGACGGCCTACAAGGCCGGCTACGACACGACCGACTGGTCGGGCACGCTGACGCGCGTCGCCCTGGATCCGGCCACGGGTGCCGAAACGTCGGTCGTCTGGGACGCGGCCTGCATTCTGACCGGCGGCATCTGCCCGAGCCGCCCGCTGGCGCCGCCGACGACGCCGCGCGATCCGAACTCGCGCATCATGATCACGACGGACGGTACGCCGGGCACCGGCAAGCCGTTCCGCTGGGCCAACCTGAGTGCGCAACAGAAGCTGCGGTTGAATGTCGATCCGGCCACGATCCGGCTCGACCTGATTCCGCAGACCTGGACCGCCGACGCCTACGGACTGCAGCGCGTCGACTACATCCGTGGCGACCGCACCTTCGAATCGACGGCTGCTCCCAAGTTCCGCACACGCAGTTCGGTCATGGGCGCCGTGATCAAGGGTGAACCCGAATACGTTTCCTCGCCGGTCACGGGCCATCGCGACATCTTCCCCGCGGGCTCGCCCGAGGCGACGGCTGCCGCAAGCGGCGATACCTATGCGAAGTTCCAGAACGACAACAAGACGCGCGCCCCCACGGTCTATGTTTCCGCAAACGACGGCACCATGCATGCCTTCAATGCCATCAATGGCACCGAGCGCTGGGCCTACGTGCCGAACATCATCATCAACAATTTCAACCTGACCAAGTCCACCCAGTCCGGCGCCGGCCTTGTGCCCACGGTTGACGACCGCCCGCGCCAGATCGATGCATTCGTCAATGGTTCCTGGAAAACCCTGCTCGTCGGTACTACGCGCCTCGGCGGGCGCGGCGTGTTCGCCCTCGACGTGACCAATCCGACTCTCGCCAGCGAGGCGGCGCCGCTTCCGTTGCCATGTGGGAGTTCTCCAACGTGGCGCCGGCCAGCGGTGGTGGCACCGACTGTGCGAGCGGGGCGCGCTTCTGCTCGTCGCTGGGCTATACCTATGCGTCGGCGAACGTCGCCCGCCTCAAGTACCAGGACAAGTGGGTCGCGCTGGTATCGAGCGGCTATTTCCCGACCGATCCGCTGGATCCTTCCAGCCGCGAGACGGCCGCGGGTCGCACCTCGCTGCTGGTCATCGACCTCGCGACGGGCCAGCTGATTCGCGAAATCAAGACCAGCACGGCGCCGCAGTCCTTGCCAAGCGGCTTCAAGACCTTCGGGCTGTCGACGCCGGTGGTCTATGATTTCGGATCCAACCAGATCGACGACATCGTCGTTGCGGGCGATCTGGCCGGAAATCTCTGGCGCTTCGACCTCAGCGACGGCACCGACCCGAACAACTGGAAGGTCGACCTGATGTTCGCCGACTATGGCTCGGGCGGCGCAACCGCTGCGGGTGACCAGCCGTTCTCGTTCAATCCGACCGCATTGCGGGACCCGGTCACGCGCGGTCCGATCTTCGTCATCGGCACGGGCAAGTACATCGGCCTTCCGGACCGCACCAGTGCGATTCCGATGCAGTCCTACTACGGTATTCGCGACTACGGAACGAACTCGGCCAACTATCCGATCCGCGTCAACCAGCTGGTCTCGCAGACCATGGTCCAGGACGGCAACGGCGTGCGCTCGATCACCACCGAGAATCCGGTGCCCAACACCAGCCGCGGATGGCGCATTCCGATCAACATCGCCTCCGAGCCCGGCGAGCGCGCCGAACGTCGGGCCGTCCCACTGTTCAGCTCGAACCAGGCGCTGCTCTACTCGCTTATTCCGAAGGGCGTCGATCCCTGCGATCCGGGCAATCGCTTCGGCATCATGGTGGTCAACGCCGCCACCGGTTCGGTGCTCAAGAATGCGAGCAACTATGCGACTACCGGCGGAATAGTCGGTGCAGTGCTGTCGTCGCCGAATCCTCCGGGCGATCCGGTAAGCTTCGTCGGTGGTGGTGCCATCCAGATCCCCGGCTTGCCACCCACGTTGGCGGCTGAGGTCACGGATGCGCTCAAGCAGGCGCTCGCAGACGATGTGTGGCACCGGGGTGCCTGGCGCGAACTGCTGGACTTGAACTAGATGCAGATCGCAACGCCACCCTGCCGATACTCGTCAGGCACGGTTGCGGACATTCGAATTTGATCGACAGGGGCATGAAATGGTCACAGATCCGAAGGCGTTTACCCTGATCGAATTGCTGATTGTGATTGCAATCATGCAATCCTGGCGGCAATTGCGTATCCAAGCTATAACGCTACGTCCAGCGCACGCGTCGCGCAGATGGGCGCGAAATGCTGATGCGGATTGCGGCCGCGGAAGAGCGGTTCTATACCAATCGCAATACCTACACTAGCGACATTGCGGGTGATCTTGCGTTGCCCGTGACATCGGAAAAAGGCTACTACAAGATTGGTGCTGCTATTGCTGCAGGCGGCCAGACCTATGTGCTGACTGCTACGCCGCTGGGTGCTCAAGTACTGATGCCTGCGGCAATCTGACGATCAACAATACCGGGTTCAAGGACAAAGTGGCAGCGAAACCAATGGGAAGTGCTGGTAGTGACCCGGTATTCTGATAGCCGGAGCCCTGATCGCGTTAGTCAAGAAGTGCCTTGATTCTAAAGGTGCGCTGATCAGGTTCGCAATGGCGAATTGATGCCCTTAGCCAGGGCCCATCTCGAACGCCGGCTTGTCCCCGGCGCCCCGATTCCCTATAATCCGCGGCCCTTCCGTGCCGGAATAGCTCAGTTGGTAGAGCGCGTCATTCGTAATGATGAGGTCGTAGGTTCGATTCCTATTTCCGGCACCATATCTGCTTCTCGTGGGCGGTTAGCTCAGCGGTAGAGCATTGCCTTCACACGGCAAGGGTCGCAGGTTCGAACCCTGCACCGCCCACCATCCCTGTTCGACCGATCGTGTCCGGACGGTCCTGGCGCCGGCGCCGACCAGCCCGGACAGGGTGCGCGGGTCTCCTGACATACGGCTATGGCGCCCCGACAAGTGCGCTAGGCAAGCCGCCGTGTTTGAGGCAAGCTGAATCGACTCCCTCATGAGCGATACAACGATGGCTCAAACATCATTCTCGCGCGCAGGACTTGCCTTGGCCGCAGGACTGCTGGCCTTGGCCACGACACCCATCGCCTTTGCCCAGGACTCCTTCCAGGGGAACTGGACGGTCGTCGAGGTAACCAAACCCGACTGGACCGAACCGAACGATCAACCGCAGGACAAGCCGATGGCCATCGGCGACACGGTCGCGTTCGGCCCGTCCCAGGTCGATGCCAGCGGGTCCATGGCTTGCGCCGATCCCAGCTATCAGATCGTCAACGTCAAGCAGGGCGAGCTGTTCGACAAGAGCATCAACGGCCTGGCCGAAGCCGCATCCGTTGCGAAGCGGTTTGGCCTGGAAACGAATCCGCGCAGCCTGAAGGTGGATTGCAACAATGGAACGATGTTCGAGTTCCACGAAGCACGCAACGGGCGCATCGTGACCCTTTTCGACAGCCTGGTGTACACCCTGGAACGGCCGCGCTGACGCCTCCAGCGCCCGGGCGGTCCGGGGCTCAGGGGGCGACGAGAAACCACCCCCGGTAGAGCGCCTGTAGTTCGTTGCCGAATACGAACCAGACCCATCCCGCGGCCGCTATGAAGGGCCCGAACGGGATCGGCGTGCTCTTGTCCTTGCCCTTGATGGCGAGGACGATGCTGCCAACGATGGCTCCAATCAACGACGAAAGCAGGATGGTCGGCAGCAAGGCCGTGGCCCCCATCCAGGCGCCGAGTGCGGCAAGCAGCTTGAAATCGCCGTAGCCCATGCCTTCCTTGCCGGTCAGCAGCTTGAACAGCCAGAAGACGGACCAGAGGCTGAGCCAGCCGATTGCGGCACCCAGAATGGCATCCGCGGGCGCGACAAACACGGGAACCAGCGACAGCAGAAGGCCCAGCCAGAGCAGGGGCAAGGTCAATTGGTCGGGCAGCAATTGGGTGCGCGCGTCGATACCCGATGCCGCAATGAGTATCCAGGTGAACACGAGCCCGGCCAGCAGCGGCCAGCCGAATCCGAACTTCCAGGCGACCAGCGCACAGCCGATCGCGCTGAGCAATTCGACCAATGGGTATTGCCAGGAAATTCGCGTCTTGCAGTAGCGGCAGCGACCGCCCAGGGCGAGATAGCTGAGCACCGGGATGTTGTCCAGCGGCGCCAGGGCATGCTTGCAGTGCATGCAGTGCGAGCCCTGGAATACCAGGTCCGGCGGCGCCGGCCTGATTCCTCGGCTGAGGGCATCCTGGCCCAGTATTTCCCGTGCCTGGCTCATCCAGTCGTGCTCCAGTCGACGTGGAAGCCGCAGGATCACGACGTTGAGAAAGCTGCCGACCAACAGGCCAAGTAATGCGGCAAGAGGTATCAACGCTGCGGGTGTTCAAGCCAAGTCAGTCCATGTTGGATGGGTCCGAAATTATCCCGGAGCAAGATAGCAGTTTTCATGCGGGGAAAGGACGTGCCCCATTGACAAGAATCTTCTCGTGGCAGCCACGCAGCGTCGTATCGCACCGAAATTCCGGCTGAAGTCCGTGCGCGGCCAGTGCCGGCAAAACAATCCGGTCAATGCCTCAGCAACGCTCCCGCGGACGGTGAAGCTCAGCAGGAATCCGGCTCTGCCTCTCTTAGCCGACCACCGCGCCGAGCTTGAAGATCGGCAGGTACATGCCGACCACGATGCCGCCCACAATCACGCCGATGATGATCATGATGAACGGTTCGAGCAGGCTGGCCAGGGCATCGACCGCGTTGTTGACTTCCTGTTCGTAAAATTCGGCAATCTTGAACAGCATGGCGTCGAGCGCGCCGGATTCCTCGCCGATCGAGACCATCTGCACGACCATGTTCGGGAACAAGCCGGTCTGCCGAACGGCGAGTTGCAGTTGGTGGCCTACGGAGACATCCTCGCGGATCCGCTTGACCGCCTCGTTGTAGACCACGCTGCCTGTCGCGCCCGCAACTGAATCCAGCGCTTCGACCAGGGGCACGCCGGCCCGGAAGGTGACGCCCAAGGTGCGCGCAAAGCGCGCCATTGCCGATTGACGAAGAATTTCGCCAATGACCGGCAGCTTGAGCAACATGCGTCCAACGAGATGTGCAAACTTCTCCGATCGCTTATAGACAGGATGACGCCGACAATGCTGCCCACGAAATCAGGAGCAGATACCACCAGTAGGACGACCATGAATCGCGACAGATTGACCAGCATCTGGGTGAATGCTGGCAGATCGGCGCCGAAGTTCTTGAACACGGCTTCGAACTGCGGGATCACGAAAATCAGCAGGATGCCGAAACGACGACCGCAACCGATAGCACCATGGCCGGGTAGAACATGGCTTTCTTGATCTTGCCCTTGATTGCTTCGATGTTTTCCTTGTAGGTGGCGATTGTGTCGAGTACGGTATCCAGCACGCCGGCGGATTCGCCCGCGCGCACGAGATTGCAATAGAGCTCGTCGAATTGCACTGGATACTTGCCGAGCGCCTCGTTGAGGGCGGATCCACCCTCAATCTCGGTCTTGATGTCCACCAACATGTCCTTGACGCGCGGGTTGTTTTGACCTCCCGCAACAATTTCGAAGCCCTGTACCATTGGTACACCAGCAGCCATCATCGTTGCGAGCTGGCGGCTGAAAATGGCTATGTCGCGCGGCTTGATCGCCTTTCCAGCCTTGCCGAACAACGGTTTGGGCTTGGGCTTTACCGACTGGGGATTGATGCCTTGTCGGCGAAGCTCGGCCTTTACCAAGGCTGCATTCTTGGTCGTGAATTCGCCTTTCATCCGGGTGCCGCGCTTGTCCAGGCCAGTCCAGACAAACGTTTCTGTCTGGCTGAGCTGGGCGCGTGACTTGCCGACACTCGTCTTGATTCCGGCTCTGCTCGCTGTTGTGGTTGCCATGGCTTAGTCCTTGGTCACGCGGTTGATTTCTGCAAGGCTGGTCACGCCATTCCTGGCCTTGAGCAGGGCGGAGGCACGCAAGTCGCGAATTCCGTCTGCTCGGGCCTGATCCGCGATCTGGATGGCGCTGCCGCCAGAAAGGATAATCTTGGCGATGGATTCGGTCAGTGGCATGACCTGGTAGATGCCGGTCCGGCCCTTGTAGCCCTCGTTGCATCCCGAACAGCCGACCGCTTCCTGCAGCTGGATGCCGGCGGCGATGTCGGCCTTGGTGAATCCCTCGGCGAGCAGGGCAGCTTCGGGAAGTTCCAGCGGTTTCTTGCAGGTATGCAGGCGTCGCGCGAGGCGCTGGGCGATGATCAGGGTCACCGACGAAGTGATGTTGTAAGGTGCGATGCCCATGTTCATGAGGCGGGCGATCGTCTGTGGCGCATCGTTCGTATGCAGCGTGGAAAGCACCATGTGGCCGGTCTGCGCGGCCTTGATCGCGATCTCGGCGGTTTCCAGGTCACGGATTTCGCCGACCATCACGACATCCGGATCCTGGCGCAGGAAGGATCGCAGCGCGGCGGCAAAAGTCATGCCGCGCTTGGTGTTCTGCTGGACCTGGTTGATGCCTGGAACCCGAATTTCGACCGGGTCCTCGACCGTGGAAATATTACGGCCTTCGGTATTGAGGATATTCAACGCGGTATACAGCGAGACGGTCTTGCCCGAGCCCGTGGGGCCTGTCACCAGCACCATGCCGTACGGCTTTTCGATGGCTTCGAGGAACAGGTCGCGTTGGTCATCCTCATAGCCGAGCTTGTCGATGCCCATCTTCGCGGCCGAGCCGTCGAGGATACGCATGACGATCTTCTCGCCGAACAGGGTCGGGCAGGTGCTGACGCGGAAATCGATCGATTTCGTCTTGGAAAGATTGAGCTTGATGCGTCCGTCCTGGGGTACCCGGCGCTCGGCGATGTCGAGGCCGGCCATGACCTTGATGCGCGAGGAGATGCGAGGGGTCAGGCGGATCGGCGGCGAGGCGACGTGCTTGAGCATGCCGTCCATGCGCAGGCGGACGCGGTAGTTTGTTTCGTAGGGCTCGAAGTGGATATCCGATGCGCCGCGTTTGATGGCGTCAACCAGCACCTTGTTGACGAATCGGACCACCGGTGCGTCGTCCGCGCTATTGGCGTCGACGCCTGTTCCGCCTTCGTCATCGCCGCTTACGTCGCCGAGGTCGAGGTTTTCCAGCCCTTCGGCATCGTCCATGTCCTCGATTGTTGTGCTGCTCTGGCTCTGCGCCTGTTCGATCGCGCGCTCTAGCTGCTGTTCGTCGACCAGGATCGGCTCGATGATGTGGTTGGACTGGAACTTGATGTCGTCCAGCGCACGCAGGTTGGTAGGGTCCGAAACGCCGACAAAAAGGCGATTTCCGCGCTTGAAAAGCGGCAGCGCCTTGTGTTTGGCAATCAATTCTTCCTTGACCAGTTTGATCGGAATCTGGGTCAGATCCAGCGCTGTAACGTCAAACACCGGCACGCCAAACTCGAATGCGGACGCCAGGGCAATCTGGGCGGTGGAAACCAGGCCGTTTTCGGCCAGCCAGGCGCCGATCGGTATTTTCTGTTTGCTTGCGTCGTCGATCGCCTTGCGCGCGTCGTTTTCACCGAGGAGTCCCTCGGCGACAAGTCGCCGGCTGATGCCGGAAAGGCCGACCAATGTGCCCGTATTCAACTGTGTTGCCATAAGAATGTCGCGCAAGTCCCCGAAACCACTGTCGAATCTACCGCAAATGCATTGCCGAAAGAACACCCGCCGGGCAGTATAGTGGCCCAATCCACACAATTTTCGGGGTGCCAGGCCCGGCACCTCAGATTTAGGGGGGGCATGCTCAGTATCGTCTTGCCGGCCAAGAACGAGGCCGCCGCCCTGTCCAGTGTTCTGCCGCTGCTTCGCAAGGCGCATCCGGGGGCGGAAATCCTTGTGGTAGACGATGGATCCACCGATGAAACCAGGGCCATCTGCGAGCAAAACGGAGTTCGGGCGGTCTCCCAGCCCTACTCGATGGGCAATGGTGCCGCGATCAAGCGCGGTGCCCGGGAGGCAAGAGGCGACACGATTGTTTTCATGGACGCCGATGGCCAGCACGACCCCGCCCTGATCAACCAATTGGTCGATCGCCTCGGCGAAGGCTACGACATGGTAGTCGGCGCACGGGACTGGTCGGGTCAGGCCGGTGTCAGCCGTGGCCTGGCCAATGCCCTCTACAACTGGCTGGCCAGCCGCATGACCGGCTTCGAGGTCAAGGACCTCACCTCGGGGTTTCGCGCGGTCCGGGCGAACAAGTTTCGCGAGTTCCTGCATCTGCTGCCCAATGGGTTCTCGTATCCCACCACTTGCACCATGGCGTTCTTTCGCAGCGCATATGCTGTGGCCTACGAGCCGATACCGGTGGCAAGGCGCATAGGCAAGAGCCATATCCGTCCTATCAGGGACGGCCTTCGATTTCTGCTGATCATATTCAAGATTGCAACACTCTATTCCCCACTGAAATTGTTCGTGCCCACAAGCGCCGTCTTCTTCTTTCTGGGACTCGCGTACTACGCATATACCTTTGCCATCGAGCACCGTTTCACCAACATGAGTGCCCTGCTTTTCAGTGCCTCAGTCATCATCTTTCTTATCGGATTGATTTCCGAGCAGATTACCAGCCTCACATATCGCCACAATGATTGATGCGCCCAGGCCGCCGTTGTCAGTCTTTGCGATTGGAACCCGAGCGCAGCTGATCAAACTGGCGCCAGTAATCGCAGAATGCGAACGTAGAAGCCTTCCGGCGGTCATCCTCATGACCGGCCAGCACAAGGAAACCATGCAGGATCTGTTAAGTGAGTTCCAGATCCGGTCTTTGCAGGTAAATGCCGTCCAATCAGCGGAACATGCAACGGTGTTTTCGCTATTTGTATGGCTGCCTGCGGCGATTTCTGGAATCCAGGGCTGTATCAGATCGCTGTCGATGGAGCATCCGGAGCTTAGGGTAATCGTGCACGGCGATACGCTCTCGACATTGGCGAGCGCGTTCGCGGCCAGACGTTGCGGCGCCAATGTAGTCCATCTTGAAAGTGGTCTGACATCTGGAAGGCTTTTTAATCCCTTCCCCGAAGAGATCGCGCGACGTCTGGTATTCCGCTTGGCGCATGTGGCGATGTGCCCCGATCGTGGCAGCGCGGACCACATGAGGCAACGCTTTGGATGTTCAGTCGTTGAGACTGAGGGAAATACGATCGTGGATGCGGTTTCGTTGGTTGATTTGGGCGCCGGCCGAGTGGAAGCCGCATCACCTTATGTCGTGGCATCGCTCCATCGCTTCCAGAATATCTATAGCAGGAAGCGCCTTCGTCAACTGGTGGCCATGCTCGAATCCGTCTCGGAACACTACGTTGTCTATTTTGTACTTCACCCGGCCACGAAGAAGCGACTGGTGAAGTACGACCTGCTGGAGCGGCTACAGAATGCGCCGGGAGTGAAATTGTCGCCAAGATTGGGTTATGGGGCTTTCCTGAGGCTCGTGGCGGGTGCCGATTGTGTCTTGACTGATGGCGGGTCCAACCAGGAAGAGCTGGCGGTACTGGGCATTCCCACTATCGTGATGCGGCAAACGACTGAACGAAGCGATGGACTCGGCAAGAATGCAATCATGGAGCACGAGCTGGATGAAGGCGTAGAAAGTTATCTGAGTAGTGGAACATTCGAGATTCTGCGAGGCTCCGGTTTGCGCCAGGAAGGAAAGGGACCGTCCAGCCGGGTCGTCGACTATCTCGCCCAGCCTGCAGGTCAATAGTTGGAATTCGGGAACTATCGGGGATTGAGGGGATGCCCTTGGCTGCCACACTTGACGCGGAAATCTGCGAAGTAAGCGACGCACAGCTCTTGGCAGGCGCCCCGCTAGTCAGCGTGCTCATGGTTACATTTAACCACGCAGGCTACCTGGCGGAGGCCATAGAAGGAGTTGTTTCACAAACACTTGAGTTCCCGTTTGAACTCATTATTGGCGAAGATGCCTCGACGGACGAGACCAGGAAGATTGCGCTGGAGTACCAGCGTCGATTCCCGGAAATCATCCGGGTCGTTTTCTCGCAACACAACGTTGGCGCTGGCGCAAATATCCGCCGTATCACTCTACTGGCACGCGGGGAGTACATCGCCTACTGTGAAGGCGACGATTACTGGTGCTCGACCAGAAAGTTGGCTGGACAGGTGGAATTGATTCGGCGAGACCAGGGAATAGGCGTCGTCCACACCGATTGGGTCCGGTCGAGGCCATCCGGCAACGGCTGGACGACCTCATCGGGGAAGCCTGTTCACCGACGCATCAGACCCACTCTGCTGGAAGGGGATCTGTTTCACGCATTCTACTTTCCGAAGATACTGCGTACATGCACTATCCTCGTGCGCCGCGACGTGATCTTGGAGTGCGAGGCTACGGAGCTCGGTCTCGCAGAGTACAGGTTTGGCGATACCGTGGCTGCCGCGCTGATTACTTCTCGCTGGAAGGTCGCCTATCTGCCTGAAGTCACGGCCGTCTATCGTGAGAGCCCCGGTTCGCTTCTGCGATCCGGAAACCAGGCGAAACTCGAATTCCTCAAGTCGTGCCTGAAATTCGACTCGGATGCGCGGCGCTTTTTTCACGATCGCAAGGACTATCCTGATGGATATCGATGTGAGGTTCTCCTCGGTATCCTCCTGTGGGCATTGCGCGCCCGAAACCTGGAGGCTGCGAAGCTGGCGATATCCGACCTCCGCAAGTCATACGGATTTGTCCGCCTTGTTCTTGCGGCATTGCAGGCAATCAGGATTCGATGGCCGACGATGCAAGTTCAGCACCATTGCGTCAATTCCGACCATGTCGCCAAGTTGATGGCTCGATCCGAATGAGCGCTCATTCCGTCGGACGTCTCCTCGATCAGCTCTTGGCGAGGATGGGTATTGGGCAGTTGGGCCAAGATGCCTTGCTTTCGACGGCTGGTCTTGGCTTCAGGGCGCTGATCCAGGGTGCTTATCTGATCGTGCTTTCGCGCTGGATGGGCGTGACAGGTTACGGACTGTTTGCCGGGTCAGTTGCGGCTGCGGTGCTGGTTGGCCCGCTTTCAGGATGGGGAATCGCCTATGTACTGACCAGGCATGTTGCGCTTGATCCGTCGAAATCGCGGGCACTCTGGGCGACCGCCCTGTTGCAGGTAGCAGTATCAGGAATGTTGCTGTTGGTGGCGTTCATGACCCTGTCGAGCTATGCCCTGGTTGATCGGGTTCACCTCAATTCGATGCTGCTGCTCGGCCTCTCGGAGCTGATAGCGCTTCCGCTTGCAAATGTCGCTTCCAGCCTGTGCCTTGCCCTGGGCCGCGGAGGCATGGCTGCCCTGTCCATGTGCCTTGTTCCTCTATTTCGACTGACCGTAGTCATCGTGGCGGTTCTCGATGGAATCGCTGGTTCGCCCGATCACGTTGCGTTCCTGCACTTTGGGGGATCAATTCTGGGTGTTTCTGCGGCCCTGGTGCTGATTTCCGGAATGGTAGGGCTGCCGGCCTGGAGCGCACGGCTGCCGATTGTGACGGCCGGGTCCCAAGGCACCAAGTATGCCATCGGGTCGATGGTTGGCTCGAGTTACCAGGAAGTCGACAAGGTCCTGTTGCTGCAGATTCTTGGCGCAACCGCCGCCGGAAACTATACGGTTGCGTTTCGAATCATGAGCGTGTTTCTCATGCCAATTTCAGCGCTGATGGGTGCGGCGCTGCCTCGACTTTTTTCGCACAAGGGAGAACTGGTAGGGTCCCGGATCCTCGGGGCCATCAGCTTCTCGGCCATTGGCTATGCAGCCATTGCCGGTGTCATCGCGATGATCGTTTCGCCGTGGATGCCGCGCATTTTCGGCGAGGGTTTTTCCGAGTCTGCAGGCTACTTGTTGATGCTTTCTCCCTGGCCCGTTCTGTACGCATTGCACCAAACGGCTGCCGTGGGCCTGACCGCGTCGGATCGTCAGGTGGCGAGAGTGGGGATAGAATTTTCCGGGCTTGTGCTTGTCGCAGTCGTCAACCTGGTGTTGCTGGAATCCATTGGAGTGACGGCTGCCATGGTTGCCCTACTGAGCGCTGAAATCCTGATGGCGTGCGCCGGCTGGTATTTGCTCCTCCGGCGCAGAAGAGCTGCCGAATTAAAGTAGAGTTTGCGCGAGGAATTGCTTTACGGATCGCGCCGACAGACTGTATAGATGCTCGCGGTCAATTCCGGATAGTGCATTCCTAACGCGTAACATCCATCCAGGTAGGATTGATCGATGATCTTGTTCTTGATCATGAGGTCAAACTGGAAGTTGGCAAAGGGTTTGAAGCAGATCCCGCCCCGAGACTCGACTACCATGCCTGCTGAGCGCACATCGTTTTCCAGCGTATCCAGGCTGTAGGTGCATCGGTGGCCGTGGGCGCGCTCGCCTGCCGTCACTGCATGGTTTGTTTCGATCAGCCCCATCTTCACGGCAATCTGCCGGGAAGCGGCCATTGCGTTGGGCACGACAACGAACAGGCGGCCTCGCTTGGTCAACCATTGCTTGATGCGTTTCAATGCGTCGACGGGCCTGTCGATATGCTCGAGAGTGTGGACAAGAAAGATCGCATCGTAGACTGGTTCGAGAATTGCTTCCTCTATAGTGGAATGGATAAAGCAAACGCTGTCGGGCACTTTGGTTCGTGCTGTCTGAATCAGGTCTGCTGAGGCTTCCAATACAGTCAGGTCACTGAAATGATCCGTGAAAAGTACGGTTGAATCACCCTCGAAACACCCCAGCTCGAGCGCCTTTCCGTTCGTGAAGAAAGGCGTGAGCGTCTGCATCATGTAGCGCCTGACTACCGCATCAAAATCGTAGGCGTACTGCCTGCTGATGTTGTCCTGAAATTCATCGTCGTAATTTCGCACTGATGACTCCTAGCCCTGGCCAGGCCTGTACATGCGCCTTTCCGGCGGCTGATACCATTCATGGCGACTTGCAGGCACGCGGGAATTGTAGCCAAGCACTTGCCTGATCCTCTCATCCGCTGTGTATTCCTCGCCGAGCAGTCTCGGATAGTCCAGTTGCTGCTTGAAGAATGGCCGGGCGAAGGTCAGCGTAAGTGCCCGCCGAGGATTTGAGGTCGTATTGGGTGCCGCGGAATGCCAGATGTTTGAATCAAATAGAACTATGCAGCCCGCTGGTCCGGTAGCCCTGATGCAGTTTTGCTCAAGAAAGTCGTCGTCCGGCCGCGCTTCTACCCTGTGGCTTCCAGGGACCAGCTTGGTTGCCCCGTTCTCCGTGGTGAAGTCATCGACCATCACAAGCATGTTGAGCATGAGGCGAAAGCCGTTTGAATAGGTCCGGACATCGCGATGGAACTGCTGTCCGTGCTTGTAGCCATCGCTGCTCGGTGTCAGGTTGTTGATGGCGCCATACGAATTGAGGATGTACGGGCCCTGGAAGAAGGACCGGATATATTCATCGAGGAACAACTGGTGGAAGAAGTCGTCGAGGCTGTCGCGGCCACCGAGCACGTGATGCGCGGCTCCCGACAGTCCTGCGCCCACCCCGTTGCGCTGCGCTATGGCCTGGCAGGCGGCCTGATGCCCAGGAAGATCCTGGCGCAATCGCGCCAGCAGATCGCCCGGGACGATCTCATTGAAGATAACGACGCCGCGCGAGGATATTTCATCCTCGAAACTGGCAATGGCCGGTTTCACGATTCGGTCCAGTAGCCATTGCTGTCCGCCATCGACCGGTACTGATCCCGGGTGATGCCGACAATGATCTTGTCCCAGCGCCGGCCGCGGCGGAAGTACCAGCCCGGCTTCCGCCCCTCTATCGCCCAGCCGCATTTTTCGGTGTACAGCCCTAGCGAGGCGGCGTTGTAGTCGACAATGTCCGAATCCAGCCTCGACAGTCCAAGTTCGTCGAAGGCATAGCGCATGATGGCCATGACCGTGTCCCGGGCAAATCCCCTGCCACGAACGTCCTTGTTGCCAAGGAGCATGCCATGGAAGGCGTTGCCGTTCTTCCAGTCGATCGAGACGAGATTGGCCTGGCCAATCAAGCCGAATTCCGCAACCTCGATCGCGAACCGCTGGTTGGACGACTGGCAGGAAAGCCCTTCCAGCCATTCCTGCTGATCCCTCATGCTGGTCGGAAAGTGCCACCCCCCCAGCATGCCCTGTATCGCGGGATCGTTCGCCCATGCGTGCAGGGTCTCAAGGTCCTTGCCCTCGATTGCCCGGAGGCGCACGAACTTGCCATGAATATTCATCAGGATTCCTCCAAACCCAGTAGATTGTCCACCAGCCTGGCCATTTCAGGCGCGCCATATCGCTGGTCGCAGGGAAGATACACTGTACGGTCCCTCAGTGACCGGGCGACCGGGTCGCTGGCCGGAGGCTCGCATTCGGACCAGTAGGTTGGGGTGAAGATCCCGCGCTGGATGAGGTGCTTCCGGATCTTCGGCGCGTCAACGTCGAAAACGGGAAAGCACAGCGGAATTGAAGCAGGCGGCAGCGGCCTGAGCTTGAACCCCTGCGAAGACAGGGTTTCCTGCAGGAGTCGATAGTTGGCCACCCTCTGGCTGGCTACCCGCTCAAAGTCGACGTTGTCCAGCATGAGTCGCGTCAACCCGGACATGCCGGCTGGCTTGCACGTTCGCAGCGAACTCTCCGCAGCAAGGAACGCGGAGTAACCCTCTGTGACCTTGCCGCTGGCACGCAATAGAAGGTGCATGCATCGATCGATGCTCTCATGAGGGTTCTCTGGTTCGACCTCAGCCAGGTCCATGGTTGTCAGAACCAGGCCCCCATCGGGCACGCCTACGAATTTCCTCGGCGAGAAGATCGTTGTTTCCCCAAGGACGGGTTTGCGGAAGAGTGACTGCGACGCGTCAACCAGCGTCGCATTTTTCCCGTAATGCCCAACGGCCTCATCAACAGCACTGCCATTGAGTCCGAAATAGTCCACGCAAAGCAGCAAATCGTCATCAGACAGCTCGACTTGCGCGGGTACTCCCCACTGCTCGGTGAGTGGATATCGGCAGATCTCGACTCCACACCACGCAATGGCATCCACGACGGCTGAGCAGACATGATGGGGTATCCAAATGCGGGCTGGCCTGGAATGGGCGACAACTGCAGCCAAGGCCATTCGTGCGGAAGCAAATGCATGGGCCTCGGGGATCCAGTCCAGTCCATTGCGCGAATGAGATTCCAGCCCAAGGTAGCCGCCGATGACTGTCGATTTCGATGGTCCAATCACGACTGATCGTCCGCTGATGCACTCACCAGTTCGTATTCTGTGGTCAACTCGCGGCACTGCTGTTGCGAATTGAACATCATTACATCAACGATTGAAAGCGAGGGTACATGCGGCTGGGAGAACTGCGCATAGTCAGGGGTGTTGGATTTCAGAAAGTAGAGGTCCAGGCCAGCGGCGTTGAATGCCGACGATGAATAAAGAGTGCTGCCTCCCATCGCGTTCACGTAGCGTGTCGCGCCTACACGATGGCAAATTGCCAGGACCCTGGCCTGGCCCCTGCTATCGCTCGCAATATCGAGAGTCGATGAATCGAGGAACTTGCATGAGATCCCCAGCCATGCAGCCACGCCTTTCAGCAAGTGCGCATTGAATTGCGCAACGTCAGGTGCTTGCGCGTCCAGCAGTTCGCACAGGAAAGGGAATACATTGGGAAAATAAGGCGCCCTCAGATAGCTTGAGCGCAAGCGGTTCTTGATCGAGCAGGATCCATCTTCGACGGATTGAAAGTGCCTTCGATTGATTGGCAACGTCACGCTTTCGCGTCGGACAGGCAGGGTCAACCACGAAGGATTGCCGTGGGCCAGTATCCGGTTCCTGTTAATCCAGCCGCCTTTCATGTACTGCGCGTCGTCGTAAAGCACGAACAGGTCGACTGCCTTCATGAGCTGGAAGTAGCCCATGTATGGAAAGAAATAGGGCTGCATGATTGCAGCGATCACACGGAGGATCTCGCGCACAGGTCGATGGTCGACACGATCTGCATGATGTCGGATTCAGCTAACGAGTTGCCATTGGGCAGGATGATTATCCTGCTCGCTATGGATTCCGTATTGGGCAGCATCAATCGTGCATGGGGAAACAGGTCGCGGTAAGGCTTCATGCCGTGGCAGCCAGGCCAGAAATATTTGCGTGCAAGTACGTTCTCCGCGTGCAACGCAGCCACGATTCCATCGCGAGTGGCCTGGCACTCATCGGAAACCTCGAGAACAATGTACTGATAGTTGTTGAAATCGGACTCGCAGTAGTCAAGAAGGCGAATCCCATCAATCCGGCACAGTGCTCTCTTGTACGAGAAGTAGCGGTTCTTGTTGTTCTCGATGAACGTCGGCAGGCTGTCCAGATTTACCAAACCCATAGCAGCATTAATTTCGGGCATCTTGCCGTTCGTGCCAGGATGAATCACGTTGTCGTAGCCAGAGAACCCAAAATTCCGCATCAGTCGCATGGTTGCGGCCAGCTCGTCGTCGTCGGTGACGACTGCGCCGCCTTCGAATGAGTTGAAGACCTTGGTGGCATGGAAGCTCAGGACCTCGCAGGATCCGAAACGACCTATGGTTTGCCCCTTGTAGCCGCAGCCAAATGCATGCGCCGCGTCGAACATGAGTTTTAGTCCGCGTTCGTTTGCGATGGCTTGCAACTCCTCGACAGGGGCTGATCGCCCCCACAAATGCACGCCAATGATGCCCGTTGTTCTTGGTGTGATCATGCGTCGCACTGCATCTGGATCGAGGTTGTGAGTCGCGGGGTCGATGTCTGCGAAAACCGGGGTGATTCCTTGCCAATAGAGGGCATGCGCAGTAGCCACGAAAGTCCACGAAGGGACTATGACTTCGCCTTCGAGCCCAAGAGCCCGAATTGCAATCTCGAGTGCAATAGTGCCGTTGCACATTGCGATGCAATGCTTGACGCCCAGATGGTCGGCGATGCGCTTCTCGAATTCCTGAACCATGGGTCCATTGTTCGTAAGCCACTGCCGGGTCTAGGATCTGGTTGACCCTTTGAAGAAGCGCCTCGCGATTGCCGATGTTGGGCAGGCCCACGTGAATCGGCTCGGCGAACGCAGGAGGCGCGCCATTGATGGCAAGATCGGCGGCAGTACGGATTGGTTTCATGGGTCCGATTGTGTCCATTCGCAACTGGGTCCGGCGTTCCGATCTTCCGTCATTTCGCGATGCGATCCAAATGCAATCCGATTGATTGTGCAGTCGGGGGCCGTTGCTGGTGCGGGATGGCCGCCATGGCGCGGCTCCACTTGGAAACCTCGCCTGAATGGAAGGGTCGGCGGGCTCTGTCCATGCTGGTCCTGCGGGACAGGCCTACCTCGATTGCTCCCGCAAGGACTCGATTTGGGTGGCGTACTGCCTGGTTCCATCCAGTTGCTCTGCCTTGTCAAGATGCTGGCGCGCGATCTCGAGCTGCCCAAGGGCTATTGCGATCCGGGCCACATTCAAGGCGAAGTAGGGGTTTTGAGGATCCTCGGCTGCCGCAGCAAGGGTCAAGCTCACTCCTTGCTGCTTGTCCTGCAGGATATTGAACTGATAGGCGCCATAGTTGTTCAGGATCATGGCGCGCACCTTGGGGGGAAAGTGAGAGTTTCCCATGGAAGCGTCAACCAGCTCCGAGACTTGCGCAGGAGTTACCGCCAGCTTCTCGGTGCTTGCCGCGACCAGGAAATCTAGGAATGGATTGGCCTGAGGATAGTTCGTCAGCCCTCGTATCCTTTTCGCAAGTTCGTCAATGGTGCCTTGCTCGACGCCGCCCTTCGAAGCCTGGATCAGGATCAGTTCCGTGACCGGGTGAATCTGGTTCTTGTCGAGCGACGCCGACCGCTTGAAGTAGGCAATCGCGTCGATCTCCGCCTGGTCGCGGCGGCCCTTCCGGGCGCCATCGATGATAAGCGCCCGGCCGGCTTCGTATTGGGCTCTGGAGGAGTTCGGGTGATGTATGGCCTCGCTCAGTGCCATTGACACTGGATTGCCCCAACTTGTGGCCCTGATGGCCGTGAGACCAGCAAGAATAGCCAACAGTGCCAAGCCACCTAGGAGCAAGGCGCGCTGTCCGAATGCGGCGACGAGCGGGGGGAAGGCCGTGCACAGTACTCCCAGAATGAGTCCAGCCATGGGCAGATAGTTGCGATGCTCGAACACCAGCTCAAGCGGGATGATGGAAGATTCCAGGGAATGCCCGACCAGGAACCAGGCGACACCGAAGGCCAGTCCAGGAAAGCGGCGGCGCAGCAGCCAGACGGATGCGGCCAGCACGGCGAGGAACGCAATGGAAAAGAGGGTCGTGGGCGGTTGGAGCAGGCTCGACGAGATTGAAATATCGTCATGGAAAAGACCCATCCATGCGGGGTTGGGAACGAAAATCCAGAGCAGGTAGTGGATCAGTATCCGGGGTTCGGACAAGAGCCGTTCGTGAAACGTGAACGACCTGCCGGCGTAACTACTGGTGAACCACTCAGGGTGGGTGGCGAGATAACCGGCGACCAGCGCCAATGGCACTGCCACGGTCAGGAAAAAGAACCCCTTCAGGATCGCGCGTTCTCGATTGTCCGAAGCGACGAAGCGGAAGCAGACCGCTTCGATGACCAAGGCGTATGGAGCAATCAGGGCGCCATTTTCCTTGCTGAACACAGCCAGCGCGCCGAAAGAGCAAAGTCCGAAAATTGCGCGGAACAACCCGGGTTGCCGGCGCTGCATCCGGACTCGACCCTCTGCGTAGCAGACAAGTCCGACGAGCATGAACATGGTAGCCAGCTCGTTCATGCGCTGCACGATGTACACAACGCCACTGACACTGAGCGGATGCAGGAGCCAGATCCCGGCTGCCAGCAGCGCTATCCATTCTTCCCTCGGGGCCGTGTTGGCACGAATGCCAGGGACCAGATGCCCGGCGAGGCGACGCGCCAACGCATACACAAGCACGCCATTGACCAGGTGAATGCCGACATTTGCGAGCTTGAACGCAAACGGATTCATCCCGAACAAGGCGACATTCAGTCCGAACGAAAGCATGCTGATTGGCCGGCGCAACACGCCGGATGCGGTCGACAGTGCGATATCGAACCAGCTCTGGACCGGGGTGCCGATGGCAAGCAAAGCAGGATTGCTGACGATATTGTAATAGTCGTCGAACTGGAATCCGCCAGTGAGTGCGCCCAGGTAGACGATTCCGCAAAGTACGAGAAGGGTCAAGAGAGCCAATGGCCGTTGCACGGACCGGAACGGGAGAAATGCACCATTCATGGATCGCTGCTCGCCAATGCGGTTTCAAGATGGGCCTTGCCGGACCCGGAAAAACAAACGCCGCCCTAAGGCGGCGTTTGCACAAACATGACCATCAAGCTTAGCGGCAGATAGCCGGCAGATACTTGTCCGGGGTGGTCGAAGCGTTGCAGGACCAGGTCAGCGGAGCATCGGTTGCTGTTGCGGTCGGCGTCAGCACGATGTTGGTGCTTGCGGCGGTGGCAAGGCCCGTGTCGGCCGACGTAACGACCGTGATGACGCCACCAGCGGCAACGTTGGTGCTGGCAACATACTGGGTCGCGTTGCTGCTGCAGCCGGCGCTGCCGAGGCTGGCCGGGAGGCGGCCCAGCGACTGGTAGAACTCGGTAACGGAGTTCTTGCAGGCGTCAGCGGCAACAATCGGCTCGGACATCTTGGCGCGAATGGTGTAGTCCTGGTATGCCGGCAGAGCGATGGCGGCCAGGATGGCGATAATCGCGATGACGATCATCAGCTCGATAAGCGTGAAGCCTTGCGTCTTCTTCATGTTCATGGTGTTTTCCTCGTGGATAAAAGGTAATCCGGATTGCCCCTGGCTTCCGATCCGGTCGACGCAGGGTTTACCGTCCTGGGTCGCCCGCTTCGACAAACATCGGAAGGGTGTTTCGGATGTAGCAGCATCCATGCCAACCGCCTGGTGCGGGCCGCATCCTGACATAATCGTTGACCATGGTCACGTTCATGTGAGCCTGAATGGAAGCGGCTTTTCTAGTTTTGGGAAGCAGGTCACGCTCTTTGACGCCGGGATGCGGAGCGGTGCAGTTTGACACCATTGGAAAGTCCAGCTGACGCTCGCCGCGCATGGTCATTATGTGACATGGATTGTCATGCGCATTCAATTCGCTGCGAAATACCCTGGCTTATCCCTGCCGGGAATCAGGTCCGGATCAACCGGAAAGCTAAGTGGAGCTTCGGAGCGGCCGCCCCTCGGATTCCGGCAGAATCCGGCCCTACTTCGCCGTCGATGGTTTCGATATTGTCGCCGCCGATCAGGAATGGACGAAGGAGGCGGACAGACCATTTACCAAGGATAGATAGGGAGCGGGGCCAGGACTTCGCCAGTCTTGGCGTCGATCAGCATGCAAAGTGAGGACTTGCGCATGGATATGGGCATCCACGCGACATCCTTGTCTTCGCGGCGGTTGATCTCGAGCCAGCGGTCCAGGATTCTGCCATTTTCGGGATTCGCAGCCCGCAATTTCTCGAGCGATCTGGCATGAGTCAACAGATCGGAGGCAATCAGTGCGTAGTCCACATAATATTTTGGATAGAGCTGAACGTCCTTGCCGGCCAGGCTGGAAAACAAGAGATCGGATTTTTCCTTGGTGTCCGAGGGTAGTTCTACACCCACCAGGCGCGGACCGCCGAACGACAATGATCGGAACTCGGGCTTTTTCCCATCGGCCAGATCAATAGGGTCGATTTCATTGGCCATGACGACATTGAATCGATCGACCGCAGCGACGATGAAAACCGGCCTTGCCTGGGCAATGACGTACAGGCCGTAGACGAGGGCGGCGGTCTGCACGAAGCCGATCATGCAGAGATCAAACAGCATGCCCTTCTTGCCGGACTTGAACAGGATCAGGGTCAGCATCGGACCGAGAACAAGGTCTACTCCGAGCAGCACGATGACCAGGTGTTCGCCACCCGCCGCATCGAAATACGGCTGTGGGTACCAGACCAGGAAGAGCAGGGCGAGGACGAGCAGGCCGACCGAGATGCTGATGGAAAGGTGGATGGAAGCGGCTTTCCAGCGGGACATTTCAGAAGCTCCGGATTTCGAATGGCGCGGATGATAGCGCGCTATTTTCGCAGTTCAATAGGTGTCCTTTATCAGGAACCCGCGCGGGATCTTTTCCTCGAGCGGCTTGCCGGAAAGCTTGGGCAGGCGCAGTGGTGGCCCGGCTGTCTCGCGCTTGGGCAGTTGCCTGAGCAGGTGGTCGATCAGGTTCAGGCGGCCGCGTTTCTGGTCGTTGAAATTGACCACGAACCACGGCGCATAGTCGGCGTGGGTGGCCTTCAGCATGGTGTCGCGTGCCTTGCCGTAGGCGGCGTACTGCTCGCGCGCCTTGATGTCGATTGGCGACAGTTTCCAGCGCTTGGCCGGGTCTTTGGCGCGCTCGTCGAAGCGCTCTTCCTGCTCCGCCTGGTCGACGCTGAGCCAGTACTTGAGCAGGATCAGGCCGTCATTGGTGATCAGCCGTTCGAACACCGGGCAATCCCTGAGGAACGCCTTGTGCTGTTCGGGCGTGCAGAAGCCCATCACCGGCTCGACACCGGCACGGTTGTACCAGCTGCGGTCGAACAGGACGAGCTCACCGGCACTCGGTAGCTGGCTCGCGTAGCGCTGGAAGTACCACTGGCTGCGCTGGTTTTCGTCGGGCTTGGACAGCGCGACCGTGCGCACGTGGCGATTGTTGAGCGGCCCTTCGATGGCCTTGATCACGCCGCCCTTGCCGGCGGCATCACGGCCTTCGAAGATCACCACCACGCGCTGGTTGTTGGCGATGATCCAGTGTTGCAGCTCGATCAGCTGGGCATGCAGGCCTTCGAGGACTTCCTCGTATTTCTTGCGCTTGATCGATTTCATTCGCTCGGCCTCGAACGGGGATGAGTCGAGTTTGCGGGAATTGCGCGTAGACGTCACGCGGTGTCGAATGCGTGAAGGAAGCAGAACTCGTAGGTTGGAGGTGAGCGCCAGCGAACCCCAACGGTTTTCGATCCAATCCGCAATGCGCCTATTCCGACAGGCCATTGTTGGGGTTCGCTGGCGCTCACCTCCAACCTACAGGAGCATCGAAGGGCATCGCCCCTGAAGGGGGCTCCTACAGGGTCCCCGCGCGACGCAGCATGCTTTTGTAGGAGCGCCTTCAGGCGCGACCTGGACAGGGTTCAGGCGCGAGGTTCTCGTGATCGTGGCGAAGGGCATCGCCCCTGAAGGGGGCTCCTACAGGGTCCCCGCGCGACGCAGCATGCTTTTGTAGGAGCGCCTTCAGGCGCGACCTGGACAGGGTTCAGGCGCGAGGCTTCTCGTGATCGTGTCGAAGGGCATCGCCCCTGAAGGGGGCTCCTACAGGGGTTCCGCAGGTCCCAGCCTTGCTTTTGTAGGAGCGCCTTCAGGCGCGACCTGGACAGGGTTCAGGCGCGAGGCTTCTCGTGATCGTGTCGAAGGGCATCGCCCCTGAAGGGGGCTCCTACAGGGTCCCCGCGCGACGCAGCCATGCTTTTGTAGGAGCGCCTTCAGGCGCGAGGCTTTTTCGTGATCGTGGCGAAGGGCATCGCCCCTGAAGGGGGCTCCTACAGGGGATCTGCGAGCCTTTTGCGACTCAACGCTCGCCCAGGCGCGGGCGCAGGCCGGCGAGGTTGCAGGGCCGGGTGCGGGCGTCGAGCTGGCTGCGGATGATCTTTTCCCAGGCCGTGCGGCAGGCCGAGGTCGAGCCGGGCAGGCAGAAGATGAAGGTCTGGTTGGCCAGCCCGGCGAAGGCGCGCGATTGCAGGCTGGAGGTGCCGATCTCCTCGACGCTGATGGCGCGGAACATCTCGCCGAAACCGGGCATCAGCTTGTCGAGCAGCGGTTCGATCGCCTCGGGCGTCGAATCCCTGCCGGTGAAACCGGTGCCGCCGGTGACGAGGATGCCGTGCACGGCCGGTTCGGCGATCCAT
Source organism: uncultured Gammaproteobacteria bacterium (assembly GCA_963822465.1). Classification (GTDB taxonomy): domain Bacteria; phylum Pseudomonadota; class Gammaproteobacteria; order Xanthomonadales; family Rhodanobacteraceae; genus Dokdonella. The sequence continues at coordinate 47,100 of CAWGHP010000001.1, read as the reverse complement.
TGCGAGACGACGGCGCGCATGAGGTAGCGATCGTCCCTGACGATGCCGCGTTCGTGCAGCCGGTGGCCGGCCGCGACCAGGGCCTCGGCCAGATAGTCGCCCGAAGTGTCGTTCTGCGCAGTGCGCGAATCCGACACGGTGAGCACGCAAAGGGTGAGCGGGGTGAATTCGGCGGGTGCGTTCATGCGCCGAGACTAGCGCGGCGGATCGCCGTCAGTCGATAGCCGCGGCCGGCAGGCCATCGCGATGGCGCCGTGCCATGCGCTCGAGCAGGTCGAGGAAATCGCCGGCCATGGCCTCCATGTCGAACAGCCCGCTGTGCGTGCGTTGCGTGGCAAGGCGCTCGTGCAGGGCATCGCGCGCGGCCCGGTCGTGGCCAAGGCGGACGGCGAAATCGATGAAGGCGGCATCGTCGGCGACATTGAGTTCGCCCATGCCCAGGTGCGCATTGAGGCTCGACGCGACGCGCGAGGCAAACGTCTGGCCGACGCTGGTGAGGACCGGACAGCCCGCCCAGATCGCATCCGAAGCCGTGGTATGGGCGTTGTAGGTGGCCGTGTCGAGGAACAGGTCGGCATGCCGGTAGCGGGCCAGGTATTCGCCGTGCGGAAGCTTGGCCATGAAGACCAGTCGCTCTGCCTCGATGCCGGCCGCCGATGCAATTGCGGCCAGTCGCCGGTTGCTCTCGCCCGGCCCGGCCAGCAGCCAGAGGACCGATCCGGGCACCGTGCGCAGGATAGCGAACATGCGTTCGAGGCTGCGCGCATCAAGCTTGTAGCTGTTGTTGAAGCAGGCGTAGACCGTGCCGGATTCGGGCAGCCCGCATTCGCTGCGCGATGGCGGCTCGCCGATCTGGCGGCCCGGATCGGACGGCTGGAAGCAACGCGGCAACCAGGCGACCTTCTCGGAAAAGCACTCGCGCAATGCTGGCCGGCAATACCTCGCGATCGGCGATCACGTAGTCGATCCAGTCGGCGCCGGACGTGCCGGGATAGGCCAGCCAGTTGACCTGCAGCGGGGCCGGCCGCAGGGCGAAGGCCTCGCTGATGTTGCCGCCGCCCCAGACACGCAGGTCGACCAGGATGTCGAGCTCGCAGGCCGCCATGCGCCCGGCCATCGCGGACATGGTCAATCCGCCCAGCTCGTGCCAGTGCGTTGCCGCGGCGCGCAGGCGCTGCTGGATGGTCGAGCCATCGGCTTCGCCGGTGGCGAACAGGTGCAATTCGATCGGTCGCCTGCACAGGGCCTCGAAGAAGGCGACCGTGAGCAGGCCGGTCGGGTGATAGCCGAAGCCGTTCGAGGCGAAACCGACACGCAGCAGCGCGCCGGAAGGCTGCCGCGCAAGCCGGAATCGGCCGCCCTGCCGGAGCGGATCAACACGGCGCTGCACGCCTGCTGCGAAATTCCTCGCGCAGTTCAACTGTTCGGCCGCGCTCGCCGGCTCGGCGAGGAATCCGAACGGCGCCACGTCGGATGCGCCCGCGGAAACGGCCGCGCGCAAACGACCCGAAAGAGTCTCCAGGTCCTCCCAGTCGCAGAGCTGGCGCCGGGTGAACACCAGTTGCGCGAGTGCGCCGCTCAGGTCCGGGTCGATCGCGAGTGCGCGCGCATGGGCCTGCGCAGCCTGCTCGGGATCCTTCAGTTCGTCGGCGATCTGGCCGCGCTGGTAGGGCAGGTCGGCATCATCGGGCGCGTGACGCTCTGCTTCCAGGCAGGCCGCCGCCGCTTCGTCCAGTCGTCTCTGCATGCCGAGCGACTGGGCCAGCAACAGGCTGGCCTGCGCATGCGGGGTCTGCTTGAGGATCATGCGTGCGATGCGCTCGCAGTCTGTCGCATTGCCGAGGGCCAGCTCGGCCGCGGCCAGGTTGAGCCAGGCGCCGAGGTAACCGGGTGCGGCGCGGCTGGCGGCGAAGTAGGCATCGCGCGCGCCTTGCGCGTCGCCGACTGCGCGTCGCGCGTTGCCGAGGCCGTTGAGCACGGCGGGATGCTCCGGCGCGATCAGGCGCGCCGACTCCATGACCAGCAGGGCGGCGCGCGCGTCGCTGCGCGCGAGCAGGGCGCTGCCGAGGTTGCACAGGGTTTCGACCGAGCGCGGGTCGATTGCGCTGGCTTCGCGCAGGGCGGTGACGGCTTCGTCCAGCCGACCCATGCCGAGCAGGGCGACGCCATGCAGGCGGGCCGGCTCGACGGCGGCCGGAAATTGCGCGCGCGCTTCGGCCGCCAGCGCGGCCGCGAGATCGGGGCGCCCCTGTCCGATCAACTGGGCAATGGTGTCGAGCTGCTTTTCCACAGGCATCCGAAAGCGCGGCGATCGCACAAGTTAGCGAAGGCCGCGATGCCTGTCATCAACAACAAGGCGGAAACGCCTGGAGCGCCGTCGGCTCGCGCGCCGGAAATCGCCGGCAGCCAGGCAGCAGCGGCGGTTTCAGGCCCGGCGCACGCCCATGATCGCGATCCGGCGCAGCGCGCAATTGACCTCGATGGCCCGGATCAGCTGCGCATATTCGGATTCTTCCGCGCAATCGATCTGCATGGCCACGCTGTGCCAGACCGGTCGCACCGCCTGCCCATGGGAGAATGAGCTGCGAAAGCGCTCGAGCACCGTATCGACGGCTGCATGGGCACGCTGCACGATTTCATCGAGCGAGTACTTCTTTTCGCGATCGCCAAAGAGGATCGTCACGTTCATGTCTGTGCTCCATACCATCCAACCAACGCCGACGAGTCTCCCTGATCGCGAATGAACAGAATTGGTACGGACCCGTTCCGGCCCGTGGCGCAACCGGTCGATTCGCGATTTGCACGTCGGCAAGGCACATCCTAACGGGGATTGATGACAAAAAAAGTGATCGCACGCCGGTCGTTGCGTCAGGCTTGTGAAATCCCCGTTAAGAATCCGCACGCGGCGTCACGGTTTGCACATCGGGATGGGCAGATTCTGTCGCACGATTCGCACGCCGGAAATTTCGATCCAGCGGCGTGGGCTCGCGTTCAGGTGTGCAAACAATAATCGCGGTTTGAGCGGATCCACCCGATTGCGCATACTTTTGCAATCGCAGATTCGTCGGGGCGGGAACCCGTTGCGCGGATGCGTTGAATTGGAGTGGCGGGGCTTTCCGCGGTGCAGCGGGCAACTTGCGGGCCATGCCTGCCGGGAAGAGGGGTTGCTTCGCGGCAGGCGGAACCCACGATGCCAATGGGTCGGAGAAAATCCATGAGCATGAAAGAAGCATCAGCCAATGCCAAGGCGGCAGTCGACGCGTTGCAGGCGATCGGTTCGATCTGCGCGGACCTGGCTCCCCTGGACAGGCCGATGACCGAAGAACAGATCCGCCAGCGCGCCGCGCTGGTCCGCAGCGTCATCCAGACCCGCCAGCAGATGCTGCAGTTCCGCGATCGCGCCATGGCGCTCGGCGATGCGCTGGAAAGGTTTCGTGCACGGCAGAAGGAAATCCGCGGCAAGGTGGCCTGACGCATCGTCCGACTGCGCCATGGTGTCGTCGACGCGGCGGTGCGGAAGCAGCATTACGTTCGCCGGAATCCACCACCCGCTGCCCGGGCCGCCGGACCGGCGGCGTTCCCGGAGAGTCCCGCGGGGTGCGGGCCACGGTCGCTGCGGCTCACTTTGGGTGGCTCCAACGCGCGCATGTCCGCGCACCCCGCGTTTGACTTTGCAACTGAAAAAGTATATTCCAGATAGCTGAACCTGACCGATTTCGCAGTACTCGTATTCGGCCGGCCCCTCGACGGGAGTCGAACTGGGCCGGAATAGGAGGAACGCATGAAACGGATCGTCATCTGTGCCGATGGCACGTGGAATGTTCGCGACCAGCTTGACGAGACCACCGGCAAGCGACGCCCGACCAACGTGACGAAACTGGCCCGCGCGGTGCTGCCACGTGCGCGTGACGGCGTCGACCAGATCGTCTTCTACGATGAAGGCGTCGGCACCAGCGGCGGGCTCGACAAGGTCACCGGCGGCGCGTTCGGGCGCGGCATCGAACGCAACGTGCGCGACATCTATCGTTTCCTCAGTTACAACTACGAGCAGGGCGACGAGATCTACCTGTTCGGCTTCAGCCGCGGCGCCTTCACGGTGCGTACCCTGGCCGGTTTCATGAATCGCGTCGGCCTGCTCGACAAGGGCGATGACTACTACGTGCCCGATGTCTTCTCCTGCTACGAGGGCAACGACCAGCCGGGTTCCGATCGCTGGGTCAAATGCTTCCACAACGTGAAGACGCGGCGCGAATGCCCGCCGATCCGCATGATCGGCGTCTGGGATACGGTCGGTTCGCTCGGCGCACCCGGATTGCTCGGCAGCCTGGTAAACCGCGGCAAGTACAAGTACCACGACATCACGCTGAACGCGCATATCGCCAATGCCTACCATGCACTGGCGATCGACGAGCAGCGCTCGCCGTTCGCGCCCGACCTCTGGCAGCGTCCGGCGGACTGGCCGGGCCAGCTCGAGCAGGCCTGGTTTGCCGGCGTGCACAGCAACATCGGTGGCGGCTACACGCCGGACGGCCTGGCCAACGAAGCGCTGCACTGGATGATCGAGAAGGCGGAAGGCCTCGGCCTGCAGTTCAATTCGGCCTACCTCAATTTCTTCGCGCCGGTCTACTACTCGGAACTGAAGGATTCGATGACCACGGCCTATCGCATGATGGGCCGCAACATCCGCGAGATCGGCGCCCATCGCGAACATGGCGAGGCCGTGCATCGTTCCGCCATCGACCGCTTCAACGACGTCAGGTGCGCCTACCAGCCGGCCAATCTCAAACGCTACGTCGACGGCGGCCAGACCCGCATCGTCGACACCACGAGGATCGAACGCGGACACAAGCCTTGAACAGGATCCTTCCCGGTATCCGAAGTCGGGTCTGGTACATCGAGGCCCGCGCCGGAGGCGACCAGGACTGCGCATCCGAGGATGCCGCGTCGATGGGCAGCGGCGTGCTCGTGGAGATCGAACATCGCGATGAGCCGCGCAAGGTGCGCCGCTACCTGCTGACCTGCGCGCACGTGGTGCGTCGCAAGCCTGGCGACGCGGGCGGATGGGGCGGGCCGGTCTACGACGAGATCCTCTGCTGGCGGCCGGGGCAGGGCTACACGCGTACCTACAAGGACAAGCGCCGGATCGGTGAGCACCCGGACATCTACCGCGCGAAGATCAGCGCGCTCTCGCCCTGCGGTGGCCGGCCAGATGCCCTGCCCGAGGAATTGCGTGACGCTCCGCACGACTGGGTCCTGCTCGAAATCGAGGACGCGGCGTTCCAGAAGGAAGGCCGGCCGCTGCGCTGGAGTGAAATCGAGGATGGGGCCGAGGTCTACATCGTCGGCTATCCGGGCGGGGCCGGCCTGACCCGGCACGCGGAGGGCACGCGCATCTGGGTCAGCGGCAGCATCGTCGAAAATCTCGTCAGCGGTCCGTTCGGCCAGCAACGCACGCCCGAGCCGGGCATGCTGAGCCTGTCCGGCGTCGACGAGACCCGCCCGGGCATGAGTGGCGGCGGCCTCTTCGACGGCAACGGCGCCCTGGTCGGCCTGCATCGCGCGGCCGATGACATGTCCATGCAGCGCAATGCCATCGCGATCACCCATATCCGCGATGTGCTCGATACGCAGCGCAATGCCTGGCCGACGACGCCGACGCGCGAACCATTGATCTCCAATCGAACCCGCGCTGCGATGATCGTCGGATTCGTTCTGGTTGTCGCGCTTGGCGCGGCGGGGCTTTGGGAATTTACGCGTCCGCGCGATTGCCTGCTCGAGTTCAGCGTGCGGACAATCCCGGCAGGCAAGGTGGCCCGCGTCGTCGATGTTGCGCGAGCCGGCGGCATGACCGATTCGCAGGTGATCACGCCCGATGGATCGGCTTCGCTGGACCTCAGGCGCATGCCGCCGCGCGAACACTGGAGTTTCAGCCTGCGCTTCGACGAATCCGCGTCCAGGCGCGTCGAAATGATCGGTTGCCCGGAATCGCCGGGCGACTACGAACTGGAGGAGGCGCATGTCGAACTGGCTCCGCAATAGCGGGCTGTGCATCGCACTCGCGGTCCTCGCCGGCTGTGCGAAGGATCCGGCGCCGAGCGTGACCGTGGTCATCGGCAGCGTGCAGGATGGCGCGACCGACGAGCCGTTGCGCGGTGTCGAGGTCGCCATCGCCTCGGGCACGCTGCCCGAGGCCACTGCGTTGTCCGATGATGCCGGCAAGTTCCTGCTGCAGTTCGAGGCGCCGCCTGGGGCGGGTTCCCATTCCTTCGAAATGTCGGCAACGCTCAACGGATACCGCGCATCCTCGATGCCGGTCGTGGTCAACAAGGGCAAGCCCACCGCCGTCAGCTATGCCATGAAGCTGCTGCCCGAAGCGGTGGCCTCGTGCATCCAGAAGGTCAAGCCTGCGGTCATCGTCGGCCACTTCCGTCCGGCCCAGGGCCGACCCGACCCCGATCTTTCCGAACGCATCGCCGACACGCTGCGCTACGACCTGCTGACCCAGATCCAGAAGGCCAATTTCGTGCCGGCCTCGCAGCCGGGGATTTATCCATGCAGCGCCGCCGAACCCAAGGTGCCGGGCCGCTACGGCAACTACGCCAGGCTGCTCGGCGCAGATGCCTATGTCGGCGGCTACGTGACCAGCCCCGATCCGGTCAAGGTCAAGGTGCAGATTGCCGTGGCCGACGGCTATGGCGTGATGGCGGTTCCGCTGACCGCGACCAGCGCCGATGTCGATCTCGATGATCCGCAGCTGGCGCGGCTCGCGCCCGAAGCCAACGCCGCGGTGCTGACCGCGCTTGCCATCGGCTACAAGCTGTCGGACCAGCCGCAGGAATGCATCGATCTGATCGCGGCGTCCGAACGCCTGCTCGGCAGCCTGCCCGAAGCGCTGGCCACGCTGCGCGAGGAGTGCAAGGCCGCCCTGCCGAACCGGGGGTTGCTGTGATGAAGCATGCATGGATTTTCGCCGGGATCCTGGTCCTGCTCGCCGCAGCGCCGGGCGCAAGCGGCATGGTCGTCGTCGACGTCAACGAGGATATCGACAGCGTGCTCGCCGGCAATGCGCCGCCCTTGCATCTGCCCGGTTCGAAGTACCGTATCGCCGTATTCGAGTTCGAGGACCCCGACGGCACCGGCCTTGGCAGCGCGCTATCGAACCTGATTGCGCGCGAGGTCCTGCTGCGCAGCGAAGTGCGGTCGTTGGGCGTGCTCAACTATTTCGGCTCGCTGGCGCCCACCAAAGCGCATCCGCAGAGCTACTTCGACAAGGTGGATCTGGTCGTGCGCGCGCAACGCGCGAGCCTGGCGCTGTGGGGCGTGGTCCGGCGTGATGGCAAGTCGATCGTCGTCGACGTGCAGGTGCAACTGCCCGATCCGGTCGTCGAAAAGTCCTTCGCGTGGACACTGAAACTGCCGCGGGCGATGGGCGGCGAGACGCTGAAGGCGAGGATCTCGCCGACCCGCATGCACGTCCAGCACGTGCGCATGCCGATGGATTTCGCGACAACCCTGGTGACGATGGCCAATGCGGGCAACATCGTGCGCGCCGCGCCTTCGAGAAGCGCGGCAGTGGCCACGCGCATCCCGAAATATTCCGCGTTGTCGGTGACCGAAACGCGCGGTGCGTGGTCGAAGTACGTCGTTGATGGCAAGACAGGCTGGGTGCAGCGCCCCACCGATTGCGTCCGTGAATGCGCGCAACTGCTCGGCACGGCATCCTTTGTCGGCGCCCTGCTGAAGTTTGCCGATGGCGGACCGGCGCCGGCGGTATCGAAGGAACTCTCGCGCGATACGCTCGTGGTCGCCCGTCAGCTCGGCGTGCTCGCCGACCTGCGCGAAAAGAAGTACTGGTCGGCCGAAACATACCTGTCGCGCTGGGATGGCGGTCGGGCCAATGACTACGGCGCACCCTATGCGGATCTGTTCGCACTGGGCGCGCTGGCCGCCGAACTGCAGAAGAAGCGCGACCAGCCCTTCGACGAAATCCGCCTCGACAAGGCCTTCGTGCGCGAAGTCGCCGGCGGACTGGCAAAGGCGTCGCAGGACGATCCACGCAATGCGCAACTGCTCGAAAACCTCGCCATCCTGTTCCGCATCCTCGACGACGAGTCGCGCGCCGGCCTCGCCACGCGCCTGGCCGCGGATGCACGGCGTGCGAGACCCGTGGAACCGACGCAGTGAACGACTTCGGCCAATGGCGCCAGTGGGCGGGCGGACTCGACGACCTGGCGTTCTCGCGGCTGTGGCTGGCGCTGGGCGTCGTGGCTGCACAACCTGGCGCCGATGCGGCGCCGGACAGGCGCATCGGGCGCGTGCTGTCGGACGTGCTTGCCAGCGGCGAACTGAAGTGGGCGTTCCCGCGCTTCGACGATGCGACAGCGCTGCGCCTGCACGATCTCCCCGCCCAGGGCTGGATCGACCACTGGTACGCAGCCGTCGGCGACAAGCTGGCGCGCGTGCCCGTGCGCATCGTCGACTGGCCATCGGATGAGCTGCCCGACGCCTGGCTGGCGGCGCTGACCCAGGTTTCGCCCGTCGCCTCCGTGCGCCTTGCCCTTGCCGGCAGCAGGATGCTCGACTGGCCCTTGCGCATGGCCGGGCTCGGCGATGCCGACCGCGCTGAACTCATGCAGGTCAGCGGCATGTGGCCGTCCGATCGCCTGTCGCGCATTGTCGGCGCCGAGGGGCAGTGCTACGCCTGCGACCTGCTCCTGTGTTGCGGTGAATTCGATGCCGTGATGGCGCAGCTCGGTGCGGGCGGGATCGCGGCCAACCTGCTGCTGCTATGTGCGCAGCGCCCGCTGACGGTCGACGACTTCTCGCGCTTCGACGCATTGCTCGAGGCGACGCAGGCCAGCGGCTATGTCGTGGTCGATTCGACCGATCGATTCGACCTGCCCGGGCGGATCAACCGCTTCGTCGAGGAGCTTTCGCACGCGCGGCGCGTCGATGTCGCCGCCTGCCTGGCCTTCCAGGACATGTCGCGGCAACTCGTGGTGGCACTCGGCGACGACCTGGCCCGCTTCACGATCCGCAACGTGGCTGATCGACTTCAGGCACGATCGCGGAATCTTCAAGGCGCGCCAGCGCTGCCGGCCATGGCGCGCGGCGAACTCGACGCGATCATGCGGAGAGTGCCGCCCGCCGCGAGCCATGCGCAGCCGCCAGCGCCTGCGCCCGGGGCGGCAGGTGCGGAACCGCATCGGCGTTCGGGCGGACTCGAATCGATGGGCGATGAAGCGGCCGAGCCGTCCGGCGGCCTCGAGGCGCTGGGTGGCGACGAGGAGGAGGGTGGATTCGACGACAGCGTCCCTGCGCCGGCATCCGCCCCCGCACCGATGCCCGCAGCCGAAATACCCCTGGAGCGAATTCCCGATTACGAACGCCTCGAAGCACCCTACGATCACGAATCGGGTGGTGCGAGCACCCTGGTCGAGGCCGTGGACATCCTCGATCGTGCCGAAGCGGCGGTGTCCTCGAACCGCTACCTGCAGCAGCGATCGTCCGTGTTGCGCGATGGCCGCGAGGAGAAGGCGGCCAACGGGTTCCTGGTCGGGCATGTCGCGCGGGTGCGCGTCCATATCGGCCCGCCCGATCGCGAGTCGAACGCGCTGGCCGAGCCGTTTCCGGAAAACGCCCTGCCACAGGAACTGGCGAGCTGGGATCTCGATGTCTGGCTTTCCGAACCCGGGCACGTGAAAAAACCCCAGCATGGACGCATCCACCTGCGCCGCACCGGCGCCAGCGACGTGTGCGAATTTGAATTCACGCCGCAGTCGGATGAAGCGTTCAATGGCCGGCTCAGCGTGCTGCATCGCGGACGTGTCATCCAGACCGCGGCATTGCGCGCGAGCGTGAGCCGGGCGGATGCCATCCCCGCGGACGCCAGCGCGCCGGCGCTGGAGAGCGTGGCCCAGGTCAGCCAGGGCCTGGCCGAGCCCGACCGTCGCCGCTTCGACCTCGCCATCGTGCTCAACCATGCGGGAACCGCCCAGCCGACGGCGCATGCGATGGGAAGCGAACGCGCGTGGATGTCGAACCTGCGCGTGGTCGAGAAGACCGTGGTTGCGCTGAACAAGGTGCTGAGCACGCTCACGCGCAGCGTCCAGGATTACGCCGGCGGCCTCGACAGCGAGAAGGGCAGGGCCCTGGTGCGCAAGCTTGCGCAGATCGGCAGCTACCTGCACCTGTATCTGGTCGAGGCGCAGCAGGCCGGTGCCGGAGCGGGTGCAGCCAACGATCTGCTCGCCGGCGAATTCCTCCAGGTCGTCAGCACGCGCAGCGATGCGATCGTCATCCCGTTCGAATTCATCTACGAGTACGAGGCACCGGACGACGACGCCACGCTGTGTCCCAAATGGCGCGATGCGGTCAAGGCCGGCAAGTGTCCGAAAACCTGCAAGCACGCCGCCGCTTCGTTTTGCCCGATGGGCTTCTGGGGCATGAGCAAGGTGATCGAGCGCCACGCGCTGCAACCGGACCTGGCGCGCGAAGGCGAGGTCGGCGTGCAGTCCGGGCCGGTCGCCGGCCGCGACACCCTGAAGATTTCCGGCACGGCGGTTTTCGGCTGCAGCGATCGGGTGAAAGACGAAGATCTGGAGCCACTGCGCCAGCGCTTGGTGGCCGCGCAGATGAATGCCGGCCAGGCCACGGACTGGAAGGATTGGGCCGAGCGCGTCGGCCAGACCAGCCCCTCGCTGCTGATCGCGCTCGCCCATTCCGACGGCGCCGGATTCACCGCGACCATCGAGATCGGCGGCAAGCCGATCAAGACGATCGGCATCACCGCGGCACACATCCGCGCCAGCGCCGAGGCCCATGAAAAGCCGCTGGTGGCCCTGCTCGGCTGCGACATGGCCGGCACCGACGACGACTACGCGAATCCGGTCGCGGTCTTCAGCACGCGTGGCGCCGCCGCCGTGGTCGGCACGATCGCCACCGTGCTGGCCGAGGATTCCGCTGCGGTCGCCGCGCGCCTCATGCAGGGGCTGACCTTCGCCGATCCCGCTGCAACGCGCCGCCTCGGCGAGGCGATGCGCGATCTCAAACGAAACGCACTGCTCGACGGCGAGCTCATGCCGCTGTGCCTGGTCGGCTTCGGCGATGCCGACTGGCTGTTGTCCAATTGACGGAGTTCCCATGTCTGCCCACTTTTTCCGCATAGAAATGCTGCCGGCCAAGCACGGCGACGCCCTCTGGATCGAATACGGCACGCCGGCGCGCACGCGCCGCATGCTGATCGACGGCGGGCCGATCAATGCCTGGCCCGAAGTGTCGGCACGCCTGCAGCAATTGCCGCCCGGCGACCAGCGCGTCGAACTCGTCGTGGTCAGCCACGTCGACACCGATCACATCGAAGGCCTGGTCCGGCTGATGGCCGAACCGGAGAACCGCTGGCCGATCGCGCCGGAGGAAATCTGGTTCAACGGCTGGCGGCACATCGAGGAAGCCAACACGCTCGGCGGGCGCGAAGGCGAATTCCTCAGCGCGCTGATCCATCGCCGCGCCTTCGAGCTGTGGAACACGAGCTTCGACGGCAAGGCGGTGTGCACCGGCAAGCTGCCCGGCGACGTGGTCGAACTGGCCGATGGCATGCGCCTGACCCTGGTCTCGCCGAGCGCCAAATCGCTGGCCGCGCTGAAGAAGGACTGGGAAAAGAACGTCGACAAGTGGGAGATCGATCCGGGCGACCTCGACGATGCCTGGGACCAGCTTGTCGAGGCGAACAAGTTCCACCCGGGCGCCGAACTCACCCTCGGGCCGGACGATCTTTCCGACAAGCTGCGCGACCTGCTCAAGGGCCGCGATTCCGGCGCCGCCAACGGCAGCAGCATCGCCTTCCTCGCCGAATATGGCGGCAAATCCTGCCTGCTGCTGGCCGACGCGCATCCGAAGGTGGTCTGCGAGTCCCTGCGCAACCTTGGTTACACGAAGGAAGCGCCGCTCAAGGTCGATGCGCTGAAGATGGCCCACCACGGCAGCAAGAACAACATCACGCCCGAGCTGATCGAACTCGTGGACGCCAAGCATTATCTGGTCAGCACGAACGGCGACAAGTTTGGCCATCCGAACGACGAGGCCATCGAGGCCGTGATCCAGGGGTCGCGGCGCAAGCCCACGCTGTGGTTCAACTACCGTTCGGACCACAACATCGCGTGGAAGGCCAGATCGCTGAAGTCCGGCGCCAGGTTCCACACGAAGTATCCGGTCAAGGACCTCGAGGGCGTGGTGGTCAAGCTCTAGCGGGATTGCTGCTGTCGGAGCCCGCCAGGCTCATTGCCGCAAGCACGGATGCCGGAACGAAAAAACGCCGCCGCGGACTGGCCGCGACGGCGTCGTTTCATCGCCTGCCGGAAACCGGATCAGGGCTGGAAGACACCGAGGAAACGCGTGGCGGCTGCGGCATAGTCGCCGCGGCTGACGCTGGTGGTCGGCTCGAAGCTGGCCTTCAGGGTCGGCTGCATTTCGTAGGGCCCCTGGGTCAGGCTGAAGCGCGCCGGCAGCAGGCCGAGATCGAGCGCCAGTTGCACGTAGCCGCGCAGTGCCGGGTCGACGCCAGCCTGGTCCTGCAGGGTCAGGCGCTGGCCGTCGTAGGCCACCGTGATGTCGCCGGAATGCGCCTGCGCCTGGGCCTGCATGCCGAGCGACTGCACCAGCGCATAGGCCAGTTCCTGCTTGGCCACGTTGCTGTTGGCCTGGAACTGGTTGCCGCTGGAACGCAGCACGCGGGCATTGGCGAAGAACGTGTCACGCAAGGTGGCGCCGCGCGCATTGACCGCCTCGACGAACGGGAACAGCGCGTTGCTGCGGCTGATGTCGGTGAAGCTTGCGCCGGCAAACGGATCTTCCTGGCGGGTCGCCATGCCCATCAGCATGAAGCCGGCCAGCTCGCGCTTCTTCAGCAGGTCGTTCGGGCGGAAGCGGCCGTCGCTGTCGCTGTCGAGCAGGCGCCGGCTGACGCCGTATTCGACGAAGCCCTGGGCCGGATGGCCGGCGACGTCGGTCAGGCCGCTGTAGCCGTCGGTGCGCAATTGCTTGAGGTTGACCGTCACGTTGCCCGGCGCGCCATAACCGTTGGTCACGCCCACCGGATCGAGGCCCGTGCCCGAGACCGAACCGACGCCACGCACGGTCAGGGTCCAGGTGCCCGGGACGCCCGGTGCCGAAGCGGCGATGTTCTGTCCGAGCACCGGCAGCGAGATCGACGAGCCGTAGCGCTTGCCGTTCGGATCGATCAGCACGATGGCAACCGTGTTGGTGCCGACGTTGGCGCGGGCGTTGACCATCGAGATGCCCGGCGCCACGTTGAACTGCACCGAGCCGGTCGGGCCGACCGGGCTGAAGTTGATCGTGTAGTTCGCGTTGCTTGCCGTCGAGACCTGCGCGTTGGCATTGAACACGCGGCTGGCGTTGACCGTGCTGCCGAAGTGGCCAAGGCCGAGCGCTGACTGCACGGCGGCATAGGCATTGACGTAACCGGCACCGGCTTCCCATGGCTCACGGCCGGGGATGTTGGTCGCGGTGTCCTGCAGGATCTGCTTGACCTCGCGCCAGCCGAACGATGGATTGGCTTCGAGGATCAGCGCGACCACGCCCGAGATGTGCGGCGCGGCCATCGAGGTGCCGCTCTTCTTGCTGTAGAACGGCGCGCGCGCCGGTCCGATCTCGTTGATCTCTTCTTCGAGCCCGAGCACGTCGAGCGGACCGCTGGTCGTCGCGCGGGTCGAGTAGATGTCGACGCCCGGCGCGGTGATCGTCGGGCGATCTTCCCAGGTGAAGGTCTCGCCATTGACGACGACATCGCCGCCACGGCCTTTTTCGCCGCGCGAGGAGAAGTCGGCCAGGCGGCCCTGCTTGTCGCCGGCGGCCACTGTGATGACCCACGGCGCCTTCTTGAAGTTGCCGGTGATCGTGCCTTCGCCAGCGCCCGAATTGCCCGCCGAGAACACCACGACGACGCCGCGGTCGGCGAGCGCCTTGGTCGCGATGTTGGTCGGATTGTCCGGATCGAAATCGGTGCCGGTGTCGGAGGTCTGGCCAAACGAGTTGGAGACCACGCGGATGTTGTAGTCGGCCTGGTGGGTCAGTGCGTAATCGAAGCCGCCGACCGTATCGAGGATGAACAGGGCCGCGCCCGAGCCGTAACCGACGATGCTGGCGCCGGGCGCCACGCCTTCGTAATCGCCGCTGGATTGCGCGCCGTTGGCGCCGATGATGCCGGCGACATGGGTGCCGTGGCCGACGCCGATGTCGGTATTCGCCACGCCTTCCTGGTAGGTGATCGGCAGCATGTCGTCGAGCGAATGCAGGTTGGTCTGCGCGAGCACGTTCTGCTTGACGTGGCTCGGATACTTGACGTCGTTGTGCGTGCCGTCGATGCCGGAGTCGTTGACCAGCACGCCGACGCCCTTGCCCGAATAGGGCACGCCGAGATGGCGCATGTTCGGGTCGACGCGCAGGCGGTCGACGCCGACCATGGCGGTCGCTTCGAGGTTGTCGTATTCAAGTGCCGAGTTGTACCAGACCGAGCGCACGTCGCTCATCGCGAGCAGGGCGTTGATCTGCGCCGGCGTCGCCAGCGCACCGGTGATCGGCAGTGCACGCATGCTGACGCCGGTCAGGCCCAGCGCGCGCAGGCGCGAGAGCTGTTCGGCGTTGATCGGCTGGTTGCCCTGGAAGCTGATGATGATTTCCAGCGGCTGGTCGGCGGCTGCGTTCGGCAGCATGGCTTCAAGCAGCGGATCGAGCTGGCGCGCCTCGGCCATCAAGGGCGAGGCAAGGATGGCGGTGGCAAGCAAGCTGGCTTTCCAGCGGAAGGAACGACGCGGCATCGGAGTGACTCCTGGTTGCGGGGGCTGCAAGCCTGGGTGCGATGGACCGCCGTCCCCATCCGGGAAAGTCCCTATCGGAGCTGGGTGAAAACCCCTACGTCCGAAGGCGGAAGTAACGGAGTGCGGGCTGGTTCACGCAATGCCGGTCGTCCGCCCCGCAGATGCAAGGCGCTGGACCCCGGCCTGCGCCGGGGTGACGGCAGATGGGCGATGGCTGCGCGCAGCCTGGACGCATCGCAGGTTGGTGGTGAGCACACGCGAACCCCAACGTGCTTGCTTGCGAATCATCATTGCGCGGTTGGCATCACGCGGCGTTGGGGCTTTCCGTGTCGTCGTCCCGGCGCTGGCCGGGACCCGGTGACTCCATCGAGCATTCTGGAGGCGCTGGACCCCGGCCTGCGCCGGGGTGACGGTAGATGGGCGATGGCTGCGCGCAGCCTGGACGCTTCGCAGGTTGGTGGTGAGCACACGCGAACCCCAACGTGCTTGCTTGCGAATCATCATTGCGCGGTTGGCATCACGCGGCGTTGGGGTTCGCTTGCGCTCGCCCCAACCTGCGGGTTTTCCGTGTCGTCGTCCCGGCGCAGGCCGGGACCCAGTGACTCCATCGAGCGTTCTGAAGGCGCTGGACCCCGGCCTGCGCCGGGGTGACGGTAAAGAGATTCCGGAGTATCGGGATGCTTCCATGTACCGACAAGCGGCATGAATACG
Organism: uncultured Gammaproteobacteria bacterium; assembly: GCA_963822465.1. Taxonomy (GTDB): domain Bacteria; phylum Pseudomonadota; class Gammaproteobacteria; order Xanthomonadales; family Rhodanobacteraceae; genus Dokdonella. Next base: position 31,555 of record CAWGHP010000001.1, on the reverse strand, counting down.
TCGCAACCCATCTCACGCAGGTTGGCGCTGAGCGACAGCGATGCCCAAGGTCGTAATGCCCGAGGCACGATCCGGCTCGTGCTGCCGCTCAACGCGCGGTCACTGCTCAGAGCGACGTAATGTGATCGCCAAGGCGCATCAGGGTGATCACGTCCTGGCGGTTGTGTTCGATCACGCGGGCGAGGTTGATGCTCGACTGGCCGCGCAGGTAAGCAAGCCACGCCGCAGGAGCTTCGGATCCCGGCAGATCATCCTCGCGGACGATGCGCAGCACTTCGCGTTCGATCGTGGCGAGTTTGCAGTTGGGCAGGTGACCCTTGTAGATGCGCCGGGTCGGGTGCAGCCAGTCGATGTGCGGCAGCCCGGCAAGGCGATGCGCAACGCGACTGAGGCGCAGCCGGCCCTTGAGCAGCGGCGCGTCGTAACTCTTGCCGTTGTAGCTGACCAGGATCGTGTCTTCCTGCAGCCAGTCGGCGAACAGCTGCAGCATCGCGCGTTCGCCGGCGATCGCGGTGAGATAAAGCTGGCGCACGGTCAGCACGTCGTCGGCCCACGCGGCGACACCGATCATGAAGGCACGCGTGCCGACGCCGCCGGCGAGGCCGGTGGTTTCGGTGTCGAAGCAGAGCAGGCGTCGCCGGTCGATCGGTGCTTCGTCGATGGCGGGCACACCAATCGTCGCGCCGGCCGGATAGGCAAGGCGGGTCTCGACGTAGCGCAAGCCGGGCGCGATCTCGTCGCCAGCCGGTGGCGACAGGGCACGCTTCGGTTGCAACGTCCGCTGCGGCCGCTCGCGCGCACGGATCAGCCGCCGCAGCGCGTCCAGCTGGCCGACGCGGCGCTTTTCATTCTCGTCATCCCGGCGCAGGCCGGACTGCGCAGGCAGGATTCCGGAGCGAACGTTCGCATCGCGAATGGACCGAAGGGGAAGCCGCTGGGGCGGTGCGTCATCCAGTTCCTTCTGTTCGAAATCAAGATGGATCCCGGCCTGCGCCGGGATGACGGAGAGGGGAAACGTGCCGTCCTGCACCTGCTTGTCATTCCCGCGAATACAGGACTGCGAAGGCAGGATTCCGGCGCGAACATTCGCATCGCGAATGGCTTGAAGGGCAAGCCGCTGGGGCGGCGCGTCATCCAGTTTGCATGAGTGTTGCCCTTGCTCGTCATCCCGGCGCAGGCCGGGATCCATTCTGGTCTTGTGCAAGGGAAGCTGGATCCCGGCTTGACCAGCCGTTTGGCTGTTGAAGACCGCCGGGATGACGGAGAGGGGAGGTGTGCTGTCTTGCACCTGCCTGGACGACGACGGTTCGTCCGGGATTTCCTTCTCCCGCTGGCCGGGGAATTTCCCGACTTTGCGCGTTCCGCTTTCCTTCTCCCGCTGGCGGGAGATGGTCCCGACTGTGCCCGATGGGATCGGGCACGAACGGCGCAAGCCGGCCCGAAGGGTGAGCCCCATGGACGGGGCGAATAAAGGGGATGAGGGTGGTGCTTTTGCTGCAGGGACATGGCTGCCTGGCGCGTTCGTAACCACATCCAGCCCCGCATCCCGGCGCAACTGCCGCAACTTTTCGGCGACGGTAGTCATGCGTCGAGCAACGCGAGCACGCTGGCTGCGCATTCGCGCTGGGTCGCGCCGGATAGCTCGTCGGCTTCGGTCACCGGGCCGATGCAGGCCGGGCAGCCGCCCGTGCAGTCGCAGCCTTCGACCAGCGCCATCGCTTCGCGCACGAGCAGGCCGGCATCGCGGAACAGCGGTTCGGACAAACCCATGCCGCCCGGGAAATTGTCGTAGAGGTACAGCGTCGGCAGGAACGCATCGGCATCTCGGGATCGGTCGGCTGGCCGCCGGCATCGCGCCACTGGCCGCGGCCCTGGCCATCGCGCGTGGCGAACCAGGCGGCATCGCCCGAGCCGACCGCCTTCTGCAGGTCGCGGCCATCGGCCATCGCGCGCACCGAAGCGACCGTGTGCAGCGCATAGGCCGCGCCGAGGAATCCGTCGAGCGCTTCCTGGCGGCTGGCGAAGGCCGTCTCCAGCGTGGCCTGGGTCAACTGCCACCAGAGCGCGCTGGTGTGCAGTTCCTGGTCGGGCAGGGTGACCGGTCCGTAGCCGATGTTCTCGTGGCTGTAGAAGCGGATCTTCTTGTAGCCCGAAACGTGGCGCACCACGTGCACCTCGCCATGGTGGCAGGTGCCGCGCCCGGCATTCGCGCCGTCGAAGCGATCGAGCACCTTGAGTTTGGTGTAGTCGATGGCGTCGGTGTAGTAGTCCGCGTGGGTGCGCGTGACGAAGGCCTTGCGTCCTTCCCAGTCGAGGCGTTCGACCTGGAACGGGCTCGACTGCACCATGTAGATCGCGCCCTCGTACAGCGTAAGCGCGGCGCTCGAGTAATCGACCTCGGCGATGATCGTCTGGCGGCCGTCGCTGCGATCGACGACGACGAAATTGCCATCGGCCACCGAGCGCAGGCTCACCGCGCCGGCCGGATAGCTGTCGGCGATCCAGTCCCAGCGCTCGCCCTCGTGATGCAGCACGCCCGATTCGGCCAGCACTTCAAGATAGTCGTCGACGCAGCGACTCGCCGAAGGATTCGCCCGAGGTGAACGGCAGTTCGAAGGCGGCGCAACGGATGTGGTCGAGCAGGATCAGCATCTGGTCCGGCGCGATGCGCGCCTGTTCGGGCGGCGCCGAATCGAAGAATTCCGGATGGCGCACGACGTACTGGTCGAGCGCCTGGCTCGACGCCACCATGATGCCGAGCGAAGGCTTCATGCGCCGCCCGGCGCGGCCAAGGCGTTGCCAGGTCGCCGCGATCGATCCGGGAAAGCCGTTGAGGATGGCGACATCGAGCGCGCCGATGTCGACGCCGAGTTCCAGCGCCGAGGTGCTGACCACGCCGTCGACCTGTCCGCTGCGCAGCGCGCGTTCGGTCTCGCGGCGCTCGGTCGGCAGATAGCCGCCGCGATAGGCGCGGATGCGCACCGGCTTGCGCGGATCGTGATCGAACACGTCCTTGAGGTATTTGGTCAGAACCTCGACCATCAGCCGCGACTGCGCGAACACGATGGTCTTCATCTTCGCGCGGATCGCATGGCGGGCCAGGCGCATCGACTGCGAGCGCGCCGAGGCGCGGATGCCGAGATCGGGGTTGATCACCGGCGGATTCCACAGCAGCACGTGGCGCTCGCCACAGGGCGCGCCGCTCTGCGTGATCGCGTGCACCGGCTCGCCAAGCAGGGCCTCGGCGTGCTCCTTCGGATTGCCGATCGTCGCCGAGCAGAGGATGAAGGTCGGCGACACGCCATAGAACGCGCAGACCCGGCGCAGGCGGCGGATCACGTTGGCCACGTGCGAGCCGAATACGCCGCGATAGGTGTGCACCTCGTCGATCACCACGTAGCGCAGCGATTCGAAGAACTGCGCCCACTTGGTGTGATGCGGCAGGATCGCCTGGTGCAGCATGTCCGGATTGCTGACCACGATGTCGCCCTTGATGCGGATCGCCTGGCGCGCATCGTTCGGCGTATCGCCATCGAAGGTGAACGCGCGCAGGCCGAGCGTGCCGGCCTTGTTCAGTTCGAGCAGCTCGGCGACCTGGTCCTGGGCCAGCGCCTTGGTCGGAAACAGGTACAGCGCCTTGGCCTTCGCCTCGCGCACCGCCTCGATCACCGGCAGGTTGTAGCACAGCGTCTTGCCCGACGCGGTCGGCGTGACCACGACCACATGCTCGCCGCACTGCACATGGTCCCAGGCCTCGCGCTGGTGGCTGTAGAGCTCGTTGATGCCGCGCCGCTCGAGCGCCTCGCGCAGGTCGGCCGAAAGATCGGGCGGGAAGTCGGCGAAGCGCGCCGCCTGCGCGGGCCGGCGGAAGTAGCCGGTGATGCGATCGCCGTATTTCCGCGCCCAGCGTTCGACGAGGTGTTCGATCGATCGTGGCGCGGATTCGAGCAGGGCAGGTTCGTTCGGCATCGTCATCGCGGCCTCCAGGGGAAGCACACGGTTATGGGCCGATGCGGTCTCAGGGCGTGCGACCAGCCCTCCCCGCGCCGCACCCATACGCACATTCTTTTGTAGGAGAGGCATTCATGCCCGATGCTCTTCGTCACGTGACGGCTTTCAACAGCCGAACGGCTGGTCAAGGCATCGGGCATGAATGCCTCTCCTACGAAGAGCCGAAATTGCGGCGCGGGGTTCCTGGGCGGTGCCTGCGTTGCCGCTTTGTTGTAGGAGCCCCCTTCAGGGGCGATGCTCTTCATCACGTGACGGCTTTCAACAGCCGAACGGCTGGTCAAGGCATCGGGCATGAATGCCTCTCCTACGACGAGCCGAAATTGCGGCGCGGGGTTCCTAGCGGTGCCTGCGTCGCCGCTTTGTTGTAGGAGCCCCTTTCAGGGGCGATGCTCTTCGTCACGTGACGGCTTTCAACAGCCGAACGGCTGGTCAAGGCATCGGGCGTGAATGCCTCTCCTACGAAGAGCCGAAATTGCGGCGCGGGGTTCCTGGGCGGTGCCGCGTCGCTGCTCCGTTGTAGGAGCCCCTTTCAGGGGCGAGCCCTTCGCCACGTATCGCGTGCAACGCTCGCCCGCTGGTAAAGCATCGGGCTCCTACGAAAATCCACATCCCACACGCCGCGACCGCCCATGATCTTGCAGGAACCCTTTCAGGGGCGAGTTCTTCGCCACGATCGCCAAAAGCTCGCCCGTAAACGGGCTCCTACAAAATCACGGCATCGATGCGCCTCTGTCTCTGTAGGAGCCCCTTTCAGGGGCGAGCCCTTCGCCACGATCGCGTGCAAGCTCGCCCGTAAACGGGCTCCTACGAAATCCACATCCGTCACGCCGCGACCGCCCATGATCTTGCGGGAACCCTTTCAGGGGCGATGCTCTTCGTCACGTGACGGCTTTCAACAGCCGAACGGCTGGTCAAGGCATCGGGCATGAAGGCCTCTCCTACGAAGAGCCGAAACTGCGGCGCTGTAAACAGCGGTGGGGAATTCCTCGGGGAGCGGCGCTTTCTTTCACCCGCTGGCTGGCAATCAGACAGCAATAGCGCCATCAACTCAGGGCAAGTCCGCCGAAGCGAACTGTCAGCGACGATCTGCGGCCGCGACGAGACGGGCGTGGAGAGGATGGGCATCGAGGCCGGCCTTGGCCAGTTGTTCGATGCCGAACCGGACGTGCGATGCAGCGGCGTCGAAGTCATTCATCGCATTGGCGATCTCGCTGGCCAGTTCCTGTCGTCTCGCCGTGTCAGCGGCAAATCCGCGTTCGAGATTCGCGTCGGAAACCAGTGCTGGCGCGAGTTCGCGTTGGGCCCGCACGGCATCACCGGAAGCGAGTGAACAGCGCGCATCCGCCTCGGCATAGGTAGCCGATTCAGCGGGCGCGACCTCCTTCAGCGTGGCCAGGGCCGCGTGCATCCGGCTGCGCGAAGCCTCGCCCGGCACGACATCGCCGTGCCCGCAATGGACGATGGCCAGCCATGCCGCGGCGGTCGCGACCGGCTGCGCGTAAGGCGCCGGCCTCAGCGCCAGCGCCGACTCGGCGCGCGTCAATGCGGCGATCGCCTCGTCGCGTCGACCGGCCTGGGCCAGCGCGATGCCGCGATTCCACTGGAAGAAATCGTAGTCTTCCGCCCGCGCAATCCCGCGCACTGCGGCGTTCTCGCGATTGCCGCGGTCGAGTTCTTCCACGGCCTCGTCGAAGTGTCCGCGGGCCAGCTGCAGCAGGCCGAGCCCGACATGCGCACTGCCGCGGTATTCGGACTGACCTTCCAATACTTCGTCGTAAATCGCGATGGCTTCCCTGGCCTGGCGCTCGGAAGCTTCGAAAGCGCCGATCTGGCGGTTGCCGATCGAGACATTGTTAAGCGCAAGGGCGACCCGGAAGTGCCGATCGCCGAACTGCTGGCGCGTTTCCTCGAGTGCCTTTTCGCGGAAGGGCAGGGATTCGCGTACCTGGCCGCGACCCGACAGCGCGATCGCCATCGAACCGAACAGGCTCCTGCGTTGCCGCGCCGAAGACGCCGGGGTCGACCCGCCCGCCTCCAGCAGCGGACGCAATACGGAAAGGGCATCGTCGAAGCGGCGCTGGGCCAGCAGGGTGTCGGCCATCGCCAGTTCGACATCGGTCGCGAGCGGCTGTGCATCGCTCCCGGCCAGCAATCCGCGCGCTTCCTCGAGGCTGGCCATCGATTGCTCGTAGTTGCGATCGGTGCGCTCGACGATTGAGCGCCGCATCAAGGCTCGCGCGCGAGCGGCGGCGCCAGCCGGGCCCATCGAATCGGCGAGGGCCAGCGTGCGCTCGACAAGCTGGCCTGCGTGCTGCGCGTCGCTGCGCGCCAGTCGCACCTGGGTGATCGCATCGAGCATGTCGGCGCGGACATCGGCATTGTCGACAGTCGAGCTCAGCGCGAGCCGCTCGCCTTCGTCGAGCAGTTCGGCGGTGCTCGGCAGTTCGCTGCGCGGCTTGCCCGGCGACTGCGTCTCGAAGATGCCGATCAGGTAATCGCGCAAGGCATTGGCGCGATCGAGCGAATCGATGGCCTCGGCGCGAGCGGCCAGCGCGCTCGTCGCCTGGGCGCGGGCTTCGCGTGCCTGGTCCCAGGCAACCACACTGCCACCGACCAGGAAAACCAGCGCCGCCGTGGCAAGTGCCAGCGGCAAGCCGTTGCGACGCGCGAACCGCGTTGCCCGTTCGCGCAGGGTCGCATGGCGTGCGGAGATCGGTTCTCCGGCCAGCCAGTGCTGCAGGTCTTCGGACAGCGCATTTACCGTGGCGTAGCGGTCAGCGGGCTCCTCGCCGAGCGCTTTCATGACGATCGCATCGAGATCGCCGGCGGCCGCGGCGGCGGCCGGTGCAGCGCTCGAGGGCATGCGGGCAGGTGCCGTCGAGCCCGGCGTGCGTGGAGGCTGTCCGGTCAGCAGCGTGTACAGCACGGCACCGAGGCCAAACACGTCGATGGCGGTCGACTGCGCGGCGCCGCTGAACTGCTCGGGCGCGGCATACGAAGGCGACAGCGCGCGCCAGTGGGTGGCGGTGTTCTCGCCGAGGGTGTCGTCGAGCAGGCGTGCGATGCCGAAATCGAGCAGACGCACGTGGCCCTCGCCATCGACGAGGATGTTCGAAGGTTTCAGGTCGCGGTGGATCACCAGGCTGCGATGCGCATGGGCCACGGCCGCGCAGACCTCGAGGAACAGGCGCACGCGCTCGCGCAGATCGAGGCCGTGCTGCTCGCACCACTGGTCGATGCGCAGTCCATCGACCAGCACCATCGCGATCCATGGCGTGCCGTCGTCGGCGATGCCGGCATCGAGCAGGGTCGCGATGTGGGGATGGTTGAGCCTGGCAAGGATCGCCTGCTCGCGGCGGAAGCGCTCGGCGCCCGGTCCGGCCAGCGCGCCGAGGGTCAGCAGCTTGAGTGCCGCGATGCGTTCCGGTGCGTCAACCGCATGCGCGCGATAGACCACCGACATGCCGCCGCGACCGATCTCGGACTCGATCATCCAGCGGCCGATCCGGCGGCCGGGCAACGCACCGGCCGCGGCGGTCGGGAATAACGGGCCTTGCCCGGCGGCGGACAAGGTGCGGGTTCCGCGATCGGCCTCGAGCAGGCGTTCAACGCGCTTGCGGACATCCGCATCGAGGCTCATCCGCATCAACGCGGCGCCGCGCTCGGATTCCGGCATTTCGAGCAGGCCGTCGAAGATCGCGTCGGCCGCTTGCCATTGCCCGATCTCGTTCTCACCCATGCGCGCACCCAGGCTGCCGGGGCTGGCGACGATCGCCAACCGGATCCTTGCCACAGACTAGCCCAGAACACGGCGTGGATTCACGCCTGCTACCGATTCGGACACCGTTTCCGTACCATCGATGTCCGGCGAGGCCGCCAAAAAACGATTGACAGTCAATCGCCGAATTTCCGGCGATCTATGGAGGGTGTCATGCGTGCTTCGGCTTCCCTGTTCTGTCTGATCGCCTTGCTCGGCCTGGCCGCCGCGCCGGCCATGGCCGTTACCCTGCGCGTCGGTGTCGGCACTGGTTGCGATCAGCCGACCCTGCAGGCCGCATTCAACGTGATCCGCACTCAGGCCGGCACGCACACGATCCGCATCAACAAGGGCAACTATGCCGTACCCGACGGCATGGTCTATGACCCGACCGTCGCGCAAACAGCGGTATTCCTCGAGGGCGGCTACGACAGCTGCACGGCGGCCGCGCCAAGCGGCGATCCGACCCTCGACAGCGATCGCGCGGTGTTCAACGGCACCGGCGGCAGCCCGCGATCCGTACTGGATCTGTGGATCTACGGCAAGGTCGGCAGCTTCCAGCTCCGCCGCATCGTGCTTACCGGTGGCGACGCTACCAATTCCTCGAATCCTGAGTGGTCCCGGTCTGGTGGCGGCCTGGCAGTCAGGGGTGGCGCCTCCGTGCTCGTGGGTCTTGGCGCTTCGATCAAGGGCAACGCCGCGATAGACGGCGGTGGCGTGGTCCTGACGGGCAGCACGGTGCTCGACACGTCCGGCGTGGCCAAGGTCGATTTCTTCATTGTCGAAGGCGCCGAAATCGCCAGCAACACGGCAAGCAACCGTGGCGGCGGGATCTATTGCGGTGGTAGCAATCCAACGGGAGTCGCGGGCCCGGTTATCGATCGTCACGGAAGCATCGTCTTCGCCAATGGCACGATTGCATTCAACCAGTCGGCGCGCGGAGCGGCATTTTATTGCCGTGGCACGGTTGAAGGTGGTGGTGGCCTGCAGCCGCGGCCACAGAATAGCCAGGTGGCATGGATACTCGGCAACCAGAGCAGCGGCGGCGGACTCGGTTGCGCGGCGGGGGATGCCACGCTGGACGCCACGATTCCGATCGCAGCAAGCGGATACCGCGAGTTAGGCGCCGCGAACGGTGAGAACGGCCTGCTGGCGATCACCAACAACCGGGGTAGCTTCGCCGGGCTCTGCCTGATCGGCAGCTCCACGCTCGGCAATGTCGACAGCCGACCGCCGGCGTCCAATCCGTTTCGTGTGCAAAACCTCTACGTTGCAAACCAGATCGGCGAGGGTGGCGCCATGGCACTGGGCGTGAGCGCAGGCCTGCAGCTGCTGGTCCAGCCTTCCGGCAATACGGTGACATGCTCGTTCTTCTCGCCCACGGCATGCGTGACCATCGAGAACAACGATATGGCAACGGTGGGCGGTTTCCTGGTTCCCTCCAACCTGTTGAGCGTCACGAACGATGCCTCACTGAACCTCTTTCGAGCCAGTGTGCGCGGCAATCGCGGCGGCGGTGGCCTGCTTGTAGCCTCGAGCAATGCGCTGCTGCGCTTGCGCTCGAGCATCCTCGACAACAACCAGGTGCTCGCATTCAGCGGTATAGAAGCCAACACCACGTCGCTGATGGTCGCCTCGTTCACGTCCGGAGTCGACCTCCAGCAATCCACGGTAGTCATGCGCACCCCGCTGACACGATTCTATCGGCTTGACGACAACGGCTTTGGCACGGCACACGGCAGCATACTCGCCTCGACGTCGGTGCCGGCGCCCGCGAACGTGGGAGGTACGTCGCCGCCATCCAACCTGACCCGCGAGTGGTGCGGATTCTTCCAGAGCACCGCGGATTTTGCGGGTCACACGGTGGAGAACGATCCCACCACCGGCACCTTCGTCGTGCAACCGCCCGCCGCGTTCAATCTCGATCCGACAACCTACGCGCCGCTCAGTGCCGGCCTGATCGATGCGTGCTCGACGCCGCCGACCTACAACGTCGACTACTACGGTCGGCCGTTCAATGTGCAACTGGAGGCGGGCGCTCCGGTGCGTTCGGATATCGGCGCGGTCGAAGCCCAGTTGCCAAACGACATCATCTTCGCCAACGGTTTCGACTAGGCAGGCCTGGTTTGCCTAGGCCGTTTCGGGAGGGGCAGGGTGCGCGCTGGATGGAGAGCGCGCAGAGGCGGTCCGGGCATCGAGACCACTTCCGATCATGATCTCTTTCTAGAGGTCGCCGTGATCGGGCGCTGATTGTGGTTCGACAGGCTCACCATGAACGGATGCTGGTCAGGCGCGCGGGCCGTCATCGAGCTGGGTCAGCAGGAACGCCCGTGCTCGCTGCCAGTGACGGCGCACGGTCTTTTCGTTGACGCCGCGGGCCGCGGCGATCTCCTGCAATTCGACAGCCCGCCGTAGAAATGCAATTCGACCAGTTCGCGTTGCAGCGGATCGATGCGGTCGAGCAGGTCCAGCGCCTGGTCGATCGCGAGCAGATCCGGATTTTCCATCACCGCGGACTCGCCCAAAACCGCACCCAGCGTCACCGTCGCAGCACCGCCGCCCCGCTTGTCGGCCAGCGTTGCGCGCACATGGTCGACCACGATCGCCCGCATCGCACGCGCCGCGCAGGCCATGAAATGGTGCCGATCAGTCAGGCTCAAGGCTTCGTTCTGGCTCAGGCGCAACCAGGATTCATGGACCAGGACGGTGGGACTCAGCGTGCGCTCGCCCGAAGACAACCGGGTGCGCGCCAGTTGCCGCAATTCCGGATAGAGGGCAGCGAATACGCGGTCGAGGCCGGCCCGATCGCCACTACGCGCCTGCACCAGCCATTGCGTGATTTCGCTCATCGGCCAAGCTTAGCGTCAACGGAAACGGTCTTGTGGAAATCAGGACTCCCCGTCCCTGCACAGGGCGGCAGCCCGCGAGATGGCGCGAGTCCATGTCCCGCAGTATCGCCCCCTGATCTTTCTTCTCCCGCTTGCGGGAGACCAACACTTCTTTGCCTTCTCCCGTTCGCGGCAGACCAACACTTCTTCTCCCACTCCCGCTGGCGGCAGACCAACACTTCTTCTCCTTCTCCCGCCAGCGGGAGAAGAACTTCAGGGGCCGACTTCGTCATTGGTTGCTTCTCCCGCCAGCGGGAAAAGGATTTCCGCGAAGTCCCCAACCAGCCGGGACAGGAATTCCCGCGCGAAATCCCACGAAGGAATGCCTCTCCCGCTGGCGGGAGAGGCTGCCGACAGGCTGGTGAGGGTGGTGTTCTTGATTTTCCGCTCTTGCATTTCCGCTTCGACTTCCCACCCTCATCCGACGCTTCGCGCCACCTTCTCCCGCCAGCGGGAAAAGGATTTCCGCGAAGTCCCCAACCAGCCAGGACAGGAATTCCCGCGCGAAATCCCACGAAGGAATGCCTCTCCCGCTGGCGGGAGAGGCTGCCGACAGGCTGGTGAGGGTGGTGTTCTTGATTTTCCGCTCTTGCATTTCCGCTTCGACTTCCCATCCTCATCCGACGCTTCGCGCCACCTTCTCCCGCCAGCGGGAGAAGAACTTCAGGGGCCGACTTCGTCATTGGTTGCTTCTCCCGCCAGCGGGAAAAGGATTTCCGCGAAGTCCCCAACCAGCCAGGACAGGAATTCCCGCGCGAAATCCCACGAAGGAATGCCTCTCCCGCTGGCGGGAGAGGCTGCCGACAGGCTGGTGAGGGTGGTGCTGTTGATCATTCTTCTTCTTCTTCTCCCGCCAGCGGGAGAAGGATGAAATGCAATGCCTATCCCCTCAGTACCCCCGCAGCCGATCCACCACGCCGCTGATCGATTGCCCGGCCTCGAGCCTGCGGATCTTTTCCGCCACCTGTACGCAGGCCACGGCATACGGCGTCAATGCGGCCACGTGCGGGGTCATCTGCACGCGCGGGTGGGCCCAGTAGCTGTGTTCGGCAGGCAGCGGTTCGCGCGAAAACACATCGAGGTACGCTTCCGAAACCCACCCCGAATCGAGCGCTTCGAGCAAGGCCTCGTCGTCGACCAGTTCGCCGCGTGAAAGATTGGCCAGGGCCGCGCCTTCGGGCAGCTTCGCCAGGCGTTCCCGATCAAGCAAGCCTTCGGTATCGCCCGTCAGCGGCAGGAACACCAGCAGCAACTCGCTGCGAGACAACACCGCATCAAGGCCTTCCGAGCCATGCTCGCACTGGATGCCATCGATCGATTTCGGCGTGCGGCTCCAGCCCGAAACAGAAAACCCGAATTCCGCCAGCGCACGCGCCACCGCGCCACCGAGCACACCCAAACCCAGCACGCCGATCGAAAAATCCTCACGCATGCGGAAGCTGCGCGGCGCCCAGCGCGCTTCGGCTTGGGCCCCCGCGTATTCCACAAATCGCCGGAACTGGCGCAGGGCCACGTACAGCGCGTACTCGATCATTTGCGCCGCCATGCCGACATCTTCCATGCGCACCAGCGGCACATCGCGCGGCAGCGACGGCATCGCCAGCAAGCCGTTAACCCCCGCACCGAGCGAGAACAGCGCCTTCAATCGCGGCTGCTTCCCGAACAATGCCGCGGGCGGCTTCCATACCACCGCGTAATCGCAAGGCGGCGCATCAAGCCCGACATGCATCCGCGCCTCCGGCAGGCAAGCAGACAGCGCCTCTCGCCAGTCGTCTTGCTCCTTGTCAGTGCAGATCAATACATCCATGGCGCCATTCCAAAGAAACGTGATTGTACGGAACCCCACATACCTCGCGAACCTCGCGCGCTCTTCGTAGGAGCCCCCTTCAGGGGCGATGCCTTTCCCCAACCCCGCGAAAAACATCGCCCGTAAACGAGCTCCTACACCATCGCCGGGAAATGGGTTGCCCGTAAACGGCCGTGCCTTCGTAGGAGCCCCCTTCAGGGGCGATGCCTTTCCCCAACCCCGCGAAAAACATCGCCCGTAAACGGGCTCCTACACCATCGCCGGGAAATGGGTTGCCCGTAAACGGCCGTGCCTTCGTAGGAGCCCCCTTCAGGGGCGATGCCTTTCCCCAACCCCGCGAAAAACATCGCCCGTAAACGGGCTCCTACACCATCGCCGGGAAATGGGTTGCCCGTAAACGGCCGCGCCTTCGTAGGGGCCCCTTCAGGGGCGATGCTCTTCCCCAACCCCGCGAAAAAGCATCGCCCGTAAACGGGCTCCTACAATATCGTCGAGGAATGCGTCGCCCGTAAACGGCCGTGCCTTTGTAGGAGCCCCCTTCAGGGGCGATGCGCTTCCCCAACCCCGCGAAAAACATCGCCCGTAAACGGGCTCCTACACCATCGCCGGGAAATGGGTTGCCCGTAAACGGCCGTGCCTTCGTAGGAGCCCCCTTCAGGGGCGATGCCTTTCCCCAACCCCGCGAAAAACATCGCCCGTAAACGGGCTCCTACAACATCGTCGGGAAATGGATTGCCCGTAAACGGCCGTGCCTTCGTAGGAGCCCCTTCAGGGGCGATGTTCTTCCTTGCAACGTGCAAAAGAGCATCGGGCCTGAAGGCCTCTCCTACAAAAAGCCCGCGAACGGCGGTTTCACCGTCGGTGGATCCGCCCAACGAAAATCTCGCGTCCTCATGCGCGGGCTTCGCTGGCTCTTCCCGCGTTACCGCTTTGTTTTTGGCTTGGGCTTCCTCGCCGCCCGCTCATCCACCCGCACTTCCTTGCGTTCCTTCTTGTCCAGGCTACCCGAGCCTTCCTTGAAGCGCTGCTTGCGTTCGGCCTTGCCGGCGGCCTTTTCCGCGGCCACCTTGTCCAGCGCCAACTGCTCCTGCTCGATCATCGCCGGCGTCTCCAGGCTGATCCTGCCGAGCTTTCCCGCTGCGAAACTCCTTCACCAGCAGCTCGCTGATCTTGTGCCGGTTGAACTTGCCCCCGGCACCGATCGCGCCGCGCTTGATCGCGGCGGCTTGCAGAAACGCTTCCTCGTCGCGCGGCAAGGCATCGAGCTTGAAGCGCTCCACGAGCAGATCGGGATACTGACGCAGCAGATATTCAGCGGCGAAATGGCCGACGTCGTCGTACTCCATCGCCGTGTCGCGGATCGCGCCGGTAACCGCCAGCCGGTAGCTGCTGGCCGGGTTCTCGACCTTGGGCCACAGGATCCCCGGCGTATCGAACAGGATGATGTCGTTGCCGAGGTCGATGCGCTGCTGGGACTTGGTCACCGCCGGCTCGTCGCCCGTCCTGGCGATCTTGCGCCCCGCAAGAATATTGATCAGGGTCGATTTGCCGACATTCGGAATGCCGACCACCATGGCGTGGATCTGGTTCTTGTTCGCGTCCCGATGAGGAACCATCTCCCGACACAGCCCCTGCAACGCCTTGATGCCCGCCGGTTGATCGCTCCGGGTCGGAAACGTCTTGACGTTGCGCTGCTGCTCAAACCGCGCCTGCCACAGCGCCGTCACCGCAGGGTCGGCCAGATCGGACTTGCTCAACACCTTGATGCACGGCGTGTCCCCACGCAGCCGTGCAATCGCCGGGTTCTCGCTCGACCAGGGAATCCGCGCATCCAGAATCTCGATCAACAGATCAACCTGCGGCAGCAGCTCGATCATGTCCTTCTGGGCCTTGTGCATATGCCCGGGGTACCAGTGAATCGTCATGCTTTAGTCCTTGAAGCGGCGCGGTGAGATGCAACTCGCTGCCGGATCAGATCGAGCGGCAAGTGGTATTCGGAGTTGTGCCGCGTATCGCGACCAAGGTCACGGTGTTTGAACAGCCCCTCCCATTCCAACGCCGCGGATTCGAAAGGTGAATAGCCATTGTGCTCAAAGCCCATCCAGGCGCCGAACTTTCGCTGGTTGAGGGAGGACAACAGGCTACGGTCGCGGGTGGGGGCGAAGGTAAACCCGGCATCGAAGCCGTGCAGTTCCGCATCCACACCCGGCCCGCTCAAGCCGAAGTGCTCGCAGATCGCCGCAAATTGCAGCAGTGCGTGTTCATGCAGTCGACGTAGGCCGGCAGTGTCGCCGGCCAGCACCAGCAGCGCGCCAGTGGCGGCATTGAGCATCACCACGAATGGTTGTCGACGCCAGACTTCGATGTCCGCGTACCACTCACCCAGTGGGTTTGATTGCGGCGTCGGTTCCGGGGATTTGGTCGGCTGCTTGAGGCGCTTGAGCAGCTTGGCAGTACAGCGCAAGACGGTCATGCCGCGCGCACTTGCCGTTTATCAGCGGGGGGAGAAGTCATTCGCAGATTTGGTGGCGATGTTCGTTACCTACGCTGCCTCGTCTTGTCCGCGCAACTGCGCCGCAGGAATGCGCAGCAATTTGCCGTCCTTTACCACGACAAGGGCCGTATCGGTCTGCACGGCGGTATTGCGCGCCTGTTGCGCGGCACGCTGCATGGCCGCAAGCGAAGCGCGCAAATCGGGGTTTTTGGCTTTCGACAAATCCTGTTTCACGAGTTCTCTCCCCAATCCAGCAGTACGGGTGAACTGCCTGCGTTATCGTACAGCACCCAATCGTCCACCGCAGCGCGGTACTGACGCAAGAAGTTGTTCCGGCCAGCGGCGAAACGACGGCGGATGACCGCCTCGGGAATATCGTGCCCGCCCTGGCGCACACGCTCGGCCACACGGGCAATCGCCGGGTTCTCGCTCGACCAGGGAATCCGCGCATCCAGAATCTCGATCAACAGATCAACCTGCGGCAGCAGCTCGATCATGTCCTTCTGGGCCTTGTGCATATGCCCGGGGTACCAGTGAATCGTCATTTCGTGAATCCTTGAAGCGATATTGGTGCGGGCCACGCGCGCGCAGCGCGAAACCGAGTTTGCACGCATTTGATCCGACCTTTCAGACAGTATGAAGCCATACTTGATGAATCCTTCTCCCGCTGGCGGGAGAAGGTCCCGAAGGGGGATGAGGGTGGTGCTCTTGATTGGTCAAGTTTTATGCCCTTGTCGTTGGCCACCCACCTCAAGAACCCACCAAGCCACCCAAGCCTTTCGTAGGAGCCCTCTTCAGGGGCGATGCTGTCCTGCCACCTTGCACGTTGCAGACCCTCACGATCCCGAACAGCTCATTCACCGTCGCGAATCCTGATACGCCATAACCCTAGTGTCCGTCCACTTGCAAAGGGCCGCACCATGACCTTGGACGAAAAACTCGAACTGCTCGACAGGCGCTTGCGCTATTTCCCGGACGACTGGTTCCAGGTCGATCGCGGTTTGCTTGACATGATCTGGGGCAAGCTCGACCACGCCCTCGCGCACCATCGCCTTGAGGTCCGTGAGCTCCGCGGCCTGCACGGCGAGCGCCGCGAAATCACCGCCCTCGGCATCATCCGTTACACCGTCGACCCCGATGGTTGTCGAATCTCGGGCGAAGCCATAAAGGCTGACGGCAACTTCCATCCAATCGGCCACGGTCTTCCTTGCACTCGTCTCTTCTGGCGCCGGAATTGCCCCTTCTGGTGGCTGCGCCTGGCCTTCCAGACATGGGCCCCGGACTGCACCGGCATTGACATGATCGACGAGCCCCTCAACCGCCCCTGCAACCTCGAGCTCGGCACAAGCCGACTTATCGCCCGTCGACTCAGCTATGACCGTCGCTTCGTGTCTTTGATAGAGGATTTCGACGACGCGTTGGGCCTGCCGCCCTTGGTCAGGATGCTGGTCGAGGAGGAGGCCGAGGCCAATTCCTGCGATGTGGATCGGGCGGGTGAGATCTGGCGGATCGCGGAGGACGTGACGTCGGTGGTGCGGCGGGTGATGGCGAGCAATGTCTAACGGACCGTCTCTTCGTGAGCAAGGGTTTGCCAAGTAGCGACACACAACAATGGAGCTGCAGCGTGGCATGCGGCCCTTCTGAAGAGTGAACACTGCTTACTCTGGCGTGATGAGCACGCCCCAGGTGCCACCCGCCAGCGGCAACGATCCGTGGTCAGCGCAACTGTCACGCCCGTTGAGGAATGGCGAATGCTGAATGTCCCGATTGCACTGGGATGACCCCGCCGCCCAGGTCAATCCGCTGCTGCGACTTGGTCACCGCCGGCTCGTTGTCCGTCTACGCAATGCCCCAGCACCGCCTTGATTCCCGCCGGCTGATCGCTGCGGGTCGGAAACGTCTTCACGTTGCGCTGCTGCTCAAACCGCGCCTGCCACAGCGCCGTCACCGCAGGGTCGGCCAGATCGGACTTGCTCAACACCTTGATGCACGGCGTGTCCCCACGCAGCCGCGCAATCGCCGGGTTTTCGCTCGACCAGGGAATCCGCGCATCCAGAATCTCGATCAACAGATCAACCTGCGGCAGCAGCTCGATCATGTCCTTCTGGGCCTTGTGCATGTGGCCGGGGTACCAGTGGATCGTCATTTCTTGAATCCTTGAAGCGGTCGCGACGGAAAGCTGCCCGACGCGGCGCGGGCGCGCCAAGTGGCTTCGCTGCCACCGGAAGAATCGCGATTGTACGCGTCTCCCGCGGCCCAGCATCTCAGAGAACCTCGCAGGTCCTTGGTGGGAGCTTCCTTCGGTAGGCGCGCGACGAGCTTTCAGCGATGCTGTGCGTCCACGTTGCAAGCTACCCACCGTCACAGTTCGAACAATCCGACGATTGCTTTGACGATTTCCGGCAAATCAACACTCGAATCTGGCGCTAATCGAAACCACTTGAAAATATGGGGACTTCTTGATGGCTGCTTGTCCCAACGAGCGAACTAAAGAACAACGTTCCTGACTGGTGGATTCTGGTGAAGAGATAACCAGAAGCATCTCCGGCCTGCTGGGGCGCAAAAGTGACCTGAATCGAACAGGACTGACCGGGAACCAACCCGGTGCCGCAGGTGCTGTCATGGTCGACGAATGGATCAGGAATCAGCGTACTGCCCGCGTATGGATAGCCTGAGTTGAATGTGATGGCGCTGTTGCCAATATTGGTTATGGTGAAAGTTTGTGTGCTGCTCGATCCTTGAGGGACAGTTCCAAAATCGTGAGACGAAGGTGTCAATGACAGCAAATAGGTAGCAGAAGTCCCGTCGGTTCCTGAAAGTTGAGCGAAGAACAGGGTGCTTGACTGATGGATTCTGACAAAGATGTAGCCAGACGCATTGCCGGCCTGCTGGGGCGCAAAAGTGACCTGAATCGAACAGGACTGACCGGGAACCAACCCGGTGCCGCAGGTGCTGTCATGGTCGACGAATGGATCAGGAATCAGCGCACTGCCCGCGTATGGATAGCCTGAGTTGAATGTGATGGCGCTGTTGCCAATATTGGTTATGGTGAAGGTTTGTGTGCTGCTCGATCCTTGAGGGACCGTTCCAAAATCGTGAGACGAAGGTGTCAATGACAGCAAATAGGTAGCAGAAGTCCCATCGGTTCCTGAAAGCCGAGCGAAGAACAAGGTGCTTGACTGATGGATTCTGATAAAGATGTAGCCAGACGCATTCCCGGCCTGCTGGGGCGAAAAAGTGACCTGAAGCGAGCAGGATTGACCGGGAACAAGCCCGGTGCCGCAGGTGCTGTCATGGTCGACAAATGGATCAGGAATCAGTGTGCTGCCCGCGTACGGGATAGCCTGAACTAAGCGTTACATCGGTGCTGGTGCCTGTATTGCTGATTGTAAAAGTCTGGGTGCTACTCGAGCCTTGGGGAACGATTCCAAAATCGTACGTTGAAGGCGTCAAGGTGATCTGGTACTCGGGCGTCTCTGGTGTTGCAAAGCCAGTACTGCCGTGGTGAAAATCTGCATCCAATGTGTCTGAAAGTAGCTCGGCACCCAGGTTTTGGACTTTCTAGTTCGCGACCCTGACAATCAGCAGAAAACCTGGCGCGCAGGTTTTGCAAAAGAACATCGGTATGCCGCGCAAATTCCGCGTCGGTCGTCGTCGCGTCGGAGGGCTCGAGTATCTTTTGGGCGGCCTGCGTATCGGCCAGCGCTTGCAGTTGAATCAAGGCATCGATGGAGGCATCGCTTGCGGCGAGCCCTGAAATTGCGGGGGTGAAAAGTGAAACAGTGAAAGCAATCAAGAGAGTCCCAATCTTGACATCCATGTGAATTCAGTTCTCCTTGGCAACAAATGTTTTGATCATGTTGGATAGGTGTTTGTGCTGTTCGTAGACCCGCATCAAACAAATTGTGGCTGTCCAATTTCGAAGCGCTTTTTTGAGCTGCCATAATTTACAAATCACGAATGGTTTGTGCAAGTGTGAAGATATGACAACAGTGCGTCCTATTTGACAATCATGTCACTGGGGATTCGGTGGAACTTGCGGGCGCCAAACGACATCCAGTTTCACGAACTCACGTACTAGAGCGACGCCCAGAATTACGCACGCGCAATCGCCGGGTTCTCGCTAGACCAGGGAATCCGCGCATCCAGAATCTCGATCAACAGATCGACCTGCGGCAGCAGCTCGATCATGTCCTTCTGGGCCTTGTGCATATGCCCGGGGTACCAGTGAATCGTCATTCGTTGAGTCCTTGAAGCGGCGCGTCGGGAAGGTGCCACGGAGCGAGCGCGCTGTCCGAATGCGGAGGACCGAGCCAGCATGCTCGCACGCTTCAGGCAGGCATGCCGCCATCCAGAAACCGTGATTGTACGGAACCCAACAGACCTCAAGAGACCCTCAAACATCCTGCGCTCTTGGTAGGAGCCCTCCTTAGGGGCGATGCTCTCCATCACGACTAAGCAATCGGAACCCCACGATCCTCGCCCAATACCCGCCTCTTCGACTACTCTCTCCCGGCTGGCAGGTGGCACTCATCGCTGGCCCCGGCATTGTCGATGGCTGACAAGTCAGCCACGATGCCTGGTTGAAAAGAACTCGCTTGACAGGAGAGACACCTCGGATGTTTGAAAACGCCTTCAACAACATGGACCGCGTCATGCGCAACGACGAGGGCCTGGCTTCCGAACTGGACTACGTCGAACAGACCTCGTGGGTGCTGTTCCTCAAATACCTCGACGACCTGGAGAACGACGTGGGCGGACGAGGCCGAGCTGGAAGGCCACGACTACACGCCCATCATCGACGAGCCGCTACCGCTGGCAGACCTGGGCCGCGCCGAAGAACGCGGATGGCACGTTCGACCATCAACGCCGCGCGCACCGGCGAGGACCTGATCGAGTTCGTCGACGGCAAGCTGTTTCCCTATCTGCAGCCTTCCGCGAAACGCACCGACGATCCCGACTCGCTCGAATACAAGATCGGCGAGATCTTCACCGAACTCGCGCAACAAGTTCCGCTCCGGCTACATCCTGCGCGACGTGCTGGAAATCATCGACGGCCTCTACTTCAACACCCAGGAGGCCAAGCACGAACTGTCGCAGCTCTACGAAACCCGCATCCGGCGCATGGGCAACGCCGGGCCGCAACGGCGGCGAATACTACACGCCGCGCCCGCTGATCCGCGCCATGATCAAGGTGATCGACCCGCAGATCGGCGAGACGATCTATGACGGCGCGGTCGGCTCGGCTGGCTTCCTGTGCGAAGCCTACGACTACCTGCGCCGCGACAACCTCTCGGCCGCCGACTACGAAACCCTGCAGACGCAAGACCTTCTACGGGCAGGAGAAGAAGTCGCTCGCCTACATCATCGGCATCATGAACATGGTCCTGCACGGCATCGAGGC
Source organism: uncultured Gammaproteobacteria bacterium (assembly GCA_963822465.1). GTDB lineage: Bacteria > Pseudomonadota > Gammaproteobacteria > Xanthomonadales > Rhodanobacteraceae > Dokdonella. The sequence goes on along the minus strand of CAWGHP010000001.1, from coordinate 11,194 downwards.
GCCCGAACATCGTCCACACCAACACGCTCAATGAGAACGTGATGGACATTCAGGAGAAGGACCGCCACGACATCATCCTGGCCAATCCGCCCTTCGGCGGCGGCGAGCGGCGCGAGGTGCAGCAGAACTTCCCGATCCGCACCGGCGAGACGGCCTACCTGTTCCTGCAGCACTTCATCCGCAAGCTGCGGGCCGGCGGCCGCGGCGGCCGTGGTGATCAAGAACACCTTCCTCAGCAACACCGACAACGCCAGCGTGGCGCTGCGCAAGGAACTGCTGGAGAGCTGCAGACCTGCACACCATCCTCGATTGCCCCAGGGCACCTTTCAGGGCGCCGGCGTCAAGACCGTGGTGCTGTTCTTCGAGAAGGGCGCGACCGACGCGGGACATCTGGTTCTACCAGCTTGATCCGGGTCGCAGCATGGGCAAGACCAACCCGCTGAACGACGACGATCTGGCCGAGTTCGTGGCCCTGCAGGCGAGCAAGGCCGACAGCGACCGAAGAGCTGGACCGTGAGCGGTCGCCGATCTGGACAAGGCGACCTGGGATCTGTCGGTGAAGAACCCCAACGCGCCCGAGGCGGAGGCGCTGCGCAGTCCCGAGCAGATCATCGCCGACATGCTGGCGCGGGATGCGGAGACGGCGGAGATTCTGGAAGAGATTCGGGGGATGTTCTGTGAAAGCTGCGAGCTTCGTCAAGACCGAACTCGGAATGAGCAACTGGCCCACATCGAAGATTGGTGATGTGTGCAGGCTGATTAATGGTCGCGCGTATAAGAAGGCCGAACTTCTGGACGAGGGGCGGTATCCGTGTCCTGCGAGTAGGAAATTTCTTTGCAAGCACCATTGGTATTTCTCCGACCTCGAACTTGAGGAGGACAAGTATTGCGAAGACGGGCGACTTCTGATGCGTGGTCGGCCTCATTTGGTCCGCACGATATGGTCTGGTGAGAGAACGATCTACCACTATCACATCTGGAAGGTAGAACCACATCCAGCAAGATTTTGCGCGACTACCTTTTCTATTTTTCTCGAGTGGGACAAGGAGCTGATACGCAAAGAGCAGGGCGCCGGCGCGACGATGATCCACGTGTCGAAAGAATCTATGGAGGCGCGAGCAATTCCTCTGCCTCCACTGGAAGATCAGGAGCGGATCGTTGCGGTGCTCGATCAGGCCTTCGCCGCCCTCGACCGCGCCCACGCCCATGCCGAGGCCAATCTGGCGGATGCACGTCTGCTCTTTGATCGGCAGTGGACGGGTGATAGGCCGCAATCCGAATGATCGGCAAGATGACTGGTTTGAACAACTTGTCGGCGACGTATTTACCGGTCCATTTGGATCACTTTTGCATAAGCGTGATTACATCGACGGTGGTACACCGATCGTCAACCCATCCAACATCATTGACGGTCGTATCGAACCGGACTGGAGGAAGACGATCTCGGACGAAGCGGTGATGAGGCTGACTTCCTACAAGTCGCGCGTTGGCGACTTGGTGATTGGCAGACGTGGAGAGATGGGACGATGCGCACCTGTTCTTGAACACAGGAAGGGTGGCTGTGTGGAACGGGCAGCTTCGTCATCCGACCAAAGCCCGGCGTGTCGTCGGAATTTGTGGCTTGCGTTCTGCGTACCCCGACAATGGTAGAAAAGCTGTCCAGCATCGCGACTGGCGCAACGATGCTTAATCTGAGCAACCGTACCTTGGCGCAAATGTCGTTTGCATTGCCGTCGCACGAAGGACAGTTGGACTTGCTGGAAGCGATCAAGCGCCTTGAACGAACGACGAAGGCATTGCACTCTGCGTTCAACCTGAAAATAAGTGACGCTCGCCAACCTCCGCCAATCCCTCCTGCAAAAGGCCTTCTCCGGCGAGCTGACATGAAGCAGACTCGAAAAATCTCGCCGGGGTCATCTGCAGGAGCGCACCCTGTGCGCGAAAGCACGTTGCGACGTGGTGTGCCATTCGCGCACAGGGTGCGCTCCTGCAAAAAGCCGGGTTATTCGAACGTCCCATGAGCAAGCAAACCCCCGTCAAGCTGGGTGACCTCGAAGACGCGCTGTTGTTCGTGGATGCGGGGAGCGGCTTCGACACCGCAGCCTGGGTATGCCGGGAAACGGGCGCCGTGCTGTGGCACGGCGGCGACACCGACGATTTCGAACCGTTGCCGGCGGATATCGACGACGCGGAGCGCTATGTGCCGTTGCCGGACAAGCGCGAATTCGGGCTGGGCAAGCCGCTGGCGCTGGAGTTCGCCCGCACGCAGCTGCCGGCATGCTACGAACAGGTTTGCGCGATGTTCTCGCATCGCGGCGCCTATGCCCGCTTCAAGGATCTGCTGGAGCGCCAGCAGAGCCTCGACGCCTGGCATCAGTGGGAGGCGGAGCAGACCCGCCAGGCGCTGCGCGAATGGTGCACCGACAACGGCCTCACCCCGGCCGACTGATCGAAGGCGCGTACCTCCTCTGCGGCAAAAATCCCTCTCCGGCCAACTGATTTGGCTCGCGCAGGGACGGAACCGCCGCTTGACTGGAGTAACATAAAGGTTACTATAACTCATGACATGGAAAGTCGAGGAATACATCGCCGAGAACGGCAGCGTCCCCTATCGGGACTGGTTCGATGGCCTGCATGTGCAGGCCGCTGCCAAGGTGACAACGGCGGTGTTGCGGATGGAGATGGGCAACACCTCCAGCGTGAAGTGGTTCGACGGCATCGGTGAATACCGCATCGACTGGGGGCCGGGCTACCGAATCTATCTGACGCGGGATGGCGACAAATTGATCCTGCTGTTTACCGGCGGCACCAAGGCCAGCCAGAAAGGCGACATCAAGCGGGCGATTCAACTGAAGGAAGAGTACCGGGCGCGCAAGGCCCGGATCGGCAAAACGAGGTGATGACATGCCACTGACCAGAGATTTCAAACAGACCGTGGTGGAACGTGTTCAGCGTGAGCCGGCGTTTGCACGGGCGCTGCTGGACGAGGCCGGATCATTGTTCCTCAACGGCGACCCGGCGACGGCGCGGGTGATCTTGCGCGATCTGGTCAATGCCACCATCGGCTTTGAAGGGCTGGCATCAGCTACCGAACGGCCCAGCAAAAGTCTGCATCGCATGCTGTCTGCCAGTGGCAATCCCGGCATGGACAACGTGGCCGCGATCTTCGACGTGCTGCGCCGGAACCTGCAAGTGAACATCGAGGTTCGCGCGGCCTGACGGGCAATATCCCACGGTCCATAAAAGCGAGAGGCCCCGGTGAACGCACCGAGGCCATGACGCCGGCCGGGATCTCCCAATCCACTTGCCGGAAAGTATCGGTCTCGCGAAGTGAGAAGTGCAAGGCGGCTCGGGTATTCTGTCCACGGTTTGAACGGGCCAAGACGGTTCGATTCCGTACCATGCAAGCGTTCGGGCTGAGTGCAGGCACGCAGCATGGAGCGAAGGGGCAAGGACATGAATGAAACCGAAGCCGATACCCGCGCCAACCGCATCGACCCGGTGTTGCGCGACGCCGGCTGGGGCGTGGTCGAGGGTTCAAAGGTCAATCGCGAAATGATCTGCCCCGGCCGCATCACCGGCGGTGGCGGACGGGCCAATCCGCTGTCGGCCGATTACGTGCTGAGCTATCGCGACCGCAAGCTGGCGGTGATCGAGGCCAAGCGCGCCGGGCTGGGACATACGGCCGGTGTGGGCCAGGCCAAGGATTACGCCGGGCGGTTGCAGGCGCGCTTTGCCTATGCCACCAACGGGCTGGGCTGGTACGGCATCGACATGGACAGCGGTGCGGAAGGCGATATCGCCATGCCGTTTCCGACGCCGTTGGAGCTGTGGCAGCGCTGCTTCCCCGAAGGCAACGACTGGCGCGACCGCTTTGGCGCGGTGCCGTTCGAAACCGGTGGCGGCAAGTGGCAGCCGCGCTATTACCAGCACAATGCGATCACCGCGGTGCTGGAAGCCATCGCCGAGGGCGAGCAGCGCATCCTGCTGACTTTGGCCACTGGCACCGGCAAAACATCCATCGCGTTCCAGATTGCGTGGAAGCTGTTTCAAGCGCACTGGAATCTCAGCCGTGATCCGGTGCGCCGCCCGCGCATCCTGTTTCTGGCTGACCGCAACATCCTCGCCGATCAGGCCTACAACGCGTTCAGTGCGTTTGCGCCCGATGCGCTGTGTCGCATCAGCCCGGAGGAGATCCGCAAGCAGGGCAGGATTCCAAAGAACGCGAGCGTGTTCTTCACCATCTTCCAGACCTTCATGACCGGCGGAGATACGTCCGAGGAGCCGCAATTCACCTTCGAAGGCTATTCGAAGGATTTCTTCGACTTCATCGTGATCGACGAGTGCCATCGCGGCGGCGCTCGGGACGAAAGCACCTGGCGCGGCATCCTGGAGTATTTCGCGCCGGCCGTGCAACTGGGCATGACCGCCACGCCCAAGCGCGACACCAACACCGACACCTATCGCTATTTCGGCGAGCCGGTGTACAGCTACGCGCTGAAGGAAGGCATTGGCGACGGCTTCCTGACCCCGTTCAAGGTGCGCCAGATGGCCAGCACGCTCGATACCTACACGTTCTCCGACGAGGACGAGGTGATCAGCGGCGAGATCGACCCGGAGCGGGAATACACCGAGGCCGACTTCAATACCAAGCTGATCATCGATGCGCGCGAGGAAAGCCGCGTGCAGGAGTTCATGGACCAGATCGACCAGCGGCAGAAGTCACTGGTGTTCTGCGCCACGCAGGATCACGCCGCGCGCGTGCGCAACATCATCAACCAGATCAAGGACAACCCGGACCCGCACTACTGCGAGCGCGTGACCGCCGACGACGGCAAGCTCGGCGAACAGCACCTGCGCGAGTTCCAGGACAACGAGAAGACGCTGCCGACCATTCTGACCACCTCGAAGAAGCTCTCAACGGGCATCGATGCACGCAACGTGCGCAATATCGTGCTATTGCGGCCGATCAAGTCGATGATCGAGTTCAAGCAGATCATCGGTCGCGGCACGCGCACCTTCGACGGCAAGGACTTCTTCACGTCTACGATTTCGTCAAGGCCTACGAGCACTTCAACGATCCCGAGTGGGATGGCGAGCCACTGCCGCCGGATGAGCCTGGCGTTACAAGCGGGCCAAACTATCCGCAGCCGGCTTCAGATCCGCCTGGTGGCACGAACGAGCCGCCGCTTGAGCCGAAACCGAAAGTTGTGGTGAGACTGGCTGATGGAAAAGAGCGCAGCATCCGCTACCTTGCCGCGACGACGTACTGGCACGAGGGACGCCAAATCACTGCCCAGGAGTTCATGGCACAGCTGTTCGGCGACTTGGGCAATCTTGTTGCATCGGAGGACGAACTGCGCGCGGTGTGGAGTGATCCGGACCGGCGTGAAGCGTTCCAGCAACGCCTGAGCGACTTGGGATACGACGCCGATCGACTGGACGACATGCGCCGTCTGATCGATGCACCCCACAGCGACATTTTCGATGTGCTCGCCTATGTGCGGTTCACGTTGGCGCCATTGTCCCGCTCGCAGCGCGTGGGTGCCGCCAAGTCCAATGGACTGAATGGCTACCAGCGCGAGATGCGCAGTTTTCTTGAATACGTACTGGAAGCCTACGAACGTCACGGCGTCGGCGAGCTGGCTTCAAGCAAGATCGCCGACTTCCTGCGCATCCGTTACGGCGGGACCAATGATGCAAAGCGCGTGCTCGGTCCCGTCCCGGAAATTCGTCAAGCCTTTATTGCTATTCAAGCGCATCTGTATCAGTGATTGGATGGCGAGGATGGTCCATTGTAGGAGAACAGCCTCCTATGCCCACAACTGACCATGATCGGAAAATCACCCAGTCGTTCGATGCTGCACTCGAGATGCTAGTGTCGCTTCTACTATTGTACTGTTGCGATTAGTCGTTGAAGGAATAATTGCTGTCCTGTTCTTGAGTTGCTCATATTCGATTTTGAGGGGTTGACCACACTATGGCAAAAGCTGAAGCCAGCGTTGAAGAACTCGTGGGCATGATCGAGCGCGGCGAGTTGCGCCTGCCTGAGATGCAACGCCGCTACGTGTGGCGCTCTACCCGAGTGCGAGACTTACTAGACTCGCTGTACCGCGGATACCCATCGGGAGCAATCTTGTTGTGGGAAACGGACGAGGCAGTCCCATTACAAGACTTTGCGGTGGCGCAGCAGGGGAATCCATACCAGAGCACGCGATTGCTGCTTGATGGGCAACAACGCTTGACGTCCTTATCCGCGGTGATTCGCGGCGAATCCGTCAATGTTAGGGGAAGGAAACGCCCAATAGATCTGCTGTTTAATCTGGAACATCCGGAGCGGCTCTCATTCGTCACGGAAGTAGACGAGGATGGTGGGGAGGACGACGACGAGGAGGATCTGAATCCTGACGAGGCCGACTCCAGCGAGGACGAACTTCAGCAGCGATTCGATCGCATGACCTTCGTTGTGTCGACCCGAAAACTTGAGCAACTTCCGCAATGGGTAAAGGTTTCTGAGATATTCAAGACTGATAGCGACCGCCCCTTTCTCAAGCGTGCCGGCATCACGAATCTGGATGACTCACGTGCAGAGAAGTACAGTAAACGCTTGGCCAAACTTAGGGGAGTCCGAAAGTATGTCTATCGCATGGACATCCTTGAGCGAAATCTTTCCTACGATGAAGTAACAGAGATTTTTGTGCGAGTGAACTCGCTTGGAGCGAAGTTGAGGAGCTCCGACTTGGCGCTAGCGCAAATCACGGCCAAATGGCGCGGGGCGCTGAAGGTATTTCAAGCGTTTCAGGAGATCTGTGCCAAGGTGGGTTTCGAACTAGACCTAGGCCTGCATCTCAAGAACTTGGTGGTCTTCGCAACAGGGCAATCTCGCTTCCTGACAGTTAGCGGCCTGCCGCTAGAGGTACTACACGAGGGGTGGCGTGAGAGCGTGCTGGGAATGGAATTTGCCCTCAATTTTCTAAGGAACAACACCGGAATTGACAGTCCAGCGCTGCTTTCGTCACCGTTCTTGCTTGTAACGCTCGGCTATTACGGGCATAAGCGAGAATACGAGCTGTCTGACGAGGAGGCGCAGCTCTTGAGGCATTGGGCGTTGACTGCCAACGCCAAAGGACGCTATTCCAGAGGGTCGAGTGAAACCCTGCTGGATCAGGACGTTGCCATTCTTCGCGACGGCGGGGGCGCGAGTGAGTTGATTGATCGGCTGAGACTTCAGGTTGGTCGGTTAGACATTGCCCCCGAAGAGTTAGAGGGCCGCAATCAGCGCAGCGCACTTTTCAAAACCATGTTTCTGGCATTTAGAAGTGCTGGCGCCAAAGATTGGCACTCAAAGTTGGCCATTTCGTTGGGCCACAAAGGCGCGCATCACCGGCTGCAGTTTCACCATATCTTTCCAAAGGCAATTCTCAAGTCCGCTTACACGGGTCGAGAGGCAGATGACATCGCTAATCTGTGCTTCATCGGAGGGAAGACCAACAGGCAAATCAGCGACAAACAGCCAATCGATTATTTTCCGCAGCTAATCGAGAAGGCTGGCGAAGGAGCGCTTGCGAAGCAGTGCATTCCAGTTGAAAAAGAATTGCTGATTGTCGACAACTACAAGGCGTTCATTCGCGCGCGGCGCGAGTTGATCGCCGAGCGGCTCAATGAATTTCTTTCTACCAATTGATCGAGTTGTGTCGAGCGTCTAACTTCTGATTTTTGCAGCTGAAGAGGCTGTGGTGGATTGGATAGGCTGATTTCGACCCTAGGGCTTCAAGCAACCGAGAGAAGGCGGCCAGTTCGTTCACTGGTTGCTTCCCTCGATGACGTTGCGCAGCCCCTTTTTGCGAATCAGTTCGGCCTGTTCGTGTCCGCGGGATGGATGGGCGGAGACGTCGAGCCAGATCTGCAGGACATCCGCGATGGCCATGCCATCCTGGTGTACGGCTCCGCGGAAGAGGGATTTCGGCGCGGGCGCTTGTCTGAGCACCAGGTCGAAAGGCTCATTTTGACCAGACGGAACCAGTCCTCTCCATGCGCTGTTGTTCCGGCGCGGTAGTTTTTCTACGTAGACATGGGGTTGCACCCCGGATACATGGCCGAGTTTGAGGGCGTCGGCTGCGGCGAAGAGGCCGAGGCAGGCGTTGCCGTCCGATACGACTTTCCTCAACTTCTGCTCTGTCGCGCCTGGAACAAGGAATTGCATGCGAATTTCCGGTGACGATCGGTGCCCCAGCGATTGCCAGCGCTCGAACAGGGCTTTTCGGCGAACGAGCTTGAGGTACTGGGACGATTCGTCGAGGAATCCTCCCTCGCGCAATTGTTGTCCGAGCCGAAATGCGCTCATCACCGAAACACCCGCTGCCTTGGCGAGTTCCGAAACATTGCGATAGCTATCTCGTGGCGCGCTCAACAGGTGTTCGGGGATTTCGGGAGCGAGGAGGACTTTCAGCAACCACTGGTTGAGGTCCGAGAACAGGTTGGACGGTTGGATTGCCGGGTTCTCGAGGGCTCTGGGAATCTTGCCATGCTCGACTTGCAACCCTTCGAAACCATCGCCGATGAAATGCCGAACGCCGTTGTCGGAAATGATGCCGATCGCTACGTCCGGCGCAAATTGCTTCGCGAATCGCTCTACTTGCCTGAGCAGAATTTCCTTCGCGTCACCTACGTGCACGATGGCCATTGGGCGCGCGCTGCCAAATTTCCGGGCCGCGGATTGCGACTGAAGGATGGCTTGCGAGAGGAGGGGGATCACCCGGTCTCGACGCCCTTCGGAGATCGCCTTGATTTCAACGGCGTAGGCGCGTGACTTTTTCTTGATGACTAGATCTGCGTGAAATTGGCCGACAGCTGGCTTGCGCTGAACCTTCCAGCCATCCTTTTCGAACAGCTGGGCGATTAGTTCCTCCGAAGCCCTTGGCTGGCTGGATGAAGCGCCGGGGTTCATGGTGTTGCCTCCTGACAGACTATCTCATGGCCAAGATAATTAACATGGCCATGGGAATTAACGTGGCCAAGATAGCAACTGAGAAGGTGCCAGGCAACCGGAATGGGAGGGATGGAGAAACGGTGGCCGGGGACGGACTGCGCAGGCATGGATGCCGGAGCGAACGCCGAAAGGGTAAGCGCCAGGAAGGCGCGAATAGTCGAACCGCGCTCCAAAGCGGTTCGATTCCCATGGTGCGTGATGTCCCAAATTTCCATGAAGATTGCGGAAACTTGAATCTGGTGGTGGCCGGGGACGGACTGCGCAGGCATGGATGCCGGAGCGAACGCCGCAGGCGGCCCCGAAGGGGTAAGCGCCAGGAAGGCGCGCATCATCGAACCGCGCTTCAAGCGGTTCGATTCCCCTACGAAGCGGGGTACACGGAATTCCTGGGAAATCTCAGAGTCGTCGAACAAGCAATGGTGGCCGGCGACGGACTGCGCAGGCAGGATGCCGGAGCGAACGCCGCAGGCGGCCCCGAAGGGGTAAGCGCCAGGATGGCGCGCATCATCGAACCGCGCTTCAAAGCGGTTCGATTCCCCTGCGAAGCGGGATCTGCAGCACCTATGCGGGCGATCGAAGTTATCGGACAGCAATGGTGGCCGGGGACGGAATCGAACCGCCGACACGGGGATTTTCAATCCCCTGCTCTACCAACTGAGCTACCCGGCCCTTGTGCTTGCGTGCCGGGGCGCTGAAGGCCACGGCGAAGGGGCGCGTATTAGAGCGATTGGGGGCGGATTCGTCAAGCTTGGTGTCCTGAGGGTGGTGGAAAGTCGCTGGGTCCCGGCCTGCGCCGGGACGACGGTGAGGGGCTGGAGTGGAGCAGGAAGTCGCTGGGACCCGGCCTGCGCCGGAACGACGGTGAGGGGCTGGAGTGGAGCAGAAAGTCGCTGGGTCCCGGCCTGCGCCGGGACGACGGTGAGGGGCTGGAGTGGAGCAGGAAGTCGCTGGGTCCCGGCTTGCGCCGGGACGACGGTGAGGGGCTGGAGTGGGGCGGAAAGTCGCTGGGTCCCGGCTTGCGCCGGGACGACGGTGAGGGGCTGGAGTGGGGCGGAAAGTCGCTGGATGACGCGCCACTCCTGTGGCTTGCCCATGGGGCCATTCGCTGCGCGAATGTTCGCTTCGGCGTCCCTGGCCTGCGAAGTCCGGCTTGCGCCGGGACGACGGTGAGGGTGGGTGTGGTTTTGCGGGCCGGCGAAACGCTAGGTGAACAGGTCGTGGCAGGATGCGTCGGTATGGCGGTCGAGTGCGTCCGTTTGTTGTCTGAATTCGCACCCCAATCCTGGAGATGTCCGAAATGAAAGCCCTGATGGCGATGCTGGTGCTGCTGGTGGCGACGACTGCGTCCGCGCAGACGCGCGAGGTGCAGGAGAAGCGGCTCGCCGAGTATCTGCCGTATGCGGGGGCGGCGGTGGACCGGTTCCAGTTCTGGGATCTGCAGCGCTGGGAGCTGGTGGGGGAATACAAGGTGGTGGTGTGGCCGCGGCTCAACGAGGCCTACCTGATCACGGTGGATGCCCCGTGCAGCAACCTGGAGTGGACCGACAAGATCGGCATGACCTCGTCGGCGCATGTGGTCAGCAAGAAGTTCGATTCGGTGGTGGTGGGGAAGGACAAGTGTCGGATCAATGAGATTCGGCCGATTGATTACAGGAAGATGCAGGCGGATCGGAAGGCGGCGAAGGACTCGTCGAAGAGTTGAGGGGTTGGGTGGGAGCGATATTCGCCCCTGTCGGGGCTCATCCACCCTCATCCCCCTGCGGGCACCTGAACTCGCGCCATCCATGGCGCTCGCCCTGCGGGCAGCGTTCGCTGCTCAAAACGGCAATCCTGCCGTTTGGTCTCCCGCCAGCGGGAGAAGGGAAGAGCAGCGAAGGACTCGTTGAAGCGTTGAGGGGTTGGGTAAGAGCGATATTCGCCCCTGTCGGGGCTCATCCACCCTCATCCCCCTGCGGGCACCTGAACTCGCGCCATCCATGGCGCTCGCCCTGCGGGCAGCGTTCGCTGCTCAAAACGGCAATCCTGCCGTTTGGTCTCCCGCCAGCGGGAGAAGGGAAGCGGAGCATTCGCTGCTCAAGGCGGCAGTCCTGCCGGGTTGGTTTCCCATCAGCGGAGACGGGGAGAGTGGGGTTGGGTTGCGAACTGCTCAATCGAAACCATCGGTGAAGATGCCGTCATTGCCGTCGAGATAGAAGCGGCGGGTGT